>JAXDFZ010000012.1:0-79390 GCA_034665305.1 Blastocatellia bacterium | reverse complement strand
AAAAAGGGGGCGGCCACGGAGTGCCGCCCCTACAACTTAGCGGATAAGCATTTCCGCTACGGCACCTTGCAGCAGTTGCAGCAGCAGGATCACAAGTATTGGCGAGATGTCCCACATTCCCATGGTGGGAATCAATCGCCTCGCCGGCCCTAGAATTGGTTCGGTCACTCGAATCAAAAATCTCATCACGCGATTGCCATAGCTCATGCCCCAGGAAAAGATCACGCGCATCATGATCAGTAGTGAATAGACCGCGAGGATTCCGAACAGCACGAAACCTGCCAGTCGGATTGGCGCTCCCAATATGACGCTCGCGATTACTCCATCGATGGTAAACAGGACCGCGGCTACCAACTTCCACACGAACCAACCGGCCAGAACAGTGATTAGAATTGTTACCAGCGGCGCCAATTTCTGGTCGAGACCTACCCGCATCAATCCACGGCGCACCGGGTTTACCAGTGGATCCGAAAAACGGCGCACTGTAAGTTTGGTCCAGGAGAAGGGATTCAGATCAGCGTATTCAACCCCCACCCGCAATAACACCAGGACAATGACGCCGACGATAACTGCGACCATCACGTAGTAAAGAGCTAGAGCAACTAAGTTAACGATTGGCATATTCAGAATTCAGTTCCTGTCTGACCGCACAAGCTATGGCAGCGGCAACTCCTTGGAGTGCGGCTGCCTGACGCCGCCTTGGTCAGCCATGCGTTGCCAGGGACGGTGAAGTTAATGCGACCACAGGCAAAGCCGCGTCACGCCGCCGCACCCAAGGAGTTGGATCGCATGTCGATCGAGTCATTTAGATGAAAGTCGATAACAATTGCCTGCCGCCTGCCCCTGCCGACTGCCGCCTGCATTCAGCCCCGCTCGCCAAAAATAGCCGTGCCAATCCGCACGAGCGTGGCTCCTTCCTCGATCGCCACGGGAAAGTCGTGAGTCATTCCCATAGAGAGTTCTCCCGGGCCGGCGGCAAACACTCCCTGAGCTTTCAATTCGTCGCGCAACTCGCGTAGTCGTCGAAAGAGCGGCCGCGCCATTTCGCTATCGGCAAAGAATGGCGGCACCGTCATCAGACCGCTGAGCCGCAAATGCTTGCAGGCGGTAACAGCCTCAACAACCTTAGACAAGTCGCGAACGGCGATTCCGGATTTTGTTTTCTCCCCAGCCAGATTCAATTGAACCAGGACCGGCAGCTCTGCGCGGCCTTCCTCTTCGCACATGCGATCGAGGCGCCGCGCTAGCTCCGCGGAATCGAGCGAATGAACCAGATCAAACAGCGTCACGGCGCGACGTGCTTTATTCGACTGCAAATGTCCAATCAAGTGCCAACGCGCAGCGTTCCGGCCCACTGCCGCAATCTTCTCGTCGGCCTCCTGGATGCGGTTCTCGCCAAGGTCAGTAACTCCCGCGGCGATTGCGTTTTTGACAATGCCGGGCGGATGCGTTTTAGTGACAACCACGAGCGTCACGTCTTCGGGCGCGCGCTTGCTTCGCTCAACCGCGGACGCAATTTGCAGCCGCACTGCAGCCAGCCGCTCAGAAATTGTCTCGGGTGTCAGGGCCTTTCCGCCTTCCAAATACTGAACGATTCAAGAGGCACTATAACAAACTTCTGCAGAGCGTCGGCAGAGGGTTGATGCGTTTAGTGGTGCGCTGTTTGTTTTTCTGTAACGCAAACTGTTAGTTTGCGGCGTGCGTTGAAGGCCTCCACCAACGCAAACTAACAGTTTGCGTTACGGCCCGCCTATCCGTTTCCATACGTCTGAATTGTCCCGATATGGTGCGTTCTGAACCGACTCAAACTAACTATGTCCATTTAAATAGGGGTTTTCCCGCTCCGCGCCTTGGCACAGTGATTGAAGCTTAAAAGCACTCTCCCGTAAGAACGTCTTTAAGAACATAAGGGAATCATGAAAGCGAGCGGACAGCAACGCTAAGCTTATTAACGCTGGAGGGAAAAGTATGAATAAATCAAAAACCAAGGTAGGCATTCTGACGGCGATGGCTTTCGCTCTGTTGATTATGGTAGCGGCGCCGGCTACATCGTTTGCGCAGGGCAACAGCCAGGGACGCGGTCACGGACGCGGTCGTCACTCAGGATGGAACTCTGATAAGAAGCTGCGGAAGTTTGTGAACGGTCACGACGCCCGGGATGGACGACTTGATGGAAGAGGACGTCACCGGCGCAACCTGGCGTGGCGTAATGAAGGCTTTGTGCCACGGGGATACCGGGTCCGCAATCGTCTCAACAATAATCGGTCCACCTGGACGCTGGCACAACGACGCGCGTACCTTCGGCGTAATCGATAGAACCTTTTCGAATTTTCGCGATGCTGGCACGATCGCGTAATTAACACGGCGCTTGGAAATGTTTGGGAGAGGAAAAGTTTCCTTTCTTGACACTTTCCAAGCGCCGTTCGTATAGTGGCTCACACACGGGGATGTGGCGGAACTGGCAGACGCGCAGGTCTCAGAAGCCTGTGATGGCGACATCGTGGAGGTTCAAGTCCTCTCATCCCCACCAGCATCTGGATGCTAGAGGCTGGAGACTAGAGGCTAGGGAGCGCTGTTTCCAGCCTTTAATCTTTAGATCCCAATCTTTAGCCTCTAGTTTTTACGACGCGTAGCGTCGTGATGAGGTTTAGCCCGGTCTTTCAAGGCCGGGAACAACATCAACGTCGATGTCTTATCGTCGCGTAGCGACGGTAGATATGCCCTCGTCGCTGACGCGACAAAATATTCATTTTTTTTGAGAACTCGAGACCGTGGCTTCAAAGCCACGGCTAGACTCCACCGACGCTATACGTCGAAGTTCGTGCAAGCCGATTTTTAAGGTAAAGCTAATTTATTGTCTCCGATACGTCAGTCGCGCGGGCCGATTGTTCATCGGCGATGACCAGCGTTTGCTCATCGAAGAGATTCGAATCAATCAGGGTCTGCACGCAATACTCACCAGCAGTAGGAAAGGTAACGTTCACGAAGAAGCTAATGTTGTCAGCATAGCCGCCCGGCTGAATCTCGAATCGGGTCGGTTGGGAAACGACTATCGGGTGCTGCCGATCCGGAGTCAGGATGCGTACTTCCGACAAATGCACTCCCTCGCCACGCCAGTGATTCACGACCGCGAACTTAATCAGCGACACCGGCAACTGCTGCACCATGATATTTTGAAAGACGCCCATTAACGAAAGTTTGTTGCCCACTTCCAGCCGTACGTCGTCGCAAAAGAGCGTGTAGAGAAGTTCGAGTTTTGGTTGTTCCAGCGAGCTCATAGGTTCTGACATATCATTCGCATCAATCATTGGTGACCTTATCCGAGTAAAGACTGTAATCCTGCTTCATCAATAACATTCAACCCCAGCGCCTGTGCTTTGTCCAGCTTCGAGCCTGCGTCTTCTCCGGCGACGACATAATCAGTTTTCTTGCTGACTGTGGAAGTCACGCGCCCGCCTCTTGATTCAATCAGAGCGCGCGCCTCGTCTCGCGATAGCGTTTCCAGCTTCCCTGTCAGAACGAATTGTTTTCCGGCGAAACGATTGTCGCTGACTGTCCCGGCCGCTTGTTCAATTTCCGTGCGCACACCGGCAGCGCGCAGCCGCTCGCAAAGCTTGAGATTGCCGGCATCATCAAACCAGTCGCGCACACTCTGGGCCACGGTCAATCCAATTTCATGTATGTCGTCCAACTCTTCCACGCTGGCTTCGCTCAGGCGCGCGAGCGATCCAAAGTGACGAGCCAGGATGCCCGCAGTCCTTTCGCCCACGTGGCGGATCGCGAGGGCGTAAATCAGGTTCGCAAGATCGCGTCCCTTGCTGGCTTCGATCTGGGCCATCAGGTTCGACGCTGATTTCAACGCCATTCGTTCCAGCGCCGCGACGTCCTCAAGCTTCAGCGTGTAAAGATCGCCAACGTCATGCACGAGCTTACTTTCCAGGAGTTGCTCGGCCAGTGACTCGCCCAATCCTTCGATGCGCATGGCGCGGCGCGAGGAAAAATGCAGCAGGCGGCCCAGCAACTGCGCGGCACAGTCAGCGGCGATGCAGCGCGCTACGACCTCGCCTTCAACTCGCGATATTACGCCGCCGCAAACCGGACACTTGGTGGGCATGCGAAAACGCTTCTCGCCCCCGGTGCGGCGCGACTCAATCACTTTCAGGACCTTCGGAATTACGTCGCCGCCTTTTTCAATCAGCACCCAATCGCCGATGCGCAGGCCCAGGCGGCGAATTTCGTCTTCGTTGTGCAGCGTCGCGCGCGCCACGGTTGTGCCCGCCAACAGCACCGGCTCGAGATTCGCAACGGGCGTCAATGCTCCGGTGCGTCCTACCTGGACTGTGATGGCCAGTACCTGCGTAGTGGCTTGGCGCGCGGGATACTTGTAGGCAATGGCCCACCGCGGCGCTTTTGAGGTAGCGCCGAATTCATCCTGCAGAGCAGTTGAATTCACTTTCACCACGACGCCGTCGATTTCGTATCCCAACTCGTCACGCAGCGGCTCCATCGCGTTGCAGAATTCGATCACTTCTTCAATCGTTGCGCACAACGCGCGATGGAGATTCGCATGGAAGCCCGCTTCCTTTACCCACTCCAGCGATTCCCAGTGAGTCGCAAAGGCTTTGCGCTCGCCACTGATCACATCGTAGGGAAAAAGATCGAGGCGGCGTTTGGCTACCAGTTTGGGATCCAGTTGCCGGATCGCCCCTGCGGCGGCATTGCGGGGATTGGCCAAACGCGGTTCGCCCGCGTCTTCCAGTTCAGCATTTATCTTTTCGAACACCTGGCGGGAAAGATAAGCCTCGCCGCGCACTTCGATTGTGGCCGCAATTTTGGTGGAAGCAGGTTTCAGTTTTAGCGGAATGCTGCGAATGGTGCGCACATTCTGCGTGACGTCTTCGCCGCGACGGCCGTCACCGCGCGTTACGCCGCGGACCAGTTTGCCGTCTTCGTAATGCAGCGAAAGCGAGAGGCCGTCGATCTTGAGTTCGGCAACATATTCCACCGGGCGCCCGTCCGCCAGTTTCTGACAGCGCTGATCAAACGCGCGCAACTCTTCAAGGTTGTAACTGTTATCGAGGGACAGCATCGGGCGGCGATGCAGATACTCGGCGAAGCCTTCCGCCGGCCGTCCCCCGACTCGCTGCGTGGGGCTGTCCGGCGAAAGGAACTGTGGATACTGCTCTTCCAACTCGCGCAGACGCTCGACCAGTTCGTCATATTCCTTGTCGGCAATCTCCGGGCTGTCGGAAACGTAATACAGTTCCTCGTGCCGCCGCACTTCGTCACGCAGTTCGCTGATTGTTTTTTCGATGGACTTAAGACTGGGCAACCTAATCCCCTACTCGCGCCGGCTTGTAGGGGCGGCACTCCGTGGCCGCCCCCTTTTATTGTTCTTCAATCAGCGCCAGATGTCGCAAGTTACACAAATGGGGCGGCCACGGAGTGCCACCCCTACAACTCATCCTTGGGCTCGCTCTTGAGTGCGCGCGCGCCGCTGCCGCTTTTGGTAACTCCGCTGGTCCGGCCGGCGCCCGCGTTGCTCTTGGTTGTTTTTCCCGCCTCGCCGAGGTGATGAATGATGCGGCCGAAATATTTTATGCTCTGCAAAAAATCATCCAGGCGAATGTTTTCGTCAGGCCCATGCGGGTTCGAAGCCGCATAACTGGTGCCGAACGAAACGACTGGTGTAGGCGGGTTGCTGGCGCCGCAAACTGCTCCGACCGGTCCACTGGCCGGATCCATCGGATAGACGATGGGCGCGGAACCGTAAACTTCCACTGCCGACTCGATCGCGGCCCGGGCCACCGACGAATGCGGAGAAGACTTTGCCAGCGGCGCCTGGCCCAGCTCGATAATTTCAATGTCGGTAAAGCCGCGGGCGTCAAGATGCTCGCGCAGCAGATGCACAACTATCTGTGGCGTTAGATTTGGTACCAGACGAAAATCCAGGCGGGCCATCGCGTTACTGGGCAACACGGTTTTGGCGCCGGCTTCCGTGTGTCCCGTTTGTATTCCGCAGATCGTGCAGGTCGGTCCAAAAATGTGTTCGCGCACCACAGTCGCGCCCTTCATTCCTCGCAACCAACCGCCGATGCGAAACTGCCGTTTCAATCCGGCCTCGTCCAGCTCAATTGACTTGACGGCATCTAAATCTTCGCGCGTGATCGGCGCCACATGAGATGAAAAACCATCGATCGTAATGACGCCTTTGGGCGAAGTCAGCGTGGATAACGCCTGTACCAGACGCCATGCCGGATTGGAAACAATCGCGCCCCACTTTGAGTGCAACTCATTGCGCGGGCCGTGGACGCGAAGCTCGATAAACGTGATTCCCTTGAAGCCCAGACTGATGATGGGACGCTCTGTTGTGTCCTTCTGTCCTTCATCCCAGAAACATCCGTCGGCAGCGAGCATGTCCGCGTTCTCAGCCGCGAAACGATACAGGCTGGGACTGCCCATGCCATCTTCGCCTTCGACTACGAACCGCAAACAGACCGGAAGCTTGCCGTAAGTTTTCTGATAAGCCTCAATCGCAGCCAGCCGCGCCAATAGATCGCCCTTACTGTTGGCCGCGCCGCGCGCATAAAGTTTGCCGTCAACCACACTGGCGGCGAACGGACCAAACGACCAATCGGTTAGATGGCCGACGGGCTGCACATCGTAATGGCCATAAACCAGAAAACTACGCGGCCCGCCACCGAATTCTCCGTAAATGATGGGATAGCCATTGCCGAGCCGGAAGGCGCGCGTGCCGGCGCCGGCCTGCTGCATCAATTGCTCGACGGCCTCGGCCATCGCGCGCATGCCGGTACCGCGCGCAGCTACCGACGGCATGCGGCAGAGTTTCTGCAGCCGCTCGGTAAAACCCCGCGCGTGGCGGTCGACGTAACGATCGAAGCGAGTCAGCGGCATGGGAGATCAGTTTCGAGTTTCGAGTTTCGAGTTTCGAGTTTCGGGTTCGGAGTCTCAGTGTCTCAGGTCTCAGGTTCGGGTTTTAAGCTCAGTCTCAAGACACAAGTCTTAAGCTATCACCAACGGAAGGGGATCAGAGTGAGACGTGAGACCTGAGACTCCGAACCCGAAACTAATCAAACAGCAAATAGCGCGGATGCGTGTTATCACGTTGAAACCCCCGGCAGACCAAACCAGCGGCAAAGGCTTCCTGAAACTGACCGCGCACGCGCAACAGCTCAGAACCCGCTTGCGCCACATCGTTTTTTACTAACGCCGCCCAGTCCGGAGGAATCTCAATGGATCCTACCGGCTCCCCCAACTTATCTTCATCGCCCGCCGCCAGCGCTTGCACCCGCGGCGAACGCAATTCCCACACGGCAAACAAACGATCGCTGTCCAGGCCTGGCTTCTGATCCCCGCTCAAAGTCGGATCGGTCGAATAGTCTGTGCCGTAGAAGTTCACCGCGTATGACCGCACCACTACCCCCAGCCGATTGAGGTTGAAATGCGCGTTGCGGGCGCGCAGTGGTTCCCACGTCCACTTGATTATTTCGCGGCCCTCAGCCAAAGCGCGCGCCCTCTGCGCCCACTTCAAACGCGCTCCAACTCCCTGATTTTGATATTCGGCGGCCACCGCCATCATGTGGGAGTAACCAATGATCTCTTTGTCGCGCACCCCAACCACCTGATGCACAAACCCAACCATCTCGCCCTTCGCAAACGCCGCCAGCGTCCAGCCGCCGGCCTCGCGCGACACAATCAGATGGCGGCGCGGCGAAATCTCAAGATCGGGCAAACCGAAAACCTCGCGCTGCAAACGAACGCAGGCATCGAACTCTGCGACCGTAGTGCACTCGCGCACCTCAATCTCGGGTGTGCCGGGCGGCACGGTTTGGGATTCCAATGAAGACATCGTGATCAGTTTTTCCAAAGTTTACGTTTTCAGAATCATAGCACGAGGCAGAAACCGAGAAACCGCTGACTCTTGGCCCTACAATGCTTAGGCATAGAAACTCAGATTCGGCCGTGGTCTTCCCCCGTAAACGCGGAAGGGTTAGAGGTGGGGTTTAGCTCACGCCACCTCTCCCCCCCAACCCCCTCTCCGCTTGCCTAGAGGGGGGAAAGTAATGTGGCTCTTCTGTGCACAGGCGCTACGGTCGGTCGTTCGGATCGAAAGCAACTGCGAGCGTCGGACTAAGACTGACGATCCATGCAAACCCGATCGGCTAGTGATTTTCAGGATTCAGATTGGCAAGTGAAGCACGATTGCCAGCCCGCGTGGCTTACGACTTTCAAGTTTGATGGCGCCGCCCAGCACTTGTACCAGTCTTTGCGAAATTTCGAGACCAACTCCCTGAAGCGTGGGATTGTCGCCGGCCACACAGGCACTAAGCGCGTCGAAGCCCAGCGCACAGTCAAGAAATTCGCCCTCATCTTCAATTCTTAACAGCAGCCCTTTTCCTTCGCTCGCCGTCGCAGCCACACGAATATTCCCCTCGATCGGACTTCGCGCTATCGCACACGCCAGCAGGTTGTAAAGCACTTGCCGCAACTTGCTTTGGTCCGAATTCAGCGAAATCAAATCATCGGCAACCTCCCACACCAGCGAGATTTTCTTCTTTTGCAGTTTCCGCAAGAAAGCACTTTCCAATTCCCGCAACGTACCTGGCAACGGGAATTCCCGGCGGACGAGCGCCGAATCGTCGCTGTCCAGCCGCGAAAGGTCTGAAAGCACCTGAATCATGTTCTGCAACTCCCAGCCGCTGTTTTGAATTCTGTCGCAGAGCGCTCGCTGTGACTCAGTCAACCTTTCAAACTCGATCAGGATTTCAGCAAATCCAAGGATTGCCGTGAGGGGCGTGCGCAAGTCATGCGCGAGATTGGCGAGCATTAACGAACGGTACTCAGCGAAGCGCCGCAACTCCGCAATGGTCTCGGCATCCATCCTCGAACTCCCGGCCGAGGCAATCGAATCCGGTTCTGAGCTATCCGCCCCATCCGTCTGTTGTGCGCTGGTTTCGATATCCATTTACGGTACAAAACGTCCTGATCCTTGTCCCGGGGCAACAGGGATTCGACGAAGAAACTGTTGGGTTGTAAAGAATACTAGGGGGCGCGAAACATCGTGTCAAACCTTAATAGTTCTTCCCGTGGTTACGTCCTATCGCCTTCTATTCTCGCGCACGCTTAGGCTATAGTTGATTGCGGTCTTGATAAGGTTTCCTGCACGTCATGAACGGTCAATTAAGCGAGCATCCACTGGCTGAACTAATTCGCGAGGCGGGCTTCGCACGGTTGACCGGCGCCCTCCGCCTTCAGCGCGAGCGGGTCAAGGTCGTTGCCTATTTCGAAACCGGCGAAATTGTTTTCGCTACTTCGAACGTACGCACCCACCGCCTGGGGGAAGTGCTGAAACGCAGCGGCGCACTGAGCGCTGAACAACTCGCGAACCTGGAACAGTCAAAAGTATGGCAAAACGACAGCGCCCTCGCCACCGCTTTGATCAACGAAGATCTGGTATGGCGTTCCGGGATTGAGAAACTCAGAATCCAGCAAGTCTCGGATGTATTGCGCACCGCGCTGCTCTGGACCGAAGGGGAATGGAAGTACGAACCGCGCGTGCGGCTGGCGGAACAGGTGAACACTAAAGTTGATTCGCGGCCGCTCTTGTTGGAATGCGCCCGTCGCCTGCCGCGAAGTTTTATCGTTTCCCGCTTTCCGGTTCCCACTGAAGTGTTTTCCCGCTCGTCGGCCGCAGAGAATGGCCTCGGCCTGTTACCGGCAGAAGGTTTTCTCCTGTCGCGTTTGGAGACCTCCATGTTGCGCAGCGAACTGACGGCGCTCAGCGGCCTGCGAGATGCTGAGGCGTTGCGCGTGGCCTACGGCCTGGCGCTGGTCGGCTTGTTGGAACGCAGTAAGTGGCCCCAAGCGCTGAAACAGCGGATTGCAACGTCCCCGGCCGAGCCGAGCGACGAAGAAGTGGCGGCCAAGCTTAAACAACGCGAAGAGCGAGAGCTGGAAAATGTCTTGTCGCGTGTGGCCCACGCCGACGATCACTATGAAGTACTCAATCTCCCGCGCGGCGCCAGCATCGATGAAATCAAACGCGCCTATCACAAACTGGCGCGCAGTTATCACCCCGACAGGTTTCACATGTCGGCCAACCGAGAATTACACGCGCGGGTAGAGACGGCCTTTGCCCGCTTTGCACAGGCGTATGAAACCCTCGGAGACTTGGCGCTGCGCTCCGCCTATGATGCCAAACTTATCGCCGACGATTTGACTCGGCGCGCTATGCAAAATGCCCGCCGCGCGCAATCGCAAACGGGACCGTCGACCGTGCCCGGCGGAAATGGACCAAAACCTACATCTCCTGAAAAAGCGCGCGCCGAAGTTAGGTTCCAGCAGGCACTGGCCGCGCTGGCACAGGGAGACGAAAGAGTGGCGCTAAGGTGTTTTGCCGAAGCCGCCCAACTCGCCCCAGCCGAAGCGCGTTACCGCGCCCATCATGGCAATGCCCTCATTGCGCAGCCGGAGGCTCGCCGCATGGCTGAGGCGGAACTGCAGGCGGCAATTTCGTTGGATCCGGCAAATGCTTCCTATCATGTGATGCTGGCGCGGCTCTGTCGTGAACTCGGATTCACACGCCGGGCGCACACCGAGCTGGAGAAAGCCGTCGCACTCGAACCGGGAAACGAAGCGGCGCGCCAGTTACTGCGCTCGCTTAAATGAAAACTGGTGAGGCCAGGTCCCATTCGCAGCTTACGCAGATTCATGAAAACGACTGCTGCAAACTTCTTTGGTTTTCCAAGTCTGTGTAATCTGTGTAATCTGCGGATATTATAGAGACAACGATCGGAATCTATGTCATCAGCACCAGTACAGATTTTTGCCGACAACGAAGGCACTGCTCTTAATACGTTCGAACCATTCAGCGTCGCCACTGATGAATTCGAAGACTATAAACACCCGCATGCATCCAGGATTGCCGTCGTAGCCGACGAGCTGGCGAAACTGTTTCATCTGGGGCGGCAGGATCGTTTATCGCTGCGCGTGGCGGCTTATGCGCACGACTTGGGTGAACTGGTGATGGAGCGCGATTATATTCGGCGCGCGGGATCGCTGTCTCAGGACGAGCGGGTCGACCTGGCCCGCCATCCGCTGATCGGTGAACAGGAAGCCGCCCGCGCCGGCGCCGATCGGGGAGCTCAGTTAATAATTCGCTGGCATCACGAGTGGTGGATGGGCACCGGCTATCCAGACGGTTTGTCGTTTGAATCGATACCCCTCGCGGCGCGCATTCTGCGGGTGGCGGATGCCTACTGTTCGCTCACGGACAAACGGCCCTTTCGCGAAGCGTACCCTGAAGCGCGCGCGCGGTTACACCTGACTGAATGGGCCGGGTTGGAATTTGATCCTCATGTGGTCCAGGCATTTTTCGCGCTCGGACCTTTGAAGGAATTGACTTCCTACGCCCTCGCGCCTGTTGCAGCGCCGGAAGAGAAACTTGAGGAGAGCCTGGCGAAGGCCTGGCAGCAAAATACTGAAGGCTGACGCTCCTTTTTGCGCGCATTTAATCATAAGGAGTTCATAATCCGCGGATTGCACAAAAAAGGTTAGAGAAATTGGAGCAGTCTTTCGTCGGACGATGAATTATTTTATTCGTTTTGAGTCTGTGGAATCTGCGTAATCTGTGGATAGTATGATCGCATGTCCAATCTACACGGCACCGGCATAAACGCGAACGGCTGGCTCGGATTTGAGCTGAGCGTCTTAAGGCGTTTGAAATTTCATTCAGTGGCGTTGCCCTTCACCGGAGAACCCGGGTTGGGACTTTACCTGAAGCACTGGAAAGTTCGGGTCGCCGCGAACGATCGCGCGCAATGGGCGTGGACCAAAGCGACGGCGCTAATCGAAAACAACTCGGAGACGCTGTCGGAAGCTGATCTCGAGATGCTGCTCGATGACGCTTACGTGCCGCGAGCTGAATTCACCAATCCTTCTCTGCTGGACTGGTTCAATGAAACGGACGCCTGGTGGTTCGACAACGTGCGTGAAAACGCAGAGTCGTTGAGTTCGCCTTACAAGCGGGCGTGCGCGCTAACGCTGGGCATGATGGTCGGTGATTATGTGATGTCATTCGATGGCGCCACGGTGAGTTTGCGCCAGCCGCTCTCGCTTTCTTTGGTATTTCGCCGGCTGCATCAGTCCGCGCCAATTCCAGTCGACAACCTGGCGCGTAACCAGAGCACAAACCAGGAAGCCAAGGATTTTCTCGCGGAACGCCATCACACCGATCTACTGTTCCTGCGCCTGCCGCCGGCCAATTCCCGGCGCGGCAGGACCGCCAACCGGCGCTTGGGTTGGCGCGAAGAATGGCTGCGGCGCGGAAACGATTTCTGGATTGAGCTGGAACGAAAGAGCGCCGGCAAGCTGGGCGGGCGCGTTGAGACGCGGCAACAGTATCTGAATCTTTTGGAAGACTTGCTTCACACTGCGGCCCACATACCCAGTTGGGCGATCGAAAACCTGGCCGACGGATTTATCACCAACGATGAACTGGCGGAAACAATTGGCCGCGTCCGCAAAGTTGACGCGATCTACTCCAAGGACTTTTCCGAACTGACCGGCGCCCGTACCTCGATCGTTACGGCGGTGAGCTGACGGTTAACGAATCTTGATTAGCACTTCATTGCTCGCCAAGCCGTGGAGGCTGATACCGACCGATGCATCTCCGCTTGGCAAATCGGGAAGTCTCACTACAATCTGGCTCATCCAATCCATTCCCGGCACCGGGCCCACGTATTCGACGGTCATGGGATACGTCTGACCACTTGCAAACGCGTGCGCGGTGACGGCTGTCCGGTTCTCGCCTCCCAGTAAGGCGGCATTAGTAGCAAACAACATTATCCGGCTGCGATGATCGCTGCTGAAGTTAAAGTCTGTTTGCAGCGAGAATGGCTCGCCCAGCAGGTTCACTGAATCAAGCGCGATGGCGCGATTCGTCCCTTCCTGGACCAGCAAAAGGGGAGGAGGAGTTGGCGTTGGCGTCGGAGTGGGCGTCGGAGTGGGCGTTGGTGTTGGTGTCGGTGTTGGAGTTGGAACCACGCAGGGACTCGACAACAGCGCGGTGACTGTCCCCGCGTTGTAATCAGCAATCATCGCATCCGATTTTCCGTCGCCGTTGAAATCGCCCGTTGCCAGAGTGTGCCTACCCGCGGCGAGGCCATAGGTTACCGCATCCGCAAAACTTCCATTTCCTTGACCCACCAGAACCGAGAGAGCATTCCAGTTTTCTCCGGCGACAATTAAATCGGTAACGCCGTCGCCGTTAAAGTCGCCGCTAGCCATTTCACGTGGGCCCGACGCGGCGTCATGGCGCTCTCGCAAAGTAAACCCACCAGATCCGTCGCCGATGAAGATGGAGACCCCGTTATGTGTAAAATCGAAGCTGACCGATGCGGCCAGATCAAGTTTGCCATCCCCGGTAAAATCGGCGACCACCAATCCATTAGGACTGGTACCCACGTCAAGCTTGTAAGACGATGCGATACCCCCGGCGCCGTCGCCGAACCCGATCCACATGCGATCGTCTTCGTCATGCCCTAACGAAGCATTAGGAACCAGGACATCGAGTTTCCCGTCGCCATTTATGTCAGCCAGCCTGGCAACGTGCGGATACCCCAAGACACCTTCGCTGCCGCTCCCGATCGTCCAGGTTTTGGATGGTCCGAAACTCCCCTCGGCAATGTTCAGGGCAATCATTAATGACCTGCCCGAAAGCATGGCGAGATCCGGTTTGCCATCTCCGTTGAAATCCCCTGCGAAAAGATACTGGATAGACCCATTAAACAGATTTTGAGGCGCCCGTATTTCAAAGGTGCCATCGCCTCTGCCACGCAGAGTGGTGACCGTGCTGTCACTATTGAAGGCCACCAGAATATCGAGGAGTCCATCCCCGCTTGAGTCAGCCATAGTGAGCGACGTCGGCAGTTTTGGCCCAACGTAGTAGCTCCCGACCAGGAATAAAGTGCCTTGCCCATCACCTAAAAAAATCACAACACTCCGGGAGCTGAAATCGGTTACGGCGACATCGAGTTTCCCGTCGCGGTTAAAGTCCGCGATCCCGATAGAGCTGGGAGCTACGGTCAAGTCAAACTGGAAGGTTCGTATCGTATATCCTCGGGGAGCAGCAAAATCTCCGACGGTTGTCCCGAGTAGAACTGATAAGTCAGTGGAAGCCGAGTTAATCGCGATGAGGTCAGGTCTGCCGTCATGGTTAAAGTCACCGCCGATGAGTCCAACGGGTTTTGAGCCTGCGGTGTACTCACTGCGGAGAAATCCGCCGCCGCTCGCACCGAGCATCGCGGTAATACGACTATAGCCGCCGCTGGCCACGGCGAAATCCGCGCGGCCATCCGCGTTAAAGTCCCCCACTACCACGGCCTTGGGAGAGAGTTCCGGGAGAACCAGAGAGGAGGGAAAGGCCCCGGTGCCGTCCCCGTACAGCACGTTCATGTAAACGCCGTTAGGCTGCGCCCCCAGCAAGTCGGCCTTACCGTCATTGTTAAAGTCGGCGATCTTCACAACAGACTGGAGATTTGCTGGCCCCGCTAATCGCGTGAAATTGCCTGCCCCATCGCCGATTAATTGATCGGGCGACGAGCCGCCGACCATAATGTCGATCCTACCGTCGCCATTCAGATCTCCCGCGTCAAGTGAGACCGGCTCCGAACGAATCGTGACGTTCTTCACCGGCAGCAGGCCGCCATTACCCACCAGGAAGATCGACACCTGGTGGGTGAAGCCTTCCGAGTAGTCGAAATTGCCGACAGCCAGATCGGCGCGCCCGTCCGCATTGAAATCCGCAACCACCATGGTCCGAGGTCTCGGCCCCGCCTTAAAAGGAACCGGGGTCGAAAATGCGCCATGGCCGTCGCCGTAAATGATCTGAACGTCATCATAAGCGATGGACGTGCCGGCGATGTCCGCATTGCCGTCGTTGTTGAAGTCGCCTACCACAACACAGCCAAAAGCTATATTCGATGGTATTTGAATCCTGGATGCGGGAACGAACCTGCCCGCGCCATCGCCCATAAGAATCGACAGATTGTTGTCGGGAGGTCCGTTCGCCACTACCAGGTCGGAATTGGAATCCCCATCAAAGTCACCCGCGGCTATGGAGAGCGGGTCGGTGCCGACGAGAAAAGTCGGAGCCGTATTGAAGCTTGCGCCCGGACAGATTGAGTTGGGCGCAGCAATAAAAGTAGCCGGCCACGCCAGCAGGGTCGTTAACAGGATCGCTAAGCCGGAGTAAAGAATTGTAAAGGAGCGAGGTAGTGCCAACTTGTAAGCCTTGTTGATGCTGGAGAAGAGGACGGGAGACTCTTCTCTTTCACGATAATTCCTGAGATAAAGCCCACGGGACGATTGCGGCGAAATTGTAGGCCAATTCACCTCCGGCTCGCAAACTTAAATGACTCCTGCACGGGGAACTTATTGACCTTCAAATCTCGGCGAACGCTTTTCCAGAAAGGCAGTTACGCCTTCTTTGAAGTCGTTAGTTTGTCCAGACTCAATTTGAGTTGTCCGTTCCAACTCAAGTTGAGTGGCGACATTGTTGGTGGCGCTCGCTTGCAATAACTGTTTGATACGGCCGAGGGCGGCGGTCGGCGCTGCTGCTAAGCGTTCAGCGAGTTTTAGCGCGGAATTCATTAACTCATTATCGGCTACGACTGAATTAATCATACCCAATTCCGCGGCGCGCGCCGCCGGCACGACGTCGCCGGTCATCAGCAACTCGGCAGCGATCTTCGTTCCCACCAAACGCGGCAGTGTGAAAGTGCCGCCGCAATCGGGAGTCAGGCCAATGCGGATAAAGGCTTGATTAAACTTTGCGCTCTCGCCGGCAATCACCAAATCACAGGCCAGCGCCAGATTGAAGCCGGCGCCGGACGCCGCGCCGTTGACTGCGGCGATTACCGGCAACGGCGCCTGCATTATCAGCAGCACACATTCGTGCAGTAATCGCAGAGGCTCGTCAAAAAAAGCATCCAGCCGGCCTTCCTGCTTGGCGATCTGTTGCATCTCTCGCAGATCACCACCGGCGCAGAACGCGCGACCAGCACCGGTAAGTACGACCGCTCGCGCACCCTGATGGGCAGCAGCGGCAAATGCATTCTTGAAGTCATGCGCCATTCCGAGGGTCAAGGCGTTCAACGCCTCGGGCCGGTTGAGTGTGACGAGCGCGACCGCCTCGCGCATCTCGAGTTGTACAGTTTCGTTCATGACTTATTAGTACTGAACTATGAGTTATGAGTCGGAGCGATGAATTTCTGGATCCTCATATCCGCAAATCTGAAACTTGAGACTTGAGACCTATGAAAGGCAAGCTTCTCCCTCGCCCGAATCGCAACGCGCGGGTTGGAAGCAGCCTCAAATACGACTAACTGTCTTTAATTTTGCGCGCGGCTGGCGCCAAAACATTCACCGCAGAGCACTGGCCTTCCGGTAGAGGGCTTGAAAGGTACAGTGTCGGTTTTGCCGCATTGGTCGCAGACGATATCGAAGCGCTGCCGCTCGCCGCCACCGCCGCCGCCACCGCCGCGGGCCCCGCCAAAATTGGCGCGCCGCGCATCACGACAGGTTTTACAACGCTTCGGCTGGCTCAGGTTCCGTTCCTGGTAGTACTCCTGTTCGCGGTCAGTAAAAGGGAAGGTCTCGCCGCATTCGGCACAAGTGATGTCCACGTCTGGCATGACTGGTTTCTCCCGTCAAAGCAGGGCGCATGGCAATGCCTTGACCTCTGGTGAGAGCGAGCCCCAAGCTCGCCTTGTTCTTCCTACGCGAGAAACTGGCCGGAAATTGACGCTTTCACTCCTCAGCCTGCTTGTCCGGCCAGAGCGTCACGTGCAAGATTTCAAATGCGGGCGAAGTTTACTCCAGCCCCTTGGCGGTGTACAGACATTTAGCTGTCGCGAGCCAGTTCCCTGACGTGGGCCTGCACCGTCCCGCCCAGCCTTTCCAGGTTGTAGCCACCTTCCATGCAGGAAATAACCCGGCCGCCGCACACATTGTCGGCCCATTCCTTGACGACCCGCGTCATCAGCACGAAATCCTCGTCTTCCAAACGTAATTGGCCGAGGGGGTCGGCCTCGTGGGCATCGAAGCCCGCGGAGATGATTATCAGGTCGGGTTGGCAGCGATGGTTTACTTCGGCGATCGCCGCTTCAAAAACGTGCCTTTGGTCTTTGGCCGGCGTTGCTGCTTTCAACGGAACATTTAACGTAGTGCCCTGCCCCCGGCCGACGCCGGTCTCGCCGCGCGCGCCGGTGCCCGGATACCAGGGATACTGATGCATTGAAAAGAAGAATACCGATGGATCATCGTAGAAAATTCCCTGGGTGCCATTGCCGTGATGCACGTCCCAGTCTATGACTGCAACACGTTCAACTTCCGGATAATGCGATTGGGCATAACGGGCCGCGATGGCCACGTTGTTGAAAAGGCAAAAGCCCATAGCGTGTTCCGCAGTCGCATGATGGCCGGGCGGCCGCACCGGCAGAAAAGCGTTGCGCACTTCCCCACTCATTACGGCATCAACGGCGCGACATCCGGCGCCGGCCGCCCGCAGGGCCGCATCCAGCGAATGCAGCGATACGACTGTGTCGGAGTCCAGATAAGCGGTTCCTTCTCGGACCACACGTTCCACATTCTTAAAGTGCTGCGATGCATGGCACGCTTGCACGTCGCCGCGCGGTGCGGCCGTCGCTTCAACTTCGACTAGTTTTTGCCAGAGCTCAGCGTCAGCTTGCAAAGCGTCCATCACCACGCGGTAACGAGCAGGAGATTCCGGGTGGCCCTCGCCGGTATCATGTTTTTCGAAAACTGGATGATGAATGATTGCGGTCGCCATGGGATGGATTATAAACGATTGCGGATTGCAGAATACGGATTGCGGATTAGAAGACCACCAGCCTTTCTTTTAGAATCCGCGATCCGCATTCTGCAATCCGCAATCGGGCTGGCCTCAGCATCAAATCCATACGCACGCATGACAAAGCCAACGCATTTTGAATCAGCATTGGTGGCAAAGCCCCTGTAAACCCCTTGGATTGAGCGTTAAAGCCTTCAGGCGCTCGCGGAATAACGTTTGCACCGTACCGCTTGCAGAGCCGGCGGTTATTGAACCCAACAAGGAGATTAGCTAAGTGAAACGAGCACTCATTACCTTATTAACGTTACTTATTTTTGTGGCGGCGGCGATTCCTGCAATTGCTCAGGATCGGCGCCGGCATCGTTCGCGGTTTGGTCGCAAGGCCCGCACAGTGGCCATCGTTGGCGGGGGTGCGCTGGCTGGGGGATTAATTGGTGGCGGGAAAGGCGCAGCGATTGGCGCGGGGGGCCCTGGTCTTTATGCAATGAACCGTCCCGCCGCTAAGCGGCATTTTAAGACTCGCACTCGTCGGATTGGCACGGTAGCCAGTGGGACAGCTTTAGGCGCCGGAGTTGGGGGCGCCGTGGGTGGTAAGAGGTCAGCTGCGATTGGCGCCGCGGCCGGTGCGGGTACTTCGTATTTGTACACGCGCAAGGCGCGTTCTTACAGGCGGCACCGCCGTTATTAATGCGCCAGCGCGGCATTGAACTTATGATTAGAATCTAAGGAGAACAAGTTATGGCCTACGATGATGAACAAACCAGAAAAAGTCGCGTGGTAGTTGAAACACCGACTGCGCGCCGCGAGGTAGTGCGCACCGAAACTGCGCGCGTGCCCGACCGTTCTGGCATGTCGACCGGCGTGGTGGCCGCATTGGTGATTGCCGCGGTCGCGCTCGTAACGATTCTTTTCTTATTCATGATGAGCCGGCAGACCGCGGATGAGACCAATGCGAATGTAGCGCTCACGCAGCCGACTCCGTTACCACAGACTACGATTGTTGAGCAGGCTGCGCCGGTGCAACAACCGCCCATCATCATCCAGCAACCAGCGGCGGCGCCGCAGCAGGCTCCGATCGTTGTTACGCAACCGGCGCCAGCGACCGCTCCGGCCGGCTCTGATGATGCGACCATACAGTCAAATATTCAGAAGAGATTCTCGGATGATCCGAACTTTTCCAGCCTTGGCCTGAGCGTCACGGTGATAGATGGTAAAGCGATGATCACCGGGATTGTGAAGAGCGAGTCGATCAAGAGTCAGATCGAAAGATTGGTCAGGTCCGTCAGAGGCGTGCGGGATATCGACAACCAGATTCAGATTTCCGGTTAGCGGATACGCTTACCCACCCCACGCACCAGAGCATCGTGCCTGCTTATCCCGGCGCGATGCTCTTGCTTTATTTGTGATTGCAATATGCGGGACCACATCAATCAGCCGCCGCGCGATACTTAACCAGCATTCCACCCGCGAGCACAAAAATTCCGACTGCAACCAGGCAGCCGATTCCCCCCGTCACGACCGACAGTTGCGCGCCGATCAACGCCGCCAGCGCGCCGGCCTCTAGCTCACCAAGCTGCGGGCCACCCATGAAGAACATCATGTTGATTGAGGTCATGCGCCCGCGCAGATAATCCGGCGTAACCAGTTGCCGGATTGTTTGCCGCAGGATGGTGCTGACCGTGTCGGCTGCTCCGATAACTGCCAGCATGAGTAGCGACAGCCACCAGATGCGCGACAAGCCGAACGCCACCGTGGCAGCGCCAAACACCGCGACCGAAGCCAGCACCGTTGCGCCCTGCCGGTTTGGCGTTCCAAACCGAGCCATCAGAACACCGGCGGCAATTGCTCCGACAGCGGGCGCCGCCGCCAGCACACCCAATCCCTGCGCACCGACGTGAAGAATTCGATCTGCGAAGATCGGCAAAAGCGCCGTGGCGGAAGCAAAGAACGTCGCTACAAAATCAAGCGTCATCGTTTGCACAATGATCGGTGTGCGCCAAACGAAACGCAGTCCTTCCTTTAACGCGCTCAGACCCACACGGGGCACGTCATCGTCCGCGGTGCGCGGAACCTCACCGCTGGTTCGCATCAGGAAGAGCGCAATAACAACCGCTACATAAGAGAGCGCGTTCGCGCCATAGACCACGGTGGGACTGTAGTAGGCCAACAAGGTTCCAGCCAACGCCGGCCCCACGACCATGCCGATTTGAAATACCAGCATGCTAAGGCTAACGGCGTTGGAAAAATCTTTTGCCGGTACCAGCCGGGGCATCAGTGACTGACGGGCGGGAATGTCGAACGCCGTGGCCGCCGCGCCGACGGCCGTGAGCAGATAGATGGGCCAGACACTGTCGAGGCCAATCGCCGTAAGGAAAGCGAGCGCCGCCGCCGTTAAGAGCAGCGTAGTTTGCGTCAAAACCATCAGCCGCTTGCGGTTCATCACATCGGCAACGACGCCCCCGGCAAGCGAACAGATGATGATCGGCGCGCCGCGAAACAATCCTACCAGGCCCAGTGCGAACGCGGATTTGGTTAGCAGGTAGACGTGCCAGTTGATCGCGACCAGCTGCATCTGCGATCCTGTGACCGAGACGATTTGCCCCAGCCACAGCAGCCGAAAATCTCTATGTCGCAAAGCCGGAAATGAAGAGCGGGCGGGTTTAGGTTCTAACGGTGCGGCAGGAACAGGCGAATCAGCAGGAGGCATCGAACATACGTTAACGGTTTCTGCAGGCGGACTCAATCGCTGCGGAGGCTAGAGACTGGAGACTAGAGGCTGGAGAAGGCGCAGAGCGAATGTTAAGAGCCAGAGTTCTAGAAAGGAAGTATCAAGATTTGAGACTTGAGACCTGAGACCTCCTAGCCTCCAGCCTCTCGCCTCTTTTACTGCGCCACCATCTCTTTGATCTTCGCAAACTCTTCGGCAATGGTGTCGACCGCGAAACGAATCTGCTCTTCGGTGTGTGTGCAGTTAATGAAAAAACGCAGACGTGCGGCGTGGTCCTCAACGGCAGGATAAATTATTGGCTGCACGTTGATGCCGCGGTCCAGCAAATTGCGGGAAAGCATGATGCACTGGAAAGAGTCGCCAATGATGACCGGCACCACCGGCGAATCCACGCAAGTGCCATTGTTCAGGCCGCGCTCATGGGCCAAGCGCAGGAAGAGCGTCGCGCGATCGTGCAACCGGGCCACGCGTTCCGGCTCAGCTTTCAAAACTCGCAAGGCCGCCAACGACGCCGCCGCGTTCGGCGGAGAAATTCCCACGCTGTACACAAAGCCCGAGGCGAAATACTTCAGGTACTCAACTACTGCATGACTCCCGGCAATGTAACCGCCGCAGCTGGCAAAAGATTTGCTCAGAGTTCCCATCCAGAGATCAACATCGTGGGGGTTCACGTGGAAATACTCGCCCAGCCCGCGCCCATTTTCACCCAGCACACCGATTGAGTGCGCCTCGTCAATCATCAGCAGCGCCTTGTGCTTTTGCTTGACCTCGATGAAGCGCGGTAGATCGGGGATGTCGCCATCCATGCTGTAGACGCCTTCGATAACAATTAGCACGCGGCGGAAGCGGCGCCGCTGTTCCGTCAACAACGCATCCAGCGCCTGCCAGTCGTTGTGCGGAAACGGCAGACTGCGCGCGCCCGACAAAGTGCATCCCTGATGCACACTGTCATGGCTGTAAGCGTCGTACAAAATAAGATCGCTGGCGCCGCACAACGTGCCAATCGTGGTTACATTCGCGGTGTGGCCACCGATGTAAACGATGCAATCTTCGGTGCCGACAAATTCAGCCAGTTCCGTTTCCAGTTCACGATGAAACGGCCGCTCGCCCGATGCGACGCGGCTGGCGGAGACTGAAGTGCCATACTCGTCGATCGCGTCTTTGGCCGCACGGGAAACCTGCGGGTCACCGGACATCCCTAGATAGTTGTAAGCGGAAAAATTAATGCACTCGATGCCGGCGATGACTGTCGTGTTCGGGGTGATTCTCTGGTTGACCTTGAAATATGGATTGCCGCCGCTGAGGTTGACCTGGCCTTTTAATGCCTGCAGGTTCAGGTACTCGGGGAAATGCTCAAACTGATAAAGCTCAGGGGGAATCTCGTCATAAACTTCGGTCGCGCCGGGACCTTTGGCCAGATGCTCCGAGAGCTTGGCGATCGTGGGGTAGTCCCACAGCAGGCTCGCCGGCAAGCGCCGGCCCAGCCAATCCTCCATCTCACTGGAGAGACTGACCGCGGCAATTGAATCCAAACCGTAACTGGCGAATGCTTCATCAGTGCGCAAGCTCTGCGGCTCAACTTTCAATCGTTCGGCCAGGTTCGCAATCAACCACACTTGAATAACCGCCGCGCTTGGTTGATTTAACTGAGCCTGCGGTTCGGCCTTCGCCGATTTGCCGCCACCGTTCTGGTGGTTTTCACCTTCAAGCGAAGTCCAGGAACCGACCACCGCCAGATCGCCGTTCAAAAATCCATTGCGGCACGCATGACGCTGGATCTTTCCGCTGGAAGTTTTCGGCATGCTGCCGGTTTTCAGAAGGGTAACCGCATGTACGCGCAGGTCGAAATGTTCGGCGACGGCGTGCCGGATCGCTTCAATTACGGAGTCTGAATCAAGGTTGCGCAGGTGCTGGCGTTCCACCTCTTGCGCCACGATCAACTGCTCCGCGCCATTCAAGTCAATAGAAAAAGCCGCACCTCCGCCGGGACGCAGCGATGGATGGCTCTGTTCTACGGTCAACTCAATGTCATGCGGATAGTAGTTGCGGCCGCGAATGATGATCAGATCCTTCATGCGACCGGTGACAAACAACTCGCCGTCGTCCTGCATAAACCCGACGTCGCCGGTGCGTAGAAAAGGACCTTCGCCGGAATCAGCGATGAAGGCACGGAAGGTATGCTCAGTTTCCTCCGGCCGGTTCCAGTAGCCCTTGCCGATGCTGGGGCCGGATACCCAAATTTCTCCGATGCTGCCGGGCGCACAGCGCAAACCGGTTGCGGGATCGACAATGGCGATCTCCTGGTCCTTGATCTTGCCGCCACTGCCTACGAGAGTGCGCGCCGTTTCGTCATCCTCTGCCGATGGCACCACCTTGTTTTGTTCCAGCGGCTCACGTTCAAATGAACGCACCACCGGCGCCGCATCCTTCGCGCCTCCGGAGACAATCAGTGTTCCTTCCGCGAGGCCGTAGCACGGATAAAAAGCTTCGCGCCGAAAACCAACCGGGCCAAAGCGGGCGACGAAGCGATCCAGAGTCGCTTTGCGCACCGGCTCAGCGCCATTGAAGGCAAGGTCCCAACTGCTGAGATCGAGCGTAGCCAGCTGATCGTCATTAATGCGACGCACGCACAAATCGTAAGCGAAGTTCGGCCCGCCGCTGCTGGTGGCTTTAGTTCGCGTAATCGTCTGCAGCCAGCGCAGCGGTCGCTGCAGAAACGCGTACGGCGACATCAACGTAACGTGAAACCCGCCGTAGAGCGGTTGCAACACGCCGCCGATCAAACCCATGTCGTGATAAGGCGGCAGCCAAACCATGCCCCGGCTCTCTGGCGTGTGTTGAAAGCATTGGCGAATCAGAGAGAGGTTGTGCAGCACATTGCCGTGACTCAGCATCACGCCCTTCGGCGCCATGGTCGAGCCCGAGGTGTATTGAATGAAAGCGAGCGTGTCATCCTTGAGAGCGAGATCCTGCCACGAGTCGGCGGCAGCCTCTTCGAGCGCGTCGGTGGTCACCCATTGCAACTTTTCCAAATCGGGAAACTGATGCAGCTGCCGCCGCACGGTTGCCAGCACCGAGGTAGCAGTCAAAATCAAAGTCGCCTGGGCGTCGGCCACGATCGCTTGTAACCGGCGAAGTGATTGATTGGGCCGGGGCGGATAGGCCGGCACTGCGACTACACCGGCGTAAAGACAGCCAAAGAAGGCTGCGATGTATTCCAGTCCCGGTTGGTAAATCAGCAGGGCGCGTTCGCCGGGCTTAGCGAGGGTTTGCAGCGTGGCGCCTATGATGCGCGCTTGTTTATCGAGTTCGCTGTAGTTGAACTTGACGACTTCTTCTTCGCCGTCCACCAGGAACGTATAAGCAGACCTGTCCGGCTGCTCCACCGCGCGGGTACGCAGCAGGCTAATCAGGGTGCGCGACTGGGCCGAACCGGTTGACATGCTCACCAATACAATTCCTCCGAATAATAACGCCAACTAACCCACGCAAGAATAGCTGCAGTAAGCCGATCGACGCGCTATCAAGTGCTCCAGGAGTTTTTCTCTGCTGAACGAGGTTTAGTATGAAGCTTTTATGGGCTTCGCCAAACGATTCCTCAGCTTCAGGCCTATGAGGAAAATCAACCTTGGCTTGAGTCTCTCGCAGTAGCCCACGAACTAAAATGGCGTCAGCACAGTATTACTGAGGCGGTAATTATGTCAACTGGAAACTGGGGTTGGTGGCTAGACTCTGATTTGACATTATAAGCGTCTCCAGATTAGTCTACGCCGCACGTATTTTGAACGACGAGACCTCATCTCCGCTTGATGATTACTGAGTCTCGAACGGGATTTGCAGAGCAATCAGGCAGACACCGTGTCTGCGCTCCCAGGAAAGCGTGATTCCAAGACAAGTCAGGCCTTGATACCAGGCGCTCTCGGAAGAACCTGGCGCAGTTCTGCGACAAGAGCGAGCAGGAACGTAAACACATTCTAATAAGGACACCTAAATGCCCCTAAATCTTACAGGCATCGCGATAGACAAAGAAGCCGCCGATTGGAAACGGCTCGCACATAAGTTGGCGACTGAAGTGCTGGCGCCGACCGCAGCGGAAACTGATCAGTCAGGCACCTTCCCGGCCAACAACATAAAGGTCCTCGGCGAAAACCGCCTGATGGGATTGATGGTGCCACCCGAGAAGGGCGGACCGGGCGGTAATATCAAGACGACCTGCCTGGTGATTGAAGAGCTGGCCCAGGGCTGCGCTTCCACTGCTATGGTTTACACCATGCACATGAGCACGGTGCCTATGATTGCCGCACTCGCTCAGGGCGAACAGATCGACGAGATTCTGAAACCAATCGTCGAAGGTAAGCGCCTCAACGCCCTCGCCATGAGCGAACCCGGATCGGGCAACCGGCTCTGGCATATGGACAGCTTCGCGCAAAAAGACGGCGACGATCACTACATCATCGACTCTTTTAAATCGTTTTCCACCAGCACGGGGCACGCTGATTTCTATGTGGTGCCGTTGCGTGCGAACTCCCAGGTGGGCCCCAACGATTTGAGCATGTTCGTCATCGACGGCAAGGATCCCAACGTCAAGGGCATCGGCACATGGGACGGAATGGGAATGCGCGGAAATTCCAGTACGCCTGTCCATTTCGACAAGGTCCGGGTCCCGGCGTCACGACGTCTGGGTAGCGAAACGTGCGGGTTCTCGATGCTGTTCTCCTACTCGCTGCCAATGTACCAGGTGGGTTTGGCAACTGTGTATCTCGGGATTGCCCAGGCCGCCTATGACACGGCGGTGGCGCACGTGAAGAAGCGCATCCATTCGGACACCGGCGCTTCCCTCGCAAAGGTGGAAACCGTGCAGCGCTACATCGCTGAGATGAAGGTGAGCATCGATCAGACACGCTATCTGATTTATCGCGTGGCGCAAATGTCGGATAACGCGCTCGTGCTTTTCGATGAGTTGAACGAGGCCGATCTCTTGGACGAGGTGGTGCGGGCCAATCCCGACGATCCGTTCTTCATCGATATTGCGCAGATCAAGGTCTCGGCCTGTCAAATGGTGATCGATGTTACCAGCAAGGCCTTGCAGGTTTGCGGCGGCACGGCGTACAAGCGCGGCCATCCGTGCGAACGACACTACCGCGATGCGCGGGCCGGTGCTGTGATGGCGCCCAGCGATGATGCCTTGAAGTTAATCATGGGCCGGCAAATACTGGGCATCGAACAACCTTGGGAAGGTAATTGATTGCGGATTCGGATTGCGGATTGCGGATTTGAAAACCGCAATCTGAATTTCGCAACCCTCATTGATTTGTAAACCGGAAATTATTCTCGCAACTTAAGAAAGCTCAATTATGACACCAGCACAATACACAACGCTCGCGGCTTGCTTGAACGCGTTTCAAACGAAGTTCAACGAAAACACGCGCGTGCAGAAGTTAATCAAAAACTGGAAGCGCTCCATTGTCGTCGATGCCACCGATACCGAAGCGAAGATGACCATGGTGATCGACGATCTGAGAATGACCGAAGTGAAAGAGGGCGAGCACCCGGATGAGGAGAACGGTATTCACCTGCAGGGATCGCAGGAGACCCTGATCAAAATCTTCTCCGGCGACTACAATCCCGCCCATGCCCTGATCGACGGCGCCCTGGCTGTGTTCTCGAATGAAAAGGACAAGGTCAAACTGGAAGCCATCACGATGGTGATTTGGGGAATGTAGTTCGGCAGCCAACGGTCCACAGATTACGCGGATTACACAGATAGAGTTAAGCATCTGCGGAATCTGAGTGATCTGTGGACTTCTTTCTTAAACAGCAAATCCTCTTTGCCCCATGAAAAAATTCCTTGAGTTGATGTTTTATGTTTCGTTTGGCGCCGGCATGGCCTTCGGGACCAGCTCGTTTACGATGATGTCGGGGTTGTTTGAGATCACGACTACGCTCTGGGTTGTGATTGCAATTTGCCTGTCCGGCCTGCTCTGCATTCTCATCTCCAGTTCCGTGGCCGAGTTGGCCAGCATGTATCCGTCCTCGCCGGGCATCCGCACATATCTGAAAGTTGCTTTTGGGAATCGCGTCTCCCTGCTGCTGGTTTATCTCTATCTCATTTTCATGGTCCTGATCGCGGGCGTGGAAAGCTACATGTTCTCCCTGGTGGCCAAAGCGATCTTTCCCAACGTTTCTTCGATCATCGTGGTGTTGGGTTTGCTGGCGTTCACCATCACCATCAACATGTTAGGTTGGGAATTGCCGCGGGGGATGCAAATCATCACTACCTTCCTGCTGATCGTGGGAATCATTATTCTGGGCGTGATTGGTTTGGTTCACGTTCCGGCAGGGACGGTGAGGCTGGCACAGGATTCGGGCGACATGATGACGCAGCTGAAACTCCTGCCGACCGCAATAATCATGGCGGTGTTTCTCTTCACTGGGTTTGAATGGGTAACGCTGCTGGGATTCAGTCCCAAATCCTACGAGCGGCGCATTCCGCTTTCGATGCCCCTCGCGATTCTGACAAATGTAATCGCCTACTCGATTTTTGTAGTCGCGATGTCATTTCAACTACCGCAGGCGATCATCGCCGGTGAGCCGCATGCTCCGCAAATCCCCTTCTTCCAGCACATGCTGGGAACCTATGGCGTTTATGTAGCCGGCGCATTTTCCTTGCTGGCAGTTATTTCAACTTTCAATGCCGGCATCATGGGTGGCTCGCGTTTGATTTATGTGTTGACGCGTGAAGGCAATCTGCCGAAATGGTGCGCCAAGATGTCGCTAACGACCGGCGCGCCGATTGGCGGCATCATTGTACTGGGCACCATGGCGACGATCTCGTCGCTGCTGGTCGTTACCTACCACATCGAAATTCTGGCGGCGGTAATCGGGTCGACCATCGTGTCCTTTGTTTACGCCGCCTTTATGTGGGCCCGGCTGCGCTTGCTGAAATCGCAACCCAACGCCAAGCGAAGTTTTCGGACGCCAGTTCCACAATGGCTGCAGTGGGCGATCATCGTACTCATGCCGATCATGGGCATCCTGTCGCTATTCTCCCAAGTCGGCAGTATGTATTTACCAGTGGCAGGCCTGCTCCTCTTCAGCGTGATCGCAGCCATTCTCGCCCGCTGGTCCTGGACCCGCACCGCCACCCAGGAATTATTGCAACGACAAGCACGCGAAAACGCCTAGATGGACGATTACGGTCATTATTGTCGCCCGGGGTTAGTCCGCATGCTGCACGCGCTCAGTCTGGACGCGGTGTACGAGCGTGGCGAAGGCGATCGCTTGTGGCGCAGACAGGGCGACGAACTAATTGAAGTACTCGATCTCGTCGGGGGCTTCGGGTCAAATCTCTTTGGCCATAACAATCCCGAATTAGTTGACGAAGAGCGACGCCTGCTCGACGAAAAAGTTCCGACCCTGGCCCAGGGCTCCTGCCGCAGCGGCGCTGCGCGTCTGGCGAAAGCTTTGTGCGAACGGCTTGGCGATTACGTAACCATCTTTACAAACTCCGGCGCCGAAACGGTCGAGGCTGCGATCAAGCACAGTTATCTCGAGCGCGGCCGGCCGATCTACTGGGCCCAGGAAAACGCATTCCACGGAAAAACGCTGGGCGCGATTCAGTTGACCTCTGCCTATCGCGAACCCTACTCGCATTTCGGCCCTGAAGTTCGCCTGCTCGACCCACACGATCCGGCAACGTGGGCCGCCGCCGAAGCCGAAGCAAGTCAGGTTTCCGCCGCATACATCGAACCGATTCAGGGCGAAGGCGGCATCAATCCCCTGCCGCAGGATTTCATCGAGTGGCTGACCGCCATCTGTCGCAAGCACGGAATCCCCCTGGTCGTCGATGAAATTCAGACCGGCATGGGGCGCACCGGAACTTTTCTGGCGTCGCAGGAAATGGGGATTTCGCCCGACTATCTCTTGCTTTCAAAATCGCTCGGCGGCGGACTCGCAAAGATCGGCGCGTTAATGATTCGTCGCGATCGGTTCGTTAATGAGTTTTCCGTCAAACACACGTCAACCTTTGCCGAAGATGATCGCGGCTGTTTGATTGCCCTCAAGGCGCTGGAGATTTTGGATCGAGATAACTTGCCGGCCCGCTGTGCGGAGCGCGGAGAATACCTTCTGGCAAAACTGGAAGAGCTGCGCCAGCGGTTTCCCGATCAAATCAAAGAGATCCGCGGCAAAGGCTTGATGATCGGGTTGGAATTGCAGGACCTTTCCGATTCGCCTTCGAACTCATTGCGCATGCTGTCGCAACAGGACTATCTCGGTTACCTGACGACCGCGTATCTATTGAACGTTCATCGCGTGCGCGTGGCGCCGGGGCTCAGCAACCCTGCGACCATCAGAGTTGAGCCGTCGGCTTATATTTCGAACGAAGACCTCGATCGTTTTGTGGCCGGCATGGAAATGTTTTGCCTGGCAGTGATTGCGCTTGATGTTACACACTTGACCGCCTATCAGGTGGGACGGGCTTCGGATCCGGTCACTGACTACAGCGCCTCGCGTTCGGTGAATCGGGAAGCGCCGCGGTCACCGCACCGCGTGGGATTTCTCGGACACCTGATTATGCCGGAGCACGCGACGCTTTGGGATCCATCTTTAAAAGGATTACCGCCAGCGGACTTTGAAGCTTACATGGCCCGGCCGTCGCGCATCCTGGGTCCAACGGTCTTTGAACAAATCAACGTGCGCTCGCGCACCGGCGCCGAAGTCCACTTCAGTTATATCGCGCTCGACCTGACGCCGCGCCAGATCATTTCGGCGATGCAGGAACGCGATGCGAAGTGGATCATGGAAAAGATCGAAGACTCCGTCGCCATGGCGCGTGACGAAGGTTGCCGCGTACTCGGCCTGGGAGCGTACACCTCGATCATGTCGGGAAATTGCCAGCGGGTGAAGACTAACGGCATCGCGCTGACTTCGGGCAATTCTTTGACGGTTGGCATGGGCATTCTGGCGTTGAAACGATCGGCTGCCACCATGAAGATCGACTTGTCGCAAGCGCGCCTGGGCGTCCTGGGAGCGACCGGAAACATCGCGACGACTTATGCGGTCATGATGGCGCCCGACGTCGCTGAACTAGTCCTAATCGTGCGCGACCCGCACTCGCCGCGCTTGCAATCAGTCGTCGAACAAATCAAGGCCGCCGCGCCAAAGACTGAAGTAACCGTCGCCGTTGACCTGGCAGCACTGCGCACTTGCTCGCTGATCGTGACGGCGTCGAACGCTCCCGAACCTTTGATTCATTCGGAACACCTGGGTCCTGATCCAGTGATCATCTGCGACATCTCCGTGCCTTCGGACGTGGCTCCGGATGTGAAACAGCAGCGGCCCGACATCGTGGTTATTCATGGCGGTGTGGTTCGCCTGCCGCATAATGACGATTTCGTTATTGCCGGTTTGCCGCTCGAAAAAGGCCACGTCTATGCGTGTATGGCCGAGACGCTTTTGATGGGCCTGGAAGGAATTGACCAACACGGATCGTACGGACCGGTAAAGCCTGAAGGTGTTAGGGCCGCCCTGGCGATGGCTGAAAAGCACGGTTTTGAACTGGGCGAAAACCCCAGTGGTTGGACTTATTAATTCAAAGCTTCCGCTACGCCCTCTCTCAGCGTAGAATTGCCGAGCTGGAAAGTCTTGAGAGCGGTTTAGGGTCGGGCTACCGTCCGACCAAGCGGGCGGTAGCCCGCTTCTAAACGGTCGAGTCACAAGCAGCGAAACTACGAGAATGCAAAACGCCGCCACTGTACCGGAACTGCCAAAGGCCGGGGCCTTGAACGCTCGCGCAACCAGGTTTGCGCGGCGCGTCGCTTTGCTAACAGTAATCCTGCCACTGTTGGGATTTCTGGCCGCCATCATTCTGCTCTGGCGGCGCAGTGTGGGTCCGGTCGATTTGCTGCTCATGGTGACTTTCTATTCGCTGACCATTCTCGGTGTCGGCGTTGGGTTTCACCGCCAACTAACGCATCGCGCTTTTCAATCCAACAAAATCATCAAAGCAATCTTCGCAATACTCGGCTCCATGGCGGCGGAAGGTCCGGTCATTTTCTGGGTGGCCACCCACCGGCGGCATCATTCGTTCAGTGATCGCGAAGGCGATCCCCACTCCCCCCATCTGCATGGCGAGGGAGCGATGAACTGGCTGCGCGGATTCTGGCATTCGCATAGCGGCTGGATGCTCGCCCCGGAGATGACGGGCTGGGCTTACTACGTACCCGACTTGCTGCAGGACAAACTCATCTTTCGCATCAACCGTTTGTACTTTCTCTGGATCTCGTTGGGCTTGGGCGTACCAGCATTACTGGGCGGCCTTTTGACCTGGTCATGGAAAGGCGCGCTGCTGGCATTTCTTTGGGCGGGACTCGTACGTATATTCCTGGTCCATCACACGACCTGGAGCATCAACTCCATCTGTCACATCTATGGCCGGCGGCCTTTCCAAAATCGCGATCAAAGCGCAAACAATTTTTGGATGGCGCTTCTTTCATTCGGCGAAGGGTGGCACAATAACCACCACGCGTTTCCAACGTCGGCATGGCACGGATTGAAGTGGTGGGAGATCGACATCTCGGGCTACGTTATTCGCGGTCTGGAAAAGGTTGGTCTGGCGTGGAATGTCAAAGTGCCGTCAGCCGCAATGATTGCCAAGGCCGGTCGCGCCGCTGGACAATCGATAGTGTCCGCCACGGAGCTTTCCGAACGGAGTGAAAATCGAGCATGAGTGAAGAGCAAGCTCAATCCGCTAGCGGGGCATCGGGAACCGGCGATTCAACCCGCACGGAAGCAGAGATCCAGGCCTGGCTGATATCAAATATCGCGACCCTCGTGGAAATCGATCCGCAAAGTATTGACACGCGAAAACCTCTGGAGTATTACGGCATGGATTCCATGCAGGCCATGCACCTGTCCGGCGATCTTGCGGATTGGTTAGGACGGCAGCTCTCCCCAACCGTCGTTTGGGACTATCCGACTATTGAACTCCTCGCGAACTATTTGGCAAAGAACGAAGCATACGTACCTGACGCCGATCAGGATTATTAGTCGTTAAAGCCGTGAGGCAACGCCGTCCTCGCAAACACTTGCCTCACCATCGCTTGCCGGCCGCGGCGCCGGTTCGGAATACCGGCAACTTTGACTGTCCACCTCAACTTCGCGGGCACCTTCTCTACGCCCACTCATTTGGAGGAACCTCATGGCAAATAACTTCGATGTGATCGTGATCGGCAGCGGCTTCGGTGGCGCTGTTACGGCTTGTCGTCTGGCAGAAAAGGGACAAAAGGTTTTGATCCTCGAGCGCGGCCGGCGCTGGGATCCAAAGGAGTACCCGCGCGAACCTTCTGATCCCTGGCTCTACGATCAAAACAATCCGGAAAAGCAAAACGGCTGGCTGGACTTCAACCTGATCGGCGACGCCAAAATGACGGTCGTCACCGGAGCGGGCGTCGGCGGCGGCTCGCTTGTCTACGCGAATGTTTCGGCAGTTCCCCCGCGGCGTACCTTTGACCAGGGATGGCCGCAGGAAATCAAATACGACGATCTGCTCCCTTACTACGAGAAGGCCGGCTACATGCTGGGCGTCAGAACGATTCCGAGCAACCAACTCACCAGACGCACAAGACTAGTGCAGGAAGCGGCAAACGAAGCTCATTTTGGCGATCGCTTCAAGCTGCTGGAGCTGGCGGTGAATTTCGACGACGACTTTGATGTGAATGCCCGCCCCTACAACGATGCGCAGACCAAATACAAGCTCAACAAATTCGGTGTCATGCAGGGCACCTGCGTGCACTCGGGAAACTGCGATGTCGGGTGCCAGGTACTGGCTAAGAACACGCTGGATCTCAATTACCTGGCAGTAGCCCAACAGAAAGGCGCCGACATCCGACCCCTTCACATGGCGCGCTACATCAAGCCGGAGGGCAACGGCTATCGGGTCGCGTTCGACGTCATCAAGGACAAAAAGCTGGTTCCCGGAAGCGAGACCGCGGAAAAAGTAATTGTGGCCGCAGGCTCCCTCGGTTCCACCGAACTGTTGTTGCGCTGCCGCGACCAGTACAAGACGCTTCCCAACCTCAGCCAATTTCTCGGTCACAACTGGAGCTCGAACGGCGACTTCTTAACCCCTGCCATCCACCAGGATCGCGATATTTTCATGTCGGAGGGGCCCACGATCACCTGTGGAATAGATTTTCTCGTGGACGCTTATGAGGGCCAGCGCTTTACGATTGAGGACGGCGGCGGCCCTGACTTTCTACTTAATTGGGCGAGGGCCGAGAAGGACCGCGGCGGGATAGTCGGCCGCCTGATTAGGGAGATGAACGAGGTGCTTCAGGGTGAAGGAAAACACGTCATGTTGTGGTTCGCCAATGGTGTCGATGCGGCCAACGGCCGCTTGTATTTGAAGCGACCGTGGATTTGGCCGTGGGATGGAAAGCGACTGCACCTGGATTGGGATGTAAATAAATCCCGGGAACTCTTCAACGATATTCAGAAAATGCACGAACTGCTGGCAAAGAAAACTGGTGGCGTCCCAATCTTCAGCAAGCTTTGGAAAAAATATAACCTGCTGGTTACACCCCATCCACTTGGTGGTTGTAATATGGCCGAAATTCCGGCTAAGGGCGTAGTCAATCACCTCGGCGAGGTATTTGGCTACAAGAACCTCTACGTTGCTGATGGCGCCATTATCCCGGAGGCGATCGGAATTAACCCATCCCGAACCATCGCCGCACTTGCCGAAAGAATCGCGGAAAAAATGACCTGATCGGGGGTCGAGCCAACTATCAAAAAGCATGCCCACTGATTTCGACGTCATAGTCATCGGCAGCGGCTTTGGCGGCGCGGTTACCGCGTGCCGCCTGGCCGAAAGCGGGCAACGAGTTCTGATTCTCGAGCGCGGCCGGCGTTGGGAGCCGGCAAACTTTCCCCGCATACCTCAGGATGCGTGGGTCTACGATACGGATAACCCTGAAACCTACAACGGTTGGTTGGACTTCAGTTTTCTCGACGGCAGCAAGATGACTGTCGTGACAGGCGCCGGAGTCGGCGGTGGGTCGCTGGTCTATGCCAATGTGTCCGTCGTGCCTCCGCGACAATCCTTTGAACAAGGCTGGCCCCCGGACATCAGGTACGAAGATCTGTTGCCGTATTTTGCAACCGTCGGGGAGATGCTTGGCGCCCGGACTATCCCCTCAAATCAACTACCAAACCGTTCTCGCCTGGTTCAAGAGGCGGCCGAAAACCTGGGGTATGGCGACCGCTTTAGAACTCTCGAGCTGGCGATAAATTTCGACGAGAATTTTAATACCAGTGCGCGCCCATACAGTGATGACCAGGCGGTATATAAACCAAACCAGTTTGGCGTCATGCAGGGGACCTGCGTGCATTCGGGAAACTGTGATGTGGGCTGTCAGGTCAAGGCCAAGAACACCCTCGACCTGAATTATCTCGCGGTAGCTGAGCAGAAGGGAGCGGACATCAGGCCGCTGCACGTGGCGCGCTCTATTGGGCGCGAAGGAACTGCCTATCGCGTGAACTATGAGGTCATCCAAAACGGCAAACTGGTTCCGGGAAGTAACACGGCGGAAAAAGTCATCCTCGCCGCGGGTTCGTTGGGATCGACGGAGTTATTACTGCGCAGTCGCGATCAATACAAAACGCTTCCCGCAGTCAGTCAGTTTCTGGGACGCAACTGGAGTTCAAACGGAGACTTTCTCACTCCCGCTATTTATGGCGACCGCGATATCTCGGCCTGGGAGGGCCCCACTATCACGTCCGCCATCGACTTTATGGAAGAAGGGATTGAAGGTCAGCGATTCACAATTGAGGACGGCGGCTTTCCGAATTTCCTGGTGAACTGGTTGAAGGCAGAAAAGAGTCGCGGAGCAAGCGTAAGCCTTTTTGTAAAGGCGCTGAGCGAGGTCATGGAGAGCGACGAGGGCCAAATCATGCCCTGGTTCGCGAACGGTGTGGACGCAGCGAATGGCCGGCTTTTTCTAAAGCGAACGTGGTATTCCCCGTCGCGCCGCAAGCTGGATCTGGAATGGGACATCAACAAATCCAAAGCTCTTTTTGACGTGGTATTGAAAACGCATATGCGGCTTGCGAGCGCGACCGGCGGCAAAGTATCCGTATCGCCACTGTGGAATTACTTCAACCTGCTGGTCACCCCACACCCTCTGGGCGGATGCAACATGGGCCAATCCGAATCTGACGGGGTGGTCAATCACTTAGGGGAAGTTTTTGGCTATCCAAACCTTTACGTCGCGGACGGCGCCATAATTCCTGAGGCCGTGGGAATTAATCCATCGCGGACGATTGCGGCTCTGGCGGAAAGAATTTCTGAGCATATGACTTAGCCCCTACAAACGAAAGACCGCGGACCTCGCCGGCGCCGCCTTCACTTCAGCAGTCGCGCTACAGACTGATTCCAGTTTCGCCCTCATTCGAGGCGACGAAAGGAGATTGGCATTGTCGATCTCGCTCCTCTCAGAAGCCAGTGGAAAAACCGGCGGTGTTTGTGAATGCAAACCGGATCAGCGCGTAGCTTGTGACGGATCACCGTCGTTTCGAACGCCCGAGGGCCGGTCTTACTGTGTGGTCCACTTTGCCGGAATCGAGAAACGCCTGCCCTTTAAGAACGTCATCAAGAAAAGGTTCGCGACTAACGAACTTAATTTCCAGGGGGCATGGTTTCCTGATGAGTTTGCGGTGACCGATTTTTCGTCCACCGCTGTGGTGAAGGGCGACGCGAACTTCAAGGACGCCACCTTCAACGCGGTCGCAGATTTTTCCGGCGTGCGGTTTGAAGCGGATGCCAGGTTTATCGGGACGATTTTCTCCGGACGCGCGATCTTCACGGAAACCCAATTCAAAGGGGCATTCTTTTCTCGCGCCACTTTTAATGGTGGAGTGTCCTTTGACAAGGCCCGTTTCACTGCCGCTGCTCTTTTTCCCGGAGCCCTCTTGAATGCAGACGCCAGCTTCAAAGGGGCGAAGTTTTCCTCCAGTGCGGACTTTACCGAAGTCGCTTTTAACGCTAACGGCACTTTTCGCTCCGCAGAGTTCACGGGAGGAGCTGACTTTAGTGAAGCCACGTTTGCGGGTTACGCAGATTTTCGCCATGCTCGTTTCGATACTGAGAATCAACCTGCCTCACAGGGCATAAGATCGCTGAACCTGCGTTTTGCGAAGATTGAGAAAACCGATCATCTCTCTTTTCACACTCTTGATTTGCATCCTCACTGGTTCGTTGACGTGGATGCCCGCAAAATCGATTTCAGCTACGTTGGCTGGAAAAACCGCGGAAAGGTAAGAGAAGAAGTTCGACTCGTGGAGCCTCAGGAGGAAGTTTCCAGCTTGTTCTCGTTGATTCGGACGACTCTGAAGGAACGAGGCACGATCGATCTGGAAAACAAGCCAAAGACGCTGAAGCAGCTTTGGCAAACGAATTGGTCTAATCGTCAAAACCAGAAGGCCTTTGTGAAAAACCACAAACAGAATCGGAACACTTCGCTCCGTTTGTTGGAGATCACCTGCCGCAAGCTGGCCGCGAACGCGGAAGACAATGGCCGCTATTCAGAAGCCTCGCAGTTTAGACGCATGGCCCTGGACGCGGAGCGCTTGGGGAAATGGCGAGGATTTGCTTTTTGGAAACTCAATCCCTGGTACTGGGCTTCGAGCGGATATGGCGAGCGACCATTTCATGCCTTTCTGGTACTTATCGGGATGTGCCTGGCTTTCGCGCTCATCTACAGAGGAATCTCAGCTTCAGGATGGGAGCAGAAACCGCCCCCTGCGCCACCGGCAGCAAACGTGGGGCCCGCCCCGGCCAAAGACCTTTCAAGTTTCGGCTCCGCGTTCGTCTATAGTTTGAATTTGATCACTTTGCAAAAACCGGATCCGCGACCGGCTACAACCTGGCCACAACTATTGGTCCTTTCTGAAACGGTCCTGGGACCGCTGCAGGCTGCCATGCTGGCACTCGCCATTCGACGAAGGTTCATGCGTTAATCCCAGCACAGCGAGCCGGGCTCTCAAATAACCCTTCTCGATCACAAGGGCGAGGCTGAAACTGCCCTCTGATCGTCTAAATCGCATTGCCGCCGCCAGGCAAAGCATTGTAGAGTGCACCCTTCGATCGCCAGTTAGCAATCCTGTTCAGTAACCGCCAATGGAACCCAAAGTTGTCCTGATCACCGGCGCCTCTTCGGGCATTGGAAAGATCTGCGCCGAGCATTTGCAGCGACGTGAATTCCGCGTCTACGGCGCCAGCCGCACAGTCCCGCCTGAGAAAGCCGGCTACGAAAACATCCGCCTCGACGTGAATGACGACGCTTCGGTCACTGCCGGAATAAACGAGATCATGGCGCGCGAAGGCCGTATCGATGTCGTCGTTAACTGTGCGGGATTTGGAATCGCCGGCTCAGTCGAAGACACCTCCCTTGATGAAGCCAAGTCACAGCTAGAAACTAACTTCTTCGGCGTGCTGCGCGTTTGCAAGGCTGTACTTCCCGCCATGCGAGCGCAGCAGTCCGGACTGATTATCAATATCAGTTCGATCGCCGGAGTTGTTTCGCTGCCATTTCAGGGGTTTTATAGCGCCGGCAAGTTCGCCCTCGAAGGCATGACTGAAGCGCTGCGGATGGAAGTGACGCCGTACGGCGTTCGGGTCGTGCTGGTGGAACCCGGCGACTTTCGCACCCAGTTCGCGGCTAACCGGAAACTAACCGCGGCGTCGCAAAACGATTCCGTTTACCGGGAACGATTTGGCAAAGCCCTGGCGATTTTTGAAAAGGAAGAAAGCAACGGCGCCAACCCCCAGGCCATTGCCCAATTGATCGAACGCCTGATAAACAAATCGAATCCAAAACTGCGCTACTCCGTGGGACCAGCCTTTCAAAGAATTGTCCCGGCGCTCAAGCAAATCCTGCCACACAAACTCTACGAACTTCTGTTCATGAAGTATTACAACGTGCGTTAGTCAGACCACCGATTCTTCAAACCCATCCGGAACGTAAACCGACATCAACTCCCGCATCATCCGTTCATAGTCACCGTCATATCGCGACAGTTCGTAACAACCGAAAGGATCTTCAATCACGTGCAACAGACACTTGTTGCAGTAGGTGCATGGCTTGTCGGGTAGGTTTTTTCCGGAAGCAAAGATCTTGACCAAATCCGGATTTGCCAGCAGCGGTCGCGCGATCGCCACGCCGTCACAGTAGCCTTCCGAAATAACCCGGCGGATGAACGAAGCGGTTTGAAACCCGCCAGTGCAAAGCACGGGAATATTGACGGCCCGCTTGATCTCATGCGCCGCATCCACATTGACGCCTTCGATGGCGTGGTCGCCCTGCGTGCGGCCCCAGAAGAATCGGAAGAGCGGGCGCAGCAGTTTGAACTTCAACAGGATGAAAAGCCGGAAAGTGTTTCTCCCGCTGGAAAGCATCGTGTCGTAAGTCCTGGAGGCCACCTCCACCGGAAACGGGCCGGGTGGGTTGAGCGGGTGCGGGAACGAGCTGCCGCCCGATACGTGCAGACAGTCAACCCCGGCTGCTTCAACCCACTTGCAAATCTGAATGTAGTCTTCAATCGTGTTGCCCTTCTTTTTCCAGAACAGCACGGCGTTGTTATAGTCCAGACCGTTGATCTTCACTTGAAAGTGAAAATCGTTTCCCACTTCGCGGCGAACGGCGGCGATCACCTCCAATAAGAACCGCGCCCGGTTTTCCAGCGAGCCGCCATACTCGTCCCGGCGATCATTGATTCCGGAACTCAGAAACTGCGTAAACAAATAACCGTTGCAGGCGTGTAGTTCCACTCCATCCAGGCCCGCCAGCCGCGCGCGCCGGGCGCCATCCGCATATTGCTGGACCACTTGTTTGATTTCCTCGCGCGTCATCGCCTGGCACGGAAATCCATGCAACGGCTCGTAGTCGTTGGTTGCGCTCTGGGCCTTGTTCAAGTCATTTTCGACGCCGGGAACATCACGCTGCCTGCCGCCATGACTTAACTGCAGAATGTACTTGCAGTCATGACGATGCACGGCTTCGCCGACCTTGCGCCAAAACGGAATGCGCTCGTCGCGATCGATCATCGCGTAATTGGGCAGGATGCGACCGCGCACTGAGATCGGTACGTGTGAAGAGATGACCGCGCCCACACCGCCACGGGCAAACTTCTCTTCAAAGTTGATCCGCGCCTGTGTTCCCGAGCCGTCGTAGTTATCGAATCGCCCGGCAATGTTCGAGCGAAAGATGCGGTTCTTAACCGTGAGGTTGCGAAACCGGATCGGTTCAAAGAGTATGTCGTTCATTTTGTAACCCTTTCTGCGAGGGGTAATACGGTCTCGGGTTTCGGGTTTCGGGTTTCAGGTTTCAGGTTTCAGGTTTCAAGTTTCCAGTTCGCTGAATGTGAGATCCTGAGACCTGAGACTTTCTGAGACCTGAGACTTGAGACCCTTCTGAGACCTGAGACTTCTAATGAGACCTGAGACTCATGAATTGAATCGTCGCCACCATCTCGCCGGCGTTTGCGCCGCGACGGCTGCCACCGATTTTGTGCGTCGGGGCCGGCGCACCAGTTCTCCGCCGCAGTTGGGACAGATTGATTCCATCGCTGCTGTGCAGGCCAAACAGAACGTGCATTCAAAACTACAGACGCAGGCTTCCCCATCCGGCGCCAGCGCCGCAGCGCACTTCTCGCAACTCGTTTTCATCTTCAACGCCATGTAAATAAGTTTCGAGTTTCGAGTTTCGGGTTTCGAGTTCAGATTCAGGTTTAGGTTCTTATAGAATTCGGTCGAGACAAGAACCGACACGGTGAGAAACCTGATTTACCGCTCGTTACTCCTAATTCGAAACTCGAAACCCGAAACTCGAAACTAAGCGCGTTTTCCGTCATGTCTTAGCGCCAGCGCAGTCGCAACGGCGCCGATGAAATCAAACAACCCAAACAAAACAATGATGGGAGGAACCAGTTTCATTAACGCCAAAAAGATGATCACGAAAACAATCGGCGCCCGGGCATGGACGGTCCATCGGAAAAAGGGTGTCAGCTCGGTACGCGCCGCGCGAAACATGTAGTAACTCAGCACCAGGAACAGAATCCCGGCAACGCGCAGATAGGCCGTACCAGTTTCAGGCAAACCGAACCAACGCAATAGCAGGTCGGGGAAAACGACCTCGGCCCCGCCCACCACGACCAGGTAGATTCCCCACCCACCAGACTTTTCGCTGCTGCACTCATGGATACAAAAGTTTCGAGTTTCGAGTTCGGAGTAACGAAAGGTGAATCAGGTTATCTCACCGGACCGAATTTCGTGTCGGTTGAAGACTCTGGGAACCCAAAGTCAAATCCGAACTCGAAACCCGAAACTCGAAACTAATTCTTCACCGTATGTTCCGCGATCCGCTCCGACAATGCGGCGATCGTGGCTGATGGACCGACGCTGACCGCAGTCGGAACGATCGATCCGTCTGAAACGTACAGGTTCGGATAGTTCCAAACCTCGCCAAACTCATTGACGACGCCCTTCGCCGGATCATCCGAAAGATGACAACCGCCGAGCGGGTGCGCCGTGAACCTTTTCCGCAGGGGCCAGCGCCAGTAAAAACTTTTCGAATAGCGACCACCCAATGCTTTACTAAACTCGCGCAACGCATCTTCCATCTGGGCGTACATTTTGCGACTCTCGCGGTGCGTCCAATCAACCTCCAGATTGCCGCCCGACAATCGCAAACTACCGTTGCCGGCATCCGTTCCCATTCCCAGATACGGCAGGTAATGCGAAGAAGCGGAGCCCGCAAAAAACCGGTTCAACTCATGCGTGTAATCCCACGGCTTTGAGAAACCAAACGTGCGACGCAAATAAGCCCAGGCAGCAGCGATGGTGTTCTTCAACCGCGGCACGCTCGGCAGCGTTCCCTCCAAAAACCAAATAAAAGAATCGGGATAACCCATATCGCTGATCCAGATCTCGCTTTCGCGGGTACCACAATCCGCGCCGCCGATAATCCCGGGGCCGGGAACGGGATCGATCACACGGTTTGCCTTGTCGGTGCCGTCGAGAAGCAAGTCTCCGTTGATCGAAAAGCCCTTGCCCAGTGCCGGGCTCAAACGCGGCAGCGTCTTATGAATATCGCGAGCGCGCAGGAGCAACTCGTTCGTGCCGAGTGTGCCTGCGGAAACGATCAGTTTCTTTCCGATCACAGCTCCACGTTCTCCGCCGGAATCTCCGGAGATCTTGAAGTGCACGCGGTAACCGTTCTTTTCCACCGGATCGATCGGCTCGATACGCTCCACTTCGTGCAAACTAAACACGTGGGCGCCATTCTGTTCGGCCACCGGAATGTAGTTCAGATCCAAAGTATTCTTGGCGTGAACGTGGCAACCCAACATGCAGTTGCCGCAGTAAACGCAGCCATCCTGCGTGATGCCGCTGTACGGATTCTGGCGTTCGGGTCCGGTGTAAACCGCAATGTTCATCAGGATGGGATCGCGGCCGCTTCCCTTCACGGCATCGAAGAACGCTTTCTTGCGCAGCGGAAAATCGCGGCCGTCCGGCGGGACCATGGCTTTCGCTTCCAGCATCGCCCGCGACATTTCGTAGTACGGCTGCAGCATGTCCTTCTTGATGGCGCGCGGCCAGCGCGGGTTTTCGAAGATCGAAGCGGGCGGTTGCCGGTTCACGTTAAAGTAAACCAGCGAGCCGCCACCGACGCCCACGCCGGCGATCACATCGACGCGACGAAAGACGCGATAGTCGAGCAAGCCCAGGTCCGTAGGGTTCCAAAACGCGCGCGCCAGTTGCGAGTTGGTCCGCGGAAAGTCCGCCTTGCCCCAACGCTTCCCTCTTTCCAGCACGCACACCGACCGGCCCGCTTGCGCCAGCCGGCACGCATTAATAGCTCCGCCAAAACCTGAGCCAATCACGACGACGTCATAAGTGCTTTGCATCTGGTTTGACATAGAAGCTCATCCTTACTGGGATTAATCGTACCGACTACTGCCGAGAAGCCGTCCCGCGAATTCGTTTGCCTTGCCCCCTCTCCGCACGCGGAGAGGGGGTTGGGGGAGAGGAATCCGTGCGCTCCAACCCCACCCCACCCCCTCCCCGCGCGCGGGGAGGGGCAGAGGCCAGATTCTCCGGGGATTTCTAAACTCCATGACGAACCGGATCATACGATGAAGCAGTCGCGCCGGGCTGAAACACCGAAAACACTTCCTTCATCATTGCTTCGTAATCCCCGTCATAGCGAGAAAGTTCGTAACAGCCGAGCGGGTTCTGCAGCACCTGCACCGTGCAGCGGTTGCAATAGGTACACGGCCGGTCGGCGTGGTCCTTTCCTGCCGCGAAGATGAGCGGCAGATCATTGTTGGCGATTAGAGGCCGTGCGATGGATACAGCATCGCATTGACCTTCATCCAAGAGCCGTCTGATGTACGAAGCGGTTTGAAAGCCACCGTTGCAGATGACGGGAATCCTGACTGCCTGCTTGATGGCGTAAGTATCTGGGGCGTTAACTCCCTCAACCTGCTTGGGCCGCACCCGGTTCCACAGAAACTCTATGATTGGCCGCAGCAGGGCGTAACGGAAAAACACAAAGTTGCGAAACGCATGATCGCCGCTCGGAATGATCACGCCGAAGGTCTGCGCCGCGAGTTTGAAATCTACCGGCCCCGGCGGCTGCAGCGGATGTGGAAAAGAGTTGCCGTTCGAAATGTGCAGCGCATCGACTCCCGCTGCTTCCAACCAGCGGCAAACCTGAATCGTATCCCCCAGGCGATTGCCAAAGCCTTCCCAAAAAGCGAGCGCGTTGTTGTGATCGGCGGCGTTGATTTTCACTTGCAGGTGAAAGTCGGCGCCGACCTGTTTTCTGATTTCGCGGACTATGTCCAAAAGAAAGCGGGCTCGATTCTCCAACGAGCCGCCGTACTCATCCTCACGATAATTGATCGCGGAACTGAGAAATTGTGTGATGAGATAGCCATTGTTCGCATGTAGCTCAACGCCATCCAGTCCAGCCTCGCGGACGCGCCGGGCGCCATCGCCGAATTGCTTCACCGTCGTCTTTATCTCTTCCAGCGTCATCGGGCGGCAACGAACGCCTAAAAACGCGTCCTTCCGATCGGAAGAACTCATGGCGAGGTACGGAGAATTCTCCACTCCCGGAATGTCTCGTTGCCGGCCGGCGTGAGTCAGTTGCGCAATAAATTTGCAGTCGTATCGATGGACGGCCTTACCGACTTCGCGCCAGAAAGGAACGCGCTCGTCGTTTTCAATCATGGCGTAGCCGGGCATCACCCGCCCCCGCAAAGAAATCGGAATGTGCGAGGAAACGATCGCGCCGACGCCACCGCGCGCAAACTTTTCTTCCCAACGAATGCGCGTAGGCGTACCGGAGCCATCGTAATTATCGAACCGCCCGGAGATATTCGATCGCAACAGCCGGTTCTTCACCGTCAGATTGCGAAAGTGCAACGGCTCGAAGAGGGGATCGTAGCCCATGGTAGTTCCTTAGCCAGTGTGCAAGTGCGCCGCGAGGTGGGCGCGCTACATACCCCGTCAGGTAGTGGGCCGGGGCCGCATTATCAATCCCAGAAGGCTCGTGCCAAACTCCAGAAAAAAAACAAACACAAAACGGCGGTTCGGCATGCCGTCAACAGCGAAGCTGAGGAGTCGCCCGAGCGATTGCAACATGACTAACAGCAAGGCGAGATCACCGAGCACGGCGATGTCGAATTTCTTGATCGCAGTCCAGAACAGAATTGTTAATCCAATCCAAAACCCGATATAGACCGCTCTGAACTCGTTCAAACCATCGACCGGACCATTCAAGGTATAGCCGTAAAGGTAAGCTGCGTTGAATTTGTCGTAGAGCACATAACCGGCGATGAAGAGAAAAGTGAAGCCATTGCCAAAAAGCATGAGCTTTCTGATGAAGTTAGTGATGTTTGCAGGCATGTCGCGCCTCCTATGGTGATGGGGTTGTTGCTCGGCTGACGAATATTGAGTTCTCGGCCAACGTTTTCGGCCAGTTGTGTGGTGCAAGGAAATCAGACGCCCGGGTGAAAGACGTCGAGGGCCGGGTAATTCTGTCTGTGTTCCTCGCGGCGCAGTCTATTCCCCTCTTTCGCTCGGAGTCAAGATTTGTGCGGCGGTCCGGTTGGCCGGCGCGAAAGCGCGGCGTAAAGGCTGTGGCGCGTGCACAGAATCAGGACCGCAAACACTGCCCCGGCGATAAGGTCAACCGCATAGTGATAGCGCAAATAGATCGTAGAGAATATCTGGCTGGCCGTGAAGATGGTGAACGCATAAAAGAGCCATGACGACAAACGTCGCGTACTCCACCAGGCCAGCAGCGTCAACAGCGTGTGCCCGCTGGGAAAACAGTCATAGTGAATTCCTTCCAACCGATCCAGCAGGTCGCGGAACCCGCCCGCCAGCCAAACACCCTGAAAATTTGATTTATGTAACTCGCTCAACAGAAATCTCGGGCCGCGGGCCGGCACCAGAAAGTAGAAGAAATAAGACAGCAGGAAACCCAAGGCGATCAAAAAGGCGTAGCGGCGAAATTCCTCTGGACGTCGCCGGCGCCAGATGATCCATGCGACGAACATCAAGGCCGGAATGAAGAACGCATAGATTATTTGCAGGTACTCAGTAAGGACATTCACGTGCAGCCGTTCGATCCAGACAGTGGGATTTACGTGCAGCAGGGCAAAATCAATTCGTGCAAGGGCCGCGTCTGCGGTCCCGCGCCGGACCGCGGGAATAAGGATGTTCATCTCTTTGTAGCTGGCGGCGACATACAACAACGAATACCAATGGCGGTAATACCAGATCGCCAGGCTCTGCCGGCTCCGGGCCAGGATTATGATGAGCGCGACCCCGATGGCCTTCAGCGAAAGTAACCACCACGCCTGCGGTAAACGGGAAATAAAAATGATGATTATTAGCGAAGTGATGGAGAGGTAAGCTAGAACTACTTTGTCGACCGGCCACAGTCCCGTTCCGGCTTCGCTATCTTGAGCATGCGTGTCGCGCAATCGCTGAGGCTTTGGCATTGAGTTGGTTTGATGGTCGATTCAGGAACAAAGGCGCGGCGATTTTACGCGAAGCGAATCGATTTGTAACGGCCCTGTCAGAACTGCCTGCGGTAGCGGGCGGGCCTGCCGATAGAAGATTGCAGGTCTCGGATTGCGGATTAATAAACGATGCGCCTTTGCCTAGAATCTGAAGTCCGAAGCCCGCAGTCTGTCATCGGTGGGCCCGCCAGCTACCGCAGGCGGTTCTGACATGATAGGCTGATTTTCTAATGGCTTCTGCTTCGATTTCGAACTGCCAATGACCCCCGCAATCAAGTTAAGTCTACTTGCGTCCGGTGTATTCCTACTGGCCGGAATGTTGACCGGCATAGTGAAGTATCGCCGTGTGATGCAGAGCGTCGATCACCGCGCGCCGGTTTACGTTGATATCGCCCATCGCGCTTCCCTGCTTTACAGTTTCGCTGCCCTGGTGATTGCGAAACTTTTGGAGTACAGCCCCTACTCCACCAGGGTGCAAATTCTGGCCACGGCCTTCCCGCTCGCTTTCTTCGCGATAACGATTGTCGGCTACTTTGTCTTTGGGATGTTGAATACTACCGATAATGTGTTTCAGAAACGGAACTTCATAACGACCTGGTACATGTGGGCCCTGATCGCCGGTGAGGTTAGCGGGTTCAGCGTAATCCTTTGGGGCTTTATTTCGACGCAGATTCTAGGTGGCTAAGATCTCCAAACCGAACTGCTACGAAGTCGGATTTGGGCCAGTCTCAGCCTTGGGCGGACACCGCAAAGTGAAGACGTCAACTAAACGTGGCTTAAGATCCTTGCCGTTTTGCTTTGGTTCATCGATGCCAATCACATAACCCGTCAGAGTTTCCGGCGTGATGCGGAATCTGATGAATTGTTTATATTCTTCTCGTCTCGCCGCCGAACCCGCGTCCCCTGCGTGCCCGTTAAATTCCACCGATACTGCAAAGTACCAACCCAGCCAGACGCAACTCATCACCGCCCCGAACGCGCCGGCCAAAAGCGCACCACACAAGGCCTGCCACGGGGAGTAACTGCTGCCTTGCCACACCGGCGAGTCATAACTGGACCACGCCCAGCGCAAGAAAATAGGCAACAAGATAAAGCCGGCGCCATAGAGCAACCAAAAAGCTGCCAGCCTGCCACCCGTGATAAAAGATCTGATCTTGCCTTCCGGGATAAGTTTCAAAATCCCGAGACTAAGCAAAGTTACGAGCACGACAATTACCGGCGCCACGATAAGCGTTAGAACATTTCCATACCAGACCAGCAGGAAAGGAACTGAGAGCTGCAGGATGGCATTCAACGCGCCCAGCAAAAGAAAGACGAACCAGCGGCGCGTGTTTCCTACAACCACCGCGAGGGCTATTGGCGCGATAACGATAACCAGCAGACCAATCAAAAACACTATGTCCACGGCCAGGTTGCGCAACGGTGGGCCGCCGAAGAACCAGAGGGCCAATCCCAGGAAGAGCAACGCCACGATCCACAGAATCGTGACCGGCAGATAACTTCGAAACGTTACCGTGATCCGGTACGCCTGTTCGAAGAGCCACTTGGCGTATTGCGTCGCGGTGACTATTGCGGTCATAGCGACGCCGATTGAAAGCAGGATGCAAATACTTTTGCCAAACGGAGCCAGGGTTCCGTAGGTTGCCGCATGCTGGGCTTCATAGAGCACCAGGGAGAAATTGCCGACTCCGAACAAAACCAATCCCCAAAATGGCAAGTAATCCTGGGCTGATACCACGAGTTTCGTAACCGCTGTGATCTTATCCCTGCCACTGAGCGGGCCCCGAATCACCGCTTGGAATTTATCGAAGGTGATCTTTGAGCGTTTGAAGGAGACGACAATGCCCAACACACTGAGAATCAAATAGCCGAGAAGGCCCCAGCCGTAAAAGCTACGATACGACACGTATTCCGGCCGATTGACATTCATTTCAAACGACCAAAGGAGTCCGGTGAACAATACGCTCAGAAAAAAGATGGCGATCCCGATGGAGACGTTTGCCGCACTCCCACCCGCGATTGATTGATCCTCAATCTCATCCAGAAGCTCACCGTAGCGCGCCTGTGTCTCCTGGTCTTCCTTGCTGATCTGAAGATTTAAAAGCTTTTCTTTCGCCCAATCGTGGGTCTTCGTTAACCGCTTAAACAGCCATTCCGAATAGCGGCCGCTGCCGAGTATTGCGCCTACCGAAACAAAGAGCAGCAGGACCAGCTTCAACGTTTGAAATGAGTCGGACAGCGTTCCCTCCAGATCGACCAGCGGGGTGGCAGAGATTCCGGGCAAGCGGTCCAACAACGTGCTGGTAAACTGGTAGTGTGATTCCGGGTAGTTGGCTCCAAAATAGACAATCACCGCAATTGTCATCCCTATCAGCCAGACTTTTCCGCCGCGGGCGACAAACCAGGGATTGAACAGCCGTTCGTCTATTACTTTGGTTGAAGCCTCCTTCGGGGGATACAACGCCTGGGCCTTCACCTCATTCGCATCAGCGTGCGTCGGCGACATTGAGGCGCCGCCGCCGCCTGAAACAACTGAGGCGTAGTTCGGGGCACTAAGACCCTCTTCCAGTCCCTGCGTATCGTCCCCCCAGTAACGCGCGTAGTAATGCGTGTCGCCGGAGATATCCAACCGGCAGGCTGGTTCGTGTGCGCCAATTTCCCGCTCGGCTTTCTGGCACGCGGCTATTTCAGCAGCACTCAAACCCCGGTATAAAAAAGGCCGTGTCAGGTTCAGGAATGAGAAGCCCCGGGCCGTCTTATCATCCGGCCCCGAGCGCCGGCCGTCGACGGTCGTGGGTTCCGGAGTCGCCACAATGAGCTTGTCAGGCATAGGCCAAAGGTCACGCTGCTCTGTTCTTGTCATGGTGGCGCCGCGCGCCGCTATTTCTGCTGCGGTAGGTTCTCTCTTGAGCGCTTGTCTCAGCTGATTAATCCGTGCCTCAGCCAGCGATCTTTTGAAGAACTCTTGCTGGCGGATGTCCACCGTATCCAACTCAGAATCGATGCTCCAGAACCACCAATCGAACGGAAGTTGCAGGGCGATGTAGCTTGCGGTTTGAAAGCGCTTGAAGGCACGAAGCCGAAGTTGCGGAGTCATGTTGCGCCCGGCCAACTTCAGAAAACCGAATTCATCAGTGATCGCCCGGCGAAACTGCCGGCCAAATCCGTCCAACATATCGTAATAGTCATGGTTACCCGGAAGGCCGAATATCGGACGGCGGTTTTGTTCCCACGAAATTTTGACATCCGCCAACTTGTCCGTCAGCAAGTCTTTATAAGCCCACTCAAATACCGACTGAAAGCGACCTGCCAGTGAGGCGTAATCCGCCACGTGATAAGTGGTATCGCCGCCGACAAATAAGAAAGCCCCGCGAGGCAGTCGCATGCATTGAGGCGGTAACATGTCTGCCCCTACCTCGCCAGACTCTGGCTTCTCCAACTGCCGTATGGGCGTAATCGCACCTGCGGCGTTCGCCTCAACGAATGCGATCAGCCCCTCGGTGTTTCCCGCTTGCGCCAGAACTTCAGGTGAAGCTTTGCGTCGCACTGCCCGCAGAATACTGTCCGAGCTCGCTCCCTTTTCCCGCAACACCTTGATCAGGGCGGCAAGCGAACCGCACTCGATCCCAGTTCTCATTCGTGCAGGAGACAGCGGTGGGACCTCGTTCCAATCCTGGTTCAGCTGCAACTGCAGATCACACATTGATAGGTAGGCGAGACTATAGCCGGCTGTCATGCCGTCGCCGGAATCGGCAAAATAGTCGAACCAGAAATCGGTGCTCCCCTGATCAGTGGCGCGATGGTTTGGCCCCTGATAATGCCCGAAAGAAAACACCTCGGCTTTCATCAAGTCCCTGGGATCAAATTTTCCCTTGAAGGCAGCGAAGAGAAGAAAATACTTGAGATTGGCCAGTAAATCGCGGCCGAGAAGCCAGGCTACTGGCTTTAGGAACTTGCGACGAGCAACCAGCTTTTGGTCCTTGCTTTGCGCAACCATGGCCTTTAACCCTCCAGGAAAATGTGATTGTAAGGACAGATCTGAGCGCCGCCGGATTGTTCAGGGAAGCCGTCCTGCGAGCATGCAAGGAAGTAGGACCGACTCGTGAGAATTCAACGGTGACAACCAGTGCGCCGCACGATATTCCGACCGAAGGGGAATGTCAATTTATTTTGGGGAGGCATCGCCGGCCATGTGAGCGGGCAAAGATTTGCCATGCCAGGGTGGGACAACTAAGTCCGCCCGGGCATGGCTTATTCAATCGCGACAGCCTGGCTGAAACTATTCCTGATAGTGTTCGTTCAATCGCAGGCGTAATGCGGCGGGCACGTTTTTCCAACTAGCCGTCGACAGAACCTGCGGCTTGAGATCCGGTGTCGTCACCCGCGAGACGCGCCATTGGGCGCGCTCTTCATCGTAGCGCCAGCGGTAAAACGGGCCATTACCACGGCGACTATAGAACTCACCGCCATCAACCGGAGTCGTCGGAGCGACAACGCCCGCGCCCAGCGGCTTTACATAAACTCGCAATCCATTCATTTCCACGATTAGTTTTCTCCATTCTCAGCGCCGGCAGCTGGGTTCTTGCCGGACGCGGGGCCGCTGGTAAAAACTACCAACCCTCTTTTCACTTCTTCCAGCGCAATACTCGTGTTCCGGCGTTTACGCGGATCAGCTTCGATTCGCGGCAAAGAACCACGCACCAGTTGTTTGCTTCTCAAGCCCGCCACGATGATCAGCTGGTAACGCGAGTTGATCCCGGGCCACTGTTCCAAATCGCCGTGGAGATCGCCGTTGTTAGTGTATTTACCAGTTTCTCTCATAAGTATTCGTATCTCAGCTTTCTGCAAATTGACTTACGGAACGCAGTGCATCCGGTTAGATCATCTTCAGCACGAAAAACAAAGCCGGGACCGCAATCGCCGCGATGACCGCGAACTGCAGCCAGCTCATATTTGATTTGCGACAGTTGGGACATCTGATCTTCCACAACTTGAGGACCGTTCCGCAGTGTTGGCACGACCAAACCATCATTTCCCCTTTACGTTCGATCCGTTACCGGCATCGCGGACCAATGCTCCGAGTTCGACCTGATCCAAAGAACGGCCGTGCCGCAATTTGATCAGAGGGTTCTCAACCAGACAGAAGCCAACGTTGCCCGCTCCCGTTGCCAATTCGTCCACGGCGCTGGCGGTCAGGATCGCGGGCCGGAAACATTCCATGCCCGAATCGCGCGCACGTGCCGTCATTGCGTGGCCGCTGCTTTGAAATACGGGAACCTGCAAACGATCCCCGTCCTGCAGGGCAAACCAATCGCCGTTGGCGCGTTGCATTCCGTAAACGCTACTCATTTGGAACTCATTTCGCGAGCGTCCGCCAAGCCGGAACCTCCAACCAAACAGCCACTCAACCCCTTGGAGTGCGGCGGCTTGACGCCGCTTTGGACTGCTTTCCAGTTTGAGACTTTTTTATCAAAACTTCCGGCGCCCAAGGCAGGCGAAAGCGGCGTCAAGCCGCCGCACTCCGAAGAGTTGACGCTTGGCCTGACCCACAAACTGATTGTGCGTTGGGTTTGAACTGATTTGAATACGGTCATCAGGATTCTTTTCGGCGCGGGTCGCTTGAAAAACAAACGGCACAAGGAGGACGACACTGCGCGCAAATCCTGATGTCGAGAGTAGCTTCCTAAGAACGGTTAACACCGATCGAATGCATTATAGCATAGGTCGGCCGAAAGACGGGGCGCTGGAGGCGGTGAGCGGTGGGCGGTGGGCGGTGGGCCGTGAGCCTGCGTAGCAGGCGGCATATCCGTAGCCCACAGCGCCAGCTGTGGGTTGCGATCTCGATTCGATCACGGAGCCCGAGGCGCGGGCGGCATAATTTTTCTCGCGGGATCAACATGTCGCCCCTCCCGGCCTTAGGAGAGAATTGAGATTCATTACCCACAGCTTGCGCTGTGGGCTACGGGTAGACCGCCTGCTACCCAGGCTCACTGTCCACTGCCTACCGCCCGCTGCCCGCCGCCCGCTGCCCGCCGCCCGCTGCTCACTCCCCACTCCCCATGTTATAATCTCCTACACTGCCTTCGAGTCACTTTCTCATCCGACATAAGGACGTTGATCTCGATTACCGCGCGAGGAACGCGGAATGTCTTGTCCCTGAGTGTTGAGGCGCTACTAAATATGAATACCAATGTGAACACTGCCAAACCGTTCCAGTTCCGGTTCGTGGAAACAGGATCAAATGTCGCTCTGGAGCTAATGAATGCGACCGAGCAGACGCTTAAGTCAGTTGAGATTCTGACGGTTTTCCTGAAGGATTTGGAAACGCCTGGCGGTGGCCCTTCGCAGGCCCACATCAGGTTCGACGCGGTCAACGCGATCCTGCCGCAGGAAAAAGCGTTGCTGACGCACCGCACCTGGATCAACGGGAAACCCGCCGGCACTGACCAGGATCAATTGGCCCGGCTCACCCTCGTCGCCGGAGAAATCAATCCTTACGTGCTGGATATTTCCTGGCAGGATCCCGAAGGAAAAACGCGTTTTCAAAGAATACCTGTGGGACATTAAAGGATGTAAGCGACGCGTGCTGCAACAACTTGCCTGGCGCGAGATGCGTGAAAGACACCAATGATCGTTTGTGACTTTTGTTTACAGTTCAGAGCGGACGGCGCATGTGCCCTCGGCCTGAAGATTCCCAAGGGCATGAGCTGTCGTGACTTTGGTCCGGGGATAGAAAAATTCTGCTCGAATCCTAACGACTTCGTCGACCCGAAACAGATTGTGCAGATGGCGACCTACTTTGGGATGAAGGGCACGGAATTGAAAAAAGTTCGACTGATGGCGTCGGGCGAAGTGAGTGCCCGCGCAACAGATGCCTTGAACGCTGTCGAAGCGGCGGCGGGACAGTAAACGATTGCGGACTGCGGACTGCGGATTGCGGATTGCGGAATTAAGAGCCGTAGAAAAGTATGCGTCGTAATGAATAATTGAATCCGCAATCCGCATTCCGCATTCCGCAATCACATAATCCCTTACGCGTCACCAAATCCCTCATTCAGTTTGCGCAAGTGATAACCCATCGCGGCCATTCTCATTGACTCTACAAATTTCTCCCGGTGGCGCGAAGCCGCGGTAACGAAGAACCGCCAGAACTCGCGACGCTCCGCGTCCAGAACTCCGAGCCGCATCGTCAGCCGCGCAAAGGAAATCAAACTACTGATAATGTTGTACTGGTTGACTTCAGCTTCGTTCTGCGGCACACGCTTCAGACACTCCAGGACTCGCGCGTAATAAGCGCGCGGCGCATAAATCGTCCGCATGATCGACTTATAACCTTCCACCAATAACGCGGGATCCATTTTCGGCACAAAGTTCAACGCCAGATTCGTGTTGTTGCCGGTGCTCTCTCCGAGCAGACGTCCCTCGCGCTCCAGGCGCCGCCATAGTTGCGTATCAGGCAACGCCGTTAACAAACCGACCATGGCAACCGGGATCGCGCTGTCGCGAATGAAATTGATCTGCAAATCGAAAATGTCATCGGGGTCATTATCAAACCCGACGATAAAGCCGGCCATGACTTCCATCCCGAAGTTCTGAATTTTCTTTACCGATTCCAGCAAATCACGACGCGTGTTCTGGCCTTTTTGCGCCTCTTTCAGACTGGCGTCAACCGGAGTTTCAATGCCGAGAAATACGCGGCGAAACCCAGCATCGCGCATACTGATCAGCAGATCGTCGTCCTCGGCAAGATTGACGCTGGCCTCAGTCACAAACGAGAACGGATGATTGTTCTCTTTCTGCCACTTCGCCAGATCGGGTATCAACTTTCGTACGTTCTTCTTATTGCCGATGAAATTGTCGTCAACTATGAAGAGCGTTCCGCGCCAACCCAAATTATTCAAGGCATCAAGTTCCGCCAGCACTTGCTGGTTGCTTTTGGTGCGCGGCACGCGGCCATAGATTTCAATGATGTCGCAAAACTCGCAGTTGAAAGGACAGCCGCGCGAGTATTGCACCGACATGGAGCTGTAGCGTTTGAGATCGGCAAGATGAAAGTCGGCAATCGGAGTGACTGAGAGCGGCGGCTTCTCGGCTGCCTGGTAAGTGCGTTTCGCTTCGCCGCGGGCCAGGTCTTCGACAAACTGAGGCAAGGTAGTTTCAGCTTCGCCGATAAAAATGTGATCCGCGTCGGGCAAGTCTTCGATGGTGGTCGTCACGTATGGACCACCCAACACCACACGCTTACCCATTGCCTTGCAGCGGTCTACTGCGGCGTGAAGAAAATCCTTCTGCACCAGCATTGCGGTCGCAAAGACGATGTCGGCCCACGCAATATCTGAGTCCTTCAGCTTACCCACGTTCATGTCAATCATCCGCTTTTCCCATGACTTCGGGAGCAGCGCGGACACTGTCATTAAACCGAGCGGAGGAAAGGCACTACGCTTTCCTTCAAAAGGAAGTGCGTGTCGAAAACTCCAGTAGGTATCGGGAAATTCCGGGTTCAACAACAGGACTTTCATTTTTCTCTCCTCAATCACGTTGCGCGTTGCATGACGAAAGCAGGTCTTGCCTACCCGGCGGCTGGAGCAAAAACAGAGCGCACAGAATTGCCCTGATCACATCCAGCGATCCTGATGACACAAACTAGAGTAAGAACTTGCGTGATGAAACGAGGGGGGAATTCACTGTTGCGTTTGGGATATCAATCAAACGCAAGATCGCAAATCCTGACAACCAAACTTTTCAACTTCTGAAAGAACAGGTTATGAATTGGGCGAGAGTGTACCACACGTGAGTACGCTACCGCACAGAAGTGGCGTGAGGCCTGCATCTGTAGGGGCGGCACTTCCGTGGCCGCCCCTTTCTCTCGCCCCGCAGCACCTTAGCCGGCGCAACGGCCACGGAGTGCCGCCCTACTCAAACACCCGACATAGAAAAACCACATTATCAGCAGCACTTCCGACGACACAGCACTATGTTTAGTTTGATGGCTTCGTTAGAATACCGCAGTTAGTTGCCAGGACAGTTTGCCGTCCTCTTAACCGGATGACCGCCACACCGGCTTGGAATTCCGCCGAGGGAGTACGACTTAAAGACAAGCCACGGTTTGGGAGATATTCAATGATTGAAGCGAACACAGCCCCTCCTGATGAGTTCTTCAAGCGCGCGGACAATGCCGGCGTGCTGGATCTCGCGCCGCACTCCGATTGGAGCCAGACGAGTGGGCTGGAACACTTCGTACAGTTCTATGAGACGGATGCTTTTCTGCTGAATTCGGTAAGCGGTTTTTTGGGCACGGGGCTCAGCTACGGCGACGCCGCGATAATGGTTGGGACCCAGGCGCATCGCGACGGACTGTCTACGCTGCTAGGGCAACACGGCTTGGACCTGGACGGGCTGCGGACATCCGGTCAATTGATAGTGCTCGACGCTGCGGAGACGCTGTCGCAGTTCATGGTCAACGGAGCTCCTGACCCGGTGTTATTTCGCGAAGTGGTTGGCAGCCTGGTTGAACGGGCCGCCGTCGGCCGGAAGCAAGTGCGAATCTTTGGAGAGATGGTCGCTTTGCTTTGGACCGAGGGAAATTCGCAGGCCGCGATTGATTTGGAAAACCTCTGGAACGAACTCCAAAAGACGCATCCCTTCATTTTGTTCTGCGGCTATTCGTTGAATGGCTTGGGCGGCGAATCGCATGCGCAACCTTTGATGGACGTATGCGGCACACATTCGCGTGTGATTCCCGGCGAGAGTTACACTTCGCTGAAGACTGCCGACGACCGCCTGCGGGCTATCATTCAACTACAACAAAAATCCCGATCACTGGAAGGGGAGATCGCGGAACGTAGAGCCGTCGAGGAACGGCTGCGAGTTTCGCTGGCTCAGGAACAGCTAGCGCGCCGGGAGGCGGAACACGCTAACCGCATGAAAGATGAATTCCTGGCAACAGTCTCCCACGAGTTGCGAACGCCGCTGACCGCGATCATGGGTTGGTCCCACATGATGCGGAAAGGCAAACTGGATGAAGCGACGATGGCGCGCGCGGTCGAAACAATCGAACGAAACGCTAAGTCGCAGGCGCAACTCGTCGAAGACATCCTCGATGTTTCGCGCATGATCATGGGTAAACTGCGCCTCAGCATCGCGCCCGTGGATCTCTCCGCCGTCATCAATGCTGCGATTGATTCGATTCAACTGGCCGCGGATTCGCGGGAGATTAAACTCGAAGTTACGCTCGATCCGTCGGCCCGCCATGCGTTAGGAGATGCCAGCCGTTTGCAACAGGTCGTTTGGAACCTGCTGTCAAACGCAATCAAATTCACTCCCACCGGCGGTCACGTTACCGTGCGCCTTGAACGTACAGACAATCAGCTCAAGCTCTGCATCAGTGATACCGGGTGTGGGATTCAAGCGGACTTTCTGCCCTTCGTTTTTGATCGTTTCCGGCAAGCGGACGGAACGCCTACCCGAACCCACGGCGGGTTGGGCCTGGGCCTGGCAATCGTACGGCATCTGGTGGAATTGCATGGCGGTACTGTCCAAGCCGAAAGCGCGGGCATCGATCAGGGCGCCACCTTTATCATCACGCTGCCGCTGGCTTCGGCGGCTGAAAAACCAGCGCGCAAATCTCAAAAGACGCCGCTGCGATTGGTGGCAGAGAGGCAGGACTACGCAGATTCGCTGCCGCAGCTCGACGGCGTAAAAATTCTGGTGGTGGATGACGATCACGATACGCTGCAAGTGATTTCCGTAATGCTGGAAGAGCGGCAGGCTGACGTCCAGCTGGCAGCTTCAGTTGACGAGGCGCTTGAACTGTTGCAGTGGTACCAACCCGACGTAGTCGTTTCCGACCTTGGCATGCCGGTGCAGGACGGCTATGCCTTAATCGAAAAGCTGCGCACCATTGACGCACGGGAAAACAAGCGCACACCCGCGATCGCGCTGACTTCCTATGTGCGGGTCGCGGACCGCACCCGCGCGCTGGCCGCCGGCTTCAATTTGTTTGTGCCTAAGCCGGTTGAGCCAGCTGAGTTGATCACCGCCGTGGCCCACCTGGCGGAGATGGCGTCGCCGGGCATTTAACGCTGTGTTGTCACCAGGTCGCTTCCCGTCGGAGCTACCAGTCAACCAGTTGGCGAAGCCAACGGCATACCCGTAGCCCACAGCGCCAGCGGTGGGTTAGGGACGCACAAATACTCCGAGCCCTGCAAGGGCGGCATAAACTCTTCACACAATCGATATTTTTGAAAGTATGTCGCTCGCATTGCGAGGGTGGTTGCCACCGCGGCCCACTGTCGGTGAACGGAACCGCCACTTCACCTTACGGGGCGAAGCCTACCACCGCTGGCTCCGACAATGTGGCCGCGAGATGCAAACAGTCCTTGCAAAGGCCCGAACATTTGTGCGCGAGATGCCAACATTTCTGGCAAAACCGACAATTTCGAGTACCATAGGCCGCTCAAACGTTAAGGTTTCGCCTGCCCGTGAAAAGAAAGACTCTCATCTATGGCTTGCTTTACGGACTCGGTTGCGGGCTATTTATCGTCTTGTTGAGGCTGTTTGAATACCGCTTCCTGGTGGTCGAACATTCCGTGGAAATCTATGGCGGATTGATCGCATTAGTCTTCGCCACGCTGGGCATCTGGCTGGGCATAAAACTCACTCGTAAAAAAGAGACCATCATAGTTAAAGAGATCACCGTCCCGGCTGCCCAAACATTTACTCTTAACGAAGATCGTCGCCGGGATCTGGGCGTTACCAAACGGGAACTCGAAATCCTCGCGTTGATCGCAAAGGGCATGAGCAACCGAGAGATCGCCGAAAGCCTTTTCGTTAGCGAAAACACTGTTAAGACTCACTCGAGCCGTTTGTTCGACAAAATGGGCGCGCGGCGCCGGACCCAGGCCGTACAGATGGGTAAGGATCTAGGGCTGATTCCTTAACCGGCGGCAATACCTCTTTAGCAGCGGGCTTACTGCCCGCTTTCTTGTCGGACATTAGCGCCACTCTAACCAACGTATTTCCAGGACTGGCTCAACACTAAAGTAGTATTTTTCGCGATTACGCGATATATCATCCGAAAGTATGACGACAACGCAGCCGCAAAGAGCTACTTTGCGGCCCGATAGTTAAATCCAAACCAGGAGAACGACTCACATGAAAAAGATTGTTTTGACCTTTGGCGTGCTGTCCGGCGTTGTCGCGTCCTTGTTGATGATTGGCACCATTCCGATGATGCACCGGATCGGGTTCGACAAAGGACTGCTCGTCGGCTACACGGCGATCGTACTGTCGCTGCTGTTCGTATTTTTCGGGATTCGCTCGTATCGCGAGAACGTCGGAGGCGGCACCATCAGCTTCGGTAAAGCCTTCGGCGTCGGCATTCTGATCACGCTCATATCATGCGTCTTTTACGTGGTCACATGGGAAATTCTCTATTTCAATTTCCTGCCGGACTTTTTCGACAAGTGGACCACCTATGCGGTTGAGCAGCTGAGAGCCTCCGGCGCCGCCCAGGCGGTAATCGACGCCAAGATTCAGGAGATGAAAGACATGAAGGTCATGATGGATAATCCCTTCAAGAATGCCGCCATGGTCTTCCTCGAGCCCTTTCCGGTTGGGCTGCTCATCACTTTGATTTCCGCGGCAATCTTGAAGCGGAAGAGAAAGGATTTCAACGCGGGCTCAACAGTACCGGTTGGGGCTGACTGATCGTGCGTCAGCCGCCTCAAGCATTCTTGCTCTTCACAAATTTCAACGCCAGGCCGTTCATGCAATAGCGCAATCCGGTCGGCTTCGGGCCATCCTCAAAAACGTGGCCTGCATGTGAATCGCAGCGCGCACACATGACTTCGGTTCGTGTCTCCGAGAGGCTGTTATCAACTTCTTCGTGCACGTTCTCTTTGGCGATGGGCGCCCAGAAGCTGGGCCAGCCCGTGCCGGAATCGAACTTCTGTTTTGAACTGAACAACGGCAACGAGCAACAGACACACTCGAAGGTGCCGCTCTCGTGAATGTCATTGAGCGGACTGGAGAATGGCGCCTCAGTTCCCTTCTGGCGCGTCACGTTGTACTGCTCGGGCGTCAGCTCCCGTTTCCACTCTTCATCGGATTTAATCACCTTCTTGATTCCTTTCGCGGGGTTTTGCTTGCTGCCATGATCCTGGAAGAAGGGCGCCGCAATTACCGGTACTCGGGACATCACGGCAAACGCTCCCAGCGCGCCGGACGAAGCTAAAAAATTACGTCGGTTCATAATAACGGCCTCCAACTAAGACAAATAATGCCACAAGTCGATTGATTTACGTTACGGACCCGGCTCTTGGATTTCCGGTCCCGTCACACGGTTGCCAGATGATCCCCGCCACTCGCTCTATTCTCTGCGAGCGAGACGCATGAGCGCATAGCCTGATGCAAGGGGTTCTGCATTGTCGTACGGAGCGCGTCACGCCCGAATGGTTGACGTTTGGTTAAGCTGGTAACGGCATAAGCTTGGCTGCGCGAAAGAAAATCTTCAGCCTTCGCGGCTTACCATAACCACTTCAGCGAAAGATAATCCCTATCCGAGTGTCAGATCGTTATTGCAGTGAAGGCGGGCGAGAGCGGACGCGCCCCTAAATAATGCCTGTTTCTTGTTGTCAATCGTCTTTAGATCGGATGGCATCGTTCTTGCCAACAGGCGTTGAAGGGTTTTTCCACATATCGATTTCGCACACCGTCAAGGATTGAGGAACATTATGAAAACATTTGTATCGTTGTTGGTTGCCGCAATGATTTTGCTGGCCGTGAACGTTCAACCAACTCTCGCCGCTCCCCGGGCCACACAAAACTCGGGCACCGCGGAACAGATCAAAAGCCAAATCGCCAGGCTTGGCGTCGGGGCAAAAGCCAAGGCCACTCTCAGACTGAATAGCGGCGCGAAGATGAAGGGTTATATCGCTCAAGCAGGCGACGACGACTTCGTGTTGCGCGATCGCAAAACCGATGCTCCGACGACTATCCGCTACGCCGACGTCGCCAAAGTGGATAGCAACCGTGGTCATTCTATGGCCCGCAACGTCGGTATCGGTGTGGCCATCGGTGTCGGCGCGGTCATCGCTACGTTGGCCATCATCTTCGCGAGCCTGAACGACTAGCAAAAGTAGGACAGGCATTCCTGCCTGTCCCTTATTTATTAGATCTTTGATAGGCAAACTCGGGACAGGCAGGAATGCCTGTCCTACTGCTAAAGCGAAAGCCCCCGGCGGAGTCATTCCACCGGGGGCTTTTTGCTAAAGCAGCTAAACTGCTAACTAGTAACGCGAACCGCCGCCGCCGCCATTGCGATTCTCGCGCGGCTTGGCTTCGTTGACCTTCAATGTGCGCCCGCCCAACTCCGTACCATTGAACTGTGAAATGGCTGCCTCGCCTTCCTCCTTCGTCGACATTTCGACGAAGCCGAAGCCGCGTGAGCGACCGGTTTCACGATCTTCAATCAATGAGACACTTTCGACAGTGCCCGCTTTCGCGAACAAAGTCTGCAGGTCCGTATCCGAAGTTTCAAACGCGAGGTTACCAACATAAAGTTTCGTAGTCATAATCTATCTTTGCCTTTTCCCCTGTGGGATTTCTCCGCCGGACTTTTCCTTTGGAGAGTCAACAGAAGCCGCATGCGAGCATGGTAGCTTCCCAATTTGCTAAGGGACGTTTGGGATTACATATCCATGCCGCCGGGCATTGCCCGTGGCTTATCATCTTCCTGTAGCTCAGAAATAAGGGCCTCAGTGGTCAGCATCAAGCCCGCGATGGATGCGGCGTTTTGCAACGCGCACCGCGTGACCTTGGCGGGATCGATGATCCCTGCTGCCACCAGGTCCTCAAAAGTTTCAGTAGCGGCGTTATAGCCGTAGTTCGCGTCTTTGCTGGCGCGAACTTTTTCTACTATCACCGCACCCTCTTTGCCGGCGTTCTGTACAATCTGCCGCAAAGGCTCTTCGAGTGCGCGCTTCACGATGTTGACGCCGATTTGTTCATCAGCGTCACCGGTGGTCTCACCGTCGTCATCAGTTTCGAAAACGGTAAACTTGTCCAGGGCCTTGGCCGCGCGAATCAGGGCCACGCCCCCGCCGGCTACAATGCCCTCTTCAACTGCAGCGCGCGTCGCATTCATTGCGTCTTCCACGCGCGCTTTCTTTTCTTTCAACTCGGTTTCAGTAGCTGCGCCGACGCGAATCACCGCAACTCCGCCCACGAGTTTCGCCAGCCGCTCCTGCAGTTTCTCGCGATCATAATCCGACGAGCTCTCTTCGATCTGGGCCCGCAGCGTTTTCACGCGGCCGGTCAAATCGTCCTTGTTGCCCGCACCGTCGATGATGATGGTGTCGTCTTTGTTAATTGTTACGCGCTTGGCGCGGCCCAGGTCCTCAATCTTCACATTCTCAAGTTTGATGCCGAGGTCTTCGCTGATGACTTTGCCCCCAGTCAGGATCGCAATGTCCTGCAGCAACTCCTTGCGGCGATCACCGAAACCGGGGGCTTTGACCGCCGCGACGTTGATCGTCCCGCGCAGTTTGTTCACTACCAGAGTGGCCAGCGCTTCGCCTTCCACGTCTTCGGCAATGATCAGGATGGGCTTGCCCAACTTGGCAACCTGCTCCAACAGCGGCAGCAAATCACGCATCGAGGAAATTTTCTTTTCGCTTAGAAGGATTACCGGATTCTGTAGCACGGACTCCATTTTTTCGGCGTCGGTAATAAAGTAAGGCGAGAGATAACCGCGATCGAACTGCATTCCTTCCACGAACTCCAAGTCCGTGTCCATCGTCTTCGCATCTTCGACCGTGATGACGCCGTCTTTGCCGACTTTCTCCATAGCTTCGGCGATTAGCTCGCCGATGGCTGAGTCGCCGTTGGCGGAAATCGTGCCGACCTGGGCAATCATCTCGCCCGCAACCGGCTTGGAAAGTTTCTTGATCGCAGCCGTCGCGCGCTCAACCGCTTTATCGATGCCGCGTTTCAGAGCCATCGGGTTTGCACCCGCGGCAACTGTCTTCACGCCTTCACGGTAGATGGCCTGCGCCAGCACCGTTGCGGTCGTCGTGCCATCGCCGGCGACGTCGCTGGTTTTCGACGCCACTTCGCGCACCATCTGCGCCCCCATGTTTTCCATCGCGTCCTTCAAATCAATCTCTTTCGCCACCGTCACACCGTCTTTGGTAATGGTGGGACTGCCGTACGATCTGCCCAGAACGACGTTGCGTCCCTTCGGACCGAGCGTGATTTTCACCGCGTCCGCCAGTTGATTAACACCGCGCAGAATCGCCGCGCGTGACTGCTCACCATGAACTATTTGCTTTGCCATAATTTTTTTATCTTTTCTCCTGTAACGCAAACTGTCAGTTTGCGATTTCCGGCTCCAGTCGCAAACTAACAGTTTGCGTTACCAGGACCCTACTTGCCTTTTTTCCCACCCGCAGCAGCGCCCGCGCGCGTAATGATTCCGAGGATTTCGTCCTCGCGCATGATCAGCAACTCTTCACCGTCGATCTTGATTTCCGAACTGGTGTACTTGCCAAACAAGATGCGATCGCCCGCTTTGACATCAAGGGGCTGTCGGCTTCCGTCTTCCTTGTATTTGCCTTCGCCCGCCGCAATGACCTCACCCTCCTGCGGTTTTTCTTTCGCGCTGTCGGGAATGATGATGCCGCCGCGAATCTGTTCGCCTTCTTCAATGCGCTTTACGATCACGCGATCGTGCAATGGTGTAATTTTCATCGTCATGTTCCTGGTTCTATCTCCTTCGTCGATACGCTATTCGTTTCTGAGTTCAAGCTTTGACTTGTTTCTGAATAAAACAACCCCAAGGTTAAACTCCGAACTCCTGGTCTTAGTTAGACCACGAGGCTCGCTGTTCATGCGAACAGACATGGGCGTGGACATACAACAGACCTGAAAATGACAAATGCTCTGATTATTAGTAAGTGGCTGTGGATTTCAGATGGTCTGGATGATTCCAGAGAGGCTGAGAAGGGAGTTAGCTGGTCTCGGTTCGTTAGCCACCCTACGCTAACGCTCGGTGCATGTCAATGTGAGGTGCGTAACACCGATGGCAGAACCGCCTGCCGTAAGCGGTCCTGCCGATTGCGGAATGCGGATTACGGATTAGTAACGAAAGGCGAATCGTTTACTAACCCGCAATCCGAGATCTGCAATCTGCAAGCGACGGACCCGTTGACTATCGCTTCACGGTCGGCGTGGCCGCCATCCAAACCTGCACGGGCCCTAAACTCAAATTGACTGTCTTGACGATGTAGTTACCCGACTTGCTTACGGGCACACTCATCGCCACCACTCCATTAGCGCTGTCGGCTGTTTGCAGGATCGATCCCGTGGGACTAATGAGCACAACTTTAATTGGCAGATTGCTGCTGGACGTCGCCGCCAGCGAGAGCGCGGTAGTGCCGGCAGCAACCGGTAGCGTTTTTAGTAGCTCCTGCGCCGCAGACAGATTGCTGTTGCTACTGGTAGTTTCTCCCGGACCACTCGTTGGTTGGCCGTACGAGTATGAGCTTTCCAAACAGAAGCGGTCGATATAAACAGCGTCGCTTATATTCTTAAACTCCAACTTGTGTTGGCCCGGTGCCAGATTGGCGAACTCCAGTTTCGCTCCGAAGACCGGATCTTTAAGTCCGCCTGAAGCGCCCTGATAGCTCACCGTTGTGGGTACGCCATCCAGCAGCACTGTCGCATTGCCGCCTTTGGTACTGGTTCCGTAGTAGTAAGTGAGCTTGCCCGTCCGTCCCGGATCAACAGTGAAGCTAAGGCTCGCCGAATGATCGGGAGATTTGCCCGTGTGGAAGCGGAAGTGGCCGCCGCTGGCTGACGTGGAATTCACCTGGTGCCAACCGTCTGAATAGGTGATGCTCTTGTCATCCTCTTCTAAACAAGAAACGCTCGGCGGCACGCAGACGGCCCAGTTGGCTCCGGCGAAGCCGTAGTCCGGAGCGCGGTCAACTGGAGAAACTATGTAGACCGCCTCCAAGTGCGCGAACACAACTGCGTACGGTTCGATAACTGCAGGCAGAGCGTTAGGATCTGTTACTGGAATAGTCGGATTGCCCAAAGCTGCGAGCGGAACAATCACCTGCAGCGTGCCGTTCGGACCTGCGGTGTATGAGCCTGTGGGCGTCGAAGTCGTCCCACTCAAGAAACTATTCCCGGCAGTGTCGTACTGGCCAAACTTGTACTTAGCTCCAGTCGCATCGATCGCAACTTCAGTCGCGTAGTTCTTGGTTTCCAACGTGCCGTCAGATTTCTTCTGTGCGTTGGTCCAAACGGTCCGGTAGTACGCGCCCAGCGTTCCCGGCGCCGGGGTAAGTGAAAAGTCCTTCAACGTCAGCGTCGTCACCAGCGACTGTTTGTCATCGCTCAAGCTGAACGAAACTTTTTGGATATCGAGCTGATCGCCACTCCCGACTGCGCTGACGAATGGATTGATCGAGTCACCAGTTGAATCGACCGCCACCACGCCGTCACACGAAAGAGCGGCAGCCGGCGGCAATGGCTTGGCCGGTGGTTCCGCTACCGGACCAGCCGGCGGATCGTAAGTGGCAAACATTCGCTTGCCACCGGTTTGACGCGCCACGACGGCCTTGGCGGTGAAATCATTGTCGGCGCGCAACCCGTATGATCTTTGACCCGTGATGCAGGCGTTACTGACGCAGCCATCGTCGTAGCCAACTAACACGCGCCCTTCTTTGTCGATGGTTGCATCAAAAAAGTCGAGCAGGTTGCGACACGCACCATCTCCACAAATACCGCCCCGTTGCACGGGATCGCCCGGCGTCGCGTTCTGCGTCCACCAGTGCGCGCCGCCATCGTACGTAGTCGCAATGTACAAGTACCAGAGGCCGTCAAAGGTCGCTTGATCGTAATCGCCTCCGCCCTTGGTCGTTCCATAAAACGCAACCGCCGCGCGATCGCCGTCTCCAGACACGGCGGCGTGGAACAAACTATTTTGAATTCCTAACTGCGCGCCGATGTCCGTGTCCTTCTCCCAACTCGCTCCCCTATCGTGCGAAACAGCCACGCGGGAATGGCCATCAGCGGCCTGGTAGGCAAAATACACCGTGCCGTCCGAACCAACCGCAACGGACGGATCGCGATCAGGTTTCGTCGTTGCCTGCGCAAGCGGGCGGATACTCCAACTGAGACCGTTGTCTTCGGAAACGAGCAGCGAAGGCTTGCCGCCCGTATGCGTCAGCGTCGTCGGATCTCCGTGGCACGCCCGGTTCGGCACGTAAGCAGTGCCATCCGGACCAATCTTGATGTGTCCGTGCAATCCGCCGCAATCCGCAACGGAATACATCGGCACGGCCGGCCCAAACGTCATCCCGCCGTCGAGACTGATTGAGCAAACTGCATCGGCGATCGACTGCGAGCAGTACCAGACGCCGTTCGGATTAACGGGATTCACGCCGTTCGGCACGGGCGCATGAAACGGGCCGGCACCAATTGTCTGATGGTCGATGCCGGACGGCGCGCCTGATCCTTCGCTGGGCAGAAACGATCGGCCATCGTCGTCAGTCCATTCCGCGGTCGATCCCGCCGGTGTCTTGCCCAGTTCCTGCGAAACAAAAGTCCTCCCGGTTCGCGAGTCGGTAAACAAAATCGGATCACCATAAGCGCGCGGCGTAGTCGCAAGCGTCAGCGCCGCCTTTTCCCAGGTCACTTTCGCCGGAAAGAAGCTGTCGTTGAAGGTCGCGCGCAGCATGTACGGCAAAAAGCCGCCAAAGTAGTTGACTGTGCCGCCGTTCGGTATCCCATTGAATATTTTTTCGGATTTCCAGTTCACACCAATCGAAGGTTCACCCGCGGAATCGGCTACTCCCGGAGGCGACAGGTAGTTGTAAAACCGCGGCGTGCCCGCGGGTTCGTTCGTAGGCGTGGGTGTCGGTGTCGGCGAAGGCGGCGCCGGCGCGTTAGCTACACTGGCCGTCCCGGTGTACTGGTCGGCGGTGGTTGCGGTCCAATAGACCACGTGGACTGCAAAAGTGCCCGTGCCAATCGACGTCAGACTGGGATCCAGATCAGTGTCTTCGCCGCCTAAGACGCCGTCAGTAACACCATGTCCGGAGTTGGCGACAATGGGCCCGTTCAGATCGCCTTTATGAATGTATAGATCGTAATCCGAAGCGACGACGCTCCAGCTCAGATGGACATGGACCACTTTCTTTGCGTTGATCCAGTCAGCCGGTGTGCCTGCGATGGTAAGCGTAAACGTATCGCAAGATACGCCTTCGACGCAGGTCTCTTCCGAAGAAAACAAACCAACCAAACCAAGGTCGCCGGTCGCGCCGCCTGCAGTCGCCGAACCTTGCCAGGAAATAGGAGCCGAAGTGGTAGCCAAAGTTCCCGAGGTGGGATTAGATGCATGCGTGCTCGGAGCGGCGAAGAATGCGAGCGTTAACATCGCGCAAGCACAGACGAGCACAATCAGCGTCGTAAATGAGTTCAGCGCGCGACTGGAAATCAATTTAGAAAACAACGATTGCTTGCGGTGCTGGCGGGCCTTTCGTGACCGCCCTGTCATGCTGTTTTTAACTCGATTGACTTCACTCGCGTGATTTCGTTTCGCCTGCGATTTCATGTTGCTCGCTCCTTTGCGACGGATTCATCTGTGGTTTAAACGGTCGAAAAGTGGCACAGGCGAGCCCCAGCCCATGCCACCCGTCCTTCCATTAGCAACTGCGTGGAAGATTCACAGTCTGCATTCTAGGGAGTGGCCTTGAGGAATTCTTGAGGTGGGCTTGAGACAGAGGAGAGGCCGAAAACCGAGGAAAGTCGCAGGGTTCAAACCAACGACGATTGCCGCAACATCACTGCAACATGGGAAGTTTGCCAGCCGGCAGGCGTCAGGGGCAGTCCGCAGGAGCACTAGTAAACCGCGTCAGGCCAATGAGTCGTTACTGCGACTGCCGTCTGCCTCTGCCGACTAGCCGTCAAGGCTGGCGATTCAAAATATTAGTGGTGCGATCGGTGATACTGGCGGGTTCAATCCGCGGCGTCAGTTCGCTGGTTTCCATTGCTGTCGGCGACAATTCAACTGCCGGCGATGGCTCAGGCTTAATCGAAAGTCCCGCAAGGATACGGCCCACGCCGGTGAGTGCGGGAAGCAGCCCCACCAGCCAAATCATGTGCACCACCGGCGGGATATCAAAAGGCGCCTGGGCCAGGATGCGCTCCGGCAGTTTCAGGACGAGTGCACCTGCAAGATAGTAGAGAAAGATCATCAGACCAATCCCGCTAAACAGCGAAATTAACCCGTGAACAATATTCTCTTCCCGGCGCCGGCGCGCGGTCTTTTCTTTCTTTCCGCCCCACATGGGTTTGACGCCAACTAGCGAACCGGAGCTTTTCACAATCTCCTGATTCATCTGGTCCAGCGCCCGCGAGATTTCATCAGAGACCTGCTCCATGTTTGGTGGATGCAGCGACTTCATCATCTCTTTGATCTTCGGCATCGGGCCGCGATCACTGCGCGCGAGGGCCTCGCTCAAAGTGACGGCCTTGCCAATCACCTTCAGGTTGGCTCCGCATAGCCGGCAATATTGCAGGCCGGAAGATGATTCAGTGCCACATTGCGGACAGTACATGGTTCAGTCGCCCCGTTAGGTTGGTAGTTTACAGCTTGTTTCTCGTCCTGCCGAAAGTCGTAGCTAACAAAACTACGATGCGGAGCGAAAAGTTGTTCACCCAAAGTGTTCGTGCGGCATTTCGTTCAGTTTCCGCAGATTACACAGATTCCGCAGATGGCATAATTCCGGTTTGCCGTTCTGTGTAATCTGCGAAATCTGCGGACAACAAAACAAAAAAGCGCAGTCAAAGGATTGTGCGATTAGCTGGCGCGAGCGAGGTTACCGGCCCGGTAGCCATCCTGGTAACTGGCACTTCGGCTGGTTACAGGGCCAGCTGTAATGAAAAAGCCCGCGAGGTGGACGACCGATTTCAGCCATCCATCGCGGACTCTTTACTCCCATCGATAAAACCGGCGGGCTCTTAACTCACTTACACTTGCTGTAGCCGCAATCCCGGCAAAAGTCACAGCCGCTGGCGTGTTCCAATTGGCCTTTGCATTCGGGGCAGATGCCGATCATGTTGGACATGATTGCGCCGGTGACTCCGGTTACGCCGGCGGCGGTCATGCCGGGCGGGTTGGCGTTTTGCTGTTTGCCTAAGGCACGTGCGGAATCGGGGAGGTCCGTCAGACGCCGGTTCGTGATCATGATGCATTCGGCGACTGCCTGTTCCGGCGAAGTGAGTAGCCGTTCGTTGAACCAGACGGCGTGCGTGCCGGTGACTTTGTTCAAACTGTAGGCAACTTCGGCAGCGTCAAAACCACCGCGCAGCATCTTCGAAGCCAGCAGGCCCACGCCGCCGCTGATCGGACCGGTGGCAAAGACTTCCTGGATCATCCGGCCGTCGTGATTGACGGTGACGTAAAGGTTCTGGCCGTCAAAAGGAATTTGCCAGGTCGCACCGCTCAATTCGCGCGGGCGTTCGATGCGCATCGTCGTCAGTTTCGCTTCCGCGTCGGCTTGTTCCCGGACCATCGCGCTGGCTTCCGCCTGTGACAGACCTTCCGTTTCCGGATCGATGGTCGTCACGTGCGCGGCGTCAGCGTGCGTCGCGGGGGGATCGTCTAAGACTTCCATAGTTACTTCGGCGGGCTTCTCTTCAGCCTTCATCGACGTCAGCACCTGATTTTCGCGTGAGCCGTCGCGGTAGTAACTGACGGCCTTGCAACCCAGTTGGCGGCCCAAACGATAAAGCGCGTCGACGGATTCCACCGTGTCATTAACGGCGCCGTTGCAGGTCTTGGAGACGCTGTTGTCGACGTTGCGTTGCGCTGCCGCGAGCACATGAATGTGTTGCTCCGCGCTGATCGACATCGCAGAAATGAAGTAAGACGGCAGCTCGCTTTCGTGCTCGCACACATGGGCAGCAGCTTCGTCGATTGATTGCTGATCGGTCTGATCAACTTCGATTCCCAACGCCTGCGCGGCGAGGCTATGTACATAGGTGCGCGTGCCGAGCGTGTCTTTGCGAACATACGCCCAGGAGAAATTCGGCTCAACGCCGGAAGATGTTTCCGCCACCAGGGAAATCGTTCCCGTCGGCGCGATGGTGGTCACTTCGTAATTGCGCGGCGTGAGCGGGGTGTCGAGTGGAATGCCAATCTGGTTGTAGAGAAAATCTGAATAAGCCTGCAGGTTCGGTTCGAGTTCCGGAAATACTCCGCGTTCTGCGCCCAGCCGGAGACTCTCCACCCACGCCTCGCGACGCACAAAACCCATCACCTCATCCATCAGATCGATCGAAGCGGGCGAGCCGTACGTGATTTGCAGGTTCAGACAGAGATCGGCAAAGCCCATAATCCCGAGGCCCAGTGGCCGCGTGCGCTTCACGACGTCGTCGATTTCCGGGAGCGGCCAGGCGCAGGTGTCGATCACATTGTCGAGGAAACGCGTGCACAGGTGCGTCACGGAGCGCAGCCGGTTCCAATCCAGACGATGCTCGGCGTCGTAAAACTTATTCACATCAATCGAACCCAGGTTGCAGGAGTTCGAGAAATGCAGAAACTGCTCGCCGCAAGGGTTGCACGACATGATTGGGCCCATGGACTTCATCATGTGGTTGTGGCGGTTCACTTCATCGATGAACGCGATGCCCGGTTCGGCATACTTGTGGGCGCTGGCCACGATGCGGTTCCAAATGTCCGGAGCGAAAATCATGCCCGGCCGCGGCGGCTCTTCGATCTTGCAGTTAGTCAGACTCGTCGAAAGAAACGAAGCGCGATCGGGGAACGAAACCAGGGAACCGTCCGGCCGGCGATAGATGACGTAGTCGCCATCGCGGACGGGATCGTAGATGGGCTCAGTCCACGAAGCGCCTTCGAATTCCAACTGGAACCATTCATTGCGGTCGACGGCTTCCAAAAATGAGTCGGTGACGTTTACTGAAATATTGAAGTTGGTCAGCGAGTGCTGGTCGTTCTTTGCGTGAATAAAACGAAGCACGTCAGGATGCGTGACGCGCATCATGCCCATATTCGCGCCGCGCCGCACGCCGCCCTGCTTCACGGTGTCCGTAGTCGTGTTGAAAATATTCATGAACGACACGGGACCGCTGGCGACGCCATGCGTCGAACGCACCATGCCGCCGCTGGGCCGCAGCTTCTCAAAAGTGAAGCCGGTGCCACCGCCGGTTTGATGAATGATGGCCGCATCAGTCGCAGTCTTCATGATCCCGGCGATCGAATCAGGCACATCGAGCACGAAACACGCGGCGAGTTGGCCATTGGATTTTCCGGCATTGACGAGGCACGGTGTGTTGGGAACGAACTCGCGGTTCAACATCACCTCGGACATGGTGCTGAAGAATTGATCGCGTTGATCCGGATCACTCTCCGCACGCGAAACGTGACCCACAACGCGGCGCACTATATCGCCCCACTCTTCCAGGGATCGGCCCTGCGCGTCCCGGAGCGAATACCGTTTACTAATCACGCGCCGCGCATTCAATCCCGGAGGAGGCGCGACTTTCGTGTTGGCGGGGGCGGCGGGGACTACGTTTTCGGTGGAGGCTTTCGGGCCGATAGCTGCGCTCATCTTCAATGCCTTTCTCGCGTCAGGGGTCGCGAGCAAAATATGTGGGTTCCAAAAAGATCGACGCCCTGGAGAACCTCCAAAACGTCTCTCAAACTGTGATGCGGATACAACGCGGTTGGCTTATTCGAAGCGACGAAAATCCCTACAGAAAGCGGCCTGAACCCCCGCCGCCTGCCGTATAAATCCCGCCTCGTCCCAAGCGAAGCGGACTATACACCCGCCCGACCGCGGATGTCAATATCTTGTGGGTATCTTTTTTTTCAATGCTATAGAGTGTGTTTCTTAAGGCCAAACCTTAACTTGTAACTTACTGTTAACTCGCCTCTTAAGCGAGAAATTCCACTTTCCAAAGACCGCCCCCACGGCCCGGCACCGGGTCGCCTAAAGGCAAAGTTAGAGCGAAAAAAATTTACAAAAATAAATCGCGGTTGTGAAGAGGCGTTTGGAGTTTCCGGGAGACTTGATTTGGTTAGAAGTATGCCGCCGGGACGCTCGCGCTCCCGGTAAAGACGTCGAGATTTTATGGAAAGTTAGCGAGTAGGAGTGCCGCCGGACAGCAACAGTTCATAGTTGCCAATTTGCCGGTTGTGACTGTCCAGGGCGGCAAACGTGTCGGAGGTTTCTTCGAGCATTTGCTTCGTCATCGCAATTGAATCGCTAAGCTGTTCGAAGTCCAGCATGGAAACTCTTTCGGGCGTCGGCAGGGTGACCACCTGATCGTTTACCAGGCCAAAGAAATTTTCGATTGATTGCAATTGACCTTCGACCAGCTTCACCGAACGCTCGATGTCGTTAAAGGCAGCGACGCGGCGGCGCAGGATTTCCAGGTTGGCTTGCTGGATACGTTTAGCGCGCTCGTCGGGTGAATTCTCTACGGCATGCTCGGCCTGTTTCAATTGGTTCTGAACTGCCTGCCGGTTAATCGACCGCATGTGGTTTTTGCGCCGGCGATAAATGTCGAGCAGATCCACAAAATCTTCCCAACGCTCATCCAGGCTGAGAATGTTTGAGGGAATCTGTTTGCTGCCGGTGAACTTGCGATAGTTCGAATAGATCTGATTCTTCATCCAGCGCAAATACTCGACGGCTTCGCGCTCGCGGGGATCGAAACGCTTCAGCAAAGCCTCACGCTGCGTCTCGCGCAGTTTGCGCAATCGTTCCTTTTCGCGGCGGTCAACCAGACGACGATAGAAAGAGGTGGCAGGCACGGTAACTAAATATATAGCCTCTGCTCCAAACCCGGCAACCAGGGGCGTGACATCCTGAAAATACGCGGCCCCGACCAGAAACCCGGCGAGCCCCCAAAAATTAAGCGGCTCTTTCAGGGCTTCCTTCAGATACCTCGCATCAATTTTCGGTAGCTCCATGGTGATAAAAACTTTTTGGCCCTTACCGCTTCTGCGGGTCGCGAAAAAACCGCAGCGCAAACTAACAGTTTGCCTTACATTCCGGCACGCTAGCTGTTTTCGCGTTCGAGGGCGCGTGTGGGGATGCCCGTACCGGTTTCACCCTCTGCGGGGAGCGCATGCGTACTAGCACTGGCCGAGGGCAGCAGACCCATCTCGCGCTTGTACTGCAGCAGTTTGTCCTGCAACTGCATATCCATCGCCTCGCGTTCGATGTCCTGCATTTGCGTGTCCACGGACGCTGCGCCTAACTGCATTTTAGCTTCAGCGGCAGCAGCGCGGCGATCGATCTTGTCGCGCATCTCGTTAAAGGTGGACGCATCGTCGCCGAGTTGGAACGATTCCATCGTCTGCGCGAGTTGTTCCTGCAGCTTGGCCTGCTTCGATTGATTGATGAGCTGCATGGCCTCGGCGGTGCGCCGCTGCATTTGCAGAACATAATTGTCGCGGGCCTTCAGCGCCTGTCGCGAAGCGAGCGTCGCATGTTCGAATTGCTGGCCGGTCTTAATCAGATCGACCTGCGCCTGCTGCAACTGGCCGATATAGGCGGTCGCGATATCGTCGCGGCCCATCTTTACGGACGCCTTAATCTTGGAGTCGAGGTCGACGACCTGGCCTTCCAGGCGTTCTTTGTTTTTGGCCAACAACTTTTCGGTAGCCATAACCTGGGCCACCGAATTATTCAACTCCGGCACACGGTCGCGCATGTCGCGAATTGTTTGTTGCAGGATTAGCTCCGGATCCTCAGTGTGTTCAATAATGCCGCCAAACAAAGCGCGCAATGAACGTTTCAATCTGCTTCCAAGTCCCATCTCAGTCGGTCCTCCAGCAATAGGGGTCGTATCACGCTGAACTCAGAATACGAGTTTCCGAAGTGGCTCACGATTTCCCATACGATGTACGCAGGCTGCCCACAAACGGTTGCAGCTTCCATGGCAAGGTTCGAGGCTGAAAGTATATCAGGAGTAGTAAACCAGTCGCTAGAAGGGCAGGATCGGAGCCTCAGTCTCAGGTCTCAGCTTTCACTGGCCGCTGCCCACGGCCCACTGCTTTACCGCCCCCGCCCGATATCCCGGCGGAATTGCATTCCTTCCCAGTTAATCGCGCTTATTGCTTCGTAGCAACGACTGAGCGCTTGCGGCAAGTCATTGCCCCGGGCGGTGACTCCGAGCACCCGGCCCCCGGCGGTGTGCCACTCGCCGGCAGCGGATCGGTCCGTGCCGGCGTGAAAAATCTGAACCTCCCCGGCACTTCCATCCAAACCGTGAATTACCGCGCCGGTCTGTGGGCTTTGGGGATAACCTGCGGATGCAAGCACGACACAGGCCGAAGAACCCGGCTCCCATACCGGCGTCACTTCGCGCAGACGTTTGCCGGCAATGGCTTCAAAGATTTCAAGCAGCGGTGATTTCAAACGGACCAGGATTGCCTGTGCTTCGGGATCGCCAAATCGCACGTTGTACTCCAACACCCGAGGTCCCGCGGCGGTCAGCATCAACCCGATAAAGAGTACACCTTGAAACTGGAATCCTTCTGCGCGCGCTCCCGCCAAGGTCGGCTCCACGACAGTTGAGACGATTTGATCCAACAGCTCGTGATCGATTAATCCGGAGCTCGTGATGGCCCCCATCCCGCCGGTGTTTGGCCCCGTGTCATTCTCGCCGATGCGTTTATGATCGCGGGCGGCCGGCATCAAAACAAAGTCCTGACCATCGGTAAACAAAAGCAACGAGACTTCGGGACCGCTCAACGCTTCCTCAATCACGATCTGGGCGGCCGCATCAGCCCCGGCCACATGGTCCAACATCAGAGCTTCGATCGCTTTGATGGCTTCGGCTCGCGAGCCGGCAACCACCACACCTTTCCCTGCGGCCAGGCCGTCGGCCTTGATCACTACTGCCGCGGAGTCTTCTCCAAAGGCGCCGCTGTTCAGCACCGCCGTCGCATCCGCCACCGATCCTGCGATTCGATAGAAGGCCGAAGGAATCTGGTGGCGCGCCATGAAATCTTTTGCGAACGCTTTGCTGGACTCGAGCCGCGCGGCCGCTTGGGTTGGGCCAACGATCGCCAGCCCGCGACTCGCAAAGGTATCTACGATTCCCGCAGCCAGCGCCGCTTCGCCGCCCACGAACGTGAGATCAATTGCGTTTTCGGCGGCGAAGTTGGCCAGCTCTTCGATCTCGTGGGGATTAACCGGAACGCAGGTGGCGAGTTGAGCGATCCCTGCATTGCCCGGGGCGCAAAATAGTTCAGCGCGGTCCACTGAAGTATTAGCCAGCGCCCAAATCAGCGCGTGCTCTCTTCCGCCCGAACCGATGACTAGAATTTTCACTCTCTTCTGCCTTCTATCTAAATAGCCTGGATCGTCTTCCGCTAATCCACGGCGGGCCGGATCTGAATGAGAAAAACCATGGGCGGCATGGCCGATGACGGCACTTCACCCTTGACACGGTTTTGACATAGTAGATAATTCTCACCCTGATGCGCTGACCGTTTCTGATTCCGAAACGTCCCGAGTCAGCCGCTTTGAGTTTTGCGACCTTCCTTCGTTAGTTCGCACAACAAAGAGTCAAGCATTAGTACCCACCTGATCCGTTTTCGCGTCTAACGCGCATGGGAGGGAGTTACATGTCAGAATCCGGAACAGACTCGAACCTGGATCCAGCATCAGGCGAGTTTCAGGATCGCGCTATCAAATGCGTCGATTGCGGCGAGAATTTCATTTGGACCGCAGGCGAACAAGTTTTCTTTCACGACAAAGGCCTGTCAAACGAGCCCAAGCGTTGCAAACCCTGCAAGCAAGCGAAGAACGAGCGCTTGGCAGCCATCACGGCCGCGCAGGCGTCGGGCGTCAGGCAGCGAGTCGAAGTCACCGTGACCTGCGCTCAATGCGGCCAGGAAACAACTGTGCCGTTCTATCCATCACAGGGCCGGCCCGTCTATTGTCGCTCGTGTTTTCTTTCCGCTAAGACCGCTGCGACCACTGAACATTAGAAAGTACCGCTGCACAGGTCGCGAACCGCAAGTCTTCCGTTTAGTGCTCAAGGTGATAGGGCACATTCGTGACTACAATTCCCTTCCTGAAAAGCAACGCCCCCTTCAGCACCAGCGAATTCTGATTGTGTAGCAGGTTCTGCCACCACTTGGCCGGCACGAACTCCGGCAGCACAATTGTCACGACGTCACCGTGGGCACGCCGCGTAACCCGATCGATGTAGTTCATCAACGGCCGCACGAGGGAGCGATACGGCGACGCCAACACGACCAGGTTCACACCTGACCCCCACTGTTCCCATTTTTCCCGAAGCTTGCGCGTCGACTCTTCATCCAGATTGATGTAGACGGCGGTGACGTGCTGCGGTGCAATTGACTTCGCATATTCCAGGGCCGCGATCACGCCGCGATGTATGCCGGAAATGGGAACAATAACTTCGTGGTGAATGGGCCGGAGTTGCTGCAGGCCTTCCGTCGAAAGCTGCTTGGCCACTTCCAGGTAGTGACTGTGAATCCTCAGAAACATTATCACCAGGAGCGGAATCAGCACGACGACCACCCAGGCGCCATGGACGAACTTCGTGGCTATGAAAACCATCAGCACTACAAACGTCGCAATCGCACCCAGGCCGTTAATGACGATCGATTTGCGCCAGTGAGATTTCCCTTCCGCCTGACCGGCCTTTTGCGCAGAGTGTGCCGACTGAGTGCTATCCCAAAGGCCCTCGGTCGCGCCTTCGTGAGCGGCGCTCGCGGACGGTTCTTCACTCTTCCGCCTTCGTTTCGCACGCTGGGCGGCCCCTTCTTTCCACCAGTGCACGACCATCCCCGTCTGTGACAAAGTGAAGGACAGAAAAACACCCACGGCGTACAGCGGGATCAAGCGACTGGTGTCGCCCTTGAAAGCCCAAACCAGCAGGCCCGAAAAAATAGCCAGGATCACAATTCCGTTAGAAAAAACTAAACGGTCTCCGAGGCTGGCAAACTGTCGCGGCAGGAAGCGATCCTGCGCCAGCATCGAGGACAAACGGGGAAAGCCCGCGAACGACGTATTCGCAGCCAGCACCAATATCAGTGCCGTGGTCGCCTGAACCAGGTAGTAGAACCAACCGAACGGTCCAACGAAAACAATGCGCGCGATCTGTGAAATGACTGTCTCGTGAGCCTTAGGATGAATATTGAACAGGTAGGCCAGCGTGCTCGCGCCAATGAACATCGTGATTAGCAGCACCGCCATCCACGCCAGCGTCGTCGATGCATTCTTGGCCTCAGGCTGTTTGAATGCCTGCACGCCGTTTGAAATCGCTTCGATTCCGGTAAGGGCTGCACAGCCGTTGGAAAACGCACCCAGCATAAGAAAGAGTGATAAGTATTGGGGGTGGTATCCCTCGGCAATCTTTAGATCGACCGCGTTGGGCGCGGGGGCAATTCCCGGATTCAACCAGTAGCGAACTAAACCCCATCCAATCATCAGCAGAAAGCAAACGATGAAGGCGAAACTCGGGGTGGCAAACATGCTTCCCGATTCGCGAACTCCTCGCAAGTTGGCTACGGTTATCAGTGCGATAAAGATCAAGCAAATCAGTATCCGATGCTCGTCCAGCCATGCCAGCCGGGTACCTAACATTGCCGACGTGATCGCTTCGACACCGGCGGCCACTGATACCGACACCGTCAATACGTAATCGACCAGCAACGAAGCGCCGGCGACCAGACCGGACATTGTGCCCAGGTTGTCCTTCGCAACGATGTAGGCTCCTCCGCCTGATGGGTAAGCAAAAATCGTTTGGCGATAACTGATGGCAACGATGACGAGGAGGCCGCCAATGGCGAGAGAAATCGGCACGACCCGGCTAAAAGCGCCGGACTGTCCCACATAGTAAGCAGCGGCCAGCACCAGCAGGATTTGCTCAGTTGCGTATGCTGTCGATGAGAGTGCGTCGGAAGAAAAGATCGCGAGTGCGATTCGCTTCGTCAGTCGCTCATGAAGTAAGCGTTCTGTTCGGATCGGACTTCCGACCAGATAACGCTTCAACGATTTCATCATCACCGGTTACAAAGGATTGCCCATCATAAGAACGTAAAAATGCCACAGCGTGCTCCTCTCGGAAAAGCGCGACTGTGGCAAATCCTTACCTTGATGCTGGCCCACTAGACATTTGACGGAAGCAACCGTTAAAGGCGCTAGCCGCGTATATTATGCCAGTTTTCAACAAAGTCAACGGCCCGCACTGATTATTAGCGGACGAAGAAGAGGCGAGTTTGCTGTGCCGGAGTTGAAATCTGCGATTGGCGTAGGATTGAATTGGCAGAGCGGAAATGGCTGTAAATAAAAAGCGGGCGGGGGTCTCCCACAACCCCCACCCTAAGGCCACGAATGTCCTCACCCCACCCGCGACCACTTCGCCCAACTTCATTCGACAGGGCGTCGAACTCCGTTGAACGCGCGCTGATTATGCACAACTCAAGCGGACATTTCAACAATAGACTGATTAAGTTTAACAGTTTGAGGCGTGACGCCGATTGCCCCTCATGGGTTCGGCTGGCGGAAGCCATCACTGAGATGCCTTAACGTCGGGGGCGAGCGCCAGCCCGAACTGGATCCGGGCCCGTAGCGCCGCCTAACGCGGACGAATTAGCAGAGGCCGCGGCCTCGTTGTCGCTAACGAGATTATCCTTGCCGCGCAGATCAGCAAACGCTACCAAAGCCAACAACACCGTGATCCCCAGCGTCGCGAGGATGTAAAGCAAAGCAGTCTGTTCCTTGTAGATCAAAAAGATCACCACTACCGCCATCGCTGCAACCCAGGCATATGTGGTCAGGCGTCTCCGCCGGCGGGCTGCAATTGCAAGTCTCTGACTCATCTTATTTCCTCAGTTCCTATTTCTCGTAATACCGGAGAAGATGCAGAACAACTGCCTGAGAACAATAAGAGGTTGGCACAAAACATGGCCAACCTCTTACCTCGAAAGCAAGGTTTCCCAAACCTAGTAAATGACCCGCATGGGCAACATACTGCCGGCGCTGCTGACCGCGCTGGTAAAGCCGCTCAGCAGGGTTTGCGCCAATCGCCCGCTGGAAAACGGACTGGCCTCATCTACTTCAATCACGTCATAAGCCTTCAGCAGGATGTCCGGCTTTTGATTTTTCTTAATCGCTGCATAATCGACGTGAATGATATCTCGCTGATTAGTGCCTTCTCTTACGCGGCGAATCACGATGTCACTGGCCTTGGCTTCCTTCTTCAGGCCATTAACCTGCGCCAGCGCCAAGCCCAGCGTCAGATTGTCGCGCATGTAGATCCCGGTGGGATTAATCACACTGCCGGTTATGTAAACCGGTTCAGCCTCGGTGACGGCCACATAATCTCCCGGCCGAATCATCGGGTTCGCTCCGTTTTTGTTCATCAGGAGATCGCTGATCTTAATGACCAGGGGAACCATTGAGCCGTCCTGCGGCAGGGCCTCTGCAATCTCGCCGGGCGCGGGACACATGACCGGTTCCGTATGGAGTATTTGAATCGTGCCACTGGCCCGTTCGGTAACACCACCGCTCCGGGAAATGATCTCGTTAAGGCGTACGGCCCTGAGCATCATCATCTGACTGGGTTGATGCACCGCGCCGTAAATCGTCGCGGGTGAGCGGCTCTTTCGTTCCATGATCCGCACACTGACCTGGGCGCTCTTAAGATATTTCGCGTAGGCGGCGGCGATATCTCTTTGCACCTGTTTTTCCGTGCGGCACTTCGCGGGAATAGGATCGAGGAAAGGCAGCGAGCTTAGATTTCCTTCGCTATCAACTTCAGCAACCGAATTTAGTTCGGACTGGCCAAAGACGCGCACGTCCAACACATCACCCGGCCCCAACAGGTAATCCCTGATCCCCTGGCTATCAACACCGGGGGTCTGCACCGGCGCCTTCGACGGCTCTTGCGCGTAGGTCAACGCGAGGGTGGTCAGCAAAACCACAATAGTGAGAAGTGAAACTTTGACTTTCATCAGATACCTCAGAACTTTTATACTCGCTGTGGGCTCAACTACAGCCGGCCGCACAAATAGCCGGCCCCGTGAAGCCTAATCTAATGTCGTGCCTTGCGCTTCTTTCCGCGGTTCCTTCCGATGGTTCCGGGCACGGCAAAGCCTCTAAATAACAGGTTGCAATGATCGCATAAAAGGTTATGTATGCCAACTATCCGCAGCAACCAGTGGGTTGGCCTGTAACCATGGCGGATTCGTGAACTTTTACACTTCGGGCAGCGTGGCGCCAGCATTCTCGATGTTTTCCTTCTCTTTTACCTGCTCGCGATACTTGGAATCTTTGTGTTTGTCGGTTTTTAGCTTAGCACGCAACAGTTCTATCTCGCGGCCGATTTTCTCGGCCATAGTGGCCCGGTTGATTTCATCGACGCTGCCGCGAGTGAGATAAAAAAGTGCATCACGGTAACGATCGATGGCACGGCGATAGTGACCTTTGAAAGCCGAGCGCTCAGCCAACTCGACCCAATGGGCCACCTTTACCGAAACCATGAACTCGCGCACGGCGTCACCGGATTCATTCAACTCGGCCTCATCCGGATAAACCTTTAACGCCGAATCGATGCAGTCCAGGGCGCGCATCGCCACTTCGATTTTTTCCGAGACGCGCACTTTTTGTTGTGCTTCATGCGTCAGGGTCCGCGAAGCTCCCTTGGCCCAATTCAGTAGATGGTGTTTTTGCAGCGCCCGCACTCTTTCCTGGCCCGTGCGCAGGGCCAGCCGGCTTTCGGCATGCAGCCGGGCAGTGTTCAAAGCCTGATCGCTGTTTGCCAGGTAATCCTGACAAAGATGGTAAGCCTCAAGATGGGCTTCCGGTAGGGCTCCGGGCGCGTTCGCCGCGGTTGACTGCTTCTGCAGCGCGCGCAAAACCGCGGCATGAATATTTGGCGAGCGCAATCCCGTGTCCGCTGAACTGCTGCGATGGTGCGTACGCGATCGCTCGTCATGGCTGTTGTGTTCCAGCAGATGGCGAGTCCACGCACGACGCATTACCACTTCGCGAGCCGACACCGCGACCAGCATGACAACACTCGCTGCTAATCCGGCCGGCACCCAGGGTGCTTCATCTCCGCCGCTTAAAAGCATCCACCACAGAATGAAAAAAAGGGCCGCGGCTGCAGCTCCGGCCGCTACGAGATAACCGGAACTGGACGGCATGCGGGCGCGATCGGGACGCCGGTGGGGAGGAAACCCTGCCGACGGTCGCGGTGGCGGAGGTCTCCTAACGGAACCTGGTTCTGTTGGCTCGATATTCAAACGCTATCCCTTGTAACGGCCGGGCGTGTCTGCGCGTTTCGAAACAGAAGCGAATATGGCGCGGGGCAACTAAAACAAGAACAGGCTAAAGAACTGCGTGCGGCACAAATTTATGATAAAGCTTAATACTCAACTTCTTTGGCTTCTGTCAATATGCGAGTAAGTCAGAACCGCCTGCGGCAGCGTGCGGGCCGATTGCAGTTTTCGAGAGGTGGATTCAACCTGAAGTGCAACTTTGAGATTGGTGATTAAGAGCAAGCTGCGATAGCGTCAGGGTGCTTTTCTAACCGCCAAGCCAAAGAAGCACTCCAATGAACTATACGCAGCTTACCCGGGA
>JAXDFZ010000011.1:0-622562 GCA_034665305.1 Blastocatellia bacterium | reverse complement strand
GAGCCTATTTGTGCGACCACCCTACGCCAACCCCAACTATTTCACATGCCATTCGATCTAACCAGGCTATTGGAGGAATTAATTTTACTGCATCACATAATCCTCCAGAATATAACGGCATAAAATTCTCCACCGCTGACGGAGCACCTGCCTTGCCAGAGATAACCAAGCAGGTGGAACAATTAATCCTCAGCATCCAGGCGCGTGGAGAAAACGGTAAGAGCAAGATTAGCCTCAATGCTATCGCTGAATCTTACGATCCGCGTCCCGCATATTTAGCTGACTTAGGTAATAAAATTAGGTTCGACCTGATCGCTCGTGCCAGCGGTCGCTACGCTTATGACCCTTTATGGGGCACTGGGCGTGGTTATCTTGATGAGGCATTGAGAATGCACGGTGTCGAAGTAGAGACGATCCACGATTGGCGTGATGTGATGTTTGGGGGACGCTCGCCTGAGCCTGAGTCGAGCCATTTGGATGAACTGCGCGAAGTGATGGCGAAAAATAAATGCTCCCTCGGCTTGGCGACCGATGGCGACGGAGACCGTTTCGGCGTGCTCGACTCAGACGGCACGTTTATAACGCCCAATCAATTGATTGCGCTTCTTTTTGACTATCTCGCAGAGTCGCGTGGATGGACTGGCGGAGTTGCACGTTCAGTCGCGACATCTCATCTCGTGGACCGAGTTGCTGAAGATCGCGGGCTTCCGGTCTATGAAACACCGGTTGGTTTCAAGTTTATCGGAGAATTAATCAATGAAGACAAAATCATCCTGGGTGGCGAAGAGTCTGCGGGGATGTCGATCAAGGGTCACTATCCGGAGAAAGATGGCATCCTTGCGTGTCTCCTTGCAGCGGAGGCGGTTGCGGCGCGCAACGCGAGCCTGACGGAGCAACTCGCTGATTTGTATGCGCGGGTGGGAAAAGTGGAATCCGGCCGCATCGGAGTACGTTTGACTTCAGAATTGATGTCGGCGCTACCCGGAAAACTTCAGAACCAACCCGAAGAGATTGCCGGTCAGCGGGTCGAGCACGTGAACCGGCTGGACGGCACTAAATTGATTTTCACGGACGGCTCATGGTTGTTGATGCGTCCGTCAGGGACCGAACCGCTGGTTCGTATCTATGCAGAGGCTGAGACGGTAGAAAAGGTGGAGGTGCTTCTTGAGCAAGGTCGCAAATACTTATTGGGTTGATAGCCGTTTAGACGCTCAACGCGTGAGCGCCCGGGCCCTCCCCTCTTTCGCACCCGTGCGCGACATTTCGCGCGAACTTATTGGCAGCCCGGCTGAGGTACGCCGCCGCGGTGGGCTGGTGCCCGCCTGGGTCTTTTTCGGCATCATCTTTTTTGCAACGCTGGCGGTTTGCTTCACGGTGAACATGCGCAGCCACTCGGAATTGAGCAGTTCGACGCAACAGTATCAGCGGATCAATTCCGAGATTGAAACGCTCCGGCGCACCAACGCCAGCCTGGGAACGGAGATTCGCCGCCTGCGCGAGGATCCGCGCACCATCGAATCAGCCGCGCGCTCGCGTCTGAATATGGTCCGGACAAACGAGATTGTTGTTCCAATCGAATAAGGATTATGAAAATGGGGACCGCAATAATATTTCTGCCCGCAGCCTACCCCGATTTATCCGCCTAGCTCCACGCATTCCAGGCCCTTCGTCATTTGCGCGGCAGCGAGTAAAATCGCAGCCGCGCTTCCCCTCTCGATTCAAAGTCGACGTGGTTGACACTCGTAGAGCCTCCCACTAATATCAGGATTCTTCTAGCGCTAATGCGGCCTTTTATGCCTGTGACTAACTACGCGCGCGGTAACGAGTAGAGCTGCGGGATTCTAATGACACCTACTGAACTAACCTCTCCGGAAAAAATCGCGGTTGAGCGCTGGAAAGCAGAAACGCTGGCCAGCGCCTTGAAACGACGCGGTGAACGAAAGCCGCGTTTCGAAACTGTTTCCCTCGAAGAAGTCGCGGGCCTTTACACACCGGCTGACGTCGCAGAGATCGATTTCGACAAAGACATATCCTTCCCGGGCGAATTTCCCTACACGCGCGGTATTCATCCGACTGGTTATCGTGGCAAGCTTTGGACCATGCGCCAGTTCGCCGGCTTCGGCACGCCGGAAGAAACGAACGCTCGGTTCAAATACCTGACTCACCAGGGACAAACGGGACTCTCCGTTGCATATGATTTGCCGGCGCTGATGGGCTACGACGCCGATTCCCCTCTCTCGGAAGGAGAAGTCGGAAAGTGTGGTGTCGCAGTTTCTTCACTCGCGGACATGGAAGTATTGTTCGACGGGATTCCACTCGAGGACGTTACTGTTTCGCAGACCATCAATGCGCCGGCTTCCGTATTCCTGGCGATGTATCTAGTGGTCGCGGAAAAGCAGGGGGCGAGCTGGCAAAAGATTTCCGGCACGCTGCAGAACGATATCCTCAAAGAATACATCGCCCAGAAAGAATGGATTTATCCCATCCGCGCAGCCATGAAGTTGGTTACGGACACGTTTGAATTCTGCACCGAGCACGTACCGCGCTATAACCCGATTTCAGTTAGCGGCTATCACATACGCGAAGCCGGCGCGACGGCGCTGCAGGAACTTGCCTTCACTCTTCGAGACGGTATCGAGTATGTCGAATGGGGACTGAAGGCTGGCTTGGATCTCGAGAAGTTCGTGCCGCGTATTTCATTTTTCTTCAACGCCCACAACGATTTCTTTGAAGAGATTGCCAAGTACCGGGCGGCGCGCCGCATCTGGTCGCGCGTCATGCGCGAACGTTTCAACGCCCAAACCGAACGCACGCTGCAACTGCGGTTTCACACGCAGACTGCCGGTGTTTCGCTGACGGTGCAGCAGCCTTTGAATAACATCGTGCGCGTAGCCATTCAGGCGCTCGCCGGCGTTCTCGGCGGAACGAACAGCCTGCACACTGACGCCTATGACGAAGCGCTCTCGCTGCCAACGGATCGCGCCGCCTTAATTGCCTTGCGCACGCAGCAAATCATTGCCGAAGAAACCGGCGTCGTGAACACGGTCGATCCGCTGGGAGGTTCGTACTTCCTGGAGTCGCTTACCCAGAAGATGGAAGCCGGCGCGCACGATTATTTCGATCGCATCGATGCCATGGGCGGCATGGTCGAAGCAGTTGAAAAAGGATTTCCACAGCGCGAGATTCAGGAGTCCGCTTATCAATATCAAAAAGCGCTGGAGCGTGGCGATCAAACAATCGTCGGCGTCAATAAGTTTCAGATGGATGAAGAGGGCATGGAAGTTCCCACCCTGGTAATCAACGAGTCGGTGCGTGAGCGTCAGGTGGAGCGACTGGAACAAACGCGCCAACGCCGGGACAACGGCGCCGTAGCGAATGCGCTCGATAAGCTTAAACTGGCAGCCCAGGCGGGAGACAATACGATGCCGGCAACCATCGAAGCCGTTCGGGCGTACGCAACGCTGGGAGAGATTTGTTCAGCTCTGCGCGACGTTTATGGCATCTACGAAGAGCCGGCGTTCTGACCTTTGACGCACGGCCCAGCCTTTCTCACGAAAATACATGCAGCCGTTAATCCTCGCGTTCCTGACCTTAGCTAGCTTTAACGGAAGTTCGTTACAGACCCCGGCCGCGAGATCGGTTTCAGCCGGCAGCCGCGTTAACATCACGTCACGTCGCATCGTTCTGAGGCGAAACGGCGACATCGCGAAAACCTTTCCCCACCGCAAAACCGCTGTCATTACGTATCCGATTATCAGCGGCCCGGGCGACCCAACAGTCCTGCGCCGTTTGCGCGCTGCTATTGAATTTAAAAACATCTTCGATTATTCGCTCGCGGAGTATCGCGCCGATGCGTGGTTGAGCGAGTTCAGCTACGTGCTGAATTACAATAACAATTACCTGCTGGACCTAACGTTCACGCAAAGTGGCGTAGGCGCTTATCCCGATGAGCACACAAAGCATTTTCTTTTCAACTTAAAGGACGGCTCGATCGTTAAGGCTGCCGACGTCTTCGAAGCAGACAGGCTGGCGGCCCTGACAGCCGAGGTCAACCGGAAACTTCAGCGAGAGTTAAAACAGATCGCAGCCGACAATGCTGAGGGGACAACTGCCGAAGATAGAGATATGATTGCTCAGGCGCATGAAGCACTGAAGTTTGAAGCTGCCGATCTGGATAATTTTTCAGTGAGCAGCAAGGGCGTCACTTTTCTCTACGATGCGGGCCTGCCGCACGTGATTCAGGCACTGGCACCGGCAGGGAAATACTTTTTTAGATACGCGACATTGCGCAGCTATATCAAGCGCGAAGGTTTGTTGGGAAGGTTCAGAGGCTAATCCTTTATGAGCGAGAGAAAACTGCGTGTATTGGTAGCCAAACCGGGACTGGATGGCCACGATCGCGGCGCGAAAGTAATCGCGCGCGCCTTGCGTGACGCCGGCATGGAAGTTATCTACACCGGTTTGCGCCAAACGCCGGAAATGATTGCAGCCGCCGCAGTGCAGGAAGACGTCGACGCCGTCGGAATCTCAATTCTTAGTGGGGCGCACAACACTCTTTGCCCCCGCATCGTCAACCTGCTGCGCGAACAGGGAATGAATGATTGTCTCGTGATCGTGGGCGGCATCGTCCCGCAGGAAGACATTCCCCGTCTTAAGGAACAAGGCGTCTCCGCAGTCTTCCTGCCGGGGACTTCGACTCAGGACATCGTCACCTTTCTTCGCGAAAACGCTCCCTCGCGCAACTGATCCCCGCGCAGCCCGCGAATGGGAGTTGAACCAAAAATCCTTTCCGCGTCGGATGGCAGCGTTTCCGTAATCCGCATAAACAACCCGCGACAAAAGAATGCTTTGACGGCGGAGGTCCTGGACCAATTGGCGATCGCCGTCGCGGAGGCTGCGTCGCGTGACAGCAACGGCGCCATTATTTTTACGGGCGCCGCCGACATCTTCGCTTCCGGCGCGAACATTCAGGAGTTGCAGAAACTAACCCGGAGCGACGCTCTCGAGTTCGCCCACCGCGGCCAGCAACTTTTCCAAAGCATCGCTAAGGCGAAGCAACTGACCATCGCTGCGATCAATGGTCACTGCATCGGCGGTGGTCTCGATCTGGCGCTGGCCTGCCAACTGCGGTTCGCTTCGCGCACGGCGACGTTTCGTCATCCTGGCGCGACGCTGGGAATCATTACGGGCTGGGGTGGAACGCAGCGACTGCCGCAGTTGATAGGAGAAGCCAGAACGCTGGAGCTATTCACAACAGCGCGCGTCGTCGGCAGTCAGGAAGCTCTGGAGATTGGTTTGATAACGAAGATTGCCGATCTCGTCTTGGATTACGCGCGCGAATTCGCCCGCGATTTTGCGGCTCGCCAAAAATTGTAGGGGCGGCACTCCGTGGCCGCCCCCTTGTTCTAGGAATCGAATCTGGAAAAAAAGGGGGCGGCCACGGAGTGCCGCCCCTACAAGCTTTCGATCGCGAATCGCTCCGCCAAAACCGCTTACTTGCGATTGAGGAACCTGGCCACGCCCTGCTTGCAATCTTCGGTCATCCGCGCGATCACATTAACGTCCGCGCCGTTTTGCAGTGCATCTGAAAAACTGAGCCCATCGACTTGATAAAGCAGGCGCTTCGACAAACTGACCGCCGACCGGCTCACTTTCTCATAACGGCGCGCATAACCTTCAACCTCGCCCTCAAACTTATCGTCGGAAAATACTCTATTCACCAATCCCATCCCCGCCGCTTCTGCGGCTGATATCTCACCACCCAAGGTCAGCAACTCGAAAGCGCGCTTCTCCGAAACGTTTCGCCGCAGGATTGCCGTTACCATTGCGGGCACAAAGCCGATCTTCACTTCCGGATAACCAAATCGCGCAGATTCCGAGGCCAGCACGATGTCGCACGCCGTCGCCAGCCCGCAACCACCCGCCAGTGCCCTGCCCCGCACAGCCGCGATCACCGGCACGTCGAGGTTCCGAATTAACTCGAACAGGTTCATGAGCGATTGCGCATCAGCAACGTTATCTTCCACGGAAGCCGATGTAATTTTCTGCAGTGCGGACAGGTCCGCGCCCGAACAAAAATCGGCTCCCGCGCCTGTGATCACGACCGCCCGCACCGCCTCGTTGTCGTTGGCCTGTTGCAACCCGCTGGCAAGACCGGCGATCAGATCAGAGTTCAGCGCGTTTTTCTTCTCCGGGCGATTCAGCGTGATACGTGCCAACGCACCGTCGATGCGCGTCAGAACGGCGTTACCTTCATCAGTCATAAGTTTGTCATAACCGCCTGCGGTAGCGGACGGTTGATCGTTCAGACGTGGGTGTGTGCATGTGAATCTTCAACCGCCCGCTACCGCAGGCGGTTCCGACTACCAGCATTAAGCTCTCAGGAATTCCACCAGCGCGGCGTTCACTTCCTCCGGCGCTTCGTTTTGCACCCAATGGCCGCTGTCCGGAATGCGTAGTTCACAGAACGGCGCGTCAATATATCTATCAACTTTGTGCGCCGTCGCCGGCACGATCGCAAAGTCCTGTTCGCCGAAAATGAACAAAGTAGAAACTTTGATACGTCCGTCCCGCTGCGCCTGAACTTCGCCGGGATCGGTAAGTCCATCAACTTGCGCCGCGTGAGAACTCGAGTGTGCGATCAGACGGCGCACATTAGCGCGATAGTAATTCAGAGATGAAGTCAGCGCTCCTGGTTGGCGGAGCGCTTCCTTATACGCCTCAATGTCCTCGTCAGTAAACGTGTTCTTTCGCACCGTAGTCTCTCGAAACATTTTTTCCAGCAGGGCGAAGTTCTTGCGGCTGATCAACCACTCGGGAATGCCGGGTAGTTGGAAAAACATCATGTACCAACTGCGGAACAATTGCTTCAGGGTGATGTTATCTCGCCAGGCCGCCGCCGGCGGCACCTGCAACACTGCCAACTTTGAAACGCGCTCGGGGAACTGCTGCGCCACGGACCACGCCACGCCGGCGCCCCAGTCATGGGCCACGATCGACGCCTGCGCGACACCAAAGTGATCGATTAACCCGACGACATCGCGGGCCACGGTCTCAATGCGATAGTCCGCGACGTTTGGCGGCTTAGCGCTCAAATTGTAGCCACGCATGTCGGGCGCCACCACGTGATGTTCGCTCGCCAGCACCGCTATTTGCGGACGCCACGTGTACCAGAACTCGGGAAAGCCGTGCAGCAGGATAACCAGATCACCGGCCCCCGCCTCAGCATAGTGCAGTCGAACGCCGTTGACATCGGCATAAGCCTGCGTTGTGTTCGTCATGAGGATAGACCTTCAAAGAGATTTGGTCCCACTCAGCGAGGAACGTGAGCGGACCCAACCAAAAAAGTCTGAACCCTGGAAATCATTCGAGGGTCGTTGATCGGTAGGACAGGCATTCCCGCCTGTCCCTGGAACCCTGCACGGTGCTAGCCAGAATACCGGATCGACAGGAAGGAATGCCTGTCGAACTCACACACCGAGGGTGCGCGATTCTTCGTCAGAGATTTCAACTTCCATTCTCAGGAGCGCGGTAGAGAAAGTCTTGCCCTGCGCATCCGTCATCAGCGAGAGCGTGCCGCCTCCGCCCAGGCTTTCATGCAGCAGGAAATTCAGCGCGCCCAGATTCGGCAGCTCAAAACGCTCAACCTCGCCCTGGCAAATGCCGCGGAAATGTTCTTTGACGCGGGCCGCCGTAACTTCCCGGACCAACAACGGATACGCTTCATCGTTCAAAGCGATTAAGCCGATGTTGGCAGTGTCGCCCTTATCGCCGGAGCGAGCGTGGGCAATTTTGACTAGTTGGATCTTCATTGAGCGTTGGTTGATTCGAAAGTTTCAAAGCTCATTTTCCATATACCATTTTTCATTTTTCATTCGCTTTAACTTGGAAGTGCAATGGAACGCTGTTTGTCGCTTCGCCCCGGAGGGGCGGGATGTTTATAGGGTTTACGTCGTTTTTTCTCAGAAGCTCCGTCGGAGCGCAATCGCGTTTACCTGTTCCGGCGCACGTTCACTGCCCAGTTTCGCTCCTAACGGAGCGAGATATTTGTGTGTCGGTAGCTATAAACATCTCGCTCCTCTGGAGCGAAAACGAATTCAACTGTTGCACTTCCAGCCTGAATCTACGAATGATAAAAAATGATACATGGAAAATGAATGCTTCAGTCTTCACGCGTCGATCACCTTTACATTCGGTTTAATCTCGCCTTTTGGAATTAGCGCCGGCCAGTAAGCAACAATCTCTTCAACTTTCGGACGACCACCGGCGAAACCCGTCACTCCGGGAGGCCCAGTCAACACGAGGGGCGCGATCTCTTTGGTGAAACGCTCGACCGCAGCCCGGTCCGGACCTCGCACGCCGACGCGTAGCTGAACCTCTGGTAGATCGGGCGAGGGCTTGCCGGCCAATGGGCCATGCGTCGCGTTCGCGCCGACAAACTCCGTATGAATTAAATCAAACTTCAGGCCCAGGCGGTCCAAACGAGCGCGCAGGATTCGATCCGCAACCTGGGCCTTGTCATAAGCGTCGGGCCACGAGTAGACGAGCGTTCCGACCGCCTTGTATCCCGCTGAGTAACTAATCGAGACTTTCAAGAACTCAGTCGCCGGCCGCCCTTCGATTCCAAACACGCGAACCCGATCGCGCCCTTCATATTCAAGTTGTACGGTGGTGAAGTCCGCAACGCAGTCCGGCGTTAAATATTCGCGCGGGTCGCCCATCTCATAAACCAGTTGTTCTTTGACAGAGGGAATAACGACCCATCCGCCGGTGCGTTCATGTTTCGTGACCACAAACGTGCCGTCGGGCGAACCTTCGACGATGGGAAATCCTACGTTGGCGAGATTGGGAACGCTGCGCCATTCAAACTGGCAGTTTCCACCCGAACACTGTGCGCCGCATTCGATAATGTGTCCTGCAATTGTCCCCGCTGCCAGTCTGTTCCAATCGTCGGCCGCCCAGCCGAACTCATGAATGAGCGGCGCGAGCGTTAATCCTGTATCCGTCGCGCGGCCGGTAATGACAACTTGGGCGCCGCCATTCAAGGCTTCGACCATGGGCCATGCGCCCAAATAAACGTTGGCGCTTTGAATGCGATCGCGAACAGTCGCGAGCGGTTCGCCCGTGTCCATATTCCGCAGCTCGATGCCCCGCGCCAGAAAATCATCGACCTGGCCCATGATGTCATCGCCGGTGACGATCCCGATTTTCAACTTGCCGGCCAGCCCAAGTTCGCGAGCTACTTCGCTGACGGCATTGGCACAACCCGGGACGTTAACTCCGCCTGCATTTGCGGTAACGCGGATGTTCCGCTCGACGCACGCCGGCAGAATCTGCTTCATCAAGGGAACGAAGTCTTTTGCGTATCCAGCCGCAGGATCGCGCGCGCGCTGCTTCTGCATGATCGACATCGTTACCTCGGCGAGGTAATCGAGCATCAGATAATCGATCGGCCCGCCTTCGACCTGACGCACCGGAGCGTCAAGCAGATCGCCCCAGAAACCCTGGCCACCCGCGATGCGAATTGATTGTTTCATATACGACTACCGCGCGCCCATTTCACGCCAATCCTTGCGGCAACACGAACGGTCCGAGGTGCGGTCCGTCGTAGTTCAAAGCCGTTCGCAAGGCCAGCTCCAACGTGTCCCGGGTTTCTTCCGGCGCAATGACGGCGTCCACGAATCCGCGCGCCGCCGCATACTTCGCATCCAAGTCACGTTCGTAGGTCGCTCGCACGTTCTGCATCTGGGATTCCAACTCCGCACCTGGCGCCTCACCCTTAGCTCTTAGCTTTTCCAGCTCGCTGCCAAATACCGCTTGCACCGCTGAATCGCCTTCCATTACGCCCATCCGTCCCGTGGGCCAACTAAAAATGAAATCCGGATCAAATCCCTGTCCGGCCATCGCGTAATAGCCCGCACCCGATGCGTGATTGATCGTCAAAACAATTTTTGGAACCAGCGCCGTGGCCATCGCTTCCACAAACCTGGCGCCGGCGCGAATGATTCCGGAATGCTCCGCTTCGCTGCCAACCATGAACCCGGAAACATCCTGGATGAATAGCAAAGGCGTGCGGTGACGATTACAGGTTTCGATGAAGAACGCGACCTTCTCTGCGGAATCGGTATATATGATGCCGCCAAATTTCGGGGCGCCGCCCCCTGCCTCGCGGAACATGCCGCGGTTGTTCACTATCACGCCGACGTGAATGCCCCGAATGCGGGCATGCCCAGTGATCATCTCCTTCGCATAGTCGGCTTGAAACTCCTCCAGGCGCCCGCCATCCAGCACGCAATCCAGCATGGCCCGCACATCGTATGGCTGGCGGTGATCTGCCGGCAGGACGTCGTAAAGGTTGGCGGCGGGACGTGCTGCTTTCCCGCTTTCCGTGATCGAGACTGCACTTGGGGGCTTGAGGGGAAGTTCAGAGACGAACTCCCTGATCTTTGCGACGCAAGCTTCATCATTCTCAACGCGGTAATGCGCGACGCCGGAGATGGCGTTGTGCGTGCGCGCCCCGCCCAAAGTTTCATTGTCCGTCGTCTGTCCGGTCGCGCCTTTCACGAGGTTAGCGCCGCCCAGGCCCATGAACGACGTGCCTTCGACCATGATGATTACGTCAGAAAGCGCCGGCAAATAGGCGCCGCCGGCAATGCACGGCCCCATTACGGCGGATACCTGCGGCACTTTCAAATAGCGGCGCATGATCGAGTTGTAATAAAAAATTCGCGCTGCACCATACTGCCCCGGAAACACGCCGCCCTGGTAAGGAAGATTCACGCCGGCGGAATCAACCAGGTAAACAATTGGCACCTGCGAACGCATCGCGATTTCCTGCGCGCGTAGAATTTTCTTGATGGTCTCAGGCCACCATGATCCGGCCTTAACCGTCGCGTCGTTGGCCACCACCACCGTTTCCCGGCCACCAACGCGTCCAATCATGGTAACAACGCCCGCAGCGGGCGCCGCGCCCACTTCAGTTGCTTTGTTGGCAACCTCTTCGCCCTTTGCCTTATCGTTTTTGCCCTCCGCTTCCCGGTATTGATCGTACGCCACCAGCAGGCCAATCTCCTGCGCGTAAGATCCTTTGTCAAAGAGCAATTCGATCCGCTCACGGGCCGTCAGCTTTCGCGCTTTGTGCTGTTTCTCAATACGCTCCGGGCCGCCGCCGAGGCGCACCTTGGTTTCCAGCTCGCGCAATTCTGCGACCAGGCTGCGCAAACGCGAGCGAGTTTCTTTAGGAGCCGGTGGGTCTGGCAGCTTCTTCATAGTTCCGCACCGGCAGCGCCCGCTTTTGCGTCCCAGCCCAACCGGTTAAGCCTTAAAAATTTATTTGATGAAACGTGAAGTCAAAATATCACACGCAGGCGAGGCAAAACAATTTGCGTGTAGTCGTCGAGCTATCTGATTGAGTGATTAGCGAAATGTCGTGCGGTTCACTGTCCGAGCGATTTCGCAACCAGCTCCGGATCGATGTTTGGCGGGAGGCATTCCAACACCAACACGCGCGTACCGCGTAACGTCACCACTACTGAGCCTTCGGTGGTGCGCCAGGAATAACCAGATGCTGAGGTGGCCTTAACGCCTGACGCTTTTGGTTCGTCGACCGTCAAATCCATGCGCCCGGCGCCGGGATAGCGCAGGTCAGTCCGTTTCGCGTAAGCGTCGAAAAACTCGCGCGCGTCTCGTTCGCTGTCCCAAGCGGTCGCCTGGACGATAAATACTTCGTCCGCGCCCGCTTGTTCGTAAACTGCGTAACGATCGCCACCCCAGCCGGCGGCGGCGCGTTTCGATTCGTCGGCGGACTTCAGAAACTGATCCAGCAGCAGGTAGTAACCCCACTCGCCGGTTACGTCGTAATCGATTCTCTTCCAGAGGCTGGCGGCGGGAGGCTGGGGACCATTGGTTCGCGCATTAACCGCTGCCTCAGCCCTTTTGGTCTTTGCAGCGTTGGCGTTAAGCAGCGGTGAAATGTCCGGGAGATTCACTTTAATGACGGGCTCTTTTGCGAAGTACTTTTCCGCGTGCAGGATCTGTTCGGTTGATTTCGGTAACTCAGTAAAAGCCTGCGAAACCGCAGTCCAACCGCCGCGTTTGTAGAGTTCCTTCGTCCAAAACAGGCCTTCATAGTAAGGAAACAAAAGTGTTTCGCGTAAGACCCTGGGCGCTCGATCGAGTTGCTCCGTTGAGCCCAGGCCGGCGGTCATCGACTTCAGAAAAGAGAGCGCGCGCAGCGGGTTGTCGGCGACGTACAGCGCCATCACCAGAGAGGCGTCGCCTTCTACCAGGGCGTGGGCCGCCAGTTCCGCGTCGCCGTCGCTCTTTGACCAATGCTCAAAACGACGCAAGTTGAAGTGCTGGTCCTGCAATGCGTGCGTTAGTTCATGCGCCAGAACCGGCTTCTGTACATCCACCTCGAGCCAATCGGCCAGGTAGAACTGTTTCGATTTCGGATCGTAGTAACCGGCGACCTGTTCCGTCAGCAACTGAATCAGGAACTGCCGGAACTGAAAGCCAGCCGGGGCCAGACCTAACTTCTTGAAGGTGATCTCGGTCGCATGTAACTCTGCAGGCGTGCTCTCTTCGTCCAGGCTCTTGATAAGCATGCGCTCGATTTCGGCGCGCGATTGCGTAGAACTGCGAACCGGACGCAGAACCGAAAGCTTTCTGATTTCGCTGGTTTCTTTCAAGACACTGGCAGTGGCCGCCGCCAGGGCCGTGTTGCGCACGGCGGGAGCGCGTACCGCCCGGCGACGTTGCTGGCCCGCGCCGGCCGAACCTCCGGCTACGCCCGCCAGCAACGTACTCGTCATCAGAATCGCGAGGATTCCGGGCCTGATTTGCTTTGACATACTCAACCCAACACTCTTATAGTCCGCTAAAACGTTTAATCAAGTTCAGGAGTCGACCGCTGGCTTTCATTTTACGAAAGGCCCGGTATTAAGGTTATGAACCCGACCGAAGACGACGCCCAAATAGGAGAATGGCACGAGACACTGGTGCGCGTGCGTTACTCTGAAACTGACAAGATGGGCGTGGTCTATCACGCAAACTACCTCATCTGGTTCGAAATTGGCCGCACCGAGTTTTGTCGCGCGCGCGGCTTCTCATACCGGGACATGGAAGAAGACGATAACGCCTTCCTGGTAGTTGCGGAAAGTTATTGCCGCTACAAGGCCCCTGCTTATTACGACGACGAGTTACTGATTCGCACCCACATCACTGAGTTGCGCAAACGCTCTCTGCGATTTGGCTACGAGATTGTGCGGGCGTCTGACGGCCAGGTCATCGCCGAGGGCGAAACCGGCCATGTAGTCACTGACTCAAACGGCCGCGTCCGTTCTTTCCCCGAAGGCTACTCGCAGGTACTAATGTCGCCGCCCCCGATCGCGACGCCGCAACACAGCGGCGGTTTAGTTCCCCTGGACACCTCGCCGGAATAAGAGTTGGCGGTGGGCAGTGGGCAGTTCGCAGTCATATCGATAACGAGGTCATTAGGCCATTCAGCAATCGTCCAACTTCGCCGGCTAAATCCATCACGCCACTTGTCGTCTCCCTCGTTGCATAACCGAGTCGCGCTGCAATCAAAATTTGAGTCTCGACCTCACGCAATGAACCGTACGCGATTGAGAGGTGCCGCAGAAAATCGGCAGTCGTGCGTCTTCCCTGACCCTCAGCTATGTTGGAAGGGACGGAGACAGCTGCTCGGCGAATCTGATTCGTCAGAGCATAAGTCTCTTCGCGTGGGAAGTGCCTGGATGCATTGTAAACCGCTTCAACCAAATCCATGGCTTTTTGCCATGCGATGAGTTCCTGATAGTTCTTAACTCTCATGCTCCCCTCCCAAATGAGATTTATCAATCTGGGAAGGTAATTGCTATATCAGCTCATACACGATTGTCCCACTTGAACCGTTTGCTCCGACTCACGGTTAAGATCGTCTCGACTGATTGCTCACGATATGCATCGGCGCAACCTGGCCACTGCCCACTGCCCACTGCCCACTGCCCACTGCCCACTGCCCACTGCCCACTACTCACTGCTCGTGAGCGAGATTCAGCCTCTTAATCTCCTTCGCCCGCCCTGATTCTTCATCAATATCCACCACGGCAGCACAGATTCGCACTTCACCGGTCGAATGATTTGCGCGCCGATGCACCGCCGAGGTAAAGCGAGCGATCACGTCCGCTTTGTTCATGCCAATTACGCCCGAATAGCTGCCGGTCATTCCCAAGTCGGTGATAAAAGCCGTTCCCGCCGGCAGGATGCGTTCGTCGGCGGTTTGCACGTGTGTGTGCGTCCCCACGACCGCGGAAACGCGACCGTCCAGGTACCATCCCATTGCGGCCTTTTCCGAAGTGGCCTCAGCGTGCATATCAACGATGCGCACTGTTATGTCGTCGGGCATTTGCGCTAACTGTTCATCGGCAACCCGGAACGGATCGTCTGCCGGCTGCATGAAAACGCGTCCTAATAAATTAATAATGCCCAGCTTAAAGCCTCGTATTTCGCCAAACCACATCCCGGCGCCCGGCGTGTCCGGCGGATAATTTGCCGGACGAATCAGGCGGCGCTGTTTCTCTATGTATGGAATGACTTCGGGCTTGTCGAAGATGTGGTTGCCGGAAGTCATGAGATCAATGCCGCCGGCAAACAATTGGTCCGCGATTGACGGAGTGATGGAAAAGCCGCCGGCGACATTCTCGGCGTTGAGCATAGCAATATCAATATCGTGCTGCTCACGAATGTCCTGCAAACGCTCCAGGACAGCGACCCGCCCTGGCTTTCCCACCACATCACCGATGATTAAGACTTTCATATTAAGAGCCGTGAACCGTAAACCGTGAACCGCAGGAGAGTGAAAATAAAAACCGTGAATAGAAGACCGCCCTTCCATTCACGGTTTACGGTTCACGGTTAACGGTTTACGAAATAAATTAGTCAGAGGGAAACCGGGCGGTCGTTCCGAAGTCGTAATTGAACCTGCGTAAACAGGTGGGTGACCTTTTTTTCGCCGCAGTCATTGGCATTCCTTAACTATGAAGAAACGCACCCGACTTTATGCAGCGTCGGTCTCCCTAATCAACGACGTTGGCTCAATCATCATATTCGGTGGCGAGCCACGCAGAATGCAGCCTCTGACGGACGGATACTAGCATGGCGGGGCTTTAGTCCAAAGTCCAATGTCTAATGTTCAACGCCTAAGATCCGATCACTAGCTTCACCTCGTCAAATTTGAATAATCGGCTCCGGCCAGCCCTTAACCAAAGACGAGTTTGGACCTTGGACTTTGGACCTTAACCCTTGAACGAAAACAAAAAAGGCCAGCATCCCTGCCAGCCTTCCTAGTCTAGTCTCCAGCCCCCAGCCTCTAACTAAAAACAATACTACCAGCGCCCCCTGGCTGCTGCCGTTCAACTGAACTGCGAAACTTCAACAGCCGATCGAGCATCTCCGCACATTCTGAACTCCGCGACGCGAGCTGTTCGTCGGCCTGTTCGTGGACGTTCTTCAAACGGTGCAGCTCGTCCGCGATGTAAAGCGCGGCCAGGATGGCAACTTTAAGCGAGTCAACAGTTAAAGTGCCCGACGAGATTTCTCGCATGCGGCTGTCCACATAGTTGGCCAGCTCTGAAATGTAGTCTGAATCGCCATCCGAACGGATGTTATAGGTCTGATTGTAAATCTCAACGCGAATGGTCGGCGCTGCGTCGATATTGTTCTTGTCGAGCCGCAACCCGTTTCCTTGATTCATCTGCGCATTGCCTCCGCCATTTCCGGATCGAGCGTCGCCACCGCGTCCAACATGGCCTCGATCTTCATGCGAATCGTGTCGCGCTCCGATAACAAACGTTCAACGTTTGCTTCCAGGCGATCCTTTTCATTAAGCAGGCTGCCGATATCACGACGAATCGCTGCCAGTTCGCGCTCCAGTTCTTCTTTTTCCTGACGCAAAGTCTTGGTCAGCTCGATAGTGCGATAGATCTTGTCTTCGAGATGAGAAAACTTTTCGAGTCCTGACAATCCAACCATTTATGTTTACCTTAATCCAAACTGGCAGAGGCTGGTACGACGGCAACCGGATTATGCGACTTCGCGCGCGCCAGCGCAACACTCTGTTGTCAGTTGAGGGTGATTTATTTTTCAGCGCGACGGGAATCGGGTTTTTCGGAGCGCATGAATTGATTAGCTAACGTACTTCAGCTCCGAATTTTTCCTCCAACGCGCGCACGATGCGCCAGTGCATTTCATCTACCTCAGCATCGCGCAACGTGCGATCGGCAGCGCGGTACTCCAGGCGCAGCGTCACGGAACGTTTACCTGCGGGAATGGCCTTACCTTCAAAGACTCCTACCAATTGCGTGGATTGACACTCGGCAACATCCTCGGCCGCCACGGCCTGAAGCAAACTCGAAACTGTAATCTTGCGGTCGAGCAGCAGCGACACGTCACGTACCACCGAGGGAAACCGCGGGAGCGGTGAATAGAACACTGGCTCGTCAGCAAGTTCCAGCAAAGCACTCAAATCAAGTTCGGCCACAAGAATGCTTTGACGAAATTTGTAGTGCGCCGCAATGCTTTCGGCGAGCATGCCAATGCTCCCAACTTTTTTCCCGCCGCGGATAGCGATGCCGGCCGCCTGGCCGTTCCGCAAGTGTCTGACCTTCCCGGCTGTGAATTCCAACGAGGGTAGATTCATTGCTTCGACGGCCGCTTCCAATGCGCCCTTCAGATCGAAAAAATCAAATTCTGACGTGGTCGCGCAGTCTGATTGGCGCTTGCTGCCCGTCGCCACGAGGGCGAGAGCTTCTCGCTCATGTGGCATCTCACCCGGCACTTGATTTGCCGCAAACACACGGCCAATTTCAAACAGGCAAATGTCTCGCATACCGTGGTTTAGGTTGTGCCGCACTGCGGCAAACAGGCCGGGCAGAAGCGTCGGCCGCATGCGCGTCCAGTCCTCCAGAATCGGGTTCTGCAGGGTTACGAAACGGCCTTCGGTCTCGCTTTCCGCGGCCGGGGCTCCGTCCGTTAGTGCAGGGATTAGCTCGATTTGATCGTCGTGGGCAGTGTCTATGAAACTAAAACTGATTGCTTCATCGAAACCATTATCAGCCAGCGTCCGGCGGACTGCCCGTTTCTTGGTTTCTCCCGGGAAATATTCGCCAGGCGTGTTGGCCGCCGGCAAGGCGGTTGCGATCTTGTCATAGCCACTGTGCCGCGCAATCTCTTCGACCAGATCCTCTTCGCGCTCGACGTCCACCCGCCAGGATGGAACAGAGAAAACGATTCCGCCGCCTGCCTCCACCTCATCCGCGGTGATCGAAAATCCAAGCATCGTCAGGATTCGTCTCATCTCGTCGAGGCCGACGGAGAGTCCCGTCAAATCGAGCACGCGCGATGGCCGGAGGTTAACGGTGTGAACTGGTTGCGCCGACGGGTAGACATCGAGGCTATCCGCAGTTGCGGTACCGCCCGCGATTTCGCAAATGAGCGCGACGCAACGCTTCTGTGCCTGCAGAACGCCCTCGGGATCGCAGCCGCGCTCGAACCGATGCGACGCTTCAGTGTGCAGCCCAAGTTTCTGAGCAGTGCGTCTTACCGACCCGGGGTTGAAGTACGCACTTTCAATCAGCACGTCGCGCGTCGCGTACGAGATTTCCGACTCTTCCCCACCCATTACGCCGGCTATGGCAACCGGACGCGTGGTATCGGCAATCACCAGCATCTCGCCATCAAGTTCGCGCGAAACGCCATCGAGCGTCTTAATTGTTTCTCCTGCAGCGGCCCGCCGCACCACCACGCGTTGTTCCGTTAGCTTCGCGAGGTCAAAGGCGTGAAGTGGTTGCCCCATTTCATGAAGGACCAGATTGGTAATGTCCGCAACGTTGTTGATGGGCCGCTGGCCGATTGCTTCAAGGCGTTCAGCCAACCAGCGCGGCGACGGCGCGATCGTCACTCCTCGCACAACCCAGGCCGCGTACCGCGGGCATAATTGAGGATCGCGAATCTCAACAGTGGCAAAGTCCTTTGTATCGCCGGAGGTTATTCCCACGTTGGACTTTGGACTTTCGACCTGCGACTTTTCGATTACCGCAACTTCGCGCGCGATTCCGATATGCGACAAACAGTCGGGGCGATTCGAAGGCACTTCGACATCGAGGACCGCGTCGCCTTCCTTTTGCTCAACGGAATCGATCGCTAACCCCACCATCGTCAAACACTCCCTCAACTCTAAAGGTGTTTTCGTGGTGCCGGTAAGCTCGCGGAGCCAGTTGTGACTAATGAACATGGTGTCAGTGCCGGGCGTCAGGTATCGGGTGTCGGAGCCCGGCCTCGATTTCTTAACCGACACCTGGCACCCGAGACCCGACCCCTGTTACCTAAACTGTGCCAAAAACCTCAAATCGTTTTCGAAGAGCAGCCGGATGTCGTCGAGGCCATACATCAAAGCGCACATGCGATCGATGCCCAACCCGAACGCGAAGCCGGTGAACTCCTCAGGATCAATGCCGGCGACGGCCAGAACATGCGGATGCACCATTCCCGAGCCGCCCAGTTCAATCCAACCTGAGTTCTTACAAATGCGGCAGCCTTCCCCGCCGCATTTGAAACAACTAAAATCGAATTCTGCGCTCGGTTCAGTAAACGGGAAATATGAAGGCCGAAACCGCGTCCGTGTTTCCGGACCAAACATGCGCCGCAGGAATTCCGAAACCGTGCCTTTTAGATGGGCCATCGTAATGCCGCGATCGACGCAAAGCCCTTCGACCTGGAAAAACATCGGGTTATGAGTGGGATCCGGCGTGTCGCGCCGGAAGACCCTGCCCGGCGCAATCATGCGAACCGGGGCGCCCCGCCGTTGCATGGCGTGAATTTGCACCGTCGACGTTTGCGAACGAAGCGCGAGGCCCTCTTTCGTGTAGAAGGTGTCCTGCGATCCACGCGCCGGATGCCCTTCGGGAATGTTCAGCGCTTCGAAGTTGTAAAAATCCGTTTCAATCTCGCGGTCGTCTTCGATGGCATATCCGAGGGACACAAAAATGTCCTCGATTCGTTCCCGCAGCAGTGTAATCGGGTGAAAATGACCGCGCCGGCCACGCCGGCCCGGCATCGTGACATCGAGGCTTTCACTCTCAATCCGCAACGTAGCAACGAGCTGTTCGAGGGTCAGACGCGCATTTTCCAGCTTATCAGTCATACCAACTTCACGCGGAAGCATGTACTGACCCGCATCTGAACGGTCCCTGGCCTCAGAGAGTTTTCCAATTTGCTTCTTCGCGGTTGCCCATTCACTTCGCTTTCCAAGAAACTTAGTCTTCAATGTTGCTAGTTCGGAAAGTTCGGCTTGGGCCTCGCCGAGCGAAAGACCTTCCTCTTGAACTTGCTGAACAAGATTTGGCACAGACTCCGCATAGAAACGGTCCACGGCAAAGCGTTCGAAGCGTTTGAACTCACGCTCAAACGCTTCGAAGATACTGGCTAGCTGATCTCTTACAATTGCGTAACTAACGGCTTCTGGCATTGCTTCTTGATCCATTTTCGGGGGTGGCGAGATCTGTTGCTTTCTCTCCCTGCCCACGAGTGGGGAGGGATAAAGGGTGGGGAGAACGGTTCGGACATCCTCTCCCCCCAACCCCCTCTCCGCGAAGCGGAGAGGGGGCAAGTATTCTAAGCCCCTAGTTGCGGTTCCATCACCAAACGTACGCTACCGAAGAGCCACCATGAAATCGCCACAAAGGTGGGGGAGAAGGCTCTAAATCTTTCGAATCTCTTAAGGCGCTTTTTTAGTCGCCACCCACTTACCCTGTAACTGGCCGGCGTAGTCAAAATCCCCTACCAGTTTGCCGTCGACGACAGTGGCGCTCATGGCGATCGGTCCGCCCGTCGTGTCGAGCACGAAGACCAGCTTGCCGTCCTTCCAGCTACCGCTGGAGATCGTAGATTCGCCCAGTTGCGAGCTGCTGCTTCCGGTTACTTTCTCGCCGTCGACATTCAGGACCAAATTAAATGAGAAGCCACCTTCGGTATTAGCCAGCCCCGTCCACTCGCCTGACAAGGAGTTACCCGCACTTACCGGCGCACTCTTGTTTAACTCAACCGCGCGCTTTTGCGTTCCCGCGATCCATTCGCCCACCAGCTTGTCATCCTGAATTCGCCCGGTCATGACGCCATCTTTACCCGCCGCGCCGAACTTCACTGAGAGCTTGCCGTTTGTCAGGCTGCCTTCGCTGATATCCGACGATCCTTGCGGTGTCGTCATGCGCCCTGAGACCTTGCCCGCTTCGTTCTTCAGTTCCAGCGTCAACTGCAGGTCTGGCTGGCCGGGAGTCTTGGCGCTGCCTTCGTACTTACCCGAAACGTCTTTGGCAGGTGCGGGGGCCGGCGTCGGCGTTTCGGCCGGCTTTTGCTGCGCCACTACAATCGATATTGACATCAACGTCGTAAGGGCGAAGACAACAAGACCCTGCATGAACTTCATTAATTCAGGATTAGACTGGTTCATAATCTAGCTCCTCTTAAGCACGCCTGGGCTGACATTTGTGAACGGCTGGCGTTCGACCATTTCGCTTTTAGGCCGCAGCTTTTTCCTGCGACTTATCTTCCAAAGCTTTCCGCACCTGTCCCGCGAGAGTCGTGAAAGCCTCAGGCTGTTTGGCGGCCAGGTCGGCGAGTATCTTGCGATCCAACTCGATGCCGGCCAACTTCAGCCCATGCATAAACTGGGAATAGCTGAGTCCGTTGAGTCGCGCCGCAGCACTGATGCGAACAATCCAAAGACTGCGAAAATCGCGCTTCCGCAGTTTTCGCCCGGTGTAGGCAAAATTCAAACCTCGCTCGACCGACTCTTTCGCAGACCGATATAACTTAGACTTAGTGCCCCGGTATCCCTTGGCAAGTTTTAAGATTTTCTTGCGCCGCTCCAGGCGCTTATTTCCACGTTTTGCTCTAGGCATGACTTACCTCCAATAATTGCTTGAACTGGTACTTTGTACTTCGTTCTTTGTACTTTGATCTTCTGTTCAAAGTTTTTGGTAACACTCGATCGGCTGTGGCAATCAAGTTCTAAGCACCAAGTTCAAAGTACCAAGACCGAATGGACTTAATCTCTTCCGTAGGGCAGCATTCGCTCGACACGCTTCTGATCTCCATCGGAGACGAGAGCGTCGATATCCAGCAGACGCTTACGCTTGTTGGTTTTCTTCGTCAGGATGTGGCGGGCGTGTGAATGGCCGCGTTTAATTTTTCCCGTGGCCGTCAGGCGAAAACGCTTCGCCGCGCCCTTATGTGTTTTCAGTTTAGGCATGATTACTCTCCAACTCTTAGTTTATTCTTAAGCAAATCCGAGCGCGCCGGCCCGATCGATGTGACCGCCTGGCGCGCAATTTCAAAAGGTTCAACTCGCCGGCTCAGTAGCCGCCGGCGTCGATGGCGTCGATGGTGCGGCTGGTGCCGCCGGGGGCGCAGCTTGAGGCGCTGACTGCTGCTTGGCCGTTTTGTGGCGTTTGGGCGCAAAGATAGTGAACATCTGGTTCCCTTCCATGCGCGGCCGCAACTCGGGCTCGCCCACGTCCGCCAGGTCCTTCTCCAGCTTTTCCAGAATACGCGCGCCCAGTTCGCGGTGAGTCATCTCGCGCCCGCGAAACCAGATCGTGGCTTTTACTTTGTCGCCACCTGCCAGCCAATCACGCGCATGCTTCATGCGATATTCATAATCGTGATCGTCAGTACCCGGGCGAAACTTCACTTCCTTGACAGTGATTACGACCTGCTTCTTCTTGGCCTCGTTGGCCTTCTTTTTCGCCTCGTACTGATACTTGCCAAAGTCGATGATGCGACAAACCGGCGGATCGGCAGTGGCCGCGACTTCCACCAGGTCTAGTCCCTTTTCTCTGGCGGCGCGGACGGCATCGCGCGTGTCCATCACGCCCAACTGCTCGTTATCGTCGCCGATTACACGTACCTGGGGCACGCGAATTCTTTCGTTGATACGCACCACGGGAGCGCGCCGGTGATCCGGGCGTCCGCGTCCTCGAAAACCTGTAGCTATTGCAGCACCTCCATCTTTCAAGAGTTTCGGGTTTCGAGTTTCGAGTTTCGAGTTAGAAATTGGTCAAACTCGAAACCCGTAACTCGAAACTCGAAACTAGCCATTGCTTAGCGCTCGCGTCTGGATCAGTCGCTGCGCCTTATCGATAAACTCGGGAATGCCCATGACGCCAATATCGCCCTGGGTCCGCTCCCGCACCGCCACTTTTTCTTCCTGCATTTCGCGATCGCCCAGCACCAGCATGAACGGTACTTTCTGCATTTGGGCGTCGCGAATTTTGGCCCCGATCTTTTCGCTGCGGACGTTTACCTCAACCCGCAGATTGCTCTGCCGAAGCTGCGCGGCGACCTTTTCCGCATACTCGTTGACGCGATCGGTGATCGGCAGCACGGCGACTTGCACCGGCGCCAGCCACAGCGGAAACGCGCCCGCATAGTGCTCGATCAAAACGCCAAAGAAGCGTTCGATTGAACCAAACAGGGCGCGATGGACCATCACCGGGCGATGCGGCTTGTTGTCCTCGCCGATATATTCCAGATCGAACCTCTCCGGCAAATTGAAATCCCATTGCACGGTGCCGAGTTGCCAGAGGCGCCCAATTGCGTCTTCGATCTTGAAGTCGATTTTCGGCCCGTAAAAAGCGGCCTCGCCTTCGACGCGCTCGTACTTGATGCCGCGCGCGTTGAGTCCTTCCGCCAGCGCGGCTTCCGCGTTGGCCCAACCCTCTTCGGAACCAAAGTACTTCTTGCTGGTGTCATTACCTTTGACCGACAATTCGAACTTTATCTTGTCAAAGCCAAACTTCTGCAGCACCTCCGAGGCAAAAGCGACGCAGTCGTCTATCTCTCCGCGAATCTGTTCGGGAGTGCAAAACAGGTGCGCATCGTCAACGGTAAATCCGCGCACGCGCATTAAGCCGTGCAGTGTGCCCGAAAGCTCTGCGCGATAAACCGTGCCCATCTCGCCGTAGCGCTGCGGCAGATCGCGATACGAGCGCTGCTGCGATTTGTAAATGCCGATATGCATCGGACAATTCATCGGCTTTAGGCGAAACTCAGTTTCCTCGAGTTTGGTCGGCGCAAACATTGAGTCGCCGTAGTTCTGCTCATGCCCGCTAAGTTGCCAGAGTTCGCGCTTCGCGATATGCGGCGTGTAGACCATGCTGTAGTTGCGCCGCATCAGTTCTTCAGTCAGGTACGCTTCCATCTGCTGCCGCACTACGGCGCCTTTGGGATGCCAAAGGATCAAACCCTGGCCGTACGCATCCTGAATGGAAAACAGGTCCAGCTCTTTGCCCAGGCGGCGGTGATCGCGCTTCTCTGCTTCTTCCCGCTGCTTAGTCCACGCGTCCAGTTCTTCCTGGCTGAAGTAGGCCGTTCCGTAGATGCGTTGCATCTGGGGCTGCTCCGAGTCGCCCATCCAGTAAGCGCCGGCCAGCGACAACAACTTAAACGCGCGCAGCTTGTTGGTGTTCGGCACGTGGGGGCCCAGACAGAAGTCTATGAACGGCGAACCGTCGATGTAATAGACGCTGACCGTGTCGCCGCCTTTGTCGGCAATCAATTGACACTTCAGAGGCTCATCACGTTCTCGGAAAATGCGTATGGCTTCGCTCTTCGCAATCTCGTCCCGCCGGTACGCCAGATTCTTACTACTAATCTGCCGCATGCGCTTTTCAATGATTGGCAGATCGGCTTCAGTCAGCGGCTGCGGCGTAATCACGTCGTAAAAGAAGCCATACCGCGGATCGTCCAGCAGCGCGGGTCCGATACCGAGTTTTGAGCCGGGATAGAGATCCAGCACGGCCGCGGCCAGTAGGTGCGCAGTGGAGTGACGCAACACATCCAATCCTTCTCGGGTTGCCGGTAGCACCGGTTCGATCTGCACTGCAGCGCCATTCGTATCGTCCAGCGTGAACGCCAAATCGACTTCGCGGCCGTTTACACGCGCCGCCAGCGCCTGTTTGGCCAGGTCGCGGTCCAAACGCTTCAATGCCTCCCCCACGGTCACGGGACCGGGAAGCTGGGCGGCGGCGCCGTTCTTCAATTGGACGTTAATCTCGCTCATTTTAAACAAACAGCGGCTCTGCCGCCGCACAGTGCGGTAAGGCTCTGCCTTACCGATCACGGTTCCCTTACCCAGTTCGCGAGGCTGCGCCTCACGCAAGGGGCGTAGCCCCATTTTCAAAAAAAGGCGCCAACGGAAAGGCAAGCCTTTCCGCACTGTGCGGCGGCAGAGCCGCAATCACGAGCGCGCCGCACAAAGCGACAGCTCTTGGCTCCCAATCAACTCGATTTTCCCGTTACGACTTACTACTTCAGTGATCGGATTCGATAGGAGCGCCTTCGTCGCAGACCCGCCATTTGGTGGCGCGTCAAGCAATCAAAAAGTAAAGAATCGAGTGTATGTTCGATTCATGACGAAGGTCTTCCGGAGCTGCCTATCAAAAGTTTGGACTACAAATGCCAGGCGTCTAGTGATGACCGCCCATCCAGTACCAAATAACGAAGCGAGATTCTAACAAACCGTAATCAATTGGCGCAAGCTAAGAGGACCGGGTGGTATGTCTTAATTTGAATAGGTACCAACTGAAAGCTTTTACTATCAAGCCGTGAAAGCGAAAGCCCGATCATTACCAGAAAGTAACGACCGGGCCTCGCGCAATACCGCTTCTGTCGCGTTTTGCGCAACAGATGCGCGTCGCTAGCATCCGCATCTTATCCTAAAGGGCGGAAGTGCTCAATCACAAATCCAACAATCAGAGTGGTTTACACACTGAAAAGCAGCATGATCTGGCGGCTTGCAGGAATCGGACAACATGCTTGACAGGAAGGCGCAAGGTGCTACTATGCCGCCTCGCGTACGAGTCCAGTGTCAGCGAAGACAGTAACCCGCTGATACTCCTTGAAACTCAGTTTTCCAGAGAATCAAATGACCTCGCGAGTCTTCACATTCCGCTCCTCTCACAAGAGCTGCTCAATTCATAGACATTGCGCGATCCGATCTCGTAAGGCGACTGAGTTCGCGACAAACAACATTTGTTAACTAGACAATGGCTTGGTCGTCACAAGCGCGTGACGAGCGGGCCATTGTTGCAACAGGGCTTCTGTCGCGTTCTGTGCAATGGGTGCGCATCGCTAGCATCGTCGTAGCCTTATGTGCAATAAGGCGACAGTGGCTCACCACTCTGGAGCCCACAGATCGGAAAGTGCATGATGCTGCCTGGCATCGGCTCCGTAAGCTATTTCTCGAGGAGGAGAAACCGATGAAACCTTTGAAACTAGCCTTGACGTCATTTGTTATCGGTGTGGCTTTGTCAGCCGCATCGATCGCCGCGTACGCCTGCGCGCGTGAAATCTACGTGCAGGATCAATCCGATCGCCACATGTACACCAGGTATGTATTGGTAGGCTCAAGCGGCGGCGGCGGCGTCGAGATATGTGCTTACCAAGACGCCGGCGGCAGTAAGCACCGCGAGGATACCTGCGACCAGGGATTCGTTATCAGTAACAACTAAGGCTTGGCGCTCATGTCTTCGCAGGGCAGCTCGCCCGATAAGACTGTATTAATCAAGGATGTCGGTGAGATGGAGGCGAAATGAAAAGGTGGCTGTTCACGATCTCGTTTCTGCTGTGTCTGATGTCGCGAGGGTCTGTCCCGGTGGCGGGGACGAACTCGCGACCCTTGCAAAAGGTTCCCAGATACGGTGTCGTCACGGTGCGTTTGATGAAGGCGCCCGGGCTAAACCTTCCAGGCAGCAAATGGGAGATCGCCTACGAGCTGCGAATGCTCCCTGAAAGCCGCCTCTTTCAGGAGAGAGCAAAACTCAACGATAATAGTTCGGAACGTGCGGGCGACTTGATTAAGAAAGCGACGCTTGCAAAGCCGCTGGCCTCCGCAAGCGGTCAAACACTGACTTTGGAAATTCCCTTTGATGCGCTGACGTTGGAAAAACTGAAGCATCAGCCCGCGGATCGGCTGGCCCCGGGCCAGGATGCGAAATCTCAGATTTTCGTTTTTTATTCAGTTATCAATGTGCATGATGCCAAGCTGAAAAAGACTTTGACCATACCTGTGGCTCGCATCTGGGATTTTGCGAATTTTCCGGGCGCGCGGTTTGAGATCAATATCGAGATCGGCAACGACGAAACGTTTAACGTAAAGTCATCATCCTTGAAGTCTCGCGATATAACCACCCAGCGGAGGACGCCATGAGATCGCCAAGGATGGCGGCGGCGTTCCTGCTACTCCACTGCTTCGTGGGCCTCTCCTTTTCTCAAGTGCCGGCCCAGAGCGCTACTACCGCTAAAGAGCTGACGCGTCAACGACTGGTGCTCTATGCTCTCTCAACCATCAGGCAAGTTGCCGCGGAGGCTCCGCTGTGGAATGACAAGGAAGCAGCAGTCTCGGTCCTGGCAGATGCCGCAGATTTATGCTGGGGTGATGATCCGAACCAGTCAGGTAAGTGGCTGCGAAGGGCTTGGGAGATGGCCAACCAGGTATCTTCCGCTCCCAGCGATGAGAAACTCAAAGCTTTCTTCACCAGCTCATCGCAAGATCACTTGCGAACGACGGTCCTCAGGATAGCCCGGCAGCACGATCCAAAATTGGCAGATGAATTCATGAAGCAATTATCTGAGAGGGACCCCAGAGATAGGAAGGAACGAGGCGCTTTCGACGATCGCACAGCACGTAGCGAGCAGCTATTGAGTATGGCCCAGCAGGTGTTGGAGTCGAACCCGGAAGAGGCGTTCTCTTTGGCCGTAGACAGTTTGGGGGATGGTCTTTCTTATAAACTGCAAAATATTCTGACTGGCCTGCGCAGTAAAAATGTGCCGCTGGCTAATCGACTCTTCGACCTGGCGTTAACCAGGTTTAATAGCGGTTTACCCGATCCTTCCGAAGCGCAGATCCTGGCGGGTTACCTTTTTCAGCCTGGCTTTACTTTCTCGGCGGGGGCCGCCGGCCAGGGTATGCTCGTGGTGAATCCCGCCCAGCAAAGTCTTGCCGCCGTGGCGTCGACCGAACCTCAGCGGGCCAGGAGTTACCTGACTGCCGTTTACCAGCGGGTGTTGACGCCCCCGGTCTCGCTTAGTTCCCCGGAGGGCAAAGAGAGAGCGCAGCAGATTCTAAGCCTGGGCAACCTCGTGGCGCGACAGTATGCGGTCTTCGCACCGGAACTCGCGCCGTCAGCTGGGGGGTTTCTGAGCCAGTTGGGACGCCAGTTGATGACGGACCGTGAAGCCGAACCAGCTGACACGTCAACGCGCGCCCCCGATAGCGCCGAAAGCACGAAGCGCCTGACCAAGCAGGAACTCTATGAAAAGCGAATCGCCGAGTTGGAAGACCGCGCCGATAAAGAGAGCAACACATCGTTTCGAAACGTTGCTTATCTTAGGGTGGCGTTGACTACCAATCCCGACGACTATGAACGGGCGAAGCGCATCGCGCAGAAGATCGACGACCTCGATTTGCGCCGCGATGCAATCTCTTTTGTGCTCTACCGCGCGGCGTTATTTTTTGTTTCGAAGCGAGATATTGGCAAGGCCGTCGATCTTGTTTCGACGATCGCCGAGCCCTCGCGGCAAGCAGTTGTCAAGATCGCCATCGCGCAAAGGCTGCTTGCCTCGGAATTAGCGAAGGGTGGGCCCGGCGAAGTGACCCTAAATCAGCAGCGCGCGCTTGATCTGCTCAATGACCTTGATCGTGAAATCAGGCAGGACGATGCTTCATCAAACACCGCAAAGATTCTACTGGGTAGAACGGCCGTTCTGGCGAAACTCGACTCGGATCGGGCTTTGAAGTCTCTCGAGCAAGCAGTGCAAATGATCAACAAGCTGGACCGATTCGATCTCCTCAATGGGACTCCGCCTAAACTAGGGGTTGGAGCCGTTTCCACATCGGCTGCAACCGTCGCGGCGCCTGGAATTGGATTTGATTTTCGTAGCGCGATCGATCCTTTAATCAACACGGACTTTGAGCAGGTGTCGGCGATCGCCGAGAGACTTACAGCAAAAGAACAAAATGGACTCGCGCGAGTCGAAGCGGCGAAGCTTTACCTCACGAAGAATCGTTCCGCAACCGTCAAGGAATCAACTGCCGGCGTTCGCTGACCTTTGGCTTGATAGCGCGCCCGTGCTTCCGTCGGTTTTTCACAGCAAAAGAGCGGTGGCCAGGCCCCCCGCCCATAGCCACCGCTCCAGCCCCCCGCCTAACCCCTTGCTCTTAACTCTTTGCCCCCTGCCTATTCGCTCTTCGCTCTTTGACTCGCCCTATCGCGCATAAAGATTAGTGGTCGCCCGCCGGTAGTAAAAATTGCCCTGCATTTCCCAGTTGCCGGTATTGAACTGTCTCTGCGCGCCGCAATCCAGGCAGGTCCGGTAGGTCTGGCCACCGATGGAGAGCGGGCGGCTCATCTCTGTGTGCCAGCATCCCAGTATCCGTGTCAGCCAGCTACCGATCTTGCTCCAGAAACTGCTCGCCGTATTGACGGCGTTTATTTGTCCGACTACGTTATAGCTCTTTATACTTAATTGATTCGCGCTCATGATTTTCTCTTTCTAAAGGCTCTGTTTTATTGCCTTCACCTACTAACGCGCAACGAATCGACGAAAAGGACCACTTGGAATAAAAAAAGTCAGAACCGCCTGCGGTAGCGGGCGGGCAGGCGATTGCGGAATGCGGATGTCGGACTACGGAATGTGGGAATTTGGCGTATTTAAGATGGCTTCCGTTTATTTGTAAATCCGCAGTCTGCAATCCGGAATCCGCAATCGGTAGGTTGTGCTTTATACTGGCGCGTCAGAATTGTTTCAGTTCATCTATTTGGAGACCCCCCAAACGTGAATCAGCACCCGACTGACAGCGTCACCCAACTCCTGATCGAAGTCTCTAAAGGCGATCGGGGTGCGGTTGATCTTTTATTACCGGTAATTTACGATGAACTACGAAAACTGGCGGCAAATTATCTGCGTCGAGAACGCCCGGATCACACCCTTCAGCCCACTGCCCTCGTGCACGAGGCTTACTTGCGGCTGGTGGATCAAACCCGGGTAAATTGGCAGAACCGGGCCCATTTTTTCGGCGTGGCTGCCCAGATAATGCGACGGCTCCTGGTGGACCACGCGCGCAAGCATAACGCGGAAAAACGCGGCCAGGATTTTCAAAAGCTCTCCCTTGATGAAAACATCGATCGCGCCGTCGAGCGCAGCGGTGAACTGATTGCCCTCGACGACGCGCTCAAGGCCCTCGCGGTTTTCGACGAGCAAAAGGCGCGCATTATTGAGTTGCGCTATTTCGGCGGCCTTTCGATTGAGGAGACCGCAGACATTCTCGGCGTCACCCCGACCACGATCAAACGGCACTGGCGGATGGCCAAGGCCTGGCTTTACGGTGAAATGCAAAGCAGTAACTGAGAACGAACAAGGCGGGTAATCCAGTACGACCTCCTTTCCTGGTCACGCAAATTACTTAATAAGCGCCAACAGTCTTTATGACCCCCGAACGCTGGCGACAAGTTGAAGAGATTTTTCAGGCAGCGCTTGATCTAATGCCTGAAGAACGCGTGCCCTACGTCTCTGACGCTTGCGGCGGGGATACCGATCTGCGCCGCGACGTGGAATCACTCCTCTCGCAGCATGACAGCGCCGGCGACCTGCTGGAAAAGCCCTTGTACGCGGCCGATACCGATCTCAGCTCGTTCCCGTCATTACCTGATTTCGAAGAAGATCTCGATCCGATGATTGGACGGCGCCTCGGCGCTTATGAGGTCCAGCGCGAGATTGGACGCGGCGGCATGGGCGCAGTTTACGAAGCACTCCGCGCCGACAACGAGTTCACCCGGCGCGTCGCGATCAAGCTCGTAAAGCGCGGCATGGATACTGATTTCATCCTGCGGCGGTTCCGCAAAGAGCGACAAATACTCGCCGCCCTCGATCATCCGCACATCGCCGGCCTGCTGGATGGCGGAACGACCGACGACGGCTTGCCCTATTTCGTGATGGAGTTTATCGAGGGCCAGCCAATCTACGCTTATTGTGACGAGCGCAAACTAAGTGTAAACGAGAGGCTGAAACTATTCAGCACGATCTGCGACGCAGTTCACTACGCGCACCAGAAGCAGGTCGTGCACCGCGATATCAAACCTTCGAACGTGTTGGTAACTTCAGAAGGCGTGCTGAAGCTTTTGGATTTTGGCATCGCCAAACTCCTGAACCCGGACCTCGCGGGTGATATCACACACGATCCCACCGCGACGGCGATGCGGTTGATGACACCGGAATACGCGTCGCCGGAACAGGTCCAGGGCGCGCAGACCACACCGACTACTGACGTCTATTCCCTCGGCGTATTGTTGTATGAACTGTTAACCGGCCATCGGCCATATCGTTTGCGCAATCGCGCGCCGCATGAAATTGCGCGCGTCATTTGTGAAGAACCGCCCGCGCCGTTGAGCTTCATCATCACTCGTCCGGAGGATGTGTTGCCGTCGTCCTTTACGGGCGACGAAGCCACGACGCTTAGCCAGTTGTATTCGGCACGCAGCGCAACTCTCGAAACGCTGCGACGTGAGTTCGCCGGCGATCTCGACCGGATCGTCATGCGGGCTTTGCGAAAAGAGCCGGAATGGCGTTATCAAACCGCGCAAGAGCTGCGCGACGACATCACGCGCTACATCGAGGGCCGGCCGGTTTCGGAATCGCCGGAGCCGCCTTTCCGTCCCCATGCCAGCCTCGAACCGAGTCCCCAGGAAAACTCGCTGGCGGTGCTGCCTTTGAAACTACTCGATCTGGCGCCTCCTTCAGATTCCGGATCTGACTATCTGGGAACCGGATTGGCGGATGCGCTGATCACGAGGCTGAGCGGAATTGGACGTTTCGCCGTGCGGCCCACCAGTAGTGTGCTCCGCTATGGCACTGATTCCGATCCTATGCTGGCCGGACGTGAACTGGCGGTGGCCTTCGTGCTGGACGGGCGCGTACGGCGCGCCGGGGAACGGATCAGGGTCACGGTCCAACTTCTGAACGTGCGCGATGGCACGGCTGTTTGGGCGGGGCAATTTGACGAACAATTTACCGACGTACTGAGCCTGGAAGATGCGATTTCGTCGCACGTCGCTGAAGCTCTCGTCCCGCACCTGACCGGTGAAGAACGGCTCAGACTGGCGAAGCGTGGCACGAACGATCCCCAGGCCCATGAAGCGTACCTGCGCGGCAGATTCTACTGGAACACTTTCACAGAAGATGGTTTTGCGAAGGCCATCGTTTGTTACAACCAGGCGATCGCGCTCGATCCAAACTACGCCGTAGCCTACGCGGGCATTGCTGCCTACTATAGTTGGCTGGGCAGCTTTACCGTCTTGCCTTTCGCCGAATGTTCCGCGGCGGCGCATGAAGCGGCGTCAACGGCGGTTGCCCTCGACCCGTCGCTGGCTGAAGGACACGGCGCTCTGGGCCAGGCAATCCTTTGCCGCGATTTTGCCTGGGCCAGCGCCGAGCGCGAAATACTTCGGGCCATCGAACTCAATCCCAATTATTCGACGGCCCGTATCTGGTACGCGCTACAACTGGCAATGGAAGGCCGCTTCACGGAGAGTTTGCGCGAAGCCCGCATCGCCCGCGATCTCGATCCTCTCGCCATCATTTCCCGCTTCACGTTCGTTTGGGTGTCGTATCACGCGCGACGTTTCGAAGAAGGCGCGGCCATCGCCGTCGACACTGTGGCCGCGGAACCGCACAACCTGATGATGCTTTACGTCTCCAGCTTTCTGCTGAGCCGGCTGGGACGGCACGGAGAAGCGATCGCGGCGGCCCAAAAATGCGTTGAGTTCATGGGCAAAGCATCACATACGCTCGCTCGATTGGGATCGGCCCAGGCGCAGTCAGGGGATGCCGCAGCGGCCGAGGCAACACTTCGGGAACTGAGTTTGCTGTCCGGGCGGCGCTACGTTTCTCCTTATCATCTGGCCTTGCTGAACTGTGCGTTGGGCCATCTCGAGACGGCGCTGGATTTACTGGAACGCGCTCGCGAGGTCAACGATGCCAAGGTCCTTTGGATGGGCGTCGATCCGGAATTGGATCCACTCCATGGACATCCGCGGTTCAACGATCTGCTGCGAAGACTGAATCACCGGCTGGCAGTCCTGCCAACACTGCCGGCAAATTCGCTCGCCGGGCAGGAGTCGATTGCCGTGCTGCCGTTCAAAGTCGTCGGTTCGCCTGCCGAACATACGGGCGATGAATATCTGGGCGTTGGTTTGGCCGATGCACTGATCACGCGGCTCAGCAACGTGCAACGGCTGATCGTACGGCCCACCAGCAGCGTACTCAATTATCGCGGGGCTTCAGTCGATCCCTTGCTGGCGGGGCGCGATCTCGGAGTTGACTACATCATCGACGGCAGCCTGCGCCGTTCCGGCTCGCGGCTGCGGGTAACTGCGCAGATGCTCAGCGTCAGCGAAGGAGTCACTCGTTGGGCCGAACAGTTCGACGAAGATTCTACCGACGTGCTGCAGATCGAAGATTCAATTTCCGAGCAGGTCGCGAACGCACTGCTGCCGCAACTAACCGGTGACGAACAACGCCAACTTTCCAAGCGCGGCACACACAGCGCTGAAGCCTTTGAAACTTATTTACGCGGCCGTTATTACTGGAACACGTATACCGAATCAGGCTTCGCCAAAGCGCTGGAGTGTTACAACCATGCGATTAAGCTTGATCCTGATTACGCGCTGGCGTACACGGGGATCGCGGATTACTACAACTGGCTCGGCGTTTTTGGAATCAGGCCCTTCGCGGAATGCGCCGCGGCCGCCAAGGATGCCGCGCAAAAGGCAGTCGACCTCGATCCCACTTCCGCCGAAGCCTACAGCGCTCTGGGGTTTGCCACGGTCTGCCACTTCGACTGGGCGGTAGCTGAAGCGCAGCATCGCCGCGCAATCGAAATCAATCCGAACTACGCGACCGGGCATCACTGGTACGGCTTCCACCTTTTGATGGTCGGACGCTTTAACGAAGCCCTCGACGAAATGCTGCGCGCGCGCGAACTCGATCCGCTGTCGCCCAGCATCATGCAGGCGTTGGCCTGGTGTTACTACCAGTCGCGCCGCTTCGACGCCGCCATCACGACATTCCAGAACATGCTGGATGCGGTTCCGGATTTTACTTACGGCTTAGCCACTTACTCCTGGACGCTGCGGGCCGTGGGCCGCGGTCCCGAAGCGGCGGCCATTTCGGAAAGAGTTCTGGATCTTTCAAGCGGCGGCCAGTTTTACGTGGCGTGTTTGGGAGCGGCTTATGCGGCGGCCGGAAGGAAGGACGACGCGCGCGCCGCCCTCGACCGGCTGAATGAAATGTCGCGGACTTCCTTTGTCTCTCCTTATCATCGCGCGCTAATTCACGTGGCGCTGGGCGAGACCGAAGCCGCGTTGCGACTGCTGCGCGAATCGTACGAGATACGCGAAGGTTGGCTGGTTTGGCTGGGGGTGGAGCCGCAACTTGATCCGCTACGCGGCGAGCCGGAGTTCGAAGAGCTTTTGAGCAAGACCAGAAACCCTGCAGTCGATAACAGCCGCGTTCGCCTCGGCGCCGGCACTAAGACTCAACGATCTCGAGCGATTGCTTCTCGCGCCGCTGTGACCTCGCCGGTTCCTCGTCCAGCGCCCGACACGCAGTCAGGCGAGAACGAGGAAGCACGCCAGTTGTACACAGCCGGACGCTACTATGCGACGCGGCGTTCCGCTGAAGGTTTGCGCCAGGCGATCGAACGCTTGGAGCGCGCGGTGGAACTCGATCCCAAGTTCGCCCTGGCCTATTCGGAGCTCGCCGATTGCTACGCTCTCTTGAACTGGTATCTGGAGCCGGCACCCGCGGAGGCATGGCAACACGCGAAGGAGTTTGCGCAGAAGGCCGTCGCTGCGGACCCGCAACTCGCAGAGGCGCATGCCTCGTTAGGTTTCGTCAGGTTGCATCACGATCGGGATTGGGCCGACGCCGAACGTGAACTGCGCAAAGCAATTCAGTTAAAGCCCGGCAATCAGGTGGCCCATCGGTGGTACGCCTACAGCCTTTCGGCGATGGGCCGCCATGAAGAGGCGGCGGCGGAAGTGGAACGCGCTCGCGAGATTTCTCCGCAATCCTCCGTGATCGCCACGGCGCTGGCTAATGTTTTATTCCTGGCGGGCAGATTTGATGACGCGATCGATCAATGTCATCAGGCGCTAACGCTCGATCCGGGCGCCGTGTCTGCGCACACGATCCTGCGTTGGGCTTATGAGAAGAAGGGCATGCACGCCGAAGCGCTCGCTGCTTATGAACAGGAGCGCAGCTTCGCCGGCGACACTCCGACGACGCGCGCCAAGCGAGCGCACGTGCTGGCCGCGATCGGACAACACGACGAGGCGCGGGCGATCCTTGATGAGATCCTGGCGCGCCGCCAGGAAGAGTGGATCACAGCGTATGAAATCGCCATCATTTATTGTTTGTTGGGAGATCAGGACAACGCCATAGACTGGCTGACACGTGCCGACCGCGAGCACGCCGTGGGTTTCACCTTTGTCCGCGTCGATCCGCACCTGGAGGCGTTGCGTTCCGATCCGCGATTCAAAGAGCTGATCCGGGGAACCGACAAAACCCTCGCGTGAGTTGTAGGGGTGGCACTCCGTGGCCACCCACTTTTTTTGGAGTGCGCCGGCAGAGCGAAGCGGCGACGGCGCTTTGGATTGACTCTCGAAACGAGATTCCTCGGATAGGCAATCCAGAGCGGTGTCGCGCTTCGCTTGCCACCGCACTCCAAAAGGGGGCGGCCACGGAGTGCCGCCCCCACAATTACGGCGCGCCGGGTGTGGGGATTGCATCGGGATCGTCCTGTAGTCCACCTCCGATGTGGCCGATGCCAATGCGGACCCGGTTGCTGGCAACGCCGCGATAAGTTATTCGCACCAGGATGTCGCCGACATTTCCCATGCTGTCATCCAACCTCAACACCACGCACTTTAGCCAATCGTAACCTGACACTTTTCCGATGTACTCGACGGTTAAAGGATAGATGAGGTGCACGCCGTCTTCACCGTCGGCAGTTATCGATCCTGCGTCCTCGTTCGCGGCCAAGTCAAAATTCATTGCGAATAACATCACGCGAGTGCGCGCATCGGCGGACCACGCTGGGGAGTACGTTAGCTGAAAAGGTTCCGGCACCTGCAGTAATGAGTCGAAGGCAAGCGCCCGCGTACTGCTCGCCTGCGAAACCAAAATGGGCACACCCGGTTTCAATGCCGCTGTAAAATTACTGACGGAGTTCGCGCTAAGGATAGTCACCGTGACGCTAGCAGGCGTGAACAAGTATCTCGTCGAGTATGGCGTAATCGTATAACTACCTTCCGCCGGCGCCAGATGTGAATAGCTGCCGTCCGTTGCCGTCATCGTGGCGTTTTCTGAGCCGTTAATCGTAAACGCTACTGCCGGCAATGGAACTCCGTTGAACGTAACCGCGCCACTGATTTTATAGTTCACGAGTTCGCCGGTGAAGTTAGCGGTTTGATTGGCACCTAGATCGTTCCAGGTTCTGTTGGCCGGTGTGAACGAGTAGTTCGCCCGCGATAACGCAATCGTGTAGTTTCCGCCGGCGGGAATTCCACTGAAGGAATAATCGCCATTCGCGTTGGTTGATGCGGTCGCAGCTTGCGCGCCGGAGAGTGTTACTGTTACGCCGCTCAGACCGCTTCCTGCCGCACCGGTAACGCGCCCGGTGATCGCATGGCTATTGAGCGTGCCCGAAAAGGTTGCGGTTTGGTTTGCGCTTAGGTCAACGAAGGTGCGCCCGGACGGCTGAAGAGTGTAATGACTCTTTGTTACCGTTACCGTGAAAGTGCCACCGCCTGTAAGCGACGGAAACGAATAGTCTCCGGTGCCATTCGTCGTACTGGTTGCCGCTTGCGATCCCGAGAGGGTAACTGTCGCTCCTGAAAGCGCGCTGCCATCCGACTTCGCCACGCGACCGCTGATGCTGTGCTGGCTTAACGTCGCGGAAAAGTCTCGGCTCTGGTTTGCATTCAGAGCAGTGAAACTACCGCTGGCGGGTGTAAACGAATAGTGTGGCAGCGACGGCGTAATCGTGTAGTTCCCTTCTGCGCTGACACTGAAGGAATAGTTTCCCCCGCCGTCCGTCGTCGCCGCAGCGTTTTTCGAACCGGTCAAGCCAACCACTACATTGCCCAACCCAACTCCGCCCGAAGTGACACGGCCGCTCAAGGTGTAGTTCACAAGGGCGCCGGTGAAATTAACTGTGGTGGTGGCACTCAGGTCGTTAACGACTCTACTCGCAGGGGTGAAGGAGTAGTTTGCCTTTGAGACCGCAACGATATAGTTCCCACCCGCGTGGAGACCGACGAAAGAATAGTTTCCGCCTGCATCGGTAGTCGTCGCGTCCACGTTGGTACCGGAAAGTGTAATCGTCACGCCGGCAATTGACGAACCATCGGATTTAGTTACCCGGCCCTGAATTGCATGGGTATCGTGAATTGCGATAATGCTGCCCGATTGGTCCTCCGTCAACTCGTCTATGGTCCAAATCGATGGCTGAAAAGTGTAGTCCTCAAGCGTGGGTGTGACGGTGTAGCGTTCGAATGGCGACAAGTCTGGAAATTCGAAATCGCCATTCGCGTCCGTGGTCACCAATGCAGTCATTCCGCCTGTCAGGGCAAGGTTGATTCCCGCTATCCCAGTGCCGTCTGCATCAGCAATCCGACCGGCGATTCTGTATTTGTTTGCCGTACCGGTGAAGTCCGCCACTTGATCGCCCGCTGGAGTTGTGAACTCCAGACTTGCATGGTTGAAAGCATGGCCGGCTTTGGAACTCGTAACCTCGTAAACTCCACTGCTTGGCAGATCGACGAAAGCATATCGTCCATCGGTGCCCGTCTGAGTTGCGACCGTTTGGGATCCGGTTAAAGAAACCGTAGCCTGGTTAATGGCGCCGCCGTTTTCATCGGTTACCCGGCCGCTGAGCGAAAAGTTCGCCGCCGGGGCATTGCTGAGAAATGCAGCGAGGTCGGCGCGTACGGCCGTCTCACATTCCGTGTCTTCACCGCAACGCAGGAGGCGCGCAGACCAGTAAAAGTGAGCTGCCGGATCAGGCGAGCGGTTGAGTTGGACTTCAAACTGTTGCCTTACATACTGCACCGGATCGTCGGCGGGAGTTTCCGTAGTCAGGACTTGCGTGTTTTGCGCATCTGAATCAAGGAAGTCATAAAGTGAATTGATGACGAAGAGATCTTGGGTGGTGGCATCGGCGCGAATGCGATTGGCATTCACTAAACATTCAAGTCCATCAAGAATCGCCGTACCGGCTCCATTGATATTGATGGCGGCATCGGCATTGTGGCTCCACTCATAGCGCGACTTCTCGATCAGGACATCGTTTACGCCAAAGAAATAATTGCCCCACCAGTTGACATTGCTCACGTTCATCCGCAGTCCGCTGATGTAAACCAGATCGATGGGCGCGCTGTCCGGCTGGTACAACTGTGGAATCACAAAAACTCCCGCCAGGGCTCCTTCGTCCAGGAAGACGTTATCGAAAACGCACTCGCGTCGTGGCGAATCGGCGGTCACCGGCTCCGCGCCGCCCACATTGATCCATGAGAGCGGTGTCCCCATTCCAGTTTTGCCGTAGAGTTCCGGGCGCAAACCGTAGTCGAGGAAGGTGGAGTTCGTGACGGCAATTCCCTTCCAGCGAATGTTTTCTACTACCGGCACGTTGAAGGCGCTGTTGCCGGTAGAGCCGAGAAACTTGCTGAGATCGATGGTCAACTTGCTTTGACTAGCGAGCACAATCGCGCCGCCGGGTTCAGCGCTCATCAAGCCGTAAAATTCACAATGCCTGATAATCGCATCCGCAACATCATCGAACCGAAGCGTGATTTTCGCGTCTGTTTGTATTTCAGGTGTCCCGATGAAGCCGATGTTCTGGATGAGGAAATGCTGTAGCCCGGAGATGCTAAGCGCAACCTCGCTGGCGCCCGTCATCGGTGCAAACTCAGAAACAAGATCAAGGCCCTGAGCTAATACCATGCCTTGACCCGTGTTATCGATAACTGCCGATGATTCGACACCCATAATGCTGACTGATGACGCTGTTCCCGAGAAATCCTTCGCCACCGGTGTAAGAATCGCGTAGCGCCCTTGCGGCACCAGAAGGGTTCCGCCGCCCGCTTCAGCTAATGCATCGAGCGCGCGCTGCAAGGCCGGACCGTCGTCTACTTCGCCATCTCCGACGGCGCCGAAGTCCCTCAAATCGAAGATGTTTTCGCTCGCTGCGACGGTGTGGGACGTCAATGCGAGCAGCAGGATTGCGAGTGGCAGAAATACTGTTTTGCGCATGAGCTGGGAGTACCCAAGCCAAGCCGACGGATCATAACTTCAGCCAGCACGACGGCGGAGCGTCAAAGGCTTAGACGGCAAATGGGGCGCAAAAGTCGTGACAAATTAGTCACTGCAACTTTACTAACGTACTGACGGGGGGCGATACAGAGTTTTCAAGGGGGCTCTCGGTAGCTCTAATGGGGCAGTTTCATCGGCGAATGTCGGTGTCCCGGCGGTGGGGGCGCCTAACTTTCCAGCCGATATTGCTAGCAGATATCACCGTTCGGCGAGCGGATCAATTCGGAAGTACTCTTGAGAGTGGGTGCGTCCGCAGCGCCGTGCGAGCCAAATTTGGAGTGCGGTGGCAAGCGAAGCGCGACACCGCTTTGGATTTGTTAGGTAAAGACAATCTAAAGCGCCGTCGCTGCTGCGCTCTGCCGGCGCACTCCATATTTCTATTTACATTGGCAGCCGCAGTCGCGCTTCGCAGCCAACGTCTTCCCGGTTTTCCAAAGTTAGCGTGCCGCCGTGCGCTTCGGCGATTTGCCGCGAAAGGACGAGACCGATGCCCGAGCCGCTGGTCTTGGTTGTGAAGAAGGGCACGAACAGATTGGCGGTATTGGCGAGCCCGTGTCCTTCATCACGAACCCAAACTTCCACATGACTATTTTTTTGCGTCCAGCCGACCTCGACCGCTCCGCCGGTTTCCAGCGACGCATCCACCGCGTTGCGCACGAGATTAATCAGTAACTGTTCCAGTTGGACGTTGTCACCGTGAATGACGAGTTCCGGACCCGGGACAACTGTGACGGGCAAACGCGTCTCGAGTTTCGGCACAGTCCTTACGAGAGCGCCGATGTCGAGTGGCTCCATGCGCGGTTGCGGCAAGCGGGCCAGCCGCGAGTAAGAATCTACAAAGCGGGCCAACGAATCGGCGCGCGAAGAGATGACCTCCAGCCCGCGTTTCAAGTCGTCTCCTAAATCAGCAGGCGTCGGTTGCCGTCCCAGCAGATCGGCAAGACTGCCGGCGACAGACTTTATAGGAGCAAGCGAGTTGTTGAGTTCATGACCCAACACTCGCAACAATCGCTGCCACGCCGTGCGCTCTTCCTCGCGCAAAGTCTGACTGAGGTCCGTCAGGACCAGTAGGTGATGCTGGACGCCGCCTTCGCGAAACACGCTTTGACGAATATCCCAGCGCCCCACCGCGCCGGGAAAAACGATCTGGGTAGTCGGGGAACCGAAGCCCACTTCACGATTGAAGCATTGGTCGAGTCCCAGATCGCTGCTGGTTTTTCCCAGCAACCGATCTGAAGTTTTGGCCAACAACCTTTCCCCCGCGCGATTGATCAGCTGCAAACGGTATTCGCCATCGAACGCGAAGACGGCGGCATCGATCCCGGCAATCACCGCACGCAACAAGGCCGTTGCTTCGAGAGCGCCCAGGCGCTGGTCCCGCAGGGTCTGGCCCAGGTCGTTCACTTCCAGCATCACCTCGCCCAGTACATCACCGGTCGCGGCGCGCCGCCCGCGAATTGAGTAATCGCCTTCCCGTATCGCGGCCAGAATATTCGAGAGGGTTTGAAGTGGCCGGACGATCCGTTGTTTGAGGTTGAAGGCTATGGCCAGCCAGAAGATCAGCAGGAAAAGATCAACCGTCCATTGCAGCCGGCCCGAGTATCCATTCAGCCAAAGCAGGAGCCCGGCGAGGACCATGGCGGGAAACCCGGCCGCCAGAGCGAGGACGGTAACGCGTTTTTCGAATACCAGGCGGCTGCCATGTTTCAGCGCCGGGTCGAGGCTGGAAATAGCTGAATGATGCTGCGGCGGTTTGGCGCTGGTGTTCACACGGCTATGATAATCCATACTTCTGCAGGCGCCGGTATAAAGCGCTGCGACTCAGGCCCAATGATTCCGCCGCCCGGTTGGCATTGCCGCCGCAACGCGCCAGCGCTTTCTGAATCAACAGCCGTTCTACTTCTTCCAAACTCAATTCTTCGAAGTGCGCCGACAAGCGCGCATCGGGCGTGGGCTGCAGCGCGAGGTCAAACGCCGTCACTACGCTGCTGGAACTCATTAGCACCGCACGCTCAACCACGTGGTCCAACTCGCGCACGTTTCCGGCCCAGGCGTGTTGCCGTAAAGCCTCAAACGCCGGCGGCGTGAATTCGGTGATGTTCCGGTGATAACGCTCGGTGTGCTTTTGGAGAAAATGGTTGGCGAGCGGCGCGATATCTTCAGGCCGGTTGCGCAACGGCGGCAAGTGAATTTCCACGGTATTCAAACGAAAGAGCAGGTCCTGCCGGAAGCGACCTTGCGCGGCCTCTAAATTCAGATCGGCGTTGGTTGCCGAAAGTACGCGAACATTCACCTTTCGCGTCTTTGAAGAACCGACGCGCTCGAATTCCCCTGTTTGCAGCACGCGCAGCAGTTTCGGCTGCAGGTTAAGCGGCACATTTGCGATTTCATCCAGGAACAATGTGCCGCCGTCAGCCAACTCAAAACGACCAACTCGATCGGTGCGGGCATCCGTAAACGCACCGCGCACGTGACCAAACAGTTCACTCTCAAAAACCCCTTCGGCCAACGCGCCCGCATTCAGTGAGACCAGCGGCTTGGCCGCGCGCGTCGAACACGCATGTAACAAATGCGCGATTACTTCCTTGCCGGTGCCGTTTTCGCCGGTAATGAGGACATTCGCATCCGCCGGTCCGATTCGTTCCACCAGATGCAGAATATCTTTCATAGCCTGCGATTCGGCGATCACCTGCGGTACTTGCGTTGTGGCTTCACCTGCGCTATCGCGCAACGCCAGATTCTCGGCTTCCAAATCTTTGCCGCGCCGCAAGGCCTCAGCCAGTTCGACCTGGGTGCGCAACACGGCCAGCAGGCGCGCGTTCTCCCATGGCTTTTGAATAAAGTCGCGCGCTCCGCGGCGCATTGCTTCCACTGCCAGGTTCACGCTGCCCCACGCCGTCATCACGACCACCGGCAAAGACGGATCGAGCGAATGAATCTTGGTAAGCAGATCCAAGCCCTCGCTCCCTGAGGTAGTGTCGCGAGCATAGTTCAGATCGATGAGCACTACATCGAATTCCTGGCTGTTGAGCGCTTTCAGCACCGCAGCCGGAGACGAGGCCGTCTCAGTCTCGAAGTGTTCGGCCTTCAGCAGCAGGCGCAAAGCTGCCAGCACGTCGGCTTGATCGTCCGCAATCAGTATCTTAGGCATCGTTAGGTTCAGGGAGAAAGATAGGCGGGAAACGACTGGGGCGCAACCAGCAACCCTCTACGTTAAGAATTATTCGTACCGCAACGCCTCCAAGGGATCCACTTTCGCGGCGCGCCTTGCCGGCAAGTAACAGGCGATCAGAGCCACGACCAGTAGACAAAGTGGAACGACGGTAAAAGTCATTGCGTCGGTGGGCGTTACACCGAACAACAAAGTAGTCATCAGCCGCGTCAGGGCGAATGCGCCGGCCACGCCGATGGCGACTCCAATAAACGCCAGGGCCATTCCGTTCTGCACCACGAGCTTCACCACATCAAACACCTGCGCGCCCAGCGCCATGCGAATACCTATTTCCTGTGTCCGTTGCGTAACGGCGTACGACATCACGCCGTAAATGCCCACTGCGGCGAGGACTAAAGCAAGTACGGCAAACATTGCCAGCAACGACATATTGAAGCGCCGGGCGGCAAAAGAAGTGGCCGCCACGTCCTGCATCGTCAGCACTTTTGTTACCGGCAGTTGCGCATCGACTTTCCAAATCTGGCGCTTGATGGCCTGAGTCATCGCACCCGGATCAGATTCCGTACGCGCCACCAGGGTCATCCAGCGTTTCCACGGCTGGGCCTGCGAGTAAGGCGAATACAGACCGGGTTGTTCGGGCAAATCCAGGCCAAAATGCTTCACGTCGCCGACGACGCCTACGATCGTGATCCACTCCACTTTAGGATTTCGCGCCCAGCGCATGCGTTTTCCGAGCGGATCTTCGTTGGGAAAATACTGACGTACCATCTCGGCATTCGCGATCCCCACGAGCGGCGCGTTTTCGGAAAAATCACGCGAGTCAAAATCCCGGCCGGCCAGGAGCGGAATCTTCATCGTCCTGAAGTAGTCGCCCATTACACTTCTCGATTCCAGGCTCGGCTCGTCGCCCGGATCGATGTGCGGACGGTTATCGATCACAAAATCGTGATTCAGACTGTCGCCGCTCAATGGCAGTTCGCTGATTAACGCAGCCTGCACTCCGGGAAGCGTCTTCACGTCCTCGAGCATCTGCGAACGGAAGCGCATCTGGGTATCAACTTCTTTGTAACGCGACTCCGGCAATTCGATTCGCATCGTCACCAGGCGCTGCGTTGAAAAGCCTGGTTCGACGGAGCGCAGATTCCAGAATGTTTTGATCAGCAGGCCGGCACCCATTAACAGGATTAGCGCGACGGCCAGTTCGACGACCACGAAAGTGCTACGCAGACGTTGGCGCGCGCCGCCAGCGGTTGAGGTACGCCCACTCTCCTTCAGTCCCTCGCTGACACCGCCGCGGGCAGCCGTCCATGCCGGCAGCAAACCGAACACGATCCCGGTTGCGCATGAGAGCGCAAAAGTGAAACCTAGTACGCGCAGGTCCACGCCAATTTCCTGAAGGCGCGGCAGGTTCTCCGGCTTTAACGACACCAACAAACTGGTGGCCCAGATGGACAGCAGCACACCCACCGCGCCGCCGGCTAATGAAATCAGCAAGCTTTCCGTTAGCAGTTGCCGGATCAGTCGCCAACGTCCGGCCCCCAGGGCCGCGCGAATCACAAACTCTCGTTCGCGTTCGGCGGCCCTTGCCAGCAACAAATTGGCAAAGTTTGCACACGCGATCAGCAACACCAGGCTGACCGCCGCAAACAGCACCAGCAAAGCCAGACGCGAATCGCCGACGATGCGGTCATGCAATGGAATCAAAACCGTGTTGCGGTTTTTGTTTTCGGCCGGGTATTGCGCGCCAAGATTCTTGTCGATCAACTGCATTTCACCGCGCGCTTGTTCAACTGTGACGCCTGGCGCCAGACGACCGTAGGAGCGGAGGAAGTGCACGCCGCGAAATTTTGCGGCAACGGGATTGGAGACGAACACCGGAGTCCACGATTCGGCATTGTCACCCGGGGAGACGAATCCCTCGGGCATCACGCCGATGATGGTGTAGACGTTTCCGCTCAACGGAATTGTTTTGCCGGCGATGCCGGGATCGCCGTTGAACTGGCGGCGCCATAGCGCGTGGCTCAACACCACGACGAAGGGGCCGCCGGCTTTGTCGTCATCGCTCGTGATGTAGCGGCCCAACGCGGGCTTGATGCCGAGGGTTTCAAAGTACCCGCCGGTGACATGGCCATTTTGAAACTGGACCGGTTCACTGCCGGCGGTGTAATCCAACGCCTGCAAAACTTCGCCGCCGACTTTGCTGAACGTGTGTGTTTGCGCCTGAACGTCAGCGAGATCCAATGCGGATTGATTGGAACGAAAGGCCAATAGCCGCGCCGGGTTGTCGTAAGGTAACGGCCGCAGCAGCACTGCGTTTATTACGCTGAAGATGGCTGAGTTCAAGCCGATCCCCAGCGCGAGCGTAATCACTGCAACTGCAGTAAAGCCGGGCCGCTTCAGCAGGCTTCGTACTCCGTAGCGTAGGTCCTTAAATAGAGTTTCCATATCGTTTCCCTTTGCCGCTCTCCACCATCGTTTAGCGGCGGGCTTATTCGTAATGCAACGCCCGCAGCGGATCGACGCGTGACGCACGCCGCGCCGGTATGTAACAGGCAAGTAAAGCCACACTCGCCAGCACCAGGGCCACCGCGCCAAACGTATACGGATCGCGGGCTGAAACTCCGAACAGCAAGCTGGCCAGAACGCGCATCAGTGCGAACGCTCCCACCATTCCCAGCGCCAGACCCAACAGCACCAGCTTGAACCCCTGCGAAACAATCAAGCGCAGAACGTCGCGCGTTTGGGCGCCCAGCGCCATGCGAATTCCAATCTCGTTCGTGCGCTGCGCGACTGAGTAACTCATTACGCCGTAAAGGCCGACGATCGTAAGCACGAGCGCCACCGACGCGAAGATCACCAGCAGCGTAGTGTTGAAACGCGGCGCCGCGACGGTCGCAGAAATGTATTCCTCCATCGTCTTGACGTTGAAGACGGGCAGCTCCTGGTCCATCGCACGGACTTCATTTTGGACCGCGGTTATCAGGGTGTGCGGATCGGTTGTCGTTCGGACTACCAGCGTCATCTGGTTGAAAGGAATCTGCGTCGAGGGCACGAAATAACCAGGCCGCAGGTCAGAACTCAGATTGCGATTTCTCACCGTCGACACGACTCCGACAATCTCGCGCATGGCGGGCTTTTCGTCGTCGACTGAAATCCCGGGCTTGATACGTTTGCCCACCGGATCTTCGTTGGGAAAGAACTTTCGCGCGAAGGTTTCATTGACGATGATTACCGGAGTTGCTTTTTCAGTATCGCGCTCATTGAAGTCGCGGCCCTTCAAAATCGAAACGCCAAGCGTCTTAAAGTAATTGTCATCGATGACAAAAAAGTCTGAGGACGGCAGATCGCCTTTCGCGACCGGCCGGCCCTCAGTTTCAAATGAGATGCGATACATGTCACCGCTCAACGGCAGCGGCGTGACGGCACTGGCGGATTGCACGCCCGGCAACGAGCGCACTCGCGTCAGGAGTTCGCCAAAGAAGTGCTCCTGTCTTTCGGTTGGGTATTTGACCTCGGGGATTGAAACAACCATGGTCAGCAGGTTCTGTGGTTCAAAACCGGGACTGACCTGATACAGACGCCAGAAACTTTGAATCAACAAACCGGAGCCGACCAGCAGCACAAATGCGATTGCGAGTTCGCTGACCACGAGCAAGCCGCGGATGCGATTGCGTCGCGCGCCATCACCCGAGCCGCGCCCGCCTTCCTTAAGCGATTCGGTCAATTCGGTTTTCGAAGAATGAAGCGCCGGCACAAGCCCGAAAACAATTCCCGTCAGGACGGAAACCACGAGGGTGAAAGCGAGGACGCGCCAGTCCAACCCGACCTGCAGCGCTCGCGGAATGTTCTGTTTACCCAGCGCGACTAACAGGTCGGCCCACCACAGGGCCAGAAACAATCCCAAGGTTCCACCAGTCAATGACAGCAGCAGACTCTCAGTTAGCAACTGCCTCACGATCCGCCCGCGGCTGGCGCCCAGCGCTGAGCGAATCGCCATTTCCTTGTAGCGCATCATCGCGCGCGCGAGCAGCAGATTCGCCACGTTGGCACAAGCAATTAAGAGAACGCAGCCGACCGCGCCCAGCAAAATCAACAGGGCGGGGCGAATGTTTCCCACCAGCGCTTCCAACGCCGGCTCGACCGCGCTCGTCTTGTGCAGATTCTTTTCCGGATACTGTTGTTCCAGGCGCCCGCTGATCGCCGTCATCTCAGCCTGCGCTTGTTCGCGTGTGACGCCGGGTTTCAGACGACCGATGACATTTAGGTAATGCGCGCCGCGTTCTTCGGTAATCGGATCTGTGCCTTCGCGATCAATCGCCACCGTGGTCCAGAGTTCCACCGGATCGTTTTGAACAGGAAACTGAAATGCTTCCGGCATCACACCGACGATCGTGTAGTTGCGGCCGTCGAGCACCATCGGTTGATTGATGACGTTCGGATCGGAGTTGAAGCGCTTCTGAAACAGTGCCTGGCTCAGGACGACGACGCGGCCGCCTTCACCCGGCTTGTCTTCCTCCGGCATGAACCCGCGGCCGATCGCCGGAGCGGCGCCCAGCAACGGAAACAGATCAGCATTCACTACCGCACCCTGCAACCGCGTCGATTCGCCGCGGCCAGTCATGATGAAGTCGTTGTTGTGATAAGAAGCGAGACGTTCGAAGACGTGGTTCTGATCGCGCCAGTCGGAAAAGTTCAAATAAGAAGCCGACCCGCGAACCTGTCCGCGGGTGGCGTCAGTTTCCCAAACCATCATCAACTGATCGGAATTTGCGAACGGCAGCGGCCGCAACAACACCGCATTCACGACACTGAAGATGGCCGTGTTTGCGCCAATGCCTAACGCCAGCGCAATAGTGGCGACAATGCTGACGCTGGGCGATTTCAAAAGCATGCGCAGCCCGTAACGAACGTCTTGCCAAAAGTTTTCCATAATTCTCCTTACTGCTAGCGACTAGAGACTCGGGGCTAGAGGCTGGAGAAGGTCTCAACTCTCAAGTCTCAACTCTCACGTCCTGTTTTGCGTCTTTACCAGCGTCCCGGTTCTCATTAACACCGCACTTCAGTGCGGTGATCCAGCCGCCTTCATTTGGCTAACCGTTTCAACGGTTTTCCTGGTAAACCGTTGAAACGGTTTCGATCCAGTCCTACCCATCGCAGCACCTGACTAAAGTCGGGTGCTAATGAGAGGCTCCCCGAGACCTGAAACCTGAAACCTGAGACCTGAGACCTGAGACCTCCCTAGTCTCTAGCCTCCAAATTCATTCATACCGAAGTGCTACCAATGGATCGACCTTCGTGGCACGGCGCGCCGGAACCACGCACGCCAGCAGCGCAACCGTCGTCAACAACAATGTAATTATCGTGAAGGTCGCCGGGTCAGTCGCACTCACACCGAAAAGCATTTTTGACAGCAGACGCGTCAGGAGCAGAGCTGCGACGATCCCCAACGCCACTCCTGCGAGCGCCATTTTCATTCCATGGCCCAGCACGAGACGAAGCACGTCGCTGCGTTGCGCGCCTAACGCGAGGCGAATTCCCAACTCGTGCGTGCGCTGGCCCACCAGGTACGAAATAACCCCATAGAGTCCGAGGCTCGCCAGCAGCAATGCGGTCACGGCAAAAGCATCAAGCAGGATCATCGAGAAGCGCTGTTGGGCGAGCGAGGTCGCGATCACCTCATTCATGGTTTGCGGGCGGGAGACCACGTTCTGTTTATTGCGGCTCTGTACGACCTGGCGAATCGATTCGAAAGGCGGCGACGGCCCCCGGTAACGTGCGACCACTCCGAGCCCTGCGGCCAGTCCATTCATCGAATCATCGGAAAACTGCCGGAAGGGCTCGTAGAGTTGAGCTTGAAGTGATTGCTCTTCATCGGCATCGATGCTCCACTGCTTTACGTGACCAACCACGCCAATTATTTCCTGCGGCTCCTGTTCGTCCTGCCGAATCCGCCGGCCGATTGGATTGGCGTCGCCGAAATGTTTGCGGGCAAAGACTTCGTCAATCACCACCACGTTCTGCGATCGCTCATCATCGTGATCGGTAAAGAAACGGCCCTGTCGCAGCGGAATTCCCATGGCAGCCAGGTATCCAGGCTCAACCCGATAAACCAGCGCCATGCTCATTTCGCTTTGACTCGCGGGTTTTGGCTGGCCGTCGATCCAAAAGAAAAGATCGTCCTCGCCCGCGAGAGGAATTGCGCCGGCGGAAAATGAAACTGCCTGTACACCGGGAGCGGACGCGATCTGATTGCCGAGATCACGCAAAGCGGCGCGCGTCGCCTCCGGCGGGCCAGTCCGCATAGCCGGTGAAAGACTGAGCGAGAAAGTTAAAACGTTGTCCGAATCAAATCCCGGATCAACGTTCCAGAGAGCGCGGAGGCTGCGAACCATCAACCCGGCGCCGATCAATAAAACAACCGCCAGCGCCATCTCGACTGCAACCATGATTGCTTGAGCACGACCGCGCGCGCTGCTCGCTCCGCGGCCACCGTCTTTGAGAGTCTCCGACAAACGCCAACCCGTCGTTTTGAAAGCAGGCGCGAGTCCGGCAAGGATTCCCGTAAACACCGAAATCGCTACCGTGAAAATCATGACGCGCGAATCCAAGCCCACCTCTGCGGCGCGGGGCAAGGTCGTAGGCAGGACCGCGAGCGCCGCATTGGTTCCCCAACTGGCTGCAATTAACCCCAGGGCCCCACCAGTCATTGCGAGCAGTAAACTCTCCGTAAGAGATTGGCGCAGCAAACGCCAACGGCCCGCGCCTAGCGCGGCGCGAATCGCAAACTCGCGAGTCCGTCCAGTAGAGCGCGCCAGCAGGAGGTTGCTGACATTCACGCAGGCGATGAGCAGCACAAAACCGACGGCTCCCAGCAACAGCCATAGGGTCGGTCCGATGCCGCCGACCATTCTTTCTTTGAGCGACGAAATCTTCGCGCCGTTGTTTCTATTGGTGTCGGGATAAGTTGCGGCAAGCCGTTCCATCACGCCGCTTAGATCGGCCTGCGCCTGCGCGATGGTTATGCCAGGTTTTATCCGGCCGATCCCATGCAGACCCAAACCCGCGCTGCGAAACTTGAGCGCTGGATTGTTCCACTGGCCGAGCGGTACATAAACGTCACTCCCGCGAAAGAGTGTGAAGGTTTGGGGTATGACGCCAATAATCGTGTAGGTCTTGTCATCCAGAGTTACGCTCTTATTGATGACGTCCGGTGAGCCGCCAAACTTGCGCTGCCAAAGGTCGGCGCTGATCATGGCGACCGGTCCCGCGCCCGGTTCATCTTCGCCGGGCGCAAAGGCCCGTCCCAGCGCCGGCTTTACTTCAAGCACCGAGAAGAAATCTGAAGTAACGAGGCGGGCACTGACGCGCTCAGCTTCGCCGGCGCCGATCAGGCTGTAAGCGAAGTTGCGATAAAGGGCCATCGAGGAAAACGTCTGGTTCTCTTTTTGCAGATCCCGAAAGTTTGGCAGCGGCATAGCGCCGGTATCGAAGTTCGGCTTGCTCTGGTCCAGCGTCACCAGCTGATCGGGATTCGCAAACGGCAACGGATTTAGAAGTACTCCATTGACGACTGAAAAGAGTGCTACGTTCGCGCCAATGCCCAGTGCAAGCGTCGCCACGATTACTGCAGAGAAGCCGGGATTTTTCAGTAACATCCGCAGGCCCAGTCGTAAGTCTTGAAACATCTCGTACCTCCTCTTTTGATTTCGTCCGTTGGCGCAGTGCCAGCACTTCAGCGTTGCTATGTGTTCTTGTCAGAACCGCCTGCTATAGCGTGGTTGACGTTTCTGTCGTCCTGCCTGATCGCCTGAGATCAACCGCCCGCTACAGCAGGCGGTTCTGACATCGCTGCTGGGATAGCGTTCGCTACTCGTATCGCAAGGCGGTAAGCGGATCCACTTTCGTTGCGCGTCTTGCCGGAATGAAGCAGGCCAACAGCGCCACGATCAACAGCGTGACCACCACGATCGCGAAAGTGGTTATGTCGGTGGCTTGCACTTCGAACAGCAGACTCCGCAACAACCTCATCAAACCAAAGGCAGCCACCACGCCGATTGCTATTCCGGCAACAGCTAATCCCAGCCCCTGCTTCAAAACCATCCGTAGAATGTCTGAAGTTTGCGCACCCAGGGCCATGCGCACGCCGATGTAATGAGTCTGCTGGCTGACGGAATAGGAAACGACGCCGTAGATTCCAATCGAGGCCAGCAACAATGCCACCGTCGCAAATATCCCAATCAACAACGCCGGGAAGCGCCGCATGAACGCCGCCGGCGAATCGCCGATGACCTGGGCCATAGGACGAACGCTGAACAACGCGACATCCGGCTCCAGCGATCGCGTCTCGCTGCGAATCGCGCTCGCCAGCGCTGTCGGATCCGCCGTAGTGCGCACCAGCAGGTTGGTAGCGACGCCGGGAAAACGGCGGAAGGGGAAATACAGAACGGGCCGGATTGCCTCATCCAAACCGCCAATCTTGACGTCGCTAACGACCCCTATGATGACGTCCGGCGGCCCCTGACTGGACGGGTAGCTCAGTTTTCGGCCGATAGGATCGCGGCCGGCAAAGATCTTGTCAGCCGCAGTCTTGCCGATGATCACGACGCCTGGAAGATTGTTCGCGGCGGCAATCGCCGGGTTGGGCGCGTTGGTAGCATTGCGACCATTATTGGCTGTGGCAGAGTTGGCGGCGGCTGCAGCAGCGGCAGCACCGTCATGTTCATCGAACCCGCGCCCCGCCACCATCGGAACGCCCAGAGCTTGAAAATAACTCTCATTAACAACGCGAATGTTTGCTTCGATTTCCTGGCCGGGAGGGGGAACCGGATCGCCATCGACAATAAAACGCGTAGTGTTTCCTCCCTGCAGCGGCAGCACGTTGACCGTGCCGGCGCCCGTGACGCCGGGAAGTGATTCGACGCGTTCCTGTAAACGATCGAAGAAATCGTTCTGCTTGAAGAAATCTCCGTACTTGGCCGGCGGCACCGAGACCGTCATCGTCAAAACGTTTTGCGGGTTGAACCCGATGTTCGACTGCAACAGTCGCAGCAGCGATTTCATCATCAATCCCGCGCCGACGAGCAGCACGACCGCTAGTGCGATCTCAGTTGTTACCAGCACGCTGCGCAGGCGATGCCGCGCACCACCCGCGCTGCTGCGTCCGCCTTCCTTGAGAACTTCGTTTAAGTCCGGCCGCGACGATTGAATCGCCGGCGCCAAACCAAACACAATTCCGGTCAACAGTGATAAGCCAAATGAGAAAGCGAGAATGCCGGAATCAATCCGCAGAGTTTTCAGAAAGGGGAGCGCGTTGATTTGCGCATCCGGCAGCGTGGCAACGAGCGCATCTACGCCCCAGTAAGCAATCAGCAAACCGGCGGCGCCGCCCACGAGGGAAAGCAACACCGATTCAGTCAGCATTTGTCTAACGACGCGCCAACGATTAGCCCCGAGCGCAGCGCGAATCGCAACTTCTTTTTGCCGCGACAACGAACGCGTCAGCAACAGGCTGGCGACATTCGCGCATGCGATCAGCAGCACGAACCCGACTGCGGCGAGCAACACCAACAGTATCGGCCTGACTTGTCCGACGACTTGTTCCTGCAAGGGCACCAGCCGCACGCCGGTGCCCGCGTGCGACTGCAGGTTTTCCTGTTCAATGCGTTTCGCAATTACGGCCAGTTCCGACTGGGCCTGTTCCGGAGTAACGCCAGCCTTCAGCCTGCCAATCAAATTGGTCCCGTGCATGAAGCGGCGCGTTCGCTGTGCGTCGCTCGGTTGATACGGACGCCAAAGATCGGCCGCCCGCAACGCAAACTGGAAACTCGCCGGCAACACTCCGACCACCGTGTAACTATCGCCGTTAAGCGTTAACTGTTGACCGATGATTCCCGCATCGCCGCCGTACCGGCGTTGCCACATTCCATAAGTCAGAACGACTACGCGCGGTCCGTCCTGCTTGTCTTCGCCGGGTTGAAACGTCCGCCCCAGCAAAGGGTCAACGCCAAGCAGGTTGAAAAAATTCGCCGAGACCGACGGCGCAAAGACACGTTCCGGCTCGCCGCGACCACTCAAGATCCCACCGCCGCCGGTATATGCTCCTATTTCTTCGAACACCTGGTTCTGTTGGTAGTCCTGATAATCAGGGTATGAGAATTCGCGCTGCGGAAATTCCTTTTGCGGCGTGTTTTCCCAAATGTGATAGAGGCGTTCCGAAGATTTGTAAGGCAGCCCGCGCAGCAGTCCGGCGTCCACCACTGTAAAGATGGCCGTGCTCGCGCCGATGCCGAGCGCGAGCGTAACCACCGCAATCAGCGTAAACCCCGGCCGCTTGCGCATAGTACGAAGCGCGTATCGCAGATCTTGTAGAAGTTTGGTCATACGGTCCTCCGGAACAGGCTGGAGACTAGGGAAAGCCTCAGGTCTCAGGGGTCTCAAGTCTCAGGGTCTCAAGTCTCAAGTCTCAAGGGTCTCAAGTCTCAGGGGTCTCAGATTCTGGTTCTGTGTTTTTCCTAGTCTCTAGCCTCCAGCCTCTAGCCTCTCATTAGCACCGCACTTCAGTGCGGTGATCGGGAGTGTGTTCTTCTGGCTAACCGTTTTAACGGTTTCCCGATAAACCGTTGAAACGGTTTAGATCCGTTTCCCCTCTCCCACCCACCTGACTGAAGTCAGGTGCTAATGCGAGCGTGCTAAGGCTTGAGATTTGAGACCTGAGACTGTTCCTAGCCTCCAGCCTCCAGCCTCACTCATACCGCAGCGACTCCAACGGATTCACTCTCGTTGCGCGGCGACCTGGGATGTAACAGGCCACCAGCGCCACCACCGTCAGCAAAACGGAGATCGCGGCGAAGGTTGTCGGATCAGTGGGTTCAATGCCGAACAGCATGGTGGCCATCAAACGCGTCAGGGCGAACGCCCCAATTAGTCCGAGCGCAACGCCGATCAGGGCCAGGATCATTCCCTGCCCCAGAATCATCCGAAACACGTCGCGCGGCTGCGCGCCGATTGCCATGCGGATTCCGATCTCGTGCGTTCGCTGGGTCACGGAATACGACATCACGCCGTAAATCCCGACGATCGCCAGCACCAGGGCAATGCCCGCAAAGATGCTAAGCAACGCAAGATTCAGACGTTCAGGCGCGACTGATTCCGCGCGAATCTCGTTCATGGTGCGTACGTTGTAGATTGGTTGATCCGGATCGATCTCCCGCACTTGCCCACGCACGGCGGCGATCAACTGATTGGGATCTCCGGCCGCCTTGAGAATCACGGTCATGGCGCTGTCGGGGAGTTGTGCAAACGGAAAATAACCCTGGACGCGATTGGAGTCCTGGCCCAACCCGTCCATTTTCACGCGGCCCACTACGCCCAGCACGGTCAGCGGGTTACCCTTTTCGCCGCCCATTCTTATGCGCTGGCCGACCGGGTCCTCATTGGGCCAGTAACGGCGGGCAAACTCCTCATCGATAATGATGGAGTTCATTCCCGCTACTTCCCTCTCGATGGGTTTTAGCTTGCTGAGATCCTTACCCGCCATCCACGATTTGTCGTCGCGGTCATTAAAGTAGCGGCCGCGCTGCAAGGGAATGTTCATCGCCCGAAAGTAATCGGGGCTGACGATGCAGAGTTCCATCAGCGGCGTTTGATCGCGCGGTGGAATCGGCCGCCCATCGATGATGAATGACGTCTGTGAACCGTTATTCCCCAACGGCAATCCGGACGCGGCGCCAACGGCTTCAACACCCGGCTGACCACGCAAGTTCTCAAGCAACCGGTTGTAAAACTGAACCTGCTGTTCCGAGGTGGGGTATTTCTTTTCCGGGAGGGCGAGGGTGAAACTGGTTACGTGATCATAAGCAAAGCCGGGATTTACGTTTTGCAAACGATAGAAGCTGCGAATCATGAGACCGGCGCCAATCAGCAGGACAAGCGTCGTCGCCACTTCGACTACCACGAGCGAACTGCGCAGCCAGTGCCGGCCCGAGGTGCCGCGGCCCGTCTCTTTCAGAGTTTCGTGCACATCGACCACGCCCGCCTGCAATGCCGGGACGAGGCCGAAGAGAATGCCAGTGACAAACGAGACGCCGATCGTGAAGGCAAACACGCGCCAATCGAGCGTAATCTCACGCGCGCGCGGAATCGCGTCCGGACTGATGTAAAGAATGAGCGCGATTCCCCAGCGAGCAATCAACAACCCCAGCGTTCCACCAATCAAAGACAGCAGAACGCTTTCGGTCAGCAACTGTCGCGCGATGCGCCAACGGCCGGCGCCCATTGCCGAACGGATCGCCATCTCCTTCTGGCGCGACTGCGCCCTGGCCAGCAGCAGGTTCGCGATGTTCGCGCACGCGATCAGCAACACGAAAGCAACGGCAGCGAACAACACCCATAAAGCCCGGCGAATATCTCCTACGAAAACTTCCAGCATCGGCGTTAACCGCACGCCATTGCCGCCGATCTCATCCGGAAATTGTTTTTCCAGATTAGCGACCACGCCGTTCATGTTGGCCCTCGCCTGTTCCAACGTGACTCCCGGCTTCAGGCGCGCCACGCCGTACAGGCCCGGGTGATTACCGCGCTGCTCCCAACCCGGATCGGCGGAACGCTGGCCCACCGGCACCCACATCTCAGCGCGGCTGGGATACTGAAAGCCTTCAGGCATAACGCCAATCACCGTGTAGCTCTTTCCGTTGAGCGTAATCGGTTGATTCACGATGCTGGCCTGCCCGCCAAAGCGGCGCTGCCACAGTGCATAACTTAAAACCACTACTGGTTCGGCGCCTGGCTTATCCTCGTCGTTGTTGTAAAGGCGGCCAATCATGGGATTGACGCGTAACGCGGCAAAGAGATCCGCCGACGCCTGGGCCGTAACAATTCTTTCCGGATCGCCCATCCCGGTCAGGTTGTAACTACCACGATTGTGGACGCCGATCTTTTCAAAGACCTGGTTCTGATTTCGCCAGTCCGTAAAATTGGGATAGGAAATCGAGATGTCGTCCATCGCCTTGGCGGTTTCATTCAGAAATACCAATCGGTCAGATTCGGGGTAAGGCAAAGGCCGCAAGAGCACCGCATCGACGACACTGAAGATCGCCGTGTTGGCGCCAATCCCCAACGCCAGCGCCAGAATCACTACAAAGGTGATCCCCGGGTTCTTAAACAACATTCGCGCGCCATACCGCAGATCCTGCCAGAGTGTCAGCATTGATTTCTCCTCATCGGGTAAATAGTGAATAGTAAATGGTGAATAGGAGAGCGGGTGCCCGAGCCTGCCGCCCGTCTGACTCCTATTCGCTATTCACCCTTTACCGTTCACCTTCTATTCACCATTCACCATTTACCGATTCATTCATATCTAAGTGCCACTAACGGATTCACTTTCGTAGCCCGCCGCGCCGGGATGTAACACGCGATCACGGTAACTACGAAAAGGCCTGCGGCGACCGCAGCGAATGTCCCTACGTCCGTGGCGGTTACATCAAACAAGAGACTCGCGATCACGCGCGTCAGCCCCAGGGACGCTGCGACACCAGCGGCCACGCCAATCAGCGCCAGGGCGACTCCCTGTTTGACGATCAGTTTCAGAACGTCCGACTGCTGGGCACCCAACGCCATGCGAACGCCAATCTCATGCGTTCGTTGCTGCACTGAATACGAAATGACTCCGTAAATTCCGACCGCCGCCATCACCAACGCCACAAACGAAAACACCGCCAGCAACGTGGCATTGAAGCGCGACTTCGCGATGGAACGAGCCATCAGGCTTTCCATCGTTCTGACTTCGCCAATTGGCTGTTCCGCATCCAGTTGATGAATTACGTTGCGGGCCCCGGCGGCGACGCTCCTGGGATCGCCGTGGGTCCGAATCGCGAGGGTCATCGAGGAATAGGTCAACTCCGGATGCGGCCAAAACGCCATCGGCTCGAATTCCACATCCAGCCCTTTGTGTTTGTTGTTACCAACGATGCCGATGATCTCCGTCGGAACGTTTTCGTTTTCGTTCTTCATGTTGATGGTGACGCGCTTGCCCAGCGGGTCTTGCCCCGGAAAGTTCTCCCGCGCAAACGCTTCATTAATCAGCACCACGTGACGCATCTCGGTCGCTTCCTGTTGCGTGAAGAGCCGGCCGCGCTTTAGCGGGATCTGCATTGTCTGAAAGTAATTTGCGTCCACCACGCAGATGCCGGTGCTCAACTCCTGACCGGCCGGCCGTTTTGGTTCGCCCTCGATCTGGATACGCGTCGCCGAGTGTGGTCCGGCAAACGGCATCGTGTTGATAGCGCCCACTGACTCCACGCCGGGAACCGCACGCAACTGTTCAGCGGCGCGTTGAAAGAAATTAACTATCTTCGGTTCGGTGTCATACTTCCGGTCCGGCAGATTCACGCGGACAGTCAGCAGGTTATGCGGGTCAAATCCCGGCTCCACAGATTGCAAGCGGCTGAAGCTTTTCATCATCAATCCCGCGCCCACCAAAAGCACCAGGGCCAGCGCGACCTGCGTCACGACAAAAACGTTCCGCAGTCGGTAACTGCGCCTTCCGCCGCCCAGGTTTTTGCCGCCTTCTTTTAATGACTGGTTCAGATCGAAGCGGGACGCCTCAAACGCCGGCACCAGTCCAAAGACAATGCCGGTCAGCACCGTCAAACCGATCGTAAACGCGAGCACCGGAACATTGACCGCCGTATCGCGTATGTCCATCAACTCAGGTGGGCTGAGCGCCAGCAACGCACGCGTTCCCCACCAGGCCAACAACAAACCAAGGACTCCGCCAAAAGCAGACAAGAGCACGCTCTCGGTCAGCAATTGGCGCGCGATCCGCCAGCGACTGGCGCCGAGGCCGGCCCGCAACGCAATTTCTTTTTGCCGCGAGGCAGCACGAGCCAGTAACAGGTTGGCGACATTGGCGCACGCGATCAGCAACACAAACGCGACGGCGCCCAACAGAATCAGCAGTGGCTTACGAATCTCGCCGGTGAACTGCGTTCGCAGCGGAACTACGGTCACACCCCAGCGAGTATTGAACTGCGGATATTGTTGTTCCAGGCGCGCGCCAATCATGCTCATCTCGTTCTGCGCCTGCTCAAATGTCACGCCCGGTTTTAGTCGCGCGACGGCGCGCGCAAAACGGCCGCGCCGCTGGCGCAATTCATCCGGAACTTGCCACGGCGTCCAAATTTCCGGCGCCTTACTGATCATCGAACCCTTTTGCACGTACCACCCGACATCCGGCGGCAAGACGCCGATGATCTCGTTGGGCTCATTGTCGAGGATGATTTTGCGGCCGATGATGTTGGGGTCACCGCCCAGACGGCGTTGCCACAGATCGTAGCCAATCACGATTACGCGTGCTTCGCCGGGCTTCCCGTCGTCCGGCGAAAATGTCCGACCCTTGATGGGGTTCACGCGCAGGAGCGAAAAAAGGTTGGTCGTCGCCATCTGGCCCGGCACTTCTTCGGGCTCGCCGTCGCCGGTGAGGTTTACGTTCTGATCGAAGAACGCCGCCATATCCGAAAAGACGGTGTTCTGATCTTTCCAATCGAAAAAGTTTGCCAGGTTAATTACATTCTGCGGATTGCCTTTGCCGCTTTGCCGGTTTTCCCAAACAATTGCCAGCCGGTCGCCCTCGGCATAGGGCAGAGAGCGCAGTAGCACGGCATGGACCACGCTGAAGATTGCAGTGTTCGCTCCGATGCCCAGCGTCAAAGCGATGATCGCGACCAGCGTTACTGCCGGACTTTTCATTAGCATGCGCGCGCCATAGCGAATGTCTTGCCAGAATGTCATTGTGTACCTCCTGGTAAATGGTGAATGGTAAATAGTAAATGGTCGGCGGATGCGCCATCCTGGTTCTCTCGTACCATTTACTATTTACTATTCACCATTTACCTTCTTCCTTCCATTACTCGTATTTCAAAGCAATAAGCGGATCGACTTTCGTCGCGCGCCGTGCCGGAATGTAACAAGCCAAAAGCGCTACGCTTGCCAGCAACAGCGTCAGGCCCGCATAGGTAATGACATCGGTGGGCGCGATGCCAAAAAGTAGGCCACGCAACAAACGCGTCAGCAACAGGGCAGCCACTAAACCTACGCCCGCGCCAATCAAGGTTAGCCGCAACCCTTGTTTCAGAAGCCAACGAAAGATCGACGCGGTGCTGGCGCCCAGCGCCAGCCGGATTCCAATCTCGCGCGTGCGTTGCGTGACCGAATACGCCATCACTCCATAAATCCCGATCCCGGCAAGCAGAAGCGCGAGCACTCCGAAAACTCCGACCACCTGCATCGCAAAGCGCCGTTGGGCCACCGAAGCGGAAACCAAATCGTCCATGGTGCGCTCTCCGAAGAGCGGCAGGTTGGGATCGACCGCCTGCACCTGCTGACGCAAGGCCTGCGTTAGGGCACCCGGATCGGCCTCCGTTCGGACATATAGCGCCATGGCATAGCCGGGGTTCTGCGGCGTGGGCAGGTAGAGGTGCGGTTGGTCGGGTTGGTCAAAACCGTCGCTCTTAATATTTCCTACTACACCCTCAATGGTGATCCAGGGCGCCTTCGAATCCGTCGGACCGCCCTTGACGTGACGACCGATGGGATCGGTGTTGGGCAAGAAGCGGCGCACGAATGCTTCGTCAATGAGTGCCACGCGCGGCGCGTGCTCGTCGTCACCCGCCGTGAAGAACCGTCCACGAATTAGCGGTGTGCCAAGCACATGAAAATAATCGGCGCTGACGGCAGTGAATTTTGTCCGCGGCAGATTGGCGTCGACCGCCGGTTGATCTTCGATGGTGAAAACGCCGGGCTTGCTCTGATCCATCAGCGGCACGCTATTCCCCCCGCCGATGGCTGCGTACTGAACACCGGGCAGGGCGCTGACGCGACGTAGGACTTCTTTCACAAACGCGGCGCGTTTCTCCGGCGGCCGATAGGGATCCAGCTCCGGATTGTTTGGGACCGGCAGCCAGATGCGCGCCAGCAAGACATGGCTCGAATCAAAGCCTGGATTGACGTCCATCAAGCGACCGAAACTTCGCAACAACAAGCCGGCCGCAATCATCAGGACGAGGGACAACGCAAACTCAACTACCACTAACGCACCGCGGAAACGCTGATGGCGCGCGCCGGCGCCCGCGCCCTGGCTTCCCTCTTTCAGGCCCACCGTAAGATCCGGACGCGATGCCTGCAACGCCGGAATCAAACCAAAGATCAACCCCGTCAACGTCGAGATCGCAAAGACGAAGATCAGAACGCTGGCGTTAACGCCAACTTCACCAAGGCGCGGCGTGTCGGCGGGCACCAGGCGAAGCAGCACGCTCTTGAAGACTGTGACGATGAAAAGCGCGGCAGCCCCACCGAGAAATGAAAGCAGCAAACTTTCAGTGAGGAGTTGCATGACCAGCCGGCGACGACCGGCGCCCAATGCGACGCGAATCGCCATTTCCCGCTTACGGCCGGAAGAGCGTGCCAGCAAGAGGTTGGCAATGTTCACGCAGCCAATCAGCAACACGACGCCAACTGCCGCGAGCAGGACCAGCAAAGTCGTTTGGACTCCGCCGACCATCGTCTCGTGCACCGGCAAAAGTTTCACCGACCAACCAACCTCCGCCGGATAGTCCTTGGGAAATTCATGGCGCAGGTTCGCGATAAACGCGTCGAGCTGACTCTGGGCCTGCGACACGGTCAGTTCAGATCTTATTCTTCCGATGGCGCCGGGCAGGATGCGTTGGTTGCGAACGGGAGGACCAAACGGATTAGCGGCGAAGCCGGCGGTGGCCCACATCTCCACGTCGTTACGAAGCGTCTGCCCGGGGTGGCGAAATCCCGGCGGCATCACGCCTACGATCGTGTAAACGTCAGTGTCGGCATAAACTTTTCGACCCAGGACATTTGGATCTGCGCCGAACAACCGGCGCCACAATCCGTCGCTGATCACTACTCCTTCGGCAAACCCCTGGGCCTGGTCCTGTGATCCAAGGACGCGGCCAACCTGCGCGCTCGCGCCAAGGAGAGAAAAGTAGTTGGGACTCACGGCGAGCAATTCAATCCGCTCGGGATGATCGGAGCCAGTGAGGTTCGCGTCGACGGGCCAGACCGCGGAGACATGTTCAAAGATGCCGGACCGTTCCTGGAGGTCCTTCAGTTCATCCACCGACAGGCCAACGTTTTCTGCCTGGCGGCCGGACAAATCGTCACGCACCAGCACAATGTTCTCGGGTTTCGGAAAGGGCAGCGGGCGCAGCAGGACCGCATCAACCACACTGAAGATCGCGGTGTTCGCACCAATTCCCAGGCTGAGCGTGATAATCGCGATCGCCGTGAAGCCCGGCTGGTTCCGCAGCATCCTGACCGCATAACGCAAGTCGTGCCAGATGGTCATATTTCACCTCCGGTTGGTAAATGGTTAATAGTAAATAGTGAATGGTCGGCGGATGTGTGGTCCGTTTTTATGCCATTTACCATTTACTATTCACCGTTTACGTGTTTGCCATTGACCATTTACTGTTCACCATTTACCGCATTTACCGCCCACTGCTCACTCGTACCTCAGCGCCACCAGTGGATCGACTTTCGTCGCGCGCCGTGCCGGAATCCAGCACGCCAGCGTGGCCACAATCATTGGCAACAACGCGATCAGCGTGAACGTCAACGGGTCGGTCGTGCTCACGCCGTACAACAAACTCGCAAGCCCACGGGTGATGCTGACCGCACCGATCAATCCCAATACCACGCCCAGGACCACCAATCTCATTCCCTGTCGCAACACCAGGCCCATGATGTTGCCCGGCGGCGCGCCCAGCGCGATGCGCAATCCCAATTCGTTCGTGCGCTGCGCCACCGCATAGGCCATCACGCTGAAGATTCCCAGCGCCGCCAGTAACATCGCTAACACTCCGAGCCAGTTCAGGAGAACCGCACTAAACCGCGGCCGCGCCAGTTGCGCCGCCGTCAGCTCATCCATCGCCGCAACGCGGCTGACTGCCTGTTGCGAATCGAGCGCGGCAACCTCACGTCGTACTAACGCCAGCGCCTGGGCCGGATCGAGCGTCGAACGAACTGCGAAATGATTCAGACTCGGCGTGCTCTGGGCATGCGGGACGTACAGATCCAGCCGCGAAGTTTGCAACTCGCGGTACCGGACATCGCCCGCAACACCGACGATGGAACGCCAGGCTTCTTCCGGATCGTTGGGATCAAGTTTCAGCCGCTTGCCTACCGCCGCATCAGTCGAACCGAAGAACCGTGTCGCCATGCTTTCGCTAATAATTACGACCGGCGGTTTATCAGCCGTGTCGTGTGGATCAAACTCACGGCCGGCGCGGAGCGGAATACCAAAGGTGCGGAAGTAATGCGGCGTCACGCTCTCGTAATTAGCGGCCGCATTTGTTCGCGCTTCTTCAGCGGGCTGCCCTTCAACGGCGTAATTGAAATCCCAACCAACGGTGCCCTCGAGCGGCCGAATCAAAACGCCGCTGGCGGCGATGACGCCGGGTTGCTCTTCCAATCGTTCGACCAGTTGCCGGAAAAACTCGCGCCGCGCTGTGACGTCGCGATACTTCGCGCCGGTCAGACGCAACTGCATCGAAAGGACCTGATGCGGATCGAAGCCCAACGGCACGCGCATGAGATTGACGAAGCTGCGCAGGATGAGTATCGCACCCGCCAACAAGACGATGGTCAGCGCGACTTCACCGACGACGAGAGCGCCACGCAGGCGACTGCCGGAGCGGCCATTGGTTAATCGGGCGCCCGCTTCGTTCATCGTTTCGTTGAGATTGATGCGCGACGCACTTAGCGCAGGCAGCAAACCAAAAACCGCGATCGTCGCTAGCGTGCAAAGCAAACTGACAAGCAGGACCGGCCCGTTGATCTGGACTTCTTCCAGACGCGGCACATCGGTGGGCGCAAACTTCTTGAGCAATTCAACCAGCCAATACCCGAGCAACACACCCGCCACGCCGCCGGCGATTGCCAGTGCCAAACTTTCGCATAGCAGTTGTCGCATCAACTGCCAGCGGCTGGCGCCGAGCGCGGCGCGTACGGCGAGTTCTTTGCGGCGAGAGGTCGCGCGCGCCAGTAAAAGATTCGCGATGTTCGCCGCCGCGATCAGCAACAACAAACCGGTCGCCACAAACAACGCCCAGAGCGCTGCCTTCGCGTTTCCAAACAAGTGATCGGAAAGCGGTGTCAGCACCACGCGATTACCTTCGGCTTTGGTTTCCGGATTTTGCGCAGCGACGCGCGCGATGATTGTGTTCAGCTCCGCTTCGGCCTGCGAGATTGTAACGCCGGGTTTGAGTCGCCCAATCGCCTGCAGATAAACGGCGCCGCGATTCTCCAGATCGCGTGGACTCATCGAAGTCAGCAGCGGTTTCCACAAATCAACGCCCTTCGGATATTCGAAGTTAGCGGGCATCACTCCCAAAACAGTGAACGGTTGCTGGCTCAAAGTAATCGTTTGGCCCACGATATTCGGATCCGAGTTGAACCGTTCGCGCCACACGTGATCGCTCAGTACAACGACGTTCGGGCTGCCGGGCTGATCGTCTTTTTCATCAAAGACTCTTCCCAGCGCCGCGCGGGCGCCGAGAATGGAAAAGAAACTGCCCGTGACTTTGGAGCTTTCCAGTTGCACCGGCTCACCATGGCCGGTAAGTACATAGCCGTAGCCGTACACTGTTGTCGGCATCGCCGCGAGGCTGGTGAAGCTTTGGTTCTGTGATTGCCAGTCACGAATCTCGGCAACGGAAAGTTCGACGAAGGGAGTGTTTGCGGTTGTGTCCTTCTCCCAGGCGACTACCAAACGGTCCTGTGCGGGAAACGGCAACGGTCTTAACAAGACGCCATAGACAAAACTGAAGATTGCCGTATTTGCGCCGACACCAAGGGCCAGCGTCAGCACAATGATCGCGGCAAAGCCCGGCCGCTTCAGCAAACCGCGAACACCGAAACGAAAATCATTTAGGAATGTTGTCATTAACTCAGCCTTCGTCAATGCATGCGATTCGCTACTGCTTCTTCTCATTAGCACCTGACTTCAGTCAGGTGTTCGAGCGCATCTGCATCTCTTAACCGTTTCAACGGTTTTCCGATAAGCCGCTAAAACGGTTATTCAAGAAACTCCCACCGGATCACCGCACTGAAGTGCGGTGCTAATGAGATTTCAAGACAGCCCGCCCACTGCCCACTGCCCACTGCTCTTCACTCGTACCTCAACGCCACTAACGGATCGACCTTCGTAGCGCGCCGCGCCGGCAGGTAGCACGCCAACAACGCCACCACGATCAGCAACAGGGAAATGCCGACGAAGGTCAGCGGATCGGTTGCGCTTACGCGGTACAGCAGGTTCGACATCAAACGAGTCAGGACCCACGCCGCCGCCAGCCCCAGGCCGATGCCCGTGAACACCAGCACCATGCCCTGCTTCAAAACCATTTTCATTACGTCGCGCATTTGCGCACCCAGGGCCATGCGAATTCCGATCTCCTGCGTGCGCTGGGTCACGAGATAACTGACTACGCCGTAGAGCCCAAGGATGGTCAGGATGAGAGCGAGTGATGCGAAGATTCCCATCAAGCCCATCAGGAATTTCCGATCGGCCGTGCTGCGCTGGACCAGAAAATCGACTGTGCGAATCTTCCATAACGGCTGATCGGGATCCACCGACCAGATCGCGCGACGCACCGGCTCCGTGAGGCTTAGCGGTTCGACCGACGTGCGAATCACCGCGGTCGCGAAGATGCCGGGGTCCTGGCTATAGGCGTGGTACATTTGTGGCTTCTGCTCCTCGTCGAGCCAGAAATGTTTCGCATCGCCGACTACGCCAATCACCGTCGCCACTGAATTGTCCGAAGGAAACTTGATCTGCTTGCCCAAGGGATCCTGATTGGGCCAAAACCTCTGGGCCATCGTCCGATTGATAACCACTACCGCCGGCGTCTTTTCCTGATCTTCGTTCCCAAACAGGCGACCTTGCAGCAAGGGAATGCCCATCGTCTCGAAGTACTTGGGCGTGGCCGTATTGAACATCACCTCGGGCTCCATGCCCTTGGCGGGCGGCTCGCGATCAGGCAGCACAACGTTGGTGGTGCCGCCATTGCCGCTGAAAGGAAGGCCACGCACGAGCGAAGCCGATTGCACGCCGGGAATTTGCTCGAGCCGCTCGACGACCTGGCGATGAAAGTTCCATTGCGCTTCCGGCTCCTTGTATCGATTGCGGGGTAGTCGATACTCCAAACTCAGAACGCTCTCTGTCTTGAAACCGACGTCCACGCGCAGCAGCTTGTCAAAACTTCTGATGAGCAATCCCGCGCTGACCAGGAGCAGCAACGACAGCGCCACCTGGATCACTACGAAACCGCCGCGCACCCGATTCCAACGCGAACCTTCGCCACTGCCACGAGCGCCTTCTTTGAGAAACGACTGCAGCTGCGGTTTGGCCAATTGCAGCGCGGGCACTAACCCAAAGAGCCAACCGGTAATCACTGACACCGCCAAGGCGAAGAGCAGAACGCGCATATCCACCGTTGCGTCCTTGGTGTTCACAAAATTCTGCGGCAGCTTCAGTAGCGCGGCCAAACCCCAATGGGCCGCGAGGACACCACCAGCGCCGCCCACCAATCCGATCAGCGTCGACTCCGTCAGCAATTGGCGAATCAGGCGCCAGCGGCTAGCGCCGAGAGCGGCGCGCACCGCAATTTCCTTTTGCCGCGCCAGGCCGCGCGCCAGCAAAAGATTTCCGAGGTTGGCGCATGCGATTAGCAGGATCACGCCCACCGCTGCGAACAACAGCCACAGCATCGGACGAACATCCCGCACCAGCAGATCGCGGAGGGACTCAATCCTGGCGCTCCGGCCCGCATTTTCTTTCGGATAAGACTGGGCTAACTGGTTGGCGACGGTGGCCGCTTCGGCTTGCGCCTGCGATGGGGGAACGCCCGGTTTCAAATGGCCCATGCCAAATAGAAAGCGCGCTTCTCGCTGGCCAGTGTTCCCGGGAAAGTTTCCCGCCGGCATCCAAACTTCTACATCCGGATCGAGGGGCTGCTTAAAGTTTTCCGTTACGACGCCAACGATGCTGTAAGGCTCGCCGTTCAAAATCAGCTTGCGGCCCTCGAGGTCCTTCTCGGAATTCAAACGTTCGCGCCAGGTCCTTTCGTTGACCACGACGATCTTTGCTTTCAAATCATCGCTTTCCGCGAAAGTGCGGCCGAGTATCGGGTTCAGATTGAAGACTTTGAAGTAGTTCAGGGCGACGAATGCGCCGCGGACGCGATCAGGCTGCGCCCCGCCTGTCAGATTTACACTTTGCGATTGAAAGGCCGTCAGATCTTCCAGCGACTGCATGCCGGAACGAAAGTCCTGCGTTTCCGGTAACGATAATCCGTCCCGATCGCCTGACGAGGTGGTAGCCCAAAGCGCGACCAATTGCTCGCCGTTGTGATACGGCAGGGCGCGCAAGAGAACGGCGTTAACCACGCTGAAGATGGCGGTGTTGGCGCCGATCCCCAGCGCCAGGGTAATGACCGCAATGATCGCAAACACCGGTTTCTTGGTCAGCATGCGAAAGCCGTAACGCAAGTCTTGTTGTAGTATTTGCATCGTTCTCCTCGTTAGAGACTGGAGGCTGGAGCCTAGAGGCTAGTTAAGGCTCAGGTTTCAGGTCTCACGTCTCAAGTTTCACTTCTCACGTCTCCAATTCCCGTTCTGAGTCTTCCTAAGTTTCTAGTTTCACTTTGTCTCAACTATCGAAACCCTGAGATTTGAGTCCTGAGACTTGAGACCGTTCCTCGTTTCATTCATACCTCAGCGCTACGAGTGGATCGACCTTCGTGGCCCGGCGTGCGGGTATCAAGGACGCCGCCAATGCTGCCATGGCCAGCAACGCGGTGACTGAAATGAAAGTCAACGGATCGTTAGGTGTAACTCCGAACAACATCTTTTCAATTAAGCGAGCCAGTAAGAATGCGGCGCCAACACCAATCACAATGCCCAACGCGGCGACGCGCATGCCGCTGAACAAAACCATCTGCAGAATGTTTCGGGGTTGGGCGCCCAGCGCCAACCGAATGCCGAATTCACTGGTGCGGCTGCTAACGTTCAAAGCGATTACGCCGTAGATACCGATCACCGCGAGCAACAAAGCCGTTGCCGCAAATCCCGTCAGCAACATACTGGCAACGCGCCGGGTGCTGACGGATCGCGCCACCGTCTCTTCTACAGTTTCAATGTCGAACAACGGCAGTTCGGGATCGAGCGCCGCAACGTGGTTGCGCAAGTTGGAAGTAATGGAGTGCGGATCGACGGTCGTCCGCACCACTACCGAAGTTTCGCGCTGGGTCCACTGCGAGAACGGTTGGTAGATGTAGAATTTTGGGTTCTCGTCGAGCCGGCGATTCTTGACGCTGCGCGCCACTCCGACAACTGTGAGCCACGGCGCATTGCTGTTGAGGCCACCAGTCTTAATGCGTTTGCCGAGCGGGTCCTGATCGGGCCAGTATTCTTTTGCCAGTTTTTCATCGACGACAGTTACCCGCTCTGAAGTTTCCGTGTCGCGACTTTCAAATGACCTTCCCTTCAGCACCGGTATGCCCATGGTCCTGAAGTAGTCAGGCGTCACGCCGCGCCGCCATGCATCACGCGCCGGCTCGCCCGCTCTGGGCACGTAACCCTCGACCGTAAACGCGTAACCGCCACCGCCGCCGCTGAAAGGCACAACCTGGCACAAGCCAGCGAAACTAACGCCGGCGGTGCGCTGCACTCGTTCAAGTAACTCCGAATAAAAGGCGCGGACTTTTGTATCGTCGGCGTAACGCGACTTTGGCAGGGACAGCGTCGCTGATAAGACGTTGTTCGCCTGGAAGCCGGGATCGACTGCCATCAGGTTGCGGAAACTCCGAACCAATAACGCTGAACCGATCAGTAAGACGAGCGATAATGCAATCTGTGAAACTACGAACGCGTCTCCCAGGCGGCGACTACCGCGCGCGGCAGAACCGCGGGCGCCTTCCTTAATGACTTCCTGCAAATTGAAACGCGCGCCGCGCAGCGCCGGAGCCAGACCGAAGACGACACCGGTCAGCATGGCAATCCCGACGGTGAACAGAAAAACTTTCGGATCGAGCTGCACCGATTCGAGCAGCGGAACTTCCAATCCCGGCGCGCCGCGAATCAACGCGAGGGCCCACGCAGCGAGCAACAATCCCCCGGCGCCGCCGAGGCCCGCAAGCAGGAGACTCTCGGTCATTAGCTGTCTAATGATTCGGCCCGGCGCAGCACCGACACAGCGGCGCAAAGCGATTTCGCGGTTTCGTAGATTGGCGCGGGCCAGCAGCAGGTTGGCAATGTTGGCGCACGCAATCAACAGCACCAGACCGGCGCCGACGAGCAGCACCAACAACGGCGCTCGCACGTTTCCCACAATGCGTTCTTTCAGCGGCACCATCACGATGAAAGCTCCGGGACCGAGCGATCCCGCTCCCAGTTCCGCATCATGTTCGCTGGCAAAATCCTGCCAGACAGATTGCAGCTCGCGCTGAGCGTCATGGAGTTGAACGCCTGGTTTTAGTCTTCCGATGGCGGCGTAACTCCAGTAACCGATATTGGCCCGATTGACAGCCAGTGAAAGCCACACATCGACGTGATTGGGAAATCCGGACTGTTCGCCATGATTAGGGAACCTGGTGTCCGGCGGCATGACGCCGACGATGGTCATCGGCGCGTTATCGAGATTGACGGATTGGCCCACGACTTCCGCGCCACCAAAACGTCTCTGCCAGAGTTCGTAACTAAGGATGGCGACGTTTCCTTTTCCCGGCTGGTCTTCACCCGGCAGGAAAGTGCGCCCGCGAATCGGAGTCAGGCCGAGGCTTGGAAAATAGTCAGAGCTAACGGCGGCGGCATTCAACTGCTCGGGCTCACCGTGACCGGTCAGCGTGGCGCTTCCGGTCTCGTAGATTGCGATTTTTTCCAGAGTGCTGCTGCGATCACGAAACGTCGCAAACAGGCCCGGCGTGAGGTTGACCTCCGGCAATTTCTTAGCGGGCGCCGACAGCCAGAAAGTTACAACCCTGTCCGGCTCGGCCAGCGGCAGCGGTTTCAACAATACCGCCTGGACCACACTGAAAATCGCTGTGTTGGCGCCGATGCCGAGCGCCAACGTCAGTATGACGACGGCAGAGAAGGCCGGCTTCTTTGCCATCAGCCGAAAACCGTAACGAAGATCTTGAAGCAGACTTTGCATATCTTTTGATAGAGACTGGAGGCTAATTAAGGTCTCAGGTCTCACATCTCACATCTCACAATCTCAAGTTTCGATTCCTGTTCTGGGTTTTCAGCCTCTATATTCAAGCACTCAAGCACCGCACTCCTGAGACTTGAGACTTGAGAGGTGAGACTGCCGTCTAGCCTCTATTCGTACCTCAGTGCCTCCAACGGATCGACTTTCGTGGCCCGGCGCGCGGGGATGTAACACGCCAGCGCGGCAACGGCGACCAGGGAAACCGACACGCTGGTGAAAGTCACCACGTCCACCGGCGCGACTCCGAACAGCAACGATGACAACAGCCGTGTCAGGGCCAGTGCGCCCGCAACGCCCACACCGATTCCCACCACAGCCAAAGTCACGCCGCGCTTCAGCACGAGCGTAAGCACGTCGCGCAGCTGTGCGCCCAGCGCCATGCGAATGCCGATTTCGTGCGTGCGTTGAGTTACGTAATAAGCCGTCACGCCATAAATCCCGATCATGGAAAGCAACAGCGCGACGATCGCAAAAGCGCTGAACAACAGCATCGAACTACGTCTCGGCGCGACGTCAGTGCCGACAACGTCCGCCAATGTTTTGACGTTATAAAGCGCGAGGGTCTTATCGACAGTCTTGATTTCATTTCTCACGGCGCCTGCCAGGTTTGCGGGATCGCCTGAAGTTCTCATCGCCAATGTCAGGCTGCCCCAGTTGGCGTCCTGCGCGTAAGGCACGTACATCTCAGAATCGGCGGGAGTATCAAGCGATGGCTTGGTATCGCCGACCACGCCCACTATTTCGCGAGCGAACTTTTCATCGCGCCAAACGGTGATGCGCTTGCCCACGGGGCTTTCACCCGGCCATAACTGCCGCGCCATGGTCTGGTTGACGATTACGACCTTTGGCGATTGACTTGTATCTTGATCGTTGAAAGTGCGGCCTGCTGACAAAGGGATCTGCAGTGCCCGAAAATAATCCGGGGTGATCACGAGATAACTGGCGTTAGCGGATTCTTCTGGCGTGAACGGCCGGCCCTCGCGAATATATGAACGGCCGACATTGAAGGTATCGCCGCCGAGCGGCAGACTGAGCACCGCGCCGGCTGCCTCCACGCCCGGCACGCTCTTCACCTTCTCCATTACCTGCCGGTAGAGTTGGGCCCGCGGTTCGCCCGACGCATATTTCCCTGGCGTCGCCGATAAACGCATCGTCAGCACATTTGCCGCATTGAAGCCGGGACTGACATCGCGCACGCGCATGAAGCTTTTGATCAACAGGCCCGCGCCGACCAAAAGCATGAATGACAAAGCGATCTCCGATACGATCAAGAGACTTCCCAAACGATTGTGGCGCTCGCCGCCCGAACCGCGTCGTCCGCTTTCTTTCAAAGTGTCATTCAGATCCGGCCGCGATGTTTGCAGCGCCGGCGCCAGGCCAAACACCAAGCCGGTGATAACGGTGACGCCGAGCGTGAACAGAAATACGCGCCCGTCCATTTGAATCTCGTCGAAACGGGGGCTGTTTGCCGGGCTCACGGAAATCAGCAACCGTGTCAGCCAGACACTCAGCCCCAGCCCGATCGCCCCGCCGATCACCGACAGCAGAACGCTTTCGGTAAGTAGTTGCCGGATGATTTGAAAGCGACTGGCACCCAAAGCTGTGCGCACTGCGATCTCTTTTTGCCGCGCGGACGCCCGCGCCAGTAGCAGGTTGGCGACATTCGCACAGGCAATGAGCAAGACAAACGCGACGGCGCCCAACAGGATCAGGAGCGAAGAACGCACCGCGCCCACCAGTTGCTCGCGTAGATTTGTAACGCGCACCGACCACCCGGAATTTGTTTCGCCATAGGTCTCGCCCAATCGCTGGTTGATTGCGTCAAGTTCACTCTGCGCCTGCTGCACGGTGCCGCCGGGTTTCAAGCGAGCGACGACACCGATGTAGCGATTGTCACGCCGCTCTGCCGCGGCATCGAGAGGAAAAGGAACCCACAATTCTGACTGCTGCGGGTAGTCGAATGACGGCGGCATCACTCCAACGACCGTTGCGCTCTTGCCGCCGAGAGCGACCTGACTGCCGACGATGTTCGCGTTCCCACCGAAGCGTCGTTGCCACAGTCCGTGACTTAAAACGACAACTGGATCGCGGCCTTTCTGCATGTCTTCAGCCTGTAACGCGCGCCCCTGGGCAGCGTTGACCTTCATAATGGGAAAGAAGCCTGCAGAGACACTCGTGGCCCGAACGCGCTCGGTCTCTTCACCGCTAGCCAGCAATGAACCGCCGCTGATGAATCCTGCGATCTGCTCAAACGTTTGGCTCTGGGCTTGCCAGTCAGCAAGGTCCGGGACCGACATGTTGCTTTGCGTGATTCCCTTTGCCGGGTTGACGCCCATCAGCAGCACCAGTTTTTCCGAATCCGGATAGGAGAGGGGCCGCAGCAACACCGCGTTCACTGTCGTGAACATCGCGGTGTTGGCGCCGATCCCCAGCGCCAGCGTGAGCACGGCAATGGCAAAGAATCCGGGCCGTTTTAGCAAGCCACGAATGCCATAGCGCAGATCCTGAAACAATGTTTCCACCTTGCGTCCTCCCCGATCCGATTTCGACGCGTGAGCGTCGAAGTGACTTTTGCCCGGCCTTTCAAGGCCGGGAGCCAAGCAAATCATCAGCTACCGCGTCGCGTCAGCGACGCCATGAGGAACTTCGCCCTCTTCACTCCGTCGCTACGCGACGGATCCCCTTTTAAGGATCCTCGGCCCCGGCCTTGAAAGGCCGGGCTAAACTCAGTCGACGCTACGCGTCGGCTTCTCTGGCCCGCCCGCTACCGCAGCAGTTCTGGCCTACTCGTACATCAGGGCGGTCATCGGATCGACCTTCGTCGCGCGCCGCGCCGGCAGGTAACACGCGAGCAGGGCCACGATCGTTAGCAGCAACGCAATAGCTCCGTAAGTAACGGGATCGGTTGAGCCAATGCCGTACAAGAGGCTGGCCATCAACCTTGTCAGCGCGAACGCGGCCGCCAAACCTATGCCGATGCCCAGCAGGGTCAGCCCCATTCCCTTCTTCAACACGAGGGCGAGGATGTTGCTGCGTTGCGCTCCCAGCGCCATGCGCACGCCAATCTCCTGAGTGTGTTGGACCACGAAGTAAGCCAGCACGCCATAGATTCCCAACGTCGCCAACAGCAGCGCCAGCCCGGCAAAGATCGTTAACAACGTCATGCCGAGTCGTCGCGCCGAAGTTTCTTCACCCAGCACCTGGTCCATGGTCCGAACATTCGAGATCGGTTGATCGGGATCAACCTGATGAATTTCATTACTGGCGGTGGCGACGAGACTCAACGGATCGACCGAAGTACGAATGGCGAGATCGCGCGGCGCATAAAACGGCTCAATGCCTTGCTGGTACGGAAAATACATCTCCGGCTTTACCGGTTCATCGACGCCCATCTGGCGTACGTCGCCCGCGACTCCCACGATCGTCACCCACGGAACTTCGTTGTCGCTCGGGTCGCCAAGTTTGAAGCGTTTGCCCAGCGGATTCTCGCCGGGCCAATACTGGTGGGCCATCGTTTCGTTGATGATGCCGACAGGAATCGACTGTTCGTTGTCGGCATCGGTGAACGCGCGGCCCTGTTGAATGGGAATGCCCATCGTCTTGAGATAATCCGCACTAACCTGACGATGATTCGCGTCGTACGCGAGGCCCTGGGCGGTCAACTGCTCGACCACCCGGCCTTCGATCGAGAATCCGCTGGTCCCGCCTCTAACGGCGAGAGGCACGGTCGTCGCATAGCCAGCCGAAACCACCCCCGGCAGAGATTTCATGCGATCCAAAACCTGTTTGTAGAAATTGATGCGCTGGGCATGCTCCGGATATTTGCTGCGAGACAAAACAGTCCTCAGTGTCAAGACGCTTTCCGGCCGCAACCCGGAATACTGTTCGCGGAGTTTGAGGAAGGTTTGAATTAGCAGTCCGGCGCCGACCAGCAACACCAGGGCGAGCGCAACTTCCGCAACCACCATCGCGCTGCGCAAACGGTTCCCGCCGGCGTTCAAACCCGAACGTCCACCACCTTGTTTCAAAGCTTCGTTAAGATCGATTCGCGACGCCTGAAAGGCAGGAGCCAGACCGAAGATCACCGCGGTCAACAACGTAACCACCACCGTGAAACCGAGCACCGGCAAATCGATGCCCAGCGAAGTTGAGGTGGCAAGGCCATCGGGAATCAGTCGCTGCAGGAAAGCGAAACTCCACGTCGCCAACAACAATCCGCAGAGGCAGCCGACGGCAGACAGCAGGAGACTCTCGACCAGCAACTGTCGCATCAGGCGCATCCGGCTGGCACCCAACGCGGCGCGCACAGCCATCTCACGGCGGCGGCTGGCCGCGCGCGACAACAACAGGTTGGCGATGTTCGCGCAGGCAATCAGGAGGACAAACGCCACCGCTACCAGCAACACCATTAACGGGCGGCGAAGATCGCCTGATACTTGATCACGCAACGGCAAAGCATACCCGGCAACCCGTCCCGCATTTTCCGGATTGTCCTGTGCGATGCGTTTGTGAATCGTGCGCACTTCGGCATCGGCTTGCGCAAACGTGACGCCCGGCTTCATGCGCGCGACAACGGTCAGATAGTGACGGCCGCGCGAAGCCAAACCTTCGGCGGTAAAAGCGATAGGCACCCAGATACCGATCTTGCTATCCAGGAATTGGAAGCCCGCGGGCATCACGCCGATGACCTGATATTTTTCTCCGTTAAGTGACAGTTCGCGACCAATGATGCTGGGGTCACCACCGTAGCGTTGCTGCCACAGGTTGTAATTGATCATCGCAACGTGCGTCGCTCCCGGCTTGTCTTCGTCGGCAACAAACCAACGGCCTAACGCGGGCTTAACTCCCAGGAGCGGAAAGAAACTGGCCGTAACACCGCGCGCTTCGACTTTCTCCGGCTCGCCATCGCCCGTGAGGTTGAAAGTGCGCATGTCCATCGCGGCCATGTCCGCAAACACGGTGTTCTGATTTTTCACATCGACGTAGTCCGCCGGCGCGGGCGTGTTGCGGGGAAAGCCGGCAAAGGCTGCATCCTCCCAAATCATCACGAGGCGATCGGGATCCGGGAACGGCAAAGGCCGCAGCAGAACAGCGTTAACCACACTGAAGATGGCTGTGTTCGCGCCAATGCCGAGCGCGAGCGTGACGATCGCAATCGCGGTAAAGCCCGGCCGCTTCATCAAACTGCGAATCCCGTAACGTATGTCTTTGATCAAGTTCTCCATTGAATCCCCCTGAACGATCTTGCTGGCAACGTCCCGTTCTCATTAACACCTGACTTCAGTCAGGTGGTTAGAACGAATTGCTATCCCTGAAACCGTTGAAACGGTTTCTGTCGAAGCCCCCTGTGGTTCACCGCACTGAAGTGCGGTGTTAATGAGATTCGCTCTCAAGTGGCTTACTAATTCCGGAGCGCCACCAGCGGATCGACTTTGGTCGCCCGGCGCGCCGGCAAATAACAAGCGAGCAAGACGACCATCACCAGTGCTGCCGATACCCCCGCAAACGTAGTTGCGTCGGTAGCACTCACGCCGAACAGCAATTGCTGCATCAAGCGCGTCAGGCCCAACGCCGCCAGCAGTCCCAGCGCGATACCAATCGCCGCCAGTGTTAATCCGTTTTTGACTATGAGCTTGAGTACGTCCCCGGCCTGCGCGCCGAGGGCCATGCGAATCCCGATTTCCTGCGTGCGCTGAGTTACGGCATAGGACATCACGCCGTAGATGCCGACGGCCGCAAGCACGAGGGCCAAGCCGGCAAAGACACTCAGCAAGAGCATGAAGAACTTTCGCACCAGAATGGATTCACCCAATAGTTCGTTGAGCGTGGTGATTTGAAAGACGGCCTGGTCCTTATCAACCGCGAGAATTTCCTTCCGCACGGCGCCAACTACGCTCATCGGATCACCGGTAGTCTTCACCACGATCGTATTCGTCGAGGTGGGAAACTGCGCATGCGGCAAATAGAGTTGCTTCGGCGGCTTTTGATCCAGCGCGTATTGCGAAACGTCATTCACAACTCCGACGATGGTGCGCCATGGCTGCGAATTGTCGCTGCCACCCGCAAACCTGACGCGCTTGCCGAGGGGATTCTGATTCGGCCAATACTCATCCGCCATGGTTCGGTTGATCAAAGCTACGAACGGAGCGTCTTTCGTGTCGGCGTCGCTAATTGCGCGACCCTGGGCCAGTCCAATTTCCATCGCCTTCAGATAACCAGGCGTGGCGACATACAAGTCGACGCTAAATTCCTCGCCGCGCGGCTTGGGGAAATCCTCCACGGCTAGACCGCGTCCGTCGAAATTCGCACTCAGCGGCAGCACGCTGGTTATCCCCGCCGCTTTCACCCCGGGCAGTGAGGCTATGCGCTCTGTTGTTTGCTGATAGAAGGAGATGTAGTTATCCGGCTTCGGATATTTGGAGCCCGGCAAACCAATGTTCATCGCCAGGACGTTCTCTGAGTTGAAGCCCTTATCGACCTGCGTGATCCGCGTCACCGTACGCAACAACAAACCGGCGCCGACGAGGAGGATCAGCGTCATGGCAATCTCAGCTACCACGAGGGCGCTGCGCAATCGATTGCGACTCGCGCCGGTGCCGGATCCGCGCCCGCCTTCTTTAAGCGATTCGGTGAGATTTGGCTTCGACATCTGCAGCGCCGGAGCCAGGCCGAAAACAACTGCAGTAAGTAAGGAAAGACCAATCGTGAAAGCGAGCGTGCGACCGTCAATGCTGATGTCCCGAAACATCGGATTGATCTTGGCGCCGAATTGTTCGATTACACGCGTGCCCCACGTCGCGAACAGCAATCCCAGCGCGCCCCCGCAAATCGCCAGTAAGATACTTTCCGTAAGCAATTGCCGGATGAGTTGCCAACGCCCCGCGCCGATGGCCGCGCGAATAGTTATCTCTTTGTGCCTGGCCGACGAACGCGCCAGCAGCAAGTTGGCGACATTGGCGCACGCAACCAGGAGGACAAAGAAGACCGCGCCAAAAACCATTACGAGCGTTCGCTGGACGCCCCCAATCGTGTCGTCACGGATGGAAACGACATTCGCGCCCTGTCCTTTATTAGTAACAGGATGTTCCTGTTCCAGGCGCTGAGCGATGACGCTCACTTCCGCCTGCGCCTGCGCAGTGGTCACCCCCGGCTTTAGCCGAGCGATCGCTCGCAGGTGGCGCGCGTCTCTTTCCGCTTCGTCGTAGGCTTCGGCGACGGGGCGATAAAACTGTCCTTCGGGAGACACCAGCGTCGACGGCAACGGATGAAAGTCCGCGCCCATCACGCCCACAACTGTGTAAGGGCGACTATTCAGCTGAATCGTTTTGCCCACGATCGCGGAGTCGCTGCCAAATCGGTTCTGCCATAGCGCATGGCCCAAAACGATGACGCGATCTTTCCCGTCCTGCTGCTCTTCAGGCGTAAACACGCGCCCGAGGATCGGATCGCCTTTCATCACTTTGAAAAACCCGTCACCTACCTGAATCGCAGCCACTCTTTCAGCGACGATCTGGTTTCCATCACCTGACAGCAGCGGAAACCAGCCGGCGTACGTGGCTACGTCTTCAAACACCGTCGCTTGCTTCCGAAAGTCCGCGACGTCGGTGGCCGAAACCTGATTGCGTCCCTTCAGATTCTCCGACCCGCGAGAGTCCCCCCAAAGCAAAACCAGTGAAGCGGGATCTTTGAAAGGCATTGCCTTCAGCAGAACTGCGTTGACTACACTGAAGACTACCGTGTTCGCGCCAATTCCCAGCGCGATCGAGAGGATCGCAACGAAGGTGAAGGCCGGGCTCTTCACCAGCATGCGGGCCGAATAGCGTAGGTCGCGAAAGAAAGTGTTCATGTTTTCTTAAAGTCCCAAGTCTCAGGTTTCAGGTCTCAGGTTTTAGGTTTCAGGTTTCAGGTTTCTGTTCTGAGTCTTAGCTAGCCTCTCGTTTTCTGATCTCAACCACCGTACTTCTGAGACTTGAGACTTGAGACCTGAGACCTAAGACCTGAAACCTGAAACCTGAAACCCCTCATTCGTACCTCAGCGCCACTAAGGGATCGACTTTCGTTGCGCGCCGGGCCGGGATGTAACAGGCCACGAAGGCCACCAGCGTCAGCAGCGCGGCCACGACCACAAACGTGAGCGGGTCTTTCGCCGTCACGCCAAAAAGCAAACTCTCCATCAAGCGCGTTAGTGCGAATGCTCCGGCGACTCCGAGTACGACGCCCACGACCACCAGCGCCATGCCCTGGCCCACCACGAGGCGCAGCACATCGAAACGCTTCGCTCCCAGCGCCATGCGCACGCCGATTTCATGCGTTCGCTGCGCTACTGAGTAAGACATGACGCCGTAGATTCCCGTTGACGCCAGCACCAGGGCGACGAGGGCGAGCAACCCGAGCAGCGCAGTGCGATACCGCGACGCCGCAAACGATCGGTCCATCCAATCATCCATGGTCCTGACGATGGCCACTGGCTGATCAGGATCGATTCCCTGCACTTCGCTGCGAACGCCGGATGCCAGGTTGACGGGATCGCCGGTTGTGCGCAGCACCAGATTCATCGCTCCGGTTTGAATGGTCGGCAAGTACATTGCCGGCAAAGGATCCGCCTCCATCGTCCGGTGCCGGATGTCACCCACGATGCCGATGATCTCGTGCGGCTCGTTCTTGAATGACGTTATGAGGCGCCTGCCCAGAGGTTCTTCATTGGGAAAAATCTGCTGTGCAAACAGGTCGCTGATGATGATTACTTTCGCTGCCTCGTGCGCTTCCTGGGTGGTGAAATTCCGCCCGCGCAGCAGCGGGATGTGCATTGCTTTGAAATACTGGTCATTGATTCTGCGAAAGTCGGCGCCCAGTTTTTGATCGGGAGCAAGTGGCGGGCGGCCCTCCACCGTGAATGGCATGTCGTTAGGTTGTCCGCTCAGCGGGAGTTCGCTGATCAATCCTACGCTTTCAACCCCCGGCAGCCCCGCCACCCGGTTTTCCAGTTGCCCAAAGAAGTTTCCGGCTTTATCAGGCGTGGGATACTTCGCGCGCGGCAATTCCACCCGCATCGTCAGCACACCATGCGAGTCAAAACCCGGGCTGGTGTTTTGCAACCGCATGAAACTGCGAATCAGCAGTCCGGCGCCGATCAGCAACACCACGGCAACGGCGCTCTCTATCACCACCAGCGCGCTGCGAATGCGATTGCGCGGCGAACCTTCGCTGCCGCTGCGGCCACCCTCTTTAAGTGTTTCGGTAAGATTTAATTTTAGCGTTCGCAGGGCCGGCGCCAAACCAAACAACACGCCGGTGATCACCGAGACTGCAAAAGTGAAAGCCAGAACGGTAAGATCGATTTTGACTTGCGCCGTCGAGGGGATACTTCCGTCACTGAGCTTCACCAACAGTTCGACTCCCCAAATCGCGAGCAACGCCCCCAGCGCGCCGCCGCCAAGAGCGAGCAGCACGCTCTCCGTGATCATCTGCCGCACGATACGCAGGCGGCCGGCGCCCAGCGCAGTACGCAACGCGATTTCGCGCTCCCGGGCTGCGGCGCGCACCAGCAAGAGGTTAGCGACGTTGGCGCACGCGATCAGCAACACAAAACCGACTGAGCCGAAAAGTATCAACAACGTCGGCCTGATGTTGCCCACCAGTTGTTCCTGTAATGGAACCAGCCGTAGACCCCAACCGGTATTGCTGTCCGGATACGCCTCCTCCAGACGGCGCGCCACCGCATCCAGATCCGCCTGGGCCTGGGCCAGGGTGACCCCCGGCTTCAAGCGTCCAACCGGTCGCAGGAAATGCGCCTTGCGCTGTTTCATTTCGGGACCGCTGTCGAAGTTGAGCGGCACCCACAACTCTGCGGTCTGGGGAAAACTAAACTCCTGCGGCATCACGCCAATGATCTCGGAAGTTTTCCCGGCCAACGTCACCGTTTTCCCCACTATCGCCGGATCGCCGGCAAAGCGCCGTTGCCAAAGCGCGTAGCTGATCACCGCTACCTGGTTTTGGTCGGGTTGTTCGTTTGCAATCTGGAACCCGCGGCCCAGCATTGGAGTCACACCCATCGCCGCAAAATAATTTCCGGTCACGGCCGCGGCAGACAAGCGTTCGGGCTCACCGGTACCCGTGAGGTTTAGCGGCTGGGGCACAACAAACAACGCTGCGAATTGTTCGAAGGTCGAGTTCTGTTGGCGGAAGTCAAGATAGTCGAGCGGCGCCACACTCGCGCGGTTGGTGCCGTTGCGAACGTTGCCAAACATCCAGATCAAACGACTCGGTTCGGCGAACGGCAACGGCCGCAGCAGGACGGCGTTTACTAAACTAAAGATCGCCGTGTTCGCTCCGATGCCGAGCGCGAGGGCAAGCAGGGCGGTGGCCGTGAAGCCCGGACGTTTCAAAAACCCACGCATCGCGTAGCGAATGTCTTGCAGCAGTGTATCCATCATGTTGTAACGCAAACTGCTAGTTTGCGATCTCCTTGATTGTTCGTTACTGCCTCTCATTAACACCTGACTAGTCAGGTGTCGCGCGCCGATCAAATGCCCCAACCGTTTTAACGGTTTATGTCCGGAGAAACCGTTGAAACGGTTTCCCTTCCCCGCCGCCGCCAGGATCACCGCACTGAAGTGCGGTATTAATGACAACCTGAAGCGAACGAGTGCCGACAATCACGAACTCCAGCACCGATGATCACTACTCATACCTGAGCGCCACTAAGGGATTCACTTTCGTCGCCCGGCGCGCCGGTATGTAGCACGCGATCAAGGCAACGAAGCCGAGCAGCAACGTGATCGCGACGAAGGTCAGCGGATCAGTTACGCTCACGCCAAAAAGTAATTTCTTCAACAAACGCGTTAGGGCAAAGGACGCTACCAGGCCAAGGGCGATGCCGACGCAAATTAACGACATGCCCTGTCGCAAAATCATCCGCAACACGTCGCCGACCTGCGCGCCCAGCGCCATGCGAATGCCAAACTCCTGCGTCCGCTGACTGACTGAGTAAGCAGTCACGCCGTAAATGCCGGCAGCCGACAACAGCAGCGCGATGCTGCTGAACAGACCGACCAGGAAGAAGTTGAAACGGGGTTGGGTTACCGATTCGCTCACAATGTGGTCCATCGTCTTGACGTCAGAGATGGCGGCGGTCCGATCCACTTCAGCCACCGCGGCCCGCAACGCCGGAACGACGGCGGTCGGTTCGATCGAAGATCGCACTACGACGAACATGTTCGTGAAAGTGTCTTGTAATGACGAGAGATAAAACTCTGGCGTCGCTTCTTCCTTCAGCTCCAGACTGCGGACGTTTCCCGCCACACCCACAATTTCAAACCAGACTGGTTGTCGATTCGCATCAATGTTGCCCAGATTGATTCGTTTTCCGATCGGGTCTTCGTTGGGAAAGTCACGGCGGGCCAGGGCCTGATTGATGATCATTACGAGCGGCTCGCCTTCGACATCGCGATCGTTGAAAGCCCGGCCCTGGGGCAGCGAGATGTTCATCGTGCGAAAGTAATCGGGGCTTACGCTGCGATAATTCGCGCCCGGCCATTTATCCTGAGTGAGCGGCTCGCGGCCTTCGATTCTGAATCCGGCGGTCGGCCCCTTATCGAGTGGCAGCGTGTTGATAGAACCAATGGAACTAACTCCAGGCACGGCACCAACGCGCTGCATCACCTGACTGTAGAAAGCGATATAGTCACTATCGCGGCGATAAGAGTTGCCGGCCGGCGCCAATCGCGCCGTCAGAACTTGTTGCGAAGAGAAGCCCGTGTTGACTGCCTGCAGTTGCATGAAACTTCGGAACAGCAAACCTGCTCCGACCAGCAACACCACGGACAAGGCAACCTCGCCAACGATCAACAAATTGCGGAGACGGTTGTGCCGCCGGCTGGTTGAGGCGCCGCGGCCAAGTTCCTTGAGCGAATCCTGGACGTCAGGATTTGAAGCCTGGAGCGAGGGCGCTAATCCGAAAAGAATTCCGGTAAAGATTGCCGCCGCCAACGTGAACGTCAGCACCCGCCAATCAAGTGTGATTTCGCCAACGCGGGGAAAATCGCGGGGCAACAGCTTGGTCATCAAAGCCACACCCCATAAAGCCAGCAACAACCCAATCGCCCCGCCGGCTAATGCCAACAGCGTGCTTTCGGTCAGCAATTGCCGTATGACCTGGAAGCGGGAAGCGCCCAACGCCATGCGGATCGCGATTTCCCTTTGCCGTTTGGCTGCGCTCGCTAACAAGAGATTGGCGACGTTCGCGCAAGCAATTAATAAAAGGAAACCCACCGCGCCGAACAACAGCAACAACATCGAACCGGTCTCGCCAACCAGATGTTCCTGCAGGGAAACTACGCGGTTAAAGCGGCGGTTATTCGTTTCCGGATATTGCTGGCGCAGCCGCGCCGTGATCGTTTCCATTTCAGCGGCCGCCTGCGCTAAGGACACGCCGGGTTTCAAAAGAGCAACGGCCTGGAGAAATCCGAAGCCGCGCACCTGCGTGACATCCATTGTTTCAGTCAACGACGGCGCTAACTTGAACGGCGGTATCCAAACGTCCGTCTTGTCGGGATAGTGGAAACCTGTGGGCGCGATGCCGATCACGGAATAACTCACACCGTCCAGGGTGATCTGTTTTCCGACCAACGCTCCGTCGCTACCGAAACGGCGCTGCCAAAGGGAGTGACTGATAACTACTACAGGCGCGTGTCCTGCCTGCTCGTCCGCGGGAATAAAGAGCCGGCCCTGCTCGGGCTGTGCGCCGAACACCGTGAAGAAGTTTGCCGAAGCCATTGCCAGATCGATCCGCTCGGTCTGATCGGCGGCGTTGAGATTCGCCGGACGAGTCAGGATCGCAGCGAGTTGTTCAAATACGGTGTTCTGAGCTCGCCAATCAAGAAAGTTGGCCGGCGTGACCTGGACTTTTTTCTTGTCGGGTCCCAGTTCCTGAATCGCGACGATTTGGTCCGCGCGCTGATACGGCAACGGCCGCAAGAGGACGGTGTTGACTACGCTGAAGATCGCGGTGCTGGCGCCGATGCCGAGTGCCAGCGTCAACACCACAATCGCGGTGAAGCCTCTCTGTTTCAGCAGGCTGCGCAATCCATATCGAATGTCTTTGAGTAGTGCGTTCATAATTTTGTAACGCAAACTGTTAGTTTGCGATCTCATTAAGCCATCGCCCCTGCTTTGCACAAAAGTCACTCAAGAGGTCTTTTCTCGCCCCCTCTCCGCAAGCGGAGAGGGGGTTGGGGGAGAGGTTTGTCGGCGCGAAACCCCATCCCCAATCCCTCCCCGTTTACGGGGAGGCAGAAAGAAATCTGGAGTTTTTGTGCAAGGCTCATTGTCAATCAAGCCATTCCGCAAACTAACAGTTTGCGTTACAACCCGAACTGTTAACTCACTCGTCTCGCAAGGCCACCAACGGATCAACCCTGGTCGCGCGCCGGGCCGGAACGTAGCAAGCGAGTAACGCCACCACGATCAACGCCGCAGAAACGGCCGCGAACGTCATGGGATCAGTCGCCTTTGTCTTGAACAACAGATTTGCCAGCAGTCGCGAAAGTCCGAACGAACCGACCAGCCCGATTGCCACGCCGGCCAACGCCATCGTCATACCGTTTTTGACGATCAGTTTGAGCACATCCAAAGCCTGCGCGCCCAACGCCATGCGCACTCCGATCTCCCGCGTTCTCTGAGTGACTGCGTATGACATCACCCCGTAGATTCCGATCGACGCGAGCAGCAAAGCTATCAGTGCAAAGACTGCAAGGATGTAAGTCATCAAGCGTTTCGGCGAGATTCGCTCGGCAATCATTTGGCCCACGGGCTTGACGTTGGAAACCGGCAGGTTTGGATCCAGGAGTTGCACCTGACCGCGCACTGCCGCAGTCAGCTGATTGGGATCCTGACTTCCCCGAATGACCAGGCTCATCGTGTTTCGCACATTCTGCGCGTAAGGCGAATACGCAATCGGATCGATCACTTCGTCGATGTCGTCATTTCTCACATCGGCAACGATGCCCACGATCTCCTGATTTTCCTTTTCATCGCCACCGAAGTTCAGGCGCTGTCCGATTGGTTCTTCGCCGGCCAAGAACCGTCTCGCAAAGGCTTCATTAATCAGGACGACGCGCGCGGCATTAGCGTCATCGTGGGAATCGAACAGGCGGCCGCGGCGCAGATCAGTACCAATTGCCTGAAAATAGTCAGGCGTAGCGACGCGAACCTCTGCGTTTGGTTCCTGGCCTTTCGGAAAAGGCGTGCGGCCAATGATCTGAAATGTGCTGCTCAGATCACCGGAGCTGAAGGGAACGATGTTGACGGCGCCGGCTTTGACGACGCCGGGCAACGCCGCGACGCGATCGGTTAACTGTTCGTAGAACGCGATCTTCTTGTTCTTATCAGCGTAACTCTCCGGGGCGAGCGAAACCTGAAGTGCTAAAACGTTATCAGGTCTGATGCCTAGATCGGCGCGCATCATTTCCCCGTAGCTGCGCACCATCAGGCCGGCTCCGATCAGCAGCACGAGCGATAACGCCACTTCCGCCACGATCAGAACATTACGCAGACGATTGTGACCGGCGTTTGAATCGCTTCGGCCGCCGGCTTTCAACGCCTCATTCAAATTCGTCCGGGTGGAATGCCAGATCGGGCCCAGCCCTGCGACTAGGCCGGAAAGCATCGATAAGACAAACGTGAAACCGAGGACCGTGAGATTTATCCCCAGCCGGTTCCAGCCGGGAATGTATTTTGAATAGCCTTCGGGAATCCCACGCGCGAGCGCGGCGATGGACCACACGGAAATTAACAGCCCCAGACTTCCGCCCATCAAGCCAATCAGCGCGCTCTCGGTAAGTGCCTGCTTCATAATTCGTGCGCGACTGGCGCCGAGCGCCAAGCGCACCGCAATCTCGCGCTGGCGTGAGGCGGCGCGCACCAACAGAAGATTGGCCACGTTGGCGCAGGCGATCAGCAAAACAAAAACCACGGCGCCCATCAGAATCGGAACGCCGGTTTTCGCGCCGCGCACAGCGTCCTCCGTAAGTGTGACGACGTTCGCATCGCGGCCGGCATTCGTGTCCGGATACTGTTGCTGCGCGCGTTGCGAAATACTGCGAAGGTCGGCCCGCGCCTGTTCCACGGAAACGCCGGGCTTCATTAATCCAATGACGCGCAGGGAATGATTACCGCGCTCCGTTTGTTCTGCCGGGGTGAAAATCTGCGGCGTCCACATCTCGCCGCTGTTGTAGGGGTAGTTGAAATCGGCCGGCATCACGCCAACCACAGTGAATGGCTTGCGATTAAGACTGATCTCTTTGCCGACGATGTCCGGGTTGCCGCCGAAGTGCTGCTGCCAGAAACTGTGCTTTAGGACCACAACCTGTTCGTGGCCCGGCTGCTCGTCTTCCGGAAGAAAGGTCCGTCCCCGGGCCGCCTTTACCCCGAGAATGTCGAAGAACCCCGCCGTGACGCCGTAACCGGGAAAGCGCTCGGGGTGCGAACCGTCAGAGACGTCGAACGACTTTTGTTCAATAGCCACGACCGCTTCGCAGGTTTGATTTTGGTCACGCCAGTCGATGAAGTTTCCGGCAGAGGCCGAGCCCCGCAGGAACCCCATCGCGCGATTCTGTTCCCAGATCACCAAGAGGCGATCCTGCTTGGCGAATGAGAATGGATGGAGGATCAGGGCATCGACGGTGCTAAAGATGGTAGTGTTCGCACCGATACCGATGGCCAGGGTAAGGACAGCAATGGCGGTGAAGCCCGGATGCTTCAGCAGCGAGCGGGCGGAAAGCCGCAGATCGCGCAGCAGTGAGTCCATGATGTTTGTAACGCAAACTGTTAGTTTGCGATCTCCTATCGTTGTAAGACTCAAACGCAAACTAAGAGTTTGCGTTACTTTTTTAGTTCACTCTGACAACGATCAAAGTGGCATCGTCGTAGAGTGGGCCATCACTGAATTCGTTGACCGCATCCATGATGCGATCCCGCAGTTCGTCTGCCGTCAGTTCTTGCGCTCCGGTCAGTAAATCCTGTAAACGGTCTTCGCCAAATTCACGGCCCTCGGCGTTGCATGCCTCGGTTACGCCGTCGGTAAAGAGCACCAGGCAGTCGCCGCGCTGCAACTCGATCTCGTACTGCTCGTACGTGCCGTTTGCGAGCACACCCAACACCGCGCCGCCACCGGTCAGACGCAGACACTCGCCAGCGCGCATCAGCAGTGGCGAGTAATGGCCCGCATTGGTGTAGGAGAGTTTGCTGGTCCTGGTGTCGAAGAGGCCGTAGAAACAACTGATGAAACGATTGGGAACGATGTTTTTACACACCACGCTGTTGACGCGGGTGCATAACTCGCTCGGGGCAATTCGATCAGAGGCGAATGATTTGAGGACCGCCTGCACGTTCGACATCAGCAAGGCGGCGGACATGCCCTTCCCGGCGACGTCTGCGATACAGATTCCGGCGTGATGGTCGCCTAAGCGGAGCAAGTCGAAGTAATCGCCGCTTACCTCCTGCGCCGGCTTCCACGCGACGGCGATATCCAAGCCATCAAAGCGCGGCAGGATTTTTGGCAACAGCGCCCTTTGAATCTCGCGCGCTTCGGCTAACTCCTGTTGTATTTTTTCCCCTTCCTGATGACGCTGTTGGTCCAGGTCGGTTTGCCGGCGCCGCGCGCGGCCTTGCTCGATTTGATTGCGGAGAATTTTCAGCAGGGCATGGTTGTCCCAGGGCTTTTGCACAAAATCGTGCACGCCGCGGTGCATCGCTTCCACTGCCAGTTCGACTGTGCCCCAGCCGGTCAGCACCACGACCGGCAAAGTACTGTCCAACTTTTTGATATTGGTAATCAGGTCGAGGCCTTCCTGACCGGAAGTGGTATCGCGCGCGTAATTCAGATCTATGAGGACGAGATCGAACTCGCGCTGTTTGATCGCGTCCAGCACCGCGGCCGGCGTCGTCACCGCTTCGGTCTGGTAACCGGCCTCGCGCAGCAGCAAGTGCAGCGCCGCCGCGATATCGGGCTGGTCATCGGCAATCAGAGTGCGCGGGATGGGCGCCTGACTTTGTACGTTGGCTAAATTCATTGCTTACGCACTTTCCTTGCCCTCATCGTTTGAGGCGGAAGAGGTTTTCCATTTGTCATTTCTCATTTCTCATTTTCCATTCAAGGACGGCGACGCGTGTGTTCGCACCTCGGTCTTAAATGGCCGGCTGACAAATGAAAAATGATAAATGGAAAATCGCTAATGCCTTCGCCCAGCAAACCCACTCTCTACGCACTCGCAATCCAGCCATCTTCCAGGCGCACAATCCGGTTACCGTATTCGGCGTTAACTTCGGAATGTGTTACCTGCACGATGGTCGTGCCTTCATCGTTCAACTTCTTAAACATCTCCATGATTTCTTTTCCCTGGCTCGAGTGCAGATTCCCTGTCGGCTCATCAGCCAGGATGATTCGCGGATTGGCAACCACGGCCCGTGCGATTCCCACCAGTTGTTGCTGCCCGCCCGAAAGCTGGTTGGGAAAAAGGTCTTTCTTCCCCACAATCTGGAATCGATCGAGCGTGTCGCAGACAATCGACTGCCGATCCTTCTTGCTCACGTCGCGATAAGACAGCGGCAGTTCCAGGTTCTCAAAAACAGTCTGATCGTCCAGCAGGTGATAACTTTGAAAGACGAATCCGATGTTCTTATTGCGCAGCGGCGCGCGCTTTTTCTGATCCAACTTATGGACCGCCTCGTCGTCGAAAAAATATTCGCCGGTCCACGACTGATCGTGCATGCCCAGAATGTGCAAGAGGGTCGACTTCCCTGCTCCCGAAGGCCCCATGATGGAAACAAACTCGCCGGGCTGAATATCCAAATCGATGCGCCGCAGCACGTAGGCGCGCGTCGGGCCTTGCGGAAAAGATTTCTCGACGTTGCGTAGTTTGATCATGCGATGTCTCCGAAGCCGCTTTCTTTCAACTCCCGTTTTGCGTCTTCGATTTCGCGCCGGTTGGCGCCCGCTTCTTCTTCGACGATCAGGCCGTCAAAGAGATGGACGATGCGATCGGCATGCTGTGCGTAACGCGGATCGTGGGTCACCATGCAGATGGTGGCGCCGCCGCGATGCAACTCGCGCATTAACTCCATCACCGACTCACCATTAGTGGAATCCAAATTTCCGGTCGGCTCGTCCGCGAGCAGGATGCTCGGCTGGCCGCCGACGGCACGGGCCACGGCCACGCGCTGCTGTTGACCGCCGGAAAGCTGGCTGGGTAAATGCTTCGCGCGATGGGCCATCCCCACACGTTCCAGCGCATCGGTGGCGCGCTTCTTTCGCTCGCTCGAATTCATGCCGCGATACGTCAAAGGCAGTTCGACATTTTCAAACACCGTCAGATCACCGATGAGATTGAAACTCTGGAAAATGAATCCGACTTCGCGGTTTCGTATGCGGGCGCGTTCTGACAACGAAAGATTTTCGACTGCATGATCGTTCAGCACGTATTCGCCGTCGGTTGGCGTATCGAGCAAACCGAGAATCGACAGCAGCGTTGACTTGCCACATCCGGAAGGCCCGGCAATGGACAGGTATTCGCCCTTCTTAATGTCCAGATGAATTCCGGACAGCGCATGCGTTTCCACCTCGTCGGTGTAGAAGACCTTCTTCACATCGGCCAGATGGATCAGGGGTGCAGGTGAGCTCATCAGTAATCTCCTTCAGTGGTGGTAAATCTTTTTGGAGTGCGGCGACCTGTCGCCGCTTTGGTCTGCGGCGGCTCGACGCCGCATTCTTTGAAAAAGCGAAACGCAAAAGCGCACGCTACCGGTTCGCGTTCGAGCAAAGCGCTGACAGGTCAGCGCACTCCAAAAGGCGAGACAGTCTGGGGATTGTCCTTTAAAAACTAATTCACACGTATGTGTTTGTAATTATCAAAAGCCGATGTGTCGGACAGGATCACCTGGTCGCCTTCGTTCAGCCCGCTGATGATTTCAATGGTGCTGACTGAACTGCGGCCAAGTTTCACTGTCACCCGGTCTGCTTCTTTGCCATCGGCGCTCAACTTGAAGAGGCCGACAGTGTCCTGGCCCTGCCCGAAGGCGGGCCGGCCAACGTACAAAACGTTAGTCAGGCGCTCAAGCTCGATCGTTCCGTCAACACTAAGATCGGGGCGAGCGCTGCCAGGCAAGGGTCCGGTTAGTTCTGCATCAACAGTAAAAGTGCCTTCGCGGGCCGCCGGATCGATGCGCGAGACGCGGCCTTCGATGATTCCATTGCGCGTGTCGACCGCAACCGACTGGCCCAGGCGCACGTCTTTGATCTGCGTCTCGGCAATCTTCAGTTCGGCCTTCAGTGAAGCGGGATCGGCAACCCGCGCCATGTTGAAACCGGGCGTCACCTGCTGGCCCACCTGCACCGAAACCTGCTGCAGCACGCCGTTGGTTCCGGCCGTGACTTTGAGTGCATTCGACTGTTGCCGTTTCAGGGCAGACAGGGCCCGCAACTGCTGAATGCGCGAATCCGCGGCATTGATTTGAGCTTTGGTCGCCTGCCCACCCATAGCCAAACGCGCTTGCTCAACTTTCAGACGATCGGCCAGGTCTTGCACCCGCACGCGCGAAACTCGCAGAAGGATCAACGGCACTAACCCCTGCTTGCCCAGAGTTTCATCGGTATCGAGTTGCATCTTCGCCTGACTGTATTCGGCTTTGATGGTCGCAATGGTGGATTGTTGAGTCAGGCCATCGCTCTGCAACTTCACGCGCAAGTTTTCCTTGTCGTCCTGCGCGGCCTTCAACTGAAACTCAGCGTCAATCGCCTGCTGTTCTACTTGTGGATTTGAAAGTTCGAAAATCACGGTGCCGGCGCCAACTTCGACGCCCGGCTGGACCAGAATCTTCTCGACCCGGCCATCGGTAGGGGCGGGGACCCAGCGCGTAAGCTGTGGCACTAACGTTCCGATGCCGCGCACTTCGCGCAACATCTGGCCGCGCTTTACCGTGCCGATGACCGCCGTGCCGCGTTCAAGGGTCGGCGACGCCGGCTTCAACTTGGCCAGGCCGAAGGTCACGGCCCCGATGGCCAACAAACCAACGGCGACGAGAATGGTGGTGCGAGCACGTTTCTTTATCTTCGATTTGGGGGTGCGCTTGATGTCCATACTGCGTTATTGATTCCCGGTCGGTCTTCCCAGCCGCTCTTGCTGACTTTCCCGCCCAAACTGCTTGGGCTGGACTGGTATTGAAAAAAGGCGACACCTGCGCACACTACATCCTGTGACTTCGGACGAGTCTGCAGAGGTGGCGCTCCGTTCTCAGCCTGAATCAATCGCTGTGCCAGCGATGAAGCACTGCGCGGCAGGGAGCAGCAGATGCGTTGGGGCTTTAATCTCTTAGGATTTTTGGATGGATCGGTAGGGTTAACGCGCGCCACGTCGCGACCGCCAGTTAAGCAGCGCGGAATTCCGTTTCATTTGTGGGATTGCGCAATCCCGCTTTCGCGCAAAAGGAAGAAGCGATACGAGAGGTCGTCAGAAGATCCAGAATTCGGAACGATGGGTTTGACTTCTCAAGTGCCGGACAACTTTCACTTGTCCGCTTCGCAAACTCTTCCGTTCAGCCGAGCAACCGATCGAGTTCGCTTCTCACCACTTGATAACACTCGCAGACGCGGGCCAGTAGTTCTTTCCGGTTAAGAATTTGGATGTGACCACGCACGTAGGTGATTAGGCCGGCTGCCTGCAATCGCTGAGCTGCCACCGAAACGCCTTCGCGCCTCACCCCTAACATGTTGGAGATGAACTCATGTGTCATCTCCAGCTCGTCTGATTGCGCGAGGTCGTGCGTCATCAGCAACCAGCGGCACAACCGCTGCTCAACGGAGTGCAGGCGATTGCAAACGGCGGTCTGCGAAATTTGGGTCATCAGGGATTGCGTGTAGCGCAACAGCAAATGTTGAAAATCGCCGCCGCGATTGAACTCATGCAACATCGCTTTCGCATCCATGCGATAGGCGCCGCCGCCACCCTGGACCATTGCCCGGTTGGGCGTCGTCTCGCCGCCCATAAACAACGCGATGCCCACAACTCCTTCCTTACCCACCAGGCCCATCTCCGCGGTGGACCCGTCAATCATCGTGTACAGCAGCGAGATGTGTGAGGTGGTCGGGAAATAGACCGAATGCATGGCTTCGCCGGATTCGTAAAGCACCTGGCCCAGAGAAAAGGAAACGAGATGCAGATTAGGTGCCAGCCGCTCGTAGTCCCCCTGCGGCAATGCCCTGAGCAAATGATTCTCGCGGGCGCCCACGTTAGTATTGGTTAGAGCCATGAAACCTCTGGTCTTCAGAAAGTTTTGTTTGCCGAAAGCAGCGTGGGGGCGAGGATCAGAGTTACTTTTGTCGGTACCGGCCCACATGGACCACGTCAATGCGTTTTGAGTGATGGAGTATAGCGTCAAACGTTAAGTGCTGCAACGCACATTGCGGTGGGTCACGCGTGATTCATTTTGCAAACTAATAGCGATCTCGCTTAACTGCGGCGAAATGCCACACAGGTCAGAAACGCTTGACGATTCGGCCAGCAAACTAGATAAACAATTTTCTATTTGTGCACCAGCGCACAGACGACCGGACGCTCTCGCGGTATCGTGCAGCCCTCAATTCACTTTCCAGGGGTCTCCGTCCTAAAGTCAGTACGAGTAAAGACTCGGAAAGAACCCATATGCGATCCCCTCGATTCCGTATTCTCTGTACCGAAGATGACCGCGACACCCGCGATCTCATCAAAATGGTTTTCACTCAAAACAACTGTGAAGTCATAACCGGAGAGACACCAGTCCTCGCCTTGGAGCTCGCCAAAGCCAGACCGTTCGATCTCTACCTGATTGATAATTGGATGCCAGAGATATCCGGGACCGATCTGTGTGAGGCCCTACGGCTTTTCGATTCTGAGACGCCTATTCTGTTCTACTCCGGTGCCGCTTATCCGAAGGACAAGGAAAAAGCTTTCGCTTGTGGCGCCCAGGGTTATCTAACCAAGCCGACAGGGAATGATGAGTTGGTTGCCGAAGTCTTTCGGCTAATCGAAGAAGCGCGGGCAAAGCGCACTCCTGCCATTGCAGCGCCGCCGCCGGCACTCCTGGCTATGAGGACTACCGGATGAGCGCTATTCAGAACTTAATGGATGCGAACCGGCGTGCCGGGCAGGAACGAGCTTCCGGCAACTCGTCCGGCGTCGACGAAGTGACCTCAATCGCCGGCGAGCCTGCGGAGTCAGCTCCGCTGCAAAATCTCAAAGGAATCTCGCAACCGGACATCAGTCCCGTAATACCCGACACTTCATCACCGTCACCGTTCAACGGCTAGGGTGCACACCGGAAATGTTTGTAGGCGGCACTCCATGGCCGCCCCCTTTTTTTGATCGCGTATCGGGAAAAGAAATGGGGCGCCCATGGAGTGACGCCCCTACAATCTCTACTGTGAACTAATGCTCAGTCGTTCACGCCGCGTACGCCGCCACGGGCGACCGCGAGTTACGCGAAACCGCGGGGACGAACTCCACTGCGGCCGTAATCTGAAAAACTGAATCCAGGCGCGAAACTTCCAGCACCCTGCGCACCAGGTTAGTGACGTTCATTAGTTCGAAGCGCGTCCCGTTCTCTTCAGCCTGCTGGCGCAATTCCAACATCAAGCCCAATCCGCGCGCATCGACCGTAGTGACGCGCGCTAAATCCAGCACCAGCGTACCGGCCGCCGGGAGGGCGCGCACCGCATCGCGCAGAATCTCAGTTTCACCGTTCACAATCCGCCCCTGCAGGCAAAGGACAGCAACATTACCTAATTTTTTGGCGTGTACTTTCAACATAACGATCTCCCTTGAACTCAGTTAACGCGACTCCGCTCATTCAGTTGCATTTTTATTAGTGCGTCCATACATAAAGACGCCGGAGCGGGAATTTTGTTAACTCTCTTTTGTAAGATTTCATTCCTCCGGCCCCTTCGGTTGCCACTTTTGCTCAGGTTGTCTCCTGAGATCTAAAGACCACACGGCCTGAAATCTTTTTCTAATAACCGCGAGCGCCGGTGGTCTTGGCCCAATACCAATAGTCCTTTTATAGCAGCGCTAACTTAGCCGCTATTAATTTGTGACGAACAGGCCGCAGGTGGTGATGAAATATCTATCGCCACCAGCGAGGCACGATTCATCTTCCTCTACGTCTAACAAACAGCTTATTATGCGGACGTAAAAGTGCAGGCTTGAGGCGAGTGCAAGGTTCAGAGAATGAATCACGCCGTATGTTGCCGCGGCTTCACTTCTGAAATCCCAAAACACCTCCCCATAGGAGCATGCGCATGCGAAACAAGATTCTCTGGATTCTGATACTTGCCGGAGCAGCACTCGGCATTGCTATTCCCAATGGACTGAATCACAACGTCCACTCGCAGGGCCGCGGCGCCGCTCTCACCCCCGAAGTGATCGCGCGCCGAAGGGCGATCGAGGCGGAACTGCAAGCGATTGCCGTCGTGGAACGCAAGCTCATGATCCCGATGCGCGACGGCAAGCGCATGGCGACCGACGTCCATCGTCCCAAAGACACTTCGAAGAAATATCCCACGATCTTTGTGCGCACGCCCTACAACTTCAATTTCTGGGACGTTCGCAACGGCGTGCCGCGCGAACTCACTAACGAGCTGGAGGCGGTCAAGCGCGGTTACGCGTTTGTTGAGATGAACGAACGCGGCCATTTCTTTTCAGAAGGAAACTACGACATTCTTGGCCCACCACTTACCGACGGCGATGACGAGTTGTCGTGGATCGCAAAACAATCGTGGTCCAACGGGAAGGTGGGCACGATCGGCTGTTCCTCAACCGCCGAGTGGCAATTGGCAGTCGCGGCCGGAGGTAATCCGGCGTTCACGACCATGATTGTGCAGGGGTTCGGCGCCGGCGTAGGCCGCGTCGCTCCTTATTATGAACAGGGAAATTGGTATCGGGGTGGTGCAGTGCAGATGTTGTTCATAGCCTGGCTGTACGGTCAGCAGAACCAGGCGCGGCCCATGTTCCCGCCTGACACTTCGCAGGAAGATCTTATTCGCGCGTCGAAGTCGTTTGATCTCGCCCAGCAATCGCCGCCCGTTGACTGGTCCAAAGCCCTCGCTACGCTTCCCGTAAAAGACATTCACAAGTCCGTCGATGGGCCGCATGGAATCTTTGCCGACAAGATGCCGGTCGACACCGGCGGCGCGATGATCGAACGCGCGCCCAACGATCGCGCCTGGTACAAGGGCGGTCTGTGGAACGATGGCATGAAGATCAACATCCCCGGCTTCTGGTTCATGTCCTGGTACGACGTGTCTGTTGGTCCAAACCTTGCCGCCTACAATCACGTGCGCAGGACTGCCAGTCCTGAGATCGCGAACCAACAGTACGCGGTGATCGCGCCCACGCTTCACTGTGCTTACAAACGCGCTACGGAAAACACCGTCGTCGGTGAGCGCAGCATGGGCGACGCGCGGTTGAACTACGACGAGCTGACCTACGCGTGGTTCGATCGTTTTCTGAAAGGCGAGAACAACGGCGCCCTCGAAAAGATGCCGAAGGTCCGCTACTACACGATGGGCATCAACAAGTGGCAGACATCAGAGACGTGGCCGCCCGCGGGCGCGCAGCCGATGAGCTTTTTCCTCGCGAGCGGGGGCAAGGCAAACACGCTCGATGGCGACGGCGCCCTTGTCGCAGCAGCGCCGGCGGCGGACAGTGCTGATAAATTCGATTACGACCCGATGAGCCCGGTGCCGTCCTTTGGTGGGAACGTTTGCTGCACCGGCAACGCGATTCAGGGCGGCTCCTTCGATCAGCGGAAGATGGAGGCGCGTCCCGACATACTCGTTTACACCACCGAGCCTTTGGCGCAAGGGATGGAAGTGAGTGGCCCAATCGAGGTCACTCTTTACGTCTCGTCCGATGCCAAAGACACGGACTTCACAGTGAAACTGATCGACGTGTATCCCGACGGCCGCGCCTACAATCTGGATGAAACAATTCAGAGACTGCGTTATCGCAACGGCTACGACAAGCCTCTGGCGTGGCTCGAAGCTGGAAAAGTTTACAAGGTAACGTTGCAACCGATGACCACCAGCAACTATTTCGAAGCCGGTCATCGCATCAGATTAGAAGTTTCCAGCAGCAACTTTCCGCGCTTTGATCGCAACCTGAACACCGGCGGCAACAACTACGACGAATCCAAAGGCGTGGTGGCCCACAACGTCGTCCACCACTCGCGGCAGTATCCATCCGAGGTGAAGCTCACAGTGGTGCGGAAGTGATTGAAGTACTGCCGATTAGATCCGCTCCTTCTCGTCAATCCGATCGGTCGCCTGATATTGAGGCGCTATCACCGAATCGGTTCAGCAACTGCAAAAACTCTTGCTAAGGCCCGCAGGGCCGAAAGTCAGTAGCCATGCCCGTAAGGGCGTGGATCCAAGTTAGCCTTATCGGAAAAGGCCCGAAAGGGCCGACACACTTTCGGGAGGCTGACGATGGCAGGAAAATACCTTAGCTTACTGGTCCACTTCACTTGGAGCACGGCGGGACGAGAGCCGTGGCTGGAATTGTCGATGCGCCAGGATTTGTATTCGTATATCGGAGGCATCATGAAAAAGAAGAATTCACGATTGCTCTCTGCGGGAGGAATGTCTGATCACATCCACCTCTACGCGTCTATGCCGTCGACGATTACTGTTGCTGACTTTGTAAACGCTGTGAAATCGAATTCATCAAGATGGATTCATCAAAGATCTTCAAAACTGAGAAGCTTTTCTTGGCAGGAAGGCTATGGGGCTTTCAGTGTAAGTAAGTCTGATGAGCGACGGGTGATTCAGTACATTCGCGACCAGCAGATTCATCACCAAAAGCGAACCTTCAAGCAAGAGTTGGTCGCTCTGCTTAAGAAGCATGAAATTGAGTATGACGAGCGCTTTATCTGGGTTTGAATTGGGTCCTTTCAGGGATAGAAGAATTTCTGGCGGTGTCGCACCTTTGGCGGTGTCGCACCTTTGGCGCTCCGAAATCGTGCAGCTCGAAACCACGCCCTAACGGGCGTGGCTATTTACTTCCGGCCCTTCGGGCCTTGGGCGCTGGAAACGCGAAAACACCCGAAAAACACCCCCCTAAATCGTCTCAAAAACAACCCAAAACGTATGCCAAATTCATCACCTTTTGAGCAACTATCTGACCCTCATTTGAATCTTATTCTCGGTTGTTTGATGCGTATTATTTATTAGCAAGCAGGCCCCCCGGCAATTGCCTTTTGGTTCCCCGAAAGCGGGAAATCAAGTAAATCCCTGACAGTGTTGTGTCGTTCAACGGCGTTCTAGTAGCCCGACAGTTATCAACCTGTGCTCACTTAGTTGAGGAGTTAAAAATGAAATTTGTTACCAAGTCTTCCCTGACCTCCATTGCCTCACTTGTGCTCGTTTTAGCGCTTTCGGCCCTCTCTTTTGCGAAGAGCCATGACAGCGCGTTTCCCAATATTAAGATCAAGAACTTCGGCCAGTTGGACGAGCGTTTTTATCGCGGCGCCCGACCCGATGAAAAAGACTATCCGGCCCTCGCCGCCCTCGGCGTCCACACGATCATCGATTTAACGGACAACTCCAGAGAGTATGAGCAGCCAGCCGTTGAAGCTGCCGGCCTGCGCTACGTCAACATCCCTCTGGTTGATAAGAAGGCGCCTACGGCCGAACAGGTAACTGAGTTTTTGAAGGTGGTAAACGACCCCGCCACCGGCAAGTTTTTCCTGCACTGCGCGGGCGGCCGGCATCGCACCGGAATCATGGCTGCCGTCTATCGTTTCAATCATGACAATTGGAACTACGACCAGGCCTACGCTGAAATGATGAAGTTCGACTTTTACACCAGCAACGGTCATGGCAAGCAGCTAACTTTCGTCCAGGACTACTGGCAGCAGTTCCAGGCAACGCACGCCAACGCCAACGTGCCTGCGATTGCGAGTCACTAAAGTAAAGACAGTTGAGTTAAGAAAAGGCCGCTCAGGTTGAGCGGCCTTTTTTGTTTATCAGAACGGAGCCATCCCTGTGCAGTAGCTCAGGGCAGTAGCCCGACTGTTAAGGAGGGCTCCTTTGGTTAACAAACCCGATTGGGATAGACAAGCCCTCCTTGTCGGGCTACTGCTCCCGATGAGTGCCGCAGATGTTGCTCCCCAACCCCCCGGCTTCGCCGCCGGATGTGACGGGGCTCCGCCCCGCCGCAAGTTAAGCCAATAATTGGGGCTATGCCCTTGGTTCGGCCAGCTCCCTACTAGAACCGGGCGCAGCCCGCACCAGGGCGTAGCCCAATTTCAAAAGTCACATTTCCGGCGGGGCGGAGCCCGCGCCTCACATCCGGCGGCGAAGCCGAGTATCCGTAAGCACCATATCTTCGTGGCGCGCCAGCTCCCGAGGCAGGAGCCAGGGGCAGTAGCCCGACTGTAAAGGAGGGCTCCGCTCCGGCGCCAAGCCCCATCGGTACAGCAGAGCTCACACCCATCGAGGCCCGCATGGCCGACAGTTCAAATGGTTTTATGTGAAATGAATTGACGCGGTCTCGCACCTTCGGCGCTCGCAACGCTCTGCTGATTTGAATCCATTCCCTGACGGGCGTGGCTATTTACTGTCGGCCCTCGGGGGCCTGACTACTGCAGCTGTCCTCTTAACCATTTACTCTTCACCTGAATACGATTTAGGATTCAACCCTCATGGAAGCTGCACCATCACCACTCGCCGCGTGGGAAACCTTTTTCTTTCTCGTTGGTTCTTCGGGCGCGGCACTGACGGGCTTGCAATTTGTCGTGATTGCCCTCATCGCTGAATCGAAGCGGCGAGCTACGGCGCGCGAGATTGAAGCCTTCACGACTCCCACTATTCTGCATTTCTGCTCAGTGCTGCTCGTGGCGGCAATTGTGAGCGCCCCGTGGCAAGGCTTGTCACGAGTATCATTTGCCCTGGGCGGTTGTGGTTTCGCCGGCGTGATCTACTGCTTGATCGTCGCGAGACGCGCGCTCCGGCAGAAGACTTATCGTCCAGTACTGTCGGACTGGATCTGGCACACAGTCCTCCCGCTAATCGCCTACGCCTTACTACTCGTCGCCGCAGTCGTACTCTCGGAAAATCCCCGCGCGGCCCTCTTCGTCGTCGGTGGAACAACTCTGATGCTTCTGTTTATCGGAATTCATAACGCCTGGGACACCGTGACCTACATCGCCGTCAACCTACTGCCACCTAAGAAAAAGTGAGCGCGTTGCGCCCTGATTTGCGGCAGTAGCCCACTGTCAAGGAGGGCTTATCCATCCCAATCGGATCTGTTAGCCACAGGAGCCCTCCTTAACAGTCGGGCTACTGCCCCTTTGCGGGCACCAGACGCTGCTCCTCAATCCCAAGCGACGCCGCCGACTCTAAGGCGGCTAAGGCCCGAAGGGCCGACAGTTAATAGCCACGCCCGTCACGGCGTGGGTTTCCAGTAGGGGGAGTTGTAGGTCCCAGCGCGGGACCCGCAAGTCCCTTGTGGAAAGTTGCAAGTAACCCTTAGCGAGTTCACGGATTGCGGAATGCAGATCTCAGACTGCAGATTTTGAAGACAACGCCTTTCGCCATCTTTAATCCGCAATGCGAAGTCCGCAATCCGCAATCCAGAGACCCGCTACCGCGTGGTGGTACTGACTTCATTGACCGCAACGGCTGCAGGTGCAACTCCGTTCAAGGCGGGGAAGGCTTGAAAATCCGCTCCCGAAAACACCATGCTAAGCTAAAGAATAAAACTAAAATGCTTGATACGAATTGGACGCCTACCATCCAGCTACGATCGTCATGCGGCAGGTAAAGATCCTGGATTACGAACATGCCCACCATGAATATTAGCGAGACCAGAATCGATAAACTTGAATTGCTACGCCGGCCCTTGCTGACGTCGAAAATTGATAAGGCACTGTTAAATAATCCTAACACTGCACTGGCGATCAAAAACTTTGCGTAAATCGGACCGATCCATAATGAGATAATCAGCCCCAGCAACGAAAGCGCCAGGAATAGCGGCGCCCATCTGAAACGGATATCCATGGCACGATCTGATTTGTGGTTTTCCATAAGGACAAACTGCTTTCACCTCAGTTGAGGTCCATCGAAAAGTAATACGCTTCGCGGTTCATCCCGTGGCGCTCATAGAACCGGTGCGCATCTACTCTGCTGACTCGTGAAACCAGTCGGACCTGGCGGCAATCGTTTTCCTTTGCATGTTGGACCAGCCAGTCAAACATCTCACCGCCATAACCTTTGGAGCGCTCGCCGCTTTTCGCCACCAGGTCTTCGATTTCAAGATACTTGCCGCCCGCCAGCCATTCGGAGATGCGAAAGCCTGCAACGGCCTTGATTCCATCTTCCGTTAAATAGGCCAATTGAAATCCGGTATTTTCCATCAGTCTTTTGACAGTGGGCAGAAATTCATCGGGTTGGAGATGCGGACGCAGCTCAGCCATCACGGAGTAACAATCCGAAATTTCCGAATCAGTTCGGGCGATGGTTACTCTGCCGTTCATTTCATTTGTCATTTACTCCGGTCCGACCAAAAGGAATTATTGAATGTCGCCAACCGGTTTCAATTTGGGGTTCTCGATCCAGGGCTTGGCCGATACGAACGAGATCTTGTCGTACACCAGAACGATAGTTCCCAGAGTCAGCAGCTTGCTCATTTCACGCGCGGCGAACATTGGTATTCGGATGCAACCATGACTTGCGGGTGCGGTGGGGACGGAACGGGCGCCGTGAATTGCTACGCCGCCGCTGATGTAATTCGCGTAATAGACTGATCCCAGCGAACCCGTCTGCCAACCAACTTCTTTGTCATAAACGATGAACCGGCCGCGAGGGGTGTAGGCGATGCTGGTCTGACCTTCGTCAACAAATTCCTTATCGTTGCCCGTCGAAACCGGAAGCAACCTGACGCCGCCTTCGGCGTTGACTAGCAACAGCACCTGGCGATCTACATCAACTTCCACATGTTCATACCCTACTTCCCTCGCTTTAGGCGAGGTGCTATTGCGGATTGCGTCGAACTCATCAACGCTAAGCAGACCATTAACCGGCCGGCCTTCCCATTTCTGAAAGGCGATCAGTGCCGACTTCGTGGCAGCATCTAACACGCCGTCGATCGCTCCGGTCCAGTAACCCAGGTCGGCGAGTTTGCGTTCGGCCTCTCTCGTTTGAGCACGAGTCAGGGATACTTGCTGTCTATGCTGCGAGCTGGCGATCGATGGTACCGAAAGCAGCATGCAGAAGATCGTGAGAAAAGATTTCATTTGCGCTTCCTCTGTTCGAAGTGTGTGCCGTTTTCGAATCGCTCACACAGAGAGTTCTACTAACTGCGCATTCACAGAATCTCCCACAACTTTCATCCGCGCAATGCTAACCGGAAGGTCGAAGCGCCTGGGCCCAGCGCTCCCTGGATTCAAATAGAGAACGCCGTTGCGCTCGTCAATCAAAGGCCTGTGGGAATGCCCGCTGATTACTACCTGAAACTCAGCAGGCGTCGGCCTCATATCCATCTCATTCAGGTCATGCACCATGTATATAAAGACTGCTCCGACTTCTACGACTTCCCAATGAGGGATATCTTCCGCCCATGCACCCTTGTCATTATTTCCTCGAACTGCGACGACCGGGGCAATGGCCTTCAAGTCTTCGAGCACAGTGGAATCACCGATGTCACCTGCATGGAGTATGAGCTCCAAACCTCGAAGCGCATCAATGGCTTCCGGGCGGACCAGGCCGTGAGTGTCAGAAATAACTCCGATCAATCTTTCCATCACGTTCCCAACTATGGCCTTATTCTATATCTGATTTCTACCGACATACTTTCTGATGCCTATAGCCAATAATAGCAATGGTGTAAAAAGCAGAAACTCCAAAGCCAGCGATTCAACAATTTCTATTGGTGGCATTTGGGACGGCAACTCGGACAGCCCAACCCAGCGGGCCCCAAAGCGCTCCAAAGAAAGAGGCCATAGCAATTCCACGCCGCCCCCTGCTTTGGTAGTCAGAAAATCCAATATGCCATGCGAAGCAAATGCTAATCCAAATGCAAATGCTTCTCTGACATGACGGCTGCCGAAGAGGAAAAGCAAGCCCAGACAAATAACGAGGGCAAGTACGAGGGAATGCGAGAAGCCACGATGCCACGTTTTTGAATTCAGAATGAAAGCCAGAACGAAATCAAGATCAGCCGCGTTAGCCAGGAACGCGCCTAACAGAAGCGGCATCCAAAAGCGCTTCGCCCGCTGCGGATAAACAGCAGCGACAAGGCTCGCTCCTAATAACCCATGAGCAACCGGCAAGGGCATAGCGGTTTTAAGTTTTCATCCCGCCTTTAGTGGAACCAGCCTGCGCCGCCGATGTTGGGTTGCCCTGTTCCAAGTTGAGAGCCACCGCCGCCTTCGTCAAGCGACGCACTGTCGCGGGCCGAACCTTCATGCCCTCGCGGAATTCCATAGTGGCCATTTCATACTTCCCGCCAGGTTTGAGTGCCGGCTCTATGTCGCGTAGACGCTGCCCGCGCCAGAAGCCGAACAATACGCGACTGTCTTCCGCTCGTATGAGTAGTGCCGGGCCGTTGGCGAAATAAACGACGTGGCCCCACTTGATCACTTCCTCAAGTTTCGCGGCCGCGCGAACGTTGGTGCGGAGCGCTTTGACAATTTCAAGGCGCCAGCCTGCAAGGGCGGCTACATACTCGTCGGGCGAAGCGGCTGGTACGGTTTTCTTCATAGATGACTTTTCCGCGGTAGATTGGAAGCCGGCGTTTCAACTGCAGTCACGAATTCATTTGCGATGCGCTTGATACGTGCCGAATCCGGAAGCGAATGCATTCTACTGTCGATAACTACGATTATTTAGGTCTGGCGTATGGAGCGAATCAAGTGTGGTGAATGCGCATGCCTTAAGAATTCTGAGTTTCCGGACGCAATTCATGACAGCCTGCTACTTCTTCGGTGCGTTGTAAACCGTTCTCGCCTGTACTACGAACTGCTCGTCATACACGCCATCGCCGTTCACATCAACCTTGACCTCGATCTGGTGCTCCTTCCCGTCACGGATCTGATCGGGCGTAAAGGTCAAACTGTACTGACCCAGCAACATGGCACCGATGTTATGCAGAATTCCTGCCACCTCGCCGTTGGTTGCACACGGGAAATATGCCCCGCCTGTTTCCAGCGCTATGGCTCTGAGTTGGCTTTCAGCCTGTTCAAGATCCTTCTTTCCCGGCAGGAAGTCCTTCGCCTTTTCTCCCGCGACCTTGTTACCGAGCTTGGCTTTAAACAAGTCGACGGTGCCGATCACATATATAGGCACGCCGGCATTCTGGATCTTCCTTGCGTGCTTGAGATCGGACTTGCCGAGTGTATCCAAGCCGGAGGCAATCAGGATTACCGCTTTCCGCTTTCCCTGAACGCTATCCAAACCACGATATTCCGCCTTGCTAGACCGGGACTCGTCCAACACTACGGTATCCATGCGTCCTCCATTCAAGACTACTTCGAGGGAGTCAAACAACGCTGTTTCTCGGAAAGCCGGATAGTTTCGCATCAGCAGATCGATGGCTTTGTCGACCCGCTTGGGATCGTTCGTCAAATCGGTAATCGGTGTGGGCCGCATGTCATACGCAACTACCGAAACCTGGTCATCCGGTAATTTGATTAGTTGTGAAAGAAATCGCCCCGCTGGTTCGATTACGCCGAATGCTGTCCGATCCAGATCGGATCCTCCTTTAACGAATAATGGAGTGGGCCATTTACTGAATTCAACCAGCAACGCGACCGCAAATGGACGATCCGGCGAGGAGAAATCCGCAATTTCCTTCTGCACTCCGTCGACAAAAACGGCGAAGTTGGCCCGCTTGAGGCCAGTCAGGACTTGCGCATCCTTTTTTGAATAAACCACGAAGTTGACGTTGACCCGAGTGCTCGCAGCCTTTTCAACATCCTGGGCGAGCGCACACCAGTTACTGGCAGACGAAACGATTACAGCGATGATGATCAAAAAGGCAAAATGACGGGAAAGAAAAGTCTTCATGACAGATCCTTTTGAAACACCGGCGAGATACGGCAATTCCGTTCTCAATTCAGTTGCGGATTCTGAGATTCGGGATTAACAACAGCGTGACAATCGCATTGTGCGCTTAGGACGCCGGTTCGGCCAGGATGCTGGTAGCAACGTGACGCGCAAGCGCCATGATTGTCCACGAAGGATTAACGCCGGGCGCGGCGGGAAACAGGCTGGAATCGGCAACGTAAACATTCCGGGTTCCAAAGACGCGGCCCGCTGAGTCGGTAGCACCACGCCTGTTGTCAGCGCCGAATTGGTTTCCGCCGCTCGTATGATCAGAATAGAGAATGAGATCATTGTAACTAAAATCGAGGCTCTTTATTTTCTTCAAATCGCCTATTGACTCGATGACGGGAGGGCGCAGCAATGGTAAGAAAACTTTCCGCGCGCCCACTGCGAGAAACGCTTCGGCGGCGCGCAGGAAACATTCGCGAAAGCTTTCAATATCGTGCCCACTTTCCCGGAAATCGAGTTGGGCCCGTCCGTCTTTCAGCACTATGCCTGACTTGGCCGGATCGTCCTTAACGGTCACCGTAATGCCCATCGTGTGGTGATACCTGCGCATGATTTCAAAATGCTCCTTCGGTGGCAGGTGCGAAACGAATGAGGCGAGGCCCGCGGGATACAAGATACTGGCCAGCCACCAAAAATGATGTTCTCGCAAGAATCCCAGAAAATTGTAGATGGCCGGCACTCCATTAAAAGGAACGTACTGACCATCCTGCTGGATCACACCTGGCTTTGTGACTGGCTCATCAAAGAGCGCGAAAACTTGCGCGTGCGGTTGCAGGTAAACTTTTTTGCCGATGCCATCGCGATTTGGTAGACCGGGACTGCGCAGCAGAATTCCCGACGAGAAGAAGGCCCCGGCGGCGACAATGACCTTCCGAGCGCGGATCACGATTCGGCTTGCCGTGTTCCCCCGGTCACGGTCGCGCATTGAAACCGCGACTCCGGAAGCACTCCAACCTTTCCCGTTTTGCTCGCCGACGATCGCTGCTGCTTCACAGTCAGTCAACACTGTGAGGTTCCCTGTCTCCAGCGCCAGAGGCAGGAAGCTATTGATCATGTTCCCTTTCAAGTCCACCCCGCATCCGAAGTTACAAAGGCCGACGCCGGCACAGCCGCTCGTATAGCGGTTGACCGTAACGAGGTCATCCGGCTTGCCCAGGGCTGACGCCATTTCCCGTACGATGGCGTTGGGGCGGTTTTCCAACTCCTTCGATTGCCGCGTCACTGACATGATTTCCGCGACTTGTTTGTAATGCGGCTCCAGCGTTTCCGCATTGATCGAAGTCACGCCGCTCTTCTCTTGCCACTCATCGAAGATGAATTGTTGCGGCTTCATAGCTACAGCGCCGAAGATCAGGCTGCTACCGCCCAGCGCGCTTCCCTGATACAGAACCGTGCGGTAGCCGCTCGTGGTCTCGACATGTCCGTACTTGTTCGACATATCCAGGACACGGAAATTCTGCTGTTCCGGCGGGACGAAAGGCCCTCGCTCTATTAACAAAACCTTCAGTCCGGCCTGGGCGAGGGTGCAAGCGGCGACCGCGCCTCCCGGTCCGGAGCCGATGACGCACGCGTCGTAAGTAGCCGAGAGGATCGCGCGGTGCTCACCGTCAGCCTCCAACCTGCGCGACGCAACGATGTGCCGGCGATGCTCCGGCGTTAGTTGCCGAATCATGCTTTCACCTCCGGGGAGATTAATTTCAACGAACGCTCATCGGCCCAGAAGGCTATTAGACATAAGGACGAGAGCGTCCGCCCCATCTTTCGCACCAGGATGAAACGAGAGCCGCGTGCATTGATGGCGACCCGATCGCCGCCGTAGACAATGGATGCGCGGCGCGACCATGAAAGGAAGCGCAGGACCTTCTCGCGATGCTCGAAGCTTCCCTGCTGTAAGAGGTACTCAACATTAGCGGCGACATCGATGCCTGTGTCCGCAATCGCCGCAGCCGGAATAAGTGTGGCGGCGACGCGGCTCAGAAACTTATGATCGTCGGTGCCTGTGGAAACGCGCGGAAGGATGAAGATGAGCGAGGCCATCCCCAGAAAGGTGCGGCGGTTCAGATGGTTCTCAAAGGCGGTTATTTCTTGAACGATATTCTCAAGCGGGTCCATAAACCAATGGTCTCAGTGTTTTTCATCGATGACTTGTTAGATATTGCTTCCACTAAATCCCCGCCGCTTCGCTAAAATATCTATCGTCGCATCCACGCATTTGTTTATCCCTTCAGCATAACTACCGGTGCGAAATGGCTCCGTCATTAGCTTACCCAAATCGCCGACTTCGTCATTGGACAAAACTTTCTCTATGCTCTTGCTGATTTGGATATGCCATTTACGATCCTTAACGGCAATCACGAGCAGCAAGCCTCCTTTATCAGGATTCCCGGCGCCTACGCCCCAGCAGCGTGCCAAGTCCAGGGAATAGTCGAAGATTGGCTTCTCAGCTGTGCTGTCGATAATTGCGATGGCAAAATCAATCTCGCCCCGCTGCTTTAGCCCACGGAGTTTTTCTTCTAACTGATCCTTTGCAGCCTGATCAAGGACATTGGCGAAATCACTGACGGCGTTTTTAGGAAGTGGTAGCGAACACTTTGCCTGGCCAGGTTTGGGTGTGGGGATAGGCCCACGACTGCAACCTGTGATCGTGGCAAACAATAGAACGAGGAAGATAGAAACGGCGGCTAAGACTTTTCTTTTCATCTGAGATTTACCATCCGGCGCCCCGAAACCCCCTCTCCAGGCTGAGCGTGATGAATCATCATATGGTGCAAAGGTCCTGTATTAAATATGAAGAGGAACAAAGCTGCGAGAATTAACGTTCTCCTGTCTTGGCCGTTATTTGTAGGCGAATCCGATTCGTACTGTTCATAGAAAATGGTTCGCGCTGGTCCAACGATGTCGGGACGAAAGTTTTCGCGACTGCTCTTAATACTTTTACCCTGCCATACGTTTATGTCTTTCGAGCTGCATTCGATTGCCGGATCCGGATGGATACTAACTACAAGTCTTCGAAATCTACCAGGAGTTTATTGAGATGATGATTAGAAACCCTCGCGCTCTCTTAACAGCAAAGTTTTTGCTTTGCGTTCTGTCGCTGGTTTTGCTGCTCACCGCGGCAACGAACGCCTTCGCACAACAAAGTGTGAAGCAAATTGACGGATTGATGAAGCAGTATTACGACTACGGTCAATTCAACGGTTCAATCCTGGTCGCTGAAAAGGGAAAAATAATTTACGAAAAGGGTTTCGGCATGGCCAATATGGAATGGGCCATTCCGAATCAGCCGGATACAAAATTCCGCATCGGCTCCGTCACTAAACAATTTACCGCCGCTCTGATACTACAACTCGTCGCGGAAGGCAAAATCAAGCTCGAGGGAAAGATTAGCGATTACCTGACCGACTACCGAAAAGATACCGGCGAAAAAGTTACCATTCATCAACTTCTGAATCACACTTCCGGGATTCCCAGCTATACGAGTCGGCCCGACTTTCTTCCGGAGATTAGCCGCAATCCATATCGGGTCGCGGATTTCATCAAAAAATACGCCAGTGGCGATCTTGAATTCGAGCCGGGATCGAAATTCAGTTACAACAATTCGGGCTATTCCCTGCTCGGCGCAATCATAGAAAAAGTCACCGGACAGTCTTACGAAACGGTTTTGACCGAACGCATTCTCAAACCGCTGGGAATGACAAACACGGGCTACGATCACTCCGCGACGCTAATTCAGAAGCGAGCCAGCGGTTATCAAAAAACTCGCGATGGCTTCGTTAACGCCCCCTATCTCGATATGTCAATTCCCTACGCTGCCGGCTCGATCTATTCGACCGTGGAAGACCTTTATAAATGGGACCAGTCGCTTTATGAAGACAGAATTCTTTCGGCCGCCAGCAAGAACCTGATGTTCACGCCCGGACTGGGAAATTACGGTTACGGAATCAACATTTCCGACCAGCCGATTGGGAAAACGGATCAGAAAATCAGGATCGTCGGGCACGGCGGAGGAATCAACGGTTTCAACTCTCTGCTCACAAGGGCGGTTGATAAAAGGCAGACCGTAATCATTCTCGACAATGTTGGCCTCGGAACCTATCACCAAAAAATTGCGGGTTCGATCATCGGCATCCTTAACGGCCAGCCGGCCGAGTCGCCGAAACGATCGATCGCCGACGCGCTTTACAAAATCGCGGTCGAAAAGGATGTCGCAGCCGCGATCGCCGAATACCGGAAACTGAAGGCGGAAAACTCTCCGACGTTCGATTTCTCAGAGGCGGAACTCAATACGCTCGGTTATCAACTCGTCGGCCTGAAACGCTTGAAAGACGCGCTCGAAATCTTCAAGCTCAATGTCGAAATGTATCCCCAATCAGCAAACCCATACGACTCGCTCGGGGAAGCTTATCTCGCGGACAATCAAAAAGATCTCGCATTAGTGAATTATAAGAAGGCCGCCGAACTTGATCCGGCGAATGCGAACGCTTTGCTGATCGTAAGACGGCTTGAAGGCAAAGAAATAAAGGTTGACGCTTCCGGCTTCGATGCGTACGTCGGCGATTATCAGGTCAACGCAAGGCTTACCCTGACGATTAGCAAGGAGGGCGATAAATTGTTCGGACAAATGACCGGACAAGAAAAACTTGCGCTCGAATCTGTTTCAGACGCGCAGTTCACGATCCCCGCGGTCAAGGCGAATATCACCTTCGAAAAGGATCCCGCCGGCCAGGTTGTCGGGTTATTGTTATCGCAAGGGACGCGAACGGTTAACGCGAAGAAGATTAAATAACTCGTCCGGGTATCCGGGCTGCAGCGAAGCTATACGTGCTGATCCACCAGAATAGTGTTCCCGTCCGGATCAGCAATCATAAAGCTGGCCGGGCCCGTGGAACCTTCGTCCGCCTCCGTAATCATGGTCACGCCACTCGCCTTGAGCTGGCGCTGCAATTCGCGAACGTCCGTGAATTCCCTTAGTGGTTGAGCATCGCTGTCCCAACCAGGGTTGAAGGTGAGAATATTCTTATCGAACATGCCTTGAAAGAGTCCCATCAGGCGATAACCATTCTTCATGATCAGCCAATTCTGCGATTGATTTCCCATGAAAACCTTAAAGCCAAGCTTTTCATAAAATGCCTTCGACACCTCAATATCTTTTACAGCCAAGCTAACAGAGAATGTTCCGAGTTCCATGATTTCCTCCTACGCTATGTTTGACGTTTATTCCCGGGCGGCAGAAAGTGTGCTAAGCGGCTCAATCCTGCGAATGGCATGAGGAAGTGTAAACAGCCGCCGTGCGTCTATATCACTTTCACAACTCCTATCAGAAACAAATACCGGTTATTTAGTTCGTCGTTCTTCTTTTCCTCAACCATCAGAGGTCTGAGCGCCGAAAGAACCTTCGGAATCATCTTCTTCGCGGTCTTTTCAGACATGTAGGGCCCTACATAGACAGAACTAATAACTAATTTCGGTGTTGCGATTTGCTCGAGAGATTGCGCTGTCAACTTTCCGTCAGCGCGAATCTCATCCTTAGGCTCGGCGTTGAAAGCCGCAAAGCCTTTGGCCCTTAACCGGGTAATAGTGTCCTGCTGCCATCCCGGGTAAGCACGTATGTATGATCTTTTGATTTCGAGGTAAAACCCTGATCCTGCCTTGTTCGTGGATATCTCTTTGATGTTGGTTGAGCCAGCTTGAAATGCATGATCATTTTCGGCAGGTGAGACGGGAGCGATGATCAGAGTAATCAGAAAGATATGAATTAAATGTTGCTTCATTCGTCCTTGATCCTTGCCCACGGGGTTGTTTGGCTGCAACTTTCTGCTTACGGATCCAGCGGGTCATTCGCGTCAAAGAATAATGAAGCGACCGATGGTTTGAACTCCGCTGCAGTCGGAGATATCCAGTTGATAAGGTCGATTGGGGAATACCCTAATTCCGTGGCACAACGAATCCGGAAACCATCTTTAGTCACGAGCGTAATGTGATCTTCGCTGGATGTGACCAGGGCTTTCAGACCAGTCGGGATTCCATACCGAAAAGCGAGACGCGCCGCGTTGCGAAAATTGGTGGTGGTATGACGTGCGTGCGGCTCAATCAAAATACTCTGCTCCGGTATTTTGAATTTCTCCATCAGGTACTTTTTCATCTCGAGCGCCTCACAGTAAGGCGTCTGCATCGGATGAACGTGGCCCCCGGACAAGATAATTATCGGGGCTTTGCGCTCCAGGAATAGTTGCGCACCCTGGTCCGCCCGTCTGGCCCCTCCCCGGCTTAACCTGGCGGCGTCCTGGGGGCCCGAGCCCAGGACTAAAATAAATGCATACGGATAATCGTTCCACCTGATCTTTCCTAAATTCTGAACGCACTCCTTGTTTTCGCCTCCTTCCAGTGGTTCGTAACGACCGGCCTCATCACGTCGATTCGCTTCTAAAAGTTTCAAAGCAAAACCGAGGGTAGGTTCAAAAAACAGCGGGTCTTTGGAAAGTTTGATCTCCGCAATCTTCAACTGCAGGAGTTTGCGGTATTCTTCGCTGGAGACATCAAAGCTGACCCTATCAATATCTTTATAGAACGGGTTCTTGCCAAGGCCGTAAACACTCAGCAGCCGGTTCATTCCGTTCGCAGCATCTTTCCACGCCGCGACCAGCATCTCCGAATCGGATTGCCGGCTGTATTTGATAAAGGCACCCGACGGCCGAAGATCCTTTACCATGAGTTTCTTGAACTCCGGGCGCCTGCTCAATGTCTTGAGTTCCCTTCCCACTGTATCGATAGTTGGCCCACTCAAACGAAACAAACTGTCGAAGCAATCGGCGTCGCTGCAATTCGCGGCCATCGTTAAGGCGCGGGCCTTGTCGTTGGCTAGTTTCTTCAGGACCGGGTTTCGTCTTAAGAGTCTTGCAACTTCGGGATGTCGCTGAAGCAAACTCAACAGATAAAAGTTTTTGTCCTGAACCGGATTACGAAGATTCAGCTTGTAGGTACTGTCAAAGCCTGACGAGTTGAGCGAAGCGGTCTGAGCAAACGAAGTATTTGTTAAGAGAACTAAAGAAAGAAGAAGGTGGCGCAGCATCATGATTTGTGAACCAGTCAGTAGAGCTTCGGTATCAATCGTTTCGTAATTTGGGAGTAACTAATGTATGCATCCCCGAATGCATCCTTTAACGCCCGCTCCTCGACGTGCATCCGGTAAAACGCGGCCACTGAAAACGGTACCACGCTGAGAGTGAGACTGAGCCAGTTGGAGAACGATAGGCCCAGTCCGAGATGCGCGAGTAGCGCGCCTGTGTATGAAGGATGTCTGATATGTTTGTACCAGCCGCTACGAATGAGCTGGTGATCATTCTTGATGAGAACTGTGCCAGTGAAGTATTTGCCGAGCGTATAGATGGCCGTCCATCGGATAACGATTCCCACCAGCAACAAGGCAAGGCCGATGACGGCGATGGAGTTCCCGCCCGTTCGCATTCGCCCCATGCTGGTGAACCCAAGAATCATTCCGACCAGTTCCATGGCATTGGCAACGTCCCAGACGCCTCGGGAATGTTTGTCCCAGTCCTTCGCCGGCTTGACCTCGTATCGTCGCAGGTAAGGATATTCGATCACGGCCCAGAAGGCTCGAACAGTAGCGGCAAGAATCGGGATCGTCATAGCGGTTCACGCGTTGGCGGTTCGGGAAGAGGTTCGCTCGCCCGGCACTAAGCAAAAAAGAAAAACCGACTAGTCCTGAATCAACGGCCAGCCGGTGGCGGCGCTTTTGCCTCTTTCACCGAAACGAAACGTGGTCGCGGGAGCGTGATCGTACGCCTGCTTATGTTTTGACCCTTGAAGAACTCCACGATCACACCCTGTACCTCTTTGGCCGGAAGCGACTCGTGACCCGCGTTCTTGATAATCAGATGTGTGCTATTGGTAAAGCCACGCCGTACTGCTTCAGCCTGGGAAGGCGGAGCGTTAGCATCAAATGTACCGCTAACAAAAAGAGTCAAGACGGTACTCCGTATCCGCGACCTGAACTTCGAGCCAAGATCGGCACTGCCGACGATCGTACACAGATCAGGATTCCACTGAAGATTGACGTTGCTCATCAAGGCTGTTTGCGCTTCTTTATTTGAGCGCGCCAACCGCTTCGCCGACCAACCGGCGGCGCAGTCCGTCGCCAGGCTCATCGCCGACCCTCCAAAACCGTTATAGAGTTGCTCCATTCGCCGAGTAAGTAGGGAATAGTCTCCTTGCTCAATGGTGTAAAGCAACGCCGGCAGGGACGCAAATGCTCGCGCATCGCTCAAGTCTCCGCGAATCAGAGTCTGCAAACCAATTTTGCCGACCAGAAGATTGACTGAAGCGTTCGCTCGACGATCGGTGATCGCGATGGTTATTGGATTTTTCCGAAGCCGCTCCAATAAGCGCTTCATCAGAGCTTCCAGGTTGGGAACGACACTGCTGATATTAGAGTCTGCGGCAGCCAAGCGCGACAGGTTTGAGATTTGCGCGTCCCAGACGCTCGGTAACTTGAGCAAATTGTCGGGGCCGCGCGTGCTGGCAAGAACAACTCGATCGAGTCGCTTGCCGTGACGGCGAACCGCGGCAAGAGCTAATTCCGACCCATAGCTCCAGGCCAGCAGGCTCAAACGCTCTGCGCCAAGCGCCCGCCGCAAGTCCTCTAAATCGTCCGCACTCTCATTGCTGTTGTATGCCGTAAGGTCAACGCCTTCTGCTCGCCAGTGGTTGGTGCACGATCGTACGAATAGAGCATATGTTTGCAGCCACTTTTCGGTAGTTTCAAAAGTGTCGGGCGCGAGTGTCGCCGGCGGACATTGTAAGTTAGGCGATGACATGCCCGTACCACGTTGGTCCAGCAGGATCACATCAGACACTTCTCTAAGTCGCTCAAACAGACTGAAATAGACAGGTACCTGGCCTAATCCGATGCCGGGAATCCCGGGACCACCTGCCAGGAAAACGATCGGGGCGGATGGCTGCGCCGTCTTACTGCGCAAACGAACGAAGGCCAGCGTAATCAAACGACCGGGGTTGCGGTTACGATTTTCGCGCACCGACAGACGCCCGAGTTCCGCCGGATACTCTTTCCCGTCATACGTTCTAAAAGAAAATGGCTGGATAACAAGCTCACCGGCACGCGGCGCTTGCGCCTTAACCGCCAGGCCTGCTACCGGACCGAGAAGGCAAAACAGCAACGCCAGACACTTGATCATCTTCAACGCCTCGCTTCAGAGTATTTACCTCATCCCACAAGGACGGTTGAAATGGTCTCAGTGTTAGCGACGCGCCGGCAACCGCGGGTTAGCGATCTGCTTTACGTTCCTGGGCAGGTTGGGCGGTCATACTTAGTCGAGGTGTGCGAGAAATGTGTTAAGTGCCGTGACCACCTCCGCGGGAACTTCGTGGCCCCCGGCGAACGGAACCCAGTGCACCTGTAGCCCCGCATGCTTCATCGCATCGCGGAGGCGAATCGCAATGCGGTATTGCAGGATGTCATCCTTTTGGCCGTGGGAAATGAAGACAGGCAACCCCTTTCGCTGCGCCATTCCTTTGGTCCATCCGGCCTCGTCGACGAAGGTTCCCGAGAGGATGATGAGCGCCTTCAGCGGTTGGTCCGTCGTGAAGGCAACGTCGGCAGCAAGCATCGCTCCCTGCGAAAAGCCGCCCAGGATTGGCGGGCCCTCGCTCGTGCCGGGTCGAGTTTCAACGTCCCCGATCAGGGCCCGGATCTTTTCATTAGCCGAGTCGATTCCTTCAGGTCGCGAACCGGAAAAATTAAGAAGCGTTTTGCCATGATTTATGTAGGAAGCCCAATCGATGCGCCACCAGCCACGACCGCCGGCGGGCCCATCAGGCGGAACGGTTAACTCGGGCGCTTCAGGAAACACGAATCTCGTGTCGTTCGGGACTCGAATCGTTTCCGTGAATTGCACCCAATCCTCGGGCGAGGATCCATAGCCATGCAGCAGGATAAGAGATCGTGAACCCGATCTAACTTCGAGGGTCCGCAGCCCGGACCTCGCGTTGTCGACGAAGCCAACGTCGGGTTGCGCGGTATTAGCAGTCGCTTTCGGAAGTGGCGAAGCGTGCGGTTTGGCTGGCTGCTTCTCTTTACTCTTGCACGCGCAAAGCACGAGCAAACCCGCCAACATCAACACAGTCGACCTACGCACTACGACATCCAGCCGGGCAAGGCGGAGGCCTGCTTCACCCAAGCCCCCATCTGCCTCTCGTCGAGATCGTCGCCTTCATAGATGTCGATCCAGCGTGCGTCCTTGCTCTTAGGCGTGCCACCAGGCGGGACCGGTCGCAACGACGCGCCGCGGAAGAAGGTCACCTTCACATAGCGCGTGAAGACGTGGAACGACAAGAACCAGCCCTGGCCCTCGATCCCGTAAAATGGCGAGTTCCACTTCACAGCCTTGCGCATCTTGGGGAAGTTGCGCACGTTGCGCACGATGAGCTTGTCCAAGCGGCGCCCGACGTCACTCTTCCAGCCCGGCATTCCGGCGATGTATGCCTGTACCGGAGCGTCGCCATCGGCCTTCGCGATTTGCGGATTGCCGCCGGTAAGGAGTTTCACCGGCTTGGCCTTCGCCGCACTTGCTTTGGTTTTTGCGCCTGACGGCTGCTTGGGCTTCTTGGTTGCTGCCTTGAGCTGCGTCTGGATTCTTCCCTTTTGATTCGCCATGCTTTGTTTCCGTCTTCGAGTCATGCCTTTCCGCGTTTGATTACTTTTGGGCAAAGCCCCTTCGACTTACTACAATCGCGCGTCGGGTCCCAGGAACCGGCCCGAGAAGGTCAGCACCACCGTCTTAAGGCTACTGAGGTCGAGCCATTCGTTGCCCTTGAGATTGAAATCGAATCGCCACATGGTGAACGGGCTGACGCCGATATAACCCTGGCTGTCCTCGCCCAAATCGCCGCCGGCGGTTTTAGCCTTTTTCTTGTAGTCGTATTTGTAAAGGGACACACGCGGCCGGTGGCTGAAGACGTGCACTGCGCCAGGCTTGTCCACGTCCGTGTCGCTGTTCAGCACCGCCTCTCCGGTGTGCACAACATTGACGTAAAGGACGTGTGAATTGTCGACCACATCCGGGAACTCCAGGGTGAACTCACGCGCGATGATGTAGCGCATGTTGAGGAACCCCTCCTCGCGGAGAATGTCGAGCTTGAACGTCAGGGCCTTCGACTTGTGCAGGTCGGCGAACTCATTGGGAAACCGATCCGCGGAGATGATCACCTCCTGCTCGAAAGGGTTGAACATCTGGCTGTTCTCGCGGAAGGTGTCGATTTCCTTGATCAGGCCTACGTGCGTAGCGGTCAGCGTGGCGATGTTCAGGTCATCCGTCTTCAACTGCCGGTTCTTGAGCGACCAGTACTGATAGGCCCGGTTCTCCTGGTATATGTTCCGCAGCAGGTTGCGCTGGACGTCTTCGTACGCGTCCTTCAGATAAGCGGTGTAAATCGGCAGGACGTTGTCCTGGTGAGCGGCGATTTCGGCGTTGATGTGCTGGATGCCCTGATACAACTGATCGTGTTGTGCTTGAATGGTCAGCATCTGCGCGACGAGGGTGGTGTAGTTATACGCGGCCATGTTGCGGGCCTGCGCCAGCTCCTGGAAGTAAGCCATGGCCTTGCGCAACTCGCCGGCGGCGTCGAATTTGCCCAGATACTTCTTCAGCATCTTGTCGAATTCTTCGCCGTCGACGAGGATCTTCGCGGCGTTCGGATTGCCATCGTCGAAAGCATCTTTGACCGACGAATACGCCTTGCTGATATTTTCGATGGTGGCCTTGGCCTTCTTAAAGATTTCGACAACGCTCTTGATCTGCTTGCTGAACTCCTCGGCCTTCTTTATCGCATCGATGGCGGTCTTGATGCCGCCGATACCTTCCACGACGCCGCCGACACACCCGATCACCGTGGCCAGCATGTCGAGAAACCCGTCGAACGTGAGACCGTTTTGCTCGCGCAGATGCTTGATCAGTTCGTCCTTGAACTTCAGTTGCCCTTCCACCAGCAGCGTCCGCTGGCGGCGCAGGGCTTCCGATAATTTGCCGACTTCAGTTTCGAAGTTGGTGATTTGCGGTTTGAGCTTGTCGATCTCGGCGACGAACTCCGCGAGCTTGCGATCGATTTCCTGCTTCGCCTGATCGAAAGCCTTCATGCGTTCTTTGTTGGACAGACCCTGGTCCAGGTAGCGGTTGAACTGGTCTTCGACCACCTTGCCGAGCTGGATGATCTCGGTGGTCCTGGCAACCAGGTTGGTGAGGTTCAGCACCGGCGTCCAGTTGTAGCTGTGGCCGTAGTAATCGAGCCCCTGTTGCAGGCGCATCAACGACACCACCGCGCTGTTGTAAATGCGCGCCCGCACCTGCTGGTCCGGCTTCGAGACCCGCGCGGTGTCGATCGTGATCGTGGAATCGGTGAAGGGCTGGTTGATGTTGATTAGCCAGGTATAGCCATCGGCCACCGCGACCACTTCCTCCTCTTTCTTCGCGTTGAGGAAGTCCTGATCGGTCGCGTTTTGAGTTATCAGCAATTGACTCAGACTCAGGGTCTGCGCGAGTCCCGTGAACGTGTACGCAGGTACGGTTCCGCCGGTATAGGGCGCGCCGTTGAACTTTAGTGAATCTCCGTTCGCGCCTGGAGATCCTTTGCTGCCGGTGCTCGTGGCAACATTACCCAACGGACCTCCTTTGCCGTCAGGCGCTTGCATATCCTCGATTGGGCGACCGGTTTTGTAGTTGTACATATGGCAGACAGCTCCGGTACCGCCGGGTCCTCCGGGACCCCGCTCGCCAGGACTGGCTTGCACGCCGCCCTCGCCACCGGTGATGCCATAGACCAGGGAGAGCTCGATGGGCTGCATCACGTTCAACGCGATCAGTCCGCCTTTTCCGCCCCCGGCGGACAACCCGGGAGAGCCGGCGCGGCCGCCTTGTGCTCCGTCCTTGCCCTTCGCTTCGTCGGGGAACGAGTAGCCGCCCTCGGTCTCCACCCCATTTTTCGAGGTCGTGGCCCCGTCCGGCCCTTTTTCGCCGACATTGCCTGCATGCCCATCTTGTCCCCGCCCGCCGCGTCCGCCGCCGGCGAGCAGGAGTAGCGCCGAGCCTCCCAGCCGGCTGCCAAACGCTTTCACGAGCGTTTCGATAGCGCCGCTGCCGATGTGCGCGATGATCCGCTCGCGGATGGTATTCAGCGCACTCGCCCCCAGCGTCCCGTCGCCATACTGGAGCGGCAGCTTGATGGGCGTGTCGGACACGAACGACACCTCACTGCGCAGCTCGCTGACTGACCCATCGGTCTTAAAGGTAGCGCTCGCATCGAGTTTGCATACGAACGCCTGCGTCGCGATGCGTTGGTTCCCCCCGACGTTGGTAGTGCCCGTGACCTTCAACCCGGAGATCGAGAGTCGCAGGGCGATCCGGTTGCTGGTGCCGTCGATGCGCGCGGATTCGAACGCGACATGGCTGAGGCCTTCGACGCGACCGTTCTCGAGATTGACGACTATCTCGTAGTTTTCATAGATTTTGGCCCGGGCGATTTCCATCGTCGGGAGCGAGGCAGCGTCGTCGAGCTTCAGCGGGTGTTCGGCAAGAACCTGCGCGCCGACGGCGTTCAGGTCGGCAATATTCTTCGCTCGAGGGCCTGACGTTTTGTTCACCAGGTGATGCGCGTCGATGACGATACTGCCGGCGTTGCCGCCCGCTGTAGCGGCGTCGCCATCGGTGCCCGCGGCGCCGGGTTTGGCGTCCTTCTGGGTCGGCGGATCGCCGGCACGAAAATCCTTGTCGGCGTAGGCGCCGCTGACATCCAGCGTCGCCGGTTTCTCCACGATAATTTCGCGGGCGTGCAACTCGATGTTGCGACCGGGGTTTTGCAGCGCTTCCGCCAGCACAATCTGGTCGGCATAAACGGCAAAATGCTTTTCCGATGGCAGTCGTTTGCCGGGCACGAGCTTATAGGGCAGATTCGCCTGGGTCAGACGAATGCTGTGTGTATGAATGCTGAGCCGATCGGGTTGATCGTCGATAATCTCGCGATTTAGTGCGGCAGCTATGGCGCGCGCGTTGGTGGTCATGTCGGGCCTTTCTTTGTGAAGATTTTTGTCGAGACGTGGTCTACCGTTTCTTGGATGTGGCGTCATTCAGGGAGACGGCTGCCTTCACCAGCGCCTTAAACGCGCGCGCGTCGATCTTCTCACCTTCGTGAATGTCGATCGCTCTTCGCGTATTTCCTTCCAGGCTGGAATTGAAGAGGGGAGATGGGTCCGGGAGTTTGGCACCCCGAGCGAACGTGAGCTTCACGACCTTCTTGTACGTTTCCCCCGTGCAGACAATCCCGTTGTGTGACCAAACCGGGACGCCCGTCATCGCATTCGACGGCTTTTTCCATTTCCGCTCCTCGATCATCGCGGGGTCGGCCTCAAGGATCAGCGCTCGCGTGCGGTCCAGGGTCTCTTCGCGCCAATCCGCTTTGTCGCGGTCTCTCTTGTCGCTGGGCGCGGACTTGGCCTTGGTGGCGGACTTGCGTGGCTTGCTGGCGCGCGACGTGCCCTTGGCCTTCGCTTGCTCAACTGAATTGGATTTCTTGGCTTTCATTTCTTTCCGATCTTAGAGAAGAGTCGCCGCAGTGCTGGGCCTTTCCACATCCAAAATCCCGAAACGACAAGTACAGGAATGGAGACCAACCGGACCACGGGAGCGTAGTTTGGAAGTTCTGCAAACGGACTGTAAACGTAGCCGGCAATTGGAATGGCAAAGACGATGTGAATCCAACGGAAAATCGAACGTTTGGTTGTTTCCTTCATGATTGGTTTGTAAGTCCATCTGTCGGCGACTGTCAATCCATGATTAGCAAGGGATTAACTCACGCGCCTGGGATTGAATTGATCTGGTATGCCCGACGGAGCGAATCAAGTGAGTTGAGTGCGGTAACTTTGGCGCCGCTTATTTAAGCATCTCGCTGAGTTCCCGCTGCAAGGCATTGATCTCCACCGTCTTCTTGTTCACATCCGGATGCTGCGGTGTGTAGCTGCGCAGCAGGCTATCCAACTCGACCTCCAGAGCTACTTTTCGCAAGACGAGATGGCCGTACCCGCCCGATAGTTTCGCCACGTCGGCGCCTTCGATCATTTGCATGCTCCGCATCTCACGGACGATGGCGTTCAACTCGAAACGATTGGCTTCGATGGCCGGGCTGCTTTCTGTAAACCTCGAGGACAACTCCGCGAATTCTGACTCGACTGCTACCTTACGAAGCACCATCACCTCGTAAGCCGGAGTCGACTTCGGGTCATTCGCTTGCCCTGCGGCAGATTGTCGCGTGAAACCGGCGGCGACGAACGATGCGGCGATGGTAAGTGCGAGGACTGCAAGGAACTTTTTCATGTGTATCTCCTATTCAAGGGTTAGCGAAGATGCAGAAACTACTAGATCAATCACATGCCTAAGTCAACATTAAAGCTCCCCTTCATTCTGCGAACTAGAGTAGATCATCACCCGCGCAGCACCGGACGGCGCTACGCGGGTGGATTGATTCCGCAGTGAGGGGCACGCGCTTTTAGGTTGTACGTCAAATACAAAGCCAATGGAGAAAATCACGATCGCGACCGCAATCAGAATTAGAAAGAGCTGGACGATTCGCTGATCGGAACAGCGATTTGCTGGGAGATTGAGGGAACACCGCATTCAGTTTCTCAAGTAAGGACTTGCGCTAGTTCGGCCGCATAGAAGCCCAAAGATTCATTCGTTCCAACGCTGTGTTATGCGCCGCTACAACATGATGTGGATCCGCAGCATGTCAAATTCCCTTTTGTCCTGGTCCCAACTGATGTCTATGGGATTACAGCCATCGTCGAGATAGATACCTCTACTATTTTTAGGTATTTGCCACATACGTTTCTTGTTTCCCACGAACACAGGAGAACGAGTTTCAATTTTGGCGTTTAGTGAGCATATCTGATTTATCCTGCGACTCGGTGAGACGACGGAAAAACGTAAGACCCAATATTTTGGATTGCCCCGGGGGGAGTTGTGGATGATCCCGATGATAAACTGACCATCCTGCATACCACTGAAGGCGAAGTCGTCCTTGCCATCATGGTCAAAGTCCGCTTTCAACACGGTCGCTGGATTCCAGTCGACCTTCGGTTGATAACTAACGAGAAACGAGAGCGCTCGCCGGGCCGGTGGATCGGAAACCTGGGCAGCACACGTACCGGAGGTCAAACTCCCCACAAGAACGATAACGAAGATGTTCGGCACGCGCATAATGTCTTGAGTTGAACGGCGCCGCGAATCAAAGCACCCTTCGCCACACCGAGGTAGCTACGAAAAACGCTCCCGCCGCTCGCGTCAAACGCTTTGTCTCGCGCATAAAAAGTAACGTAATCGTTCCCCGGTTGAATGAGTTGTTTAGGCTGCCGTTGCCCTTCGCTTCGCGCGCCTCCGCTGAAACCACGCCACAACAAACGCTACAATAGCTCCAATGAAGGTAGCGTTAAATAGAAGCATGAGAACGGCCGGCAAGCGACAGTAAGAATCACCCGCGCTCAAATCATAGCGGCAATCACACAGCACGCATCTGAGACTGGCCGAGGACCACGTCCAAAGAAGGAACCAACCTGCTGAAAGGATGAGAAGAATACCCATTAGGAGAGCAACAGAACCGGGACTTTTCAGGATTCGCATAGAAATTTCGGGCAGCGTTTCGATGGGATGGCTACCTTCTCGGCTCATACCGCATTGCCACCGCCCCCGAGCCGAACTCCAGCCGGCTCACAAGCTTCAAGTCGATAAGTTCCGATAGCCCTGCGAACAACGTCGGCCCATGGCCCGCTAGCCTCGGGTGCACCACGAACTCGTACTCATCGATCAATCCCAGCTCAGCCAACGCCAGCGGGAGCGTCACGCCTCCCGTTAACAGTCCTTTACCCGGCTCCCGTTTGAGCTGCTGAACGGCTTGCCCCAGATCTCCGCGCACCAGCTCCGCGTTCCAATCGACCCGGTCCAGCGTGCTGGACACGACGTATTTTTTTGCCGCGTCGATCGTCCGGGCGAACGGTTCCATCCAATCAGGTCTCGCTCCCGTTTCTCCCGGCCGAAACGCTGCCTCCATCATTTCATAAGTCACCCGGCCAAAAAGGAGAGCATCGGCCCGATTGAGGTTTTCGACCGCGTGACGATGCAAGTCTTCGTCCGCGATCCCTACACGATGATCGCAGCACCCGTCCAGGGTGACGTTGATGGAATATCGAAGGGGTCGCATTACGTAAGTGTACCGATCGCCATAGGCTGCAAGGCTCGTTTAGATTCCGCCGTTGGGATAACCGATTTGCTCAAGATCCGACTTCAAATCTTCTCGGGATACTTCGGCATTCAATACCTCAAGGACTGCTGAGGTCAAAGGCTTTTGCTCATAGACGCGCGCGAACACCATCGAAGCTGAAGGAATACTCTTGCGGAACCTGCTATCGCGCCGTTGGCTGCAAGGCTTTGTTGGCTGCGCTGCCATTCAATGAGAGTAGTTACTTCTTATAACTCTTCCAATCCACGTTGCACTTGGCCAGCCCTTTGCTGGTCGTGAAATAGACCTTCACGTGGCCAGTCCCTCGCTGTCAGTGAAGTACACCTTCACGTCGGCCAGCCCCTCACTGTCCTCGTAGTACCACTTTGCGTTGCCGTCGGCCAGTCCCCTACTGGTTTCGACGTAGATGATACAGTCCGCCGTCCCTGCGCTGTCGGTCACGTACATCTTGACGTCCGCCAATCCCTGGCTGGTCACCTTATGCACCTTGAGTGCGCTGGCCGAGGTGACGGCCAGTAGGCTCAGTATGGCGCTTAGGATCAGCATCCTTGTTCGCATGGGTTCTCTCCTGTTCTTACTGCCGCTTGGGAAATGTCAGCTTCTCAAAAAACTCCTCGCTTAGAGAAGATGACTCTTCCGTCATTCCTCTGGTATTCGAGTAGTTGGAAAACTCTATTTGAACAGCGGCGTCCTTAGCGTTCGAGAGCGGAAGTAGATAGCCTTTGACGTTGAAATGCGCAAACTTGTTTGCTGATGTCTTCTCGAGCGGGAATATCGCATCATACTGCAAGCACACCGCACCCTTGAACCTCGTGTAATTGAAGTGAAGGTGATCCTGCTTCAACTTACTGAATTCTCTTGTTTAAGAGCTTCCCAGCCAGTCAACCGGTCCTTTTCCGTCTCAAAAGTTTTTGTTCGGATAATTTTGACGCTCGCGTTGAAGATTCCGCTCTCATCGCGTTTCTCAAATACCGTCTCCGATTTATCTCTCTTGAGTAATCTCCATCCAGGTTGGTTAGGAGACACAACGGTTATTCCATTCTGGTGGTAGATGCTGGCAGGCTTAATAGATGTCTGTGCTCGGGCTGACACGGCGACGCACAAAAGCGCGGTGGTAAGCATAACCACAAAGCGATTCATGAAAATTCCTTCGATCACGATTGACAGATTGCCTACGAGAAAATGCCCCAACGTCTGAGTTGATGCGGCGGCGCAAAGTCTTCGCCCTTTGCGCCTAGCCCTTTGCGCCTAGCCCTTTGCCCCTTAACCGCGGACAGCCGCCTCGATTGCAGCTACGTCAATCTTTTTCATCTGCATCATCGCATCGAACGCGCGCTTGGCAACAGCGCGATCGGGATCGGTTACCGCTTTTGTCAGGGCCAGCGGTGTAATCTGCCAGGACAGACCCCATTTGTCCTTGCACCAGCCGCACGCACTCTCTTCCCCGCCGTTGCCGACGATCGCGTTCCAGTAACGATCCGTTTCGGCCTGGTCAGTAGTTGCGACCTGAAACGAGAATGCTTCGTTGTGCTTGAAGGTGGGTCCACCATTGAGACCGATGCAGGGAATTCCCATCACGGTAAACTCGACCGTCAACACATCCCCTTCCTTCCCGGACGGAAAATCTCCCGGTGCGCGGTGTACCGCGCCAACGGATGAATCGGGAAAGGTCTCGGCGTAAAAACGCGCCGCCTCTTCGGCGTCGCGATCGTACCAAAGGCAAATCGTGTTCTTTGCTTGTTTCATCAGGAACTTCTCCATCGTAAATGAGCCACCCGAAACCGCAATCAACGATGTGCTTGGAAACTGCACTCGTTCCTTATTTTCATCACAAGATACGAGACGAAGTAACGCCAAACGGCGGAGTTGACGCGGCGGCGCGATTTCAATCAAGCCTCGCCGGACCAGTCATGATGCGAACACGCTCCCGCCGCTCGCGTCCAACGATTTGTTCGGCATCGTCGGGTTATTGCGAGCGCCGCGCGACGTGAAACCGCGGCAATCCGAATTCCTCAAAGATAATGCCACCGATAGCCATCATTCGTTTCGCATTGGGCGACTCAGAATATTCGGGCGAAGTGTATTCGAAGTTCCGGTAAGAACCGTCAGCCATCGTTTCCACATAGAACCCTTCGGCATCGGGATCTGGTAGTTCGGTTCCGCTCGGTAACGTTAGGATACCGGCCTCAGTGAGCCGCCGCCAACAGTTTTTCCAGCCAGATTTGGGCGCGGGTAATTGAATTCGCGCCACCTTTGTAATGTAACGAGGGTTGGCACCGTCGGCCTTGAGATGGAAAGCGCGCCATCGGTTGTTAGTTCGTTTGATTGCGAAACCCTCAAGGAGCATTAGGCCGAAACCATACCAGACGCGTGCATCCGCGTCGCCCGGTGCAAGGTTCGATGATTTCAAAGGCGGCAGTCCCGCGAGTTTTGCCAGGTGATCGATTTCACGCGCGAGCGTTTCATCGGCAGTTCGTTCAGGCGCCGGCTTAGATGCGTTGGTCTGCGCGACGGGAACTTGCGCCGAGGTGTACGCAGCGAGCAAGAATGAAAGTATGAGCAAGCGTTTCATCGATAGGGCAGATGCCGAACGTTTGAGTTGACGCGGCGGCGCGATTCAAAGCAGCTTTCGCTGCACCAGGTTAGTTACAAAACACGCTACCGCGGCTCGCGTCCAACGATTTGTTGGATCGCGTCGTTAGGGTTGGCCAGTTCGTTTGTAAAGCACAAATGTTTTCCCGTCGCGCACGCATTCGCGCACCATGCGGCGAGCCATTTCTCTGGTCAACAAATAGTTACTACCGCCGACATCGGCCAACGTCGGAACGACATCCTCGTCGAGGCTCAGGAAACGTCTGGACCAGACCAGCTCGCGGCGTCGACGGTTACTGGTGGCCGATGGATCAGGCTCCCAGAGGATTAACGCGCGACCTTCTCGCCAATACACCATTGCATTGCTAGCGCCATCGTGGAAGTAGCAGACTGGTGAAATGTGAAAGGTGTTTCTGGCATGGTGCGACTTTTCTGCAACAACCTGCTTCAGGGCAGGCAGCGGGCGCGCATACTGTGCGTCCCGAAAAATATTCACGCGTCGCACGCATTCGCCTGGCCGGCCGCCTTGCGCGAACAACGACGGTACACATGCCAAGATGAACACAAAGGGTAAGAACGATTTCATCTTAATAAACAGAAGCGATCCAACGTTGGAATTCAGGTGGCCCCGCATGCATCCTTCAAGCTGGATTTGATCTTTGAACTTGAGAGCCGAGCAATTGCGGCTCACTTGCAATAACTTGTTCGGCGGCGGCAAACACAAAGCGCGAGTTTTCTTTTCCCTTCAATTGTGCATGTGTTTTTTTTAAGATGCTAACAGCACCTCCGAGAATAATTCCATAAACTAGGATGCCGGCCGGGATTCCCAACCATCCTGCTGCCATCATGCTCGACTCTCCTTTGAAATTTCCAAGCTTCAGGACTGAGGCAATTACCGGATCATAAACTTGAAGAAGACTTTCAAACAGAGAATCCAGTGTAGAGAATAGATGACTCGCAAGACCTAAGATTATACAAAGAAACGCTTGGGCAGCTACTGAGATTGCCGCATACTTTAGAAAAGTTTCATATGCTTCGACACCGGAAAGACGCCGAACGCCGGCCTTCAGCTGCGGCGCGCGATCAGCTTTGAGCCCAAAACTAATAAGGTTACTTGAGAAAACATGTTGCGCGCCGTCAGCCGTAAGGCTTCAGCCAGCCGGTCAGGACGAGAGATCGGCCTCCAGGATGGCTTCTTCAATGGTGCCGCCAACCAACGCTTTCAACTGGCTGCTAAACCGCGCTAGCGGCTCGTAGCTCGTAAGAATCTCAAGCTGCACAAAGTGCTGTGATTCGGTGCGCATTTGGGGCCAGACTTCAGTCGCGATTCTAACTTGAACACCAAGATGGCCAGTATGATCAATAGGATATACCCGCAGCGAGAGGTGCTCTTGTTCTATCTCGCCACGGTTGTCTTTACGGTAGAAGCCACTTCTAATCGCCGGAGGGCTTTCTTCAGGAATCGGGAATACGGCCAAAGTATAAGCAAACTCTTTGAGTTCCTCGGTCGAAACCCAGGCGCTGCCTTCTCCTGAAAATCCGTCGCACTGAGCGCGCACGTGAAGCTTGCCCGTCCCGTCGTCTTCATTCAGAAAACGAATCAAAAGTTAGTTTTGAACATCCATGACCTAGGCTGGCTTACGGCTGAGTTGACGCGACAGCGCGAATTCATTCATCCATTGCCGGACCAATTATCTCGCGAACCCGCCTTCGCCGCTCGCGTCCAACGATTTGTTATTGCGCCTGGCACGGTCACGCTACTCTTCGATATATTTGATCGCCACGTTCCGATCCCAATCAGAAGGTTTTTTGTAGACCGTGATACCGAAATCTTTGTTTAGGTTTTTGTACGTAATGAGAAGGCTTCTGTCGCCTTCCCATTTTGCGTTGACTTCGGTTCCGCAGCTGACATCAAAGACGAGATATTTACCCTCGCGTTTCTCCCGCTCGATCGTGAAGGGTTCGCTGGAAGGGTTCACGGTGGCGCGGCGGCTACACCACCCGGCGGCCCCGCCGCCCGCGACATTGTAAATGGTGGCCACATATTTACCGTCGGGCGACGGTGAAGTCTCCGTCACAATGTAGTCGCTACCACCGCCGCCGAAATCGAAAGCCTTCGCGAGAATCAATCCGAAAGCCCAAAGGACAACAAGGACCGCGATCACGCTCAGGACGCCTGCCAGGTAATAAAAAATGGGCTTTCTCATAACGTTGGGTCACCAGAAGCACATAACGTCTGAGTTGACGCGGCGGCGCGATTCAATCAAGCATCGCCGGACGAATCAAGTTGCGAAACACGCTTCCGCCGCTCGCGTCCAACGATTTGTTCGGCAGCCCATTGATAGAATCACGCAACGCCATTCATTTCAAGGTGCGAAAAGTTTCGCGTTGCGACGTCATGCTCCCGCCGCTCGCGTCCAACGATTTGTTCGGCGGAACGTCCGCTAAGAACGCGGAGTTATTTTCTCGACGGACAATACCTCAAATTGAAATGGAGCGCGATCCTTCCACAAATCAGTGTCGCCTGAGGCCACGTTGCGAGCGAGGAACGTTGACAGGCGGGGTTGGAGATTAGGCGGTGCAGACCAACGGTCAACCAGTTGGCGCAGCCAACGGCATAGCCGTAGCCCACAGCGCCAGCTGTGGGTAAAGTCGCGCGCATCGAATCCAAGCCCCAGCGGGGCGACATTAGTTAGACGGTGATTGGCCGCACCGCTCAGGTTTATGTCGCTCGCTTCGCGAGCTTGGGTTCGAATCGCCGGCGTGATCCCACAGCTCGCGCTGTGGGCTACGGGTATCGCCGCCCGCTCTGCGGGCTTCTTTTGCGATTTCACCCTACTGCGTGGGCTGGCCTGCCTCGGCACTCCGATGAAGCAACGGTCAACCAGTTGGCGCCGCCAACGGCATATCCGTAGCCCACAGCGCCAGCTGTGGGTAAAGTCGCGCGCATCGAATCCAAGCCCCAGCGGCGCGACATTAGTTAGACGGTGATTGCACCGCACCGCTCAGGTTTATGTCGCTCGCTTCGCGAGCTTGCGTTCGAATCGCCGGCGTGATCCCACAGCTCGCGCTGTGGGCTACGGGTATCGCCGCCCGCTGCGCGGGCTATGCTCCCTCGCTAGTCATCGGCGTACGCGTTAGCGGGGCAGTAGCCCGACCGTTAGGGAGGGCTCCCCCTTGCTTGCACTCTACCGGAGCCCTCCCTAGGTCGCGCTACTGCCCCGCTTCGCGACTACCTTTGCTGCCCACTGCTCACGCCCCACCGCTACTTAAACCAGATGGTGTCAGCCAACCATTGACCGTCGGTCTCGATCAGCGTCGTCAGCGTTCGTCCGTTCTTCATTTTTATCTTCGCGGTTTTCTGGCCGTCGGACTCGCCCATGTCGGCGGACTCGTATAAATCATCAATCGTGTAGTTCGCCGCGTCGTTTTTGGCTTTGTCGAGAACCTCTTGCGTTAGGTTGTCGCGCACCCGCTCGGTCAAGGCGGCTTTGAGTTTGTCCAAATCGCCGGCCTTAACCAATTCGAATTGATAGGCAATCGAACTCTTCGGGTCCTTCAGCGATCCGCTCGGAGCGCTGGCCGGTGTCTTCGCGGGTGTGCTCGCCGGCGCATTCGTGGTTGTGTTGGTTTCCGTTGGCGAACAGGCCAGCAAACTGCCTGCGGCGATCAGCGCAAGACACAGCGTCAAACTTTTCATTATTCTTTTCTCCTGATGGACAAGTTATAAAGCCTGTAAGCTTCGGTCCTTGAACTTCTGGCCAAAGCGATCGATGTAGATACTGGTAATCCGGTCATGATACGGGGAGAATTCAGTTTCTCAAAGATGAGTTTGTTAAGCATCCTCCGCCGCGGGCGTCTATCTATTAATGACTAACGTCGTAATCTCGACCGAAGCGCTCACCAAGGTTTTTCATGGCCAGCCTGCTGTTCGAGACATCAGCCTGGAGGTCCAGGCGGGAAGTATCTATGCCTTCCTGGGACCGAACGGCGCGGGCAAGAGCACGACCATACGCATGCTGCTGGGCCTATTGCGGCCGACGGGCGGCGACGTCGCGTTGTTCGGGCTCGATCTGCGCAACCATCGCAGTGACATTCTGGCGCGCACCGGTTCCCTGGTGGAAACGCCGTCGCTCTATGAACATCTGTCGGCGCGGGAGAATCTGGAGATTCCTCGCTGCATCCTGAACGCGCCACGCACTGACATCGATCGCGTGTTGCGCATCGTGGGCCTGGAGAACGCCAGCCGCAACCTCGTCAAAACTTTTTCACTGGGAATGAAACAACGTCTTGGTTTGGCGCAGGCTTTCCTGGGCAAGCGCGAGTTGTTGATTCTCGATGAGCCGACGAACGGGCTGGACCCGGCGGGAATTCAGGAAATGCGATCGTTGATCCGGCGACTGCCTGCTGACCATGGCGTTACGGTCTTTCTATCAAGTCACCTGCTTACGGAAGTCGAGCAGGTAGCGACGCACGTGGGAATGCTTTCACAAGGCGCACTGGTTTTTCAGGGATCGATTGCGGAACTAAAACAGTTGCGCCAATCGCGGGTGCGCATAGGCATCAACGAAATCGAGCGTGGGTTGGCGCTGCTGCGGTCAAAGGGTTGGGAAGCGCGGCGTGAGCACGATCATCTCCTGGCGTCGGATGTCGAATCGGCCGGGGCGATAAATCGCGCGCTGATTGAGGCGGGTTTTGAGGTTCACCATCTGAGTGTGGAATCGGATTCATTGGAAGAAGTGTTTCTGAAAATGACCCAGGCGGAGGTTAACGGTTAACTGATGCGCATGTTTCTGCGAGTGCTAACGACGGAGTGCCTCAAGCTGAAGCGCACCCTCGCGTTGTGGATGGTCCTGGTGTCGCCGCTGGTGATGGTCCTTATCGAATTCGCAGTAACGGCCAAGGGCGCCCGCGGTCTAATTCATGACGGCAAGGATGCGTGGCCGCCGATGGTCCGGCAAACCGTAGAGGTTTGGACACTCCTGATGATGCCCATGTTCGTGACGCTGGAAACGTCGCTGCTGGCCGGATTGGAGAATACGGGAAAAAACTGGAAGAGCCTGCTGGCATTGCCGGCGCCGCGTTGGACCGTGTACGTCAGCAAGTTAGTGGTCACAATTACTCTGTTGTGGGCGGCGCATGCAGTTCTGATTGCGGGAACGATCGGTAGCGGGCGGGTCCTTAAACTTCTGCACCCGGACTTGAGTATGGGCAGGATGCCGTTGAGTCCGTTTGTCGTGCCGATGCTGAGAGTGTCGGTATCAGCGCTGCTAGGCGTAGCGATTCAGCATTGGGTAAGTTTGCGGTGGCATAGTTATACGGTGGCGATGGGCTTTGGCATGTGCGCGATGATCGTCGGTATTTTCGCGATCCAATCATCATTGCTCGGATCCTGGTTCCCGTGGTCTCTGCCGATTCGTGCCGTATTGAATGGCGCGGCCGGGCAGGATCGAATCACGGCGGTGGCAGTCGTGGGCGCAACCGTGGCCGCGGCTTTAGGATGCTGGGGATTTGTGCGTCGCGAAATCGGCTGATCCATTTCAACGCAATCAACCAGCGGTCCTGCCTACTTCCCTTCTCAAATTTCTCCTCCAGCCGTTGGCAAGAATTCTTGTTTTCATTGTTCGCTACTTCGATTAGTATGCGTCCGAAAGTTGCCGGACTCTTTCTCTTTCCACTGAGAGTCGAACATGAAATCAACTGAAATTCCCCGGAAAAAAAACGACGAACGTATTGACGCTTTGATGCAGAGATATTTGCGGCGGCTAAGGTTAGTCTTGCCAAAGCACCGGCGCGATTCCGGCAGAGTGCCCGGCGCCGCCATCATGGTCAGAAAGGGCAACGAGGTCATCCATCTCAAGGGCTATGGTTCCGCGAATCTGGAAACCGGCGAAGAGATAACAGCGGAAACGGTTTTCGATCTGGGCTCCGTCTCCAAGCAATTTACCGCTTACGCGGTGCTCGAGATTTTTTCGCGCGCGGAGTTAGACACACCGATTTCCAAATTCTTTCGCAGCTTCCCCCGCTACGCCGACAAGATGACGATCAAGCACTTAATCCATCACACGGCCGCCCTGCCTGACTATTTGGATCTCCACGTGGCCGCGAGACTTTCAGCTACGGATTGGTACCACAGAGTCTTGAACCGCCCCGACGATTGGTACCCGCAGATGTCCAGCCGCAAGAAAGCCAAAGAAGTCACAAACAAACAGATCCTGGAGTTGGTGGCTATGCAAAGATTATTGCCGCGGGAACCTGATGAAGACTTCGAGTATTCAAACACGGGTTATGTGCTGCTCGCAGAAATCGTGCGGCGCGCCACCGGCCAACGCCTCGCCGATTTCCTTAAGAACAATGTCTTTGACGTATTGGGCATGAACAGCACCTACGTTTTTGATGACAAGACCAAATTCAGCAAGAACGCCCCTCAGGTGACGCGTCACGCCCGGTGCTACAACGCCGTCAAAGAAAAAGGCTTCGTCTCAGTTGGCTACAGCCCGCTCAATTTCATCTATGGCGACGGGAACATCCATACAACAATCACAGACATGGCGAAGTGGGACACATATTTAACTCAGTTGGATCGCATGACGGTTTTCAACTCTCGCAAAAAAGATGGACGCGTCGGCGTTAGCGCCAGAAGTATCATGTGGGAACCGGCGAAATTGCTGCATGAGAAGCAAACGGAGTACGGCGCCGGGTGGTACCTGCTGAAGAATAATTACAAAGACAACGTCAGGGAAAATGGCAAACTGGTAACGAGACGTTTCGCCAGCCGGGCGGAATACCATCGCGGCGTCTGGCTGGCCTGGCAAAATTATATTGGTCGCGCGCAAAAGTGGATGTTGCCGGCGGAGGGGCAGCCGGTAGACCCGAAAACCTGGGAGAGCATGGGCATCGTCGTGCTAACAAATAACACCACGCGCGCCATGGCTGACGAGTTCTATCCCTGCGCTTTGGCAAAAGAGATTGCGCAGATCTACTGGGGCCACTTCAAAGAAGACAACATCATCAACTGTGTGGACTGCGGTTGACTGAGTGTTCCCAAAACCCGGCAAACTAAAGTTTGAACTCTGTACACCCGTTGGGTTTGAAGACCCAACGCGCGTGGCAGGCGTATGGAGTTCAAGCTTTAGCTTTTACCGGTCATTGCCCTTCGTTTCATCGCTTCATTATCGCTTTGAGATCGCGGCTGATCTTGCGCTCTCCGCGCCATGCGTAATCGCGCAGGCCATCAATTGCCGTCCACGTCGTATGGCAGCGCGTGCGAATATCTTCCTCATCGGGATCGCCCCAACTACCATCTTCGTTCTGCGCTTCCAGCAAATACTTGGTTCCGCGAATTAGCAATGGATGAGTGGCGCGCAAACCAAAGGCTTTCAGCGAATCGAGCAACTCGCCCAAAATCTCCGGATCCTCTCGTTCACAGGCGCTGGCCACGTTCGCCTTCAAGAAATCAACCTCTTCCGGCAGCAAACGTGGCGAGAGACGATAGGCGCCGTAATCGTTCAAAGCATAAACGACGTGTGTAACCGCATAAATTGCGTCGCGCAACAATTCGACGTCATCGCCGGCTGCTTTCGAAAAAGGTCGCAGCGTCGGTAGCCATTTAAGGACCTCCTGATAGCCAACTCCGAAGTTTATGCCGCATCGCCCGCTGACGTAGGTGGCGGCGAGCGCCCGCATCCAAACACCGTAACGGCTCTGGATTTGTAAACGTTTCCGGCATGGCTTGCAGAAGGTACGCCCCCGCGGATTCTCCCGGCCGCACTCACAGTTGTAAGGCAGATCACCCGGAGGAGGCTCGCTCACAGGATTGAATCCGAGCAGGTCCTGAACTGGAAATCTCGCGGCGGCACTGCGTATTCGCGAGGTCAGGTCGGCATCTCTGAAGCCAAGGCGGTTCAACGCGTAACGGACCAGGATGAAATCGAGGACCATTTGGGCGCTCGCATCGGGTGGAACGACGGCGTGCGCGCGGCTCCAGCGTTGCGCAAGTTCCCGGGCCCGAGACTTCGCTAGTCCACGCAAGCTCTTATCGCGCGAAGTCGCGCCCACGAGAGCGAAGCAACAAATCAGCAACTTGCCGTAACTATCAAAACCCTCTTTGGTGCGGGAGACACGATCGATAAAATCCAGGCCGCGCGTGATCGATGTCTGACTGGCGGCGGCCTGGCTTGCTGCTTTGCTCATAGGCAGGATTCAAAGTCGCTTGTGGCGCGGCGTACTGTGTAACGCAAACTGTTAGTTTGCGATGATGACGGCTTTCAACGCGGGCCGCAAACTAACAGTTTGCGTTACAGACAACCGAACTCGGGCGCGATCACATGGATTGAAGTTATTGACACTCCGAAATAAAAACTATATACACTGCCTCAGCTCAGAACTCGTCCGGCGCTCGCGTTTTCAGATATTTGGGGCGGGGACAATCTCAACTAAAAGGAGAACTCAAAATGGGTGTAGACATAATTAAAGGCGGCCAGCCCAAGAAGAAGGCCACAAAGAAAGCTGCTAAGAAAGCCGCTCCCAAGAAAACTGCCAAGAAGAAGGCTGCGAAAAAATAATAACGAAGCCCAGGCAATTTCCCCTATTCAAGACCGCGACGGTGAACATCTTTTGTTCATTCTTCGCGGTCTTCAGTTTTTGGCCACCTCTATTTGGAGCGCGGGGGCAAGCGCGCCCCCCGCTTTGGATTCCAACCAGGAGAATCTCGCAGCACAATCCCAAGCGCCGGCGCCGCTTCGCTCTGCCGGCGCACTCCAAATGACGGCCCCTCCTTAAGACTGCGTCGCTAGTCTGCACCCGCTCATTGGGCCAGTCCGATCTTCTGCAATATCTCGATTACGCGCGCGTCTTTACGCAACTCCGCGAAACGCGGGTCCATCTTAACTTCGGCAACCGGGAGGTAGTGGTCCTCGGCAGCCTTTTGTAAGAGCGCAATCGCTCGTTCTTTATCACCAAGCAGCGCATACAGGTAAGCGCCTTCCTTTGGCAGGGCCACCTTTTGCTTCGCGGGTTGATTCACCTCATCAGAAATTTTCAACGCCTCATCTTTTCTGCCCATGAGCGCGTATGCCTGTCCCAGTGCGTAAGTGATCTCGCTATCATTCGGAGCGGCCGCGTGTGCCTTTTCCAGTTCGGCGGTGGCCTCCGGGAATTTCTGCTTTAATTCATAAATCTGGGCAATGTAAGTGGATATCGCACCAAAGCCCGGCTCGATCTCCAGCGTTTTGCGGCACTGCTCCAGGGCGTTATCGTAATCGCGCGCGTAGAGGAGTATGACTGCGTAGTCTTTATTGATACCAAGTGAAAGGGGATCCAATTGCTGGGCTTTCTTAATCTCCTGAAGCGCCTGATCCAGCCTGCCCTGTAACAACAACTGTGCGGCAAACCAATGATGTGCCGTAGCGTATTTTGGATTTAACTCAATGGCCCGGCGATATTCATTTTCTGCGCCCTGCCAATCCCAATCCGTGACCGCCTTAGTCGAAGCCAGCGAAGTGTGCGCCTCCGCCAGGCTCTCGTCATAACTGAGAGCGAGGACTGCGGCGCCTTTCGCCAAAGCATAACCTTCTTTGGGTTCAAGGAAGCCGTAGTCACTTTGCAGCGTGTAGCAATCCGCCAGACCGGAAAACGCCAACGCATACTTCGGATCCTTTACGATCGCTTCCTGAAAAAAGTCTCTCGCCTTTTTGAAGCCTTCCTCCGTGCGCTTGTTCCAATGATAGCGTCCCTTCAAGTAGGCCTCGTACGCCGCTCCATTTTCGGTATAACTCTTAGCGAGTTGGGTCTGGTCCGCGCCTGTCAATTTCAGACGCAGTTTTTCGGAAACAGTTTTGGCGATTTCTTTTTGGACAGCCTGGATGTCGTCAGTCTTTCGCTGATACGTGGTGCCCCAAATTGAGCGGTTCGCCTGTACATCCATCAGCTCAACATTGATCGTGAGTTCATCGCCCTCCTGGGTGATTCCTCCAACCAAAACGGCGCGCACATTCAGCTCACGCCCGATTGCCTGAACGTCGCGATTGATGCCCTTGTAACGAAAGACCGAGCTGCGCGCGATTACTTTTAAGTCGGTCAACTGCGACAGGTTGTTAATGATGCTTTCAGTCAGGCCATCGCTTAGATACTCGCGGTCCGGGTTAGCCATCAGTTGCGGATTGCTGGAAACATAACTGAAAGGCAGGATTGCTAAAGAGTCGAGATGTTCGGTCATTAGCCATCGGCTGATGCCAAACGCTAACAGAGCAAGCGCAAGCACCGCGGCCAGCACCACCCATTTATGTTGCCGGGCTTTGCTGAGAACGCGGGACGCCACGGTCTCTGTCGACGTGATTGCTGGGAAGTGTTTGGTGGCAGTGGAGTCCGCCCCTGCTTCGTTCGCAGAGGATTTGGCTGGTAACTGTCTTAAGTCCGCCAGCAACTCCTCGGCATTTTGATACCGCGCTGTCCGGTCTTTGGACAGCATCTTATTCAAGAGAGCTTGTAATTCCGGCGAGACTCGAGCTTGAAATTGTTCGGTCGGGATGGGATCACCCAGCATTATCCGGGAAAGGGTGACGGCGGCGCTCTTATCCTGGAAAGGGTGTTTGCCAGCCAGCATTTCATAGAGAATTACGCCGAAGCTGAAGATATCGCTGCGCCCATCCAACGGTTCGCCCTGCAACTGCTCCGGCGACATATAGGGCATCGTGCCGACAATATTGCCAGGCGAGCTCAAGAGCGTGGATGTCTGGCCTTCGAAGTCCACTGAATCACCTGAGCGGATTTGTTTGGCCAGGCCGAAGTCCAGAATCTTTAGCTGCCCGCGCGGAGTTATCATCATGTTCTGCGGTTTGAGGTCGCGGTGAACAATTCCGTGTCGGTGCGCTTCGACCAGTGCTTCCGCAGCGTGCTCGGCGATCGCCAACGCCGTGCTGATTTGAAGCGGCTGACGCTCCATCTTTTCGGCGAGCGTTTCACCTTCGATGTATTGCATCACGATGAAGGTGAGTGAGTTGGCTTCGTTGACATCGTGGACGGCACAGATGTTGGGATGGTCCAACTTGGCAGCGGCTTGGGCTTCCCGGATGAGTCGTTTCTTGAGGTTTTCTTCGCCGAGCGAATCCGGTTGCAGGACTTTGATCGCGACCTTGCGATCGAGCTTGGTATCAAGCGCGAGGTAGACTTCACCCATTCCGCCTGCGCCCAGCTTCTTAATAATGCGATAGTGCGCGATGGATTCAGCAATCATTGGTTCTGGGAAAATTCCGAACGAATGCTGATACAGGTCCGGTTAGATAATGGATTAAGAAATGGACCCGCCGGCAGATCTAGCGACCGGCCTGTCACGTTATTTGCGACGGGGCCAGGTGCCGCAGGCGATTGATAACAGCTCGTGCAACGTGATGTTAATTGGATCAGTGCGAGCTTTCAAGCTGCGACAGTAGTGATCGACTAGGATCGATTAAGGAATGGTTGGTGCGGCTATTGAAAGTAATGGTAGGCGCGTGGGGATTTGAACCCCAGACCCCTACCGTGTCAAGGTAGTGCTCTACCCCTGAGCTACGCGCCTAAAGGTCTTATCAAACGCTTCTGAGGAATTGTCTGCGAAGCGAGGCCCGAAAGTAACAAAGCGCTTGCGGGAGTGTCAAGGCAGCGGCCAACGGGGGTAGTAGTCAGTTTGAAAATCTCATTAGCACCGCCCTTCAGTGCGGTGCTCGAGATACGCAATATTTGATTAACCGTTTCAACGGTTTTCCGGAGTAACCCGTGGAAACGGTTTGAAGGTGAAGGTAATCCACATGACCACCTGACTGAAGTCAGGTGCAATTGAGATGAAACTGGCTCAGTACCACCCGTGATTAGTGATTGCGCTGCGTGTTACTCAGCACTCAAGCGTTGGCAGCTTCCGTGCTGGGCTTTTCCCACTCTTCGTATAGTTGCCGCAACTTATTTTCCGTTAGTTGATATTCAGCGGTAAGGCTGACCAGGCGTTCGGCGTTGCGCGCTGTGTCCGGCTGCGACATTTGCTCCGAAAGCTCCTTGAGGAGCTGTTCCGCCGCGGCAATCTCCGCTTCGATTACCTCAGCGGTGCGCGTTGGCGACTTCCGCTTAACAATCTTCACGCCCGGTTTACTGCGACCTTTATCTTTGACGATTGGCTGCTGTTGAGCGGCGGGCTTTGCATTGCTCTTCTCTGCTGCCGGCGCAACCGGAACATCGGAACTCGACGGAACCGGCCATAGCGGGTCGGTACTAACACCACCAAGAGCCTTCCAATCGTGATACTCCGTATAATCCCCATCGTAATGTTCGGCGTGCCCGTCGCCATCGAGCGCGAGAATCTGAGTTGCAATGCGATCCAGGAAGTAGCGATCGTGACTAACCGTTACAATAGTCCCTTCATATGCGTCGAGGGCTTCTTCCAATGCCTCCCGCGAAGGAATATCCAAATGGTTGGTCGGTTCATCCAGAACCAGCACGTTCACCCGCGAGTAGATCAACTTGGCAAGGGCCAACCGGCCTTTTTCGCCACCGGATAGGTCGCGCACCAACTTGTAAACATCGTCGCCGGTGAAAAGGAACTTTGCGAGGAACCCGCGCAGCTCGCCGGCTGTTGCCGAAGCCGGCGCGACCCGGCGTAACTCCATGATGATCTCGTTGCGATCGTCCAGATCTTCAAGTTGCTGTGCGTAGTAGCCAATCTTCGTCTTCGTTCCCCAACGCACGTCGCCGGCCAGCGGATCCAGATTGCCGAGGATCGTTTTCAGGAACGTAGTCTTCCCCGATCCGTTGGGGCCCATGATTCCCAGGCACTCGCCGCGTCGCAGGATGAACGAAATATTTTCGGCCAGGAGTTTTCCCGGATAGCCAATCGACGCTTTCTCGACGGTCAAAACGTAGTTGCCGGCGCGTTCGATCGCCTGCATGCGAAAGTTTCCGGAAGAGCGATCGGCGCGCACGCCTTCGATGCGCTCGAGCTTTTGCAGCATCGTGCGCCGGGATTTGGCTTGCTTGGTTTTTTGTCCGGCAAGATTGCGGCGAATGAACTCTTCCGTCTTCGCAATCATTTGCTGTTGATTCTCAAAAGCGCGCTGCTGCGCCTCGCGCCGCTCTTCGCGCTCCACCAGAAAAGCGGAATAGTTGCCGGTGTAACTGGTGGCCCGCCCGCTCTCCAACTCGACGATCCGGCGGCAGGCGCGATCGAGAAAATAACGATCGTGACTGACAATTACGTAAGCCGAATTGTAAGTTTGCAGAAATTCTTCCAGCCATTCGACCACCGTCACGTCCAGGTGATTCGTCGGCTCGTCGAGTAGCAGCACATCCGGCTCAGCCAACAAAAGCCGCACCAGACCGAGGCGGTTCTGTTGGCCGCCGGAAAGCTTTTCAGTTTCGAGGGTCCATGAGTCGCGATCAAAGCCCAGACCCTGCAGGATTGCTTCAGCCTTGGCGCCGTAAACAAATCCGCCCTCGCGCTCGAACTCATGCTGCAGATCGCTGTAACGCTCCAGCACCTGATCGAGATCGGCGCCGGCTTCGGCCATGCGGTGCTCCAGTTCATGCATCTCGTGCTCAATCTGCTGCAGGTGACCAAAAGCACCGAGCGCGCATTCGTGCACCGTTGAGCCGGGCTCAAACTTAATGTGCTGGGCCAGCATGCCCAGTTTCATTCCGCGGGCGCGCACCACTTCCCCGCTGTCCGGTGTTTCTTCCGCATTGACCAGACGAAAGATCGTGGACTTGCCCGCGCCGTTGCGTCCTACCAGTCCCACGTGCTCGCCCGGATTCACCTGTAGCGAGGCGCCGCGCAGAACGTCCTGCGCGCCATACGATTTAAAAACGTCGGAAAGTCGAAACAGCATCCGTATCTTTATTGACAGCGGAAACCAAAGTTTGGCTTACGCCACAGACAAAGCGGGTGCGGACTAAAGCTTGCTGCCCGCACCCACTTTGACAGATTCAGCGAACCTTCGCGCCGGTCGTTGTTATTTCGGCGTTGCCTTCCCGGCCGGAGTTGCCGCCGGAGTTGCCGCCGCGGTGGCCGCCGGTTTTGGCGTGGCCGTCGTCGCCGCCGGTGATGCCGCTGCAGTGGGTGTGGCCGCCGGCACTACGCCTTCGCGGTTTGCCGGGCGCAGTCCCAGGTTGCTCGGAGTATTGAGCATATTGGTAGCAAGGTTATTCACCACCTTCGCCTCATTCATGGCAACCACCAGCAGCGCTGCATTCAGGATATCCTGCTGCGCCTTTACGAGGGCCTGGGTAATCTGTTGGCGCACATTCGGGCTCTCCAGAGTCAGGTTTTCGTTTTGCAACCGGCGCTCTTCGAGCTTAAAGATGTACCACTTGTTGCTCACCAGTTTTGGTTCGGTATAGCCGCCCACCTGCATCGGGCCCATGAATTGATCGGTAAGCTCTTTCGGAAAACCGGTTTGCTTTAACTGGTCTTCGCTAAAGAACCCGATGTCGCCGCCGCGCACAAGGCTGTCGCCATCCTCGCTGCGCGCGCGCGCGACTGTCGCGAAGTCGGTACCGCTCTTGAGTTGTTGATACACGCTATCGATTTTCAGTTTCGCGTCCGCTTCATTCTTTGCATCGTTCTGAATTCCCTGAGCGGAATTATCGGCGGGGTCGACAATGATCGCGCCGAGAGCCACGCCGCGGGCGCTGACAAATTGCGAGCGATTGTTATTGTAGTAGTCCTCAACTTCGCGATCGCTAATCGTAATTTTGCCGTTGTACTTTTCCTGCAGGTTGCGGATTGCGATGTCCCGGCGGGCCTCTTCGCGCAGAGCTTCCTCCGTCATTTCCTGCTGCTTGAGTGTCTTCTTGAACTCCTCATCGGTCATCCCACTCTGCTGCTTCTGCTGATTGATAGCTCCGGTAATTTGCTCTTCGTTTGGCAGCAGGTTTTCCTTCTGCGCGCGCTGGTAGAGCACTTCTCGCTGAATCAATTTATCGAGCACGCCGAGGCGGGCCTGGGCCAATTGCAGCGGCGACATCTTGTCCTGCTGTCCCTGAGCCTGCTGCTTAATCAGTTTTTCTACTTCGCCCATCATGATGCTCTTGCCGTTGACGGTTGCCGCGACTGTGTTATCCGTTCCCGAGCCCGCACCGCCGCCGCTCTTGCAGGCGTTTCCGGCAAGCGCGATGAGCACCGCGAGGGTCATGAACCCCAGTTTAGTGGAGAGTTTTTGCACGTTTTTTCTGCTCCTTAAAGACTAGACGTTAGTTCCGCTATCGTTGCGCGCCGGTTCCCGGCTTGACCATGCGGAAAGCTGTTTGCTATAAGTTCTCGTTTTGAATTACAGGGAAGTACGCTACTGTAACTCACAGGCAATCTATTTGGGCGCCAATCGCCCCGGAGGTAATCATTATGGCCAAAAGATGCGAAGTCTGCGGAAAGGGGCCCCAATTCGGGAACAATGTCTCTCACGCTAACAACCGAACCCCGCGCCGCTTCAATCCCAATCTGCAATCAATCAGGGTCCAACTCGAGCAGGGTGGCGCGAAACGTATGAAAGTCTGCACCAGCTGCATCAAAGCCGGCAAAGTTGCGAAAGCAGGCAAAGCGGCGACTACCGGAAAAGTAGCGACGGCGGCCTAATCCTGTTTAATTTCGCGAATTCAGGCTGTGGCCCCGGGATTCTATTTTCAAAACTGAGAATTCGAAGTTGCACCGCAAGAAGCCGAATTCAGGCTACCCGGCCCCTCAATCTCCCACTAAAGCGATCGCGTCAATCTCTACTCTAGCGTTGCGCGGCAATCCAGCAGCGGCAACCGTAGCCCGCGCGGGCGGCTCACTCGCGAAAAAGCGCGCATAGACGTCATTCATCGCCGCAAAATCAACCATGTCCGCCAAGAAAACCGTGGTCTTAACTACGCGATCCAAACTGGTGCCCGCGGCTTCCAGCACTGCTGAAAGATTTCGCAGCACTTGTTCAGTTTGCTCAGCAATGCCCCCGGAAACAAACTCCCCGGTCGCCGGATCAGTTGGTATCTGACCGGAGGCGAAAACCAGATTTCCCGCGCGCACTGCCTGAGAATACGGGCCAATGGCATGCGGCGCACGGTCAGTATGGATAATCTCTCTCACAGTCCGGATCAGGCCTCGCTACAGCTTCCAAAGCAAAGCGCGCATTCTAACAGAAAGATTTGATGCGCGGCAAAGGCTCAGAGTAGGCCGTAGTTGCAGACTCTGGTTGATAAAGAGCATCTGCCGCTCGAAGCGTACCGGCAACCGCTTTGACTCAAGCTCTTCACTGGGACCGCGGGCGTCCCGCCCGCAACCCCGACAAACCATCACGTGACACAGAAAAAGGTCGTGCGTTCCCATCGTTGCGGGCGAGACGCCCGCGGTCCCAGTCAATAGTTTGCATTCCGTGGTACGTCGTCACAAATTAAACCGCACCCTGCAGACGTTCCACATCAAGCACACCCGGCACGTTCTTGATCGAACTCATGACCTTCTCCAGATGCTTAACGTCGAAAACCTCCACCGTTACTTCGATGCGTCCACGTTCATCCGACGCCACCGTGGCGCGCGCATCGCGAATGCCGGTCTTCATATCGGAGATTGCACCCGTGATCCCCGCAATCATGCCGGTGCGGTTTTCAGTCGTCGCCAATAACTTGACGGCGTAGGCGGTCTTGTCAGGACTACCGGCCCACTCGACGTCGACAATGCGTTCCGGATTAATCATCAATTGCCGGACATTCTTGCAACGCTCCGTGTGGACCGCCACTCCTTTGCCCCGGGTGATATAGCCGATGATTTCTTCGCCATGCAGCGGATTGCAACAACGCGCCCGGGTGACCATCAAATCGTCTACGCCGCGCACAACAATCGAATCATCGCCCAGGTGAATGAGTCGCTTGACGGCGCGCACACCGGTGCGCAAGCGTGACTCTTTTTGCGTGTCCAGCTCGGCGAACTGCTCCGGGCCGAGATACTTGGAAATGACGTTGCGTGGAACCAGTTTACCGTACCCGATGGCGGCCAGCAGATCTTCAACCCGCCCGTAGCCGTATTCTCCGGCGATGCGTTTGAAATCACCGTTGCTGTCGCCCAGCAATTTCTTTACCGACAACTGAAAGCGGCCGGCTTCCTTCTCAAACAACTTCCGCCCAATCTCGATCGACTCAGCGCGCTGTTGCTCAGAGACCCAATGCCGCACCCGATTGCGGGCGCGCGAAGTGGCGATGAAGTTTAACCAGTCCCGGGAAGGGTGCGAGCTAGCCGTCGTCAGAATCTCTACCACATCGCCGTTTTGAATCTGCGAACGCAGCGGCACTATTCGGCCGTTGATGCGCGCACCGGTGCAGGTGTTCCCAACTTCAGAGTGAATCATGTACGCAAAGTCGACCGGCGTCGCGCCGCGGGGCAACTGAATTACTTTGCCCATAGGCGTAAACGCGTAGACGTCCTTGGGATACAAATCGAGCTTGAGCGAGTCAAGAAAGTCGCGGGAATCTTTTACGTCCTGTGTCCACTCAACCAGGGACCGCAAAGCCTTCAGGGCTTGATCATCATCGCGCGCGCCGCGCTTGCCCTCTTTGTATTTCCAGTGAGCAGCCACGCCTTCTTCGGCTACCTGGTGCATTTCCTGCGTGCGAATCTGGATCTCGAACGGCTGGCCCTTTGATCCGATTACTGAGGTGTGCAGCGACTGGTACAGGTTGTCGCGCGGAGTGGCAATCCAGTCTTTGATGCGGCCGGGAACGGGTTTCCATGTGTTATGCACTACACCCAGCGCCGCATAACAGTGACGGATCTCGTTGGGCGTGATGATGCGTGCGGCGACGAGATCATAGACCTGGTCCAAATCGACCTTTTGGCGCTTCAGTTTTTTCCAGATCGAGTAAAGCCTTTTGACCCGGCCTTCGATAAGCACGTAAGGCACCCCTGCCTCATGCATCCCTTCTTCGATGACGGACGTCACGCCGTTAAGGAACGATTCGTTTTCGGTGCGGCGCTTTTCCAATTGCGCAGCCAGGTCGCGATAGTCCTCGGGATGAAGATTCTGAAACGCGAGGTCCTCGAGCTCGCCGCGCAACTTACCCATTCCCAGGCGATGGGCGATCGGCGCAAAGATATCCATCGTTTCCTGCGCAATGCGTTTGCGCTTGTCGGCGCTGAGATACTGCAGCGTGCGCATGTTGTGCAAACGGTCGGCCAGCTTCACCAGCACGACGCGCACGTCGTCAACCATTGCCAGCAACATCTTGCGCACATTCTCAGCCTGCTGCTCTTCCCGCGAAACGTTGCTGATTTGCGCGATCTTGGTGAGGCCGTCAACCAGGTGCGTAATTTCTTCGCCGAAGTATTTGCGGATGGTATCCAGATCGACGAGCGTGTCCTCGACCACGTCGTGCAATAAACCGGTGGAGACAGAAACTGCATCCAGTCGCATATCGGCCAGAATGTTGGCAACTTCGAGGGGATGTACCAGGTACGACTCACCAGAGGCGCGTCGTTGCCCTTTGTGTTCACGCGCGGAAAAGAGGTAGGCGCGGCGCAACAGATCGAGATCCGCCTGCGGATGATTGCGGCGAACCTTCTCGACAATATCTTCGATACGGATCATAAAAAGAAATAGGCGGCAGCCTGCAGTCAGTAGTTGGGTCCTGCTGGCTACTGGCTCCTGACTACCACCTCCCAAGCGCACTCATTATAGCAATAGGTGATGCTCGACTCTAAAGTCAGGCATCACCTATTGGAAAGCAATAGTTTTTTACGGCTCGCGTGCGACCGATCAGCCGGTGGGCGGGGTGGCGGCATTGGCCGCCTCTTGTTCTTTCTTCCTTCGTTCTTCGCTCAAGACACCGGCGCGTTTGCGGGCGTCATCGGCCTGCTTGCTGAACTGCGCTTTCTGATCCGGCTTGCCGTCCATCTCCGCCAGTCGCGCTGCTTCGGTCAGCAGGTTGGTCTTGTAGGACCAGGCGGCTTCATTGTTGGCGTCCAGATTGATGGCCTTTTCCGCCTGCTCCAAACCGCGGACCACGCACATGTGAGCGGTATCAAAGTCTTTCTGATCTTTCGGTTTTTTGAACTGTACTTCCGAACCCTTGACGATGAGCTTGTTCTCGGGCAACTCGGTAATCTTGAACGAGCAATCCCAATCTTTACCGGCGAGGATTGCCATAGCCTCGGCGCGTTGGTCCGGTTTCAAACTCGTGTCATTGGCTCGCTGGGCGATCCAGTCACGCAGTTTCTGATCTTCCTTGATCGCGCCGTAAAGCGCAGCCACTGCCTTGTAACCCTCTTCATTGGTGGGATCGTTTTGCAGAATGCGCTGATACGCCTCAATCGCCGCGCGTGCTTTAGCCACGTTATCCGGTGTATCGATCCCCGGTTTGTATTGCGAGTGGATCGTGCGGGCGACGAAAATCGGCGCCGTCTTGTTGGTCGGATCCAGTTCGACTGCCTTGCGCGCGTGTTGTTCCGCCTCTTCGAACTTGCCCTCTTTGTAAGACCGCGCGGTCTCGTTCAGCTCGTTTTTCGCCCGTAACTTATTTACCACCGAGCATCCGGAGCTGGAAGCGACAAGCAGCCCCAGGCTTACCATTGCCACTTTGGCCTGAAAGAGTTTCATCTGTTAATGGCTCCGTCTCTTTTTTGCAACCTAGACTGCCTGGATTAGCACGCCGTAAGCGGCACGCCTGATCGTGCTACGAAGGTAAATCGTCAACCTGCAAACCAACCGGGCTGGCTCCGGCGCCCTTGATCGCGTCGATGACCTTCACGACTTCACCGTACTTCAGGGAGCGCGGCGCTTTCACAAAGACCGTCTTTTCGATCTTCTGATCTTCCGTCAGATCGGAGCGGCCTTCCATGCCGGGCTTGAAGGCGCGTTGTTCCTTGCGCAACTGAAATACTTGTATCAGCTTTTGGCTCAGCGCGCTGGTATCGTTAACAGATCCCATGCTGTCCTGATTCAGTTTGAGCTGCAGATCAGTGCCGATGGTCACAACCAGCGTCAGCGGATTAGGTTTTAACTGGCTGGTATCTTCGTGCGGATCTCTCTGGGAGGGAATATCGGCCTTGAAGCGACTGGGCTTTAGCGGCGTGACCACCATGAAAATGATCAGCAGCACCAGCAGGACGTCAATCAACGGTGTGACGTTAATATAAGGAACGGCGCGATTGCCGCCACCACTCATCCCCATAATTTTGCTCCTCGTTTCGGCGCGCTGCCTGTCTCCGGGCGGCTCGCGTTAATACCTGTTCCGGCTCAGGTCGCCGGCACGGGCGCGGCGGCGCCCTTCTTTTTCTTGTCGGCTACCAACCCGATCTTATCGACGCCCTTTTCCCGCACTGCGTTTATCACCGCCACGACCTCGCCGTAGCTGACACCGATGCCGCTCTTGATGTAAACGATGCGGTCCTCGTCCTTCTTGGTTTCGAGCGCCTTCTCTACCTGGGTCTTGAGGTCATCAAGGCTGACCCTTTTCTTGCCCAGGTAGTATTCCTGATCGTTCGGCACGGAAATGATTACCGAGCTTTCCTTATTTATCTTTTCGTCTTCCTCTGCGAATTTCGAGTCGCGAGGAATGGCTACTGTGATTCCCTGCTGCAAAAAGGGTGTGACTACCATGAAGATAATCAGCAGCACCAGCATGATATCCACCATCGGAGTAACATTAATCTCCGATTGCAGTCCGCTGCCATCACCGCCACCTGACATTGACATAATAAAACTCCTTTCGAGCTACCGCCGGGACGAGAGGCGTTGCGCGACGCCCGGGCTGCGCCAACGCCTCAACTGCTTTGTCCTTTAAGGCCGTCGCTTACGGCTTCAACTGGCGGGTGCGGTTCTTGATGAAATAGTCAACCAACTCGGAAGCTGAGTTATCCATTTCCACCACGAAGCCGTCCACCTTGCCGGTGAAGTAGTTGAACAGCCAAACGGCCGGCACGGCAACCACCAGGCCCAGTGCAGTTGTGAACAGCGCTTCGGAAATTCCGCCGGCGACGGCTGCGATACCTGCTGTCTCCGCGTTCTTCATGCCGCGGAACGCGTTGATGATGCCGAACACGGTGCCGAACAGGCCCACGAACGGAGCCGTCGAACCGATCGTCGCCAAGCCCGACAGGCCGCGACGAAACTCGGCAGTCTTAATGGCAATTGCCCGCTGCAGCGCGCGCTTCGAAGCCTCAATCTCGTCACCCGAAAGTTCAGTTGACTGCTCGTGGGCTCGAAATTCCTGCAAGCCACTGTTGACGACCATCGCCAGGTGGGATTTGCGGTGCTTGTCGCTGATGTTGATCGCTTCTTCAATGCGATCGTTCTTCAAAGCCTGCGCAACTCGCGGGGCAAATTCGCGCGATTGCTTCTTGGCTGCTGTGTAAGTCAGGTAGCGCTCGACCATGATGGCGATCGAGTACACCGACATGATCAAAAGAATAATCACGACGGTGATGGCGACGCCGCCCATGTTCTTCACCATTTCGGTAATGGTGAATTCGTTGGCACCACTTGCAGGTGCCGGGCTGGGAGTGGCTTGCTGCCACAGCAGAACAAAGAAGCCTAGCGCTTTCGTTCCGAGAAGGCTGGTTAAAATAGTCACGGTTTCCCCTCCAAAAGTTTCTAAATTGATAGCAAGCAGGCGACGCGGTATTCACTCCGCCAAGCCGTCGTTACTGAAAGTTATAAATGATCACGCCGTTTACTTTGACGGGCTGGCCCGAAAGTTTTGTGGGCGAAAACTTCGAGGCGCGCGCCGCGGCTACGGCCGCAGGTCGCAGCAGCGGGTGGCCCGAGGCCGCACTTGCTGACACGACGTTGCCGTTCTCATCAATCAGCACCTGCACTGTCACCGATCCGGTTACATGCGCGGTCCTGGCAATCGATGGGAAGGTGGGCGTAACCAAACGTATGGCCTTGCCGTTCAGCACGCCCCCGGAAATGGGTGCGCGCGGCGTTGGCTTCGGCGCCGGCGGTGGTGGTTCCTCAGCGATGTTGACTTTCGGCGTGGTCGCTCCGATACCGCCCGTGCCGGTGCCCGAGCCGGGCGCGATCGGCGCAATGGCGTTGCTGTCTGAGCCGCCCACTACCGTTTGCACACCGCGACGAACCGGCGGAATATCGCTGGCCTTGGACTCAATCGTCTTTGGGACCAGGTCAGTTCGCGTAACATCAGCAATCAGCTCGCGCCGCACGTCAACCTGTTGGTTGATGTTCACCTTTTCGGTTGGCTTGGGCGCGTCTTCTGCTTTCGCCTGCTGTTGCGGAACAATCACCGGGGCAATCAACGCGGTCAACTCAAGGTTTTGCACATCGAGTTGCGCGTTGTACCAGATAATGCCGGCGATAAAAAATGCTACCCCCAGCACTACGTAGATGGCCGCAGTGACAAGAATGAAGGAGCCTTTTCGCGCAGTGTCTTCTTTGTGCGAAGTAGACTCAACCAGATGATCAAACATGTTTGTCTTCCTCCCTATTCCGGTGCCAAAAGGATCAGGGGTGCGAACAATTAGAAAGTATTGCCGCTCAAAACGCCGTTCGTGCGCCCGTCAGAGCCTAACCAAATATGAAGGGGAAGCAAGCGGAGGGTCTGGCGCTCATTGGACGCGCCGATATTTGAAAACCCAGCCACTGTGCGAGATTCAACACAAAAACGACTGGCCATTTCAACATAGACCACCGTGCAACCCGATCGTTACCTTCAGAAAACGGGGCACGAAACTTGGCGTATTTAATTGGCCAGCAACGGCCGAAGTCTATGCCCCGAACCTGCGGAAAGTCAAGAACAAAATCAGAAAGCCGTTGTTAAATCGATGCCAATTCGGTGTCAATCACGAAAACACTTAAGTAGGGTTTTCGGTAGTTCGCGATCGCATCGCAGCGCTGCCCATGGCGCGCTCTCGCTTGCGATTCGCCGGCGGCTTGCGATCGCCACCCGTGATTCCACTTTGTCTGGATGGCGGCGCGGAGATTCGGTTCGCTCGTTCCAAACGTTGCTCCCACCAAACCATGATGGGACTGGCAATCGCAATCGATGAATATGTGCCGAAGGAAATACCAACCAGCAACGCGAGCGAGAAGCCCTTAAGAACTTCCCCGCCAAAGATCACCATCGACAGCACGGAAAGGAAAACCAAACCCGAAGTGATCACGGTACGCGAAAGCGTTTGATTGATGGAATCGTTAGTTACCTTGTAAAGCGAGTCGCGGCGATGCAGTTTCCGGTTTTCCCGAATACGATCGAAGACCACGATCGTGTCGTTTACTGAGAAACCGACAAGCGTCAACAACGCCGCAATAACCGTCAGGCTGATCTCCCATTGAAAGATGGAAAAGAATCCCAGGGTGACCAGCACATCGTGGAACACCGCGATGACGGCAGCGGCGCCGTAGGTCCACTCAAAACGGAAAGCAATATAAATAAGTATACCCACCAGCGCCGCGAGGGTAACGACGATGGCCTGATTGCGCAGTTGCTGTCCCGCGACCGGACCAACCGCTTCGGTTCCTTCAATCTTGTAGGCGGCTTCGGGTTGCGAGGCCAAGTCCTTTTTCGGGTCTTTTGCTTCCGGCCCGAACGTATCCAGCGCTCTCCGTACCGTGCTGCGTCCCGCGTCGACCTGGGCCGCATCTTCAGTCGAGGCGCTGGCCGGCCCGGACAGTGGCAGTTTTATTAATGCCTCGTCAGGCTTGTCGACGGCGGGCTGAACCACAGTCTCCGCCGCCCCCTGGGCCTTGAGCGCCGCATGAATCGCTTCCGCGGAAGGACGCTGTTTGAATTTAGCAGTGACGACGGTGCCGCCCTTGAAGTCAACGCCAAGGTTGAAAGCCTCAGTGCCATTCGGATGTTTGGCCTGACGGAACACGGCGGATCCCAGACCAGCCAGCATGAGTAGGATCGAAACGAGGATGAACCAGCGGCGATTTCCCAACCAATCGACCCGGGCGTTTTTGAATACTTGAATCATGACGAACTAGATGCTGAGCGTTTCCACGCGCCGTCCTTTACGGCTGAGATGCCAAATGAAAATTGTGCGCGATACATATACGGCCGAGAATAAGTTAACCAGCAGGCCCAGAACCAGGGTCACAGCAAAGCCGCGAATCGGGCCGGTGCCGAACACAAAAAGAAACAGCGACGAAATGATTGTCGTGACGTGCGTGTCAATGATGGTTACAAACGCATGCCCAAACCCTTGTTCAACTGCCGAAGGCACGGTCTTGCCTGAACGCAATTCTTCACGTATGCGCTCGAAGATCAGCACGTTAGAATCCACCGCCATACCAATCGTCAAGATCATACCGGCGATTCCTGGTAACGTGAGCGTCGCGCCAAACAGAATCAGACCGGCCACCATGAGAATAATGTTCAGGAGCAGGGCGACGACTGCGTTTACCCCTGATCCCCGGTAATAAAACAGCATGAAGGCCACCACAAACAGCAGGCCGTAAAGTGACGCCGTTACGCCTGAACGAATCGAATCCTCGCCCAGGCTGGGGCCGACGGTCCGCTCTTCCTGATATTCGATGGGGGCGGGCAGCGCGCCGGACCGCAAGGTCAACGCCAAATCTTCCGCCGATTGCTTGGTAAACTTGCCGCTAATCTCGCCGGAATCGAAAATCTGTCCTTTTATATATGCAATCGATTTGACCTCATCGTTGAGCACCACTCCCATGTACTCGTTGATGTGGGATCCGGTCCACGGCCCAAACTTGTCGGCGCCTGACTTTTTGAGCGAAAAGGCGATTTGAAAATCGTCGCTCGCGCCGCCCCGACTGGAGACGGCCGAAGCCGACCGCAATTCGCTGCCATCGACGATTGGCGGTAATTCCACAACCACCCACCGCTTTTCCTTGGCCGGGGTGGCAGGGGCCTGGCTGGCGGCGGTAGGCTCGTCCCGTTCCGCGTACGGCAGGACACGCCGGTTCGGAGGAACCGTGCCGCCCGTGTTTAAGGACGAGATCGCCTCCTGTTCAGTAGTGTATGTCGTGTGCGGCGAGGGACTGGGCGGACTAACGATGTGGACTAACTCCAAATGCGATTCGCCCGTCAACAGGGCTTTGACGCGTTCGGGATCCGTTATGCCTGGCATTTGCAGCAAGATCTGATGCGACGACTGCGCGCCATGCCGCTGTAATGTCGGCTCCTGCACGCCGGTCGCGTTAAGCCGGCTGTCGATAATCCTGAGGGCCTGTTCTGTGGCTTGCTCAGCCATGGTGTTTTGCGCAGTGCTCCCCAGGCTCCAGGTCAATTTCCCGCCGGATGCGGAATAAGACCATCCCATGCCGCTGGTTAGCTCAACCTTCTTTTCAACGGCGTCCTTGATCTCTGCGGCCTTCGACGGATCGGCAGGAGTCAGAACGACTTGAAAGTTGCCAGTGGAAACTTCAGCGTGCGCTTCGGTTATTTCAAAGCCCTTTTCCTTCGCGGCGGTTTGCGCTGCGAGGGCATCATTCTCGGTTAGCTTCTTCAGGTACTCATCGGTCTTGACCCGCATCACCAGATGCGAGCCACCCTTCAGATCCAAACCGAGCTTAATATTTTGACGGAGGGTCTCTTTGATGCCGGCCGCGGTGAAGTCACTCAAATGCGGACGGCGCCCGTGCGGGAGGAAAACTATGTAAAGCCCCAGCAGCGTAACCAGCACGGTGATGATTATCCGCTGACTCAGATTCTTTTTCTTCATAAAAATTTCGCGCTACTTCGTCTCTTCCGGCTCTATGGCCGCAACCGCCGATCGGGCTATCTCAATGATCGACTTCTCCCCGCTTCTGACGAGGAAGCTGGTGTCGCGCACGGCGGTGATCGTGCCGATGACGCCACCGGTGGTCACGATGCGATCGCCGGCTTTTAGCGTACCGATTGTTTGCTGCAATTCCCTTTGCCGCTTTTGCTGCGGCCTGATCATCAGGACGTAGAAAACGCCGAAGACCAGCACCATCGGAATCAGGAAGCTAAATCCGCTGCCGCCGCCCTGCAACAAGATGAATACGTTAGTCATTTATATAAGGAACTCCCGATCACTAAAAAGGGCCGCAGCGCGGCATGTTGAACCGAGGCATCTGACAGTTGCCCTGCACTTCTCTGGACAAGAACCAGACAACCTCTGACTCAAATCACCCCAGAGCGGATATTCTCTATGTACTCTTGTCGAAAACTTGTGAATTCGCCAGACCGGATAGCTTGCCTGACACGTCTCATCGTGTCAAGGAAGAACGCAAGGTTGTGATGCGTCAAAAGCATTCCCGCGAGCATCTCGCCTGACAGGTACAAATGCCGGATGAAAGCCCGCGAATGACGCCGGCAGACAGAACACGCGCATGCCTCGTCGAGGGGACGTTCGTCGCGGATCCACTGCGCGTTCTTCACATTCAGTTTGCCCCGGGAAGTGAATGCCTGACCCGTGCGGCCGTTTCGCGTCGGCAACACGCAATCAAACATGTCGACGCCGCGGGCCACGCATTCAATCAAGTCCTCCGGTGTTCCCACTCCCATCAGGTAACGCGGTTGCCGCGCGGGCATCAGCGGCGCGATCGTCTCCACAACGTCGTACATCACAGGCTTTTCCTCGCCGACGCTCAAGCCGCCGATCGCATATCCTTCGAAGCCGATCTCAACCGTGCGCTCCAGGCTCTCGCGCCGCAGGTCGGCGTGCGATGAACCCTGTACGATGCCAAACAGGGCTTGCTTACTTATCGGCGTAGTGCGCTCCGCTTGCAGGCGATCGAACGCAACACGCGAACGTTTGGCCCAGCGGGAGGTTAACTCCATGCTGGTGCGCGCCTCGTCATGCGTTGCTTCTCCGGGCGCGCATTCGTCAAAGACCATAGCAATGTCAGCTCCGAGGATCGTCTGAATCTCCATCGAAACTTCGGGGGAAAGAAAACACAGCGCGCCGTCGATGTGCGAACGAAACTCCGTTCCTGCTTCAGAAATCTTTCGCAGCGCCCCGAGACTCCAGACTTGAAAACCACCTGAGTCGGTCAGCATCGCGCGGTTCCAGCCAATGAACCGGTGCAATCCACCGCAGGCCTTGATCGTTTCGATTCCCGGTCTCAACCAAAGGTGATACGTGTTTCCAAGGATGATCCGGGCATCGAGATCGTCGCCTTCGAGTTCCTCAAAGCGAACGCCCTTAACCGTGCCGGCCGTACCGACAGGCATGAAGACTGGAGTTTCGATGATGCCGCGCTGCGATTTCAAAAGACCGGCGCGGGCCTCGCCATCGCGGGCCAGTATTTCGAACTCAATCGGTGATTCGTTCATGCAGTAAATATTGTAGGGGCGGCCCTCGTGGCCGCCCCATTCAACGTCGCGACATCTATGGAAAGAAGGGGGCGGTCACAGAGTGCCGCCCCTACGAAACCATTGGCAGCCGCACCGTGAACGTCGCGCCCACGCCATCACTTTGCGCATCAACAGTGCCCTGATGCGCCTGGACAAGTTCCTTCACCAGCGCCAATCCGATCCCCAACCCGCCGTGATGGCGCTTCGACGAGCCGTCGGCCTGGCGGAAGCGGTCCCATACGTGCGGAAGAAACTCCGGTGCAATTCCCTCACCCGTGTCTTCGACCTGCACTTCGATCCAGCGCTCGGTTATCGGTTCGCTGGTATGAATGCCATCCGTCTCGAAAATTCCCGACTTGATCTTGATTCGTCCACCCGCCGGGGTAAACTTGATCGCATTGGTCAACAGGTTCCAAAGAATCTGCTGCATTCGTTGCGGGTCGTAATTAATGAGCGGCAGGCCATCCTTCAAATCCAATTCGATGTTTAAGCCACGAGCGTCCGCCATCTGACGCACGGCCTGGACTGCATTGAGGACCGACAGGTTCATGTCCGATGGTTTGATATCGAGGCGGAACGCGCCCCGCTGCAAGCGAGACAGATCCAGCAGGTCAGAAATAAGCTGCGCCAAAGAGGAAGTCGCGTTCTCAATTACAGCCATCCCGCCGGTGATTTCCGGATCGCCGGACAGGGCGTCATTCTCCGCCAGCAGTTCAACCCAACCCTTGATTGCGGTTAAGGGGGTGCGCAACTCATGCGATAGCGTCGCAAGAAAATCATCCTTGAGATGGTTCGCAGCGCGCAGTTCAGCAATTAGCCGGGCGTTTTCCAGCGTGGCCCCGATTTGCATCGCGACCGCATTCAGCAAATCCACATCGTCACCGGCCCAACGTCTTTGCCGGCTGGTCTGATGCGCGCTGAGTGAACCGACGATGCGGCCGTGATGAATGATAGGGACTACGGCGAGACTTTGCAGACCAGTGCGCTCGATCAAATCCTCGACGCCGGCCGCGAGCGGATGCGAACGCACGTCATTGACTACGAGCGGCTGGCGATGCTGTCGCATCCATTCCGCGATCGGCGTTCGCTCTTCTACTTCCACATCGTCTTCGAGACGACCCAGACCGCCCTTGCACCATTCCCCGTAGATTTTGATGCCCGGACTGATGGTTATGCGCCGGCCGCCGGCGTCGTCTGAAACATCGTCATAGAGCGCCGCCACGCAGCGATCCAGCTCCAACATCTGGCCCAGGCGCTCGACGACTACTTCAATTCCGCGTTTCAAATCGCTGGACTGTTGCAAAAGCAGCAGCAAACGATTTACGACGGCTTCGCGTTCAGCCTGCGCCTGGATGGTCGCAAACAACCGCGCGTTGGCGATTGTCTCTGAAACCTGCGCGGCAAAAATGTGTAGCAGTTGCGCGTCGCGTTCGCGAAAACCGCCCGGCCGGTTGGCCACATAGATAAACCCGATCAGCTCGCGTTTGATCAGCATCGGCACCATCAGGATCGAACGCACATGATGCTGCTGCAGAAACTCCTGATTGAACCGTTCGTCCCGGGCCGGATCGTTGGTGAGGAATACTTCTCCGGGCTGGTAAACGTAATCAACGTCGCCAGTGCGATATTTGAAGGAACCGGTGGCGTCGTAATTCAAAGCGAACTGGAAATCACGAATCATCTCCGGCGATGTTTTGCAGCCAGGCGCCTCAGCCCGCACCTGCCCGCGGCGGCGATCGTAAGTGGCAAGCAAACAAATCTCGCCTCCGACCAGCTCGCAGATCGAATTGGTTAAGCGCCCGTAGATCTCCGAAGTGTCCGTCATGGTCGAGAACGTGCGCGAGATCTTATAGAGGCCTTCCAGTTCGTCGCCGCGCCGGCGGCTGGCTTCGTAGAGACGCGCGTTGGTCAGCGCCATGGAGACCTGTCCTGCAACAGCGGCGAGAATCTTTTTATCGTCGTCCGTCCATGAACGTGGTTCGCAATTGATATGCAACTCAAGTAGTCCGCTGAATTCGCCGCCACTGACGACCGGCGCGGCCATCACGGCGCACACGTCGAGTTGCGCATACAGGTTCAGCAATTCACCGCGCGGGATTTCGCGGATATCGTTCAGTGCTACCGGCTCTCTTGTTTCGAATACCTTGTTGGCAAACTTGCTGCTCCGCAGGGGAATGCGCCGCCCGCGCAGTGAAGGAATGTCTTTGCTCTTCACATAGTCGTAACCGACGAACGCGTTATCGTCGTCGCCGTGAAACAGCGTCACCTGACAACGATCGGCATGCAACGCCTTGCCCAGGGCGTCGACGGTTTCCTGCAACACCAACGACGGGTCCAGCGAACTGTAAAGGCGGGCGCCAATGCGCGCCGTCAACTCTTCGCGGCGCGCTGCGGCCTCCATCGCGCGCGAACGCTCTTCCGCCTGCTCCAGCAAAAGTATTTTCTCAATCGCGATTGCGAGCGGCGGGCCCAGGCGTTCCAGCGCCAGCATGTGTTTGCGGCCATACGCGTCGGGCTGGCGCGACGTGAGGTTCATGCTGCCGATTGCCCTGTCGCTGGAGAACAGCGGCATGCAAATGGCGGAATGAAAACCTTCCTTCTGCAAGTTGGCGTAGATGTTGAAACGTTTTTCAGTTTCCAGTTCAGGAATAACTACGATGCCGCGCTGTTGCAGCGCAAACTCAGTAACCGAGCCCTGGAAGGGAGCCATCGCGCCGACGGTAAGCGAACCGGCTTCGCTGCCGGAAAGGGCGAACACGCGCAGGCGCGAATCGCCTTCGCAGATCGTGATGGAGGCGCGATCGAAAGGCACCAGGGCCCGCATCTGTTCGCTGGCCAGACCAAAAACTTCTTCGATAGTGTGGCTGGAATTGACAGCGGCGACGACCCGGTTAATTACCTCGAGCTGCTCGGTGGCCTCTCGCAAGTAATCAAACAGCGCCTGCATCTCGGTGCTGTTGAGTTCGTCCGCTGGGTTGACCATTAGATTTGAGCGTACCAGTTTCGAGTTTCGATTTCGGGTTTCGAGTTCGGCGATTGAACGTTAATCGTCCTTAATTGCTTAGCTGCTCCAGCCCGGGAATCGAAGCGCCGTGTGCGCGGCGCGCATGCGGCCTGAACTCGAAACTCGAAACTCGAAACTCTATTTCCTTCGCTTGCCCTTATGCCGCTCCACCAACCGGATCGGCGTGCCGAAGAAATCGAACTCTTCGCGCAGGCGGTTTTGCAGGTAGCGCTCGTAGGAAAAATGCAGACCGGCCCGCCCGCCCGATGTGAAGACGACAAACGTGGGCGGCCGCACGCTGACCTGCGTCAGGTATTGCACGTGCAAGCCGCTGATGCCGCGCGGCTGTTCGATTCCCTTCGCGAAGAAACTATTTAACTGTGAAGTCGTAACGCGACGATTGCGCGCTTCGTTGGCCCGCAAAGCGAGCGGCAGGAGTTTGTCCACTCGCTGGCCCTTCAACGCCGAGATCATAATTACCGGCGCCCATTCCAGGAACTTCATGCGCTGGCGCAAATCTCTTTCGAAAGCGGCGGGCGTACCGGTTTCCTTGTTCTCCAGCGCGTCCCATTTGTTCACGGCGATAATAATCGAGCAGCCGGCGTCCGCAGCGTAACCCGCGATCGTTGCGTCCAATCCGGCCACGCCCTGTTCCGCATCGACCACGAGAATCGCGACGTCGGCGCGCTCCAGACTCTTGCGCGCCATGATGACGGACAGCTTCTCCGCCATTTCGTCCGTCTTGCCTTTGCGCCGAATGCCTGCGGTATCAATCAGGCGAAAAGTTTTTTCCGGCGTCCGCAACACTGTATCGATCGCATCGCGCGTCGTGCCGGCAACTGGCGAAACGATCACGCGCTCTTCGCCCAATAGTCGATTCAACAAGGAGGACTTGCCCACGTTCGGCCGGCCGATGATTGCCAGTCGCAGTTCTCTCGGGACTGCTGCCGTCTCGTACGCATCTTCATCAGTGCCGGCTCCTTCGTCTCCCGATCGGGCGGCGTCCTCGCGAATCGTCTTCACCACGGCATCCAGGAGATCACCCACGCCATTTCCCTGTTCCGCCGAAACGGGAAACACCGCTTCAAAGCCAAAGCGAAAAAACTCAGTCGCTTCATTTTCCAGCCGCTGCGAATCGAGCTTGTTGGCGGCAACGAATACGGGCTTGCCGGTTCCCCGCAAGAGTTTTGCCAACTCTTCATCGAGCGGCGTCACACCCTTGCGCGCGTCGACGACCCAGACGAGAGCTTTCGCTTCTTCAATTGCGAATGACGCTTGCTTCAAAATGTTTGCCGGAATAATTGCATCGTCATCCGGAACGATGCCGCCGGTATCGACGATGGAGAACGCTTGGCCAATCCATTCCGCTTCGGCGTAGAGACGATCGCGCGTGATGCCCGGTTCGTCGCCCACAATCGCGCGCCGCTCGCCGGTGAGCCGGTTGAAGAGCGTCGACTTGCCAACGTTCGGCCGGCCCACGATGGCAATCAACGGCAGCGCCGGCTTCTCAACGTAGAGGGGCGTGGAATCCACCGCATGATCAGTCTGAGCCGCGGCGACTTCCGTCGGGCTGTCACTGGAATTGGTAATGGTATCGGTGTCGGTCATGGTTTACTCGCGAATCAACGCAAACGGAGAGGGAGCGCGGCAAACCCCGGGTCAGGTGAGGGAGAAAAAACTTTTTCCGCGTGAGGTGAGTGTAAACCGGAGCAAGATTGCGAGCAAGTTAGCGACGGCCCGGGTAGTGCTCCGTTAGTGTGTTGCTAGTTTGCTTAGCTCCGGCCACAAGTCTACTAACTTCTGTCTTGGCTCATAGCGATCTTCGTCAGCCTCCGCGCTCTCCGCGTATGTCAGGTATCCGTCCTTCACCAGCTTGTTTATTGTCTGACGAACGACCTTTGTACTCCGAATTACCTCACCGCCCTCTCTATGCTGGTAAGCTACCCACCAATCAATTTCCCAGAAAAGGCGCGGACGCTCAGAGACACCCATAATCACACGTATTATGGCCATGGCCGTCTTGCTCATCTCGCCTAAGGCTTTCTTTGCCTCCTCTTCCCTGCGGTTGAGGGACTCTGTCCGCTTAGCTTCGCTCTTCCGTTCCTTTTTGTCTCGTCTATTCTCTCGCTTACGCCACAGCTCCCCGTGCTCGTCACACGCGGTTTTGTCAGACCTGCCTACCCAAAATAGCCGCCCGCACGTTGCCACAGGACACTCGCGAATTAAGTCAACCATGTTGGGTAAATCAATTTCCTGTAGAGCGAGTTCCAGTTCACTGCGCACTCGAACGGAATAATCAGCGAGATTGACTGTGACTTGGCTCAGACTTGTCACGGCAACGCTGGGTAGACCCTTCCCCTGCTTTTTCGCGTGGAAGGCTTTTAGAAGTTGTTTAAGCGGATTCGGCTCACTGGTCGGCTGTTCATTGACGCGCTTAATTAGCCGCCGCATATAGAATGGACACGGTTTTGGAGGCATGTCACGTTTTCACGGCATAGAGCTGCTAAAAACTGCCGATTTTGGCTGCTATAAACGGGACAACTACCGGATAATAGATTCATGCGCGGCACAGTGTCTAGCACGTGAGCGCATCGGCGTTCTAAGCAGCCGCTGGGGTAAATAGGATTGAGTTGCTCGCGTTGCGAGTTAACCAAACAGCCGATTCTCCAGAGCTGCTTACTGGAGGGTCGGCTGTTCTGGTTTGACCCCTATGGCGCAACGCGATTTGGATTGCTAACTTGGAAACTGGCTTGAAAGAGCCTAACTCAGAGGAGCGCAACTAGGGAAGTAATTTAACCAAGAAAAGGAAAAAGCCGGGGTGGTAGCCCCGGCCTTTCCAGAAAGCGATTGTGGTATGACGAAAACCGTAACCGCCTCCGGGCGGCGAACCGCTCGAAGACTGTGCATAGTAACCGATTTGCCGATCTTACTTCAAGCCAAATCGACACAGCACAGACCGGAGACCGCAAAACCAATCCTGGTATCGCTGCGGATGGGGCTGCTGAAGATAACCGAAACCGCGACGGGCGAGATCGTTATCGAATTCGAGCCGCCATAGAGCGTTTGCCATCCTGTCTGGGTCGGTTCCAGTAGGGCGATTTGCAGCCGGGGCAACGCTTCGGCTCTATGTCGGCGTCCCTTGGCAGCCACTTGTAGCCGCACCGCTCACAAACCCATAACCAGACGGATTCTTTAACTTTTCCCATGTCGCCTATACTATCCGAAATAGTATGCTCGGTCAAGTAGTATTTCACTTGACATAGTATGCTATCTCAGATAGTATACCTCCAGATTGAAAAGGGCTTCAACGGCTGTAACCGCTAAAGCCCCAAGTTGAAAACCAAAAGCGATTGCTCACTTCCGGCCTTCTGACAAAGCGGAGTTTGAGCCAATCGCCATTGAAAGGCAAGGCTCAACATGACGTGTCATAACTGCCAGATTAAAACTAAGAAATTCGGTAAGGATCGCAAAGGCATTCAACGCTATCGCTGTAACCAATGCCGCAAGACTTTCCTAGAGGAACAGGCAAAGCCCTTGGACGATATGCGTATCTCGCTAGACCGCGCTGAGATGTGCCTGAAACTCATGCTTGAAGGTATGTCGATCCGATCCATTCAACGCATCACCGGACTGCATCAAGAGACGATCCTTAACCTGTTAGTGCTGGCGGGTGAGAAATGCGACCGCTTATTGAAATCGAAGATCAAGGGCGTTGCCGTGAAAGACGTTGAGGCCGACGAAATTTGGGGCTTTGTGGGTATGAAGAAAATGACCAAGCTCCACAAAGAAAACACCGATCCTCAGATGGGCGATGCCTATACCTTTGTTGCTATTGAACGCAATACCAAATTGATTCTTACGTGGCATCTAGGCGACCGTGACGTGGCGAATACAGAGGCTTTCACTGAGAAGCTACACCGCGCTACCTCTGGCCGCTTTCAGTTGACCACAGACGGAATGACCGCGTACCCCGCCGCCGTTTCCTATTCGCTCGGAACTCGCGTTGACTTCGCCCAGCTAATCAAAGTCTATGCGACCAACCGCGAAGGCGAGCAAAAGTATTCGCCCCCTGAGGTGGTGGAAACAGTAACGAACCCTGTCATTGGAAACCCTGAATCGCATCGCATCTGTACTTCAATCGTGGAGCGCAGCGATCTAACTATGCGTATGTCTATCCGCAGACTGACCCGCTTAACGAACGGCTTCTCTAAGAAGTGGGATAATTTGAAGACGATGCTTGCGCTCTATTTCGCGTACTACAACTTCTGTCGCATCCACAGTTCGATCCGTTGCACTCCGGCGATGGAGTCGGGATTGACCGGACACGTTTGGACATTGAGAGAGTTGCTTGTTGCGTGATATAAGCGGTGAACTATGAACGAAGAACCCACTCACAATGCACAAGACGCCGATGATGAGCAGCCATCCCTAAGTGACACTATCTTTGTAGGGGTAGGCATGCCAGGAGTAATGGCCGCTAGGGTAATGCGCACCGCCCTAGTGGATGAGATTCTGGCAGCGTTGCTGCGCGAAAATATTCTAACTAAGGAACAACTTTCCCAAGCCTTATCTCGCGGTGAGAACGGAGTACAAGAAATGGCCCAACCGCTTAAAGGCAAGGGCGGAAAGTCGGATGAGGCGGCTCAGAACATGGAAGAGATGGCCGCCGCAATTAAAAAGCGGCTCACTGATAAATTCATAGATGAGCTGCCGCCGCCCTCTGAACCCGAGCAGTAATCCCCTGAGATTCAAACCGCAGCCCCTGTTCAAGCGCGGTGATTCTATCCTCAAGGATTTCAACTCTGGATTTGCAGTCACACTCTCTTGCGGTGGGGGTGGCTTCGGAAGTTTGGTTGGATTGAGCGTTGGGATTGTCGGATTGCATTTGCTGGTTTCCCTTTCGTTAGGTAGAATTCGACCAGCAAAGCAGTTAACCCTATCAAAAGTTAAACGGCGAGTGAGGCTAACACCTGCTCGCCGTTTAACTTTTCCAACGGAAAGTGAATCTTAGAAATGGAATACACAATAATTGACGCGCACACTTACCTAGGCCTCGTTTCAAAGGTGAATGAAGCAATTAAGAAGGGGTGGAAACCGCAAGGCGGCGTCTCTGGAGGCGACTGGTTTTACCAAGCTATGGTGAAACAGAATTAGCAACACACTAACGGAGCACTACCACGGCCCGCGGTGGTGTCCTATTTGTAGGGGCGTCACTCCGTGGGCGCCCCCTTCCACGTTCAAGGGATGTCACATGCGACGACGTGCTGCCGGACCGCTTCGGGGGCTACGATCGCTTCGCTGGTCGTCGGAGTTCGCGTTAGCGGGGCAGTAGCCCGACCGTTAGGGAGGGCTCCCTCTCACTTGCACTCAAACCGGATCCTTCCCTAACGGTCGGAATACTGGCCCCTGTGAATTAGATCGCTTCAGCTGACTCTTGCCTGCGCCAGGGATTAAGAGCAGAATCCTCCCGCACAAGCAAACAACACTCCTCGCGATGTTCACAACTGCATCTCTGCGAGGATTTACTTCACCTTAACCTTGAAAGGATTCACCATATGTCGAACGCAAATGTTCCTGTCACCGTGTTCAATAGCAATACCAATGCGTGCGCAATAGTTGTCAACCGCGGGAATCCGATCTCCATCCCGGGCACAGGTCCCATGCAAAACTGGGTCCCCCAACAACCGCCCTCCGGTCAATTGTCTTTCAGCAACGGCTATCCCGCCCCAAATGTGTTCGGGTCGATGGGTGGAAATCAGATTGAGGTGCTCGTCAACGGAATGCAAATGGGCTCACCTTTGTACATCACCATCCCTCAAAGCGGGCCGGTATTTTCGCTTCAGCTCTACATCTTCTTGAGCCCGAATTCATCAGTATCCTGGACGCTGCTGAATGGCGGGCAGCCTATCGGTTCCGGTGTCTCGTAGCGGCTAATCGTCCCCCGCTTCTCAACTTGAATTGATCGATTCAAAGTTTGAACGTATCCGCATTCTGACGTTTGAGCGTCGAATGTTGGGTGCATCATGAACGGGAAGGAGAATCGTCGTGAAGAAATATTTATCTCTAATCATGAGCGTGTTGCTGCTTCATCTTTTCAGTTACGCTCCGCTCGCCTATGAAACTCCGAGAGAAAGAGCGAAAAGGGATTTGCTCAGCGCTGAGGTTAAAGCCGGCATTTCCCAGATGGGGCCAGGGACGAAGTCTCGCGTGCGCGTAGTGCTTTACGACAAAACCAAGTACCACGGTTACATTACTGAAGTTACCGAAGATCATTTTGTCGTTGCCGATCTCAAAACAGGAGCGACTGCTCCGATTGCTTACTCCGAGGTGCGGGGAATCAAGGGCAACAATCTTTCGACCGGTGCCAAGATAGGCATTGGAGTAGCTATCGCGGCCGCAGCAGTCATCGTTATTGCCTTAGTTGCCGGACGCAACAAGAATGATGACGAGCCAACCTGCACCCGCCCGGCGCAAGTTGGAGTGCCTTGCCCTGCCGGTTGCGTCTGCATTCAATAGGTTGCACTAACTTGCTGTGCGCCGCCGCGTCACCTACCGTTGGATGCCTCTTATGTCCTCGACTCGTAAACGAATAATCGTCGCCGCCGCCGTCGTATTGGCGGTTGTTCTGCTATATCCATTTGAAAGAAAGCTTGTTCCCGAAACGCACGTTCTCGTTGTTACCAACGATATGCATCCCGTCAGGAACGCGCTGGTGCGACAGATTTGGCAAGACTATTCGCTCGAACGCTATGGGCACGAAGAGGATTTACCGACAGACGCTAACGGGCGGGTTACGTTCCCAACCCGGACCATTCGAGCGCCCTTGCTTGTCAGACTGCTTGGTCCTGTGATGAGTATCGCTGGTCAAGGGGTCCATGCCAGCTTCGGCCTGCAGACCGACATGTTTATCTTCCAAAAAGGAACCGCTTCGACTGACATCGCCCAACCGCAGTTGGGCGAAATTGTTTATCGTGTGGAACTGTAGGGCGAAGGCGGCATCCAACGACTCGTTGCCGCGAGCGGCGAGAGCGTGTTTCGTATCTTAAACCTGGAGCGGCGAAGGGTGCTTAGATTCACGCCGCCGCATCAACTGTTCGATCGCTGAACTGGTACCATGGGACTTGACGCAGTTGAATTGGTGATCAGATTCGAGGACGCGTTCGGAATCTCCATCCCGGACGATGTCGCCGCGAAACTGTTCGGGCAATCATTGTTGACGAAATCGGCATCAAAAACTTTACCGAAGAGTCACACTTTATCGATGATATGCACATTGACTAACGGCGCGATCGAACAACTCGTTGGACCGGAGCGGCAGGAGAGTGTTTTGTAAACTAGCTTAATGCGACGAAGGGTGCTTAGATTCAGCCCGCCGCGTCAACTCAGACGTTCGACAGCTTTTGCTAATCTCAGGTTATGACAAAACTCTCGCTCCTTTTTCTCTTACTTGGTTCACTTTCAATTCCCACATTTGCCCAAAGCACCGGTTTTCCTATCGGGTCTAACGGCGTCCCAGAGGCAAGACTAAAGGGACCGGTGCATACCGTCCTGACAATCGAGCAACGCGGCGAACACGTTTTTAGCACCGTCGTTGATGTGTATGACCCCAAGGGACGGCTGATCGAAACGCTGAACAGTAACGCTGATATAGAAATTCACAGCGGCTCGATGGTGCGTCTCGGCAGCAAAACGATTTCTACCTACGATTCAAAAGGACGACTCGTGAAGGAACTCAGCTTCGAACCCTCGGGTGAACCCACTGGCTACGAAGTTTATCTCTACGATTCACAAAATCGCCTAATAGGAACCACAATCTACGATCCAACGAACAAAGAAACGGGTAAACGAACCTACACTTACTTTCCGCAACAGCACCAGGTGTTGGCGACGTGGAACTTCTATTATCAAGGGCGCATTCCCCCACCGATGAAGAACCTTCTCGCTTACAACGAAAAAGGCCAATGGACGCAACGAACAGAGTTCGACTCCAACGGGAATCCTGACGATGTCATTACCTTTGATTACGATTCGGACGGTAACTTCATCCGCACGACCACGCGCGGCAAGTATGGTTTCAGCTTCAGCTACAAATTTGATCGCTACCGAAATTGGATCGAACAGCAGCGAACCTATAATCAGCCTGGCCAACCGCCGGACCCGGAATCGATGCGCAAGTATCGCGTCATAACGTACTATTCGGATGCTGAAAAAAACAGGAGGCCATGACGCCGTCGAACAAATCGTTGGACGGATCCGATTGAGTTCATGTTGAAAACAAGGTTCTCAGAACTCGTCATCGCAGCCCTTTGCTTCACGTGGATTCTTCCATGGTCTGTCGCGGCGCGGACGGATGGATGGCGAACCATCACGATGCTGGCTGAGAGCATCAAAGCGCCCTCATCGCTATCCCCGAAGGAGCGCGAGGAAAAAGCCTATCAACTCGCCGCCCTCATTCGACGCAAGGCCGGCCAGACCGCTCCGAAGCAGCTCATCGCGGACCTGGCGGATCTGATGAGTGAGACCGATCAGATGGTGCGCTTATGGACGGCCGGGTCCCTCGGTAATCTAGGGCCCCAAGCCGCTGCGGCGATGCCCGCACTTGAGAAGGCTTTCGCAGAAGCCCGCGCGGCTGAACCGGCCGACGGGTTCCGAACCGGTATTCATCTTGATGACGTCATTCGGCAGGCCCTGGAGAAGATCCGTCGGCGCAAGAAATGAGATGTGACGGGCCGCCTAACCCGCCGACGCTCCTGGCGAGGGATCGCCACCAATGTCCGTTCAATCAGGGAGGAATCGATAGTGCGCCGAATTTGGTTTTTCGTTTCCACCAAAGCGCTGGCGGATCTTGGTCCCGACGTCAAATAAACGGATAACATGTCGTTGGACCTGAGCGGTGGGGGCGTGCTCTTTAAGTTGTAGGGTCCCAGTGATTCCGATGGACACGCGAGAGGAATGAACACATGCGAACAACATCGCTGATCCTGAGCGCCGTGCTGAGCCTATTGGCCGTCACCCCAGCCAGCGCAATCAAGGTGCGCAAGGTGACCAGCCAGGGCTTGGCGGACGTTAAGGTGTACGTTACCGACAGCGCGGGACTAGCGGACTGTGTCATCTACGTCGAAACCAGCAGCGGACTGGCCGACGGCAACGCGAAGTGGTACTACGAGGACAGCGGGGGGCTGGCCGACTTGAAGGTGTACTTCACCGATAGCGAGGGACTGGCCGACGTAAAGGTTTATTTCACGACAAGCAAAGGGCTGGCCAAGTGCAACGTGGATTGGAAGAGTTACAAGAAGTAACGACGTCTTAATTGACGGCCACCGACAAGTAGTTTCGCAATGAAGAAAATACTCTTACTGCTTCTCGCGCTCGGATGCCTGGCGATCTCTCCTCGGCCTACCCGCGCCTGCTTCTGCATCCAGCCGGAACTCTCAGAGTCCTTCAAACGCGCCCGGGCGATCTTCTTTGGCGAGGCCACCGAGATAATCGGGCCAAAGACGTCCGACCAAAAGGCGCCTTATGCAGATCGCGCCTTCACAATCAGATTCAAAATCCTCGAATCGTGGAAAGGTCTTTCACTTGGTGCTGCTGAATTCAATATCTTGTGGCTGGAAGATTGCTACGAGTGTCACGCTCACCCAAACGTGGGCGAAAAATATTTGGTTTACGCCGATCCCGTCTCAGACAGCGACGGTCGAAGCATAGTCACGTGGTGTGATCGCACCACTATTGTGGATCGTGATCCCAAGCCTGGCCTAACGAATGCAAAGGGCGTCGAGATCTATCGCGACATGAAGCAACTCGACATCATTACCAAGCGTGCCTTTAGAATCGTAGGGCATCCCTTTCGACCGCGCACTTAACAAATCGTTGCGCGCCGAACCCAACAATTCATTCAAGCCGGCGGTGCTAATTCAGGTGCTGGCTTTCTTCCTGCCTCCTGCGAAATGAATCTGCTCAAGAAACGATGGCCCTGGATTTCACTGGCAGTGCTGGTGAGCGTCACTGCTATTGGCTACCTCGGATATCGCGAACTCGACCGGCGGTGGCAGGAGATGGTCCAATCGAAACTGGTCTACACGTCGCCGGCCACCGTGCTTCGCAAATCGGAGGGACGCGTTTACTATCAGATCGACAATTTTGATCGCTTGCCCGAACCTCGCCGCAGTCACGCGTCGGAGGCCGAGCGTAAGCAATCGCGCGATTCCGCGGCGCGGTCCACCTATTCAGTCGCTTGGTATGATCACGTTGAACCCGGATCCAAAATATATGTTCGTTACCAGTGTTTCAGCGATGGTGACCTGATCATCGTTGGTGCAGACACCAAAGATTATTAACTAAGGCGAAGCCCAGCGACTTGTTCGACCCGAGTTTTGGGACCGTAACTCGCAACATGAACGGCGCGGCAAAGGTTGAATGAATTCGCGCCGCCCGGTCAACGGAGGTTGGGACTCTTCAGACCATGTGAGTCGACAACAGTCCCAGAGGTAGATTGATGGATAGGCAACAAGTCAGCTGGCTCATCGTCCGGGCGTTTGGGCTTTACCTCTTATTCCAGGCGTTGATGCTAGTCCCGGACCTGTTGACTAGTATTTATTCGACGCGCGCCTACAACAACATTATGTCGTCTCTGGGCGATGGCTCGACTTCTCGAGTGACGACAACTATGTACCGAAACCTACTCTTTGGTCTGCTGCTGAGGATGATTCTGTACTCAGCGGTAGGAACATATTTGCTTCGGGGCGGCGGGTTTCTGGTTCGGTTGTTACAACGAGGTCCTGACACTCAAACAGAAGTAGAGAGTGAACTGCGAAACAGACCAACTCTGACCGAGCAACAAGTTAGGGGAATGACCGTCAATGAACGGCTCTCTGCCGGTGGTCTGTTCCAGGGTTTCGACGAAGCGGTAGAGCGGCGTGACGTTCCAGAACTCGAACGAATCTTGCGCCAAATATACCTTCCGCCTGACAGCATTCAAGCTCTTATCGAACGGGTGCTCCGGACACCACCTGGCGACGCCTAATCGCTCGTTGGATCGGAGCGCGGATAGCCGCTCTTATTCTTGTTTGGCGGACTCGATGATGTAATCGCCCGTTCTACGGTGATGCCAGCGCGTAGATCCCTCGCCTCAAGCGGATCGCATATCCTTCATCTACCAGTTGATGGTTTCCGGAGCCCGCTTCAACGCGGCTCAAACCGGAAGCGCGCGCTGTCTCGCCGAGTAACGACATCCCGGAACCCGCCAGATACGCCCGCGCGATCTCTCGCAGTGCCGTCTTGCGTGCCACACGTTTTCTCAGGTCTTCCGGCCACCGGTCTTCGGCCAGCATCCAGATATATGAAAACGTCGGTTGATAGATGACGTCCTGAGGGATCACCTTCATCTGGCGTTGTAACTCATCCAGGGCGCGGGTGAATGCGGCGCGTTCGGTGACTCCGCTTTCCGCGCGCAGGTCCGGGGTGGCCAGTTCGCGTTCGCGCCGGAGCACTTTCAAAACACGACGGGCTGCGTCTGACAAAGATTGTTGCTCGTCTTTGCGCCGCGCCATCCGGACGGCGGCAAAGTGGCTTATCAAGCGCGGAGCGACAAACATCGAACGGCCGCCCGCGAGTTTCGCGTAGTAGACGCGGCCGCGGCGCATCACTTCGTCCTTGAGGTACCACGTGAGGCGCGACTCTTCGTCCTTCTGAATGTTGCGCGGCAAACTAACATCCCGCCGGCCGCATACTGCGATGTACAAAGAAGGACCTGCGCGACGGGTATCCGTCAACGTATTTGCAAAGCCCACGTCTTCGATGAAACGTTCGGCGTCAACAGCGCTCTCAACGCGGAGGTCTTCGTCGCGTCGCCACATCCGGTCGCGATGGAGTTCGATCTGTTCAGGAAGTGGAATGGTCATCGAATACTTCGCGCTTTGCGAGTTGATGGTTTGGTACGCGTTAGCGGGGGCAGTAGCCCGACCGTAAGGGAGGGCCCCCTCTCGCACGCTCTCAACCGGATTGCCCCGTTTGTGATCATTGGGTGAAGCTGTAAGTTAGCAAAGTTCATATCGCCGGGCGAAAAACCGCTATGATCGCATGATGTTCCTTGGATGTATCATCCCCGCCTCCGGAGTGTAAAGAATGCTCAGAATAATCCTCAAAGTTTTTCTGTTGATGACTTTTACCCTCGCGGCCGGTTTGTCGAGTGTCAGTCACCTCAGCAGGAGCTGTTTGATACCGAGTACGAATTGAAGAAGGCGGGCTATACGGCGGATGAGGTCGAAGACGCGCTGACTTTTCAAAGGTTGAAAAATGACATCATTGCTTCAAAGGACAAATGGATGAGTACGCCAAGACTCGAGCCTTAGCCAAAGACAAAAAATGGTTTCGCCATCAGGGCATACCTGTTTACGGGGCGGAGAAGCGCGACGATGGTTTCTGGACCTTCATGCGGCGCTTTTATTCCTACGATCCGGCAATCCCAACGAGCAAGTCCGCTACAAGCGATTCCACCGGCTTCTTCGAATCGTTGGTCGACTGGACTACAACCCAACCTCGTCGGCGCACACCAACAAGGCGTTAGCCCGCTGACTTTGTGGCTGCAGGTTTATTGAATCAATCGATCAACTAATGAATAGCTAGTCTCTATCGCCAACCCTTACTTATCGACGTTGGCCAAACCACCCGTCCCACTGCACTCGATACCCGATCTTGAAGGTGTTCACATCCGGAGTCGCAAACGGCGGTTGGCCTCCGCGTTCGAACGAGAAGAAGGCGCTGTTGCTTGATTGCCGGGTGAATGACGGGAACGGCAGCTCGATGGTTTGGATGAAATAGTTGTGGAGCCGATCCTGAGGAGCCTCGCCACGCACGTAGAGAATATTCTTGGTGGTTGATTTCAGGTAAGAGGTCAACTCCAGGGTCAGCGTCGCTCCAAAATAGACCCGGCGCACAAAGTTGCTTTGCTCAATCGCCGCAAAGGGACTCTTATTACGCCAAGTCTTACCAATCTCCACGCCAAACAACGGCACAAACTGATAGCCAAGGCCGATTTTGACAGGTATGTCGCTAACCGCCCCTTCAGGATCGAGTCCCGCCTTGCGGTTTTTCGAGCGAAAGCTAAGCGGATTATTTACCTGGGCAAAGATCGGTTGCCATTCAAAGCCGCCCTTCCACTCTGCCTGCTTGAAATCGCGGTCAGATGCGTTAGAGAACGTGAAAAGAAAACGATGATAGCTCGGCACAGTTTCCGGTCTCCAATATTTTCTGATTTCGAATTGACTGCCAAAAACTATCCGATTCAGGGAAAGGTTGTCCTTGTCGATCTTTCCCGTCGAAACGCGAGCGTCGATGAAGAGCGGCGTAAGAAACTTAAACGTTTGCGATCCCTGCTTCGGCAATGAGAGAACATTTAGCCAGGGTGCCAGCCGCAGGTCCAGCGTTCCTTTATTATCGCGTTTGCGAACGGCGACGTCGTTTCCAGCTGCGTCCTTTTCTGTCTTGTCCGCAACCGAACTTTTGAACTGAACGCCCACGTCTAGATTTTGCTCCAGCGCTCGCTTGCCGATATTGCCCTCATCGAGCGAAAACGGCGTTACCGCGTGAGCGGCATTTACAATGTTCGCTTTGTAAAAGATCTTTCTCAATTCGATCGGCGCTTCGGGCGGGTAATCAAATCTGAGGTCGAAAGTCCCTGTCGGCGCATCCTCCGCTAGTTGGTAACACGGAACGAATCGAGTACTGGTATCTCCAGAATAATCAAACTTCTTCAGCGTCCGCGGCTCTGGGTTGAGGCGATCCTGAGCTTGAACGCGAACCGTGGGATTGTGAGCCTCAAGGTACGTGAGCAAGGTCTCCAATCGTTCATCACCGTAAGAAGGATTAACCAGACCCGGATCAACTTGTACTTCGAGAGGTATTCCTGCGAAACAATCTCCGTTCGTGGGGGCCAGCGATGTGACAACCTCGGTGCTTACTACGGCGCTGAAGCCTGATCTGGTAGTTCGGTCGACCGGATACTGATGTACGGCAACCTGCAAAGAATCCAGGCCGTCCTTTAGAACATCGGCATTGGAGAATTCGATTCGGAAATCCGCGCCATACTTGTCCGGACCCTCGATCGTTGTGGGAATCAGACGGCCCTTCTGGAACAACGAAGCGACCACCATCCCCCGGACTGTGGCGAGGTCCAGTTCGCCGGCAGCGTCCCTTCCGTCCCACAGACCCGGAACGTTCGAGTTCTGTCCTATGTCCTGTGGATAGGCATCATCCAACAGCATGCGATTCAGAAACGTTCGGCGACCGCCCACTGGATCCTGAGCGAGTAAGGCGCTGGTTTCCGGACGCAGCGTTACTCCGGCAAAGCGCGCTGCGGAGTAGAAACCAGGATCGGCCAACAACCGTTTTAGATCGGACGTGAGACGCCGCTTCAGTTCAGAACGCGCAGAGGGAAGTGGATTGTCCTTCTGAATTAGCGCCACAGTCTTAGAATCCAGCTGACTACGTATGTATTGGCTTAGCGGATCCATCCCGGTCATCAACTTTTTGGGGAGAGTATCTTTCAAATCACCCTCAGAAAGCTGAGCTGAGCCGATGGTCACCGCAATGTAGTAGGTCTGATTGTCGACCGTGCGGAGGAACGCCGTCGGGTTCGCCGCCGCTGAACTTTCATTCAGAACAATCAGAGAGAGCGCCAGGCAAAAGAGTAGTTGTTTTTTCATAATCATTGCGGACTCGGCTTGAGGGCTGTTAGAGCGATGATTTTGATTGCGTCACTCGCCTTCGTGCTGGTCTTAATGACAACGGCGAGGTGTTCGCGTTTCTTGTTCGGGATAGTTAGTTGATCCTCGTCCAGCACCTTGTCCAGTACGGCAAGGGCGCAAGAGTCGACCGTGTTTTCGTTACCGGGAAAGAAGAAACCCATTTCTTTCTTCGGCCAGGAGTCCCCGGCATCGTTGAACTTCGCCTGGGCTCGCGTGAACAGTTCGTCGGCAAGCAGGTCTTTTACTCGCGCATCTGTGGCCATTGTTAGTTCCTCTCGATAGCTGGTGGTTGTCTTTTCGTCGAGTAATTCAGCCAGAATCTGGGTCTCAACTAAGAATGAAATCCAGGCAAGAAACGTTTCGTCTTGTTTTCTCAGGGTGAAAGGAATCGCAGAATCACAGGCCTGACCCCAACGTTAACCAACGTTAAGTGAAGATACACCTGCCCGTGTTGTATGTTGACCGGGTACGATTACATGGGCAGTTACAGATTCTATTGATTGGCATCCTCGAAGATTGATAGCTGTCTTGAACATATGGGATCAGGCTGCGTCTTAAAGGCAGAGGGAGACAACTTCATGACCTCGGCTATACTAGGGACATGACAATCAAGAGATTGGACCACGTCAGCGTCGTCGTTGACGACCTTCCAGCCGCTATCGCTTTTTTCACCACGCTCGGCATGACGATCGAAGGCGAGGCGCCGCTCGAGGGCCCGTGGGTGGACCGCATCAACGCGCTCGAAGGTGTCCAGGTCGACATCGTTATGATGCGGACCCCGGATGGGCACGGGCGGCTTGAGCTGACGAAATTTCGCAATCCAAAACTGGCCGACGTCGTACCGGCGATCGCACCGCCGAACACGCTGGGCCTCCGCAGCGTCATGTTTACAGTCGAAAGCGTCGACGACACTGTCGCTCGCCTGCGCGGCACCGGCGCCGAACTCGTCGGCGAGGTGGCCCAGTACGAGGACAAGTACAGACTCTGCTACCTGCGAGGCCCTGCGGGCATCATCGTCGCGCTGGCCGAGGAACTCTTCTGAAGCGTTCACCGCCTGCGGAGAAACCATCCTGCTTTCTCGGTTTTGGTTACGCGGTTCTCTGCCCCGGTGCTACACTAAATCCCTAATCAGTCGATCTCTCAAACTCGTACTTCGAAAAACAGGCTGACCTGTCTTCTACGCATCTATCTCAAATCGAGTTCCTGGCGCTCGATAAACGGAGAGTCAAACCAAGAAGCTTTTGAGGAGGTTTATTCATGTCGAAATGGATCTTAGGTGTGGCGCTTTTCCTGGTTGCGGCTGTTACCTGGGCGCAAACAAAAAAATCCGACGCCAGGCTTCAATATGTGGGAGCAATCACGATCAATTCTGCCAATCCGAAAGCCTTAGCTGGTTGGTATACCGAAAAACTTGGGCTTGATGCCAGTTCCGAATATCACGGACTCTATTATGGTTCGTTCACTACGAAATTGGGCGATTTCAACCTTGGAATTCATCCCCTCCGCCCTGGAGCGAAACCAGGAGATCCGAACATCTCGATAACGTTTAAGGTTTCGGATTTCGCGTCATACACTGCCGCTCTCAAAAGCCGAGGGTTGGTGCCGATCCGCGAAGAGAACGCAGCGTATGGGCACTTCTTCACTATTAAGGATCTCGACGGAAACGAGGTCACTATCTGGGGTGACTAACGGTGCGGATCGGCTGGAGCTTGAATGAATTCGCAATTCGGATTGCGAATGGGAGATTCAAAGACTGAGCGCTTTGACAGCTCCCGCAGCAACGGGTCCACTCCAGGGAATGACGCTTTCCAACGGCCGGAGTTTGCACTCGGCAGGTAGCAGTTTGCACTCGGCCAAGTGGGGTTAACTTTTGCGCTCACATTCCACGGTTCGCGAACATCCAAAACTTACCGTTAGGTTTTACCCAAACCGATCGCACAACCGGGTGGAGGAAGCTCAATGAGTCGCTTGGTGAGAATCCGGCCTAGTCGCCTGGTACTGATGCTTGCCGCCTTGTTACTTTTGCTTTGTTATTCAACTTCCTTCGCTCAGGACCTCAAGCGCCAGGGCTCCCTCGGTGTGCAGTTCGCTCCTGTGCCCGAAGCCAGCCGGACAAAGCTTCACTTAGCTGAGGGCCAGGGCATTCTCGTGCAACGTGTGGCGCCGGGCAGTTCTGCCGCCGACGCGGGGATTATCGCCGACGACATCATCCTCAAAATAAACGAGACAGAGATCAGGAGCATTACTCAGTTCAGAGAACTCGCGAAAGGTTTTCGCGCGGGCGATTCGGTGCAGGTAACTCTACTCAGGGGAGACCGGCAGATCAATAAGAGCTTCGCCTTGAAGCCACGCCCCCTCGAGACAAGTCCCGATTTCGACATCCTTTACAAAACGGTGATAACTGACGGCACGCGGCGCAGAGTAATCATCACCAAGCCTCGTTTAAGCGGCGTGCGTCCGGCCATCCTTTTCATCACCGGCATTGGTTGCGGCTCGCAGGACAACCTGCCCGCCGGCAATACGCTCGCACAGTTGCTCTACGGCCTCACGCGTAAAGGATTCGTCACGATGCGGGTTGAGAAGAGCGGTGTCGGGGACAGCGAAGGCCCACCCTGCATGAGCCCGCAGGCCGACCTGCAAGCGGAGGTCAGGGGTTACGTCGCCGGTCTGAAGGCGCTGAAGGGCTATGACTTCGTTGATGGTGGCAACGTGTTTCTCTTCGGCCTGAGTATCGGCGGCGTGGTCTCGCCCCTGGTCGCCAAAGAGGTTCCGGTCAAAGCGTTGATCGTGGCTGAAACGGTAAGCAAATCCTGGTACGAATATGAGTTGGTGAACCTGCGTCGGCAACTGCTTCTCAGGGGACGGCCCTACGATGAGGTCGAACGGCTGGTGCGGCGGAAACAGTATTGCAACCAGCGCTTGTACCTCGACGGAGAGACGCCGGAGCAGATTGCCAAAGACGCACCCGACTGCGCCCAGCTACCTATTCAACCGCCCGCGCCATACACATACATGCGGCAAGTTGCGGGACTCAATCTGGCGGAGACTTGGAAGGCAATAGACGCGCCCGCGCTTGTCATCTACGGGACATCGGATTTCCTGACCTCGTTGGACGAACACCAATATCTCGTCGACCTCATCAACAGCTTTCACAAAGGCCGCGCGACGCTCGCCGTCATAGATCAGATGGACCACTTTCTGGCGCGGGCGACGACGATGCGCGAGAGTATGCAGCGCTCTGAGGATGAGCAGGCGCAAGACGAATTCCAGCCGGCGATCCTGGAACGCATAAGCAAGTGGTTGGACGTAATTCTCCGACAGCCTTTCAAGGATTAACCAGAGTCGGGAGTGAAGTCAGTACCACCACGCGGTAGCGGGTCGGTCGCTCGTCGTTTTTGTATCCCAGCCCGCGCGAGCGGGCGACATTAGCCCACAGCGCAAGCTGTGGGTTAATCGCCAACGCATGACCTAAGCTCGCGAAGCTAGCGGCATAATCGAACAACGATCAATTCCGGCCACGTGATATGACGCCCCTAACGGGGCTCCGACTCTATTGGTTGCGAGCTTACCCACGGCTTGCGCCGTGGGCTACTGGTATGTCGTTGGCTTTGCCAACTCGTTATAATCCGAAATCCAATATCAGCATTCTGCAATCGGCAGATCCACCCGCTACCGCGGGGTTATTGAAACTCCGCGCATATCAGTACGCGAGCTTTAGCACACTGCAAAGGAGATTCTTGATTATGGCTGAATGTAAAGTGTGCAAAGGAAAAGGGCGCTGTTCGCGGTGCAGCGGGAGCGGCAAAGACGGTTTTTTCAAAACCTGCCCGATGTGTCACGGGAATGGCAAATGCACAGTTTGCAATGGCAAATGCGTTCAGCCTAAATAACCCAAAGTTCGGGAGCGTTCCTAATTTGGGTAATAATATACTTGACTAACCACCCCAACCGAGTTTCCCCCATTTTTGGTGTCCACTATAATGTTCGGCCGCTGCGCAGCTTGGTTGCGCGTCATAAAGGTGAACTGAGAGCTATGAAAAACACACATACCTGTCCTAAATGCAATTCACGGGAGATTATGCGCATCGAAGGGCGATCTGGTGGTTATGGAGGCGGTAACGATATTCGAGCGGGCTCAAACAGCTTCAGAACAGTTAAAGTCAGCCGATACCTGTGTGGCTCCTGTGGCTTCAGTGAAGAATGGATTGATGCACCAGAAGATTTGCACAAGCTCAAAGAAAAATACGGCTCTTCCCATCAACAGCCGCCGCAGTAGCGAAGGTTAGCCAAGTATATTATTCCCCTAATTTGGAGTGCGCCGGCCTGTCGGCGCTTTGGTCGCTGCGACCTGTCGCAGCGGATAGCTAAAACAGCCGATAACCCAAGGAGTGCGGCGTCAAGCCGCCGCGGGCAAAAGCGGTGACAGGTCACCGCACTCCAAATAGGACACTACGCGACTTCGTATCTGGCCGAATCGCCGTCTTTTTGAAGCAAGTGGCCGGCCACCCCCTTCTACCGTTCAACCGATTCGTCGCCGGGAAATGGGGCGGCCACGGAGTGCCGCCCTACAGTCACGAAAGGACCGGGCCTAGCCACCGCCTCACATCGGGCGACGAAGCCGAACCTTCCCATGACTTTTTAAGGCAGAGTCTCGGCGCAAACGCCAGAAAATGCGGATTTTTTAGGAAACAGGCATTTCTATTGGCTTTTAGGGCTTCGCCAGCGGCAGGTTGTCATTGTCCAACGGCAGGTTGTCGTTGTCCAACGGCAGGTTGTCCTTATCCAACGCCAGTTCGTCGTTGTCCAGCACTTGTTTGTCGTTGTCCAGTGCCAGTTCGTCGTTGTCCAACGGCAGTTTGGCGTTGTCCAGCGCCAGTTCGTTGTGTCCAGCGCCAGTTTGTCGTGTCCAGTGCCAGTTTGTCGTTGTCCAGTGCCAGCTTGCTCGGCGCAAGTGGCAGTTTGTAAGTTGCAGGCCCGAGTTTGCTGGAGCCGGGCCACTCTTTTGCAGTCGGGCTTCGCCCTCCATCGAAATTATGGACTCCAAACCCCGGCTAGTGGTCAGAGCGCCGCAGGCGCGACAGTCAATAGGCACGGTCGTAAGGCCGTGGATCAGAACGCGAAAATGAGGTCGAGGCCCGCAGGGCCGGCACCTCCCTGCCCTTTGAAATGCAATACCCACCTTGACGAGGTCATCTCGATGATCCAAGAATCGCAGAATCGCAGGACCTGACCCCAGTTTTGATTCAGGGTTTTGATTCAGGGAGGCCAACGTGATTGGAATTCGAATTGCGAATTGCAGGTTTGAGATCGCGCAATTAAGAACCTCCAGAAACGTATGCTTCGGACTCGCATTTGGATTCCAGCCCGCGCAGCGGGCGACGTACCCGTAGCCCACAGCGCAAGCTGTGGGTTAATTGACCGCCTAGACCAAGCTCGCGAAGCGAGCGACATAATCAAACAACGATCAATCGCGAGCCACGTGATATGCCGCCCCTCCGGGGCTCTCCATCTGTTGGTTGCGAGCCTACCCACGGCTTGCGCCGTGGGCTACTGGTATGTCGTTGGCTCCGCCAACTGGTTGAACGGTTAACCCAACCCTATGGTAGTTACTGTGAGAGAAGGCGAAGCGATTGCGGAGTTCGAATTTGCGGATACCAGATAAGAGATCGGTTGCGACGCCCGCATCCCGCCGGTTCTTAAATTCCGCGCGGGTGGGTCGCCCGTCTTTTTTCTTCGGGTAGTAGGTGGTAACCACGAACCCACACCCTCTCGACGGCGCTCGTAAACGGATCGAGCGCGCCAACAAACACCTTAACGAGATCATCTCGATCATCCAGACTGACGCCTCGGAATATCAAGATAGTTTGGCTATCGAGCGTGATGAGATCAAAAAGCAATTCAGCGTTGTAATGCCGGCCCGGCGTGAGTTGCCACGCGAGCTTCCGCTTGCAGCCAGCGATTGCATACATAACCTGCGGGTAGCACTCGAATACTTAATCTTCGAGCTGTCTCGCGAGGTATCGGGACATCCGAACCCTGTGATGACGCAATTTCCACTCTGCGAGATTCCGGACAACTTCGAGGCTCATCGGGTAGGCGCGACCAGAGGTAGAGGTCCGTTGGCATATTTGATGCCCCCATACATAGACCGAATCAACGCCTACCAACCATACAAAGGAGTCGCCTGGGCAGAAAACATGCGCGTCTTGTCTAGCCAGGACAAGCACCGAAACCTGATCATCATGAACGGGTTTCGCCAAACCGATATCACCGATGGCATCGGCGAAACATTAGCGGGCGTAGGGCCAGACAAAACGAATGTGCAAATGGAGCGAAAAACAACCACACTTATAACCTTCAGTGATGGGCAACCCGTCGTACAAACGCTTGAGACCATGAAGCACGAGGTCGCACTCGTGATTGATTCTTTTTGGGACGATTTCAGCTCCGAGTTAGCAGTGACTTCAGATCGTGGACATACAAACCGTAGAATGTAAGAAACTAATTCCAGAATCTGACTATTTACCATATTTGTCATGGCAATTTCAGACAGCGATACGAAAATTCTTTGGGGGCGGGCTGCTGGTATCTGTTCCAATGCAAATTGCCGAGAGGACCTGACAGTGATTCTAGAGCAGAATGGAAGTTATAACATCGGCGAAATGGCGCATGTCATAGCGCGCAAGCCAGGTGGGCCACGGGGCAAGGCGAACGGTGGCGCAGATGACTATGCGAACCTCATTCTGTTGTGCCCTACGTGTCACACGAGAATAGATAAAGCGCCAGAAGGAGAATTTCCGGAATCAATGCTCCATCGATGGAAGCGGGAGCACGAAAACTTGATTCGATCAGCGGGAAGAGACCGGCTATTCAAATCTTTCAACGAGCTTAAGGTATTTGTGAAGCCCCTGCTCCTAGAGAATCGTGCGCTGTGGCGTACGTTTGGCCCCAAGTCCAAAGCTGCGCAGTCCGACCCGGGGTCGAACCTTCACATGGTTTGGACTTTGCGCAAACTTGATCGGATCATTCCGAATAACACGAGAATTACTAATGTGATAGAGGCAAATCAAGAACTACTCGATGAATCGGCCCTCCAAGCATTCATTGATTTCAAGTTGCACGCCGGAGCATTCGAGGCAAATCAATACGACCGGCTTGATTCTTATCCGACTTTTCCGGAAAGCTTCAGCGAGATTTTTATTTCATGAACAAGAACAACGGTTCAAATTCCTGGGGTGTCAGCTTTTCCTACATCACTTGGTTTCAGCGGCTGTTGGAAACGCACGTGAATATCAACAATATCACTCGTCACCATGATATCGTTTTTGAGGTCGATCGCATCCGACAGTCCGATCATCTCACCATTCTTTCGTGTAACGAATATGTTATGGGCTTTACCCTGGTTCAGAAGGCGATAGCGGACTTCGGCGACCTTAATATCATTCACGTGGGCGGGTATTGGAATTCCTATACTGATGATGCAAAGGAGTTCTGCCTCAATCGACGTACAGGTCTCTATACATCATCGGAGATGACCGGCGCGCTTTGGAAAAATGAATTCTGGTCTTACGAAAAGCCGGATAAAGAATGAATTGGCACATTCTCTAAAGGGAATCTCTGAGGTCGAAGCAGTATTCGGCTTCGGATCATATTTCCGTGATGAACCATTCGACGACGTCGACTTGGCGGTAGTGTTTACAGATGCGTGCGAAAATTCGCTGGCAGTGTATGAACTGTTAGTTTCTCGGCTACGAGCAGCAGATATTCGTTTAGGCGTGCATTTTCACGTCACGCCATTTACAGGAAAGGAGTTCAAACAAAAGCCGCTGCGGGAGCACAATACATTAATACGACTCTTTTCATCTCTTGATCGTAAATGAGCCCCAGGGGGTAGGTCTCCGATTCCGCGATTCTTGCATCGACAGCGTAACCGACAACCCGCCGAATGAGAACGCAGAATCGAGGGCTGACTCCGTCAGTTGCATCGTGTTCCAACATAGGAGCTGCTCAGCAACGCTGGGGTGAAGACCGAAACCGCTTTCGATTAGGTGTTCGAAAGAATCGCAGGCTTGACGGGTTAGTTTTTTTAGTCTCTCGCGAAGCAAGAATTATTATGTCAATAGATCAGAAAGTGACGCAGATCAAGCTCACGCCTTCAAACCCAACAAGCAGCGTCATCCCTGAATGGGTTGATCAGGAAACGCTCATAAGCGCCATTGAAAAGTCGGGTTACCCTTTACAGGGCGTCGTGGCGGAAAAGTTGACGGCGGCAGGCTTTAACATCGAGGAGGAGTGGGGATTTATTGATCGGGACACAGAGGAGCACAGAAGTCTTGATATCGTCGCGTCCAAATTATTGACTAGCTCTGACGGCGCGGTTATTCCACGTTTGGTCTTACTGATTGAGTGCAAACGGAGTGTCCATCCCTATGTCTTTTTCAAAAGAGTGTCTGATCCAGAAACACCCAAATTCCCGGTAGTAAGCGCAGTTGAGGCCAACATCGAGGAGGCAAAGGGTGGTGTGGGAAGTAGAATGTATCTGCCGGCTCCTAATCAATTGATTCTAAATCTGACGAGTTTACCGTTCGTTCAGGAGCCTCCAAGGTGCGCGTCCTTCAGCCAAGCTACCTTAAACGGTAAGAAAGTTCTTCTATCCGGTGAGGAACCATATAACAACATTGTCATTCCGTTGATCAAATCCTTACGGTACAAGCTTCAACTCGATCGTGCGTTTTTACAATCGGATAAGCCGACTCCGACGCTCGTCTTATGTTTATGCATACTCGATACGTCAATGCTTTTGGTTGAAGCTCCGAGCAAGGCGGCAGAGCCGATTTTAACCCCTTGGATTAGGTTGCTAAGGCTCGAAGCTCAACGTGATCAAAAAAACGAATCTCATACATTCTTTGGGATCGACTTCCTTCATGCCGACGCCCTTGAATGGTTCGCGTCTGAGAAGCTAATGCCGTTCGCGCAAGAATTTGCCCGACGCGCTATCAGCTTGGAAAGGGTGTGGAAGCACGGGGGAATTGTTACCAGTCTTGACGATATTCAGTGGGATAAAATCCAGCCGAAAAAATGACTCCTGCCAGCGTGGCACGAGGACCGGAGGTCAGGCCGTTGATTCTGCGAACACAATAAGCAATAGACTCAGGGTAATCGTTTTAGGTATTTCTTTCGGATCCACCCTTCTTTTTTCACGTCGCCTTCTTCGTAGTAAACGTAAACCCATTGATGGTTCGTGACGATGAGTTTTACTTTCGCTCCAGGGGCAAGTGCGTAGATAACCGTTTTCGTCCTGCTGGGCTTAGGAATCAGTTTGCAATCATGAACCACCAGATAGTAAACCGGTGTTGGATTTAAGGCTTGAAAGATGTTTGTGATGTTTATTGAAGGCTGACTAAGTTTTGCAATTTGTTCTGGATTAATGTCAATCGGCTGGCCCATCTTCCACGCTGTATAAATGCCGATAAGAATCGTCAGCACACCTATCAAAAGATTCAAATCAAGACGCTCTTTACGTGTCAGCTCGTTGATTTTGCGCTTTGGCAAATGTTCTTTCTCTAAGATTTCCAAGGCCGCTTCCGTCAGCGGTGTTACTTGATTTAAGGCGTCATCAACAAATTCGGCAAATAGCTCGTTTCGCGCGTCCAAATTCCAGTTTCTAATCGTCTCCAACGCGAGTCTTAGCGGGGTATCATTAGCGGTTTGGATAGACTTAAGAATTGTTCTAAAGTCCGGCGTGGACTGAAGATTCTTAAAAGCACTCGCGGCGTTTGCCGCTATGTCGGTCAGTGTTTGCTGGATGCCATAAGGCGGATTGACTAAGACAAGATTCCCTACCAACGATTCATGAAGTATCGGACGAAGATTGCCCGCTATTTCTGATGCGATCTTAGCAATGTCTTGTCGGTGATTAACCGCAATAGCTGCCAATGCATTTTCCACCATCCGCGCTTCGTCCTGCATCTCGGGAAAATTGACGACGCCCATTTTGCGAATCTGCTTAATGGCATCTAGTTTGTGTTCCTCCAATGCTAGCCGTTGCATGTCACGGATGCGCCTGAGGGTTTCTTCTTCGGGCACTTTTGGCATGAGTCTCCTGTATGTACGTGGGTTTGCGCGTTTATATCAGTTTGTTATTTTGAAATAAAGGTCACTGACTTTCGCGAGCTTCCCCGGCTACTTGGAATTGATCGCATCACAAACCCATTCAAGATGCCTTCTTTGGAAATGATAAGTACCGGGCGGCGAGAACGGGAGGAACGCCAACCTTGAAAGAGGCGGAGTACGTTCTTGAATTTGCGACGAACGCAATCCTTCAGATAGACAGCCTAGTTGGCGATATTGAGAAACCGTATGAGGCTTAGGGCACCGGTCTCACTGGCTAGGTCCCCAAGAACTGGGGCTTTGAAATAAAAGGTTTGCGGTCACGCCGCGATTGAGCGGTCTCAAACTATTCAAAGGGAATTATTGGACGGGTCTATTTCCAAGTTTCTGTAAGTAGTGCTCTACTGCTTCCTTTTGTACCTGGTAGTCCCCACCTGGCGTTACTCTTAAGAAAGTCTCGAAGTCTTTTCGAGCCTGACCCTCATCTCCCTTGCCGACGTAATTAATTACACCTAAACAAAAATAGAGTTGGGTCTTGTCGGGCTCCAGTTCGAGAATCCAGCTAATAAACTCCTCAACTTCCAGCCAGACGCTACTGTCAAGCTTCTTGGCAGCTGTCCGGTACAACCTTAATGCCCGGTCGAGCCTTCCTGAATAGGCATGCAAGAATGCTTCACTAAGCAACCATGTTGCGTTTTGAATTTTTGCGCTACGACATTTGCTAATCTCATTCAGAGCGGCCCTCACGTCGCGGTGCCTGCAAAACCAATATATTCCTCCCAAGAGCCAAGCCTCATAAAAATCGTGCCCCCGAGTGCTTACTATATCGAGATGCACCTTGATTTCATCAAGCAGGGCCTCATCACGGGTCTCACGCCACTTGTAATGCGCCACACTCGCCTCTAACACGTGGGAGGCGGTGATATTCAGCGGAAGGCGATCCTTCATCACCTTAATGGAGCGTTTGATATCCAAGGGCATGTCCGCGGTTGTTCTGAGTTGCGGCTGTAACCGCTTAAACATTTGACGGGCATATTCAAAGTCGCCGGTAATCATGGCGACTGTCGCGATAATATATTGAACGGCGAGATGAACAGAAGCAGCGTTAACCTCAAAGCCAGAGAGCTCGTCGCTTTTCGAGATATAACGACGGCGAGGTAACAACTCTGCCATTTCCGCGGCAAGACGCTTACTGAGCTCAATGGGAATTGCGGAGTGCCTAATAAACGAATTCAAATCAAGAATGTAGGTTGGCTCCTTCTTTACATCACGTAACCTGGCAGAGCCATAGATCAAAAAGTCACATCGAGTTTTTTCTAACACACCCTCTGGGTTGGAGGGCTTAATGGTTTGAGCAAGATGAGGTGGAATGTCCACTACCGCAAATTGTTGCTCGAGACTGTTAGTTGAAACAAACTTCTCTAGCGTCTGAATGAAATCAAAAGTGATTTGTTCGCGCTCAACACTATGGTCCGTATAAATAGCTACGGCTATCCCTCGTGCGCCACGGGGAGCCTTGGGCCAGCGCTTCTTTGAATACCAGCCATATAACCACTGGATTATCGAAAAAGAGTCTTTCGCTGTTTTGATGGTTGTGAAGGGACTTACCGCCATTGGGAAACCAAATATTACCATAAGGGATTGTGAATAGCCTGAGCGTTACCTGGTCACCTCCGCGGGCGACAACGCTTTGGATGCATTTGAACGAAGAACGAGTCCAAAGCGGTGCCTCCCGATAAATCGGGACGCCAACGCACTTCATATTCTCTCGCCCGCTTCGCGGGCAAATAATTATTTGGGTTCGTGATCCTGGAGCTAAGCTTCGGACCTCTCCCACCGGGAAGCGAGAGAATCTGCACCCTCACCCTCTCCCAAAAGGAGAATAGAGTCCCAGGCTTCATGCTAGTGGCGCTACGCGCCGTGCTGAAGAATCACAAAATCGAAGGCGTGCCCCCCGGCTTAGTCTTTTGAGCACCGCTGGATCATGAAAAGCTTGGGAGTAAGCTTGTGTAGAGGTATCGGGCGCTACTATATTTACCCGCACTGAAAGCGATCAAACTCGCCGCCATTCTTTCTTTTTTTCCATAGCCTTTTCCTCTGGGGTTATGGCCAGCAGGGCTTCGCACAAAAATTCTGATTCAAATCTTATTTCTGGCCCTCCCCGTAAACGGGGAGGGGTTGGGGTTGAGCGCAGGCAAGCCTCTCCCCCCAACCCCCTCTCCGCTTGCGGAGAGGGGGAGAAAACCGATTGGAGTAATTTATCGTCCCATGTGGTTTGATGATTTATGGCGAATGCGCGACATCTGGAATACACGTGACATCAGAGACTTGCGGCTAACTCCGATGCGAGATAAAGAGTGCAGCTTTATGGGAAAAGAATCTGAATCCTCTGACAGACGACGCTATCCTTACGGTAGATGACTTCAGTTTTGGCGACTCTATGAGGCGGAGCCTGGTAGTTTGTATATTGATTACGATAAGGACGAGCGCCAATTGGTAAGAAGATTTCTCCAGCCGGCCATAACCAAGCCCGCGGTGCGGGCTAATAAGTAACACTAAGCTTTACGCTGCCCGGCCGCTTCGCGGACTTCGCTAGTCATCGGAGTACGCGTTAGCGGGGCAGTAGCCCGACTGTGAGGAAGGGCTCCCTCGCGCATACACTCAACCGGAGCCCTCCCTCACGGTCGGGCTACTGCCCCGTTTGAGCGAGCGACCCACCCGCTACCCGTGGTGGTACTGACTTCATCTCGCTGCACAACCCCATGGCGGGCGCCCGTCAAAGCGCGGACGAGATCCGGTCAACCTCTTCCCTGCAAACGCGGGCGTCCCGCCCGCACGCGTTGCGATGCGCGAAGCAGATTCTGCAAACTTAACTTGAGCGACAGGCGAACCAGCGGGCGGGACGCCCGCGCTCCCAGTGAAGAGCTTGTTTGACTATTTCGGCACGCACCCGAAGAACCAAGCCCGCGGTGTGGGCGCCAGCATTTGGAGTGCGCCGGCAGAGCGTAGCGGCGACGGCGCTTTGGATTGCTTGACCGAGAGACTGATCCAAAGCGGTGTCGCCGCTTCGCTCTGCCACCGCACTCCAAATGCTATCGCCTGCTGCGTGGGCTCACTTATTGTTGGTGATCCGATCCTGGAGCTAAGCTTCGCACCCTCTCCCGACCTCTCCCAAAGGGAGAGGAGCCCCAACACTCGCTACCGCGTGTGGTTCTGACGGGACGTCATTCGTTGTACTCTTCCGACCCCTGCACCCAAAGAAACGATTGGATGTCGATCATGTCGCGCGGGCTGAGTTCGCGCTGCTCGCGACGCACTACTTCGGCGAACTCCAGCAGGCTGGCATAGGTCTCCCAAGTTGGCCGCGAGTGATAGCGGAAATCGAAACCATACTCGCGCGCGGCAATGCGCGTGACGGTCGGCTTGAGAAACATGTGAAGATCGGGCTGCGCGACAAAACCGAAGACCGTCACAAGCGGCCACGTCAGCACCCGAGTCTGTTTGCGGGGCAGTTCGGAAACAACGTTGACCCAACGTTCAAAGCGGCTCTCCAGCCTCCCCGTGCCGTGCAAAAACTGGTACAGACCTTCAGCAAAAGCGCGTGCGCCTTCCTCGGACTTGACGGCATCACGCAGGGCCATCTTCTCGAATGAGAAGATCATGCTGTGCCGCGATTTCTGTTCGACGCGCATCGCGCGGGCAGCGATTTCGCCAAACGCTCTTTGTCGCAGCAGCCGGCGGAACTCAGCGCGCGCGAGCACCTGCTGCCAGCGCTCGTGCGTTTCGACTTTGTATTCGCGTTCCCAGGAAAGATAGGTCTCGTCACGAAATCCCTCCGGGAAGAAACGTAAAAATTTGCGCCGGCACCTGGAAGCCCCGGGTGAAAGTGTTTGGCTTTTCATAGCGCTGAACCGTTAGTAAGGATGCGGGTACCTCTACTCAAATTCGTCACGAAATTGCGTAATTTTATTATGTTCACGCGGGCAATCCCCGAGTGCTGGATTCAACTTCGAAAAGCAACACTCGTTCGTTCCCGGGAGGCGAGATGTTTATAGCTCAGGAATTCCATTTAAGCCTGGAAGTAAGCTTGTGTAGAGGTCTCGGGCGCTACGATATTTACCGCCCAATGAAAGCGATCAAACTCGCCGCCGTTCTTTCTTTTATTGCCATAGCGTTTTCCTCTGGGGTTATGGCCCAGCAGGGCTTTGCACAAAAATTCTGATTCAAATCTTATTTCTGCCCCTCCCCGTAAACAGGGAGGGTTGGGGGTGGGGTTGAGCGCAGGCAAACCTCTCCCCCAATCCCCCTCTCCGCGTGCGGAGAGGGGGAGAAAACCGATTTGCAGTAATTTATCGTCCCATTTGGTTTGAGAATTTATGGCGACTGCGCGACATCTGGAATACACGTGACGTCAGAGACCTGCGGCTAACTCCGATTTCCAGACGCTATCCTTACGGTAGATGACTTCAAGTCTTGGAGACTCGATGAGGCGGAGCCTGGTAGTTTGTATGTTGATTACGATAAGGACGAGCGGCAATTGGTGAGAAGATTTCTCCAGCCGGCCAAAACCAAGCCGGTGCGGGGTAATAAGTAACTTGGGGTGGCTGGCACGCGGCAGGTCGGCCCTCGAGTGGAACACGGAACACAAGCATCGCGTGTAGGCTTGCACAAAAAGTCATATCCGGGTAACGCGGAGCGCTCTCATTCACACCGCGGCTTCAGCCCGGTGACTACCGACGTGTGATCAATGGTCCAACCGTTTCAACGGTTTCCGCTCCCGCCTGGTAAAACGTTGAAACGGTTAGAAGAGAGAATCCGCCCTGATCACCGGGCTGAAGCCGCGGTGTGAATGAGAGCGCTCCGCGTGGGACTTGATCGCAGAATTGCAGGTCCTGACTCCATCCGCCCGGTCCGCAGTTTCTCGTCGCGCGCCGCTACGTTGCGCTCGTCTGCGGCACCCCCCCCCTTTGGATCTCAACGCACCGCATCAAGCAAATCAAGCGCTTTGGCTAGATCCGGATCACGTTGCTCGCAGACGTGTTGACGGGTCCATTTGACTGCCACGTCGGGAGTAACGGGGGTATCGACATAACGCTTACCGTCCGGTCCCCACGAAGCATGTGTCGGCACGGTCAGAGTCCATCCGCCGCCCAGATTGAATGGTTCGCCTCCAAGCACGACGCCCGCCGTGGTTTCGCCAACGAGGGTGACCGAGTTTCGTCCCTTCATCATCCACGCGAACCCTTCGGAAGCGCTGCCTGTTTCTTTATTAATGAGCAAGATCACTTTGCCTCGATAGCGGCGAGGTCCGACATCCTCGGTATAAAAAGCAGCAGCGCCGCCGTTATTCTTCATCGCGTCGATTATTCCGCTCGTCGTGTAGATGCCGCTAACGCGTGGAACTTTATTCAGGTCGAGCTGGTCTGGTGCGGAACCAACCTTTTCCAGGAATGCCCGGTTCGCTAAAGTCACAGCCATCTGCGGACTTTGGAAAAAATAACTGCCCAGCCGAATGCACGAAATATTTCCGCCACTGCCGTCGCGCAAGTCGATGATTAGTCCGTAAGTATCTTTCACGGCTTCCATGGCCGCATCGATTAAAGGTGCGGCATCGTCGTCAAATCGCCCGGCCTTAATGTAACCAATGCGCCGGCGACTCGCTTGTTCGATCGTGTGCCAGCGCAACGAGGGATGCTCGGGCGGCCACCACGGGTTCTCGCGCTTAACCTCCAGGGTGCGGCTCTGTCCATCACAACCTTTGATACGTACTGTTGCTGCGGTGCCGATGGGTCCGCTTAGCTGGCCTGGATCAAGTAGGACATCGCCGAGGCGAACATTTTGTCTTGCGGCATCTGATCCAACGGCCACCTCGGTTATTACGAATTGGTCTGCGAGCCGGGATGTGCGAATCCCAATCCCGACCCGCCGTGCCTGGCCCGGAGATAGATAGAGGTGGGAAGCCTTGAGCTCGCGCAGCATGCGAGAAGCTAAATCGACGAACGACCGATCGTCTTTTACCTGCGCGACTTCAGGCGAATATTTTTGCCGTACGCTTTTCCAATCCACGCCCCCGAAGGATGGATCGTAAAAGTTGTCGTTGATTGTCTGCCAGACGAGATTGAAGAGCTCCTGATACGAGGGTGGCGGCGCAGGCTGTGCGTACAGAGATCCAGCGGCCAACATGATCAGGAGTAAGGCGATGATTCGTTTCATGGTTCTTATTTGTTTCCGCCCACGCGTCAGGCTCATAAGACGGGCAATGAATGCAAAGTGTTAACAACCAGCGAAATGGTTGGAAGAGAAGAGGGCGAAGGCTCCATCATGGCTCGCCATGCAAAAGCGGCTCCGTGAAACTATGGTCGACTGCTTCGGCTTTGGAGTGCGCTCGCAGAGCGAAGCGGCGACGGCGCTTTGGATCGCGTAAATAAAAATCAATCCAAAGCGGTGTCGCCACCGCACTCCATATTCTTTCGTCCGCTCAGCGGGCTCAGGCCCGAAAGGGCCGTCATTGAATAGCTGCGACCGTAAGGTCGTGGTAACGGTATCGAGAATGATTGAGGAGGTCCGAAGGACCGGCACGCTGCGTGGCGAAATGTCGGCCCTTCAGGGCCTCATGTTTTGTGAGGTGAACCGCTCACCCCCGACCTGACGGTCGGGGCTATTGGATTGCGGCGCTTCGCGTCTGACTCAGCTTGCTCGTCGCTGAAGCAGGCCGAACCTGGATTGCTTTTCTGTGTTCAAATCGGCAATCGCCGATCTCAGCATTTGATCTCCCTCTCCCAAACCCACGTTGCAGCTCGCGTTAGATTTTGCGGATCGCGCGCTCCCAGTAACCTCAATAACTTCCCCACCTCTTATCCAGCCAATAACGAACAGCTTGTCCTGGCGGAAGGCTGCGTTAGATGGCTTCTCTCCAGTGTGGATAGCCACGTGATGCGGGTGGGGTTTTTCTCCTGAAAGTCATAAAACAAAGCATATATGTTAGCTGTGCCCTTGGAGGCTGCGCGCGATAAAGGCCGCAAATAATAACGGCAAATGTGCATTAGGCTTGACCGTAATCAGGCTAAAGGCGCAGCCGACGCAACCGCGTTGCGGTTGAGGACAAAGATCGCTTTGTTTATCCAGGGTAGCCGAAGCGCCAACCCTGGGCTGGAGGACGTAGCCCGTTGGGGCATAGCTCAGCACTTAATCGTAGTCGTCAGGCGGAATTCCGACTTTTGAGGCAATGCCAGAAATGATGACATATAAGAATTGGGGAGCTAACACCATCTTTCTCATCATGTTTCTGATCACGATTGCGATCCCGCCGCGAGTCGGGACGGCTGCGGCCCAAGTCTCTGAGGCCTCTGAGCCCAGGACGGTCGCCGATTTTCTTCTCTTAGTCCCTGAACGTTACATCGGCTATGACCTCAGGTTTCGTGAAGAGATGCTGCGGGGCGAACACCGGGGCGTGGTCGTCGACATCCGCAATGGGTACATCTCCTACGATGCGTCCGACAACCCGTCGGGGTTCGAATTTGCCATCTTCAGGAAGAGCAACGGTGGATACATAGTCGCCTACAACGACACTGGGGATGACTTCGACCGGGAGCCCAAGGTGCCCACGCTGCGTCTGCTGAGTTATGAAGGAAGGAGGTGGCGGGACGTCACGAAGGTGCTGCTCCCCGTGGCGTTGGATGGGAAGCTGGGTTACACGCTCCCGCGAACGGGCAGGAACATCTCAGTGACGGGTAAGGGAGGACGCGAACTCTATACTCTGATCTGGGCGAAAGATCGTTTCCGCATTAAGCGACCGGCCCGCAGTTGAAGGCCGCGATTCAACATCCCTGTTAGCGTTCAATGGCTGGTAGCAGAGTTGAAATGCAAAAGCGGGTGGGCGTCATGAAAAACCTTTTCAGATCAGGAAGGGCGCTGAGTCCGTGGCTATCGTTAGCGGTGCCGCTCTTTTTTTTGGGCGTCCTGAAAACGCTGGGCTATCTGTCACCAGGCCTCTTTTGTATGGATGTTAACCCGGGCGGCAAAGAGACCATTTGCGGGTTTGGGTACACCCACGCCGGCATAGTGCTGCTTCAACTATTGGGGCTTTCTGTTTGGGTGGTGTCAATTGTGACTGGGAGCGCTGAGGTGTTTCGCCGCAGAGCCACTCGCCCTGCTGTCATCGCATGGTCTATTGGGGCGCTGCTGCTTGGTGGTTTGGCAATGCTATGGCTAACTCGTCGGGTGGGGTGCACACCATAGAGAAACCGCGCGAGTCCTGAAGGCTTTGATCTTAGAGTTTGGCGGATGCGGTAAGCGTTTTATCTTCCCGCGAAGCGGACGAATGATAATCGTCGGAGGATTCCCGCATCGTAGCGGTTTATTACCAAACAACTCGGAATGATGATCCCGTAACGGGCTTCTGTGCCAGCAATGGCAGCTAATGTCTTTTTGCTTTGAACATCACTAATCCTTACGATCTCCTTGAGACTCTCGAGCTGGATGGCGCGCTGCACGATCAACGGAAACTGATCGCCTTCGGTTGCCGATGTTGTCGGCTGATCTACGATAAACTTCCGGCGGTTGCGCAACATGGCCTAACGGTCGCTGAAAGCTATGTTGCAGGTTTGGCTTCGGCTGATAATCTTCTCGACGAGCGCATTACGCTTTGGGAGTTTCTGGGCAAGGATTCCTGTGATTTCTCGTCGCCGCGCGTCCACGCCGTGCGCGGCGTTATCTGTTGTTTATTCGACCACACGCCCGCAACGGAGGCTTCCGATCACATCCGTGCAGCGATGGAATTCTGCAACGCCGTGGAAGATCATCAAGCTGAGCACGCGGCATTGCTAACAGAGATCTTTCGATAACAGCCCAACCCAACAAATCATTGGTGTCAGCAGACATAAGCCCCAGTCCGCTGCAGCAAACAAACCAGGCCACGAGATTTGGAGTGCGCCGGCAGAGCGAAGCGGCGACGGCGCTTTGGATTGCGCGACCTGTCGCGGAAGTAGCCAAAGCGGTGTCAGCGACGGTGAGGTCGACGGTATTTAGAATGATTGTGATCCGAAGGACCGGCATGATGGGCGAAATGTCGGCCCTTCGGGTCTAATTGTTTATTCGTCAGGGGATCATTTCGACTCGCGCAACTCGCGGCTGCAAGGACTTACCTCCATGCCGCCCTGTGTAATGTGGAATATTCCTTTGACAGCAAAGACGTCTCCTTTCTTAATCCCGGCAAACTTATCCTTGTTGGCCGCTTCAACCTTGCAGTCCACGCCTACCCAGCTCTCCTGACTGAGGTCTGCCTGTAATGAGAACGCGATCTGTTTGTCACCAGGAAGTTGGAAATAAACGTGATCGGGATTGAAATCTTCCACGGCCCTACCCATGACGATCACTTCCTTGCCGTCGTACTTGGCGCGCAATGCTTCCTTGTCTTTCTTGTGTTCAGTATTCAGATCATTGACGTTCAGTATCGTCATCTTGGGCGCGGTCAGGTTCTGGCAACCGGCTAAACAACAAACCACCATTACAACTGCAAGCAGAAGTGTTCTCATCATTCTCTCCTCCAAAGTTTTAGTTTGATTGTTAGTACAACTGGCCGGGGCCAGCTACTGCCCGGGATTGGCGCGGTTCGCGGTTTATACCATCCGAGACGCCAGGCAGCAACGCAAAACAGCAAAGGCGGGCCGGGCGAGGGTGTATCGGGCGAATGACACGCGATAAGATGGAGCGCTATGGAAAGGAAAAACAACGCCATGAACAACGAAACGAAAGTGCTCCTTATCACGGGTGCCGGGCGGGGCATGGGAACGGACATAGCGAAGGCCGCTCTGGCCGCCGGGTATAAGACGGTCGCGACCGGGAGGAATGTCGCCAAGGTGACCGCAGCGGTCGGGGCTGCGAACGATCTACTGGTCGTAAAACTCGATGTGACGGACCCGTCGGATGCGCGGGCGGCGGTCAAGGCGGTCGTGGATAAGTTCGGGCGGATCGATGTGTTGGTCAATAACGCGGGAAACTTTTACGCTGGATTTTTCGAAGAGATATCGCCTGACGATTTTCGGGCACAGATCGAAACAAATCTTTTTGGGCCGATAAATGTGACACGCGCAGTCCTGCCTCACATGCGAGCACAGCGGAGCGGTTTGATCGTAACGATATCGTCGACGGGCGGCATTGTGGGCCAGGCTTTCGTCTCAGCCTATTCCCTGTCGAAGTTCGGGATTGAGGGATGGATGGAATCGCTGGCACCGGAAGTGGAGGCCTTCGGTATCCGGACGATGCTCGTCGAGCCCGGGTTCTTCCGCACTGAACTGCTGACCGAGGATTCAACCAACTATCCGGTTCCGTCGATAGCGGACTACGCCGAGAAGACGAAGGAAACAGTTACGGCGTGGAAGGGCATGAGCGGACAACAGAGCGGCGATCCGGCCAAACTTGCAGACGCGTTGATGCAGCTTATTGCAAAGGACGACCCTCCGTTCCGTTGGCCTGCAGGTGCCGACGCCGTCGCAACCTTTGAGCGGAAAGGACAGGAGCTCATCGATCAAGCCAACGCCAACCGCGACCTTTCTTCTGCACTTGAGATCGAGGCTGCCGCCGAGGAACCTATTTCGTAAGTCAGATCGTTGGCCCCTCGATGCTCTTGGCGGGTAGTTGGTAAATGACCCACTACCATCCTGGCGCGCCGGTTATACAAATTCCCGCCACTCCGGTAGACTGTTTTGCACAGAAAGAATTTAAGGCCCCCCATTACCATCGGCAACGACAACCCTCAGTTGCCGCTGACCCCCGAATCAACCCCGGAAAAGTTTTAGGCTTTGCTTACGCACAGCGTGGCCCCCGTAGGTTTGCTCCAGCTTCTAATTAAGAGGATTGCGAATGCAGAAGCGAAAACTGGGAAAGACCGACCTGGAAGTGTCGGCCCTGGGTCTGGGATGCATGGGTTTAAGCTACGGCTATGGTCCGGCACTGGACCAACAGACCGGAATGGCACTGATCCGTGCTGCCTTCGAGCGCGGTGTCACATTTTTTGACACGGCCGAAGCCTATGGTCCCTTCGCAAACGAAGAACTCGTGGGCGAAGCCGTCGAGCCCTTTCGCGACCAAGTTGTGATTGCGACAAAGTTCGGCTTCGCGTTCAACGACGAAGGCGCCCAATCCGGCACTGACAGCCGGCCTGATCACATAAAGGAAGTCGCTGAAGCATCACTCAAGCGCCTCAGAACTGATCGGATTGATCTCTTTTATCAACATCGCGTCGATCCGAATGTGCCCATTGAAGAGGTCGCGGGCGCAGTAAAGGATCTAATTCAGCAAGGTAAAGTGAGGCACTTCGGACTTTCCGAAGCGGGAATGCAAACGCTGCGTCGCGCCCATGCCGTCCAGCCGGTTACGGCACTGCAGAACGAATATTCGCTGTGGTGGAGAAAGCCGGAAGCGGAAGCCTTGCCGACCTGCGAAGAACTGGGCGTTGGCTTTGTTCCCTTCAGTCCGCTAGGCAAAGGGTTCCTCACCGGCAAGATCACTGAAGAAACCAAGTTTGATCCGAAAGACTTTCGTAACCTCGTTCCGAGATTTTCCGAAGAGAATAGAAAAGCGAATCAGGCCTTCGTCGACTTTCTCAAAGAATTCGCGAAACGAAAACAGGCGACGCCCGGACAAATCGCGCTGGCGTGGTTGCTGGCTCAGAAACCCTGGATTGTTCCGATTCCCGGCACGACGAAGCTGCATCGCCTGGAAGAGAACATCGGCGCGGATTTGGTAGAGCTAACGGCCAGCGACCTCCGCGAAATTGATGAGGCGGCAGCGACGATTCCAGTTCAGGGCGACCGCTATCCTGAAGCGCTGGAAAAGAGAACAGGTATCTAAGGTACGTTTGGGAAAATGAAGGAAAGGTAGTTTCAACATGCGAGCAACTGTCATGTATGGCGCCGGCGAGGTTCGTGTCGAGGACGTTCCCGACGCGCGAATTATTAAATCTACCGACGCACTTGTTACGGTCACGCGCGCCTGCATCTGCGGCAGCGATCTGTGGCCTTATCAGGAGATGGAACACAGCGATACCGGACGTGTCATGGGGCACGAAGCGATCGGCCTGGTTGAATCGGTAGGCGCCGACGTGCATACGATCAAGGCCCGCGATCTGGTTGTAATGCCGTTCGCCTGGTCTGACGGCACTTGCGAGTTCTGCCACGAAGGCCTGCAAACGTCGTGTCTCCAAGGCGGTTTTTTCGGCAACGTAGAAATTCCCGGAGCGCAGGCTGAAGCGGTGCGCGTTCCGTTTGCGGACGGGACACTCTACGCCCTGGCTGTAAAGAACGACGATGCTTTGTTGCCATCGCTGCTGACGCTCTCTGACGTGATGGGCACGGGTCATCACGCGGCAATCACCGCACGGGTTGGTCCTGGCAAGACGGTGGCCGTCGTCGGAGACGGTGCGGTTGGTTTATGCGGAGTGATTGCCGCAAAGCGTCTCGGAGCAGAGCAGATCGTCATCATGGGCCATCACAACGATCGCATCGCGCTCGCCCAAGACTTCGGTGCGACGGACGTCGTCAGGGAGCGCGGCGAAGAGGGGATCGAGCGCGTGCGCGATCTGACCCGCAGCCTCGGCGTTCACTCGGTGCTCGAATGCGTCGGCAGTGAGCAGGCGATGGCCACTGCCGTCAACATCACGCGCGCCGGTGGGGCCGTTGGTCGCGTCGGTGTGCCGCACTACGCGGGAATCCCGGCGCCGGAGACGTCCTTCTTTAACAACATCACAGTCAGCGGTGGCCCCGCGCCGGTGCGGGCTTACATAGAAGAGCTTCTGCCTGATGTACTTGAAGGCCGGATCGAGCCAGGCCGCGTGTTCGACCAGACTACGAACATCGAAGGCGTGCCGGAGGGCTACCGCTCGATGAACGAACGCGAGTCGATTAAGGTAATGATTGAGTTCTGAACTGGCGGGTTCAGCAGAAGCACGGCTGCCCGTAAACAAACCAAATTCATAACGGACGGGATGGGAAAATGGAACTCAAAAGAAATGGTTCGGAACCTGCGCAGAAAGGACCAGAAGAGTATTTCACTGGCAACGTACGCATTGAGTCGCGGTTTCAGGGCGTTCCGCCCGCGCGCGTAGGCGGCGCGATTGTCACCTTCGAGCCGGGCGCGCACACAGCATGGCATCGTCATCCGCTGGGGCAGACTTTGATCGTGACGTCAGGCTGCGGTTGGGTGCAGAGCGAGGGTCAAGCGAAAGTAGAGATTCGACCCGGCGATATCGTGTGGTGTCCGCCGAACGAGCGACATTGGCATGGTGCAACGCCAACCACGGCCATAACGCACATCGCTATAGCCGAGGCGCTCGATGGCAAGGTGGTCGAATGGATGGAAAAGGTCAGCGAGGAACAATATCTAGGCTAAGGGAACGAATATGAAAAAAGGCATAACCAAGCGATCGAGCGCCGAAGCTTTATCGCAAAAACGGTAGTTGCGCTCAAAACGCGTGAATGAATGATCGCGATCGTGCCGGTCCGGCGGACCTCGGAAATGTTTTTGGACCATAACCCCCATCTGACGGTCGGGGGCTATTAAATTTCGGCCCAACGGGCCTCCCACTAACTACATCGCATCCAGCAACTCAATCTCATCATTCAAGCCCAGATACTCCCAACGCAATAACGCGATCGGCACGTTTCCGTTCAGCCACAAATAATCGTGGAAGGCGCGCAGGTTGAATTGCTCCTTCTGATTAAGTCGCGCGTCCGCCAGAAATTTGATGATTTGCAGTTTGCCAATCTGATACGTGATCGCCTGGCCGGGTGACGAAGCGAAAAAGACTGCCTCTTGCCGCGCGGTACCGCGATCGACGGGAACAATTTTCTCCAGATAGTCGGCGGCCTGATCGATCGTAAACTCTCCGATGGCCAGCTTCACATCTACTTCCACTCGGAGCGCCCGCAGGCGCATGAAGTTGTACATGATCTCGCGCAGCTTTGGCTTATCGTCGAAGAAACCAAACTGCAACATCATCTCTTCGGCGTAGAAGCCGATGCCCTCGTTCGCGCCGGAATCGTAGTAGCGGCGGCGAATCTTGTTTTCGTGCGCCCAAGAAAGCGACATTTGAAAGTAATGACCGGGGACGCCTTCGTGTACGATCAATGGCCGCGGGTCTTTGGCAATTGAGAGCGAGAAGTAATCCAGATCCGGAGAAGGCGGTTTGATGTAACTCACGCCGTTCTCCTCCAGCCGGTTGTCAGAAGTCAGATCGTCATTGACACCCATGAAGGAGAGGGGCTCGATGTACGGCGGGAGCGGCAGGTTGCGATAGTGCTTCATCCAGCCAGGCACGGTGAGAATGTTCTTCGCTTCGAGAAAACGTCGCGCTGCTTCTTCCCAAAACTCTTCCTGCCCCATCTGTGTAGCTTGATCGGGAAACAACTCGAGTTCCGGCAAGCCGTGATTGCGAGTTTGTTCGCACGTTTCGAACGCAACCGAGCGCTCCCATTCGTACGCGCCCATAACCAGCAGTTGCTCCGGCGTGAACGGCATGAGGGCGACATGCTTCAGGAAGTAGATGTAAGCCTCGCGGCCGACGGCCGTCTCCTCCGTCATCCCCTCCAGTTCGCCATTCAACCAGTCGTGAAGCGATTCGAGCGCCGTGATTGCCGCTGTTACCGATTCGTTAAATTCCGTGGGGCTGACGCCTGAGAGGAGAGGGCCAAGTTCGGTGCCGACGTTTGTGAGGCGCGATCGGACGGCCCCTAACTTCTCAAGCGCGGCGAGCGCAAAGGGTTTGATGGCTTTGCCGGCGAGATTCTCTTTAGCGTCATCGACGGTTCCGTTGAAGCTTTGCAGGTACCGGATAATTGTGCGGCTGCGCGCTTCTCTAAATGGAGGTGGCGTCAGTAAAGACAGGAACAGCAACCCCAACATCTGATCTACATAGAAGCCGGGGTTGCGCTCGTGAATACAGATAACATTCAACTCGAAATGCGCGCGCGCGATTGCCGATCCAATCAGGCGGTAGTCAACCTGCTGCGGCACCGGCCACGAGTTCGCGTTGATGTCCTGATGTCGTTTGCCGAAATCAGCCAGCTCCGCGCGCCGGCTTGCAATGGCGTTGCGCGACCAGTCCGGTAGCCAATCATTTGGCCGTTCAATACGCGGAATGTCATCACTGGAAATTGGTTGATTGGCGGCGCGCCAGGTCCAGAAGTCGGCGCCGAGTTGTTGCAGTTGATCGTAAGTAGATGTTGTCATGTTGGTTCGTGAATTCTAGCGTGGGGAGTATGGGTAAGCATAGAGCCAGACACGAGGTCAGTACCACTGCGCGCTAGGCGGGGGGTGGATCGTGGGCCGGCGGGCAGATGGTAATTGTGACGCACTAAACATCCGGGGACCCACCCGCTCGCGTGGTGGTACTTCATTGGACCGAGCCGAGGCTTAAGCTGTTAATTGCCCCTCACTTGGACTAAAATGCCGAGCATGATCCGTAGAGAACAAATCGAGGAACTCCTGAAAATGCCAGTCGACGAGCGCCGTCGTGTTTTGCAGTTGCTTCAAGCCAGTCTAGCGGGAGACCAGACTGAGACTGCGTTGGTAAACGGAGGACAGTCCTCACCTGGCGCAAAGTGGTTGCTTTCGATGGCTGGACGCTATTCGGGTGGCCCAGGGAATACGGCAGCTCGCGCTGATGAAATTCTGCGTGCCGAGATTGGCAAGAAGCCGGGTTTGACAAACTAGTGATGGCCGTACTGCTCGACTCTGGATTTCTGTTAGCCTCGCTCAATTCCTTCGCAGCTGAACATCAAGGAACAATCAGAGTTCTGGAGAATGTTCGCGAGCCGATCGTGCTGCCGGTGCCGGCAATTACCGAGGTTGCTACCTGCTAGCGCGCGACATCGGAAATGATGCCGCCGCCGATTTCATTTCAAGCCTTGCCGAGACCGAATTGATTCTCGAAACGCCGCTGGCCGAAGACTACGTAAGATCTGCCGAGATTCTTCGCCAATACGCGGATGCCAATTTGGATTTTGTTGACGCTTTGATTTCTGCCACAGCGGAACGCTTGAATATCAAGCGACTACTAACTCGACCGGCGTGACTTTCAATTGATTCGTCCCAGACACTGTGACAGCTTTGAGCTTGTGCTCAACCGCATCGCGCCGAACCCACCGACGGTTTGCTGAGAATCGAACTCAGCGTCGTTCCCTATCGTAGTATTCCTCAGGGGTAAAAGTGTATGTACTGTTCAGCTTGCGGCGTGGTTGTCATGCAGGGCTTGAGCTACTGTAATCATTGTGGCGCAAAGTTGAGTGGTGTTCAGGACGATAGCAGCAGCAAATCGTCGGAACTGAGACCTGCAAATTGGCTGATTCCGGGCGCAGGGGTTTGTTTACTTGCGGGTGTTTCTTGATACCACCTTTTGTTTTCGGTTTGTGGGCGCTAATTGCGTCTTTGACTTGCGCTCGTCACACAGCCGACGCTGCTTTAGGATTTTATTTCTCACTCGCCCTTGTCACCATCAGCCTTGGATTATTCGGGCTGTTCGCTCTTGTGTCCCGTCTTTCGCCCGCTTGGTTGAAAAAATATAAGCTCGAGATTTATGAAAACGGCTTTGTCAAAAAGGATTTATTCAAAACCCGAACCTGCTTGTGGAGCGAGATTCGAGAGGTTAAGCCGACGTTGCTGGTTTACGACAAGGCAAGCCGTAACACGCCGCCAGGCGAGTTTGGAAATCTCGGAGAAGATACGAAGGAGCGAGGCATCTACGAAGTCTATCGAACAGACGGCGGCAAAATTACCGTCAGCCGCCGGTATAGCGATATCGAACGGCTCGACGAGCGACTGATTCCATTTTGTGATGAGACTCCTAATTGGTAAAAAGCGCAGACGGACAGCAACCCAACAAATGCGAGGGCTTATCAGCTTCGCGGCGTGTTGCGCTTAGTTCAAGGTAAAAAGGCGGAAGCGGAACTAGATTTCAGGAAGAGCTTACAGCTAAACCTAAACCTTAAGTCTGAGAACGACAGATTAAGGGAGGCATTCAATTAAGCCGAGGATGTGCTCAGGCTGCGTTGGATATACAGACTCGAAAAGCCTGCGTATATTGAGCGACTGAAAAGCGAGGCAATAGTTTGGCCCGCGATGTGAAACGAGAAGTACTGCGCCACCTGGTTGCGACGGTGGCTTATCGCGGCGGCATAGCCATATCAGGTGCGCCGGAGAACTTCGCCGTGTTTCGCGTTGCCGAGAAGACGCGTACCCCAGGAGAACTTCTGGCGCATATCGGCGATTTACTCGAAGGGTCGCTCTATTTGCTCAAGGGCGAATTGATATATCTAATGTCCCCACCCTCGCCCTGGGGCGAGGAGGTGTCGCGGTTCTTCTCCGCCGCGAACGGGTTAGATTCGTATTTGGCGTCAGACTCGCCGCTGGCCTGTTCGGTTGAAAAGCTTATTCAAGGGCCGGTTGGCGACGCCCTGACACACGTGGGCCAGATTGTGATGTTGCGGCGCGTGGCGGGAAAACCGGTTCGAGTCGAAAGCTATTTTACCGCTGAAATAGTTGCCGGCGGTGTTACTGAAGAATCTTTCATCAAGGTTGATTAATTTCATGCGAGCCTGATACAACGCGCCACGACAAAGCGTTGCGGCCGTCACAACTCTGACTTTCGACGGGTGGTGCCCTAATTTGGTTTCTGTAACGCAAACTGTTAGTTTGCGCGTGCATTGGATGCCCTTAACCATCGCAAACTAAAAGTTTGCGCTACAAATTAGGGCAGTACCTGGCGACGCTAAACTACGAATCCTATGCTGTCACAACCGCAAACATTTCCTTGCCCAAACTGCAAAGAGATAATCAACGACTCGATGCAAACGTGTCGCTTCTGTTCTGCCCCCGTTGATCCCCAAGCAGCGGCTGCCGCCGGTGAAATTCAGGCGCGTGTGAACCGCGCTTGTAGTGACGCAAGCTTCTTACGAATAGCGGCGGCTGCGATGTTTGGTTTCCTCGCGTTGAGCCCGCTGCCCTTCATCTCCGTGCCGACGTACCTGGGCTTCATCATTACGTTCTTTGTCGTGCTCGTCCTAATAATTCGCTGGCAAATTAGATTTGGTCGCCTGCAAACGAGCGATGTCGATTATCAACGATCCAGGCGTTTGCGTAACCTGGCTATCGTTTTGTGGTTGGTCGCGATCCCCGCTTTCGTGATCAGAGACACTTTGGTCTCAATAATCGCTCTCGCATTCTAGTAATCGAAAGATCTTCTTTCTGAACGCCGCGAACGGCGGGTTTGTTTGACGCATCATAACCTCCGGCGTGGTTGACTGAATCCGCGCCGCCGCTTCAACTTAATTGTCGGTGCTTTTTGTTCTTAGAACTCATGCGCACCTTACTCCTAACATTATTGATTTCTTGCGCGCCGCTTGTAGCTCTCGGCCAATCGGCTCAACCGCATCCGTCATCGCGACCGGCGCCGGCAACTGACTATCAAAACACTAACGTAGATCCGAATATCACTTCGGCCGACGTAGCCAGACTTCCGCTCAACGTAAAATGGGCGCGACCCCGGTTGACAATGCGGCGGGCGTTGAAAATTGCTGAACGCGATCTACGCACGCAGCGGATATCAATCTCATCTTACTTTCTGTCAGAGGCTCGCTTGATTGAGTATGGCGGGGACCAAACGCCGCATCAGTTGCGCTGGTTCTTTCGTTGGATTGGTGGCAAACGGCCGCCAATTGAAATCACCGTTTCAATGGCTGGTAAACCGTCACGCACTCCTTCGATGTAGGTGCATCGAAGCAACTCGTTTGCAGCGAAGCGCGAACAGGCTGCAAGGCTTATCTGCCCGGAATTATCGCCGAGCCGCTAAGATCAATCGTGTATTTAGCAGTCCCACTGTAACGGACGTTGATCAGCAGTCTTTGCCGGCGCGCAACTCTGAACTTGACGTTCCCCTTCATCTCATCGTTGCCGCCGCTGACCAGGGGACCGATTGCTTCAAAAACGCCGCGGCCTTCGACGCCGAGAACAATGTTCATGCCATCGCGTGCGACTGCCGTAAAATCAATCGTCATAAATCCTGCTCTGGCGTCAACCGAATAGAATACCTCGGCATAATCGCCGAGCGGGCGGCTGACCGAATCAGTAATGGTTGCGGAAGTAATTCGCCGCGGGCTGTTTCGGTTGGTTGAAGCCACCTGGGCCGTCGCGGAAAACCCGCTGGAAGTTACCAATATGAAGACCGCTGCAAAAAATAGGTAATGCAGAGTACAGCTCCTCCGGCTGCCCGATGTTGAATTCTGGTTGGATCCACGACTTAATATCTGCTTCATTCTGTTTCCTCCGCCCAATTGATTGGAAAGCTAATGAGAAAAGTTAATTTGATGTTCTTCGCTCAATGTAACATCTAGACGTGATAAATCCTTAAGGGCCGTTCGCTCGTTGGCGTCGGGACTGGTTTTTGATGGTGAGGGTCGATGGCAAGACATGACGAAACTCAAAGGCAAAATTGCACTCGGATTTCTAATGCTGGGACTTGTGTTGGCCATGGCTTGTCATTCCCGGGAACATCAGCAGATGCGCGTCATTGTTCCGCATGCCAGTTGGGAGCCGATTTTCTTTCGCGCCATTAATGCGGCCGCCAACCTTTCCGGCCAAACCAACCTCCGCACAAAACAGTTACCCGAAGACGACATCGAGGTCCGAATCTGGTGGGGGTTTGGCTTATCACAATTGGAGGGCGTCACTCTTCGACGTTCAAGTGGTCAATGGTCAGGTATCCACGTCAAAGGCGATCATTATTACGAATTAACGAGAGCTGATCGAACTCAGCTCTCTGACCCAAAGTCCGGTTGGGAAACAATATGGCCGCGTATGGTGAGTGCCGGAATGCTTTCTCTTCCCGATGCTTCGGAAATAGATTGTGAAGTGGTTATGCTCGATGGTGGGAGTTACGTCGTGGAAACGAATGCGAACAATACTTATCGAACTTATAAGTACGCAATATCCGACCGGCCAAAATGCAAAGAGGCTACGAGCATGATGGAAATAGCTGACATCATATTCGAAGAATTTGGACCCCAAATCTTCCCCGACGGTCCGGTGAGGTAGTTAGCCATGCCCCCCCCAACCCACCAACATATCGGTGGGATGGAGCAACACTTATGACCGATTCCGATCCTTTGGCCGAGTGGTTTCAGCGGGAGCGTTTGCATAGCGCCGCCCAGCAGGGCGATGTTGCAGAGGTACAGACACTTCTGAACGTTGGATATCAACCCAACGAATTTGACGATCTAGGGAAAACTCCGCTTCACTACGCCGCGGAGGGTGGCCATCTTCAGGTGATCGAATTACTGATAGCTTCGGGCGCGGACGTTAACGCGAATGATGAACGCGTCATTGGTAACACGCCGCTGCGCCAGGTGGCTGCCAGCTGTTCATATGAAGTAGCTAAAATCCTGATTGAGGCCGGAGCCGACCCGACCATCGCCGGCTGGATGCAGATTACAGCGCTGCACGATGCGCGCGAGCGAAAGTCACCTGAGGGACTGCGGGTCCGCGAGTTGTTGGAGCGAGCCGCTGCGCATTTAACGAAGACAGGGAAATAAACTAAAGGTACGTCAAAGTGAATAAGGGTAATTACATGAGCGATAAGAACGTCGAGATCCTCGCTTCGCCGGGTTTTCTCGTCAGTTTGTTCGTTCTGCTTTTGAATGATTTTATTCTCAAAGAGCAATTTCATAGCGTGCTGACCGGCAAGCTTTCTGACTTTGCCGGATTATTTGTGTTTCCGCTTTTCTGGGCCGCATTCCTTCCTCGTCGGAAGTCCCTCATTTATCTCTTGACCGCCTTTCTGTTTATCTTCTGGAAGTCGGCTTACTCGCAGCCCTTGATTGAGGTGTGGGATAACCTGCCCTTTTTCTCAATTGCTCGGACGGTTGACTATAGCGACTTCGCTGCCCTGGTCGTGCTTCCCTTCTCTTACGCTTACGGTCGCCGACCATTCTATTTTCGGATGCAGTATCCCGCCCTGTGCTCGATCGCCATCGTTTCGCTGTTCGCCTTCACCGCAACCCAATTCAGCCAAAAAGTGCCCTACGCCAACGAGTATCAATTTCAAACCAGCAAGAAGGAATTAATGGTGCGAATGAGTCATCTGCCGGCGAACAAGGTATTGAGTTCCTTTTGGGAGGCCGAGACATTCAAGGTTCACTTTGAGTCATGTCAGATCGCCGCCACCGTAAACATTCGCGAACGAGATAAGCAGACCGTGCTGGCACTCCAGGAGATGGATTACCGGTGTATGGGCGAGTTCGATAAGCAGAAAATGCTCGAGACTTTCGAGAAAGAATTTATAGACAAGTTGCGCGAGGAGCCGGTGAAAAAGTCTTCAAAGGTGGTGGAGATCTATGAGGCATCACCGCCATCATCGCCCCACAGCCCATCGCCCACGCCTTAGCGGCTGGCTTACCCAGTCAAGGTCAAACGACCCTAAGACAACGCCATCCCGAAGTGTGGCTGGCGTCCCGCCAATGGCAAGTGCAAGTGCGCGGCCGTTGACCTGGTACTTCGTTGTCGGATATTCTTCGCCGGATCAGCAGCCTGAAGACTTCGCCCCATTGCCCCGGAGGTACTGTGACCGAATTAGAAAAGAGACAAAAGCGTTTCTGCCTCGTTCTCATTAAGCCGTCACACTATGACGACGACGGTTACGTCATCCAGTGGTTGCGAGCGCCCATCCCTTCAAATTCCCTGGCTGTGATCTACGGGCTGGCCCTCGATTGCGCGAACCGCAAGGTGCTGGGCGATGACGTTGCGATGGAGATTCATCCGCTCGATGAAACCCACACGCGCATCCGTCCGAAACGTATTGCCTCAATGATCGAAAAGGCCGGGGCTGGCATGGTCATGCTGGTCGGTGTTCAGTCGAACCAGTTTCCCCGGGCACTCGACATCGCTGCCCCTTTACGCAAACGCGGGATTAAGGTAGCGATTGGCGGCTTCCACGTTTCCGGTACTTTGGCCATGCTGAAGGATCGCGATCCCGAGGTGCGGCGCGCCGAAGAGATGGGAGTCTCGTTGTTTTCCGGCGAAGCTGAAGGCCGGCTAGATCCCGTGTTGCAGGACGCGGCCAGGGAACAGTTGAAACCGCTTTACGATTTCATGGATGACCTGCCGGATCTCGAAGGCGCGGTCACCCCGTTTCTGCCGGCCGACATAGTTAAGCGCGCTTTTAGTAACACAAGTTTTGACGCGGGCCGCGGCTGTCCCTTCACCTGTTCATTCTGCACGATCATTAATGTGCAAGGACGGAAATCCCGCTGGCGCACCGCGGACGACGTCGAGGCGATCGTGCGTGCCAACCTGGCCCAGGGCATTCACAGTTATGTCATCACAGATGACAACTTCGCCCGCAACAAGAATTGGGAGCCAATCTTCGACCGCCTGATTTACCTGCGCGAAGTTGAAAAGATTGATCTCAAATGCAGCATCCAGGTGGACACCGGCTGTCATCGCATTCCGAACTTCATCGACAAGGCCCGTCGCGCCGGCGCCAAGCGCATCTTCATCGGGTTGGAGAACATCAACCCAAAAAACCTGATGGGGGCCAGGAAAAACCAAAACAAGATTACCGAGTACCGCCAGATGCTGCTCGATTGGAAGAAAACCGGGGCCATTATTTTTTGCGGCTACATTCTCGGCTTTCCCAATGACACGCTGGAATCGATTCTGGACGACGTCAGGATTATTCAAAAAGAATTACCGACCGACATTATCGAGTTTACTTGTCTCACTCCGTTACCGGGATCGCAGGATCATCGCGAGATGTTCGAAGCTGGGGTGCCTTTGGATCCCGACTTGAACCGTTACGACGTGAATCATGTAACGATGCCGCACGCGCTGATGTCGCGCGAAGAATGGGAAGCAGCGTACGCTCAAGTCTGGACAGCGTATTACTCGGACGAGCATGTGGAGACGGTACTCAAGCGATGTGCGGCGACGGGGACCAGCCCCGGCAAGGCCATGATGTATCTGGTCTGGTTTAGCGGCAGCATGTTGATTGAGGACATACATCCGGTCGAAAACGGATTCTTCCGTCTGAAGTTTCGCCGCGATCGCCGCGCGAGTTTACCCAAAGAATCCGCTCTCACTTTCTATCCCAAATATTGGTTCGGCACTGTGCGCAAACAGATTCAGTGGATCGCGCTCTATTTGAAATACTATCGAATTCTGCAGCGGGTCCGCGGAGATGTGAACTCTTCTGCTTACACTGACCTGGCCATCACACCCGTCACTGACGATGAAGTTGACACTCGGGAACTGTTTCAATCTGAAGATGCCCACGCCTACCTGGTTAAGATTCAGCGCACCGAAGAACTGCGGCAGAGCGCCCGGGTCTGAGGATTGCGGAATTCGGATTGCGGATTGCGGATTTAAAGAGCTATTAAGGAGCAGAATTTTCTGCGGTTCTTAGTCCGTAATCGTTTAGCCCTACCTAATTTCGGTTTACTGCTCCTCCAACGCCACACAGGGTAAGGCCGATTGAATCAATATCTCGTTTTCGTTTATGGCACGTTGCGACGCGGCAGTGACGGCGCGATGGCCCTACGATTTCCTGGGGCAAAATTTATCGCTGATGGCTCAGTGAGCGGCAAGCTCTATGACCTGGGCAGCTATCCCGGCTTGCTTACTAACAAGTCTGGGTCCTTAGTTAAGGGCGAAGTCTATCAAGTCGGCGCTGAAGATTAGCGTTCATCTAGGACAGGGATTTTGCTGTCCGATGCATTTGGAAAACGGGACAGGCAGGAATGCCTGTCCTACCGGAAGCAAAGCATGACGGCTAAACCACAGACCATCGACGAATACCTGCAACCGCTCAGCGGCGAGAAACGATCTGCGCTCGAGAAGCTTCGCCGCGCGATCAAATCCGCCGCGCCGAAGGCAGAAGAGTGCATTAGTTACCAGGTGCCAGGGTTTCGTCTTGACGGAAAACTGTTGGTGTCTTTTGGTGCGGCCGCAAAGCATTGCTCTTTCTATCCTGGTGCGCATCCCCTCAAAACCCATCACTACGATTTGAAGAAATACGATACGAGCAAAGGCACCATTCGTTTTCCCGACGACCGGCCGCTACCGCCGAGCCTGGTGCGTAAGTTGGTGAAAACCCGAATTAAGGAATACGCGGCCAAACAACGGCCCGCGGCGAAAGAAGCGAAGCGGCGCGGCTAAAAATTTGGAGTGCGGTGGCAGAGCGAAGCGGCGACACCGCTTTGGATCTTGTGTGGTTGTCTAACGAAACGTAATCCAAAGCGCCGTCGCCGCTTCGCCTCTGCCGGCTCACTCCATAAACAAACTTGTCTCAGCTAATGCTCAACGAACCCGAACGCGGCTGATCAGTCGTGTCTGCGTCCTGCCATTCGGCAAGTATCTGATCTGATACGTTTCGCGATAAACGTGCCTGCCTTGTCGCACGAAACGCGTTTGCGTTATGACTCGAACCCGCCGGTTACGGTTCCTTTGCCACTGCGGAGCGGTTGAGTTTGCCCTGACCGCGACCACAGAAGACGTAGCCGAAGCGGAAGTCTTTGCCTGAGCGAACGAAGCGCAGAACCCAATTGAAGCCAGGGAGAGTGTAAGTCCTAGTAGTCTTTTCATTTCTTTCCCCTTCCCAAAAAGATAAAGCCGCGCTCTCCAACCTAGCGTACTGACGCGTAGCGGGAGAGCCGGCCTAATATATAAGACACTTATCTACGGCTCTGGGTTACTTTTTTTTCGAACTATTTATTCGTCCGGCAAGGGCGCTAAACAGGCGGGATTTGTTTCAACAGGCGGCGCAGGGCTTTGCGGGCGGCGCGCACTTTCTTTTCGTGAATGCCGGCGAGCGAAGCTATGTCGCCGCCGCAGTGCGGACAGATCGTGGCTTCCGGTTTCACGTAACGTTTGCAGCCGCGACAAACATCCATCGGCGGCGGAATGGTGTGCGCCTGATCGGAGATTTTTCCTACCGGCTGCTTCCCGGCCGACTTGATCTGCACCAGCGGCCGGCTAAGTGACGCCACCACCCCCGCCCGCTTACCGTTTCCATTTCCTGTAGTCGCGCGGTGTGGGCTGGCGTTGCGGTCAAGCGATTCAACTATTAACTCGAAGCGGCCGTGATCGAATGGTTCACCCGGCGCTGCCTCCACTTGCTCGATACGCTCGCGCAATCCCTGTCCCGCAAACTCCAGTGCGCGATGATGGCAGTACGGATTGTTACCAGGGCGGCCGAACAGCACGTGCGTGGTCCAGGTGCACCCGGCGCGGCACACATCGGCGTAGTAACAACTGCGGCAGAATCCCCACAGATCGTCGACGGTGCGCGTACGGGTAAAACTAAGTTCCGGCGTCTGGCGCCAAATGTGTTCCAGCGTCAGGTCGCGTATGTTGCCGCCGGAGTAAGTGTTGGTGGGCAATGAAGGGCAACCTTTGATCGTGCCGTCAGCTTCGATGCCCATGGTGTTTTCGCCGGCATTGCAGCTGGACCAATGGACGCGGTCATCGCCGCTGCCGCGCCAAACAGATTCGTAAGGGCCGAAGTAGCCGATGTTATTTCCCGGCTGTAGCAGTAGCCCGCGACCCACCCCCTCGCGATAAAGTTCAGCGATCAGCGGCATCAGTTCCAGCAAATCATAAGGCTGCAGCAGCAGTTCAGGATTATCTGCCGCGCGTCCCATGGCCACCGTCAACTGGATCTGCCAGTTTTTTGCCCCGGCCTCGATGAAAAGTTCCAGCAGCTCGCGCAATTGCGGCATGACCTGCGAAGTAATCTGCGTGTTAACGCTGGTGGTGAGTCCATGCTCGCGCATCAAACGCAGCGCGTTCATGGCGGCGTCGAATGAACCCTTCACGCCGCGCAGACGGTCGTGCAATTCCGGCAAGCCATCGATCGAAACTCCGCCCGCCTGCAGCCCGGCGGCCGCGGCCGCTTTGATCCGTTCTTCTGTAAGATGCAGGCCCCCCGTCTGCATCGTACAGTCCATGCCCTGCGCGCGGATTTCGCGAATCAACTCGATCCAGTCGCGCCGCATGTACGCCTCACCGCCGATGATCGTTACTTCACGCGTACCGAGCCGCGCCATCTGGCGGATGAGGTCGAAGCATTCCGCAGTCGAGAGTTCTCCCGTGCGGTGCTTTCCGGCACGCGACCCGCAGTGCTGGCACTTCAGGTCGCACGCCAGGGTGATCTCCCAGACCACGTGGACGGGCTTGAGCGCGTCCCGGTCCGCTTCGGAGAGAAAGCGCCGCGGGTGTTCCGCGACGACGTTCATTGACACGTTAGTTACCCGGCCCTTCCGATTTTTCGTTCCAGCAGGCTCAACGCAGCCTTTACGTTTTTGAGGTAGGTCCGCGCCTGGGTAGCAACCCGCCGCATTTCTGCTGCGTCGCCACGCTTCAGCACCATGTCGATTGGCCTGCCATAGAGCGGTTGCGGTCGTTTGGGCGGCAACGCCCGGGCCTTCTTCGTGGTTTTCTTCGCGCCTTTACGTGTAGGCATTCGATTCCTCCTTCGCGATTGCGTTCAGTGAAGATGATGAGTGAGTGAAAGTGCAGAGCGTGAGACGAATTACCTGCTGCTGCGAATCTTCGCATCCAGCTGTCCCAATGACTTTTGCACATCCGCAAGATGTCTTCGCGTAAGAGCCGCCGTCTGGCGCATTTCAGCAATGTTGCCGGCGGCAATCACGTCCTTAATCGGTTGCGCATACATCACCCACTGACGCCTTTCGAGTATGGCGTCGATGATGTTTTGGCGCAGGACCCGGCCGGTCCCGGCCTTCCTTGCCTTGGCCGTGCTTTTCTTGGCCGCGCCTTTCTTTGCGGCTTTGCGTGCTGGCATTGTTTTCTCCTTCCGCTTTAGAGGTAATTGGTTGAAGAAAGGCAGGTGTCAGGTGCGAGCGGCGCGAGCGCAACTCGCCGCTGGCGCTAGCCTTCCAGATCGCTGAGAGATTTTTCCATTGCGTTGAGTGCCGTCTGAACCTCGCGCATCCACTTCCGTGTCGCCGCGGCTACCTGTAGCATCTCGCGTTTTTCCCCCCGCGCCATGGCATTGCGGATCGCCACGCCGTATGGCGGCAGTGGTCCTCCCCCCAAAAGATTTTTGGAGCTAACGCGTTGAGATTTTTTCGCTTTGGAACCGGTGGAGGGTTGAGACTTCCTGGTCGGCATTGTTTTGTACCACCTTTGAGATCGAGGAGTGTGAGGCAGTCCAGCTGGCCTGCCAGCTTCTCGAGTGGAATACTAAGTCGTGCGAGTGTCTGCGACTTTATGAGCGGGTACTTAATAGTTCTTTAATTTCGCGGTGTCAAGGAAATTTTACAACAGTTTCTTGGATCTGCAGATGGTTACAAAGAGAGATCGTGAAGGACCAAAGCGCTGGAGAAGTGCGCACGCATGCTGTTATGATTCGGAGAAAGAACAGGCGTAATGACGTCTCCCCCAAAATCATGTTTCCCTTCGACTACCGTCGTCGTATTGTGTGGCGGAACGTTTCAGCCATAAACGTTCAAGAGTTTAGACGTCAGTTTTCTGGCCCAGGTAGTTAGGTAACGCAGAATGTCTCTCGCAAAGTTTCAGCAAAGTCTCACCTGTGTGCTGTTGTTGACCGCCTTAATAAGTAGCCAACCTGGCACTGCTGCATACGCTCAGGAAAACGCAACGCCCGCACAGCTAACACAGGACTTCGATTACCTCTGGGCGCAGTTGCGGGACAATTACGCTTACTTCGACAAGAAGGAAACGGACTGGAATCGAGTACGAGCAGTGTACCGGCCGCGTGCAGCCGCAGCTACCAACAAGACGGAATTCATCACGTTGCTCGAACGCGTGTTGGATGAGCTTTACGATCCGCACACGCATCTTCGCGTCAATACAAACCATTCAACGCGTCTGATTCCCACCGGATTGGATGTCTGGGCGGAATGGGAAAACGGCAAGGCCGTAATCACACAGTTGCGCAGCGGCTTCAGTGCGGAACAGGCCGGGCTGAGAGTCGGCACGGAGATCATCGCGATCAATGGCGTTCCAGTGAAGACTGCTATCAATAACAGACTAGGCACTACGTTGACGCGGGTCACTGACGTTTCCCGTAGTTGGGCCTTGCGCGCCTTGCTGGCAGGCACACGCGATGCAAAGAGAGTCGTTACAGCCAAACCGCTGAACGGTATCACCAAAACTTTCCCGCTGGATTTGCCGGCGCATCGAACGGTCGATAATTACGAAGGCGATAAGAACATCGAGTGGAAGATCCTCAAAGGGCGGCTCGGTTACATAAAGGTTTGCAACCTCGGTTCGGACGATACGGTGACAGAATTTGATGCGGCCCTCGAAGCAGTGAAAAATACCCGCGGCCTCATCATTGATCTGCGCGCGACCCAGAGCGGCGGCGATACCTCTGTAGCCGAGCCAATCCTCGGCCGGCTAATTCGTCGCCCCATGTCTTACCAGAGAGGCGTGCCCCGGCACGGAGCAGCGTGGACGAGAAGGGTCCCGCCGCGCGGGCCTTGGACTTATGCAGCACCAGTTGTCGTTTTGGTCGGCCGCTGGACCGCCAGCATGGGCGAAGGAATGGCCATCGGGCTGGACGCGATGAAGCGCGGGACCATCGTTGGAACGCGCATGGCGGGTTTGAACGGCGCCGTGTTCGATCTGCAACTTCCTAACACTGGAATCAAGCTGAACTACGCTGCCGAAAAGTTGTTCCACCTGAATGGAACGCCGCGGGAGCTGTTCATCCCACGCGTCTCAGTCAAGCTCTCCAATACCACTGAGGACTTGATCCTGGCAGCGGGTATTCGCACCCTGCGGAAGATGGTGAGACGGTCAATGTAGATCAGGACCGATTTTAGCGGCAGATTTGCGCAGCTAAACGCAGATCAGAGCAAACACTTTCACTGTACTAACCTCTGATTCTCCCCGGCCTTTTCCGATCCGCGTTTATCCGCGTAAATCTGCGGCTAGTTTCCTGTTCCCCCCATACTCGCCTTTGTCGCATCGCTCGCTCGGTGGTAAACGCAGGTTGTAGTTCCCGCCTCCGTGCCTTTGACATCTGATTGATGAGGCGATAAGTTTCCTGCACTCCCACAAAAAATTTCCCGAAGGAGATTCGTGTAGCACTATGGCTAAAAGCGGTCATAAGGGCATCAGTCGGATTGATTGCCCGGAGCGGAAGACTGTCGGTTGGTATGTAAGGGTCAGGCTCAAAAATATTACCAAGTCAAAGTTTTTCAGCGATAGTCTTCATGGCGGCAAAGATGCCGCGCTGGAAAAGGCCGTCGAGTGTCGCAATCAACTGGAGCAGGAGTTGGGTAAGCCACGCACTGATTGCGTTATTGTGGGTGAGAATCCTCGGAGTAAAAGCGGTGTGATTGGCGTTCGCCGCGCCATCAAGAAATACAAAGGCAAAGACGGCACGATCTACCTGAATGAGGTGTACCAGGTGTCATGGCACGCGGGTCGAGAGAAGAAGGGACAGACATGTGTCTCAATCAGAAAACACGGCGAGCTGGAAGCGTTTCGACGCGCCTGCGCCATTCGCCGGCAGAAAGAAGTAGAGATGTACGGCGACGTCGTCGTGAGCAAGTGGGCAAATAGTTTGGGGAAGATTTGCGCAGTCTAGCGTCTGTAGCGATCATTGGAGCGAACTTTGCGGAGCAGCTCATCGTAACTGTTTTGACTTGATGCCCATCTGCCATACCGGGAGCTCCCATGTACTGTCCCAAATGCGGTCTGCAACAAACCTCTGAGGCTATACGATTTTGTTCACGATGTGGACAGTCGCTCGGGGGCCTGACCCAATACCTGTCTGGGAATGCTGTGTTGGTCACGCCTGACACACCCGCCGGACGCGCGCTTTCGCCCCGTCGCAAAAGCATGAAGCACGGAGCGAAAGTGATGCTCGCCAGTGGCGTACTGTCTCCAATCTTTTTCGGCTTCTGTTTTTTGGTGGATAATCCTGGCCCGCTACTGTTCCCGTTGATTGTGTTTCTGGTGGGACTGGCAATCACAGTCTACGCGCGCGTGTTTTTGGAAACCACGGCCCCCATCAATTACGCGCCACCGCAGGTGGGCTTTGTTCCAGCTACCGAGTACAGGGCTTTACCGCCGGGCACTAACCAGGGCTTCGCCGTCGGCGGCAACGAGCAGGTTCGAACGTCAGAGTTGGCCCAGCCCAACAGCGTCACCGAGAATACGACCAGACTCCTGGACAACTCATGAACGAGTATTGTGATGGCGAGTAACTTGCCGTTGACGAGAGCCCATCTGCGCATTGCGCGTCCCACCGATCATCTACCGGGGATTCTAAAATTCTATTGCGACGGGCTTGGCTTTCAGGTCCTGGGCTCGTTTCGGGATCATGAGGGCTTTGATGGTGTGATGTTGGGCCATCCGGACGCTCCGTATCATTTGGAATTCACTCAACAGAACGGCCAGGTCGCCGGGCCGGCGCCGACCAAAGAAAACCTGCTGGTGTTTTACCTGCCTGATCCGGACGTGTACCAACAGTCGCTTGCGCGAATTGAACAGGCGGGCTTTTCACCGGTCCAATCTCATAATCCATACTGGGACCGGAGAGGCAAAACATTCGAGGATGCGGATGGCTACCGCGTCGTGTTGCAACAAGCGGAGTGGCCCGGCACGACCTGAGCAAAAGCAACAATTCTCGCTTCCCGCTTCATAACATTCCCGGGCATCCGACCAGTCGGCGCAGCCGACGAAATACTCGTAGCCCACCGCGCAAGCTGTGGGTAAGCGGCCACAACCCGAACCGAGCCCCAGCGGGCGACATACAGACAACCGGCCGAAAATAATCGTTAAAAAAATGTCGCCCGCATTCGCGCGCTTGTCATCCGTCCGCCGCGCGTACCCACAGCTTGCGCTGTGGGCTACGGATATGCCGCCCGCGCTGCGGGCTTCGCGAATCCAAACTAGTTTTAATCAAACCCCGCCACCGCGCGCGGCGTGTATGGTTCTTCCAACGCCGCAACTTCTTCCTGCGTGAGTTCAACTGCCAAAGCGGCGACGGCATCATCCAAATGATGTGGTTTTGAAGCGCCGACGATGGGTGCGGTCACAAATGGCTTCTGCAGCATCCAGGCCAGGGCGACTTGCGCTTTTGGCACGCCGCGTTTGGCGGCAACTTCGGCGACGCGTTCAACTATCTTCCGATCCGAATCGTGGTAAAGCGTTTTGCCAAACTCATCCATCTCCATGCGGTTGGTGGTTTCGTTCCAATCCCGTGTCAGCCGGCCCCGGGCCAAGGGACTCCACGGCACAACGCCGATTCCCTCGGCCGCACACAGCGGCATCATCTCGCGCTCTTCTTCACGATTGAGCAGGTTGTAGTGGTTTTGCATGGAAACAAACCGCGTCCACCCGTTCATCTTCGCGACATAGAGCGCCTTAGCAAACTGCCACGCGTACATCGATGAGGCTCCGATGTAACGCGCCTTGCCGGACTTCACCACGTCATGCAGCGCTTCCAGTGTCTCTTCGATCGGCGTGTGTTTGTCCCAACGGTGAATCTGATAAAGATCGACGTAGTCGGTTCCCAGCCGCCGCAGGCTCGCGTCAATTTCATTCAAAATCGATTTGCGCGACAACCCGCGCGCGTTGGCGCCCTGATGCATCGGGTAAAAGACTTTGGTGGCGATCACAATTTCTTCGCGCCGCGCAAAATCGCGCAACGCGCGGCCCACGATCTCCTCGCTGGTTCCATCAGAGTAGGTATTGGCAGTGTCAAAGAAATTTACGCCAAGTTCCAGTGCGCGTTTGATGAAGGGCCGGCTCGCCTCTTCATTCAAGGACCACGGATGGGCGCCGCGATCGGGCACGCCGTAAGTCATACACCCCAGACAAATGCGGGAAACGCGCAAACCGGTCTTTCCAAGTCTGACGTAATTCATTGCGCTAAGCTCCTCATCATTATGGTATGCAAACTGTTTTGGCAGCCTGGAGGGGCTGCAAGCTAGTAGCCGGTGGTCGCAAGACCACCGGAAACGCAATCCTATTCCTCCGCAGCACCCTGAAAGGTTGGACGTCGTCTCGGCAGCCGGCACCCTTTCAGGGTGCGAAGCACGCAAACGATTACCGGAGGTCTCCCCTTCGGTTCGACCTCCGGCCACTGTCGTGCAACCCTCCGGGTTGCTTTTGACGACTATCCCAAAAATTAGCCCACTACTAAACCACATGTTACACACGCAAACTAATAGTTTGCGTTACAATCGATCCATGAAACGTTCCGGAGTTGCTGATCTGCCGCTGCATGGCGGTCGTGTGCCGCCGTGGCTGGCTGAGCGCATGACCAAACTCGGCACGGCAATCACGGAAAACATTATCCACGACTACGGCACGTCCGCGTTCCTTTCCCGGCTCAGCGATCCCTTCTGGTTTCAGGCGTTCGGATCCGTCATGGGTATGGACTGGCACTCGTCCGGTATAACTACTTCGGTCATGGGCGCGCTCAAACGCGGCCTCGCTCCGCGCGCGAACGAACTGGGACTTTACATCTGCGGCGGCCGCGGCCGGCACTCCCGAAATACACCACACGAGTTGCGAGCCATTGCCGGCAGACGCGGATTCGACGGCGAGGCCCTCGTCCGTACCAGCCGCCTGACCGCGCGCATCGACAACAACGCAATCGCCGATGGCTTTCAGATTTACCTTCACAGTTTCGTAGTTACCTCGCAGGGCGAGTGGGCCGTTGTGCAACAGGGTCTGAACGATCGCAGCGGTATGGCGCGGCGTTATCACTGGCACTCTGCGGCGGTTCGTGACTTCGTCGCCGAACCGCACACCGGAATTGTGGGCGAGCCTCAGGGAATGATCATGAACTTAGTCGATGCCGAGGCCAAACCCGCGCAGGCCGCGATGTTGGAAATCGCGCGCGAACATCCGGAGCGCACCTTGAGTGCTGCGCGTCATCTGCAGATGCCCGCACACCACGAAGTCCGCGCCGCCAACGTCGATTTGAAAAGACTCGGTGCGGTGCTGGCGATCGCTTACGAACGCGACCTGCACGACTTTGCTGAACTTTTGCTGCTGGAGAAACTCGGTCCGCGTACGTTGCAGTCGCTCGCGCTGGTTTCCGAAGTGGTCCATGGCGCTCCCAGCCGTTTCAACGATCCCGCGCGTTTTTCTTTCGCCCTTGGCGGAAAAGATCGGCATCCGTTTCCAGTCCCTCTGAAAACTTACGATGAGTCATTGAACTTCCTAAGGACATCGCTCGATGCGGCGAAGCTTGGCGACAAAGATAAGCTCGACGGCTTTCGCCGACTGGAGCGCTTTGCCCGCGTGGTGGAGAAAAGGCGAGCGCCGCAGGCAGATTACGATCGGCTCGTTGCTCATGAAAACGCGATCTCGCCCTCGCTGGATGGACGCTCTGTCTTCGACAAGAAGGGCCGGCCCAGGTTGGACGGCAAGCCCACTCAACGTACTTTGTGGTAGAAGTTACGCGAGGCGGTTCGGGTTCGGCGTTGAGCGGTGGACGGGATTTTCTATATGTCATTTGCATTTCTCATTTTCCATTGAATTGGACAGAACGTGATTTAGGAGTATCGGTTCGTCATCAGCCAATTTTCGGGTTGCCAGGCCGGCGCCTTCAAATAGCAAATGAGAAATGTCAAATGACATATGGAAAATCCCGCCCCGACTCAATTCGACAAACAGAATGGCCCGTGTGCAGAAGGGGAAACTAAGTGACCGAACCCTCACCGATATTGCTCCTCAATCAAACGTGCCAACCCGCGATCATTCCCGGGCGCGGTGACGCCAGTGAAGCGACGCGACTGCGCGCGGCGTTGACCTGGTCCTATGAGTACCTCGTTTACCACTACGATGAGTCGTACGCTTTCAATAGCGCGGTTTATTACAACTGGCAACCTCTCGATCTTGATCGATATGGCGACCGCGTGCTGTTTGAAGTAACCGGCGCCGCCGGCGAGTCGGAAACGAGTCTACAGGCGCGCGCTATCGGGCCGGGATCTTCGCTGGAGTTTATCAGGATTGTGCCAATGAATTCTGCGGAGCAGCCAATCGACTTTAGCGTAGTGGATGAAAGCTCCGCCCAACGGACGCTGCGCTACGCCAACGACACGCAGGCCCACTACTTGAAAGTTAACATCGCGGGCCTAAACGTCTTGCAAATCGATGCCGCCCAAGCTTGTATCGAAGTAAAGGGGGGAACACCCGTCTGCTTTTCCACGCCGGTGTCAGCCTTCCTCGAGAGACGCGATTCGCCGGCGAGTGAAATCCGTATTAATGAATTGAATGAACAACAAACCGGCCAGCGAAGACTTGAGGACTACCTGGGCGAATTATTTAGCATTTTCTTTGAAGGCGTTTCAGCCCGCACGCTAGCCGTCCGTTGCGACTACTCGTATCCCCTTGCGTCGCCGGACGCTCATGCGTCAATCCCGCTCATCGCGTTGGCGAAAATGAAGTGTGCGTTAAGCGAGAGAGATTCGTTGGTGCAGGCGATCGCCACTCAGTTGAAGAATTCTTTTGCAGAAATGATGCCGGCGCCGCACGGGACATTAATATTTCGCGTGCAAGTTTACCGTGAGGACGAAAAGCTTACCACGCCGGTGTTAGCTCTGGACGCACTGTCTTTGCCTGCGGATTCAGTGGCGGACATCGGTTGAAAGTTTCGAGTTCGGATTGGTTCAAGTCTCAAGTCTCAGGTCTCAAAGTTAGGTCCCACGTCCTCAAGTCTCGGATGCGCAACGAGCGGGGCAGTAGCCCGACCGTTAGGGAGGGCTCACGGTGAGCGAATGGAGCGGTGGAGCCCTCCCTAACGGTCGGGCTACTGCCCCGCTCGTTGCGCATCTGAGACTTGAGCCTCGAGACTTGAGACCTGAGAACTGAGACTTGAGACTTGAGATTTTATCCGAACCCGAAACTCGAAACTCTTTACATGCCCATCATTCATCACATCACCAAACGCGAGTCCTGGCACGAAGCAAAAACGACGGGCGTCTATTCACCAAGTACGTTCCCGACTGAAGGCTTCATTCATTGCTCGACTCCCGAGCAGATCATCGCAACTGCTAATCGGCACTACCAGGGACAGACCGGATTGGTACTGCTGTCGATCGAAACGGATCGTGTAACGGCACCGATCGTCTATGAAAACCTGGTAGGCGGCGAGCAGCAGTTTCCGCATATCTATGGTCACTTGAACGTCGATGCGGTGACTGAGGTGAAGGAGTTTGAGCCAGGAGTCGGCGGTTATTTCTAGCCACTGATGCTGATGTTCTTCTTAACCCTCTCGCAGTTCAGAAGGGAAACTTGCTCCCGCTCGGCTCCTGATTGGCGCGTCGGCGAGTGGTTCCTTATCGCCTTCCCGCTTGTAACCCAATCACTCCCACCGCGCCTCGGGCTTTTGTTTCCAAAGCCAAATAATCCAGTCCACGTTTCTTGCTGTGCCGCCAAAGTCTTTGAGACGCGTCATGCACTGCCCGCGATGATGTTGCGTGTGCATGGCCACCTGGACCAGCGCCTCAGAAATCGTGATGACACACGGAGGATCGGGAAACCACGGGACATGCACCTTGCGAGATGCGACTTCCGAATCGAGCGTCGACGCGAACTCACGCAAGCCGGCATGCCCTGACTTGGCGCGCGCGTATATCTCGTCAAACGTTGGCGGCGGCCCACCAGGCGGGCCCTTCGGTTCTTCCCCGTTCACGATCGAGACAAATCCCTGTTGTACGCCCACGATGTGGCCCACCCGGCTTCGCATTTCCTCATGGTCGCGCGCCGGCGACTCACCCCAGGCGTGAAAAAAGACTGCGTTGGCCCATTCTGAATGGGCCAGCAGATCGCGCAAAAAAGATTCCATAGCAACTCCTGCTCAAACAAAATGATCGCGACGGCTCGTCATGATTGCGCAAAACGACCCTGGATGTCGATGACAAGGAACATTTTGAGACCTCAGAAAAACTTGTGACTCAGCGGGGCGATGATTAGAATTGCCGCGCTCGTTGCAACCAAGTGGAAGATCGGCTGCCGCCAACGGCATCTTCCTTTTCACGGCGCCCTCTCAGTGCAGACTGCTTATGAAGACCCCAGGCAACATCCTTTCGGTAGGTGCGCTTCTGGCTTGTCTCGCCGTCGCCGGTTTAGGCCAGGCAAAGATCACGGCCACTGATTCGCCGGCGGACCAAGAGCCAGCCCGGCTGAGTGCCCTTTTGGATCGAGTCAGAAACAGAATTCATGAATACCACGAAGCGCTCTTCAACCTTACGGTGATTGAGACTGTTACCCAACAGCAATTGCATGATGATGCCACGCCGAAGGGCAAACCCAGGTCGATGATGTTCGAATCGGTGATCCTGCACCGGCAATCCGCCGGCCGACAGAAAGAGAACGACACCGCACCTATCATCACTCGCACGCTTCAGTCGATTAACGGAAGACCGGCAAAGCCCGAGGCCCCGAAGCGACGCTCGAAATGCGTGGATACAGATCCGGCGCCGGCCTATGGTGATCCGCTGAGTTTTCTACTGGCAGAGACCGTATCGGAATCCACCCTGGCCTACCTCGGTGAGGAAGATTTGGACGGCAGCAGAACGGCAGTCGTTTCAATTACCACGCCGCGGGCCGCTGATCCGGTTACGCTCGTGGAAAAAGACAACTGCTTTCGCCTCTCGCGCGGCCTGCAAAGAAAGGCCACCGTCTGGATCGATTTGAAAACTTTTGACGTACTTCAACTACGGTGGGAACTTGTCGAAACATTCAATGGCAAGCTACCGGCGGGCGTGGCGAAGGTCGGTATTCTTCCAGTGTTCAGACCGCGGCGCGACGTTGCCTTCGAGCGATCTGATTTCCTGATTCGTTTTCGGCCGGTGACATTTCCGAATCCGATGCAAACGCTGCTGTTGCCGGCGACCTCGGAATCCACCTGGATTATCAAGGGCGGCGGCATCGCAGGTTTCAAGACGAACACCGAGTACAGCCGCTACCGCCGGTTCAGGTCAAGGCTGGAAGTCAAAGACCCCGACGGAAGCGACTTGCCATAGCCGAACCAACGGTTTCGCGGGAGTGACTGAACTAGTGTAAAGAATACTTCCCAGTCGGGAAGGGCGGTTTTACTAGCTAGCGGAATGGCCTTCGCGATCAACCGCAAAGCGGTTGAATGCTTCAGCCGGGTTGCCGCTTCGGCTAACCTCGGTAAGAGTCAGGACCAGTTCGCACAACCGCAACGGGGTTGCGTCACTTCTTACGCTTTGATCGAGGATGGATGACCGCCGGCGCAACCCCGTTGGGGTTGATCACATGGTCGCTGCCGGTTTCCAGGGTAGCCGACACTGGGCTGGAGGGCGTAACCGCTTCGCGGTGTCTGCGTCACCTCTTAAGAGAATGAAAAGCAAACGCTTACTGGTATTACTTGTCGCATGCATGCTCGGCGCGCTCGTGGAGTTTCCCGTCGTGGGAGAGCATCAAAATTTACTTAGGGCGCTCGCAGCGAACTTCCAAGTCTCTTCCCAGGTTCCGGCCAATGCGGCGAACCGGCAAGCAGATCCCCAGGTTCAAAACATTCGCAAGATCGTGGCTTCGATCAACGCCGGTCTGAAACGACATGCGTTCAAAGTATCTCAGCGCAAGTTTGAGTATTGTGAACCTTACGAGGACACACTGCGGCGAATCGCCATCGACGATAAGGGCATTGCGCGTTCATACGTGAAGGAAGGCGGCTCTGACGATTCGGCGCTGAAGTGGGAACACTATTACGATTCGGCGGGACGTTTGCGTTTTGTCTTTATTACTGGCGGTGCGGTGAATGGCTCCGAGTTGGAACACCGGATTTACTTTGACGAAGCCGGCAAACGCATTCGGGAAGAGCAGAAGTATGTGAAGGGTCCGGGCTATACGTTTCCCGAGAAATGGCCCGACGAACAGTTGCAAAGCACAGAGGCCCGCAAGGCATTTGCGGCCAAGTCACCGTGTTCGGAAATCAGGCCTCACCGCCGTTATTCCAGGCGGGGCTGAGTCCCATTAAAGAAATCGTTTTTTCTCAGCACAGATCTAAACCTTCGGAGGCATTGGGAACCGCTCGAGCAGCACTCACACCCCACATCTTTAGATAGGAGAACTCACATGAAAAAAACGACCAAAGGTCTTACGAGACGACGATTCCTGGAGGGCGTGGGCTTGGCTGGCGGCTCCGCAGCCCTCTACGAAACGATGACCGCCATGGGCCTCATCAATATTCCGGAAGCCTGGGCTGGCCCGCCCGAACTGCCGCAGGGATCAGGTAAAGACAAATCCGTAGTCATCTTGGGCGCCGGCATCGGTGGGCTGACTGCGGCTTATGAACTTACGCGGGCGAATTACAGTTGCCAGATTATCGAGTTGACTGAGCGCGCGGGCGGCCGCAATCACACCGCGCGTCGCGGCTCAGTTATTAAAGAAGTGAATCCGACGACGGGCGTTACTACCGAACAGGTGTGCAACTTCGACGAAGGTTTATATCTGAATATGGGGCCGGGCCGCCTGCCTTACCATCACCGCCGGGCCCTCCATTATTGTAAAGAGCTGGAGGTCGGCCTCGAAGTTTACGTAATGGAGACGATGGCCAATCTGTTTCAGACCGACAAGGCTTTCGGCGGCCAGGCGCAGATTAAGCGACAAATCGCCTATGACATGCAGGGCTACATCGCCGAGATGTTGGCGAAGGCTGTAAACCAAAACGCCCTCAACGCAACGCTGACCCTCGAAGACCGCAATCGGCTGCTTTGTCTCTTGCAGACGTTCGGCGATCTCGGCGAGAACGATCGCTGCGGTAAATGCGGCAAGACGAAGTGTGAAAACTGCAATAAGAGTTGCCAGGCCTGCGTGGCATGCGCCAAACAATGCGTCACGTGCTTTCAATATAGCGGCTCGACCCGCGACGGCTGTGAGATCACTGTTTACGAGGCTTGCGAACCGGGCCCGAAGCTGGGGTTAACTGACCTCCTCAAGTCGGACTTCTGGCAACACCGTTTTTACCAGTCGTTTGAATACGAATGGCAGCCGACTCTTTTTCAGCCCGTGGGCGGCATGGATAAGATCGTGGATGGTTTCACCCGCAAGATCGGCTCGCTGATCCAGTACGAGACGAAGGTGTTGGACATCAAGATTAGCGATAACGATGTCACAGTCGTTGTCGAACGCCGGGGAAAGCGGCGCAACATTAAGGCGGACTACTGCATCAGCAACATTCCCCTGCCGCTACTCAAAAACATCCCGAATAACTTCGCCGATGATTTCGACAAGGCCGTCGATCGTTGCAAGTACGATCCCACTTGTAAACTCGGCTGGCAGGCTAACCAGCGGTTCTGGGAATCAGACAAGTGGCAAATTTACGGCGGCATCAGTTATACCGACGACCCCATCACGCAGATGTGGTATCCGTCCTATGACTATTTCACTCGCAACGGAACCTTGACCGGCGCTTATAATTACGATGATGACGCTAAGGCATTTGGCAATATGAGTCTATCGGACCGAATAAGGACGGCACGAAAAGGCGCCATCAAATTCCATCCCGAGTTTGCCGACGAACGCCTGGTGCCGTCAGATAAGGCTATCTCAATCGCCTGGCAAAATATCCCGAACGAAGGGGGCGGCTGGGCCAACTGGGATCCCACCAGCGAGGCCGACGGCATCGCTTACACGCGGTTGCTGTCGCCTGACCGTACTTTCTACGTCGCGGGCGATCAGGTCTCGCAACTGCCGGGCTGGCAGGAAGGAGCCATGATGTCGGCTCAACATGTGGTGGAGCAAATAGGCGGGGTCAAGGCCCTCAGAGGACCGCGAGTCATACGCGCGCCAAACACTCGCCGGCTGATTCATGGCCGGGGTTAGAGTGGGCGACTTGGAGTTGTAGGCGAAGATCGTGTTGCGGCTCTGCCGCCGCACAGTGCGGAAAGGCTTCGCCTTTCCGACACGAGCTACCTGAGACGTGAGGCTGCGCCTGGGAAGCGAGGCGCAGCCTCAAAAGAAAAGAGTATCGCACGGAAAGCCATAGGCTTTCCGCACTGTTCGGCGGCAAAGCCGCAGTCACCATAGTCCGCAAGGCCAGTCGACAGACAGCTTATGAGTCTTAATAAAACATCCATCTGCTTGTGTCTCTCTTTGAACCTGATCGCTTTGCTACTGGGATGCAACACCAACCAGTTGCCGTCCGGCGCAGCGGCACCAACAGCAGCACCAACACAAAAAACAACACCACCGCCAGCGTGCCTGTCTTCTAACCTGAAAACGCATTGGGAAGAGGCCGCACCTGATGTTCAAGGAAGAGTCGGCGCGGCAGCAGTTTTGCTGGAAGGTGGCGACCTAACAGCAGTTCGCGGAACTGAACACTTCCCCATGCAGAGCGTGTACAAGCTCCCGATCGGCATGTACGTTTTGCACCAGATCGACGTGGGAAATTTAAAATTAGATCAGAAGGTTAAAGTGCAGCGGGCAGATTTTGTGACGGGCCGCCAGCACAGTCCGATTCGGGACCAGTATCCGAAGGGAGTTGAACTGACGGTGCAGGAGTTGCTGCGCTTCATGGTTTCCGAGAGCGATGGCAGCGCGTGCGATGTTCTGCTAAAACTCGTCGGTGGTCCCGACGTTGTCACAAAATATCTTCGTGAGCTGGGCATTGCTGATATGGTCGTGGCAAACACAGAGCGCGAGTTGGGAGAGGACGGACAGGCGCAATATCGCAACTGGGCCACGCCGGAATCCGCCCTGGCGCTACTCCGAATGGTGCACGATGGCCCGGCGCTTTCCGCCCCCAGCCGCAGTCTGTTATTGGACTTCATGACGAAATCACCGACGGGCCCGAAACGAATCAAAGGGCTGTTGCCGCCCGCGACCCCTGTAGCGCACAAGACCGGATCGTCAGGCAGAGTAGACGGCACGACCCGGGCCTTGAACGACATCGGCATAATCACGTTGCCCGACGGCCGTCATCTGGCAATCGCCGTGTTTGTTTCCGACAGCAAAGTGGAAGAACCAAAACTGGAAAACGTCATCGCCCAAATGGCTCGCGCAACTTGGGATTGCTGCACGAAGTAGGACAGACATTCCTGTCTGTCCATCTCTTTCATTTCGCCAAACGTAGAAAAGGTAACCATTCGAACATCTTGAGATGAATCTAAAAAAACAAACTCGCAGACTTGCCGGCGCCTTATGCGTACTGGCCCTAACAATGCTCGCCACCGTCACCTCGGCGCGCGCCCAAACAATCGCGACGCCGGCACCAACCCGGTTCGACATCCTGCGCGGAGAGTACGGACGTTATCGCGCCAACAACGATCTGCTTTTTTATCGTCTCGATGTGCGCGTCGATCCGGACAAGAAGTTTCTCAGCGGCAAAACTACGGTCCGCTTCAAGATGCTCAAAGACGACACGCGCATCCAGCTTGATCTGCACGAGGCGCTCAAGATCGACAGGATTGTGCTGGCGGGCAAAGGGCAAAGTGCGAAGAGCAAAGGGGGGAATGCAGAAGCGGGTGACGCGCTGAGCGAGCTGAAGTACACGCGGGACTCAGGCGCTGTTTTTATCGACTTTCCGCAAACGTTAAAAGCGGGGCGAGTCTATACAATCGATTTCTACTACTCGGGAAATCCTCAGGAAACGGGCCGGTTCGGCGCCATTGCTTTCAAAAAAGACCCACAGGGCCGGCACTGGATCAACACTGCATGCGAAGGAATTGGCGCCAGCATCTGGTGGCCCAACAAAGACCAGTGGCGCGACGAAGTCGAAAACATGGAGATCAGCGTCGCCGTTCCAAACAATCTGGTCGACGTTTCCAACGGGCGGTTCCTGGGGAAAACCGATCTCGGCGACGGCTACACGCGTTGGGACTGGCGCGTCAATTATCCCATCAACAACTACAACGTTTCGCTCAACATTGGAGCGTATACACACTTCGCCGATCAGCTCGGCGATCTCACGCTCGATTTTTATTGCCTGCCGGAGAATCTGGAAAAAGCAAAGAAACAGTTTTCCCAGGCGAAGGGCATGCTGCAGGCTTTTCAGCATTACTTCGGCGACTACCCATTCAAGAAAGACGGTTACAAGTTAATCGAAGTTCCCTACTCCGGCATGGAGCACCAGAGCGCGGTGACTTACGGCAATCACTTTGCCAACGGTTATCTGGAACGCGACTGGACCGGCGTAGGAATTTCGCCGCGCTTCGACTTCATCATCATTCACGAGAGCGGGCACGAATGGTTCGGCAACAGCGTCAGCGCCGCCGACATGTCCGACATGTGGATTCATGAAGGTTGGACCACGTACCTCGAATGCCTTTACGTTGAATACATGTTCGGGCGCGCCGACGGGCTCAAGTACACAAACGGTTATCAAGCCAAAGTAAGAAACCAACGACCCATCGTTCAACCAAGAGGCGTCAATGCAGAGCCGCCGCAGGATATGTATTTCAAGGGCGCGCTCTTCCTGAACACGCTGCGCAGCGTCGTCAACGACGATGCAAAGTGGTGGACGCTCCTCCGTGATTTTTACCAGCACTTCAAATATCAGAACATCATGACCGAAGATGTAGTGGCGTACTTCAATCAGAAGACCGGCAAAAATCTAACGCCGATTTTTGATCAGTACCTGCGCCATACCGCGATCCCGGTGTTGGAATTAAAGTTCGACCCGGTCAACAGCATCGTTTCCTACCGCTGGAAAGTAGATGAAGCGAACTTTGCCATGCCCGTCGGCGTTGGCACCAAAGACCATTGGCTGATCATTCAACCGACGACAAGCTGGCAGACAATGCAGACCCGGCTGAAAAAAGCTGAGTTCGCGGTCGCGACTGATCTTTATTTTGTAGGCGTTAGTAAGTCGTACGTAGCCGGGCTGATTCCAGCTCTGTACTGGGAGCGCGGGCGTCCCGCCCGCATTGTGGGCAACGCACAAGAGTAGTTTTCTGGCAGCTTGAGGCTACCGACGGGCTGCGGGCGAGACGCCCGCGGTCCCAGTTTTAAGTTGCGCTTAACTTGATTGTCATCAGCATGGGCTGCCAAGGTAAAAACTAAGAAGATGACTTCCTTCTACTTTCCCCTCGGCCTGACGGTGGCCGGCATGCTCTTTTATCACGTAGCGCAAAAGTCTATTCCGAGAGAGATGAATCCTTTTCATGCGACGATCATTGCGTACGCCGTCGGGATAGTGTTGTGCGGAATTTGTGCATTGGCCTATTCGGAGAAGAAGTCATTTGTAAACTCGCTCAGCGAATCTAACTGGGCAGTCTTTCTAATGGGAGCAGGCGCCGCGGGTATTGAGCTGGGCTTTTTGCTGGTTTATCGCGCCGGCTGGCGAATCGGCTTAGCCGCAATCACAACCAATGTCGCCGCCACGCTGTTGCTAATTCCAATTGGCTTTCTACTCTTTAAGGAACATTTGTCGCTACGCAACCTTCTCGGCGTTATTCTGTGCCTCGCAGGTTTGATTTTGGTCGTCCGGGAATAGCTCATACCGCAAATCTTAACTTACGACGATCGCGCACCAGCCGGGACAGATCGCAAGCCAACAGCTGGTCCCAGAACCATAGACAACCAGTCAACCGGGGCGTAGACTCGCAGCAACGCAACCCTCTCCCAGGAAAACACTCGCGAGTCTTCGCGAGACGGGCCAACCGCCCGTACGGTTTGGCTTATCGAACAACCAAAGGATCGAGCGAAATGAACAGAAAAAATTTCACCACTCGCCTTGGGGGAAGTTTGTTAGGCCTGATTGCAGCGGGCGGAATTGGGATAGCAGCAAGCTATCCCGTCCAGGCCCAATACGACGAGAAGGATCCAAACTCAGAATCCGTTGCCGCACGGACCTATCGGGAAGCTGAACTAAAGAAACAATTCACCCGAGAGAGCCACATCCTGGATCCCTCCTCGCCCGACGGGCCGTTCAACAACCAGTTAGCCACTTTGAATGTGACAAACCATACCGCGAACGAAATCCGTTTAATCTCATGGGTGGTTACATTTACTCATCCGGCAACCGGGGCGGTAATAAAGACAAGCGCAATAACCTCAAAATCTCGGATCGCTCCCGGCAAACAAAAGACTCTCAAGAAGGTTGTGAGAATTCCACACTTGGTGGATTTTAAGGCGACCCACGGCAGAACGTGGGCGACTTTACCGACCATAACAACGGCGCTGGCCAGTGTAACCTACGCCGACGGCACTACTTCTCGGACGCCTTGAGAGCTGGTGTCGCGCACGCTGATTAGGTAAGAACGCCCTTTGGACAAGAAGGTCTTTTCTTCACTCCCCATTTGAACTCGGATGGCGTCTCACTGTGACGGCCGAGTGTTTAGTCCTGCTGGTAGCGGAGTGATAGACATACGAATCAAACTAAGGGTATTCTCGCGGCAACATAACCCTCTCCCTAGAAACCACGCGCTATTGTGTGGGGGGTGAAGGCCAACGGCTGGACCGTTTGGCCTATCTAACAACAGGAGGATGGAGCGAAATGAACACACGAAAATTTAGCACTCGCATTGGCGGAGGTTTGCTTGGTCTCATTGCGGCGCTGGCAATCGGCGTTGTTTTTGCCGCTTCGGCGCAAGCCCAGTCCCAGGACCCGAGAATGAATAAGGACGCGCGAAATTCAGACAGCGCGGACGCGCAGAGGTATCGCGACGCTGAGATGAATAGAGGCCGGAATCCGTCCTCGCCAACCGACTCGCAGCCTAACCGTAATCTTGAAGCAAAATTGACCCTCACGAATACCAGCAGCAATGAAATCAAGTCGGTCCTATGGCGGGTGTCATTCATCCATCCGACAACCTTCGCGGTGTTAGAAACACGCGAGATAACTTCAAAATCCAAAATCGCTCCCGGCAAGGAAAAGACGCTCAAGAAGACTATAAGAATTCCGCGCCCGGTTAAGGTCACGGGGTTGAACGGCAAAACTTACGCGGTCGTACCGACCATGACAACGGCGCTGGACAGCGTAACCTATGCCGACGGCACTACGTCTAAAACGCCTTAAACCCGCTGTCGTCACTATAGACAGTCGGATCAAACGCGGAGTATTCTCGTGCGCCACGTAACCCTCTCCCTGGAGGCCACCCGCGACTGATCGCGGGGGTGAGCCAATCGCTAAGACCTTTGGCCTATTTATTGAACGGAGGATGGGGCGAAATGAACACACAAAATTTAACTAAGCACCTGGGGGGAGCTTTGCTAGGCCTGCTGGCAGCGTTCGCGATTGGCCTCGCCATGGGAGTCCGGGCCCAGGCCCAATCGAGCGAGAGTATTTACATTAACAAGGACGCGCGAAATTCAGAATCCATCACCGCACAGCGGTCACGCGAAGCTGAGCTGAATACTCACTTCAACCGGCTATACCAGTACAGGTCCTTGCCTTTCACGTACGGCATGCGGCCCGATGGTGGAGTTGAAGCCAAATTGAAAGTCACGAATCACGGCAGCAACGAAATCAAGTTCATCTCATGGCAGGTATTGTTCACGGACCCGACATCGGGCCAGTTGGTAGGCAAACGCGAGTTGACTTCAAAATCCCGGATCGCTCCCGGCAAAGAGAAGACGCTTAAGAAAACTGTGTCGATTCCTCGTCTGCTACGGGTAACTGCGAAGGACGGCAAGACCCGTATGGTCCTTCCGAAAATGACCTCGACGCTGACCAATGTGACCTACGCCGACGGCACCACTTCTACAACGCCGTAAGGCATCTGTATCAGGGCGCTGGTTATTTGCCGGCGCCCTGAAATCTTCTTAAAGTCTGCGTGGCGCTCGGTATGCGACTCCGCAACCAAATGATCCCCGTCCTGATCTTCAGCAACAACCTTTCTCGATCAACTCGCCTGGCTCCAGCGAACCAGTGATGAAAACCGTCGGGATCATCGGTGGTATCGGGCCGGAATCAACCCTCGAGTACTACAAATTCATCATCGAAGCCTACCGGCGAATCAAGGCCGATGGCAGCTATCCGCCGATCCTTATCAACAGCGTCGATCTGCAAAAGATGATCGCGATGATGGAAGCGAACCAGTTGGCGTCGGTGGCCGATTACCTCGTGGTGGAGTTGGAGAAACTAGCGCGCGCCGGAGCCGATTTTGGATTACTGGCCTCAAACACTCCGCACATTGTTTTTGAGGAAGTGGATCGCCGATCGCCTCTGCCGCTGATCAGCATCGTCGAAGCAACGTGCGATGCGGCCAAGTCTCTCGGACTTAAGAAGGTTGGCTTGCTCGGTACGCGGTTCACGATGCAGGCCGATTTCTATCCTCGGGTCTTTTCGCGCTCTGGAATTGAAGTCGTTGTACCCTCGCTAACGGAACAGGCTTACATTCATGAGAAATACATGGGTGAGCTTTTGGCGGGAATCATCCTTCCCGAAACGCGCGCTGGTTTGCTGGCAATAGTCGGCCGGTTGCACGATAAAGAGGCCGTCGAAGGCCTAATCCTGGGCGGCACGGAACTGCCGCTTATTCTGCGCGATGCCGAACCGGCCGGTGTTAGATTCCTGGATACGACACAGATTCATGTCAACGCAATTGTCGCGGAGTTGCTATCGTGAATAGACGACATCAATGCAAATAAGAAACGCGCGATCAACTCGGGGACACAATCTCTCTCTTAAGGTTGTAATGCAATGAAACGATCTTGCTCGCTGATACTCGTGTTGCTGGCATTGTTGGCCCCGGTGGCGAGCCAGCAACCGAAGATGTCACCCGCGCTGGCTTCGTTGGTTGCGGCCGAAAGGGCTTTTGCGCGCACCAGCGTCGAGAAAGGAATTCGCGAATCGTTCCTCTCGTTCTTCGCCGACGATGGCATCAATTTTCAACCGCACCCGGTGAAGACCCGGGAAGCTATTTTGAAACGTCTCGCTCCCGCGACGCGCGCGCCTATCGTTTTGAACTGGGAACCCGCCTACGCCGACATCTCAAACGCCGGGGACCTGGGCTACACGACCGGGCCTTACGTTCTTACCGATAACTCGCCGCAAAAGAATCCGCCGCACTATGGTTTCTATTTTTCGATCTGGAAGAAACAGGTTAACGGCAGCTGGAAGGTAGCGCTCGATCTCGGCATCGACACTCCCGATCATTCGCAACGAAAGTTTCCCTTGCGGGTCGCACCGCGAGTGCCAATGGCCAAGCACAGCGTCGGGTCGGACGCGGAGTCGCTGATGAAATTGGATCGGGATTTCCTGGCACAGGCGACTGCCGGCGAACTTGCGCGCGCGTACCTGGACTACCTGGATGTGCACGCCAGATTGCATCGCGACGGCAGTCTTCCCTTCACTGATCGGCGAGCTATCAGATCGTTTTTTATGAGCAGGAACTCGCAAATGACGTGGGACCCAATCGCCGCAGATGTGTCGCGGTCGAACGATCTGGGCTACACGTACGGCAGGTACGAACTTAGAGCGAGCGGCAGTCCAGCGGAGAAGGGATACTATGTGCGCGTCTGGAAGCGTAGTCGAAGTGGAGCATGGAAGATTGCGCTCGATACGTTGCATCCGGTGGCGGAGTAATCGCGAAGGTAAGGGACGAGGAAACCATTTGCCATTTGTCATTTCTCATTTGCCATTGATGGCGGTAGTGGAGCGACTCTCTAACGTAGGTGACTCCACGCGAAACGAGGGGGCCAATGAAAAATGAGAAATGGCAAATGGCAAATCGCTGGTTTTCCAACTTGAGGCACCTTCCACGCCAATGAAAAAAGGGAGCAGTCGCCTGCTCCCTTTCCCATTCTTGCCGTCAGGCAAATTTAGTAACCGTTGTATCCCGCGTCGTATCCGTTTTGAAACGCCTCGCGGAAGTACCGGCTGTAGAGACTGCGGTCTCCCAGACGTGAGCTGTAATCCTTGCTCGCTTTCTGGAACGCGCTTTCATCACGAAACTCATAACGCTCGCGGCTCGAACGGTCTTTGCGACCTTCCTTGATTCCCTCGTTGTAGCCGGCATTCAATGCCGTCTGCCGAAGTTGAAAAGTCCCACCATAGTTACCGTAGCCGTCGCCGTTGTTGCCGCGACGATTACGATTGCGACCCCATTGGCCGTTCTGGTTCCGCCACCAGTCGCTGTTGCCATTCTGCTGGTTCTGGATCCGTTCCTGTTCCAGCCGTTCGCGCTCGATTCGCTCGCGCTCCAGGCGTTCCCGCTCCCGGCGATTCTGAGAATAAGTATCATTCCGGTATTGGGCCTGCGCCGAAGTGCTGAAAGCGAAACCAATGCCCAGGATCATCGTTAGTCCCAGAATTGCTCCACTGATTCTTTTTGTCAATTGACGTGTTTTCATTGTGTCCTCCCTGTCCTCCGAAAACCATGTGGCAATCGCCATGCCGCTTTGAAATGCGTTAATTGCGTTTATTTTCCGTCAAATCCGTCGCCAGACAATCGTACGGATAACACGCTATCAGTATCTTCTCCATACGTCCTGCTTGATATGGGGTACGCCCTCCGAGGAGATGTCAGCCAGCATCTGGAGTTGTTCAATTGCTGATTGGGTGTCAACGCTATGAGCGGCTTTTCGCCCGCGCGGCATCGCACGTGCAGGACAAAACGCTGAAACAGATTTCCACCATGAGCACGCGCTAGTGGAACTAAGAGGTAGCTCCCTAGTCGACACGCGTGACCGGCTCGCAGCTTAAGTATTCCCAGTAAGAACCAGGAACCGGGTTTCTCCGCTTCACTTCAACTCCGTCCGCAAGCCCTGCGAATGATTCGCAAAGAGGAGTTTTATGATCCGCATACGTCTACGAGCTTTGGGTTATCACGCAGATCGACGAGCCCGTTCGTGCGCTGCCCTCGCCCTTTGCCTCGTCGTGTTCGTCGCTCAGTTATCTTTTCCCGCGAGCGCTTTCGCTCAACAAGGATCCCCGGCTGCCGATCAGGCGCGGTTGAATCAGTTTGCCCAGTCACTTGACTACCTGCGCCAGCAATACAGAATACCCGGGCTGTCAGCCGCGATCGTTTCGCACGGCCAGCTCATTTGGGCGAGTGGTTTTGGCTTTAGTGATGTTGAGAACCAAATTCCGGCCACGCCCGATACGCCTTACCGCAGCGCATCAATTACCAAGACGTTTGCTTCGATGCTCCTTATGAGATGCGTTGAGCGAGGCACACTGAACCTCGACACGCGCATTAACTCCTACACCTCAGGCATTTCAGATTCACGCGTCACCGTGCGCCACCTCTTTACTCACACATCGCAGAGTTCGCCGCCCGGAGAGAGTTACTTATACAGCGGCAACCGTTACAGCTTCCTCACTCCCGTAATTGACGCTTGCGCCGGCCAGTCGTTCCGGGAAGCGTTAGCGAAAACTATCCTCGATCCGCTCGAAATGCAGGACTCGGTGCCAGGCCAGGATATGGAGTTTCCCGCATCCGCGACTGCCGCTTTGTTTACGCCGGAAACCCTGCAGCGTTACACGCGAGTGATCCACCGGCTCGCGAAACCTTACATCGTGGACGGCAGTGGGCGGCAGATTCTTTCGACGTATCCACCTACTGGCATCTCCGCCGCTGCCGGTTTGGTCTCAACCGTCCGTGACCTGGCTCGCTATGACTCCGCAATTGACAAACACCTTCTGCTCTCCTCGCAAACGCAAGAGCAGGCGTGGACGAATCATGTCAATTCCAAAAGTCAGAAGCTGCCGTATGCGCTGGGTTGGTTCGTGCAAATATCTGATGGCGAGCGGCTCATTTGGCACTACGGCCAATGGGACACATTCTCCGGACTAATTCTGAAAGTACCAGGCCGAAACATCACTGTCATTCTGCTGGCCAATAGCAGCGGTTTAAGCGCGCCTTTCAATGCTCTCGGTGCCGGAAATGTCACGGGGTCTCCTTTTGCGAACCTGTTCCTGCAAATGCTGGCTGACCCTGAAGCGTTTCGCGGCAATCCAATTGATCTGGATACGTTCTTCATCCGGCAGCACTACCTTGATTTTCTGAATCGCGAGCCGGATCCGGACGGATGGGCGTATTGGACCGACGAGCTGACAAAATGCGCGGGGGCCGCCGCTTGCTTGAATGATCGACGCATCGGCGTTTCGGCTTCATTTTTTGTTGAGCAGGAGTTTCAGGACACCGGCAGTTTTGTTTATCGCATGTACAAAGCGTCGTATGGCCGGCAGCCCCATTATCAGGAATTCACGACAGATCGCCGGAAAGTGACCGGCGGCTCGGCATTGGAAATAGCCAAAGCGGGATTTGCAGCGTCCTGGATGCAGCGCCCTGCATTCCTTCAGGAATATCCCGAAAATATGAGCCACGTGATTTTCGTCAACAAGCTTTTTGACACGGCGGGTCTCACAGGGTACGGGACTGAGCGCGAACAACAGATCCGAGCGATGTCAGACAGTGGCAAGAGCCGCGCGCAGGTTTTGCGAGACGTAATTGAAATTCAGGACTTCAAAGCTCGCGAATACAATCCTTCGTTCGTGTTGATGCAGTACTTTGGTTATCTGAAGCGCGATCCTGAGCCTGAGGGTTACAACTTCTGGCTCAAGGTGTTGAATAATGACGCGCCCAACAATTATCGCGGCATGGTATGCGCCTTCATAACTTCCGCGGAATACCAGGATCGGTTCGGTATCAGCCACGCTCATAGCAACGCCGATTGCGGGCAATAGGCACAACGGAAAAAGCCCGCGACTCCGGGAGTCGCGGGCCTCTCTTTCTCCGATCCCGTAAAACTAGAAGCGGAAGTTCAAGCCAACGCCAACACGGAAGTTGTTGTCCGTCGTGCCGTCAATTCTTACCGGGTTGTAGTCAGCCTTAATCAAACGCAAGTCGATCTTGTCGTTCAAGCGCAGATCAAGACCGCCGCCGAAGGCTGCGGACAGACCGTTATCACTGTCACTCGCATTCGGAATCAGCACGCTGTTGCTCGTGACGTCGCCGGTAACATGGGCCAGACCGACCACCGCATAAGCGAATGGGCGCACCTTCGTCGCCACGGCATTGTCCTGCAACTGCACGCCACCCATGGCCTCGAACAATCGACCCTTGACGTTAACATTCACGCCGCCAGGTAAATTGAAATCAGCACTCTTTTGGTGATACGAAAGATCGGCTTTCAAACCGAAATACCGCGTCAGGTTTCCCTTGAGATCCACGTTGACGCCGTTGAAGCCATCGCGACTGTCGTCATTCGGGTTGCTAGGATTGAACGCGCCGTGCGTATCAACTCGGTTATGTGAATAGCCGACATAGACTTCGCCTTTCTTGTATTCATCCTGGGCAAACGCCGCAGACGCACAACAGGCAGCAAACAGAACCATGAAAAGTGCTTTACGCATGTAAGTTATTCCCCTTTATTCGTAATTAGGAACAAAATGGGGCCGCCAAAAGCGTCCCCATTTTTCGTATTTTTGGCTATCTTCTCAGCCGTTTTTCTACACTCGCAAGGTTCCTCCCATATGAGATTCAACCAATGCGAAGGGTCTTATTGACTTGAAAATAGCTTTAGGTTGCTTCGGCCTTCACTTTCGAAAACCCGGCTGTTAACAAATACTTTGCACGGCTTGGACAGGTCACGCAGCAACTTACCCTTATTGCCTTTCATGGCCCGATGGTAGGCTACTTGTTTGACGTTCTAGTGAGCACTTGTGACGGATTCTTTATTGTCACATGATGGGCAGGTAACAGCGGCCATGGCGGCTCGCGATGCTCTTGATGGACGAGCGTAAACAGGTTCGTATGAGCCGGCGACAAAAATCTGCGCTTCTGTATGGAGTGCTCCGGCAGAGCGCAGCGGCGACGGCGCTTTGGATTGCCTTTGAAACGCGCTGCGGGAGCCAGACCCAAAGCGGTGTCGCGCTACGCTTGCCACCGCACTCCAGATAGATCCAAACCAGATGAAGCAAATCAATTGCAATAACGCTTTCGTGATGCCTAAGTGGGTCGTCGCCGCATCATTTACGCTCTGCCTACTTCTCTGCTCCGGTTCCTACACCGCGGGACAAGCTAGTTTGCCGCAGGCAAGCGCACCAGCTTGCGAACCCTCCCGGCAAAGACAACTCGCACTGAATGTCGAAGACAAGGAAGGGCACTTCGCAAACCTGCGCCTCGAAGATTTAGCTCTGACGATAGACAAAGCGCCGGCCGAGATTCTGAACCTCGAGGCCAAACTGGATCAGCCTTTGGCCGTCGTTATCCTAATCGACACCAGCATGTCGCAGGAATTCACCCTATCGCAGACGAAGCTGGCGGCGCAGAAATTTGTGGAGTGGGTCCTGCGCACGAAAAGAGATCGCGCCGCGGTAGTTTCCTTTTCCGGAGAAGCGATTGTAGAGGAAGAGCTGACCAACGAGTCCGCGAGACTGCAGGCGGCCATTGCTCGAATTGAATCTATTCGCCCGCCCGATTATGTCCTCGGCGGAGTCGGCGCCGGACGCTCACCGCCCATCCGGCCGCAGAGACAAGGAAGTACGGCAATCTGGAACGCGGTTTGGAGCTCAACGGACGGAATCCTTAAACCGATTACGGGCGTCCGCCGCATCGTCATGCTGTTGACGGACGGCCTGGATAACTCGAGCACGATAAAGCTTCGTGAAGCCGTCGAGTACGCCGCACTTCACGACGTGGCTGTTTTCTCAATCAGCACTTTGGATAAGGGATACACGATCTACGGACGCGACGAGATTACGGAACTGTCTGAAGACACGGGAGGCCGGTCGTTTGTGATGAAGAAGGTGCAGGACATCCCCCAGATTCTTCAGCGGACCGAGCGGGAACTAAGATCTCATTACCTGTTGACGTATTGCGCGCCGGGTGGAAAGCCGGCCGGCGTCGTCCCCAGGCTCAGGATTGATCTGAAAAACCCGCAGCTGCGAACGGCGAAGCTGCGCCTCTCTTATCGTCGCTATGCGGTGATGTAGGACAGACATTCCTGTCTGTCCCGTTAGTGATTTGGTGACGCGACTCCGACCAAGGCGGTACAGGCCGGAATGCCTGTCCTACTGATCTTGATGATTCCACTGCTCGGCAAACTATGGGCCGGAAAGGCGCCGTCACCAGCCGTCGAAGTCGCTGGCCATATTGACCTCGGCCGCCGCGGCGAAGCGTGGGCAATTAAATACCTCGCGCGTGTCGGCTATCGCATAGTCGCGGCTAATTTTGAGCTGCCCGTAGGACGCAATGCCAGGGGCGTAGTTGTGAATGCGGAAATTGACGTCGTGGCTTACGACGGCCCAACGCTCTGCTTTATCGAAGTGAAAACGCGGGCGTCGGATTGGTTTGCTTCGCCGCAAGTCAATGTTGACTTGCGCAAACAACGACAGATTGCTCGCGCAGCCCGCGCCTACCGCCGCATGATGGATTTGATGGATGCGCCTTACCGGTATGATGTCTTAAGCGTGATCCTGCCGCCGTCGGATTCCGACGGGCGTCGTCCAACTTCGACGGGAACCTTGCTGAAAGATTTTTGGCGAGACGAAAAATTTCGCAAGCGCCGGTGGGCCGACGCTCACTATGACTAGTGGCTGGTCGATCTGAGGTTACAGTTACGTAGGTAGCTGTCTCGGCTTCGGCGGCGTAGGGGGCTTTTCTTCTCCGCTCTTCTCTCCGGTTTGCGACAGCACTTCCTTGATCGCTCCCACGCTGGACAACATTGCCGAAGTTTCCACGGGCATGAAGATCACCTTCGAATTATTGGTGCGCGTCATATCACGCAGGCTCTCAATGTAGCTCTTAGTGATCAGGTATTGCGCCGGGTTGCCGTGATCTTGCATGGCCTGGGCCACGCGCAGGATCGCTTCGGCCTCGGCCGCCGCGTTACGCAGTCGGGCTTGGGCCGCGCCGTCGGCCTGCAGGATCGCCGACTCTTTTTCGCCTTCTGCCCTGGTAATCGCAGATTGCTTTTCGCCTTCAGCCCGCGTGATGGCGGCCTGCCTTTCGCCTTCTGCCTGCAGCACGAGGGCGCGACGGGTACGTTCGGCCGTCATCTGCTTCTCCATCGTGATGCGGACGTCTTCGGGCGGATCGATGTTTTTGACGTCAACGCGGGTAACTTTCACGCCCCATTTGTCGGTGGCTTCATCCAAAATGATGCGCAACTTCGCATTGATTTGATCGCGCTGCGACAGGGTATGGTCCAAATCCATGTCGCCCATAACGGCGCGCATCCCGGTAATCGTCAACTGCACAATGCCGCCGACCAGATCGTTCATCTCGTAAACGGCTTTGATGGGATCGGTGATCTGCCAGTACACGACGGAGTCAACATGGATGGTCACATTGTCGCGAGTAATCACGGGCTGTGGCGGCAGATCGATGTACTGTTCGCGCAAATCGATCGAGGTCACGCCCGGGCGCATGTTGGTCCAATAAACGGCCCGCGGCTTATCGAAGAATGGAATGAAGACGTGCAATCCGCTGTCGGCGACTTTCAGAAAACGGCCCAGCCGCTCAACGAGCATGACGGTTGCCTGGGGCACGATGCGGATGGTTTTGATCGCAACCAGGAGCATAAAGACTGCGATGACCATTAGGACGAAACCCGAAAAAACAAAATCCATAGTCGCCTCCAGGAAGATTAGAACCTCACAACAAAGCGGTGGGAAAAGTGCGCCCAGACTATAGCGGATCGGCGATACTCCGACAAACTTCTGAAACGTCACGCAAGGGTCTAGTTCAGATAGTAGGACTCAGGCTGTTCACTGGGACCGCTGGCGTCCCGCCCGCCGTGAGTGCCCAGCACGAAACAAGTCTTTCGAGATGTTGACCGAAGTGTCACGTTTTGCGGGCGGAACGCCCGCGGTACCAGGGAAGAGCTTGAGTGCTATGAGGATGGAATTGCAATTTCCCTTTCCACCAACGCAGCCACCGTCAGCACAAGATCCTCTGCGAAGGGCCGCCCGACGATTTGCACTCCAATCGGTAAACCGTTACTTCTGCCCACGGGAACCGTCACCACAGGCAAGTCGAAGACGTTGTATGTTTGGCTGTAACTGAAAGCTCGAAAGACACTGATACTTTTCCCCTCAACCTCAAGGCGCTGCATTCCATGCGTGAATGCCTGAGTTGAGCCAACCGGCGCGATGATTATTGGATACCGCTCCATCCATTGCAGCAAGTCATCGCGCAGCCGGTTTCGCTCATCCAGGGCGGATGCCGATCGTGCCTGAGCTTCGGCCGGAGACATTGATACCGACGACATCAGCGCCCTCACCGATGGCCCCATTTCGCCTTCGCGTCCCCGAGCGAACTCGCGGATTTGATCGAGCGAGGACTGCGAAAACATCTCAATCCAAAGTCGGGATCCTTCGAGCACACCCGGCGGAAGACATTCAGAGGTGCAGGCTCCAAACCGACTGAGCGCTGCGGCGACACTTCTCACGGCGTTCGACGTTTCTGGCGTCACCGGCACGACGCCGTCGTCCGCATACCAACCGATGTTCAGGCCGCGGACGGCGGAGTCTTCGACCTGAGTAACTACAGAAGCCGCTTCTTTATTCGCAGGCGAGTAACCAGGATCCGCCATTACGTTGAACAGAAGACGCAGATCCTCGACGCGACGCGCCATGGGACCAATACACGCGCCGATTGCGAGGGGGCCGATCGCTTGCGGCACATGCCCCTGCATTGGCACCCGCTGCGACGTTGGCTTCAACCCCGCAATCCCGCAGAAGTGTGCCGGCACGCGAATCGATCCGGACAAATCGCTGCCCAGGCCCGCAGGCGAAAGTCGGGCGGCAATCGCGGCGGCTTCACCTCCGCTAGATCCTCCAGCTGTGCGGGACAGATCGTGCGGGTTATTTGTTCGGCCAAAGACCGCGTTCTCAGTCTCGTAAGGAATTGCCAGTTCCGGCGTGTTGGTTTTCCCTAAAACAATTGCACCCGCCGCTTTCAGTCGGGCTACAACCGGCGCATCATTTTCGGGGACGAACTCGGCGCGCAATCTGGATCCGAACGTCGTACGCAAACCCGCAGTTTCGATGGTGTCCTTGATCGTGATAGGCACACCATGCAACGGACCGAGATCGTTCCCGCTTATGACTTTCGCTTCGGCAACGCGTGCGCGATCCATCGCGTCCGGAGCCAGGGTCACAATAGCGTTCAGCGGCGGATTCACCTGTTCGATCCGCTGCAGGTGCGCTTGCATAACCTCGACTGGAGAGACCGCTCGCGTCTTGATTAGTTGGGCCAATTTGGTGGCCGAATAACTGGTTAGGTCCGCAATCGCCATCAGGTTTTTCAGCGGTGCTTTGCTTTTCCCACACTTCCCAATATAATTTCAGTGTTCGTGAACATCATTCATAAACCAGGCCGGGCAGAAGTGGTGCGAAAGCTTCGCGGCGAAGGAGTGCGTCCTTGGCGATCCCATTGAGCAGGACCTTTGTCCTGCGAAAGCTGCATCAACTTTCCGGTATTGTTCCGCTCGGTCTCTTTCTGCTCGAGCACTTCTACACAAACTCTAAAGCACTGACAGGGCCCGGCGATTTCAACAATGCCGTCAAGGACCTGCAGTCGATTCCCTACATACTTTTCATCGAGATTGGCGGGATATTTATACCGCTCATCTATCACGCCGTCTATGGCCTGATGATTACGATGGAGGCGCGCCCGAACAACCTGAACTACCCGTATCCGCGGAATTGGTTCTACACAATCCAACGCCTGACGGGAATGATCCTCTTCGTCTTTATCACCTTTCACGTGCTCAATTTCAGATTTGGCATGATCCCCGGTCTGAACACCATCTCGGTGGCGCACCAGCCGGGAATGGCTTTTGAAATCGTTTCCCGCGAATTTCGGATAATACCGATCTTCATCGTCTACATGATTGGCATCACGGCCACCGTGTGGCATTTCGCAAACGGTATCTGGCTGTTCATGGTGGATTGGGGCATCACGATTGGTGAACGAGCGCAACGCCTCACCGGCTATGCGTGTATTGCTTTTGGCGTCGTGTTGTTGCTGGTGGGGATTAATGCAGCCGTCGCTTTCATAAGACCCGGCGGGTTATTGGGAGGACTGCTCTAGCGCCATGGCAACTGGAATCAAAATAGCGATTGTCGGGGGCGGCCTGGCTGGACTTGCCGCCGCCATGAAAATTGCCGAAGCGGGCCATGCGGTGGATCTGTTCTCCGTTGTCCCGGTCAAACGTTCGCATTCGGTCTGCGCCCAGGGCGGTATCAATGGCGCGGTGAACACGAAAGGCGAGGGCGACTCTACCTGGGAACATTTCGACGACACGGTTTACGGCGGCGATTTTCTCGCCAACCAGCCACCAGCAAAAGCCATGTGCGAAATGGCGCCGGCGATCATTTATCTTTTTGATCGCATGGGCGTTCCCTTCTCGCGCACGAAGGAAGGGCTGTTGGACTTCCGCCGCTTCGGCGGCACCAAACATCACCGCACGGCATTCGCCGGGGCTTCGACCGGACAACAACTCTTGTACGCGCTTGATGAGCAGGTGCGCCGCCAGGAAGTTGCGGGTCGTGTGCAGAAGTATGAAGGCTGGGAAATGCTTTCGCTCGTGCTCGATGAGGCCGGCGTGTCGCGCGGCCTGATCGCCATGAACCTGCAGACGCTGGAGCTTAAGGCATTCAAAGCGGATGCGGTCATCATGGCCACCGGCGGACCCGGCTTGATCTACGGCAAATCGACCAACTCCATGGTCTGCACCGGCAGCGCCGTCGCCGCCTGTTATTTGCAGGGGGCGAAATACGCAAACGGCGAATTCATTCAGGTCCATCCGACGTCGATTCCCGGCGAAGACAAACTGCGCTTGATGTCCGAGTCGGCCCGCGGCGAGGGCGGGCGCGTGTGGGTACCGCGCGCTGCTAAAGACAAACGCGCTCCCGGTTCGATTCCCGAAAACGAGCGCTGGTATTTTCTCGAAGAGAAATACCCGGCGTACGGCAACCTCGTGCCGCGCGACATTGCCACGCGCGAGATTTTTCAGGTTTGTATTGACGGCCGCGGCGTTGATGGCGAGAACCAGGTCTATCTGGATTTAAGTCATATACCTGCTGAAACCCTCGATCAAAAGCTCGGCGCGATTCTGGAAATCTACGAAATGTTCGTTGGCGACGATCCGCGGCACGTGCCGATGCGTATTTTTCCCGGCGTGCATTATTCGATGGGCGGGTTGTGGGTCGACTACAACCAGCGCACGAACATTCCCGGCCTGCTGGCCGCGGGCGAGTGCGACTATTCCATCCACGGCGCTAACCGGCTGGGCGCAAATTCGCTGGTCAGTTGTGTCTACGGCGGCTTCATTGCCGCGCCGGCGGCGATCGAGTTTGCGCAGGGAGTGGCGCGCAACGGCTCCGACGGATCGTCGATTTACGATCAGGAATTGAAGCGGCAGAAGGAAATCAACGACGTCCTGATCAAGCAAAGCGGCAAGGAAAATCAGTACGGCTTGCACCAGGAGCTGGGCAAGTGGATGACCGACAACGTCACGGTGGTTCGCTACAACGATAAGCTCGCCGCCACCGACAATAAGCTGCGGGAATTACTGGAGCGCCTCGATCATATCTCAATCAACGACTCGAATCTCTGGGCCACGATGGCGTTGCCGCACGCGCGCCATTTGAAGCACATGCTGGAGCTGGCGCGAGTGATTACACTCGGGGCGTTGAATCGTAATGAGTCGCGCGGCGCACATTACAAACCGGAGTTTCCGAATCGCGATGACGAACAGTTCCTGAAGACGACGATCGCAGAATACTCCGGCGAAGGTCCGGTGCTTTCGTATGAAGCGGTGGATATTTCATTGATCCCGCCGCGCAAGCGGGATTACAGCAAAGGCAAACAGGAACCCGCGAAGGCTTAAGAGAATTTCACATGTCCACACACGAGAAAAAAACTTCGCGACGCACGCCGCCAAAATCCGTCGAGATTCACATTCGCCGGCGCACCAACCCCGACGCGTCGCAGTACTGGGAACAGTTTGAGATTCCTTACCGTCCGAATCTCAACATCATCTCCTGCCTGATGGAGATTCAGAAAAACCCGGTGACCAAAGAAGGCCAGGCCACTACGCCGCCGGTCTGGAGCATGAACTGCCTGGAACAGGTGTGCGGTATCTGCACGATGGTGATCAATGGCCAGGTGCGCCAGTCATGTTCGGCACTGGTAGACAACCTGGACCTGCCCATCAAGCTGGAGCCGATGTCCAAGTTTCCCAACGTTCGCGATCTGGTAGTTGATCGTTCGCAGATGTTCGATCACCTAAAACGGGTGCACGCGTGGATTGAGTTGGATGGCACGCACGATCTGGGACCTGGCCCGCGCATGGACCAGGAGGAAGTGCAGGAACGTTATGCCTACTCACGTTGCATGACTTGCGGTTGCTGCCTGGAAGCGTGTCCGCAATACGATGGCGATAACTACATTGGTCCCCAGGCGATCGCGCAAGTGCGTCTCTTCAACATGCATCCTACCGGTAAGATGAATCGCGACGACCGTCTCGCGGCGCTGGTCGAGGAAGACGGCATCGCGAACTGCGGCAACGCACAAAACTGCGTCCGGGCCTGCCCGATGGGCATCCCGCTCACGCGCGCCATCTACGAAGAAAATCGCGAAACGATCGTTCACGGACTGTTAGGCTGGCTGAAGAAGTAGGGTCCAGCAGCCAGGGCTGCCACAAAGTAGCCAGCGGTCGGAGCGGAGCGTAGCGCAGCGCAGGCCACCGGAATCGATCTGGAAATAGTTTATTTTATGCGTCAAAAGACGTTTCCGGTGCTGGTCTATCCCATCGAACGCCGCGGAACGGGCCTCGCTAAAAATCAGATCATCAGTGCGTGTGGAAAGAAACGGCGGTCGTAGACGAATGTTCTGGTTCAAAGCATTAAAAACATCCGACGTGGTCTCGTAAAATCGTAATTTACAATTGATTTGATCCGCTATTTCTCAACCGAGGGAAGTTATGAGAGATCTAAACCGTCTGGTAAGCGTCATATTAATTCCCGCGTTTCTACTCCAGTTTGCGATCACTGTCCCGGCAAACGATGCCGGCCCGGGGCGCTTTTCTTCAGCGGCAGGCAGCGGTTTTCGTGGCACGTTCTCACTGGCGATCATGGTGATGGAAGGTGGTGTTACACCGGTTCCCGACGCCGTCGTTACGGTTTGGAAAGACAATTTTGGAGACCTGCTTAAATATGATTATCAGGAGCGGACCGATAAGAATGGCCGAGCCGAGTTCAAAATAACTTCAAACGATCCGTCCCCGAAAATCCATATAAAAACATATAAAGGTTATTTAAAAGGCGAAGAGACGATAACACTGACCTCAACTTCAATGGCTCATGCCATTTCGATCGAAGGGCCTCCGTTTACTATATTTGTGACCGACGCGAAGGGACAAAGGGTGGGCGGAGCACTGGTTAATATTGGAGGGTCTTACACGCCGGAGTCTCAACACGAAACCGATAGCGAGGGCCGGGTACAACTTAAGGTGTTTTCGTACAAGCCACTCAAGGTAAAGGTTGAGGCGACCAAAGGTGACTCGAGCGGTGAAGCCTATATTGACTCATCAATTGAGACCGAAAAGTTTATCGCTCTCAAACCGATCGATAATGACCTATTCGGTGCTGATCGCAAAGACCTCATAGACCTCCGTTTCAAGGTTTTTGAAAAGATCGATGGCAGCACCCGGCCTGTCGACGGGGCACGCATTACTTTTAGAAATACTCAATCCGGACGCGTATATGCTGAGGTCGCCACCACATCCGACGGATCGGCCGGCAGGTACGTGATTGCCGACGATTACTTGGTCGAGGTCCACAAGGACGGCTACGAGCCTGCTTCCACGTTTGTACAGTTAACAACGAGCCAAAGAAGAACGACCGTGAGGACTCCAATAAATCTCAAGCGGACAGCGTTCACGCCCAGTAAGACGGATGTCCTCGTTCGGGTTCAAAATACTTTAGACAAAAATTTTGTTGGCGATGTCCGCGTTGTTTTGGCTGGCCGATTTGGGGATTCGAAACGCGTTTATGAGGGTTACACAGACCGGCAGTCCGGATTGGCGCGCATTCCTGTGGAGAACAGCGGCAGGTTTGATCTCGAAATTTCACAGGATAATTTTGAGACGGTCACCAAGACAGTGACGGTAGCTCTTGGAAGCCCCGAAGTGGATCTGGGGACTTTCATGCTTATCGAAAAGAAAAAGCCCGCCTTGAGCGAGATGGTCTATGTCAGGGTGCTCGCAGGAGACAGAAACCGGGCGGCCATTCGTGGAGCCTCGGTAAAAGTTGGCAATATAGCGGTAACAACTGACGAGAATGGGCGCGCGACGATAGCAACTGCATTCGGGATCGAAACCGGCGTGGTCGTAACCGCATCGGCCAACGGCTACAAAAGCAAGACGCAAACTGTTCCGGTCACCCGCGGTGTCGATTACGCCAATGCTGACGCCCGGGCCACGATTGTGCTGGACGCGGGTGAGGATCCGGTGTCCGAGGACACAGCACTTGCGTTGATCGTCGAGGTGCGGGATCGCGCAAATCTGCCGGTACCTGACGCCGATGTAGTCTTCCATTCGTCGACAGGCATGTTTTTATCGGAAAAACCCACGAATGCGGCGGGCGAGTCCGAATTTTCGAGTACGGATAGTGATCGGGTCCCGCTTTCGGCCCAACGACAAGGCATCACGGTAGATGTCAGTAAATTCGGATATCAGAAGATAATTAATCGCTCCGTGCCTTCGAATCTGCTTGCTCCTTCTAACACGAAGGGCCGTTACATTATCGAGCTCGGCCCCGACTGGACCAGCTTAACCGCAGCTCTCGCAAAATTTGAACCCAGAGTGCTTGCGTTCAACGCGGAAAGTACGGAACCATCGAGTTCAACAGTAATAGCCGTCAATGCGGCGGCTCAAAAGATGGCCGAGATCGAAAGGTCTGTGAATGGCCTTATCCGTGAGATCGATTCATTCGGTGGAACGATGTACACCTCGTCGGGGCTCAATGGTCAGAAACGTTGCGTAGTTGTTGATGAGCTAAAACAAAAGATAGAAGGATACGAGGCCGATGTAAAGGGTAAGGAAGCTGAACTTAACCGGCTGATCCGCACGGCTGATCAAGAGGCGGCGAGTTGTTCGACCGCAGCAGACGGAGCTCTGATAAAGACGAATTATCGATCGGGGATAGGTCTGCTTGGCCAAATAGGCGCGATCGAAAAACTGGCGGTTGCCGATTCGAATGAGCTGTTGCGAATGTCAAATGAGGCTGAGGTTCAAAAAGGTTTCCTGAAAGATGTCGAGGACCGCGTAGCAAAGCTCGGCTTGGAAGCAAGGCGAGCTGAGGCCGCCTCGCAATCGGCAGTACGCCAATACGACGCCGGAATCGCTCTTATCAATGGACTTTCCGGCAGACGGGGTGCGCTGCGGTCGGAGTTTGATTTGCTGAAAAAGACATACGACGTTGATCAGTCGCTGGCAATACTACCGCCCGATCTAAAACAGAGAATTACTTTGATTTCCGACATTCTGTCCGTAACCGCCAGTGATAGCAGCAATGGGAAACTACAGGAAGCGGCTGGCCAGGTCGCGAAGCTCGTCCAAACTTCGATCGACATTCAGTCTGCAAAAGGGACCGCTGAAAGGAAGCTCGCCGGATTTAAGGCCGAGATGTGCCAGGTCGATCCAATGCGGAGCTCCGTGGAGCGGATCGGCACATTGCTTACCAACGCGACCTTTGATATCGGTGCGGCGGCTGATCTGCCAAGAAAGGCCGATTCATGTGTAAATCGGGCGGCATGCCAACCGCTGACTGGCGAGCTGCGAGCCGCGATCAATGGAAATGACACGGGGCGGGCCGAGGCATTGATCGTTCGTATGAACGGGATGGGGTGTGACACATCGGCCTTTAAGGCGGAGCTTGAGGCAAAAAACGAACGTGACGCGGCCAACTTAATTGACCAGTCGAAACAAAATTGCCGCTTTCAACAAGCTGCCGACCTTGCGGCTCAGATACCAGAGTCAATACGTTCAAAGCCGAGGGTTTCCCGGGCAATTACAGAAGTACAAGCCGGACTGCAAGCCCAGCACCGGATCGAGGATTTGATCGATAAGGCCGATGCGACAAGCAGCCTGAGCGACGCTCGGAGTTTTATCGATGAGGCCCGCCGTGTTGCCGCACCATTTCCGTGCCTCGCGGAATCGATCAAGGACAAAAACGCGACGGTGAAACAGTCGGCCGTAGAGGAGATCCCCGAGGATTCCGCACCGCGTACCGCGGGAAACGACAAACGGCCGGTCGACCGCGTCCGAAAGCCTGCGGTTGAGGAGATTCCCGAGGATTCTGCTCCGCGTACTGCCGGTAACGATAGACGTCCGGTCGCCCCCGTCTCAAAGAGTGAGGTTGAAGACATTCCCGATGATTCACCGGTGCGGCCTACTCCGGAAAAGCCATCTAACGCAAAGCCGAAAAATAATGGCCCCGACTTTTTCGAAAAACTTGGAAAGGTCGTCGCCGACACAGCCACCGATATTCAAAACGAGCAGAATCCGCCCGGGCCGACTCCTGTCCCACGGCCACCCGCCGCCGGGGACCTGACACTTGTCGATACTTGGGTCAGACCCCATGATCATAGTGCCTGTTGCGGCGGCGAGTACGATTATTCGTTCTCACCCACCACGGCCACGAGACGCGATATCATGCCGCCAGCTGAGGGCGGCAACCTTACCCTTGAATGGACCTTCAATGGCGTTCCCGGTGGTTCGCTTACCCCGGGACAAGAGGTTACGATCGGGATATCAGGTACATTTACGACCGCGCTTGCCCCCAGGGATCTTCAGCCCCCAGCCAGCGCGAGCGTAAGGGTGTATGGACTAGGATTAAGCGGGGAAAAAGAGTTTCAGCAGCAAAACGCCTATATAAGCAAGACGCAAAAACGAGACGGTTTGTACGTTTTTAAGGTGCCTATGAACGCAACCTCGATCACTATCGAACTAAATGCCGATTATGGCATCTCAACTTTTGCGAAGTATCGTTACGAACTTAAGAAATAAGATATGACATTCGAGACAGCACCGCCGTCGAAATGATCAAGGTCGAAAAATAAAACCTTATGCTAACCAAAGTATTTCTAACGACAGTATTCATACTTGTTTCGAGCATGCCATTGCTCGCACAAACCAGTTTTAAGGGAATTCTTCCCGGGAGTACTACACGGTCCCAGGTCGAGCACGCCTTTGGCCTGGCGGTTAAGGAAGTGAGTGCAACGCTTTCCGAATATGAGGCGACCGATGTTGCGGGGAAAATATACGTGCAATTTCGCAGCGGGGCCGATGTTGTGGAACGCGTTGAGGTGATATATCAGGAGCCAATCGACCGGTCCAAGGTGGCCGTTTCGTTAAAGTTGCCGTCCCGTCCCACGGCATCACAAGTAAACTCGAAAGGAAAACGCGAAGAATATTATGCTGCTGCCTGCATAGTATTAACTTTCGCCGGTGAGAACGTAGAGGAGGGTGTAAGCCGCGTCGGTTATTATAGCCGTAAGCTATTCGACGGAGCCGTACCCGAGGTTTCCAAAACGAGCAGCTTGGGTGACAGTGGCCGAGCTTCCGATTCAGCACCGCCGAGAACGACAGAAGTTTCACCGAAAGGCAGCGAAACTTCGAGCGATTCGGATCCGGGCCTGCTTGCTCTTACTGGAACATTTGAGTTTTCAGCGCCTGAAATGGCGGAGCAGAAGAGCATCATTGTCGAGATCGTCGAGGGTAAGCTCAGGTGGCGAAGCGGCGCCGTAACCGACACATTGATCGCCACAGGAAACGGCTCTGAAAAAGACGCTGACGGCAACGTAACAAGTCTAATATATATGTTCAAGTTCGCCAGCAAGCCCGGAATAAAGCTGCAATTCTTCGTTAGGGGGGGCCGCACGCGGCAAGTGGTTTATCTGGACTCGACAGACGGGAAAATGGGGGGCGCGAGCTTTGGGTTTCCCAAACGCTCCAATTAGTCTTTTTTTGGCCAAGCCGCACAACACCTTCAGGGTAACTGGTTCAAGGTTTAGGTTTTCAGCTTCTCATTCACACCGCGGCTCCAGCCCGGTGACCTCGACTTCATACGGAGACTAGTACCGTTTCAACGTTGGTTGCGCCGATAACTGCCATAACCGCCAGAAACCGTTGAAACGGTTGAGGAGGTTGGGAGCGTCGCTGTCACCGGGCTGAAGCCGGGGGGGTGAATGAGAGAGTGGTTCAGTTTGAGCTTGTTTCGTGAGACTCGTATCAAGAGTTGCGACTGCCCTACGGCAAAGCCTTTGTTTTTGCTTTCTTCAGATGCCCAGGACGTCGATCAACTCCTGGACGGAGGCGGCGCTCTTTTGCAAAGCGATGCGCTCTTCCGCAGTTAGCGTGATCTCGATTACCTGTTCCAGCCCGCGGGCGCCCAATTTACAGGGAACGCCCACGTAAAGACCGTTCACTCCGTACTCCCCTTCAAGGTAAGCCGCGCAGGGCAGAATCTTTTTCTTGTCCTTAAGAATCGATTCCGTCATTTCCACCGCCGCCGCCGATGGCGCGTAATAAGCCGATCCGGTTTTCAGTAGCGCAACGATTTCCGCGCCGCCGTTAGCAGTGCGTTTGACGATCGCGTCGATTTGTTCTTTGGACAGCAACTCGGTTACTGGAATTCCGGCGCACGTCGAATAGCGCGGCAGCGGCACCATCGTGTCGCCGTGTCCGCCAAGCACGAACGCGGTCACATTTTCCACCGAAACGTCGAGCGCTTCCGCGAGGAAGCAGCGCATGCGCGCCGAATCCAGCACGCCGGCCATGCCAATAACGCGATGTTTGGGAAAGCCGGATCGTTTCAGCGCCACCTGGCACATCGCATCGAGCGGATTGGAAACGATAATCAGGATCGACTCGGGAGATCGCTTCACGATCTCGTCAACTACGTTGGAAACGATGGCCGCATTCTTCGTCAAAAGATCGTCGCGGCTCATACCCGGCTTCCGCGCCAAACCTGCGGTAATAATGACGACATCAGAATCCTTCGTGTCGTCGTAGGTGTTCGCACCAGTCAGTCGCACGTCAAAGCCTTCAATCGGGGCCGTCTCTGCCAGGTCCAGGGCCTTACCCTGCGGCACGCCTTCGACAATATCCACCAGCACAACGTCGCCAAGTTCTTTTGACGCCAGCCAGTGCGCCGCTGTCGCGCCTACATTGCCGGCGCCCACCACCGTTATCTTATTTCGCTTACCCATCGATTCGAGTCCTTTCGCGTAAGTGGCACAGGTTCAGCCTGTGATGGTGTCTCGTGTCGGTCGATAACACAGACAAAAGTCTGTGCCACTTCATACTGTGATTTTGAAAGGATGCGAGTCTATCTGCGCGCGCTCGCGAGTGTCAAGACACTGCTAACCCAACGGACGCAGTTGACCCCAATCCCATTAACACCTGACTTCAGTCAGGTGGAAGCGCTTCTGAAAAGAAAGAGGAAATGGTTTAGACGGTTTCGATTCATCATCAAGCGCTTTCCCACCTGATTGAAGTCAGGCGTTAATGAGATTGGGGATCTCAGCATAAAAGCGCGACAAACAAACGGCCTGTTGTTATGATGCGCAGCCGTAGCCTTTCCTGAACAGTCGACGCCGGTTGTGCAGCAAATATCAGAACCGCGCGAATCAATTAAATACAAAGGAGTTCTCCGAATGTCGAATGCCGTTCGTCACCATGCTCTTATGTCTCGATTATCCCTGCTGATCGCAGTGCTGTTGGCTGCGACGGTCGCCAACAGCCAGACACGCCCTTCGTCCAACCCTCAGGCAACACCTAAGGAAGCCGATGCTGTGAAAGTTTTGCAGTGGCGCTCCATTGGTCCGTTCCGTGGCGGACGTTCCACCGCGGTCGCCGGCGTCGCTTCGCAACCAATGGTTTTCTATTTCGGAGGCACGGGCGGAGGCGTTTGGAAAACTACCGACGGCGGCATCAACTGGGAACCGATCACTGACGGTGCAGTCTTTGGCACCGGATCGGTGGGCGCCATCGGTCTGTCGGATTCTGATCCCAACACGCTCTATGTGGGCATGGGCGAGTCGGCGATTCGCGGCAACACTTCGCATGGCGACGGAGTGTACAAATCGACCGATGGCGGCAAGACCTGGAAAAACGTTGGTCTCGCGGACACGCGACAGATTTCCAGAATTCGCGTGCATCCTAAGAATCCGGACATCGTTTACGTCGCGGCGCAGGGTCACGTCTGGGGCGCCAACGAACAGCGTGGAGTTTTTCGTTCGAAGGACGGCGGCAAAACGTGGGAAAACGTTTTCTATCGCAGCGATAAGGCGGGCGCTTCGGATCTGGTAATCGATCCCAGCAACCCCAACAACCTCTACGCCGGTTTTTGGGAAGTGTATCGCAAGCCCTGGACGCTGGAGAGCGGCGGCGCCGGCAGCGGCATCTTCAAATCAACTGATGGCGGCGACACCTGGTCCGAGATCACGCGCAACCCGGGTTTGCCGAAAGGCATGATCGGAATCGTCGGTATTACAGTTTCGCCGGCCAATCCCGAACGACTCTGGGCCATCGTCGAAGCCGAAGACGGCGGTGTGTTTCGTTCCGACAACTCCGGCCGGACATGGACCAAGACCAATGAGCAGCGGAACCTGAGACAACGCGCCTGGTATTACTCGCGCATCTACGCCGACCCCAAAAACGCTGATACTGTCTACGTTCTAAACACCGGCTTCTATAAATCAAATGATGGCGGCCGGACGTTTACGTCGATTTCAGTACCCCACGGAGACAATCACGATCTCTGGATCGCTCCCGAAGATCCCAACCGCATGATCAATAGCAACGATGGCGGCGCAAACGTTTCCTTCAACGGCGGCAAGAGCTGGAGCGAACAGGACCAGGCGACGGCGCAATTTTATCGCGTCGCAATAGACAACGATTTCCCCTACCACATTTACGGCGCGCAGCAGGACAACTCGACGGTCAGAATCGCCAGTCGCACGACCGAAGGCGGCATTGGAGCGAGTGATTGGTTCGACGTGGGCGGCGGCGAATCCGGTTGGATCGCACCGTCACCCAAGGATTCCGAAATTGTGTTCGCCGGTTCGTACGATGGACTGATAACCCGTTTCGACCATCGCACCGGACAATTGCGCGACGTTAATCCTTATCCCAATAACCCGATGGGTTGGGGCGCAGGCGATTTGAAGTATCGTTTCCAGTGGAACTTTCCCATCGTCTTTTCGCCGCACGACCAAAACACTTTGTATGCCGGCGCGAACGTGGTCTTTAAGTCGACTAACGAGGGTCAGAGTTGGCAGATCATCAGTCCCGACCTGACTCGCAATGACAAAGCGAAGCAATTGTCTTCGGGTGGTCCCATCACCAAAGACAACACCACCATCGAATACTACGACACCGTTTTTACTGTCATGGAATCGCCGGTACAGGCCGGCACGATTTGGAGCGGCTCTGACGATGGCCTGGTGTACGTCACGCGAAACGGCGGGAAAGACTGGAACAATGTCACGCCGCCCAAAGAAATGATGCCGGAATGGATTCAGATCAATTCCCTTGACGCTTCGCCGTTTGATCCGGCGACCGCCTACGTCGCTGCGACGATGTACAAGCACGATGACAACAAGCCTTACCTGTACAAGACGAGCGATTACGGGAAGACCTGGAAGAAAATCACGAATGGAATCCCGGCTACTTCGTTCACGCGCGTCATCCGCGAAGATCCGAATAAACGCGGTTTGCTTTATGCCGGGACTGAGAACGGTATCTACGTTTCATTCGACGACGGCGCAAACTGGCAACCGCTGCAACTCAACCTGCCGGTAGTTCCCATCACCGACCTTGTGATTCACAAGCGCGAGAAAGAATTAGTTGCCGCGACCCAGGGACGTTCTTTTTGGATTCTTGACGATCTGCCGCTGCTGCATCAGATGATGGATAGTGGTGGTTTCAAGGCCGCGAACGAGGCCCACCTCTTCGCGCCGAAGGATGCCTATCGCATGCCGGGCGGCGGCGGCGGCAATCTGCCCGCGACCGCTACGATTGGCAAGAACCCGGCTAGCGGAGTTGTGGTCTACTATTCTCTGAAAGCGAAACCTACTACGGACGTGGTGTTGGAGTTTCTTGATGCGAACGGAAAATCGATTCGCAAATTCACCGCCGCGGCGCCGAAACCGCAACCGACTCCAGCACCGGGCACAGCCCAGGTTGCGACACCGCCACAACAACCTCCACCGCCCGCGGGTGAGGAAGCGGAGTCATTCGGCCGCGGCGGCGCGCCGGCGCGGGTTACAACTGATCGCGGACTGAACCGGTTTGTGTGGGACATGCGCTACGCGGAAAGCACGCGTTTTCCGGGAATGATCCTTTGGGCGGGCGAAACTCGCGGGCCGCGCATCGCCCCGGGTAGTTACCAGGTAAAGCTCACCGTCGACGGCCAGACAACGACCGAAAGTTTTGCAGTGAAGCCTGATCCGCGGTTGCAAACGACCCCGGCGGATTACGCGAAGCAACTTGAGTTAGCGCTAAAAATTCGCGACAAGCTGAATGAGACTCATAACGCGATTATTCAGATTCGCGATGCTCGCAAGCAGGTTGAGGACTTGTTAAAGCGAGTGAAAGATCAACCGAACGCTAAACCGATTATTGACGCCGGAACTGCTTTGAACCGCAGTCTAACCAGCATCGAAGAATCGCTTTATCAAACTAAAAACCAGAGCAGCCAGGATCCTTTGAACTTCCCTATCCGGCTGAACAACAAGTTGGCCGCGCTGGGAGGGGTAGTGACAGGTTCGGAAACGCCCCCGACCGATCAATCGTACGCGGTCTACGATGAAGTGACGGGCCAGATCGATATGCAGTTACAAAAACTGGCGCAAATCATGAAGGCAGATGTTCCGGCTTTCAACCAACTGGTGCGCGATCAGAATATTCCTGCAGTCGTGATTAAACCGCCGGGTGCTGAAGGTCAGCCCTAGTCTGTAGGGGCGGCCACGGAGGGCCGCCCCTACAACGTTATGCGAGTTGCGAAGATTTTCGAATTGCTTGAGGGAATATTTCGGCATAGGGAGTCGGGCTCTGCCAAGCTCAAGTTTGACGACAGCGATGATCTTGACGTTGATCCTTACAACCCATTCCCCGAGCCAGTTGAAATTGAGATTCGCGACTTCATCGACCTGCACACGATCCCGCCGCGCGACGTGAAGAAGGTGGTCGAAGAGTATTTAAGCGAAGCACGCGTCAAAGGGTTTGGCACGGTACGCATCATTCACGGCAAGGGCATCGGCGTGCAAAGGGAAATGGTCCGCGTTATTCTCGAGCGCACGCCCTTCGTGATGGAGTGGCATCATGCTCCGCCCGACGCCGGCGGCTTAGGCGCCACGATTGCGCGACTGGGCGAGCCACCGCAAAAGCCAAAGGCCTAATTTGGGGAGCCGGCCCAGCGAAGCGCGACACCGCTTTGGATCGAGTTTCCCCTACTGGGAAAGGTTAGGGGAGGGCCTACGAGGCCGAGTCCCAGAGGTTCAAAGCCCTGAAAGGGGCGAACTCAATTTGCCTGGTCTTTCAGCACTTGGATATAAGAGCGTTTGACAGTTCTCGCCGTCCGCGAAAACCATTCCCAAAGCTCGCCCTTTCAGGGCTCCTAAGTCATTAAAGACAATTCGTGTAGGCCCTCCCCTGAATCCCCTCCCAGTGGAGGTGACAAATAAGAAAGAGTTGCACGAACCAAACCGGCGTCGCCGCTTAGCTCTTACCGCTTGGCTTAGCCGCCACACTCGCCGTTGGTGTGCGTCTGGATTAGACTGAACCGCTCCTGGTATTCCCTCGAAGTAACAAAAGCACAAACCATCGCCACGTAGTTATCAACCGCGTGGTTGTTAACCACGTTCAGCCAGAAGTTGTAACCATCCGGATCCGGATCACGTTTTAGGTAGCCGAAATATTCCATCAAGACGAATGCAGGATTGTATTCGCGCGTCTTAAACTGCTGAATTTCAATCACGTCCTGTAACACTTGTGCCCGCGTCTTACCAATTGTCTGCATCGCATCGATTTGCTGCTGGCGTTCCGCGACGTAGGGATTCAATCCGGCAGTGTCGAAAAGCTTATTAACAAACTCGGCAGGGCTCATCGCGTCGGGATACCTTTGCTTGAAGCCGGCGCGCTGCACCCAATCGTTCACCAGGGCTTGCCGCGCCGCGGCGAGATTCGCGCCGCCAATTACGACATTGCGATCGGGCATGAATTCAGAGTAGGTCGGCTGACGCCCGAAGCTGGCCCGGTGCAGGCGATAGATGAAAAAGCCCGTTTCCTGAAATTCCTGTTCGATGAAAAACGAGGCCGCAACCTCCACGCGCCGTCGATTCACGCAGGCTGTGTCGGAACCACACTTGGTTATTTCTCCGCTCCAGTAGGCCAGTCCGCCGTCGTCTGCTTCGCGATTCAGGAAATCCAGATACTGCTGCTTAACAAAAAACTGCGGCTCATCGATCGGATTGTTGTCGGGCAGGCTTTGCTCGGCGCGGGCCACATTCACGCGCCCGCCCGTCACGGTTAGCCCCGCCCACTGAGGTAACGAATCGGCCGTGTCGAGAATGATGGATTTCAACTCAGCACGCGAAAGCGCGCCGCGAAAAGCGCACAACAGAGCGGCAGCCCCTGCAACGTGCGGCGACGCCATCGAAGTTCCATTAAAGGTTCTATATTCCGTCGGCCCGGCTCCATACGAACTCAAAATCCCAACTCCCGGCGCGGCGAGGTCGACTGACGTTTGTCCAAAACTGGAAAAGGAAGCGCGATTGTCATTGCTGTCGGACGCGGCGACCGCAATGATGCTGGGGGAATCATAGCTGGCCGGATAGAACGGATTCGCATCGTTATCGTTACTGCTGTTGCCCGCCGCACAAACGTTCAGGATCCCCGCCTTGCCGGCCGCATCGATAGCGTCTTTCAACGCCTGATCGTAAGCGACCGCTTCCGGAGCCCCTCCCCAACTGCTGTTGCTGACCCGCACGTTGACGCCGCGTTTCCTCATCATCGCGGCATACTGGAAACCTTCCACGACGCTGGCGGAACTGCCGTTGCCCGCAAGGTCGTGCGTCTTGATCGTCATAATGCCGACTTTCCAGTTCACACCGACAATGCCTATTGCGTTGTTCCCAGTCGCGCCGATGGTTCCCGCGACGTGCGTTCCATGTCCGAAGTCATCGACGGGATCGGAGTCGTGGTTGATTGTATCCACGCCAAAAACATCGTCGACGTAACCGTTGCGATCGTCGTCAATCCCATTCGTCGATCGCTTCTGCCCGTTGGCGTCAGTGCCGGTTTCACCCGGGTTGCGCCACATGTTCGCCGTCAGATCCTCGTGGGTGTACAAGACGCCGGTGTCGATGACGGCAACGATCACATTCGCGCTTCCGGTCGTCTTGTCCCAAACAGTGGGCGCCTGGATTTTGTTCAAGCCGTAAAGATCGTTGAGGCGGGGATCGTTTGAGGTTGCCAGTGTCGTGTAAATGTAGTTCGGCTGGACCTGTTCGATGCCGGCAATAGTTTGATAGCGAGCCAGCGCAGCCGCGACCGTCTCACCCGCCGGCAACTTCACCGTTTGCCAGCCAATCAAAGGAAACTCGTGGGTTACTTCTCCACCCATTTGTTCAACGGCCAACCGGGACGTCTTGCGGCTGGCGAGTTGATTGAATTTTACGAGCAGCTCGCCGGGAACAAATCCACCTCCTGCTTGTTCGAGAGGTGGTGAGGCTGAGGTCACAACCTCAGCGGCTGGCGGGCTCGCACCGAATCGCCACGCGCGGCTGCTGGAGGGGATGAGTAACAGCCCGATAATTACCAAATATGATGGCCACGTCTTGGAAAACTTCATAGATACCCTTGGACTTAGCTCGCGCCCTATTCGATTTCTATTATACGACAGGTAACTCTTTGCCGCTTCCACGCCAAATCATGCGCCGCCTCGCCGGGGGTAGTAGGTCAGTTTCAAATCTTATTAGCACCTGACTCCAGTCAGGGGGCGTAACGCCGAAGCATTCTCTTCTAACCGTTTCAACGGTTTACTGAGGAAACGGTTAAAACCGTTAGTCAAACATGGGCTGCCTCGATCACCGCACTGAAGTGCGGTGCTAATGAGATCTTCAAACTGACCCAGTACCTCGCTAGCGCATGGCTTGCCGCAAGTGTCAGGTTCCTATATCCTTACGACTTCCCCTTACGTGAAGCCGTCGCTTTGTTTCAACTCTCCCACAACATTCATGCGTCCGCGGTTAGAACTGCGGAGTGTATTTCACAAGACTATTGCTGCCTAAAGTTGCGCGGCTGAAAGAAGAAACACTATGAGAAAAGTTATTTTGTCATTACTGCTGGTTCTGTTAACGGCAAGTTTTGCGGCCGCCGATACGATTGTGCTGCGAAGCGGAACCTCGCTGCGCGGTACTGTGTTGGGGTTCATCAATGGGAGGTTTGCGGTGCGGTTGACCGCCGGCGCGACCCTACCGGTCAATCCTACGAACACCCGGAATCAGACCGGGGAATCGGCATCCACGCGCGTAGTGCGCGAAGGCGAGGTCATTTTTCTACGGCCGCGGGATATTGATCGCATTGAGATCGACGGGCGTTCCATCGAAGACGCTCGTTACCAGACCCGCGTCGTGGACGTTTCCCTGGGACCAAACTGGATCGACAGCGGCGTTGATATTAGACGCGGCGAGCGAGTGAAGATTGACGCTACCGGAACGATCTATGCGGGCCGCATGCGCATCACGCCGGCGGGCTCAACCACCAACGATCAGTACGCGCCGTTGCCGCGCGCGCCCGAGGGCGCACTAATCTGCGTGATTGGCAACGACTATGACTCGCCGATTATTGAGCTGGGAGCGCGGCGCGAATTTGTAGCCGATCGGGAAGGACGCCTTTTCTTGACGGCTAACCGCGCCTCTTATGAAGACGCGCGCGGAAGCTACAACGTACGCGTGCAAAAGGAAATCGATCTGGCCGCAATGGCCCGGGCCGATGACAACCGCAATCCGAATGACAATAGTTACGATCCGTTTGGGCTCCCTGGCGATTCAGGTTCGGCCTCAACCCGTAGCCGCACGCGACCGGGCGGTGATGGACCACGCAATCGTGACCGGACCAGCCGGACTACTGAAGTGGTTATCGACGTGCCGGCTAACCTGCCGCGGGGCGTAGACACTGGCGTCGCGCTGCGAGCTGGCGACCAGGTCACAATAACCGCTACCGGAACGATCATTGCCGGTCGTCGTGCCGGCGAATCGACTCCCGACGGCATTCGCACCGGAGCCGGATCGATACTTGGCACTAACTTACGGCCGGTGCCGACGGCTGGTGTGGGGGCCTTGATCGGCCTGGTGTTTATGGCGAATGGCCAGAGCACCCAACCATTCCTGGTTGGCAGTCAGTTAACCTTCACCGCACCTTCGGATGGCAGGTTATTCCTGATGGTGAACGACGACAACTACAGCGACAACAGCGGTAGCTTCAGTGTGAGGATTAGGTATCCGAACTAATTGGAAGCGATTACAGAACCTCGTGGTGAAATGAAAAAGGGGACAGGCTTGCGCTTGTCCCCTTTTCGCTTCCGCCCACCTTGTCCCCTTCAGTAAACCCTGATTTCTTTCTCCGCTACCGCAACCGGTTCTGACTCAGGTTGCTTGCGGCGTCGGTTGTCCGTGCATATCCAGCAGCCACCACATAGCGGTCGCATTCGCTTGGCTCGAAAACGTCGTTGCCCTTGTTCGTGCTTTTGAAAGCCGCCATCGCGGTCGTCCCGCGACGGCACTCATAACAGTCAGCCAATCCCAGCGAATGCCCGAGCTCGTGCGTCATTAAACTTGTAAGGGCCTCGAGGTCAGTGACTACCGGGCTAATCGTAATAGCTAGTTTGACGCCTCCATTGAATAGCGAATGGATGGTCAACTCTCCCACGCGTTCTTTTCCTCTGGGAACTCCGCGCTGCACGAGGATGAACCCACCAGTTCGACGGGCCAATGCGTTTTCTTCATCAAGCAGGAACACAACGCCGGAAGAAGTTTCCGCCAACGCAGCATTCCAGTTATCAACCGCCCGGGAAAGCGAGGTGAGCTCCGCCGCGTCAAAGTTGTCTGCCAGGTAATGAATCCTGACCGCGGTTCCCGTTCGCCAGCGCCACCCCAGTGCTTCCGTGGATGTCTTTCCCGGCCGGCATTGTTTCGGCATCGTGCCGGCTTTGCCCATTGCGCCACGTCCAACTTCAGACGCGCCGGTGATCGCGGGCGTCCCCCCGAGTAGACCCAACAGGCAAAGCCAACCCACACGTTTGTAAAGTGAGAGCTTCATCATGGTTCCTGCCACTCGCGTCAGTAGTATCTAACTGGCGCATGTAGCCGGGCCACCGAGGCTCCGTCGACTGAACGCATGGTTACGGCGATGTAGTTTCGACCGGTACCACTGCGTCGGGCCTCATCGTCGCTCATCAATTTGAAGATGGCGGTTTCACCGGGCATGAGCAGAACGCTCGCGTCGTAGTCCACCACTTTTTGGCCGCCCTTGTTGGTCACGTCGACGAACCAGGACAACACGCTCAGACGGTAGTATGGCCCATCCAGGGAAGAAGCTTTGGAAACCGTAACCTCTGTTTCCCGATCCAAACCTGAAAGATAGCCCGGGTCGTTTGGCGACCAAACCGCCTTCACCATTTTGGCACTCGCGTTTGTAGATGGCCGTTCGAGGTTGAGTTCGGCAACCTGGCCCAGATAAGGCGCCGCCGACTGTTGCTTCCTGATGGTGGCGATGCCGGAGCCGACCAGGCTGTTGATTCTGGCGTTGAACTGACTGCCGGTTAACCGTGCATAGCTCGCGCTACGCCGCCCGCCGCCCGCTTCAGAAATAAATGCGTTCGCGTCCGTGGTGTTGAAGTAAGTAATCTCGAGGCGAGACTGCACCGACTTGTCGACGGCCCGCGAAGGACGAACACCATAGCTCTCCTGATTGGGACAAGATTGTGCGTTGATGCGGGAAACGTTCCAGCAACTCATAACGAGCACTGCCAACCCGGCAATAAGTAATCTCTTGGTCATGATTTTCTCCTTTAGCTTTCAAGTGGGGGGGAAGGCGCTCGCGCCTGAACGCGAGCAGTGTGGGTTTGTTTGGTCGCATCGCTGCGGCCAAGCTCAGCCCGTGATCCTGGGAAGAGCGCGGACGATGAAGAAACGGACGGAATGCACCTCGGCCCGGACCGACGTCTCACGAACAGACGCAATTCCGGCCTGAAGAGTCAGACCTGACCGCAGGGCCGATAAGTTTGGTAGCTGATTGAAAGCGGAAGGAAAGGAGTGGAGGATTGAGATGGAATCATACGAACAGGCAGCGCGTGAATTGATTCCCGCCAAAACTTCAACGCTGTAGTGGTGAGTTAAATCTACAGCTATGGGATCTTGAGTAAAAAACTCAAAGATTCCAGCAGAGGTGGAACGCTGCTGAAGTCCTGGATAATCTCAGATCGCCTTCGGCAACCAGACAATCTCTAGTCGAACGTCCTCGCGGGCGCGCTGGAGATTCACGGCTTTGCGTCCCTGCCTCGCAGCAGGTTTGCCTTTATCGTGTGCAACCGTCTATGTAAAGAACAGTGCCGTTATCAAAAACGGCGAGGGCATTTAACAGTATTTATCATTGTTTGTCAAAGAGTTTTCCGCGCATTTTCGCAGAAGTTTTTCTAAGGGGATTAATGACGCACAGGTGCGACGTTTTGGCCCGGAGATTTGACTCGGTAGGAGTGTCTTTCGGCTGGACGGGTAATGATTTAAGTCGCTTGCGACCCAGAGGGTTCGACGAGAAATGGTGCCCCCGGCGCGATTCCAACGCGCGACCTTCCGCTTAGGAGGCGGACGCTCTATGCAACTGAGCTACGGGAGCGAAGACTGGTGAATCGTAAATGGTAAATGGGAAATGGTAAAGGCGGGCGGTCTCGAAGCCTTAGGTCCAACTCTCAAGGTCTTAAGTCTCAGGTGTCCTGCTTCCTGCCCCTGCCGCCTGCTGTCTGCTGTCTGCTGTCTGCTGCCTCCGCCCCTAGTCTCTCCCACGACGCAACACTTCCGTCGCGCGTTTGATTGCTTCAACGAGCCGCTGCGAGGCTTCGGCTGCGTTCACTGTGTTCCGATCTTCGATCGCCTGCCGCAGATCGGGCAGCGGCAACGCGGCGTAACCGGTGTAATAGCCGGGCGCGTAGACCTGATGTTTGTACCACGCTCGTCCGCGCAGTCCGCGATCATCGGTGAGCGCGCGTTCCGCACCCATCAGCGCATCGTTGATGCGTCGCAGTCGGGCCACGGCGCGCGGATGAGAGTTGTTGGCTTCGACGCGCGTCTTCTCAATCTCTAACACAGTTTCATCGCGTCGTTTGCCGATCCGCGCAGCCTCTTGCGACAGATCATCTATCGCATCCTGGATTGGCTTTGCGTCAAAAGAATCGGCGAGTTTCGCCCGCAGCGCCAGTCTTCTGGTCTCCCTTAGAAAGTCACCCAGCTCGGTTGCATAATCAGTGTAATCGAGCGGCAAGCCATCGCCGTCCGCCAACCGCAACCCTACGATCCCGAGAATTCTTGCGGCAGTCACATGATACTCAAACGTCGGATCGCCAAAATGTGACATCCAATAAAACGTGTCATACGCCGAATGGTAAACGCCGTAGTCCCCGCCAAAGCCCATATCCATCGCGGGCACGCCCAGGTGCTGCAGGAACGGCGTGAAGTCAGAACCCGATCCTAACGCGCCGATACGCGCTTCGGCGATCGGAGTGTCGGCGCCGGTAACCGGATCAGTTAATTCCCCGGGGGGCAGGCTGGCGCGGGCCCGCTCTTTCCAGGTCTGATACACAGTCTTACGCGTTTTGGGATCACGTATGTCACGAGTTACCGCGCGAATAAATTTCCAAAGTGAAGGCACCGACGAAGCGCCAAAGTTCGCACCCGAAACAGCCGCGTCCATATTGATATACGCAACGGCTTTTTCCTTTAACTCAACGGCATTCTCCTCAGCCCACTCCGTCGAGCCAATCAGGCCCTGCTCCTCGCCGTCCCAACTGCAAAGGAACAATGTGCGTCGCGGTTTCCAGCCTGCTTTCACTAACTGGCCGAGTCCCCTGCCCGCTTCCAGCATGGCGGTCGTGCCGCTGTTGGGATCGACAGCGCCAAACGTCCAGGCGTCGCGATGGTTTCCCAATACGACCCAGCGATCGGCTTCTTCATCGCCCGGGACTCGCGTAATCACATTCCAGATTGTGCGCGTGACAAACTCAATGTCGGTCTTCAGGTGAACTCGCACGTCGCTCGTTCCGCCGACATGGTAGGCAAAAGGCAACCCGCCCTGAAAACCCTTTGGCCGCAAAGGACCACGCATCGGTTGCAGCAACCGCGTCGCGTCGCCGTACGACATGGGCTGCACCGGAATGCGGGGCATGTTAGTGACTTCCGACATGCTCAGACGGGGTGTACCCGGAATTGCCGGGGCCCCTGGCGTCAAAGGATCGCCGGGATAGACAAACAGAAACTGGACTGAGCCGCGTTGCGCAGATCCTTCCGGACGCATTGGTCCTTTGGGATAGACGTCGCCTTGCACATAACCATCGTCGGCCGGATCGGAGTAAATAATTAAAGCCACGGCGCCGTTGTCCTGAGCCACCTTGGCCTTTACGCCGCGGAACGAATTTCCATAACGAGCGATGGCGATCTTCCCTTTTACGTCAACGCCGATTTTTTTCAGCGCTTCGTAATCGCCGGGCAATCCGTAGTTAACATAGACGAGTGGCGCGGTCACATCGCCACTGGCGCCATAACCATTGAACAAGGGGATGATCTTGCGACTCGAGGTACTGGGATCCTCAGGCACGACCGGCTCTGTCGATCGCAAAAGTTGCCGGCGAGGCGCCACCATCTCGACAATCGCGGGCCGTCGCGGATAGGGCAACAGGACCTGGTACTCCTTCAGGTCAGACGTCAGGCCAAAGCTTCGCATTTGATCGCGAACATACACCGCCGTTGCGTAGTCTTCCGGCGTCCCGGCCACGTGCGGTTCCAACGTGAGCCGGCGCAAATGCTCTCGCGCGGCGGCCGCCGCCGGCACGCCGCTGAATTGAATTTCCCAACGTCGCTCTGCCAGCGAGCCTGCCGGCGTGAATCCGTCGAGGGCGAGCGTTTCCGGCTCTCCCTGCGACCTCGCGGACTGCATCAGTGACGGAGACATAAACAGGGCCAGGGCCAGAAGGGCTGAAGTTACACGGCTGATAGTTTTCACTTGGGTTTCTCTCAAGAGTTTCACTTTCAGTAAGATGAATTTAACTAACAAGGGCAACACTGCAATTCGTTTTCGCTCCAGCGGAGCGAGAGGTTTATAGCTACGAGCGCTCGTCAAATGACCTCGCTCCGCAGGAGCAAGACCGGCAGCTGAACCTTCGTCGTGGCAGATAAGAGCGCTTGCGCTCCTACGGAGTGTCGGACTAAAGAAGGAACGCCAAGCTATGAACATCTCGCGCCTCGGGAGCGAAGCGACAACACCGTCACTGAACAATGTTTTGCGTTTTCTCGTAGAATAGGACAGCCAACGCACCGGAAAGGAAACGGATCATACATGGACAGTCGCTACTACCCCGCCGTCGAAGCGGACGTGACCCGATTAATCAACGAACTCCGGACCTTATTCGATCAGGAGTACGAACTGCAAACAATGAACCTTTCCTCAACGACAGTGTTGCAGGCCCGCAAGACCAACACGTGGCGCGAACTCACGGGCCTGTCAGCAGCGCTCACTATCCGCATCACACCCGAAGCGGGCGGCACGCGCGTCGAACTTGGATTGCAGAAGTGGGCCGACAAAGCCGCTGTCGCAGCGGTCGCCCTAATCCTCACGGGAGGCCTGCTCGTGGCGGTGCCCGCTCTTGGCGCATACTGGCAACACAAGTTAACTAATGACGCTTGGAAAATAATCGAATCTCACATCGCACGCAAGGCGGGCGGTTACGTGCCTCCGTCGCCCGGGCGCTGCGGTACCTGCGGTGCGGCCGGCAGCGCTGGCTCGGCGTTTTGTTCGACCTGCGGTGCCAACATGCGCGTCGGTTTGACCTGTCCGTCATGCGGCGGCGCCCAAAGGGATTCCGCCGCGCGTTTCTGTAATCACTGCGGCAAGCCCCTTGCCAGTTAAAGTTCTGCGCCCCAGTGTTGCTTGCAAGCCATCGCTCGGCACCTTTTCCTGAATCAAGCTGAATCGTTGTTGACTTAACGCGCGATTAATCATATTGTCCGCCCCGCCTAAGCTTTCCGCCCAGCATTCTCGAACGAAGTAGGGTCCGACCTGCTTCGCAAGTTTTCCAACTCAAAACATTTTCCCCCGGAGGTTACATGAAAAAGTCTCTCCTAATGCTCGCCCTGACGATGCTGGTGTCCATGTTCTCTCAGGCGTTTGCCCAGAGCCCTGAGATGCATGCGCCACCCAGAGTCCTGGCCATCACCCGCGAAGAAATCAAACCAGGCATGATGCCGATGCACACGCGCCATTCAAGTATGTACGTTGATATCTTCACCAAGCTACAAACTCCAAACCGTAGAATCGCCATGGTACCGGTGGCCGGAAATCAAAACGAAGTGATGTACATAACCGGCTGCGAAACATTTGCGGAGCTCGAAAGGATTCTCAATGAAACAGACAAAAAGATGGGCAGCGCCGGCGGCAGCTTGCGCGCCCAGCTTGATTGGCTGGAAAAAGGAGAAGCCGAGCTTCATACATCCATGCGCGACTCACTGGCGCTCTATCGTCAGGATCTTAGTTTCAACCCGGGCGTGAATATTCCGATGATGCGCTACTTTGCCGTAACGACCATTCGCATTCGTCCGGGCCACGATGCCCAGTTCGTTGATTATTTGCAGAAGCTGGTGAACGTCGCTCGCCAGAAAGCGAAAGTTGACAACCTGCACATCGCCGTCTTCCAGGTTTTATCCGGCGCGCCCGGCGGCACCTATCTCTCTTTCAGGCCAATGCGGTCATTGGCCGAAATGGATGATCAGATTGGTACGCGGGTGAGAGCCGCCATGAGTGACGATCAGAAGAAAGACGCTGACAAAGCTTATGGCGACGCAGTCATGAGCAGCGAAGTCAACACATACATGTTTGTGCCGCAAATGAGTTATGTGGACGAAGGAATGGCAGCTGCCGATCCTGGTTTCTGGAACCGCAAACCGGCGATGATGATGCCGTCTAAACCGAAACCCAAACAGCGAACGGCGAAACCCGTAGCGCCACCGCCGCCCACGGAATAGTTGTCTGAATTAGCGCGAAGCGGTTGCGTCCTCCAACGGAGGCTGGAGGACATAACCGCTTTCGCAGTACAACCTGATGGGCACTCAAGCGGAAAGCGTCAACTCCCAGGGGTTGAACCAAAGCGGCGACGACGATATTGAAGTCTATTCCACTCCCAGTCCATGACTAAGACTCGCTTGGAAGCGTTCAGCGATGGCGTGTTTGCCGTGATCATCACCATCATGGTCCTGGAGATGCGCGCACCGCATGGCGCGGATCTGGTAGCCCTGCGTCCTCTGATTCCGATCTTTCTCAGTTACGTCTTAAGTTTCGTTTTTCTGGGAATCTATTGGAGCAATCACCATCACATGCTGCAGGCGGTGCAGCACGTGAGTGGGCCAATCCTGTGGGCCAACCTGCATCTGCTGTTCTGGCTATCGTTGATTCCGTTCGTTACCAACTGGATGGGCGAGAACCACTTTTCGGAATGGCCGGCGGCGCTTTACGGCGCGGTCTTGTTCTTTGCCGCGATTGCTTATTACATCCTCGCGCGCACCCTGGTCTCGCTTCACGGAAAGAGTTCGACGCTGGCCACGGCGCTGGGCGCAGACTTCAAGGGCAAGATTTCGATCGTGATTTGTGCGGTGGCAATTCCGCTCGCGTTTGTGAGGTCATGGTTGGCCTGTGGCCTCTACGTGCTGATCGCGGTCATGTGGCTGGTTCCCGATCGCCGCATCGAGCGGACGCTGACGAACTGATACTGCTGGCCGCCTCTCGGTCTAAGTTATGACGGTGGACCTGCCAGCAACTGAAGATTGCTCTTGCACCAGAGGATCTGATGAAACCGCACCGGGCTACTACCATTCTCGTCTTCGGCATCCTGGGCCTGGTTGCTTGCCAGACCTTTGGCGTTGCGGCGTGGTGGATGGGAGACAATGATCTGCGTGAAATGAGGCACCGGCGGATGGACCCATCCGGAATGGAGATGACCAAAGCGGGTCGAGTGTGTGGCATGGTCGGCACCGCCATCCTGGCGCTTCAGGCAATCATTATTGCTATCGTGTTTCTCGTGATGGCGATCTCGCACAGTTGAAACACGAGGCGGCATGCCGGCAGGAAAGTTGTTTCTTAATCGTGCCTGAGCGCTCGCACCGGATCAATCCGCGCAGCCCGCGCCGCGGGATATAACGCGGCCATGATGGAGACCGTCAGCGCGAAGAGAATAGCGCCCAGCCAGAGATAGGGCGGCAGTGAAAAGAAGTCTACGAATGACGCGCCCTGTGGCTTGAGGATAAATCGATAAGCCAAACGATTCGCCGCGGCAGTAATTCCCCACGCCGCCAGCGATCCAATCACACCACCCGTAAAGCCAATTACGGCTGCCTCCACAAAGAAGATCAACTTGATATGGCGATCTTCGGCGCCAATCGCCTTCATGATGCCAATCTCGCGCGTCCGTTCCAGGATCGACATGATCATGGTGTTGGCAATTCCAAAGGACGCTACCAGCAGCGAAATGCCGCCGAGCAAACCCAGGGCGGAATCGATGATCAGGAAGACGCTTTTGATTTGCTCCAACTGGTCCACGATTGAGAAGCTGCCGAATCCCTGCGCAGTTAGTTGCTTGCGCACGTCCGTCAACGCTGCCGGGTTGGTCACGCGAATTACGGCCGAGTCGTAGCCTTCGCTTTCATTCTCATCAAGCGTCCCTTTTTCGCGCGCCAGGGCCAGCGCCACCTGACTCATCGGCCCGCGGTGCTCGAGACTCCAGGCCCGCGCGGTTCGCGAAGGAATGTAGATGCCGGCGTCAGGCATCAGGCCGCGCAGGCCGCCCTGCCCCGCGCCTTCTTTAATTTCCGCATTCAGCACGCCGGCGATGTGAAACGTCTTCGCGGCCAACGTATCGCCTTGCGGTTCGGCAGATTCCTGCGGCAGGGGAAGGCCAAAGAAAGTCGTTTCCTCTTCCTGATCCGGCTTCTCTTTTGGCGCCGCCAGGAATTCTATCGTCTGGCCCAACGCGTCGGCCGGCTGCTTGAAACCGAAACGCTCGGTGAATCTTTCATTCACGACTGCTTCGTCGACGTCGGGCGAGGAAATCATGTTACCGGTACTGAAGTTCTGAAAGCGGTGGCTGGCATTTGGCACACTGGCGCCTGAAACAAACTCCGATAGCACCCGGCCATTCGCCCGAACGTAGGCATTGAAGTTGACTGTCGGTTCCACATAGGCCACGCCGGGAATCTGGGAGATCTCTGCAATGGCGGCGTCGTCCAAAATCCGGGTCGGCGTTTTGTCCGGTCTATTGCCGGGGCCTCGGCGTTCTCCTGACTCGCCGCGGCCAGCCTCCATGCCCGCGGAAGCGAGGCTGCTTAGGCCGCGGCCAAAGACGCGTATCTCGTTGAAGAGATCGAGCGCTTTGAAGCGCGAAAGGAGATTGCGCTGCAAGCCGAGCCCGAACGAAACCATCGTGACGATAACTGCCACGCCGACTATCACACCCATGGAAGTGAGGATGGCGCGCAACTTTGCCTCACGCAGGTTGCGTAGCGATAGCCGCAAAATGTCGAGGTAAGACATAGTTTGAAAGTGCCACTAAGAGAACAGATGTCGCACCGAATCGACGGACCAGTCCGCAAGGCTGGCAGTGACGATGTCGGCGGCGGCGGCGCGCAAGGCAGCTTCGGAAACTGTGTTCGTCACGCCAATCGTGCGCATGCCGGCCGTGCGGCCAGATACAATCCCCGGCGGGGAGTCTTCGACGACTACACATTCATGCGGCAACAACGGCAGCTCGCGAGCTGCGCACCGCTTCTCATTCAAACGTTGGAGCGCTAACTGATAACACGCCGGATCGGGCTTGCACGCAGAAACATCGGCGGCCGTAATGATCACTTGAAACAGTTCCGCGATCGCAGCCCTCTGCAACACGTAATCCACTTCCACGCGTTCTGCCATGCTGACGACGCCAAGCTGAAAGTAACGCGACGCCGCTTTCAGAAACGTTACAATTCCCGCACACAGCGGCAAATCGTCCTTAATGAGATCGAGATGCAATTCAGCTTCGTGCGCGATCACCGCCAGCATGGTTTCTTCGTTCAGTGGCCGCCCCGCGCGTGAAAACGCCGCGCGCACAAATGTCGGATCGTCCATCCCCAGTGATGCGAAATAATCGTCGTCAGTAAGGCCAACATCGACGCTGGCCAGGGCCTCACGATACGCCTGGAGATGAATCGGCTCGTCATCAATAATGACGCCATTTAGATCGAAAAAGATTGCGTGGATCATTGCGTTAAGAAAAGTCCCAGGTCAAAGTCCAATGTCCAATGTCATCACACACCCCACGAGTTGGTGGCGTTGCACGCGCCAAAAATTCCGCTAGGACGTCGGGCTTTAAACATTGGACGTTGCTTCCAGCGTTAAGAACCAGCCTGAACGTTGGACTTTGGACTTTGGACTTTGGACACGTCGAATTTCGCATTCTGTTCTTCAAACAAACGCGGCAACCGCTCGCTCTCCAACACATCCAGGCGCCGTAAAACTTCAGCCAGCGACAACTCGTTCTTGAGGTTCACCTGAAAATCCAGGTCTGCACGCAAGCGATCCTTTTGGCCCTGCCGATTTTGCGACATCATGATGATCGGTGCTTGCAGCCCCGCAATCACCGCTAGGGTCAGATTCAACATTTGAAAAGGAAGCGGATCGAAACGCTTGACGAGGATGTAGGAATTCAGCCCGATCCAGAAAAGTATCAGGCCCAGTGACATCAGGATGAACTTCCAACTGCCGCCAAACTCGGCTAGCAAATCGGCGGCGCGATCCGCCATCGTCAGGCGCGCTGACTGTTCTTCGTTCAGGTTGCGCGAAACCCGGCGCCGCAACAAGTCGTCCGTCCGTCGCAAACGGTCGGTGACGGCACTTAACATTTCCAGCGCAACATCCGGATTGCTGCGGACGAACGCCAGAAACTTCTCGCGGTCGAGGATAGCGAGGCGAGCATCTTCGATCACCCGCGCGTCGGCCGAACGCTGTTTGCCGTCAATCAACGCCATCTCACCGAAGAAATCGCCCCCGGCCAGTTCAGCGAGGGTTACTTCTTCTTTGTCTTCATCGTGGACGCTGATGCGCACGCGCCCGGTCTCGATCAAATACATGGCATCGCCGGAGTCGCCGGCGCGAAATAAAACCGTGTCGCGTCTGACGTCCTGCAACTTCAGCAGGTTGCGCAGTTCGCGCGCTGCCTGATCATCCAGGCCGGCGAACAGCGGCACCGAGCGCAACGCTTCAAGCGTCATTTCTGGGGGAGCGTTTCTAGACATGATGACCTTTCACTTCAGAGTGCCACTAAACTACTCGTCCGTCTTTCATCAGGATGATGCGGTCGGCAAAACTCGCCGCCAGCTCGCGATCGTGTGTAACCAGCAGGACGGTCAGCGAATCGCTTGCAACCATTTCACGCAGCAATGCCAGCAGCTCATGGGCGCGCGTCGAGTCTAAATTCCCCGTAGGCTCGTCCGCAAGCAGGACGCGCGGCCGGTTTGCGAGGGCGCGGGCAATCGCCACACGCTGCTGCTCGCCTCCGGAAAGCTCTGTGGGCCGGTGGTGCATGCGATCGGCCAGCCCAACTCGCTCGAGCAATTCTTCGCCGCGCTTGCGCCGCTGATTGCCACGCAATCCGCCAAAGGCGAGCGCCAGCCGCACATTCTCAGCCGCGCTCATGGTGCTGATCAAATTGAAGTTCTGAAAAATCATACCCACCGAGTGGCAACGATATTGGGCCATCTGTTTTTTGCCCAGCGGCGCCAGCGACTTCGAGTCGAATAACACTTCTCCGCTGGTCGGCCGATCGAGACCACCGAGCAAATTCAGCAAGGTCGACTTTCCCGATCCCGATGTTCCCTGAATGGCCACGAACTCGCCTTCCGCTATCGACATCGAAACGGCATCCAGCGCCACCACGCGAGTGGTGCCCATGGGATAGATCTTTGAGACTTCGTTAGTTTCGATTATGGGCATATTCGATTGCGGATTGCTGATTGCGGATTGCGGATTTCTGATCGAGTACCACAGATTGAGAAAGAGAGACGACTGGCCTCTTCTTACCAATCTGCAATCTGCAATCCGAAATCCGCATTCCGCAATCGTCACGCCGGCGCGACGCGCCATAATTCAAAGCACTCTTCATCGAATCCTTTTAACTTTACTTCGAACCGGCTGGCACTCAAATGGCTGTCTGCGCTGTCGAGCAACTCTGCGACTTCCGGATCCGCGCGGACATCAGCGGAGATAATGACATCATCGCCAGTCGAAAGGCCCTCCAGGCGCGCCGCCATGTTCACCGTCGATCCAAAGTAATCGAGCCGATCGTTCAACGTTACCGCGATGCATGGCCCACTGTGCAAACCCGCCTTCAACGTTAGTGGCTGCATTCCGGGCGGCGGCGCAGCCAATTGCCTCTGCACTTGCAACATGGCTCGCAGCGCCGAAGCCGGACGGCGAAACACCGCCATCACCGCGTCCCCGATCGTTTTGACAAGCGCGCCGTCTTCGGTAGCGATCGCCTGCTTCAGCACGTCGAAGTGGTTCATCACGTGTCCGAACGCAGTGGCGTCGCCGATGTCGCGGTACATCCGCGTCGAATTTCGCAAATCGGTAAACAACACCGTCAGGCTGCCAACTGAAATCTGTTCGCCCGGACGCAACGCCTCATTCGCAAACAAATCGCGAAAGATTTGTAGCGCCGTTACCTCTGCGGCTGTGGCTGCCTGATCGCTCCACGCCATCCGTTCCAACACGAACAACTGCTCACTGGTCGTGTTGTTTTCGAACTTCAGCGAAGGTCGTAGCGCCAGTTGCAACTCTTCGCTCAGCCATCCATCGTCACAAGCTACCATCGCGGCCGAGCTTTCACCGGATGTGTTAGCGGCGAGGTATTGCGCGCCCGGCAGTTCCAAAGTTCGAAGCCGATAGCGGCCCATTTCCAGCGGCACAGACAATTGTCGAGTCGCGCCCGCCGCCAACAACTGCTGCGCAACAATGTGCGGAGTCACTTCCGGGCCGCCCATGCAAAACGATCGCGTTTCCACCTGGCGAATGGAAGCATTGGGGCGAAAAGTCAGTTCGACTGAGCGATCGAAGTTTACCGTAAAGTCGATGTTGCACCCGGTGCATTCCACGTTTGATTGCACGCCGGCCAGCGAGGACGCCGTCTGCGCTGACCCGCGACAATGCGGGCAGATCAGGTCCCATTGCAAATCCAGCAAGCCCAGCCGCGTCGCTTGCAGGCAAACTGCCAAAACATCTTTCCGCGGCGCTTGCCAAAAATCAGCGAGCGCGAAAGGACGAATCCGCGCCAGGGTTAGCTCGTCAGACTGCGCGATGGTCTGCAAAAGTTTATCTGCGAGCGCCGGCGAGGCGACTTGTGAACGCAGTTTCGCCCCCAACAAACTCAGACGTTCCCGGCCGCCGGGGGCAAAGTTCGGTTCTGCCTGCTCAGCCAGCAAGGGTTCCCTTCGACTGGCAACGCGATCGTATCGTCGAAAGGCAGCGGCGAAACTGCGCTTACTGATTATTCCGATCTGGATGGGAATCGCTAAGACACCGAGCAGAGACTTTGGCCTGGCAAATACTTCAAAGGTGAGATGCGTGCCGCCGTCGCTCTTCGGCGTCAGTTCGGCCTGCACTCGCATCTCCGCCATAGGTCCGGTGCGATAGCGGCGCACGACTCCAAAACGAAAGGGCCGGATCCATTCAAAGGGCTGTTCTTCCCATTCCACGGGAATCAGGCCCAGCACATGTAATCGCAAACGACGCCGCGCGTTCACGCCGGCGTAGCCATCTCCCACGGCTTCTACCGGAGGCACGCCGGTGTCGCGATTAAACCGATTGGTGTTGGCAACGAAGGGCCACAGCTCGTCCGGGCTGGATTGCAGATCGAATTCCCAACGGTAATGGAATTCTTTCATTGGTAGAGGCTGGAGGCTGGAGACTAGGGACAGAAACCCAGAGGCGCGCATCTACACGCAACTAGTGACCGAACCAGGGGCTAGAGCTCGGAGAATGGCAGTCCTAGTCTCCAGCCTCTAGTCTCTAGCCTCTAAACTTCCTTGTACTCCGAATCGACATCCTCGTGTGATGAAGCCACCCGATAGTTCTTTGACTGCACCTGCTTAGTGATCAGGAGGTCGTCCTTCTTTTTCAGCAAGTCGGCGCGGTTGTAAACGGAAAGCTCGAAGTTGTAGCCATGCGTGATCGCGTCCTTGGGGCAAGCTTCTACGCAATAGCCACAGAAGATGCAGCGGCCATAATCGATGTTGTAAACCTCGGCGTAGCGTTCGTCGACGCCGATGCGCTCAGCCGCAACCCGGGGATCGTCCTTAGCGATGATGTAAATGCATTCGGACGGACAGGCGGCGGCGCAAAGAAAACAGGCGACGCATTTCTCTTTGCCATTCTCATCTACGTGCAGCAGGTGCTGGCCGCGATAACGCGGCTGGACCGTCACCGGCTCTTCCGGATATTGCACCGTTTGTTTTGTCCTCGGAATGTAGGACAGCGTGACGCTCATCCCTTTGATGATGGCCCGCGTAGAGTCAATGACGTCCGTGATGATTGACATACAACCTCGCTAATTAACGCGGAATGGCGCCGGCTATCGCCATAATCATATACACAAAAAGAATCAGGACTGAGAGCGAGCCCAGGACGATGCCAGCGATCGCCATGCCCTTGCCGCCATAGCGGATCGGGTCGTTCTTTTCCTTGTTCATTGAGATTATGCCCAGAATAATCGCGGGTATGCCGGTAAGCACGCTACCGCAACACGCAATGCTCAAGATGCCGCAGACCAACGAACCAATTGCCAAACCCTGTTCGCGCTTTTGCCCGAAGACAGGCGGCGATTGCATCTGCGGGTAACCACCGCCCCATGCCGGTTCGGGCTGTTGCGGCGGCAAACCAACGCTGCCCCACAAAGGCTGACTCGTCGGTGTTGCGGGCGTGGGCGCACTCCAATCAGCAACTGGCGGCGCTGGAATCGGTGCGGCCTCGAATGAACCCGAGACCGGTTCTTCGTTAGTCAGCGGCGTACCGTCGGTGAGGCAGAAACTTAACGAGTCGTCTTCATAGGTGCGACTGCAGGTTGGGCAACGTTTCATCTTTGGGGGATCCTCCGTTTGCGATTTCGGATTTCGGAATGCGGATCGCGATTAGACACGGCCGGACTTTTCTTGCCCATCCGCAATCCGCAATCTGAAATCCGCAATCGTCTAAACCAGCTCTATCTGGCTGAAAAAATAAGAGACTTCGATCGCGGCATTCTCGTCGGAATCTGAGCCGTGCGTCGCATTCTCTCCCACCGAAGCGCCGAACTCTTTGCGAATGGTTCCGGCATCGGCTTTCTCCGGATCGGTGGCGCCCATCAAATCGCGCCAGGCTTTGACCGCATTGTCCTTTTCCAAAACCAGCACCACGCACGGACCGCCGGACATGAACTCGGTGAGTCCGGAAAAGAACGGACGTTCACGATGCACGGCGTAGAAACCTTCAGCCTGTGGGCGCGTCATGTGCAGCAGCTTCATCGCCCGGATGCGGAAGCCGCCATCTGTAATTCGTTTTATGATTCCACCGATGTGACCCGCGCGCACCGCGTCGGGTTTGATCATTGCGAAAGTAAGATTCCCTGTCTGTTCTGCCATTGTTCTCCTTAGCTATGGCTGATTTGGCGTCGTTCATTAACGTACTCAATTAACCAGAACGCGATCCTAAGAGCTATCGCTGACGCCAAAACCACCAACTCAATACGCGTGTACAAATGTTGTCGTCCCAGCCACGCTTTCCTGGCGACTGGGTCATCCATTACGGATTCGTCCAAAGCAAAATCCTGGAAGAAGTCAAAAATCCAGATGACCGTAAGTACCGTAACAGCAAAGTTCGACAAGGGCCGCAGAATACGCCAGTCGAGCTTACCGGACTTCAAACTGTTAGCTCCTAATTACCCGCGGCCGCGCCCAGCGCTTCCTTCATCGCTGAACCGATATCGGCCGGCGACTTCACCACATGAATCCCGGCATCGGAAAGGGCACTCATTTTTTCCGCCGCTGTGCCCTTGCCGCCGGCGATAATTGCGCCGGCATGGCCCATGCGTCTGCCCGGCGGCGCAGTTTGTCCGGCGATGAATGCGACGATTGGTTTCGTGACGTTGGCTTTGGCAAAGGCCGCGGCTTCTTCTTCCGCCGTGCCGCCAATTTCACCAATCATCACGATGCCGTCGGTCTCGTCATCGGCTTGAAATAGGGCGAGCGCATCAACGTGCGTCGTGCCGACAATTGGATCGCCGCCGATTCCAATCGCAGTCGATTGACCGAGGCCCAGCGCCGTCAGTTGGCCCACCGCTTCGTAAGTCAATGTTCCCGAACGCGAAACAACGCCCACCCGTCCTTCGCGATGAATGTGTCCGGGCATGATTCCAATTTTGCACTTTCCCGGGCTAATGATTCCCGGACAGTTCGGCCCTATTAGGCGCGTTGCTCTGCCCGCCAGGTATTCCCTGACTTTGATCATATCGAGCGTCGGAATTCCTTCGGTAATACAAACGACGACCGGGATTCCCGCATCGGCCGCTTCCATGATGGCGTCCGCCGCAAACGCCGGCGGCACATAAATCACCGCCGCGTTTGCGCCTTCATCTTTCACAGCGTCAGCGACGGTATTAAACACCGGGATGTCTTCGTGCCTGGTTCCGCCTTTACCGGGCGTGACACCGCCGACCACATTGGTTCCATACTCCACCATCTGCTTCGTATGAAAAGTGCCTTCTTTGCCGGTGATGCCCTGCACCACCAGGCGCGTAGATTTATTTACGAGGATGCTCATCTATACCTTTGAAAATGTTTTTTCGGACAGCGAGCGCGCAGTATAACAACTGCGCCGGAAACCCACAAAGAATGCTTCAAAGTTCACCGGTTACGCTGGTACCCCAATGAAGGTGTTGCCAGGAATCGCTCCGTTTTAATTCGTAAGAGTTGCGTCAGCGTCCGCCAACGCAGGTGACGCGCGCCGCAGGCTTGGATATCCGAAGAAGACCAGCAGCGCGGGCACCAGCAAACCCAAATTTCGCAGGGCTGTCTTCACCCCCAACTGGCTTCCGATCAGATTGCCAAAACAGCCGCACTCCAGGGCCTCGCCGTGAAGCACCTCAACGTAATAGATAGCGAAGGCGCTAAACCCAATCAAGAGGGCAGCGGCGAGTAACGCGCCCAGTCGCACAGTGCCCGGCAAAATCAACAAGAGCGCAATAATCAATTCAATCGCAATAACCCCAACGGTCACCGGCCACATCCAGCGTTCATAGTTGAAGTGCATCGAGCTCAACAACTCACCAACTTTTGTCACGAAGAAACTCAAGACCCAAAGTTTGGCGCCGGCCGTAAACAGAAAGAACGCCGCCAAACCAAAGCGGCTGATGTGCATCAGAACTCGGAGAATCGTTCGCAGGGTCATGAACACATTGTGGTGGCACCCCGTGGCGCCTCATTGTCAACAAAGATATACTTGGGTATCAAAGGGGGTGGCCACGGAGTGCCACCCCTACGAAACTATCCGGCGAGCGCCACGACTTTCTCCGCGGCGTCCTGCATTCCGTTCGCAACCGTGAAACCAAGATCGGATTCGCGAATCACTCGCTGACCTTCCTCGACGTTCGTACCTTCCAGTCGCACCACCACGGGAACTTTCACGCCCAGGTTTTTCGCTGCGCCAACTACGCCGCGGGCCACCATATCGCAGCGGACAATGCCGCCGAAAATATTTATCAGCACCGCGCGCACATTTTCGTCGGCCAGTAGAATGCGGAACGCTGCTTCAACTCGCTCCTGTGAGGCGCCACCACCGACGTCGAGAAAGTTGGCCGGCTCGCCACCCGCGAGTTTGATAATGTCCATCGTGGCCATTGCCAGCCCCGCGCCGTTTACCATGCAGGCAATATTGCCATCGAGCTTGATGTAATTAAGGTCAAACTTCGACGCTTCGATTTCCAACGGCTCCTCTTCGTTCAAGTCGCGCAGCTCCAAAAACTCTTTATGCCGGAACATGGCGTTGTCGTCGAAATTGATCTTTGCATCGAGGGCGATCAAACGCTTGTCTTTCGTCAGCAGGAACGGATTGATTTCAACTAGCGAAGCGTCCATTTGTTCGGTCGCCTGGTAAAGGGCCTGCATGAACTTGGCCGCCTGACCTACCAGTTCCGCCGGCAATCCCAGAGCGAACGCCAGCTTGCGCGCCTGGAACGCCCGAAAACCCACGGCCGGATCGATCGTCTCTTTGAATATTTGCTCCGGAGTTTTCGCCGCGACTTCTTCGATGTCCATGCCGCCGGCTGCCGAAGCCATGAACACGAGCCGGCCACTGGCGCGATCCAACACCAGGCCCAGGTAAAACTCCTTATCGATCGGCAATCCTTCTTCAATTAAGAGGACGCGAACTTTCCTGCCTTCAGGTCCCGTTTGGTGCGTGACCAAATTCATGCCCAGCATCTTGCCCGCGATATCACGGGCCTCTTCCGGCGAGTGGGCCAACTTTACGCCGCCGCCTTTGCCGCGGCCCCCGGCGTGAATCTGCGCCTTCACTACAACTATGTCGGTGCCCAGTTCCTTTGCTGCTGCGTACGCTTCGTCGGCCGTGCGCGCAACCAATCCGCGCGGGACCGGCACGCCGAACTTCTTCAGCAGTTCTTTTCCCTGATACTCATGAATTTTCACAGACTATTCCCCACCTGTTTCCGCTGTTTGTTTGGTTGGAGCGAAAAGAGTTTAGCCGCCAATTCCAACGGGAGCAAGCGACGGTCTGTAGAGCCGCTGCTGCGAGCAAAACCATTTGCTCCATTGAAGATTCTGCTGGACGGCTCGATAATACGGAACATGCAGGATAGTCCGCTCGATAAGATTGTAGTAGGTGCCTTCTTCACGATAGTGGGGCTTCTGATTATCATTCTTCATCGGCCAATCAAAGAGTGGCGCGATTCCCGGGCATCCTATCGCTACGCCGAAATGTGGACGGGCAAATACACTCGCGGCGGGTTAATCATTACTTACGCCGTAATCATCCTGACGGGAGTGGTATTCCTTGGGCTCGGAATATCTCAGATCCTAAGGGCTCAGAAATAGGAGACCCCGCCATGAATCAAGTGACCGTAACTTCCCGCCATAATCTTCAAAACGAAGTGCGTTACGGGGAAGATCAGATCCTCATAACGGATGAACCAATCAGTGTGGGAGGTGATGGCGCGGGGCCCGATCCGTACACGCTACTGCTCGGCGCGCTCGGCAGTTGCATTTCGATGACGGTCACGTTGTACGCGCGAAGGAAACAGTGGCCCCTCGAAGGCGTCACCGTAAAACTGTCTCAGGGACGCATTCACGAGCGCGATTGCGTGGAGTGTGCGAACAAAGGCGAAGGCTTCATCCATCGAATTGAACATTCAGTTAGTTTCGCAGGCGAACTGACCGCCGAACAGCGCGCGCGTCTGCGTGAGATTGCCGGCAAGTGTCCGGTCCACCGTATGCTGGCCTCGCCGATCGTAATCGTGGAGCAGGATGACGGTGTGGAGGCTCCGATCACTGTTAGTTCGTAATCCGTGGCGACAGCGGCTCCTATTTGGAGTGCGGTGGCAATCGTATCGCGACACCGCTTTGGATAGGACTAGTGGGGCGGTAGCGCGACGGTCGTGCTACTGCCTCGCTCCGCGTAATAACAACATCCAAAGCGCCGTCGCCGCTGCGCTCTACCGGCGCACTCCAAAAAAACAAAAGGCCTTCAACTTTTCGGTTGAAGGCCTTTCAGATGTGGTCGGGACGCCGAGATTCGAACTCGGGGCCTCACCCACCCCAAGGGTGCGCGCTACCAGGCTGCGCCACGTCCCGTTCGAGTTTTAAGTATCGTCCGAAAACCGTTTTTGTCAATGAGGCGTTAGTTCTGTAGCGCAAACTGTTAGTTTGCGTTGGCGAGAATTATTCGGTGCGCTCGCAAACTAACAGTTTGCGTTACAGATAACCTAGCGGCGGGTTGATTTGATATCTGCCTCATCGCTTTCGAGCATTGCCAGAATTTCTCGCAAGTCTTCGGCAATCTGTTTCAGGCTGGCTGGCTTGGGCTCTTTGACGGGAGCGCTGGCGGGAAACTCGCGCGCCCGATCGCGCGGGGGCACAGCCGATCTCTCGGTTGTCCGTTGCGTCTGTGCCGGCGAGGCTGCTGGCGTCGCGCTCGCTGTTTCCGGGCTAACTACTTTCAACTTACTGCCGCCCCGCGTGTCATTTGCCAGCCGCTTTTTTGCTCCGGCAATGGTGTATTGCTCGTCGTAAAGCAGTTCCTTGACTCGTAGCGCCATTTCCACGTCGCGACGGCGATAAGTCCGCTGCCCGGCCCGGTTCTTCTGCGGCTGCAGCATAGGAAACTCAGTTTCCCAATAACGCAGCACATGGGCCTGCACGCCAACGATCTCGCAGACTTCACCGATCTTGAAATAAAGCTTTTCCGGAATCGCAGTCATGGGTTGGCTCATTTATTCAAAGCGGAAGCGCCGCAGATATAACCGGCAAGGTAAGACGGGCTCCTTCGCACCGGGAACTTGGCGCGCATGTTACCCGCGCGCCGTTCGGCGTGTCAATGCTTATATTTACGGGCGTAAAGCTCAATCGGAATATTAAAGGTATAGCCTGAGCTTCGCAGATCGCGGTCGCGAGCGCGTTGAGCCTATCGCGAATAGACGCGCCCTCAACCCCAAGCTATAATCCTCGGTCATCTCAACTTTCTTGGCTCTTAAATCGGAGGTTCGTTTTGCAAACTTCACCTGCTTCGACCGTACTGCGCCTTGCCAGGCGTCTGGATGAAGTTGGCTTTTCGGATATCGTCAACGTTCGCAACCGGATCATGCAGTTGCGCGCGAACGGGGCGACCGTCTACCAGTTCGAGGGCGGCGAGCCATATCGTGATACTCCCGATCATATCAAAGGGGCCGCCGTTGCCGCGCTGAAGGAAAACAAAACGCGCTATGCACCTTCGTCCGGCACGCAGCAATTGCGCCTGGCGATCGCGGACAAACTCCGAAACCGCAATGGCATTACTGCGACAGAGGAAAATGTAATCGTGGTGAATGGCGGGATGCAGGGATTGTTCGGAGCTTTTCAATCGGTCGTCGATCCCGGCGATGAAGTTCTGGTTTTCTCTCCTTACTGGACGCCGATCAAGGATCTCATCGCGCATTGCCAGGGCCATGCCGTCCTGGTTCCAACCACCGAAGCCCGGCAAGCAGGCTTTGCCACGACTCTGGCGCGTTACGTTACGTCGAAGACTCGCGCGATTTACTTCAACACGCCGGCGAACCCAACCGGCGCCGTGTTCGATCGAACCGAAGCTGAAGACGTCGCGCGCTTTGCGCAAGAGCACGACCTGGTCGTGATCGCCGACGAAGCGTATGAGGATCTGGTGTATGAGGGAACCCACGTTTCCATCGCTTCTCTTCCCGGAATGTTCGAGCGCACAATTACCTGCTTTACACTTTCCAAGTCCTACGCGATGACCGGTTGGCGCATCGGATATGCGGTGGCGGGAGAGCCGTGGATGACGGGCTTACGCAAGACGACCCTTTATTCTTCCAACGGCGTTTCGACTCCCACGCAGTGGGCAGCGTTAGCCGCGGTTTCAACTCCTTCGGATTTTCTGGAAACATCGCGAGACGCTTATCGGCAACGCCGCGATGTGCTGCTGGCCGGTCTGAATGAACTCGGGTTGTCTTGCGAAAAACCGGCGGGGGCATTTTATGCGTTCCCTGACGTCTCTCGAATCAGCAGCGATAGCCGCAAGGCAGCGGAGGTCCTTCTCGATCGCGCCCAGGTAGCGACGGTGCCGGGTGTCGTGTTTGGTCCTGACGGCGAGGGGCACGTGCGCTTTTCTTTTTCCACTTCCCTTGAAATGATCGAAGCCGGACTCGATTCAATGCGCCGCAATCTGTAATGCAAACTGTCAGTTTGCGTGAACGTTGAATAGGTTTCTTGCATCGCAAACCGCTTTGCACACAAATCAGATTCAGCCGTGTGTCTGCCCCTCTCCGCTTGCGGAAAGGGGCGAAGACCGGTGTTCAGTAATTTTTGCGCAAAGCCATCGCAAACTAAGAGTTTGCATTAAAAACTAAACACACCACCAATGAGCGAGTTTGCTTTCATCGACGAACTGCGGCGACTGACGCAAAGCAAACGCGGCGCCTCTTCCTCTGACACTCGGAGTTCTACCCTCACGCTCGGCATCGGCGATGATGCGGCCGTGATTCAGTCGCGACCGGGCGTCGACACGGTAGTGACAACTGACTTGCTAGTGGAAGACGTTGATTTTCGCCGTGACTCAATGCTGCCGCGAATGCTGGGTCATAAGGCGCTGGCTGTGTCGCTCTCCGACATTGCCGCCATGGGCGCGGCCCCTCGCTGGAGCTTGATATCGCTCGGTCTACCGGAATCGGTTTGGGAATCAAACTTTGTTGCTGAGTTTTACGAGGGGTTCTTTTCGCTTGCCGATCATTACAGCGTGTCGCTGGCGGGCGGGGACGTCTCCCGCACGCCGGAAACGATCGTTATCGACTCAATCGTTCTGGGAGAGGTGCTACGTGGACAAGCCGTGCGGCGACGCGGTGCTCAGCCCGGCGATTTGATTTTTGTGACCGGAACGCTGGGAGGCGCCGCGGCTGGTCTGCGCTTACTGGAAACGGGTGCTCGTCCTCATTCTTTGCATGAACGCGAGGTGGACCACGATGCGATCGCGGCCCTGCTGCTGCGCCAGATGTGTCCTGAACCGCGTGTCGGCTGGGGCCGTGTTTTAGGTGAAGAGCGGCTGGCGACGGCGATGATCGACATTAGCGACGGTTTGTCGTCGGACCTGCGACACCTCTGTCGCGCAAGCGACACAGGCGCGCTGTTGCAATCCGCATCCTTACCGCTTGATGTACACGCGGTTGAGTTGTGTGGACGACGCGCGCTTGACCCGCTGCTGTTAGCGCTTCATGGCGGCGAAGACTTTGAACTGTTGTTCACCGTGAACCCGAAAGACGCGGCACGATTGCCCCGACAAGTCGATGGCACGCCCGTTACCCAGATTGGCGAAATTACAAATGAGATCGGTTGCATTCGCATTGCCGAAGGCAGCCACGTATGGAACCTGGAGCCCGGCGGGTTCGAACATTTCAAGACTCGACACACCGGCCGCTAAGCTACTCTCCCTCGTCGCGGTTGACTCACCTCACGCGGTCTCCTAGACTCAACCAACTTTTATGTTCAGCTTTTACAACACATTGTCAGGACGCCTGGAAGAGTTTCGTCCCCTGCAGGAGGGCGAGGCAAAGTTTTACTACTGCGGGCCGACGGTCTGGGACTACGGCCACATTGGAAACTTTCGTTCGGCGATTGCCGCCGATGTGTTGCGACGCTATTTGAAGTTCAAGGGATTTCGCGTCACTCAGGTGATGAATCTCACCGACGTCGATGATCGCATCATCGCGAAGGCGCAGGAACACGGAAAGTCGATCGACGATTACACCGCGCAATACATCGATGCATTCTGGGAAGACTTTGATGCTCTCGGCTGCGAACGGCCGGAGGTTGCGCCGCGCGCCACCCGGCATATACCGGAAATGGTTACGCTGATTGATCAGCTCGAGCAGCGGGGACACGCGTATCGATCGGACGGTTCAATCTATTACCGGATCAAATCCTTTCCGGAGTACGGCAAACTTTCCCGGATCAATTTCGCGGGGAACCTCGAAGGCGGCAGCGATCGCGTCGATACCGATAAATACGAGAAGGAAGATGCGCGTGACTTCGCGCTTTGGAAGGCCCCCAATAATGCCGAGGAACCCGCGTGGGACGCCAGCATCGGGCGGGGCCGGCCAGGCTGGCATGTCGAGTGCTCCGCGATGTCGATGAAGTATCTGGGTGAGACGTTCGATCTGCACGTGGGCGGCATCGATCTGGTTTTCCCTCATCATGAAAACGAAATCGCGCAGAGCGAGGGCGCCACCGGCAAGCAGTTTGTGCGCTACTGGTTGCACTTTGAACATCTGAAGGTCGAAGGCGAGACGATGTCAAAGTCAAAAGGCAACTATTACACTTTCCGCGATCTGGCTAAGCAAGGCTTCACCGCCGCGGGTGTGCGGTATTTCCTGCTCAGTGTTCCCTGCCGCAAGCAACTGAACTTCACTTTCGACGCAATGCGCGGCGCGGAGAAGACCGTAAGCAGTCTGCGCGACTTTCGCGCTCGCCTGGAGGAAGCGAAGACGGAAGCGGGACGCGATGACCGGCTACACGACGCGACGGAAGCTGCGCTCAAAGAATTTGAAGCCGGCATGGATGACGATCTGAATACTTCGAGAGCGCTGGCAGCCCTGCACGATTTGACGCGCGAAGTGAACACCGTGCTGTCAAAACGCGGCCTGCGCGAAGAAAACAAACGCGAGGTGGTCGCGGCCCTGGATCGTATCGACAGTGTGTTGAATGTCATTGGCGTGACGGCTGCTGCGGGAACCGGAATCTTTCAACTCAACAACTCAGAGACAGCAAATGCCGCGGCTTCCGAACTTGAGGTTGAGATTCAGAATTTGATTGCCGAGCGGCAGGAAGCTCGCCGCCGCCGTGACTTTGATCGCGCCGATGAAATTCGCGACGAGTTGGCAAATCGAAACATCGTATTGGAAGACACCAAGGATGGTGTGCGTTGGAAACGAAAGACCTAAATCTGTACCGTTGTCCGCCAAGTAAATCCTGCAGATTTAGCGCACTACCGGCCTTGGTATCGAGGATATAGCCGCCTAACTAGAATGATAAGCATCGGTAGCAATCCAATGAACACGGCAACCATGATCACGTAGTAAGCGCGGTGATCCCACTCTGAAGTGACCGAGTCAAACTCACGCCCAAATCCATCAACCGCTCTCACGCTTATCCGATGCTCGCCATATCTTCTCCCGTAATAAGGCATTGCTATACCGAGAAGAACTAATGCGGCTGAGATAGCTATGAGTATGCGTGTCAAATTCCTCATGGTGGAAGTCCGATATTAGATCACCACGCGTTCAGCAATCGAAATGGCCTACTGCCGGCTTTGGCCTTCGGTGGAAAGCAAAACGGCAAAGTGTTAGTATAGCCTCACTGTTAACGTATTAATCGTAAACTTCTATGAAGCGCCCGCTACATCTTTTGCCCCTCGAATTCCGCGCCAACTTGTTCGCGGACTAGTTTACCGTCAGTCAACTCAACGTTTCGCAATCATGAATTCCGTTGCGGAATTCTGTCCTGCTTCCGTTTTCCCGCAGCTCCCAGGGAGCTTCGATCCAACAAGGAGACTCTGACATGACGACAACTATGGCACCGCCGCAAGTTGCTACTGAGACGACAGGCATTCAGGGACCGCGACGTCCCCAAATAATCACGGCACTGCCCGGTCCCAAAGGCCAGGCCATCATCGAAGCCGACGCTCAGTACGTTACGCCTTCGTATCCGCGACCGTCTTTCAAACTGGTCGCCGATCACGCACAGGGCGTTTGGGTGACTGACGTTGACGGCAATGTTTTTCTTGACTGCAACGCGGGCGTCGCCGTCTGTTCCACGGGCCATTGCCATCCGGAAATAGTCCGCGCCATTCAGGACCAGGCTGCGCAATTGATTCACATGTGCGGCACGGATTATTACTACCGGCACATGCCGCAGCTGGCGCAGAAGCTGGACGAAATCGTCCCCGTGCAACGGCCTACGCGAACGCATTTTGCCAACAGCGGTACGGAGGCAATCGAGACTGCGCTAAAGCTCGCGATGCACGCGACCGGACGGGAAAAATTCATCGCCTTCTTCAACAGTTTCCACGGACGCACGTTAGGTTCCTTGTCACTCACGTCGTCGCGCGCCGCCCAACGCAGTGGTTTCAAACGACAGCTGCTGGACGTAGTTCACCTGCCCTACCCCAATGATTATCGCAATCCGTTTAGTGCGGAAGATTGCGGCGACGGTGGTTCGTCGCAGGGCGCGTTGAACTGGATCGAGAACCGTTTGTTTAAGACGACGACGCCTCCGGAAGAAGTTGCGGCGATCGTCGTGGAGCCGGTACAGGGTGAAGGTGGATACGTGCCATCGCCGCCGGGATTTCTGCAAGGCTTGCGCCGAATTTGCGACGAGCATGGCATCCTGCTGATTGTTGATGAAGTGCAGAGCGGCATGGGCCGCACAGGGAAAATGTTTGCCTGCGAATACTATGACGTGAAGGCGGATATCGTATGCCTCGCGAAGGGTGTCGCATCGGGTCTGCCAATCGGCGCTTGTGTGGCTCGCGCCGATCTGATGGATTGGAAACCGGGCGCGCACGCTTCGACGTTCGGCGGCAATCCTGTTTGCATTGCGTCGGCGCTGAAAACGATCGAGCTGCTGGAACGCGAACTACTGGCGAACAGCGCTGACGTGGGCGCTTATTTGAAAACCGGGCTGACAGCGCTGATGACAAAGCACGAATGCATTGGCGACGTGCGCGGCATGGGCATGATGCTCGGAGTTGAATTTGTGGAGGACCGAACCTCCAGGAAAGCTAATGCGGCCTTGCGTGATGCGGTGGAAATCGCCTGCTTCGATCGTGGATTGATTCTGCTGGGCGCAGGCGCTAATACAATTCGCTGGTCACCGCCGCTGATACTGACGCGAGAGAATGTCGATGTAGCGCTGGAAATATTTGATGAGGCGATTGCTGCTTCGGTGTGACCTACCGATTGCAGAATGCGGATTTCGGATTGCGGAATCTCATGGCGCAAGCTTCGGTCGTGTTTTGACATCCGCAATCTGAAATCCGCAGTCCGCAATCGCCTGCCCGCCCGCTAGCGCAGGCGGTTCTGACAACGCAACGGGGGTTTGAGTATGTTCAAAGGCACGGTTGTATCTCTGTACGTCGCGCCGGCGGCGGAAGCCGAGATGCAGATGATTGAAGCAGCGCATGCTGTTCCCGGGCTCGGACTGGAAGGAGATCGCTATTTCCAGCAAACCGGGACTTTTTCCCGGCCACAACCTGATCGCGAACTCACTCTGATTGAAAGCGAAGCGATCGAAGCATTTCGTTCAGAGCTGGGCCTGGAAGTAGATACGGGTTTCAGCCGGCGCAATATCGTCACGCGCGACGTACCGCTCAACCACTTAGTTGGCCGCGAGTTTTTGATTGGCGAAGTGAGGGTGCGCGGTCTTAAGTTGTGCGAGCCGTGCAAACATCTCGCAAGAATTTCCCGCCCGGAAGTCTTACCTGGACTTGTGCATCGAGGCGGCCTGCGGGCCCAGATTTTGACGGAGGGTACTATACGCCCAGGTGCGGTGGTAAGTGAGGGGTGAATGGTGATTGGTAAATAGTGAATGGTAAATAGTGAATGGTAAATAGTGAATAGTAAATAGTGAATAGTGAATGGTAAATAGTGAATAGAGAAACCAGCGTTTGACTGTCGTTCTCCATTTACTATTTACGATTGACTATTCACCAGTTCGCCTCCCATTTACTATTTACCTTTTAATATTTACCAGTTCGCCGCCCCGACTATTTACCATTTACCATTCATTATTTACTAACGCTCTCCGCCTCAATCCTTCCCTCGCCTTGATAGCCGTCCCGCACGAACATTGAAGGCAGCGACTTGAAATTGATCTCGAGTGAATTGCGATTGTTGCTGAACTTTGCCGTTGCGCCGAGGTTCTCGTGCGGCATCGGTACAAGTGAGCCCGCGCTCATCGCATAAATTGTTGCCTGCTCGCCTTCCATCACGGCGCTGATGGTTTCTTTCAGCAGCCGCGCTTTTGTTCCGTCTGAGTTCTGCAAGTGAAAAACGAACGTCGCAAGTTTGCCTTCGCGCAGCACGCCGACATTGCCTTGCAAGCCGTATTCTTCCCTTCTCCCCATAATCCCTCCGCTGCTCGCGAAATCACCGCGGGTCACGTGGTACTTCGCCAGTGCTTGCTGCCAGATGGATGATGCGTCCAAGCCGTTCCAGGGCCGAGTGGGCAGCGATACCACTTTGAAGGGAGTGGTTAGGACCTGAGTAACCATCCCGCTCTTGGCGGGCTCCTTAGCAATGACCTGGACCACGCCGTGCCCATCTTGCGTGATATCGACGCTGTAGCCACCAGTGTTTCGTTCACCCATGAAGGCCGCGATAACGAGGTTGTGCTCAAAAACCGAATCAAGCAAAACAGGAAGGGCAGGCACCATCTTGCGCAGTTGAGCGTACGTTCCGGGTTCGCGGGCCACGGCGATGAACGGCTTGGTTATTTCCGAGTGGCTGCCTTCTAAAAGTGTCTTGGTCTGCTGATTTGCGGGGGCCGGATCTTTTTGCAAGGTCCGCTGCTCCTGGGCAGCGCTCACCACCTGCAACACTATCGCAATTACCAGACTTGTTTTCAGAAACTTCATGTGGAGTCAGATGACTGAAGCAGAAGACAGGGATGTCCGGTCTGGCGTGGGAACGGAACGAAAGCGAGTTCAGGCACCCATCTTGTTCTTAGCGCGGAGTAGATCCGTTTTCACGGCCTCTTCGTCAACGGTCTTGATCAAACCACGATGGTAGATCTCACGGCCCGCAACGTACGTCGCCAGTACATCGCCGGCAGTAGAAGAAAAAATCAGTGCCGCAACAGGATCCCTGACTGGTTGTTGGTGAACAGCGTCCAGCCCGACGACAGCAAGATCTGCCTGCAATCCTTCGGCAAGTGAGCCGACGTGGTGGCCCATACCCAACGCACGAGCTCCGCCCAGTGTCGCGCAAAACAATGCGGACTCCGCAGTGGCTTGGCTGCGCTCTTCCGCAGAAGTACTGACTGCCCGGCTCAGGAGCGTGGCAAAGCGGGCTTCCTCAATAATGTCGCAGGTATTATTGCTGGCTACTGAATCGCTTCCGATCCCAACGTTCAAACCTCGCGCGAGAAACTTTGCATAAGGGGCATGACCATGTCCGAGCTTCGCGTTCGATTTGGGACAGTGGGCGACACCGGTGTTGGTTTCCTTCAGGATCGCGATGTCGGCGTCATCAACCGTTATGCAGTGGGCGAGCAACGGTTTCGTTTCCAGCACGCCATGCTGTGCCAGATACTGAATGGGCGTGGTGCCCGGCGTGTGCCATTCGATACTGCGCTCCCTCAGATTGTCAGCAAAGGCGCCGCCGCCACTATTCAACAGGAGGTGCTCGGCTTGCGATTCAGCCGCATGCATCATCAGGGGGAGGTTATCTCTTAAGGCAAAATCGGCAATCAATTCCAGCTGCGCAGTGCTGACGGTATAAGGAGAATGCGGCGAAACTCCGGCGCGCACCAATGGCGTTTCAATCTGTCGCAGCGATTGAATTTTCTGCTGCAGTTTTTCGAGGTTCTCAAGCGCGAACTGCGCATCGGGACCAAACGATTCCTGGTAAACGATTCCTCGCAGGCCCACACTGTGCAACGCTTGCATGCTTTGCTTCGCTGAGTCGCTGGCGTCGGCGACGCACGTGATACCTGCGCGGGCTGCCTCGATCGCTCCCCACGTCGCAGAAGCCAGAATATCCTCGGAATTCATCCGCAGGCGCGCCCGCGTGAGTTTTCTCAGCCACGCAAAGAAATCGCTTTCCTCGCGCTCCAGGAAGCCGCGCATTACCGTCAGTTCCAAATGCGTGTGCGCGTTGATCAGGCCCGGAATGATGACTGCGCTGCCAAAGTCGATTTCCTGCGACCCGGGAAATTTTCCGGCGACCTCTCCGCGCGGGCCGACTGCAACGATGGTGGGACCTTCGACGGCGACCGCTCCGTCCTCAATTAAGGGCGAAGAAACGGGCACGACCCAACGAGCGCAATAGAGCTTGGTCATTGATCTTGATCGAGAGGCGATTGGGAAAGTGGGCGGTGGGCAGTGGGCAGTGGGCAGTGGGCAGTGGGCAGTGGGCAGTTAGGTTATGCTCACTCCCCACACGCTGCTTTCTTTTTACTCCCTACTGCGACTGCTTACTGTTACTGCTCACTGCGCACTGCCCACTGCCCACTGCTCACTGCCCACTGCCCACTGCTCACTGCCCACTGCCCACTGCTCACTGCCCACTGCCCACTGCTTACTGCCCACTGCCCACTGCCCACTGCCCACTGCTAACTGCTCACTTTCCACCTATCTTCCCTGTGCGATACCGGCGCCTGACGCTTTGACTTTGCGATAGCGTTCAAATACCGAAGTGACATAGGCCCTGGTCGAAGCAATATCGATGCGCGCGATGAATTCTTCGGCAGTCAACGGCCGCGCCCCATTCGCCGTCCGGTTCCAGTCCGCGGCTCTGCCAGGTCCGGCGTTGTACGCCGCCAGCATGCGCGTTTCCCGGTCCGGTGTGTCGCGGTACAATTCGTTGAACTTCTGCAGATACCAGCAACCGACATCGATGTTCCGTTGCGGGTCCTTCAACGCATCGGAGGGATTCGCGGCAATCTGCCGCTCGATGTCGCGCGCGCCGTTTTCGGTGGCCCACTCGCGCCCGACTGCCGGCATGACTTGCATCAAGCCGATCTCGCCGGCTTTCCCATTCTTCCACGGGCTGAAATATGTTTCTTCGTAGATGATGCTCCAAACCAGATCAGGATCCACTTGATACTTCGCCGCCTGACGCGCAATCAAATCGTCGTAGCGATGCAGCCAGTACTGGTGGGCATAGTAGGCCGCCACCGCGCCGGCGATCAGCAGTCCCACGATGACAATTAGACGCTTCATGAAAATCAAAAAGCCAGAAGTTCGTCGGAACTCAGAAAGCGCCCGCGGGCGCGTGCTGATTCTCGAGCGGGACTACTGGCTGCTGCTAATTTTCCCTTCGCAGGGTGGACCAAAACTTCGCTCTGGCGTACGCACGATCGACGCCTTCGTATCGTGACCGCAGCGTCCGCTCGTCAAGGACGTGACCTTGCAGCCATACTTCCGCCGAGAGCGTCGAGCCAACCTGCAGCAAGTCGCCGCCGAGGGCCCGGCGATTGACGAGCACTTCCAATTTCAGTTTTTCCACGTCAACGTAGATCCAGTAAAGCTCACTGCCGGAGAGTGGATTGCGCAACGGCTTGAAGGCAATCACGCGGCCTCGCAGACTCCAGTCGTTCTCGTGGCCCGCGCGCGATGGCGCCGAGCGTTCCAGGGACATCCAGCGGCTCTTCATGTCGCGCCGGCAAATGCGCGCCCGGTAAGCCAAACCGCAAAGGCCCACCTGCAGTTCCTGGGCACAAAAACCAGCCGAGCCCACTTCAGTCAAATTCTGCAACTCGAAAAGGATTTCCGTGTCGGTGCCATCACAGTAACCGTGCACGACGGCCTCCCCCTCTTCATCGTATTCGGTCAGCGCCCAGGGACTGATGCGTTGCGCATAGCGAGCGCGAAAGCCCGGCCGGCAATTGGCGTAGAAAACGTCGCCCGTGCCCGATTCGTAAAGAACGGTCCAAACCTCTAGACCTTCGCCTAACTTCCAACAGCGGCCATGGATCACGGCACCGCGCCGCGAGAGCTGCGTCGGCTCGCCCTGATCGCCGGCGCGCTCAGCCAAAAAGTTAAAGGCCTTTTCGCTGGGAACTTCGAGGCCGATTGTTTCGAAGGTTAGATCCATCTCAAAAATACATTCTACCTTGCCGCCCGCTTGCGTCGTTTTTCCGTTGCTGCCGCGACCTCTGCGGCGCCTTGCACACCGGCCGCGTTCTTTTGAAGGCGATAAGCGCGCACGCGGCGCGGCGATCCGGCGTTGGCCCGTTCCCCCGCGCGCACCATTTCCACAAACAGATCCACGTCGTAATCCACCTCACGCGACATCTGTTCGCGAATGGCGTGCAGCACTTTAAGGAATCGAGGTTTACGATACATGGTGCTAAGACACTTGAACTAAGACAACTGTTCCGTCTCGGTTGTTTCTGAAACTAAAAACTCCGGAGTTACGATCATCGGCACAAAGAATCCGGCCGCGGTATTAAAGAGACGTATGCGCGCCTGCCGCCGTACATTCGCGAGATGTCCGAAATTCCAAGTCACTAGATAGTCTATTTTGTGGAATGAGGCAATGGCAACGTGAAGTGCGTCGGCGATGTACTTGCGATTGAAAATGCCGCGAGCGATATAACCTTCGGCCAGGATGGCAACTTCTTCCGTTAATTCCACCGCCGGCAAATCACGAATCAACTTCAGATAGCCGGTACGGTGAGGTTCCTGCACCCGCTCCAACTCCCGAGTCACCAACGGCGAAACGAAGGCGCGGTATTCCGACATTTCGTGTTCCCACCAACGAATCGTCAGATCGCGGCGAAACGGTTCACCGTTGTCCAGATAAGCGCCGACCACGGAAGTCTCGAGATAGAGGCCTGCCTTCATGGCGCATCCACTTCCGGAATATTCGGGGTGCTGTCTTTTTCCGCAGCCCTGGACGTCAACGGCAGCAAACGAATAAGTCCTCTTTGAAAATCGAAAGCGATGCTGAAGTGTCGCAGAAAATTGCCGCCCAGAATTCCGCTTTGGTTGAACCCGGCCGTTTCGTTAATCGGTTCCAGATCGAGAATGGCTGCGTCAATGCGTTCGCGCGCGTGCGCACCGAGCGCGACTCGCGGAAGTACCACCATCTTCACGTTCTCGGTCACGCCGGCGGCGCCGAAAACTCGCATGCGGGTCGGTTGCAAAAATGATTGAGTCTCGTCGAGTGCCGCGAGCTTTTCCGAAATCACGGAGACACTGGCGCCGGTATCGATAATAAAATTTTGCTGGCGTTCGATACCGTCGATATGCACCTCGCCGCTGAGGAAGCCACTGGAGGTAGTACGAATCGGCAGTTGAATGGCTGAGCTATTCCGGTTTTCGGTATCGGGAACGCCATCTTTTTTGAAGTTCAGGGTCGCCAAACCTTCGGCACCGCGTGGTTTGGAGAGCGAAAGCGTCTGGTCCCCGTAGTCGACGACCGCCAGAAACTTTGAAATTACCGACAGACCAATAAAGCCATCGACCGGAGTCTTATCGTCATAAAACCGGCGAATATAGACGGGAACGTTTTCGATTCGCGCGCCGCCAATCTCCATCGATGACAAATAACCGTAAACGATTTCGAAGCGGCCGCCACCGCCAACGGCACGGGCCTGACCACCGCGCGCTACGGGACGGAGGCCCAGGCGCCTGGCTGTCTCCTCCGAGATCACTGACATTCCCGAACCGGTATCCAGCACGAATCGCAAAATTTCTTTTGAGCCGTTGATTCGCACGGAGATTAATGGCCGCGAATCCTGCGACTGAAACTGAACGACACTGCGGCTGGCCCCGGTGTTCTGGTACAACGAACCTTGCTTACCGAGGTAGCGCAGAAAATCAATTAGCCCCTGGATCCGAGCGCGACGATCTTCGTCAGTCCGCGGCGTGATTAATAAGAACCGCTCATAAGCGTCGGCCGCTTCCTTAAAGCGCTCACTACGCGCCGCGGCCTGGCCCAGGCTGAAGACATAATCCGCCTCTTTCGAATCCAGGGCGATGGCGCGTCGCAATCCGATCAAACAAGCATCCAAACGATTCTCGTAAAAATCGACCATCGCCAGTCCGGCGATCGCCAATGCGTCATTGTCTTTCAAGCTGAGCGCGGTACGAAACTCTTCTACCGACAGGCGAAAGTCGCCAGAGGCCAGGACGGCAGAACCCAACAGCGAGTGCGCCCGGGCATTGAGTGGATCGGCAGCGATGACGCGCGCGGCATGATCGAAGCAGTCCCGCAGGTTCCGTTGTTTAAGAAGTGCGAAGCTTAGCCCCAGGCGCGCATCCACGTCGCCCGCATCTTTTGCCAGTGCTTCATGAAAAAGTTTTACGGCGGTTTCATAATCGCCGCTGCGCAGCGCCCGTTCCGCACGATTGCGAAGCTTATCGTCAGCAGTCACGCCGAAAGACAAGCCAGGCAAAACCGCTAACCAGATCACTATCGCGACCACGGCGACGATCATGTGCGTCCGGTTGGAATGATTTGCGCTGTGGGTCATTTTCGGTTAGTGGGATGGGTTAACTTCGTAGACGGATGCCACGAGCAACCTAAAGTTCTTGAGCTATTTCAGAATCTCGCCGGTCTTCATGGACCATAGAACCAGATCCAGTTCATCGAAATCGATGCCGGCGTTGCCCGCAAAGTCACGCATCGTCGACTCTATCGCCAGGTACTGACGGCGCGTACCCGGCGGTTTCGAAGATTCGATAACACCTATCTCGGACAGACATCTCAGTACATGCTTATCCAGGATGCCATAACCTTTGAACCCGATATTGCGCAGGAAATGGCTGGATTCCTTGTAACTGAGGCCTTTGATCTCGGGCTCTTGCGCCAGCCAATCTCTGCGAGCTACAGGATCGCTGAAGCTTAGCAGCTGATGCCTCAATTGCATTCCGACGTTCCGCTGCAAGTAACGTCGCGTGACTACGATATACCCGGGGCGGGCCGCCGGATAACGATGGGCGCGAGCCTTTATCAGCGCGCGCGTCATCTGCTGTGACCGGCCGTTCGCGAGCAGCGGCCGCACTGCCTCGATCGCACTCAGGCCCATGCGGGCCGAAGCTCCGGCAGTAAAGATGCAGAAGACCAGCTCTTCCCACAACTGATCATCTGAAGCTGTCTGCCACAAATGATCAAACTCCAGGAGCCGGGCGCGAATCTCCTCGCGACGCGCCTTGTGTGTGGCGCGAATCTTCTCAATCGTAACCGGTTCGTGATTGCGTGCCACTTTTCAAAGTTGAAACATCTGGATTCTATGAGCGCGTCGACGGCAATGTCAACGAACCTAGTTGAGCATGAACTCACGATCCGGGCGGGTTCGACGTGTGAGCATCTATTCACGCCACGTCCGGCATCTTAGTTTCCTCCCTGTCGGAACGCCTTCGCGATCCGTTCTTCTCTCTCCATGTTATTATTTCTTTCCCCCGCAGCCTGAACTTGTGTGGAGACGATCAGATTCAACGCGATGCGGAAATCAGAAATAATTCAGCAGCTCTTTAGGCGACTGGTTTTGGTCGCCGCGCTCTTCATGGCGGTCAACAGCGCCTGGGGCCAGCAACCAGTTGCAAGTCCGCAACCATTGCCGGCGCCTACAGCTGTTCCACAAGTACCCCAGTCGCTAGTCGGTTCTCCAGCCGCGATCCAGGAATACTCCACTCCCATTCACGGTATCCAGGGCGTGTTGGCGGAGACAATCGACGGACGAGTGCTGGCCAGCCAGGCCGCAGACGAAACTTTCAACCCGGCCTCCTCCGTGAAGCTGGCAACAGCCCTGGCCGCCTTGCAATCCCTGGGTCCAAATTATCGTTACGTAACTGCCCTTTGGACTACAGGCACTCTCGATAAGGCAACCGGTACACTGAATGGCGACCTGATCTTGTCGGGGCGCGATCCTTCTTTTCATTACGAGCATGCGGTGATGCTTGCCCGTGAATTAAACAATCTCGGAATCCGAACGGTTAGCGGCAAGCTGATTGTTGCTCCCACGTTTACGATGAACTTCGACTGGTCAGCATCACGGGCGGGGCGGCAACTCTACGAAACCCTCGATGCTTCGCAGCGCTCAACTGCGGCGAGCCTGGCATGGGCGGAGGAACGCACGCGCGCAGGAGACACTGCGAGCCTAAGAACCATTTCCAGTGTGACGATCGATGGGTCTGTGGAACTCGGAGTGGCGCCGCCGGACGCAACGCCACTTTTTACGCATCGGTCGAGCCGGCTGGTGGACATCCTCAAGGTTTTGCTCTGCTACTCGAATAATTTTATGGCTGAGCGCATGGGCGACACGTTGGGCGGTCCCAGTGGCGTGCGACAGTTACTGATCTCTCGTCTGAAACTGAATCCCGAGGACTTCAGGATTTCTTCGTTAAGCGGTTTGGGAGTCAATCGCGTTACGCCGCGAGCAATGATGACGATTCTCAGAGCGCTGCGCGCCGAACTGGCGCGGCACAAGCTGGTCCCGTCGGATATTCTTCCCGTAGCCGGGATCGATCCTGGAACGTTGGAAGATCGTTACACCTCGCCGCAACAACGCGGTAGCGTAATCGCCAAAACCGGAACGCTGATCTCCACTGATCGCGGCGCGAGTTCACTCGTCGGGCAGACGAAAACCCGCAGCGGCACGGTCGTACTTTTCGTCATTTTCAATCAACAGGGCAATGTCTCTCGCTTCCGCGCAAACCAGGATGAAATAGTAACTTCGATTCAAACCGCGCTCGGAGGGCCGGCCGCTTTCGCCTATCGTCCGATCGCCCTGGCGATGCGGCTCACCGACACCGAAAATGAAGCCTCAAAGTCCAAATCGGAGTACGAGCCCAAAGATAATTAGGCGAACGGTAACAACGACTAACAATCGCTCGCTTTGCCCTCGGGCCTAGCTTCCCACTAGGTAAGTCACTTCCTAAATACGTCACCATCAGTAACGCTCCCTGGCTTGGGCTGGCATTACTCTGTCCAGAACTCTCGGTTTTTACTCGCCTAAGCCCGAGGGCACGATGGTTGCCACGAAACGGTGCGCGGACACCTGAGCCGCCTCCTGCTCGATCGACAAATCGACCCAAAGGATTCTCAAAAACATGACTGATAGAGCTTCAACCATCCGACCGCAAAAGGGAGAGCTGGGCTTTACCCTGATGCAGATCATGATAACCATGACCGTCATAGCGGTTGTCTCCGCGTTCGCTCTGATAAGAATCGGAAACGCACGCGACACGGCCCGCCTGCAGAATTCCGTCAGCATCCTTGCCGGCACGTTGGAAAAGGCCCGCATTGACGCGATCCGCCGCCACGACACCTCGACCGTTGTTTTTACTAGTCCGACCACCTATGCCGTGACGATGGACTTCAGCGGCAACGGAACAACAACAACCCGAACGTTCTCCCTGGAGAATGGAGTGAAGGTGATAGATGTCAATCTGCCCTCCGTGACCTACAACTGGCGCGGTCGTACGTCGTCCTGCACTATCACGTTCGCATTTCAAAACAGTCCGGGCGAGCAATATTGGGTTGACGTTTCTGACGCTGGCGACACCACGATCAATGCCGACGTTGATGTGCTTCCGACAGTCAGCTATACGACCGTGAGCGGGACCAATGACGTCGTATCAAGCGCAGTTGTATCGGGAACTGGAACGCACAATAACACTGCGGATTGCACTACCTCCACCGGCGCCGTTGCCCCGCCCATCACCGGGACCGGAGCATCGAATTGCACTATCTCAGCGAATCCGTCGGCCTTATCAATCAAGAAAAACGGGAACAGCACCGGCACGATCGCTGTCAGTTTGACGAACGCCGGCAGCGGTACGAAGACAATCACCAGCGCCACCGTCAGCAATTTACGCGTCACACCCACTACTCAGACGGTAAGCGGTAACGGAACTGTCAACTTTTCAATTACTTCACTGAACTCGACGCGGGGAACTTTTGGCGTGACGTTCTCATCGCCGTGTACCTCGGTAACTGTAGCTGCAAAGGTGACGAACTAAGATGAAGACCCACGATTGCAAAGTAACGACGAGCTCCTCCAACAACATTTGCGGCGATGTCCGACATAGTATCGAGGACGAACGCGGGTTTACGCTCATCGAAACCGCTATCGCCTTCGTCGTAATGATGGTCGCGGCATTGGCTGTGGCTTCACTCTTCTCCTACGCCATTTTCTACAACACCGGCGCCGCAGATCGCGCCGCCACCTTATCCGTTGCCCAGCAGTATTGTGAGCGGCTTCGAAAAACTCCTTTCGCCGAAGTCACAACGACCACCGAAGCGCAATCCATCACGCGCAGCGGCCGCCTGTACGGTGTTCAAGTAACGGTTTGCACCACGGCCGACTGCGGAGGCAGTGCGACTTTGAAAGCGATAACTATCCAGGTGACTCCGAGATCAGCCGGCAATTCGTGGGCAAACAACGCCGTCACGATAATGTCGCAGCGGGCGGCGCCTTCACTCGGCACCTACTATTAATTTCGAATGGATGCCGGCCCCTTGATTGCCGGCGGAGGCTAATTGCTAATGCAGTCGCACCAACAACGCATCGCGAAGGCTGAAGGCTTTTCCATCTACGAGCTGATGATCGCCATGACCATTACGCTGATATTAATGGGACTGGCCAGCGCGCTCCTGGCAAAGTCTTTTAATATTCGGGCAAGAGAAAATCAACGCTCGGCTGCAGTCGCAGACGCCCAGCGCGGCCTCAATATGATGACGCGCGAAATCGCAACCTCGGGGTTCGGCCTTACAAATAACGGCATCGTTGAGGGAGATTCGACCTCCAATTCGATTCGTGTACGGGCCAATCTGAATGCGGGATCGGCGGAAACGACCAGCAGCTCGGTCGCGGATCGGGACGAAGACGTCAAGTACCTGCTCTATACCGAGTCCGGCGCCAGTTACATCGTTCGTCTCGACGTTAACACCTCAGCCCAGGAGATGATTCTTGCCAACCGGGTTGACACGCTGACGATCAAATACTTTGCCGACAAAGTTTCATACACCTCCGAAAACTGTGACATCACCAACGTCGTGAACTCCGCTGGTGGCGCCGTTTCCGAAGTGACGTCGAAAAGCGCGGCGAAATATATCGTCGTTTCCCTTTGCGTAAAACTTCCGGCGATAGGCGTTGCCGACACCGAAGGGTATCAGCCGGTCTCGCGGGTACAACTCGTATCCGACATCGCTCTGCGTAATTCAGATCTCGTCAACTACTAACTGGGCCGTTCTGAGCAAGGAGAAGGATCATAATGAAAGCAACTGTGAGTAATAAAACAAGGAAACTCGGTTTTAGAGATGACCGGGGTGCAGCACTCATCACGATGCTGATGATTTCTCTCCTGCTGCTTACTGCCGGCGGTGCCTTGATCGTAACCACTTCGCTATCAATGACGAATTCAGTGGACGTCGCTTATGAAACGCAGGCTTATTACGCGGCGGAAGCCGGATTGCAATCAACCTTGAACGTCCTGCGTGGCAATGTTGCGCCTAACCCATTATTCGACACCTCTTCCGCAACTGCGGCTGCGAACAAGATCACTTTTCGCAAAGCGGTTACCGCCTCCACCTCAAACCTGTCAGGTGATACGAACACAACGCGCCTTTCCCGTTGGCTCAGTTATGACGGGACGTACACGGATCGGATCCCACTGAGTACAAACTACGCGCCCATGAATGGATTGGCTTACAAGACGACCATAACGGATCCCGACAATTCGGGCATGGTCAGTTACTCCACGTCGGGAGTATTTTCAGACGGTTCGACGTCAAAGGCGTTCGGCAACGGACAGACCAAAGCGACGTTAACTTACAATCCGCAGGCTGCTACCACCATTGACACTAGTGGTTACGCGACCCTCGGCCGCCTGACAATCTCCAGCGTCGGTAACAATGGATACACGTTTTCCGGTGAGACGTTCACTCTTACGATCACACAAACTGCTCCCTGGGCGTCCACCATTGCAATTCCTTGCACCTTAACGGGATCTGTAACCAGCACTACCAGCACTGTGACTGTTAACTTTCCCACGCTAACAAATAATCTTCTGGGCGTTCTCTACACCCGCACTGCTGCAGCCCTGGCGACAAATGGAACAACTTCGATGACCGTGCTGGTGGCGGCGCCGGAACCTAACCGTTTACTGATTAACGTTACCGGCTACGGCCCACACAGCGCCAAGAAAATGCTGCAGGTCGTTGTTAGCAGATTCGCTTTTGATTTCAACCCGAAAGCGGCAATCACATTGCGCGGCGAAGCTTTCGGCACAGGAACGGCGACGATCCAGATCGGGAATAGCGCCGCGTATCACTACACTGGTAATGACTATTCCGGCGGCACGAACTATCCGGCCTTTGCGGTCACGAACGCTGTTGATTACGCAACCGCCACCCCATTAATGCCGAGCGGTGGTAGTCAGGTTACCGGCAACCCGGCGTTGCAACAACAAGCAACCTCGGCCCTCGATTCCTACCTTCAAAGCGCTGACAACGCTCGCGCCCTGGTGGAAACGCTAAGAACGGAAGCTCAGAATCAGTCTCGTTATTTTACGAGCAGCGCTCCACCTTCAGACTTTGGCGCTACAGCTACCAACGGCCTCTTCACTTTCGTCGACGGTGATGTCGACCTATCGCCGGCGGGCGGCGCAGGCTTGCTGGTTGTGACCGGCACTCTGACGATGCGTGGCAGTTCGGAGTTTAAGGGAATCATTCTCGTGCTGGGCGGGGGCCAATTGATTCGCGACGGCGGCGGCAACGGCAACACTCTCGGATCAATTGTGGTAGCCAGATTTAACTCGGTCGGCGAATTTCTGCAGCCTACCTTTAACTCAAATGGAAGTGGAACGTCGGACGTCTCTTACGATTCAAACTGGAATCGAAGGGCCTTGCAGACAACGGGGCCGCGCGTCCTGGGTGTCAGCGAGTTCTGATCGAGACTCATCATGGCGCTGAGACTATTCAACAAAAGTAGGGAGGACGAGCGGAACCAGGTACTGGGTTCGCTTGAGTTGGGCTTTGACCGTGTCAATGTAGCCGAACAATCCTACGAGGCAGGTCTAAATCTTGCGGGCCAAGGCCGCTATCCCGAAGCTCTTGATCAATTCCGTCGGGCTATCCAGAACAACTTCGGCTGGGCGGAAGCGCACTACAACATGGGCTTGACCTACGCCTATATGAACTCGCCGGAGAACGCGATCAAATGCTACAAGCAGGCGATTCGCATTAACCCGTCGTATGTAGAAGCTTATAACAACCTTGGATTAACCTATTGCAATTCAGGTGAACATCTTGAAGCCCTTAGTGCCTGTCTTCGCGCCATTCGCCTCCAACCCGACTTTGTCGAGGCTCATAACAACCTGGCAATAACGTATTACAATATCGGGAGCTATCCCGAAGCTATAAAAGCCTGCCGCAAAGCTCTTCACCTTCAACCAGAGAATATCAACGCGCACTATTATCTGGGTCTCATCTATATCGACTTGCAGGACAAAGAAGCCGCGCTTGAAATACAGCAACAGCTGAACGACTTAAGTCCTGAGACGTCCGCCGATCTACTGGATACGATTCAGCGGCAGTTTCAATGAACTGCCTGAGCAAGACACCATGCTAAACGCAGCCCCCCCCACTTCTGCAATCAACCCGGACCGCAAGAAAGAGTCCGGGGTCTCGCTGGCTGAGATTCTCATCGTCGCCGCCATCATTGCGATAGTCACCGTATTTGCTCTGATGCGTTTCGCTCAGGCGCAGCAAGCCATGCGACGCGCCAATTCAGCGCGGGAGTTGATCTCGTATTTAGAACGCGCGAGGCTTGATTCGGTAAGGCGCCGGGCTATCGTGACTACGCAAATGGCGCGGGTGACCGTTAACAGCGCCAGTTCCTATACTGTCGTAATGGATACCAACGGTGACGGCACTCTTGATCCCGCCCGGACCATAAATATTCCAACCGGCCAGGGAACGTTCACGGGAACCTTTCCAAAACTCATCATGTTTAATTGGCGCGGTCGAACCGTCGACAATGCCAATGCCCCCACCCAAGCCCTGCCCGTCTTTCTGACAAATTCCTACGGCACCAGCACCATCAACGTATCCGGAGCGGGAGGAGCAACGGTCGATAAGACCATCACCGTCTCGCCCGTGGTCAACGCTGGTACTGGCGCAGCTAGTTTCAGACGGGACACTCAGATCCCCTAAAAAGAAATGAAAAGACCCTCAACAACCTCAATCGGTTCTGAAACTGCGTCCAGTCTCAGGCAAGCTCGAAAGAGCGAGTCAGGCTTTACGCTAATGGAAACGACAATTGCGCTGGTCCTGCTGCTGATTGTCGGTCTGGGCGCCGCGTCGTTGTTTGCCTATTCGATCTACAACAACTCGGCCGGTAGCGATCGGGCCACTGCGCTGGCGGTTGCACAACAGGCGATGGAACAGTTACGCAACGCGGACTTTAACCTGACTAGCACGGACGCAGGTTTGGCTGCCGGAACGTACACACAAACTGGTGTGATTCGCGATGGCCGTAATTTTACGGTAGTCAAGATCATCGACGATGACCCGGCCACTACCGCCGTTGACGTCAACGCCGCAACTACTTTGAAGAAGATAACCGTGTCGGTAACAGCGAAGAGTGTCGGCAAAGGGTGGGCCACTGGAACATTCGCCACCATCACCCTCGTATCGCAACGGGCAAAGTGTGATTACAAGTAAGCGCATCCCCATCATGACAATGCACAAACACCACACAAAGGATGACCGAGGGTTTTCTTTGCTCGAGTTATTGGTTGCGGTTGCGATTTCGCTAACTATCCTGACTGCAGCAACTACCTTGTTGACTCGCTCGCTCGGAACTCGCAGCCGCGAAAACCTCCGCTCGGAAGCGTTGGCCGCAACCCAGCGTGGCCTAAACATTATGTCGCGGGAAATCGGCAACTCCGGATTCGGACTCAACGACAACGGGATTGTTACTACTGACTCCACCAGTACCTCGATTCGGGTACGTGCCGATCTGGACAATGACTGGAATGTCGGGGAACGCGACGAAGACATTCGGTACATTTATCAATCCGCAAACCAGGTGATCGCACGTTATGACGGGGCCGTCGGTGGAAACCCGGTCCCCCTGGCCAGTGGCGTCAGCGCGATGACTTTGACCTACTGGGACGCCACCAACACTGTCATCACGAACTCAGCCAACTATGTGAATGCGGAACGCGTGACGATTGACATCAGTGTCAATCTTCCGGCTGCGCCGAACCAACCCGCATCGATTGTGCGAATGGTTTCCGACGTGGCTCTCAGAAACTCACCCAATACTCTCGAGTATTACTAAACCGGATCTATTTGGAGTTAGATATGCAGATGAATCGTATCGATTCCCGAGGGCGCAACGAACGCGGCGCAGCTTTGATCACAACTCTGATGGTAGCCGCAATGGTGCTGACGGCGGGCGGCGTTCTCTTGTTAACCTCATCGATGAGCGTCGGCGGCACCGTTGATGCGGCGGCCGAGATGCAGGCTTACTATGGCGCCGAGGCTGGGCTGCAGGCCACTCTCAATGTGATGCGCGGAAATGTAATGCCGAATCCCCTTTTCCAGGCAAATCCCCCGGGCGGAGTGGATCCGGCCAACCAGATGTCCGTCAGCAAAGCCGTCAACCGAAGTACATCGAATCTTGCCGGCGATCCAACTACGGCGGGTTTCCCGGCCCGGCTGTCTCGATGGTTAACTTACAATTACACCCCGTCCGGTTCCAGCTATGCCGACCGCGTGGCGATCACGTCAGGTTACAATCCAATAGGCGGAATCGCTTACAGCATAAAGGTTACGGATCCTGACAACACCGTGGCGCCGGCAAGAGTGACACGGCTATTGATCGAATCGACAGGCTATGGACCCAAAAACGCCGTCAAAAAGATTTCGATCCTGCTGAGCGCTTACGGGCTCAACATAACGACCCCGGCCCCGCTGGTGATCCGTGGCCACGACGACAAAAGCACCGCCATGACTTTTGATATTGGCAGCAGTAACTCCAAGGACTACTCCGGCAAGGACAACGCCGTTGTAGATCCGGATAAACACGCTTTCGCTGTTAGCCCTCACGACGTTGACACCGCTGAAGCGGCGTACATGTGCGGCACTTGCAAACCGCAAACAATCTACGACCCCAAAATGGGTGTTCTGGATCTGCCCAATGAACAACTCCCGCCGGGTCAGCAAAACAAATATGATGTATTGGAGACGCCGTGGTTCCTGAGAACCGCTAATGACGCCCGGACCTTTATGGCCCAGGTCGAATCCATAGCCCTGAAAAACGGAGGAATCGTCACCAACGGTAATTTTTCGGGCACGTCAGGCACCACTGCCAATCCGGTCCTTCGTCTTGTAAAGGGCGACTGTGATCTCGATGGCGGCGCTGGCCTGCTGGTCATCACTGGACAATTGACCCTGAACGGCGGACCCAACTTCGACGGCATAATCCTCGTTCTGGGACAGGGGAAAGTCATTAAGAAGGGCGGTGGCAACGGCAACCTTTATGGAGCCATGATGATTGCCAGTTTTGGATCCACCGGCGATTTTCTGAAGCCTACCTTTGATGTCAGCGGAGGCGGCGGTTCCAATTTACAGTACGACTCCAGGTGGTTGGAAAATTCGCGGCTACTTACGGGTGAACCTGTGTTGGGAGTAGTCGAAAGATAAATCGCACCATAACAACGATTGCGACGGCGTGGGCTTCTTCGGAAAGTCCACGCCGTTTTTTTGTTGCACCCAAAACTCAGTGTCTTGACATGCGAACATCGAACAGGAATGATGCCAATGTTCATGGCTAAACGCAGTCAACTAATTAGAAGGGTTTAACTGCGAAGGCCCGCTGGTCCTACTAAGTTCATGCCTGACATCCTGCTGGTAGAAGATAAAGATAGCCTTCGTCGAGTGCTGCGACTGACTTTGGAGAATGGCGGTTACTCCGTTACCGAAGCCGCCGACGCTCGCGAAGCGTTGGGACAAATCGCGAAGGCGCCGCATCGACTGGTGCTGACCGATTTGCGCATGCCGCATGGTTCCGGTCTTGATGTTTTGCGTGCTGCCCGCGCTGCCGATGGTGACGTTCCGGTGATCGTCATGACTGCTTTTGGATCGATTGATGAAGCGGTACAGGCGATGAAGGACGGCGCCCACGATTTCCTGCAAAAGCCCGTTGACTCCAACCATCTAATGTTGCTGGTTGCGCGCGCTTTGGAGCAGGCTCGGTTGCGCACTGAGAATTTGTTGCTACGCGAGGAGTGGTCGCGCCGGTACGGATTTCCACGTATCATCGGCGAATCTGAAGCGATCAAACGCGCTGTTAGCGAAACGCAGCGGGTGGCATCGACCGAAGCTACCGTTTTGCTTCTGGGGGAATCCGGCACCGGCAAAGAATTGTTTGCGCGGGCGGTTCATCATTTGTCAGAGCGGCGCGACCAACCCTTCGTCGCCGTGAATTGTGCGGCCATCCCGGAAACTCTGATCGAGAATGAACTCTTCGGTCACGAGCGCGGGGCGTTTACCGGCGCGGCAGCCCGTCACCTTGGCAAGTTCGAACTGGCAAATGGCGGAACCGTTTTTCTGGATGAAATCGGTGAACTCCCGCTTGCCGTGCAGGGAAAACTTTTACGAGTCATCGAAGAGAAGTCCGTCGATCGCATTGGTGGCCGCGCCCCGGTTCCTGTCGATGTGCGGATTGTGGCTGCCACTAATCGGGACTTGCGGGGAGCCGCCGAACGCGGCGAGTTTCGTCGCGACCTTTTTTTCCGCCTGGCAGTTTTCCCTATTGAGATTCCGCCGCTTCGTCAACGCGACGAGGATGTCGTCTTGCTGGCGCGTCATTTCGCGGCGGAACTGGGCAAGGAATTGCGAAAGCGAGAAGCAGTTCTTGATGAAACGTGCCTCGCCGCCTTGCGGCAACATAAGTGGCCCGGCAATGTCCGCGAACTGCAGAATGCCATCGAGCGCGCCTGCATCCTTAGCGATTCGACTACGCTGCAGCCGCAGGATCTTGGACTGATACCGGAGACACGGTCAGCCCCGGCATCCGTTTCCGATCTCGACTCATCCGGCACTTTGAGCGAAGTCGCGGAGCGCGCCGTGCGTTTTGTGGAGCGAACCAAAATCCTTGCAGCCCTGGAAGCTTGCGACGGCAACAAGAGCCGGGCGGCAGAGGTACTGGGTGTAAGCTACAAAACGCTTTTGAATAAAATCAAAGAGTATGACGTCTAGGCCCCTTACATGACGCAACGCTCGGAACCCAAAAACCCCATCGACTCAAAACGGAAAAATCAAGCCGACGCGGATCTGGCTTCCACAGAAACCGCCGCATCGGCTGCGGGCGAAGCTATTGAGGTAGTCGGCGATGCAAACGCAGCCGCACCGCCGCCGACCAAAACCCAGGCGAAAAATGAAGGGACGGGAAAGTCTGCCTTCCTGGTGGGCGCCGGCATATTGATCAGCCGGATCATTGGATTGATTCGTCAGCGAGTCTTCGCCTACTACTTTGGCACATCCCTCGCCTCCGACGTCTTCAGCGCCGCATTCAGAATTCCAAACTTTCTCCAAAACGTTTTCGGCGAGGGCGCGTTATCGGCCTCGTTCATACCGGTTTACGCAAAACTACTTGCCAAGGGCGACAAAAAGGAAGCAGACCGGATAGCCAGCGCTGTCCTGTCGCTGCTGGCGCTGACTGCGTCGCTGATTGTTTTCGCCGGTATCCTGGCTACCCCTTACATAGTATCGGTGATCGGTGTCGGTTTTGAGGGCGAGGGTCGCGAACTGGGAATCCGCCTGGTGCGAATCTTCTTCCCCGGCGCGGGGATGCTGGTCCTCTCGGCATGGTGTCTCGGGGTTCTTAATAGCCACCGCCGGTTCTTTCTTTCTTATACCGCGCCAGTAATTTGGAACATTGCCATCATCGCTTCTCTCGTTTGGTTTGGAGGGCAGTCCGGAACCCTCGTCGGCGTTGAACTGGGTCGGTTCCAATTTCACCTTGCGGAATTGGTGGCCTGGGGTTCCGTTGTCGGGAGCGCACTACAGTTTGCCGTCCAACTACCCACCGTCCTTTCCCTGATTCGTCACATCCGGCCGGTGCTGGATACAACTTCGGCAAATGTCCGAACAATTGTCAGAAATTTCGTTCCGGTCTTTATCAGCCGCGGAGTCGTACAAATCAGCGCCTTCATCGATGTCATCCTCGCCGGCCTACTTCCCCAGGGTGCGATATCCGCGGTTATGTTTGCCCAAAGTCTCTATACGCTGCCGGTCAGTCTATTTGGCATGTCGGTTTCGGCGGCTGAACTTCCGGCCATGTCCAGCGCGGTTGGCAGCAATGATGAAATCTCGAGCGAGTTGCGGAAAAGACTTAATGAAGGCTTGCGGCGAATTGCTTTCTTCATCGTTCCGTCGGCGGTAGCTATGCTGGCGCTGGGCGATGTGATGGTCGCCGCCCTCTATCAAAATGGACAGTTTAAGCGCGCTGCAACCAGCTACGTTTGGGGTATCCTGGCCGGCTCGACGGTAGGCTTGTTGGCGTCAACGTTTGGACGGCTCTATTCCTCAACTTACTACGCGCTACATGACACGCGCACTCCCTTGCGGTATGCGGTAATGCGGGTGACGCTCACTATTGCCCTGGGTTATGTCTTCGCCATTTACCTGCCGCCACTTCTGGGCATTGATCGCAAGTGGGGAGCAGCGGGACTGACCGTCTCTGCAGGCCTTGCCGGTTGGATCGAGTTTGCCCTCCTGCGATCAACGCTGAATAAACGCATCGGCCAAACGGGGCTGGCCTGGACAGTGGTGTCAAAATTCTGGCTGTCGGCCGCAGGGGGCGCCGCAGTGGGCTGGGGAATCAGGCTCCTGATCGGGCAGCGCCATCCGATCATTGTCGCCTTCGCCGTTCTGATTCCTTATGGTCTGACCTATTTTGCCCTGACAATGCTTTTTGGCATGCCGGAAGTGCGGAACATGAGCGAACGCGGGTTCCGAATACTGAGGCGATCAAGCCGCTAACAGCTCATTCAGGGCCCTCACGTTAAATCCAATCCTCGATTCTTCCTACGGAAACTGGGAAACCATCCTTGATTGCCACTTTTTGTCATACAAGGGAATTGAGACCAGCGCATAAACGAAGCGCCTCCTGTGCTAAACAGCAGCAACTCTCTTTGCCCGGAGCTTGAATTTCCTCGAATTGAAACGACGACAGCACATAAGGAGTGCAAAACTGATGAATAAACTGTTCTCTAAATTGGCAATCGGATTAGGAGCGTTAACCGTCCTTTCGCTAAGCGGCACCAGCGCACTTGCTGATAATCTTCTGATTCTGCCGGTGGCCCCGAGAATCGTGCAGCCCGCAGGTCTTGGCACAGTCAACACTGTCCTGGTTATACAATCACACGGGTCGAGCACTTCGGCTTTCGGAACCGTTGCTTACAACCCCAATGCAAAGGGTGCTAACAAAAAAGGCGATCTTGTAACTGGCAACCAAATCGTCGGTGGGTCAAACAATCAGACCTATTCAGTCGCGCAGCTCGGCATCACCAACTCCGCCGATCTGTGCATTAACATGAACATCAACGACCCCAACAAAGGTGGTAGTAATTCAGGGCCAGTTGGGCCGATCGTCATCAACACTTTGGTGTTGACCGCTTATGATCAATCAGGCAATGCGGTTTTCGCGGCACATCTGGCGGATTCACTGACCCTGAGAGAAGCGACCGACAATGGCAACGGCACCGGCAAATCCGACTTTGCCTTTGCTCTAAACGATGACGCGGTGCGAGCTCTCAACGCAGCCATCGCGGCGAATCCCAACTTGCGACTTGGCCTGTCGGCGAGCGTTACCGACGCACAGGGCGGTCACGAGAGCTTTTTCTTCTGCAAGGGTTGCAATAACCCCACCACCGTACCCGAACCAGCTACGATGGTTCTTTTGGGAACAGGCTTGGCTGGCGTGGCCGGTGCAGTCCGTAAACGTCGCCGGGCTGCCAAGGATATAGCCGAAACAACCGAGAGCTAAACCCCTGGCAACGACCTGATCCGAATAATCAAACTTCGGTTTAAAGGCGAGCTTCCAAAGCTCGCCTTTTTTTCTTTCTCCGCCACAGCCAAATTTCTGAAGAAGCGAGGGAATTGAGCGTTTTCTAAAAGGACACGAAGACAAAGGGCGGGCAGGCGGACGAAGGCGGCGGGGAAACCCCAGCCGCCGCATTTGTTTCGGGCCTCTTCTGCTTTCAGGTTCCAGCGTAGTTCTAACCCACGACCCCTTGCCTTTACGGCCTATCTGATTGACCAGTGTGCCCTTCGCTCCTTATCATCTCTTTCAATGCAACCCGTCATAGCTTCGGCCGCCATGCGCGAGATCGATAGGCTTACGATCGATGAACATCAGGTCCCATCGCTCCTGCTCATGGAGAACGCCGGCAAAGCGGTCGCGAACGTAATCATCGATTCTTTGTCCGGAAAGGTTGCCGGAAACTCCATCCTGACTCTGTGCGGTCCGGGAAATAATGGAGGCGACGGCGCGGTCGCGGCGCGTAGATTGGCCTTGCTGGGAGCCAAGGTTCAAGTGGTTCTCTTCGGAAAGCTCAAGGAGGCCAAAGGCGACGCGCGGGCAAATTTTGAGGTTGTCCGAGGATTGGCGAACGGCGAAGAACATCTCTCCGAAACCTTCGTCGATCAGATTTTTGAGCCTCCTCATTTTGCGAACCCGCAACCGTTGATTGAATTCACTGAATGCACTACAGCTGGAGAGTGGGACAAACTCTTGTCGTTTCTGGTTCAGGAACCGCCCCCGATCATTATCGATGCAATTTTCGGAACCGGGCTTCGGCGTCCTTTAACCGGAATTCACCAGGAGGCCGTGCGGTTTCTCTCATGTCTGAAAGAGAAGCACCCCCCCCAGTGCTTTATAGTTTCGGTCGATATCCCGTCGGGGCTGAATTCCGACCTCGCTGAGCCGATTGGCGAAACGGTGACTGCCGATGTAACTGTGACGATGAGTGCTCCCAAACCGGCAAACGTCTTACCGCTGGCGTCAATCCTCAACGGCAGGTTGATCGTGGCTGATATCGGCTCGCCGTTTGAATTGATTGAACAAACCAACCCCCAACTATTCGTGACCGAGGAACGAGACGCGCGCGATTGGCTCGTGCGCACGCGCTACCGTCCCGATTCCTACAAGACTGTACATGGGCACGTTTTGGTAATTGCAGGGTCCCGTGGGTTCACCGGCGCTGCAGCACTTTGTGGCGCGGCGGCGTTGCGATCCGGCGCGGGGCTCGTAACAATCGCAACGCCCGTCTCCGCACAGGCGACTGTTGCCGCGGTCGCATTGCCGGAAATCATGACCGCAGCGCTGCCCGAAACCGATCGGGGCGCAGTGAGTATCGAAGGTTTGGAATACGCGCTGGGCCTGGCAGCCAGCGCGAGCGTCGTCGCCATTGGACCAGGATTATCAACCGGCGACGAACGCACCCGTGATTTTGTTCGATCATTTATTGAACGGCGACGCTTCCCGGTGGTGGTTGATGCCGACGGCTTGAACGCGCTAGCGCCGTGGCCTACCGGCTTGCAAGGCTCACAGAAATTTCCCTTGATACTGACGCCGCATCCGGGAGAGATGCTGCGGTTGATGGGAACTTCGGACAAGTCAGCGCTTTCGGATCGCGTTGTCGCAGCAAGAGACTTCGCAACCGGTCACCAGGTTATCGTCGTATTGAAAGGTACCAGGAGTTTGATCGCGGCTCCCGACGGCCGTGTCTTCGTGAATCCCACCGGGAACGCAGGACTTGGCACCGCCGGTTGCGGCGACACTCTGACTGGATTGATCAGCGGATTTCTGGCGCAAGCCGCAAAACCGGCTGACCAGAATGGTTCAATCAATGCGCTCGATACTGTCATTGCGGCGCTTTTTGTGGGCGGCTTGGCAGGCGACCTGACAGCAAAGAGCTTGGGAATGCGCGCGATGCTCGCCTCGGATGTCCGCGATCACTTTAGCGCTGCGATTCGCTCGCTTGATCCAGAAGGCGAATTGCCTTAGGGCTCCGCAACTATCAAGGAAAGCATGAGCACCACTTCGCCCGAGCAAATTCCGACCGACGAATTCGTCTCCAGCAGTCCCGCAGAAACGTTTGCATACGGCGAACGACTGGGCGCCCAACTTCAGGGCGGCGAGATACTGTTGCTGAGCGGCCCGCTGGGCGCCGGCAAGACCATTCTGGTCAAGGGCATCGCAGCTGCGCTCGGCATCGATCGGGACGAAGTGACCAGCCCAACTTTCACTCTCGTGAACCCGTACGCTGGAAGGCTTAAGCTCTTTCACATTGACCTTTACCGCCTTGACGAAGGACCGGCCGCCGCGCACGCCGTGGATCTCGAAGAATTACTAAGCGACGCGGGTGCCGTAACAATTATCGAATGGGCCGAACGGCTCGGCCATTATCCTTTGCCCGCCGGCGTAATAACGATCAGCATCGACGGCGACGGTGATGAGCCGCGCAGGGTCACAATCGACCGTTCGTGTTAGAATCATCAAAACTATAAGTTGTACAAGGAGATTTTAATTATGCCGTATCCCGAAATAATGATTCGCCCCATGAGAGAAGAACTAACCCGATTGGGTGTTGCTGAACTGCGTACGCCGGAAGACGTAGACGCCACGCTTCAGCCAGCAGATGGAACCGTGATGGTCGTAGTCAATTCCGTCTGCGGTTGCGCCGCCGGCCGGGCGCGTCCCGGCATCGCCCTGGCACTGCAGCACGAGGTTCTGCCGGACAAGGTCACGACCGTTTTTGCCGGAGCCGACATCGAAGCTACGGAAAAGGCGCGCAGCTACTTCACTGGCTATCGCCCATCTTCGCCATCGATCGGATTGTTCAAAGACGGCAAGCTCGTGTTCATGATGGAACGCTACCAAATCGAGGGTCGCGGCGCGGAGCAGATTGCTCAGGAACTGACGCAGGCGTTTGATACTTTCTGTTCGTCGTCGGTCACTGCCGCCGTCTAATAGCGCTGCTAATAATCTGTCATCCGTCGCGGGCGATGCACTGGACGAGCTTCGACGCGACGGTGACGGTCCTATGCTATGATCCGGCGCGATGTCCTCCCGGCCTTCCATTGCGCTCGAAACACCGGTCACTTCCCTTTTCAATCACATCCCGCGGTTGGGTCAGTACGGGGCTCGTAAATTAGCCGCCGCGGTTGCACATTTTTGCCGCCACGAAAAACCTGCTGACGTCACCGTCGAGGACTTGCTGAATTATCTGCCGATGCGTTACGAGGATCGTTCGCATCTCGCTGGTATCCGGGATCTGCAGGATGGCCTGAGCGCCTCTCTGGAACTTTCGGTCCGAGTTGCCGGCGCTTTCCAGGTAGGCAAAAATCGTCCCTTCAAAAAGCCAAAGCTTTTCATCTTCGAAGTATCGGGCAGTGATCCCGCCATGACTGGTCGTCCCGTTGTTGTCTGGTGGTTTATCTCCGGAAAGAATTCCCATCAGATCATTCAGTACAATATGAAGCGATTTACCCGGGGCGCCAAGTTCATCGCCTTTGGTAAGTGGGATTGGGACGCCCGGCGAGGAACATTCGCGTTGCGCTTGAACAAGGGCGACGAGATTGAAATGCTGGCTGAGCCGGTGGCTAAAAAAAATCACGGGGGAATGTCGGGCGACGTAGACGCGGAGGGCGATGACGATTTGGATAACGAAACGGATCCAACCCTTAGCGCAATTCATGTTGGGCGCAAAGTACCCGTTTACCGGAAGCTCGGCGATTTCCGGCCCAAGCGCCTGCGCGAGATTTTTCATCAGGTGCTGGCGCAACTTAATGATGCCTCAATTGCCGAGACACTTCCTCGGGATTTGATCGTTCGTCAAAGATTAATCAGCCGGGCCAACGCGCTCCGAACCGTCCACTTCCCCGCCGAAGATACCCCGTTAGCCGAATATGAGCAGTCGCGCAGTCCCGCCCACTTGCGTCTGATCTTCGAAGAGTTCTTTTGGCTGACTCTGGGTCTGGCTTTAAAACGCGGCGAACGTTTGAAAGAAGAAAAAGGCGCCACCATCAAAGTCAGCAAGGAAGTTCGCGAAGCCATCGCGGCCGTGTTGCCGTTTCGACTCACCGGCGCGCAGCGACGTGCCGTGGTCGATATTTTCAACGACATGCAATCCGACGCGCCGATGAATCGTTTGCTGCAGGGCGACGTTGGCAGCGGCAAGACGGCAGTCGCGCTCGTGGCCATGATGGCGGCCATGGAAAACGGATATCAAACTGCGTTAATGGTGCCGACTGAAATCCTTGCCGAACAGCATGCTCGCAACATCAAAAGACTGCTGGCGAAAACTCCCTATCGGGTCGAATTGCTAACTGGCTCGCAACGCGCGGCGGAAAAGCGCCGGTTGTATGAAGCGCTCGCCAACGGCGATGTCGCGGCTTGTGTCGGGACGCATGCATTGATTCAGCAAGCCGTCGCCTTCCGTAATTTGGGTTTGATAGTTATCGACGAACAGCATCGCTTCGGCGTCATGCAGCGGGCCGAATTGCGCGCCCGCGGGTTCAACCCCGACGTGTTGGTAATGACCGCCACGCCGATTCCTCGCTCCCTGGCGATGACTGTCTACGGCGATCTCGACGTTTCGATCATCGATCAACTACCGCCCGGAAGAACACCCATCAAAACCTCGCTGGGCGGCGAAGATAAGCGCGACGAACTCTACGAGTGGGTGCGCAAGAAAATGAAAGCAGGGCGCCAGGTTTTTGTCGTCTATCCTCTGGTGGACGAGTCGGAAAAGCTTGATCTGAAAGACGCCACGCGTATGTACGAGCAGCTGCGCGACCAAATCTTCCCTGAGTTCTCTGTCGGGTTGTTGCACGGCAAAATGAAGGCCCCGGACAAGGAAGCGATCATGCGGAACTTCGTCGCGGGCCAAATTCAGTTATTGGTATCGACGACCGTGATCGAAGTCGGCGTCGACGTGCCCAACGCCACCGTTATGATCATCGAGCATGCCGAGAGGTTCGGGCTGTCTCAGCTTCATCAACTACGCGGACGGGTGGGGCGCGGCGGGCGGCAAAGTTATTGTGTGTTGCTGACCGGGGACAAACAAACCAGCGTCGCCGAAGAGCGTCTGGGGATAATGAAGGAAACTAACGACGGATTTCGAATCGCTGAAAAGGATCTGGAGCTGAGAGGTCCGGGCGAGCTAATGGGAACGCGCCAAGCCGGCCTCCCCGAATTCCGCGTCGGCAACCTGGTGCGCGACATAAAGATTCTGGAGCAAGCGCGGCGCGAAGCGGAGTTTTATCTCAACAAGCGCGCTGGTTCTGCGGAGACTTCAAAACTAATTAAGCGAGCTCGCTCGGATTCTCGTTACGGGTTAGCAGCAGTCGGCTAATTTACGAAGCACTTTCGCCGGGTGAAGTATTGCGGATCATAGCGGGAAAATATCGGGGACGAAACCTGAAGAGTCCCCCTTCGCTACAGGTGCGGCCGACTTCGGATCGACTACGCGAGACGCTCTTCAACGTCATCGCTCCGCGAATCGAAGGGGCGCGCTTTCTGGATCTGTGCGCGGGATCGGGTGCGGTGGGGCTTGAGGCTATTTCGCGCGGCGCCGCACATCTCACTTTCGTGGATCGCTCACGCAAGATGTGTGGACTGATTGAAGCGAATCTGGATCTTTGCGGCGTGCCTGAGAACGAAACTGAGGTCGTTTGCAGCGAGGCGGAGGATTTCCTGCGGCAGAAACCCGAACGGCGCGGCCCTGCCTGGGACATCATGTTCTTCGATCCGCCATACGCCGCTAACTACCTTCACACACTCGCCCTCATCGGCGATAACGCTGCGGAACTGCTTTCCGCTGACGGTCTGCTCGTTGTCGAACATCATCACAAGAATGCGCTAAAAGATGCCGTTGGAAGCATCAAGCGATTTCGCGTACTCAAGCAGGGTGATTCGTCTTTGAGCTTTTACGAATTGCTGAGCGGTCAGTAGTCAGTTGTTAGTGGTTAGTTGTCAAAACCGGTGGTATCGTAATTCCTCATCATTAGAACAACTGACAACTGACAACTGACAACTGACAACTGACGAATGCTTGTTCTAGGAATCGAAACGTCCTGCGATGAAACGGCCGCCGCGATTGTGCGCGATGGGCGGGAGATTCTTTCTTCCGTAATCGCCTCCCAGATTGAGACGCATAAACGCTTCGGCGGCGTCGTGCCGGAAATCGCCTCACGCGAACATCTCGACAAGATCGTGCCGATTGTCGAAGAGGCGTTCACGCGCGCCCAACTTTCAAAAACCGATATCGACGGCATCGCAGTTACCGCCGGCCCAGGGCTGGTAGGCTCGCTGCTGGTAGGCGTCTCTTACGCCAAGGGAATGGCGTTCGCGCTGCAAAAACCGATCGTGGGCGTAAACCACATCGAAGGCCATATCTATTCCGTCGCCTTTGAAAACCCGCCTGTCGAATACCCGGCGCTGGCCCTGGTGGTGTCCGGCGGTCACACAAATCTTTTTGCTGTGCCGGAACCAGGGAAGTACAAAGTGATGGCCCGCACGCGCGACGATGCGGCCGGTGAGGCATTCGACAAAGTGGCGAAGATGTTGGGACTGGGTTACCCCGGCGGGCCCGTCATCGAGCGCCTGGCGCGCGAAGGAAATCCCTGCGCAGTACGCTTCACACTGCCGCGCATGGGTGACGGTTCGTCCGATTTTAGTTTCAGCGGCTTAAAGACTGCGGTGACAAAACACGTTCGCGAAAATGGCCTGCAACCGGCTGAGAACGGGGCCGAGCCAAAGCAGCAAATAAAAGATCTCGCGGCCAGTTTTCAAAGCGTAGTGGTGCGCTCGTTGGTTACCACGATGGAGAATATGGCGGAAGAGTATTTGCCGCGGACGCTAATCGTGGCCGGTGGTGTGGCCTGCAACGGGGCGTTGCGGGAAGCCAGTCGCGCTGCGGCTAAGCGACTGGGCCTGCCGGTCTACTTCCCTTCACCGCATCTATCCACGGACAACGCGGCAATGATTGCCGCTGCCGGCACCGTAAAACTCCAGGCGGGAGAACGAGCTGGGTGGGACCTGAATGCAGACGTGACGTTACGCCTGCAGAATGTGGACGTAGACGATGCTGCACTGAGGGCACGTGGGGTTCGTTACCGGCTCTGAGTAAGTTGGTTTGATATGACAGACCGAAGCATTGTTGCATATGAGCACTACCGGGACGCCACGCAACGCTTTGAGTATTTCATACTGGGGGTGTCCGGTGCCTTATGTGCTTATGTCGGACAACATCTGACTCCACAGAAAATAGGGATGAAGCCCTACGGGATAGAATTGGTTTCATTGCTGTTATTGGTTGGATCAATAATTCTGGGTTTCAAACGAATTGAGAAGATCATTGCCTGTCACAATCTAAATCATAGCCTCCTGAGCCTATACGAACAGCGCGGGCAACTGGTCACAAACTCTAAAGGGCAGCCACTCGTAAACGCGGCAAGCGGAGAGTCGTTAAGTGCAGAAGGCACGACTCGACGGATTGCTGAGCTCGAGCAAGCGATACCGGCACGACAAAAGGCGTTCGATCGGATTGCAGCGCAAGCTAATACGTACTACAAGATCCGCAATTGGTTTCTCGGAGTTGGCTTTCTCGGACTGCTCGTCTCAAAGGTTGTTACGCCATATTTTCCCTAGATAAGTGGATGCGCGCTGCCAAAGGCAAAAGTAAGGTACAAATCGAAAGACCTGTTTGAGGTTACAGTCATGGCCATTCATCGATCCTTCTCGAGCTCTAGCAGATCCGCATTTGAGTGCGATGAATCTATGAAAGATATCATCAGGAAGGATCCTTTGGGAGAGTTCTTCGTTTGGTGGTTAGACTTCTCCACCAAGGACATTACAGCCTTCAAGAAATGCTTAGCGCGAGCGACACGGGAAGCTGACCTACAGAAGTTCCTGGACGCAAAACCGGGGTTGCTTGCGCAGCAACTTGGTGGTGGTCATGGCAGGTGGGTCATACCGCAGAAACGCCTCGGCTGCGAATATGTAACTGACTTCATGGTTGGAGAGAAAAGCTCGGCTGGGTTCGAGTGGTACGCAGTTGAGTTGGAGAGTCCGATGGCTAAGATGTTTACAAAGGCGGGTGATCCAAGTCGTCAGCTAAACCACGCAATTCGTCAAATAAGCGATTGGCGATCCTGGCTTGAGCGGAATCAGCCTTACGCAGCGCGTTTACGGACGGAGCATGGATTAGGTCTCACTGACATCAGTCCCAGGCTACCAGGCTTGATACTAATCGGCCGAACATCGGATATTGCGGATTCCTCGAATGAACTTCGCCGTCAGATGATGAACGAGTTGCGAATTCAAATACACAGCTATGACTGGTTGATTGGCTCGAACGGGGCATTATCTGTCCTGCCCACCACTAAATACTGACTGCCTACTGCTTACTTGCCTAGTTGTCGTTGGTCTCGGCACGCGAGACCGGAAGGTAGGACCTTATCAACCTTCGATGACGCTGTCAGCCGTCACCGCCTTTCGTTCATACGCAGCGATCGTCGCAATGTTTTTCTTTTCGATGTCGCTCAACAACGCTTCGCTGAACTTCGGATCGGGCTTATACCAGTCAAAACTGGCGAAGTACTTTTGCGTCCAAGGTTCTTTGAAGACCTTGCCGTGGCGCGCGTAAATCTCATCGCGCATCTGGCGGACATCTTCGACGAAGAGACCGCTAAGCAGACTTCTGGTTATTAACTTCGTACCGATCTGATTGTGCAGTTTGTTTTCGTAAGCAACAATCAAATCTACGTTCTGCTTGTCTGGGCCGGATACGTCTTCGTCCTTAAACTCTTCCGACGGCTCGTACCAGGCTTGCGAGCCAAAATGTTGTTGCAGCCAGCCGGTGCGGAAGATGCGGCCGTGGCGCGCATAGATTTCGTTGCGTAGCAGGCGCAGCTCATGCAGGCTCAAACCGTGCAGCATGCGTTCGGAGATCAATTTGTTTTCGAACAACTCCATGTCGCCCGGCGAAAGGGCAACGCGACGCAGTTTCTTGTGTGCCGCAACGATCGTTGCGAGGTTCTTGCGCTCGATCTCAGTCAGTTGCTTAGGATCGTATTTATCCGCAGCCTTATACCAGTAGCGCTCATCGAAATATTGTTGCAGCCACGCCGCATCATCAAACCGCTTGCCATGAATCGCTTCGATTTCGGCAGCCAGGACGGTCCATTCGCCACCGGTGTGCAGGCCCAGTTTGCGCGGCGTCAAAATGCGAGCGCGGTAAAAGCGCATGTCACCTGGTTCAACGGTGGGATGTTTTTTCGCTTCGGCGTCGCGAATCACGTCCAGATTACGGCGCTCAAGATCGTTTAGCCTGGAGTTGGAAAAACCGTCGTCCGGCTTGTACCAGGGTTTGTCTCGTAAGTAGTTTTTAATCTCCCAATCTTTGAAGATTCGGCCATGCTTTCCAAAAACAATGCCGCGAATTAGTTTCAACTCCTCGAGTGAAACATTCGCTAGGTCGGGAGGTTGGACGCGGTCCTTCGCAAAATTGAAGCCCTCCCACTTATCCATCGTCTCCTGAGCAGACACTGCCGGAGAAATTGCTAGCACGAAAACAAAAAAAGCCGCCACGAAAAAACTTCGCGCGGCAAAACACTGTTTCGAGAGCATAACGAGACGCCCTTTCTTTGGGGGCAAACTATTGCGGAACTCGGATTGCGGACTGGAATTTAAGAACTACCGAAAAGCCAGTGTCTAATCGACCTCTGAATCCGGAATCTGCAATCTGCAATCCGCAATCGCCTGTGCCGCTCAAACTAGCCGAAAATATCTCTTACCTTGTCCACCAGACCCTTGTCTTCAAGGTCTTTGGTTTCAACCTGCGCCAGTTGCTCAAGAAGTTTTCTTTGCTCGCGCGTCAAGGTAGTTGGCGTGACGACCGTCACCGCAACGTATAAGTCGCCTTTCCCTCGGCCGCCCAGCACCGGCATCCCTTTACCCTTAACGCGAAAAACAGTGCCGGTTTGGGTCCCTGCCGGAACTTTTACCGAGTGCTCGCCATCCAGGGTCGGCACTTCAACTTCAGCGCCCAACGCTGCCTGTCCAAAAGTGATCGGCATCGAAGAGTAGAGATTACTGCCCTGCCGTTCAAATTGCTCATGCTCGCCTACATGAATCACGACGTAAAGATCGCCGGCCGGACCGCCGTTAACTCCGCCCTCGCCCTCGCCTTGAATGCGCAGTCGCGAACCGGTCTCGACGCCCGCGGGAATCTTCACCTCCATCGTCTTTTCTTTTTCGACCCGCCCAGCGCCCCTACATTCCGGGCACGGATTCTTGATCACGCGACCGGAGCCGCGGCAGGAGCCACAAGTTCTCGCCACTGAAAAGAAACCCTGCTGGTAACGCACTTGTCCGGCACCCGCGCATGTTTGGCAAGTTTCCGGTTGTGTTCCGGGAGCAGCGCCTCCTCCCGAGCAGGCCGTACAAGTTTCCAACTTGGGAATCCGCAACGGCGCCGTCAATCCGACCGCTGCGTCCTCAAGCGAGATCTCCAGGTCATAGCGCAGATCGGAGCCCCGTTGCGCAGCCGTGCGGCGGGAGCCGCCACGGCCGCCGCCCGTACCGAACACATCGCCAAAGCCGAACAAGTCTCCAAGGATGTCTTCCAGGCCACTGAAGCCCGGAGCGCCCCATGAAGCGCCCGCGCCGCTGGCCACACCGGCGTGCCCAAAGCGGTCGTAACGCTTACGCTGTTCCCCATCAGACAGGATTGAGTAAGCCTCGGCCGCTTCTTTGAAGCGGTCTTCAGCCTGAGTATCGTTCGGGTTCTTGTCAGGGTGATGCTGCAGCGCCAGGCGCCGGTAAGCGCTCTTTATTTCCTGTTCCGTCGAAGTGCGGCTGATGCCCAGCACTTCATAATAATCACGTTTGCTCATCGAAGATTGCTTAACTACTTTCTTTTTCTTTAAGACTTAACACAACTGGAGGCCACGAAACCGGATAAGGATCCGGCGCTCCTGGCCACCAATTCCAAATCGATTATTACTAGTGAGATCCTTCAACCTGGGTGGCGGCAGCACCACCATCCGGATCCATCATTACGCCCGTCAGTTGCTTGGCCAACCGTTCCACGCTGTCCAGCGCGCGACCGATCTCCGCGGGGGCAGTGGAACTAACCGCAGCCTCGCCTTCTTCCAGCGTACGTTCGGCAATCTGCTGATCGTTCTCTGACAGCAAGCCGCCAAACTCCACAAACGTGCGTTGCGTATTTCTCAATAAACTTTCCAACTTGTTGCGCAGGGCAATCGACTCCCTGACTTCGCGATCGCTTTCCGCGGAGGTTGCGGCCTCACTAATCAATCGCTCGATTTCATCCGGCGAAAGTCCGGAGGTGGGCGTAATCCGCATCTGTTGTTCGCGGCCCGTGGCTTTGTCCTGGGCAGAAACGGAAACAATGCCATTCGCGTCCACTTCGAAAGAGACCTCGATTTGCGGCACGCCCCGCGGGCTCGGCGGAATGCCGACCAGTTCGAATTTGCCTAACGAGCGATTACCGGCGGCGACTTCGCGCTCGCCTTGTAGGATATGAATTTCGACCGATGACTGATTGTCTACGACGGTCGTGAATACCAGACTGTTACGCAAGGGAATTGTGGAATTCCGCTCGATAATCTTCGTAAACAATCCGCCGCGCGTTTCCAGGCCGAGGCCGAGCGGCAACACGTCCAGGAGCACAATGTCCTTTACATCGCCGGTTAAAACACCGCCCTGTATCCCTGCGCCCATCGCGACCACTTCATCCGGATTGATCTCCGCAGAGGCCTTCTTTCCGAATATCTGTTCCACCCTGCGCTCGACAATGGGTGAACGCGTTTGGCCGCCTACCAGGATCACTTTATCGATATCGGAGGGTTGCAACTTGGCGTCGCGCAGGGCCCTTTCACATGGCTCCACCGTGCGTTCCACCAGGTCGCCTACCAATTCCTCAAATTTATCGCGGCTCAAGGTACGGTTGAAGTGTTTTGGACCGGACGCATCGGCGGCGATGAAGGGCAAATTGATCGCGGTCTCAGTAGTAGCCGACAGTTCGCACTTGGCCCGCTCCGCAGCTTCCTTCAAACGCTGCAGCGCCAAACGGTCCTTGCGCAGGTCGATTCCGTTTTCGGCCGAAAACTCATCCGCCATCCAATTCAGGATGCGTTCGTCGAAATCCTCGCCTCCGAGATATGTGTTTCCGGAAGTCGAAAGCACTTCGAACACGCCATCGTTCATCTCCAGAATTGAGACGTCGAAAGTCCCGCCGCCCAGATCGTAGACTGCAATTCTTTCCGCTTCAGATCTCCCCAACCCGTAGGCCAACGCCGCGGCGGTAGGTTCGTTAATGATCCTTTCAACCTGTAGTCCGGCGATCTTCCCGGCGTCCTTCGTAGCCTGGCGTTGCGTGTCGTCAAAATAAGCAGGCACGGTGATGATCGCGTCAGTCACGGCCTCGCCCAAATAGTCTTCCGCGGCCGCCTTCAGACGTTGCAGCAGGATGCCTGAAAGTTCGGGCGGACTATACATGCGGCCTTGCACGCGGATGCGCGCGTCGCCATTTTGCGAGTCGACAATTTCAAACGGCGAAGTCTCCTTCATCCGTTGTGTTTCGTCGGAGTTGAACTTGCGGCCAATCAGCCGTTTGACTGCGAAGACAGTATTCGCGGCATTGGTAACGGCCTGGCGCTTGGCGATCTGACCAACCAATCGCTCGCCCTTGTCGGTAAACCCGACCACGCTCGGAGTAGTCCGCCCGCCCTCTTTATTCGGCACAATCTGCACAGTGCCGCCTTCGAGAACAGCGACGCAACAGTTGGTTGTGCCCAGGTCTATTCCGATTATCTTGCCCATAAGTTAAATGCGAGGAGCGACGAATTTACCTGCTTTGATTCACTCATCATCCGAATTTGGTTCGGTTGCCACCTTGACCATCGCGGGCCGCAAAAGCTTGTCCCCCAGGCGATAGCCTCTCACTATTTCCTGAATCACGGTGTCCGGCTCGAATTCTCGCGTTGGCTCCGTAACTACGGCTTCATGAAGATGAGGATCGAAACGCTCTCCTTTGGCGGGAACTGCCTCGACCCCTAAAGACACCAGCGCGTCATCCAGCTGCTTATTGATTAACTCCACACCATGAAGAAAATGTTTGAACTCCGCAGATTCGTCGGCCTCAACCGATCGCTCAGCCTCCAAAGCACGGCGCAAATTGTCTATTACCGGCAGGAATTTATTCACCACTTCCGCCGCCGCACGGTTGTAGGTTTCACTGCGCTCACGCTCAGTGCGTTTCCGGTAGTTTTCAAAATCCGCCTGACGACGGGTCAAAACATCCTGCGCGTTCGCAAGTTCGCCTTCAACTCTTTTTAACTCAGCCCGCGTTGCCACCAGTTCGGCCAGCATCGGCCCCGACGCGACATCCGCAGCTTTGGGTTCGCGCGGCTCTTTTTCTTCGGGCGCAACTTCCGCGTCCATCGCGGCAAACGCCCGCTCCAAAAGATCTGCATCCGAATCACTTTCGGCGATGCCGGATTCTGATTCATCTAACTCTCGTGAGGCAGGCTGCGCCTCACCCTCTTCATCAAAGAAGCGCACAGGAATGCTGTTCCATTTCTTTTCTTTTCCGTTTGTTGCCATCGTTGGGGCTACCGATAATTGAAAAAGCGGTTAAAGGGACCGGATTGGAACGCCGGCTAATGGGAAGCAGTTTCCTGCGCTAAAGTGCGCTCAACAACCCGGGCGAGGTAGTTTACCACAGCCATAAGGCGCGCATATTCAATTCTCATTGGGCCCACCACGCCCAGCGTGCCGGTGGTTTCTCCGGCGCCAATTCGATACGGCGCGGTGATCAAAGCGCAGTCTCTCATTGAGGGCGCCGCATGTTCTCTACCGATCGCTACTTTTACGCCGCCGGGGAACATTTGCTCCCGCGCCACGCACTCGTTAAGGATCTTGACCAGCCGCGACTTCTCTTCAAAAGTGCGGAACAACTCACGCATGCGCTCGACATCGGCAAAGTCGGGCTTGGCCAACATGTTCGAAGCGCCATCAACGTAAACGTCCCCCGTTGCCGCTTCATCATCTCCCAGACTGCCCTCACAAAGGAGAATAGCGTTCCGCAATAGTTTGTCGTACAGCGCTTTTTCTTCCTGCATCAACTCCAAAATCTCGGCGCGGATGTCCATCAGGGTCTTGCCGCGAAAGTTGGCGTTCAAGTAACGGGAGGTTCGCTCAAGTTCATCCTGGCTCAATTCCTCATCGACATGAATGATCCGGTTGCGGACAATGTTTGCAGTAGATACCAGAATTACGAGGACTCTTTTGTCAGCCAGCTGCAAAAACTCAATATGCTGAAGCCGGTTTTCCGCCAAAGACGGCCAAACCACAATGCCCACATTTTCCGTTAACGCGGACAAAACGTGTGATGTTCTCTCCATGAGGCGATCCGGCTCGTCGCGTGCTCCGTCCGCGGGGATGAGCAATAGAGCTTCAATCGCCTGGCGGTCGGCCCGCGATAACTTCGCGTTCTGCAGGATGTGATCCACGTAGAAACGATACCCTTTGTCCGTCGGGATGCGACCGGCGGAAGTGTGCGGCTGTTCAACCAGCTCGGCCGCCTCCAACTCACCCATCAGGTTCCGAATAGTCGCCGCGCTCAGGCCGGCGGCGTTGGCAAATCGCTCCGACAACACGCGCGAACCCACGGCTTCGCCAGTTATCAGGTGTTCTTTGATGATTGCCGAAAGGACGGCCTGAGTCCTCAGGTCAAATCCGGTTTCGTTCTGTCTTTGAGAATCCATCGTAAAGGCTACGCTGTCGCGCTGACCTCGTTCTGTCAGAAGACGTTTCCGCCGCGTTGCGGCATCTGGGCTCCGGGCCACGCGTTAGTTGAGGAGTATAAGTGATTCATCAATGTACCCGCAAATATATGAGTCAGAAAGGTAAACGCCCTACCGGAACCACCGGAATCACAGGGAATTCGGAGCCTTGTTGGCGCCCGCGCGATGCGCCAATCAAGCTGCTAAGACTAACTGCTTACAATAAAAGACTTAGCTACCGTCCGCTAGCAACACAAATTCGGGATCAAGCGACTGGAGACTGTATATGCTAGAGCCTCCACGGCTTACGGGCGGCTGTGGGAACAAGTTTGACGGCGTAACATCCGCACCCCTAAGATTGGCCGTCCGGACTACCGATACCGCAAATGTCGCAGCCCAACCAACACTTGAAGAAACTTTTTTGCGATGCGTTCAGACAACTGAGTGGCGGCCAGTCGACGCCTGAAATTGAGGTTAAGTTTTACCCGTATGCCGGCTTGCGCCACACCATCCGCCTTCGATCCGGCCGCGTCTATGTGCGTATTTCCGATGTTTTTAAGGATGCCCCGCCGGAGGTTGTCAGGGCTCTGGCGTTCGTACTGGTAGGGCGCTTGTTGTCGCGAAAGTCGCCCAAAATCTATGAGCGAGTTTACCGCGACTACTCGTTCACGCCAGAAGTGGTGCGGGCTTCAGAGATGGCTCGCCGTCACCGGGGCCGCAAGTATATTTCCTCGGCCCGCGGAAAACACTATGACCTCGACAAGCTGTTCACTCGCCTTAATCGCCGGTACTTCGACGGCGATATCGAAAGGCCGGAACTAACGTGGTCGCAGCGCCGAACCAGAAGGATTCTCGGCCATCACGATCCGGTCCATGAGACGATCACTATCAGCAAAACCCTGGATGCTGCGGATGTGCCGGAATGGTTTGTGGAATTCATACTCTTTCATGAAATGCTGCACATCAAACACCCTGCCCGCCTGGTAAATGGCCGCAGGCAGTATCACACCAACGCGTTTCGGGCTGATGAGCAACGCTTTCCCCGGTACCAGGAAGCGCAGGATTGGCTTGACGGCGTCGTCAGATTACGTCGCGTTCAACGCGCGCGAGCCGCATGAAAATTTTCGGAACTTTCATACCGGTGGCACGTTAACTGGATCGAGGTAGGTGGGCTCCTCCGAAGAGCGGGACGACGAGTGCGTAGTTTCTATCAACGCATTCTGCGGATCCGCTCTTTTGTTTTTGGCTAGACTGAGTTATCTGGAGATTAGCAGAAGCGACCGGGCAGTAGCGCAACCGTGAGGGAGGGCTCCGATCAAGTGCATCGAAGATTAAGCCCTCGCTAACGGTCGGGCTACTGCCCCGCACCAGCAACCCAACTGCGCGTGAGAGTCTGGCTGGACAAAGGGTACGCTGCCTCGCTAGACTACGCGGTTTGCCGAAGCACTTAAACGTGTTCTGTGGGAGCAATCCTGCAATCTCGAGCTAAACCTTAATTATGCAGGAGTATCGTTAGACTATGGCAATTCCAGCTACACAGATTCGACGCGGAATGGTAATCGTTTTCGAAGGCCAGCCCTGTAAAGTCGTTGAATTCCGCCATCATACGCCCGGAAACTTGCGCGCAATGGTGCAGACTAAATTGAAGAATATTCGCACCGGCTCTTCGTTTGAGCACCGGTTCCGCTCTGCGGACACCATCGAACGGGCATCGCTGGAACAGCATGAGATGGAATACTTGTATTCCGATGGTTCCCATCACCATTTCATGAACACCGAAAACTATGAACAGACAGGCCTAAGCGCGGAAGAACTCGGCGACGCCGCGCAGTGGCTGACGCCCGGGTTGAAGATTCAGGCTGAGTTTTACGAAGGCGCTCCGATCGGCGTGGAACTTCCTCCCTCAATGGAACTGACCGTCACGCGTACCGAGCCGTCGCTGAAAGGCGCTACCGTTTCAAACGTCAACAAGCCGGCCACGCTGGAGAATGGCGCGACCGTGCTGGTGCCGCCTTTCGTCAACGAAGGCGACCGCATTCGCGTTGACCCAAGTGAAGGTCGATACATCGAACGCGCGAAGTAGGACAGACCTTCCTGTCTGTCCATTTGTCGTGCGACGGAAATGGGCACGCTCGGTGCTGGACAGATGGACAGGCAAGAATCCCTGTCCTACCGCAATCTATGTATTTTCTTTACAGCCTGCTGCTGGCAATTGGCTTCATCATACTGATCCCTCGCTTCCTGCTTGACGCGCTCATCAATGGAAAATATGTTGCGGGTTTCAGTGAACGCCTGGGCAATCTCCCACCGCTGACAGGTTCAACTCACCCGCGCATCTGGATTCACTGTGTCTCCGTTGGTGAAGCTCAGGCGGCTCGCCCGCTGGTGAGTGCGCTGCGTCGTTCCTATCCTTTACATCGACTGCTGATTTCCACTACCACCGTGACTGGCCAGCGGGTAGCGCGCGAACTTTTCGGTAACCAGGCGGACGCGATTTTTTACTTTCCGTTCGATTGGGCATGGACTACGCGACGGGCTTTGCGACAGCTTAATCCCGCTGCCGTGCTGTTGCTGGAAACCGAACTCTGGCCGCGGTTGTTGCGTGAGTGCCGCAAGCGAAACGTGCCGGTAGCAATCGTCAACGGGCGGATCTCCAACAATTCTTTTCGTCGCTATCAATGGGTTCGCAAATTTGTCGCTCGCGTCGTAAACGATCTCGCGCTCGCGCTCATGCAAACCGAAGATGATGCTGCACGAATCCGCAAACTGGGACTCGAACCGGAACGCGCAGTTGTCACTGGAAATCTGAAATTCGATCCGGTTGATGATGCCGGCGAAGCACGATTAACGGCGAGTTTGCAGGAACGTTTTGGATTTGATGAGCCGGATAAATTAATCATTGCCGCCAGTACCCATGCTCCGGAAGAGGGTATCGTTCTTGCAGCGTTTCGCAGAATCAAGGACGCTACTCAAGACCAAAGAAATTTGCGGCTACTGATCGCGCCGCGCCACCCGGAACGTTTTTCTGAAGTGGCAGCGATGTTGGACCACTCAGGTCGAACCTGGAGCCGGCGCTCCTCTGCGTCTAGCGCGACGGACAATAATTCTGAAATCGTTTTGCTCGACACAGTCGGCGAATTGCGCGCGCTTTACCCGCTCGCCAGCATCGTGTTTGTCGGCGGCAGCATAGCCAGTGCGGGCGGACACAACATTCTGGAGCCGGCAGCCAACGGCGCTTGCATAGTTACCGGCCCGCACACTTCGAATTTCTCAGCCATCGTTTCAGACTTTCGGGCCAAAGAGGCGCTAATCCAATTGGCTGACGGTCCGCGCGAAGCGTTTGCCGCAGAACTCGCAAAGATCTGGTCGGAACTCCTAACCAACGAAACGCACCGAAGCGAAATTGGCCGCAGGGCCAAAGCTCTGTGCGAAGGCAACCGCGGCGCGACGCAACGAACTCTCGATTTGTTGGCGCCGATCCTCGCGTCCGCGAGTGATGCTGAAGTTGCCGCGCCGGCATATCCCGGCCATCCGGCTCTCGTCGCCAAGTGACAACGATTCCTTCCATGCTCCTGGCGCCATTGGGCGCACTGTATGCGGCTGCTGTGCGAGCGCGTCGGGCCCTCTATCGCACGGGATTGCTCCGCGTTCATCAAGTTAATGCGCCCGTGATCAGTGTCGGCAACATTACGGCAGGGGGAACCGGCAAGACGCCGCTGGTGGAATCAATCGCCCGGATGGTAGCCAGCGAAGGAAAGCGCGCCTGCATTCTTACTCGCGGCTATGGTCGAAAAGATCCGGGTCGACGCGTAGTTGTTTCGGATGGCCAGACCGTGTTGGCTGATGCGCGAACCTCAGGGGACGAAGCGTTTCTGCTGGCGGAAAAGCTGCTCGGCGTGGCCGCAGTCATCAGCGATGCGAATCGAACAGCAGCGGCCCGCTGGGCGATCGCCAACCTGGCCAGCGAAGTGTTTATTCTCGACGATGGTTTCCAGCATCTGGCGCTGGCTCGCGATCTGAATATCCTGGTTATCGACGCGAGCAATCCGTTTGGCGGAGGCCGGTTGCTCCCGCGCGGAAGATTACGAGAACCGTTGAACGCGATGCAGCGTTCGGATTGCATCGTGATTACGCGTTCGAATCAAACTACTGACCTAGCATCCTTGAAAGAGACTATCAAGCCATTCGTGGGCGCCAAACCGATAATCACGTCACAGGCCAAAACCATTTGCTTGAAACCGCTCATGCCATCGTTGGGAACTGAAGGAGTCGAGATGCCTCAGCCCGTTGGTGCGTTTTCTGGCATCGGCAATCCGCAATCCTTCCTGGCCCATCTGCAGGTCGACGGACACGCGATTTGCTACGCCCGCACGTTTGCCGATCATTATGATTACCAGCAGTCCGACATCGACGAAGTAGTAACCGCAGCCCGCGCGCACGGCGCGAATGCTCTCGTCACTACAGCCAAGGACGCAGTGAAATTGCGCTCACTTAACTTTGACCTGCCTTGTTATGTTTTAGAAATCGAATTGGAATTTAGTGATGAGCCGGCGTTGCGTGAGATTGTTCGATCGGCAATCGCTGCGAAACCAGTTCCCGCCAGTTAAGCGAAAACAACAAAGGTCTTCAGTAAGCGGGTGGGCTCGTGCCATCGCCGGGCGGTGGTGCGGGCTTCGTTTGGGTTGGCTTCGGCAAGGGGTCAGGCTCTTTCGGCGAAGGTTTGCCGCCCGGCGTTGGCAGCGGCACGCCCGAATTGTTGTTTGCCGGAACCTTCGGCGAAGGCAATTCGCGAGCGGTGTTGGTGTTGGTGTTAGCAGGTGGCGCGGTGTTCTCATTTGCCTGCGTGTTCGTATTGGAAATATCGGGCGTGGGCGCCGCGCTCAATGGCGTAGCCGTAACGCTGGGCACCGCGGCCGGAGCATTCGCGCGAATTCCCTCTTCAGCCTGCCCGGTAGCGGGTTGGGCCGATTGCACTGGCTGACTGTTTGGATCGGCGGTAAGTTGCGAATCAGCCGGAGTCGCCGGCGTCTGACCGGAATTGCGTGTGAAAATAAAAATTCCGGTGAAGACCAGCACCAAGGCGGCCAGCGATGGAATTACAATTCGCCATGGATTGAAGTCAGGCGCCGGCGCGCTTTCGACCGGAGCCACCGGAGTCGTTACCGGCGCGTGTTCTAAAGGCCTTTGCCGGACCACCGTTACTTCATCCTGGTCAGCGGCGGTGTTCATCGCGGGTGAATTTGGGGATGTCGGCACCAGGATTCGATCTGTTGTTACACCGGCTGCGGCCGCCAACGGCGCTTGGTCGCTTGCCGCTTTGATTAACGCATCGACCAAATCCCCCGCAGATTGATAGCGATCCCCCGGCCTCTTAGCCAGGGCACGGGCAACAACACGCCCGACGCTTGCCGGCAGATCGTCGCGCTCCTCTAACACGGAAGGCGGCGGCTCCTGCAGGTGCTTCATCATGATCGCGGTTGGCGACTCGCCAGTGAAAGGCACGTGGCCGATCAGCATCTCGTAAAGAATTACACCCAACGAATAATTATCCGAACGGGAATCGAGTTCCGAGGACTGCGAACATTGTTCGGGAGACATGTACTGCGGCGTGCCGATGATTAGGTTCGGCGCGGTGATTCCCGGATCGTAACTGCCGGTCCGCTCTTTGATCTTGGCGATGCCGAAATCGAGAACCTTGGCCCAGTCGCCGCCGTTCGCCTCCATCAGCATGATGTTGTCGCTCTTGAGATCGCGATGAATTACGCCCTCGGCGTGAGCGGCATCCAGCGCGCCGCCTACCTGTCGCATGATCTCCACGACTCGCGCGAGCGGCATCGGCCCGTCATTTCTGATTACGTTCTTGAGCGTTTCGCCATCCAGGTATTCCATCACCAGAAAGACGACGCCGTTTTCAGACTCGCCAAAGTCAGTGACACTCAAAGCATGTGGATGGGCAATTCTGGAGGCCGCTTTAGCTTCCCGGGAAAACCGCGCGACGATCGTATCGTCGGCGGCGAGCGAAGGACGCAGCACTTTGACCGCGACCTTTTTGTCCATCAGGACATGAATTCCGCGGTACACCGCACCCATGCCGCCTTCGCTGATGAGTTCTTCGATGCGGTACTTCCCGGCCAACGTCTGGCCAATCAATTCATCGCCCGTTTGTTGCAGCACGGCGCCATCCGATGGACACAGAGTGGTCGTATCAGCATATTCTTTGCCGCAGTTCGGACATGATTTCATTGAAGTTCCCGCCTCGCCCGCTTGCAATTTTTTGGAGGAGATTTGTCAGTCAGACTAACACACAGATTCTGAGCAGGCAAAGCAGCTTAAAGTGCGATTGTTCCAAATTTGTGTTGTTAGGATTCAAAGGATCGACCACGCCGACAGCCGCGCACATCTGACTTTCAAAAAAAATATGCGAGCGAAGTCCCGGAAGACTTCGCTCGCATCGATAAGCGAACTCAATGTGACCGGCGATACTATCGCAGGGCCGCGAATACTACGACCAGGGCAAACAGCACAAGCGACTCGATCAGTGCCAGTCCCAAAATCATCATCGTCTGAATGCGCGCCGACGCGCCGGGATTACGAGCGGTGCCTTCGCAGGCCGCGGCTGCAACGCGCGATTGGCCCAGGGCGCCTCCCAACACCGCGATCGCGAAGCCGATGCCGGCCGCGATGTAGCGATAACCAGCAGCAGTGGCCGCAGCATCAGCTGCCGGCGCCGCCGCCTGCGCAAATGCCGGAACTGCCGTCAGCATCAATCCGACCAATGCGAAAAATGGAATTCTCAGTTTCTTCATCTCGTCTCCTTACCTGCGGAGGTGTTAAGGAAGCGGCAGCCTGCGACAACACAGAGACCCTGGTATGATTTCGCCTGAATCCGGTATCCACCGCCCCCTCTAACGACGGCGCTCCAGCGATGCAGACACTGTTAAGGCTATGTCCTCTGCTGCTTCGATTCCGCGAAGCTTCCCTTCTCAATGGTTTGCGCTTCAACGTGCGCCGGCGCGTTGCCGGCTTCGCTCAAAACGCGCTTTTGATAAAACCGTTTATGAATTTATCGAAGTCTACGCCGCGACCGCTTCGGCCGCCCCGTGACCAAGTTCGTCGTGCCCGTGATCTTCGTGCTCTTCATGCGGCGGATGCGATACTTCGCTGATATACAACTGCGACAGCAGAATGAACACAAACGTCTGAATCAGCGCCACGAACACGCTCAATCCCATCAGCGCCAACAAAACCGGAAAAGCCAGATAGGTATAAGGCGGCGCGAGATTAGCCACGGTTTCAAAAACCTTCTCGTCGGCGAACATATTGCCGAAGAGACGTATGCCCAATGAAAACGGTCGCACAAAGTTACTGATCAACTCGATCAGGAAAATCAACGGCGCTATCCACCAGATTGGACCCGCCATGTGCCCGAGATGGCCCAGGATCCCATTCTCCTTGATGCCGATGTAGTTGTAGTAAATGAAGGACGAGATACCGAGCGCGAAGGTCACGCTGGTCGCTGCGGTTGGCGTCATGAAGAGCGGGAACAGCCCCATTAGATTACAAACCAGAATCAACACTGCGAACGTCATGACTACCGGGAAATACTGCAAGCCATGCGGGCCGATGATATCCGCCAACATGTTTCTGACCGCCAGCACGCTGACTTCCAAAGTCTGCTGGCCGTGACCCGGATCGTCTTCAGAGAGTTTCCCCTTCAGGATCCAGATAATGATGACGCTGAGTATGCAGGCAATGAAGAACATCACCGTGTACCAGGGGACTGCGTTCTCCGCAGTGTAGGGACCGCCAAAAACAGATTCGGGCGTCGTCCCAAACTTCGCAAAAAACCATGTCCACGCCGGATGCGAAGTCTTCATCTGGAGATTGTGAATGGGTTGGCCGATGAGATGGTTAACGAACTCAACAATGATCGGCGTGTGATGGGCCGCCTCGGCGCCGTGTTCAGCCGCTTGGGCGCCATGTTCGGCCGCCTTTTCCACATGCTCAGCCGCCGTCTCAGTATGTTGCAGGAACCAGAACATTAATTGCTTTCCTCTCGATGAATAATTGCGAAGTAACTCTGCCTAAACGCTTCAACAAATAACGCCGCCACGAAGGAACACAAACCTGCAATCGTAGCCGGCAGCGAAACGAGATTTAGTTGATAGGCGACCGCGACAATTGCAAAAACAAAGAAGTAACGAAGTATGTATCCCGCAGCCTTCACCTGCGGCCGCTGGCCCACCACTTCGACATGCAGCGCCGCCGCAATCGAATGACGCAACCAGTGATGATTCAGCAGCGATAGGGCGCCGCCCAACAACAATCCCGTGGCCACTCGCCACGGCATGAACAGCGCGCCGGCAATGACGGCAACCGCGGTGGTAATAGCCATTGAGCGAATTACCCGCGCCTCCAGAGCACCGGGTTTATCCGCGGCAACTCCTTCCGGAAGCGCACTTTCGCCAGGATTGTTAATAGCCTGTCCCATTTACCAAAGCCCGTGATTTTACACAGCCCAAACCGCTGTGTCGAGTGCCAGTGGATCTGTAGGGGCGTCCCTCAGTGGGTGCCCCATTCTTCAGCGAGGAATCGTAAAACGAAAAGGGGGCGGCCACGGAGTGCCGCCCCTACAAGTCATTCAAGAAAGCCGGGAGGTGATGCGCACAAATTGGTAGAAGCCGGCCGCCGCTCCCAACACAATTCCGCCCACCAGAAACCAGGGTTGAGTACCAAGCCACCGATCCACTACCCAGCCCAACGCCAAAAACATCGCCACCGATACGAAGAGCGTGATCGCGGCTCCGTAGGCAATTCCGCTCTTGCGGGCTGTCTCGTCGTTTTCAGTTTCCGGCGCCGCCATCACCAAGCCTCTCTCGTGAGATAGTTTTTTGGTAATTCATAAAGCAGGGCGCGGCGTGAATGGCGCATTGAGTCGTGGATGAAGCAGACGTGTGTACACCAGCAAGCTTTGCCGCCATCGATGGCGTTGAGTTCATTTTGTCGCTCATGCGCCTGTCACAGCGCATTGAAGTCGAAATCGTAATCTGACAAGGTGGCAAACTTCTCGCGCAACTCACAGGCGCGCACGTCGCCGTTGTAATCAATGACCACGGCAGTTTCGCCGGCGGTGCAGGGAAAGGGCCACGCCGTCGGTTCCTGAAAGTTGCTGTGCTGGGTGCGGTAATGTGTGGTGATGGCGCCGACATAAGCCGCATTCTTCACGAAACGGCGGGCCGCGTCATCCGCGGCAAACATGCGATCGCCGTAACGTTTCGTAAGTTTGGATACGTGCTCGTACATTTGCGGCAGGACTTCTGAGGGAATCTGCTTGATTTCTTCGCCCACCAATGTTTCGCCCCGCACGATGTTGAAATACTGGCCATCGAGTTCGAAGTTCTCCCACATAAACTCCGACAGCATTTCAATCTCTTTGTAATTCTCAGCGCAGACCACGGTGTTCACGTTCAACCGAAAGCGATCGCCGTACAAACGCTTCAACGGATAAAGAGCGCGAATGCAGTCAAGCGCCTTTTCCCAGTTTCCCGGGACGCCTCTGATCCGATCGTGAGTTTCGCCGTAACCGTCCAACGCAATGTTTAGATAAAGGTCGATTGCCGGATTCCCTCCCAGGGCCCGATCGACTACCTCGTGAACGCGCGCCTTGATCAAAGCGTTAGTGGGAATAATGATTCGCTGCACGCCGTTGTTCCGGACGAACATGTCGATGATCTCAGGAACATCACGGCGCAGAGTTGGCTCGCCGCCGGACAACCACAGATCCGTAATTCCAGGCATGCTGCGGGATACCGTTTCAATCTGGGCGAAGGTCATATCACCCGGTTGATTCAATTCTTCATGGTAGAAGCAGGTGCGACAGAAGGCATTGCACCGCGAAGTAACGAAAAGGATCACCGTGCCGAGACGCTTCTCGCGCTTCGTCGAACGGAGCAGTTGGACCAACTGGGTGACTTGGTTAGGCATCAGTAGGACAGGCATTCCTGCCTGTCTATCTTCGGAACGCACACTTCCGAGTTGCATCAAAGTAATGGACAGACAGGAATGTCTGTCCTACGTTTTCTGTTCGCGGGCGATGATGACAGCTTCGGTAGGCGATTTCAATTCGTAGGTGATCCCGCGCCATTTGATACGCCGCGAAAAGGCCGCGACCAGCGCGTTGTAAAGATAAAGCAGCGACATGATCGGCCAGAGCAGCACATGCGCCGCTAAGGACGCAACCGAGCTGACGGGATACTCAGGCAAGACGACCGCGACCGTGCGGAGCCGGATTAGCCCCTTGAGTGCACCTAACATAAAGACGAATCCGAGTAAGACCGCGGGTATGACTACCGGCAAGCCCGACGCTAGTCGCGCAATTACCAACGCGATTCCCCCGAAGAAAACGAGGGTGAAAAGTAGGCTGCCCAATAACACCGAGCGCCAAAAGTGCGACGCGTAGACGCGCGTGATCTTTAATTGCCGGGTAGTGAACTCAAACAGCTCGCCAACACCACACGTGCCAACCGAAGCCACCAGGCACGCGGGCACGAATTCGATTGGCAACTTCGCCTCGCGCAGCGTGCGCATGAGGGTGAAATCGTCGGAGACAGTTCCCTGCCAACGCTCGGACACTTTCAGCTTTTCGAACGTGGCGCGCCGAATTGCAGTCGAACCGCCCCAACAGAAGTTCTTTTGACCATCCGCGCCCAGCGCTGATGCGATCGAAGCATTCCACACTGAACGCAGATGCGCGGCGAAACCGCCTCTCGCGGCCACGAACCAACGGTAACCGGTAGCGGCGCCCACTAGCTCGTCCCGTAACGGCGCAACCAGGGATCTTAACCAGCCAGAGCCGGGCCGCGCATCGCTGTCCACAAAAACAAACAGCTCGCTTTGCTGATCTGCATTGCGAACTGCGACCCGTAGGTTGTGGACTTTTTGGCCGCTTTCGATCGCGGTACCAGCCACGATCGAACGCGCGCTGACGTGTGAATTGGCGGCGGCTGACTGGCAAGCCTCGTCTATTAACGGCCGGGCAGAATCATCCGCCCGCTCAGTGACGAAGAGGATCTCGTACGAAGGATAATCCTGGGCCAGCAGGGCCGCGAGGTTTTCCCTCAAGCCCGGTTCGAGCCCACGGCAGGGCGCAATCACCGAGACCAGAGGAGTAAAGTCCGGCGGTACCTGATTTAGTTGTTTGCGAACATACGCGGCGAAGCGAAGGCCGCCCTGAAGCGAAGAGATACCGAGGAGGATGACAACCGCGGCGAAGAAATAAAAGACCGGCATAAAACTGCCTGAGGCGACGATGTTGCTACCGCCGCCTCAGCAAAAATGCAACGCTATTGCGGGCAACGGCGCAGGCAGTTTCGATAGCGGACGCGACAGGCACTGGCGTTTTTCGAGGAACGCAAACAACTCCGGTAGTTTACAGCACAGCGTCTCCGGCAGCGACTTGACCGCGGTGTTGACATCATCATCGACGAATTGCTGTTTTGCATCTCCGTGGTTGACGAGTTCGAATTCTGCGCCAAGCTCGATGATGAGACAAAAGAAAGTTGCGTCGTCAGGGCCAGCGCCAGAACTAAGATTGCAAGCCCGGTTCGAGTATTTCTCATTTATTTTCTCCTTTGGGAAGATCGCCGTTGCTAACGGAGCGCGATAGGACCGGCGATAGTAATGAGTGGATGCAGCAACCTCTGCGCGACGTCCAGAAATGGCTGCGGGTAAATCCCCAGCAGGACGACGCCAACCAGCGAGACCAACAGCGCCGTCCGCAGAGCTGGCGAAAGTGATAGTGGTTGGTCATCAGCGATACGATCGCCAAGGTACATCACCTTGATGAAGCGTATGTAGTAGTAGAACGACACGACAATGTTAATGGCGGCCCAACCTACGAGCCAGTAGTACCAGGTCTTGCCGGATGCCTTGAACTCCACGTCGCCCCGCTCCCACAGGCCGAGCAGGACATAGTACTTGCCGATGAAGCCGCCGGTGAGTGGCAGACCGCCCAACGACAGCATGAAGATGGCCATCATCGCGGCGATCACCGGCGCCTTTTGCGCCAGGCCGCTCATGTCGTCGACGTTATCGCCAATAAGACCGCGGCGGCGCAAACTGATGATCACAGCAAAGGCGCCCATGTTCATCAGCACGTAAACCAAAAGGTAAATCACCAGGCCCACGTAGCCCTTGGCATTGCCCGCAACCAGTGCGAGCAGCAGATAGCCGGCGTTCGAAATCGATGAGTAAGCCAGCAGGCGTTTCGAATTCTCCTGCGTGATTGCGCCCCAGTTCCCCACGACAATAGTGAGCGCGGCCACCAGTCCCAACAGCGGCGCCCAATCGATCCGCATGGGCTCCAGCGCCACCATGAAGATGCGCGCATAAAGCGCGAAACTCGCAGCCTTCGATCCGGTGGAAAGAAACGCCGTCACCGAAGTGGGCGCGCCCTCGTAAGCATCAGGCGCCCACATATGAAAAGGCACGGCGCTGATCTTGAAGAATAGCCCGGCGGCGAGGGCAATCATTGCGAGCAGCATCATCGGCCTGAGTTTGGCTAATTCCATGGCCGGTTCGGAAGTCCCGTTCATCGACGAAATGATCGATCCCACAGTCTGTCCGATCTCTCCCAGATTTGTAGAGCCGGAGATCCCGTACAGGAGGGACATGCCGTAGAGCAGTATGCCGGATGAGAAAGCGCCCAGCAGAAAGTACTTCATCGCCGCTTCGTTGGAACGCTTTTCTCTTTTCGTGAACGCGACCAACACATAGAAGGTCAGCGCCATCAGTTCCAGACTGATATAGAGAGAAATCAGATCGTAGCCGCAACCGAGGAACATCATCCCGACGGTCGCGAACAAAACGAGGGCATAGTATTCGCCGTGTTGCTCGCGTTCGATGTCCAGGAACCGTGTGGAGATCGCAATCGCCAATGCCGCTGCCAGTAGGAAGATGGCTTTGAAGACCAGCGCAAACCCATCCATGCGCACCATTCCATAGAAGCCGTCAATCGCCTGGCCCTGCGGATTCGCGCGCCATAACACCCCGAGCGAGATCGCGGCCAGCAATATTACAAACAACGCAAAGTAAGCAGTCACCTTGCTCTTCTTGTAAGGAAGGATCACTTCCATGACGAGGGCCACACAGGCACCGATCGTCAGGATCAACTCCGGAGCGATCAACTGCATATCGCGCACGTTGAATTGAAATGTATTTTGCAGCAGCAGGAGCATGGTGAACGTTAACGGATGCCTTTGCTTCTATGGTTTGTCGCCGTTACGGTGCGGTCGCGGCCGCGCGCTGTGGGCCGGGCGGAAGTTGCGGAATCGGATAATCCGGTCGCACCTGCTTCACTACGGCGTTCACAGGCTTTTCGAGATAGCCGAGAAACGGTTTCGGATAGACGCCGATCCAAAGCGAGAGGATCACCAGCGGCAGCATGTAAGCCCATTCCCTGCCGCTGAGGTCCGTTAGCTTTTCATTTTTCGGATTGCTGATATTGCCAAAGAACATGCGTTGATAAAGCCACAGCATGTAGCCGGCGTTCAGAATAATTCCCAGCGCCGCCCATCCGGCCCACCAGGGATTCGCTTCGAACGCGCCCCGCATCGCAAGGAATTCTGAAATGAACACGCACAGCAGCGGCAAGCCGATGGCCGTCATCGCCATCGCCAGAAAGATTGCGGCATAGCCGGGCATCACGTGCGAGAGTCCGCCGAACTCCGCGACACTGCGCGTGTGCCGGCGTTCATAAATGATTCCCACCAGCAGGAACAGGGCGGCCGAGTAAATGCCGTGATTGATCATTTGCATCACTGCCCCGTTAACGCCATTGGGATTGAGCGCAAAGAGTCCCAGCATCACAATTCCCATCGACGATACAGACGAGTAGGCGACCAGCTTCTTCACGTCGCCGTCGCGCTTGACCACGAAGTACATTGCCGCCAGGGCGCCGTAGATAATGCTGATGATCGCCAGCAGTACCATGACGCTGCGCACTCCGAACTTGCCGAAATAACTTTCATCCGCTGAGGCGCCGGGAAACATCGGCAAACTGAAACGATAGAAACCGTAAGTTCCCAGTTTCAGCAAGATCCCCGCCAGGATTACCGAGCCGGCGGTGGGCGCTTCCACGTGTGCGTCCGGCAGCCACGTGTGAAAGGGAAACATCGGCACCTTGATGGCAAAGCCCAGCGCGAACGCAAAGAACAACAGCACCTGCATCGATCCCATAGGCATGACCGATCCGATTGCCTGCAGGTAGAGAATGTTGAAAGTGCCGGTGCCGTGCGCGGTTGCCTGTTGCACGCTGTTGGCGACCATAGCGGATGCTTCGGGGTTCCCCGCCAGCAAACCCCAGGTCGCCTGTGTGACTTTTCCGGTGAGCGCCGGATCCTGCGTCAGGAAATACATCTTGATAACGCCCAGCAGCATGACCACTGAACCCACCAGGGTATAAAGAAAAAACTTGATGGCGGCGTAAAGCCGGTTCTCGCCGCCCCAGATGCCGATCAGGAAATACATTGGCACCAGACCGACTTCAAAAAACAGATAGAAGAGGAACAGATCCATCGACGCGAAGACGCCGACCACCGCCGCCTGCAGCAAGAGCAGCAGCGCGTAGTATTCCTTCTCGCGCTTTTCAATGTATTTCCAGGATGAGAGCGACGCGATTAGTCCCAACATGGTGGTGAGCACAATCAATAAAACCGCGACGCCGTCCACACCCATCTGGTAGCGCGCGCCAATGATTGGAATCCACTCGTGGTCTTCCAAAAACTGCATCCCGCCGGCGCCGCGATCGTAGCCGAGGAGTACGAGCGAAACGATGAAGGCCAGTCCAAACCACGCCGTCGCGAACTTCTTTATCAGGCCGGCCTGATCTTTTTTGAACAGCGCGAGAATAATTACCGCGCCGAGCGCCGGCAACCAGGTGATGATGGAAAGAATGTTCTGTTTGAGCACGTTATTCCTCGCGCATTGAATTCATGTCATCTACCGTAAGCGTTCGCACATCCTCCAGGTCAACTGCCCTGCCGGCCGCGCGTTTGGAGGAAAGCAAATCATCCAGCGAAAGCACTTCAAAGGATTGCCCCGCATAGGTCATCGTCACGCGCCGTTCCCAAGCTTGGGAAAAAATTAAGCCAGGTGCTTCAGTCATTACATCCAGCCGGACGCGGTCCTTGAAAATTGTAATCTCTTTGGACAGCAACTCCTCCGCGGTTGTTAACGCGGCACTGTCGAGGCCGGCGGCGAGCATTGCATCCAGCAATCTTTGAGCATTCTCTCGAGTAGATTCGATTAGGATATCCAGATCAAAAGTAACTCGAGGTACCCCGTGCAAGACCGCCGCAATTCCACCAATGACCAGATACCTAACCTGGTATCTTTGAAATGACGCCAATACGATCTGAAGCTGGCCTAACATATTTCTTTTCGACGATGTCCGGATTATTTTCGAGGATTAGATCCGTAAACGAGACGAACACATCCATTCGCTCTTCCAACGAGAGCGACTGAAACCATCTAGCCTTGGAATCCACCTCCTCGTCTTTTCGATCATGCGAAACTGCTAGCTTCATAGTTATGTGTCTGCCAAAATTAATCTGACTGAAAGTTCACCGCAAACCCTTCAAGGCCGCGACAATGTCACCGGTAAAGAACAACACGACCGCCGCCAGCAAGCCGATCACCATCACCAGCGCGTAGTTCTGCAGGAAGCCGGTCTGCGTCGCGCGCACGAGCGGCGCCATGATCCGAATTACAAAACCCGCCACCGCGTTCACCATGCCATCCACGAAATACTTGTCCGTCCCGCCCGTCAACCGGCTGGTCAAACGCGTCACCCACGCCGAGCCATTGACCGCGCCATCCACAACCTTTGAATCAAAAGCAAAAACTCCGCGCGCCAAATCCATCGTGCGGCGCGTGATGGCCCAACCATAGAACTCATCGACCCAGTATTTGTTGAGACTGGCGCGGTATAGCGGACGCAATCTGGCCGCCCATATATCAGGCAAGCGCGGGTTTTTGAGATAGAAAAGAACTCCCAGTCCCATACCGATGCCGGCCACGATTAGCGAAATCACAATGAAGAGCCACTCCGCCGCAGTGTGGCCACCCAGCGCCTGCTCCGCCGCATGGGCGAGATTGAAACCGCTCGCCGCGTGCGTAGCTGCTTCGTTGGGTTCGGCAAGGACTAACTCCGCATGCGATTCAGCCGCCGGCGCCTCGGGTGTGTGAGCGGCTGTCTCGTGCTCGCTGCCAAACGCGCGCGTCTGTGGGTTCCAGATAATCGGATCCATCCAGTTGACGATATTCATTCGCCCGCCGGGATGTTCGCTGCCGGTAATAAACTTGAACGCCGGCCCCACGCCCATCAAGCCGCCGATAGTGGCGAATATCGCCAGCACCGCCAGAGGCACCCACATCGATGCCGGTGATTCATGCGGTTCATGAACGTGATGATGGGAAGTGTCATGATCGGCAGGATCGGCTTCATGACCGGCGTGGTGTTCGTGCGAATCCCTAAAGCGTTCCTTGCCCCAGAAAGTCATCGCCATCAAACGCGTCATGTAGAAGGCGGTGCACGTCGCCGCGATCGTCCCTACGATCCAGAGAATCCAACCGATGGGGATGATAGTTGTCGAGGCCGTGCGCCAAAGGATTTCATCTTTGGACCAGAAGCCGCTGAACGGAATGATGCCGCAAATTGCCAACCAGCCGGCGAGGAACGTGAAGTACGTGTACGGCATGTACTTCTTCAGCCCCCCCATGCGCCGCATGTCCTGTTCGTGATGCATGCCGTGAATCACGCTGCCGGCGCCGAGGAACATCAGGGCTTTGAAGAACGCATGCGTCACCACATGGAAGATCCCGATCGTGAACGCGCCCACCCCGCAGGCCAGAAACATGAACCCCAACTGCGAAACGGTTGAGTAAGCCAGGACTTTCTTGATGTCGTTTTGCGTAATACCAATCGTCGCGGCAAACAGGGCCGTCGCTGCGCCGACCACGGCCACCACCAGCATCATAGTTTGCGAGTGCTGAAAGATGACGTTGGTGCGCGTCACCATGTATAGCCCGGCTGTAACCATCGTCGCCGCGTGGATCAACGCAGACACCGGCGTCGGGCCGGCCATCGCATCAGGGAGCCACACGTGCAAAGGCAACTGCGCCGACTTGCCGCATGCGCCGATAAAGAGTCCGAGCGCAATCCATGAAAGGACGCCCCAGTGGCCCAGGCCCTCAACCGGAAGCCCGGCGGCCTGCGACATTACTTCTGTGTATTGCGTCGCGCCAAAGGTCGCGATGACGCCGAAGATGGCGAGGATGAAGCCAAAGTCGCCAATGCGATTTGTGATGAAAGCCTTGCGCGCCGCATTCGCCGCTTCGTCGCGATTAAAGTAGTAGCCAATCAAAAGATACGAACACAGCCCGACGCCTTCCCACCCGACAAACATCATCACGAAGTTGGAGCCCATCACGAGGACGAGCATCGAAAACATGAAGATGCCCATGTAGGCAAAGAAGCGATAGAAACCGGTTTCGCCGTGCATGTATCCGGTGGCGAATACGAAGATGCACAACCCCACGCCCGTAATCACGAGCATGAAGATCGACGAGAGCGGATCGAGTTGATAACTCCATTCGACGTTCAGAACAGAACCGCGATTTTCCGGGCTGGCAGTGGCCAGAATCGGGTGGCCCCTTTCACCGGCAGGCAAGGCCGCTCGCTGCTTCTCAGCTTCTTCCTGAAGCTTCAAGCTCATGCGTTCGCTTGAACCTTCAGTCAAACGCACGGCGCCGCCGGGAATCCAAAGGAAACTCGCCTGCGTGGAGATGTAGGGATTGGGCCAGAGAGCATTGCCCCCGAACCCGTACGAGTAAACCGCGCTCAGACTAATAAGAAAGGATAACGCCACCGAACCGACTGCAATGCCGCCCACCAGTTTCTCTGAAAAACGAAAACGACGGCCGAGGATGCCGTTAATCGCGGCCCCAGCCAGCGGCAGTAATGGAATTAGCCAGATGTAGCGCATCGGTTCTAGTTTCGAGTTTCGAGTTTCGAGTTTCGAGTTCGGATCATAACTTTAAACTGAGCTTCGGTTCTTTCAACTGAGATTCGGTTTAGGTTTCGCGCCAGGTTCGATATCGAGATTTCCTTTTAACTCGAAACCCGAACTCGAAACTCGAAACTTTTCCTACCATTTCAAAATATCGATTTCATCAACCCAGATCGTTTCCTTGTTTCGATACAGCGCGATCACGATTCCCAGTCCGATGGCTGCTTCGGCCGCGGCCACGACAATAATAAAGACCGTAAAGACCTGACCGGACAGCGCGTTCACGCTGCCGTTGTCCAGCAAGTAACGAGAAAATGCGATGAAGTTCAGGTTCGCGGCATTCAGAATCAACTCGATCGACATGAAGATGACAATGATGTTCCGCCGCGTCAGCACGCCGGCAACGCCGATGATGAAAAGCAAAGCGGCCACGACCAAAAACTTGGACAGGTCAGGGTGCTTGATGCCTTCGAGCATCGGCGACGAACGCGCGACGTTCTCATCCTGCAAGAGAAAACAGAAAATTGTGGAGACGAAGTAAGTCATTAACGTTCGCTTGGTTCTCTGTATCGCAAACTGTTAGTTTGCGCGCTCGTTGAGCGCACTCACCATCGCAAACTAATAGTTTGCGTTACAAAATTGGGCCACTACTAAGTAATCTCGTCCGGATCGGCCTGCAGCAAAACCTCCGGCGCCACATCGTCGGCGGCGGCTTCCTGCTTCAGCGTCCGCGCCAGCATTACTGAACCAATGATCGCGACCAGCAGAAGGACGCTGGCAATTTCAAAAGGCAGCGACGCAAAAGTGTAAAGTTTGTTACCGACATTCTGCGCATCTTTCGTGATCCGGCTGGTACCGGCAGCACCGGCCAATTGCTGCGACTGTTCAGACGAGCGTCGCGCGGCAGCCCCGGCAGCGGCAGCCGCATTGCTTTGCTGCATCCCCCGGTAGCCGCGATTGATCGCGTACAGCAGTCCGGCCATCAACAATATGCAAAAGATAAGACTGGCGACGACCTGGGGACCGCGGTTGAAGATCGCAGCCTGGCCATGCTCTTCGGCGCCGACATTCACCAGCATGATCACGAAAATGAACAGCACCATCACGCCGCCGACATAGACCAGAATTTGCACCCCGGCGATGAACTCCGCGCCGAGCAGAATGAAGAGCGCGGCAATTGAAACCAGGGATGAAATCAGGAACAGCGCGCTGTGAACCGCATTGCGCGCCATAACGGTCAAAAGGCCGGCGAAGATCGCGGCGATGGAAAAGATCCAGAAAAAGACTGATTCCCAGCCGGAAAGAATCATAGGGTGGAAGTTCGAATTGAAGTTTCGAGTTTCGCGTTTCGAGCCGAAGTTTCGAGTTTCGAGTTTCGAGTTTCGAGTTCAGACATCATTGTTGGGTATCGGGTGCCAGGTACCAGGCTTCACGTTTCAGTTAACTTCAGATTCGTCGCAATGACACTTTTGTCCTTCTTTTGACTCGAAACCCGAAACTCGAAAACTCGAAACTCTATTTCGTGTATTTAACCGTTTCGCGTCCTTGCTCCAGCATTTCCCGGTTCCACACAAAGCCCGCGCGCGAGTAGGTGGCCAGTTCAAAATCCTGCGTCAACTCCAGGCACGCCGTCGGACACGCTTCCTGACAAAGCGCACAGAACATGCAACGCGAAGTGTCGAAGATGAACTCGTCCAGGACCTTCTTCTTTCGCGCTTTGCCCGCGACTGTAATTTCTATGTCCATCGCCAGCACGTCGATGCAGTCTTCCGGACAGGCCAGCGCACAAAGGTTGCACGCGATGCATAACGTGTCATGCGTTTCCGGATCCATGTTCAGACGCGGCGCGCCATGAAAACGTGGCGCTACATCGGGACGCACACTCGGGTACTGCTCGGTGTAGATTCCCTTGCCGGCAACTGAATCGCGATCGGTCAGCGCGCCAATGTTGTACTTCAGCGTCAGGCCGAGACCCTTGAGCAGGTCAACCATGAAAAAGCGTTTCAGCTTTTGCGAGAATGTAGGTTCAGGAACACTTACTGCCGGCATACTTGAGCTCCAATACTTCGGGCCTGCAAATAATCATTTTCCATTTGTCATTTTTCATTGGCCATTGATATCTATGGAGTGCGCCGGCAGAGCGAAGCGGCGACGGCGCTTTGGATGATTTCCTGATCGCTGAGAAGCAATCTAAAGCGGTGTCGCGCTACGCTTGCCACCGCACTCCAAATTCTGACTCCGTTCTTTTCGGCCATCAATGAAAAATGAAAAATGATATATGGAAATTCTTCGGACAAACTTCCCGTCGCGCGCTCTCTACTAAAATCGCGCGGATTCTATCATCTTCGCCAACTATTCTTTCACTACTGCCAGCGGCGCGACAGCCGGCTTCCCTTGTGGCAAGTCGGCCAGGCGAATCTTGCGTCGCTGCTTCTTCAAATTGAAATCGCGCGAGCGCCAATTGATCGTCGACAGCACTGCCGCCGTCAAAAATAGTCCGACCACGCCAAAGCCGATCATAATCGCCTTGCCCGTCGCCGTCAGGTTCAGCCCTTCCGAAAGCGATTCGATCGTTTTGATTCCACGCCAGCCATCGAGCGCTTGCACGGCAACGATGGCGCTGGCGGACACAACGATGTTCGTTAGCGCCGCCGGCAGCAGCCACTTCCAACCGATGTCCATTAACTGATCGTAGCGAAAGCGCGGCAGCGTCCAACGCAACCAGAAATAGAGATAGAGCAACAGCGTCATCTTCACCAGGAAGATGACTACGCTCAGTGCCACGAAAAGATTGTGATAACCCGCGGCATCCAACTTGTAGACAAAGGGAAAGTACCAGCCGCCCAGATAGAGCGTGGTGGCAATGGCTGAGACCACGACCATTGCGGCATACTCCGCCATGAAGAACAGCGACCAGCGAAAGCCGGAGTACTCGGTGTGAAAGCCGGCCACGAGTTCCGATTCGGCTTCCGGCAAATCAAACGGCGCGCGGTTATTCTCAGCGATGCCCGCGATCACGAAAATTATGAAACCCAGCGGCTGATAGAACAGATAAGGCAGCGGCCCGTCGGTCGCCTGTGCGTTAACAATGCCGGAGAGTGACAGCGTCCGGGCAAACATCAACGCGCCAATGATCGCCAGCCCCATCGAGACTTCGTACGAAACCATTTGCGCACTGGAACGCAGCGCCCCCAACAGCGCATACTTCGAATTCGAGGACCATCCCGCCAGGATCAGTGCCAGTACGCCCACACTGGAAACCGCCAGCACAAACAACAAACCAATATTCACGTCGGTGATGACCCCCCAGTCAGGACCGAATGGCACAACTGAGAAGACGATGAACGCGGCGACTACGGCAATGTATGGCGCAAAGAAAAAGATCCAGCGGTCCGCTTTCTCGGGAACGAAGTCTTCCTTCACCAGCAACTTCAATCCGTCCGCAATCGGCTGCAGCAAGCCCCAGGGGCCAACCCGCATCGGCCCCAGGCGCGCTTGCATAAACGCGGAGATTTTTCGTTCCGCATAAGTCGCATAGGCGACCCACAAGGCAACGATCGTCACGACCGCGCCGATTTGAATGAACGGCCAGACGACGTGGTTGATGGTCTGCTCGCTGAAAAGATTCAGCAGCAGGCTATTGATAAAGTCGACGGGAGCAAGCAGTGAAAGCATCTTGTCTATCTATCGATCTCGCCCAGCACAATATCCAGAGTTCCGATGATCGCCACTACGTCCGCCACCAGATGCCCGATACACATTTGCCGGAGCGCCTGGAGATTAATCATTGACGGCGGTCGCACCCGAACCCGCCACGGTTGGGCCGTGCCATCGGCCACCAGGTAGCATCCGATTTCACCTTTCGGCCCTTCAATCGAATGGTAGTAATCGCCGACCGGCGGCTTCACGATTTTTGGGACTTTGGCGTTAACCGGCCCATCGGGCAGATTATCGACAGCCTGCCGCGCGATCCGCCGCGATTGCCGCATCTCTTCCAAACGAACCAGGTAGCGATCGTACGTGTCGCCGTTTTCACCTAGCGGGACGTCGAAATCCATCTCCGCATATGCGGCGTAAGGCCTGGACTTGCGTATGTCCCAGGCGACGCCCGACCCGCGCAACGCCGGACCGGATAAACCGATCGCGATCGCGTCCGCGCCGGAAATGACGCCAACGCCAACGGTACGGCTCAACCAGATTCGATTTTCCGAAAGGACCGTTTCATACTCGTCAAGCCGTTTAGGAAAATTGTCGGTGAACTGTCGCACGTCGGCTTCAAATCCGTCATACGCATCGTTCGGCATGCCGCCGATTCGCCACGCATGGCAAGTCAGGCGCGCGCCAAACTGTCGCTCAAAGATCTTCAGAATTTCTTCGCGTTCCCGCAGCGCCCAAAGCAGGACGGTAACTGCGCCGATGTCCAACGCGTGCGTTGCCAGCCACAGCAAGTGAGACGCGATGCGATTGAGTTCCGTCAGAATTGTGCGAATGTAGTGCGCGCGCGGCGGCACCGCCAGACCCATCATCTGCTCGACAGTTTCCACCCAGACCAACCCGTTGGAAACCGCGGCAATGTAATCCAGACGATCCCAGTAAGGCGCGATCATCGGGTACATGCGGTTTTCCGCAATCTTTTCCATCCCGCGATGCAGGAAGCCGATGTCGCAATCGACGTCGATCACGGTTTCGCCATCAAGTTTCAGCACCACGCGCAACACGCCGTGCGTCGACGGATGCTGCGGCCCCATGTTGAGCGTCATCTCGGGGCTATCGAGCAGCGTTTCCCTGGTGGTGGCTATTTCTACTTGATGCATAAAAACTCGTGTTGAGTCAGTTTACTCGCCCTTGCGACTGTTTATTACTCCCCTTGCGACTGTTTAGAAGCGGGTTACCGCCTGCTTTCGTCGGGCAGCCCGACGTCAAACGTTAATCTCACGTGTTACGCCGCGGGAGCGACCGGCTCGGTCGGTTTGTAACAGCCGGTGACGGCCCACGGTTCGATCACTAAACCAATCTCGGCTACTTCGCCCTTGCGGCGCTTCTCTGCTAATTGCAAAGTCACAGCCTGGGCTGCGCTCGCTTTGTTCCAAACATTTCGGGGCCGCGAAGTCGGCAACAAAACAAACCCCGCGACCTTCGCGGCGTCCGGAGTCTCGAACACCTTCGCTTCGTAATGGGCGGCAATCTCTTTCGGAGTCATAGCTGATTGGGTGACGGGTGTCGGGTGTCGGGTGTCGGGTGTCGGGTATCAGGTATCAGGCGCCGGGTGCCGGGTGTTTTTTTTGCCGGCACCCGACACCCGACACCCGTCACCCGATACCCGTCACCCGACACCCGATACCCGATACCCGTCACCCGTCACTTATCCTTCGGCATCACTTCTTTCGCTCCCCGAAAAATATCGCGCACCAATCGCTCTTCGGGAACCGACAAAACTTCCAGGCCATAACCGCGTCGCTGTTCCAGTTGCTCGCGTTGTACGTCCGTAAACTCGGGCAGATGGTTTTCAGTCCACTCGTTTTCAACGAACTCGAGCGGATAATCCTTACGCAACGGATGTCCCTGCCAATCCGGCGGCAGGAGGATGCGTCGCAAATCCGGGTGATTGTGAAAGTCAACGCCGAACAGATCGTAGACTTCGCGCTCCAACCAGTTGGCTGAGGGCCATACGCCCGTCACCGAATCGACGCCCGCCGCTGCGGTAACCGCCACCTTCAGACGCACTCGCTCATTTGCTGGAATGGAATAGAGGTTGTAAACGACTTCAAACGGCGCCTCGAGTTCATCGGGGTAATGAACGCACGTCAGGTCGGAAAGATAATCAAAAGGTGTTTGCTCATCGCCTTTCAGCGCTATGCAGACTTCGGTGATGCGCCCGGGCGCAATCCTGATTGAAAGTTGGGCGAGAAACTCCGAAGCTTCGATGACCGCGCCGTCAAAAACCTTCTTCAGCCTTTGCACCAACGGATGCGAAGCCGCATCGGTAGGCTTCGGCCCTTCTTCCTTTTTCTTAACCGGCGCTTTGGGAGCTCCCGCGGCCGCAGGCGTAGTTGCACCTTGAGCAGCCAACGCATCCTTCGCGGCTGCAGCGCGAGCTTTCGCCTCTTCGATTTTGGCAGTCTTTTCCTGGTCGGAGGTTAATGAGGGGTTGGTGGAACCAGCCGCAGCGACTGGGACCTCCTGGCCCGGCGACGGAGCGGGTTGATCAGGCCCGGTTGGTTCTTCCTTGGAGCCCGCTTCAGGCGGTTTACCTTCGTCGGCCATCGCGCTTCGGCTAATACACCCTTAGTAGAAGAACGCGCTCAAGCTTGCGCCTGGCGCGAATATTAATTCGCGTTAATTCACGGATAATAAAAGGACGGACGAGGCTTTGTAACATGCACTTACGAGGTTGTCAACACACTTCGGCCGGCGCTAAGGGCACATGATTGAAAGCCGGGTCAGGACATTGCGACGGTTGCGAAATAGTTGACAAAGCCGGAGGTTCGTGGCAGCTTGCGTGCGTCCAAAGTCGCGATCTCAGGTGGAACATAACCTTGCCGGAATCGGTCCGCCACCCCGCGACATCCGGGGCGAGAAGCGTGCTTCACTCTAAATCAAGCTCACTCCTCTCTCTCTACAGCAAAACTTCCGGCAATAGCTGAGTCCCAAAAGACACAAAAGGAGGGCGAAAAATGGCTGCAAGAGATAAAACTGCAGGTCTTGTTGACATCACTTTAAGGAAAGCCAATGCTCAGGATCTAGATGACCAACTTTCAAAACTTGAGGGTACCTATCAAGTCTACAAGTCGCTCCGGAAGGTGACCAGTACACCGGGTGATCTTTCTATAGATTATGAGATCAAGGGTAAGAGACCTTCGAAAGGGAGCGGCATTTCTCGTGAGTCACTCCGCTCGGATGCCGCCAAGTACCGCATTCTGCGTGCGATCAAAGAGCATGTGGCGGTAAACCCGGGTGAGGCCCAGTCCTTCGAGCTGGATTTCCACCTGAAGTGCCGTGACATCCCGGACGTTTATGAGTATCCGGAAGCGGATCCAGGCAAGATCAATACTGGCAAGCTAGGGGGCGAGGTAACGGGCGGGCAAATTCGGTAAGCCACACTTGCCCGGCAACTCATCCCGCTCGCTCATCAAGCATCCATTCGGTGGTGCTTCTCTGCGCCGGACCTCGAATCGTTCAACGAAGGCCCGGCGACTATCGGCTGGAACCGAAGCGCGAATAACCTTTGCGCTTCGGTTCCAGCCCGACGGAAAAGTATGATGTCTTTTCAGCCGCATTTCGTCACGGCGATCCTCAAGCTCACTTCATTCTGCAATCTCAACTGCACTTACTGTTACATGTTCAATCTCGCGGATCGCACCTATGAGCGGGTGGCCGATCACATGCCCGCGATGACAGCGGTCAACTGTGTCACGCGACTTGCGGAACACGTACGGGCGCATGGAGGAAAGCAAATGCAGCTTGTTCTCCATGGCGGCGAACCAACGCTGTGGGCGCTGGAGAGTTTTCGTAGTTTGTTCAAGGAAGTCTCGGACCAACGAGCGTCCGGCCTGACAGTCGACGTTTCATTGCAAACCAACGGCATTCACTTGCGGCGTGAACTCATCGACTTGTTAATGGAAAACAACGTGACACTCGGCTTTAGCCTGGACGGGCCCGAAAAAGAGAATGATCGTTTCCGAGTTACGCATGGAGGCGGCGGATCCTATGCGCGGGTGATTGATGGTCTGGAACAAACGCTGGCCTGGGGTTTTGACCGGCGCAAGATCGGTGTGCTTAGTGTCATCAATCCCGCGATCGAACCCGGCCGCTATCTGGAATGGGCGAATGGGTTGCCGGTTAAGAACATTACGCCGCTCTGGCCGATTGAGTTTTCCTGGGACAATCCTCCGTGGGGAAACCTTGAGGTTTCGGAATACGCGAAAACGCCGACCTACGGCCATTGGTTGGCGGAAGTGTTCGACGAGTGGTGGGAACACTACGTGGAAAAACTTTACGTGCGGCAATTTGTCGACACGATTGGGCGGTTGATGGGCTCGCGCCAACACAGCGACAGTATCGGCAACGACTTTGTAAACATGTTCGTCTTAAACACCGACGGCATCATCGAGTATCCCGATTACTTCAGAGCGCATCGCGACGGCGGCACGCGGACAAACTTATCAATCAACCACACCGACCTTGATACGGTTAGCAAGGACGAGATTTTCCGGATCCTGCTGCACCTCAGAGAAAGCCTGCCGGAAGAGTGCGGCGATTGCCTGCACGCCGACGTATGTGGCGGAGGGTTCCTGGCTGGACGCTCCGGCACGAACGGCTTCGACGTTAACCGGCGGTCGGTGCTCTGTTACGATCAGTTCTACTACTTCCATTTCGTAAGCAAAACGATTCAGCCGTACCTTGAGAGCCTCGATGTTGCATCGTAGCTGGTCGGGAGCTCTTCCTTTTTTCGCGGATGGACCTGTCACAATATCTCCGTTGGGATCCCGGCGCGCCTCGCAACGATTATCAGGAGAATTTTCGCCGTCAGGCTGAAGAAAGATTCAGCGCGGCGCTGGCGCATCTGGGCGAATCGTTCCCGCAAGTTTCCGATGCGATCATCGAGATGACCGCTGAGATTCCCGCAACCAGTGTGCTGCGGGTAGCCCATGCGCCGGAACTGGAGTACCAATCGCGTGCGGCCCGAGGTTCGGCAGCGGCGACGGCAGCACTTGCCGGTTTCCTATGTGATTCGCTGCAAGCGGAACTTCTGCTTCTGGACCAGCGCAATGTCCCGGCCATCTCAGGAACGTTGTGGACGGCGTTGGGCGACTACGGTTTTTCCATAGCGCCCAACGAAGAACAAGAGACGAGCAAACACTCGCGCAAAATCGCTCACGATCGATTACGAGTTCTGAAGGCGCCGGCCATCGGGGATCGCATCCCCGTCGATTTCGTTAGTCCGCACGGACGGACGGATATCCCGATACGTTTCCCCGTATGCAAACCTTTCTCAACACGCGAGCAAGACCTGGTGGTGAAACGTCTGCGGGAGGCGTTTCAGATAATCAGAATAGCCGGGCCGGAATTAACGGAGCTGGTGATCACTTTCACGATGGTTTTGTTGCCGCTGAAAGTTGAGGGTGACAGCCATAGCTTCGGATCGTTCTCTTCTAACTGGTATCCCGGCCGCTCGGTACTCGTAAACCCAGATTCTCCGGAAATGAAAATGCCGGATCTGGTCGAGGCACTCTTGCACGAGGCGATTCACTCGGTAATCGACGTCAGCGAGTTGAAAAACCATCTCGTCGTTAACGGATGTCACTCGATGCCGAATGTGATTTCACCCTGGACCGGGGCTTCGATTGTGTTGACGGGATTGCTCGATGCTTATTTTGTCTGGTTTGGATTGTTGTGGTTCTGGCTAAACGCCGCGGAGCGAAATGCATTTCCTAAAGACATCTGTGACCAACGCATACAGCAATGCCGCAGAGGTTTTGTCCCGGAATTCAGCACAGTGATACCCGGTGAAGCTCTACCAATTGTTCATCCTTTGGCCGGGGAAATGATCCAGGAATTGCGGAAAACGCTGTTATCCGCGTCCTGACGATCGCGTTGTGAAGGCGATCGCTAATGATATTGCGGGGGAACTCGTAGGGGCGTCACTCCGTGGGCGCCCCCCCTTCCACCGCCGAAATGGGGCGCCCACAGAGGGACGCCCCTACAATTCGACATCACCGTTGAACCCACTAAACTTGACCTTACTCACCCGTCCCCTTATCATAACGAGTTGCAAAAGAGCAGCGATAGTCATCTATAGAGGCAAACGAAAATGAAACCAGGAATTCACCCGGAATATCACGAAATCACTGTTACGTGCGCTTGTGGCGATACGTTTAAGACCCGGTCCACGCGCAAGGACGACTTGCACGTCGAAATTTGTTCGGCGTGCCACCCGTTTTTCACCGGCAAGCAAAAGTTGATTGATACGGCCGGTCGTGTGGATCGCTTTAACCGGCGCTACGGAAAAAAGACGCCCGAAGCTACCGCATAATCAGGAGTCAGACGGAAACAAACCCGATGGCCCTAACGCGACATTAGCAAACTGCAGAATCAAACGCCGGCGTAAAGTGCGTCGGTCGCTCTTCGTGTTTCCAGAACTCACGGGCGATCGATCCGAAAGCGCCGGCGTTATTCTTTGTAGTAGGACAGACATTCTTGTCTGTCCCCTAAAAATTGGACGGGCAGGAATGCCTGTCCTGCACGGGGAACCAATTGAGCACTAACGAAAGAGATCTAATCGTCGGCGGCCAGGCCGTAATCGAGGGTGTGATGATGCGCACCCCCAACGCTTACGCTATTGCAGTGCGCAAGGCCGACGGCACTATCGTGAACACCGCAGCTCGCTTGCCGAAGTGGAGCGATAAGGTTCCCATCTTGAAGCTGCCCATCTTGCGAGGCGGTGCAGTACTGCTCCAGTCGATGGGCCTGGGCATCAAGGCGCTGAATTTTTCCGCCAACGAAGCTTTTGCTGATGCCGAAGAGACCGAGGCGGAAGAAGTCGCGGTCGCGCTCACTCCGGCTGTGATTGAAGGCGAAGGAGATTTTGCGGGATTGACGGGAGCCATGCCCGGTCTGTTCCCAGTCCCCACGCAAAAACGCGCGAAGGACGAAATGAAGAAAGGCGGCACCGCGGCGGCGGCCGGTTCGATTGTGTTCGCGCTCTTCTTCAACGTGCTGCTGTTTGTGGCTGCTCCGTTGCTTTTGACAAATGCGCTGTTCATCGCGGCTGGTTGGGCCACGCCACCGGCGGCAGTGTCGAGTGCTGCACCGAACGCTGCAGGACCGGAATCGGCCGCAGCTCAAAACGCAGCGCCCGCTAAAGCAAACACCGCGACCCCGTGGTACTCGCGGACATGGGGCTCAGTAAAAACGTATTTGCATCCGGTGCGCCCGTCAATCGGTTTCAACTTAATCGATGGACTGATTCGCATGACGTTTTTCCTGATCATGATTGTTAGCTTTTCGCTCGTCAAGGACATCAGACGGGTTTTCGAATATCACGGCGCCGAACACAAAACAGTGTTCACGTGGGAAGCCGGATTGGCGCTGACCGTCGAAAATGCACGGCCGCAGCCACGCCAGCATCCTCGTTGCGGCACCAGCTTTCTGATGGTCGTGATGCTGGTATCGATCCTGTTGTTTTCGGTCATCAAGTTTGATTCTTTGCTCTTTAACTTTCTCGTGCGCATCGCCCTGATCCCGCTCGTCGCCGGATTGTCGTACGAAATCATTCGCTTGTCCGCCAGAAAAGAGAGCGGCTTCTTCTTCAAGGCAATTACGAAACCCGGCGTGTGGCTGCAAAACATTACGACGCAGGAGCCGGACGATTCACAACTGGAAGTGGCCCTCGAGGCGCTGAAGGAATCTTTGAAGCTGGAGCCGCAAACGGGCGAGCCGGCGCTGGCGCCGCTGTCGTAAACCGCTTGGAAATAAATCATGCGTGAGAAGCTCGAACAAATTGAAAAGCATTACGAAGAACTGACGGCCCAGCTCTCTGCGCCGGAGGTGATGTCGGACCAGACTGCCTACGTGAAGGCGGCGAAACAACATCGCAGCCTCGGCGACATGGTGAAGAAGTATCGCGTTTGGAAATCGCTGCAGGAAGAACTCAAAGGCGCGCAGGAACTGTACGCGGCCTCCGACGACGACGAGATGCGCGAGATGGCGCGCATGGAAGTAGAAACGCTGCAAGCGCAGATTCAGCAGACAGAAAACGATCTGAAGGTGCTGCTGATTCCCACGGATCCCAACGACGAAAAGAACGTGATCCTGGAAATCCGAGCCGGCACCGGTGGGGATGAGGCTTCGTTGTTCGCCGCGGAAATGCTGCGCATGTATGGGCGCTATGCCGAACGCCAGCGCTGGCGCATGGAGATTCTCAACGTTTCCGAATCCGGCATCGGCGGCATTAAGGAAGCAACGGCCCTAATCGAAGGCGACAAGGTTTACTCAAAACTGAAACACGAATCGGGCGTCCATCGCGTTCAGCGCGTGCCGCAGACTGAAGGCAGCGGCCGCATTCACACTTCTGCGATCACCGTCGCTGTGTTGCCGGAGGCTGAAGAAGTTGATGTGAAGATCGATCCCAAGGAACTTCGGATTGACACGTTCTGTTCCTCAGGCCCTGGCGGGCAGTCCGTGAATACAACTTATTCCGCCGTCCGCATCACGCACCTGCCGAGCAATACGGTGGTTTCGATGCAGGATGAAAAGTCGCAGATCAAGAATCGGGAAAAGGCGATGCGCGTATTGCGCGCCCGCTTGCAGGAATACGAAGAGCAAAAGCAGCATGACGCGCTGGCAAGCGAGCGCCGCTCAATGGTCGGTTCCGGCGACCGCTCCGAAAAAATTCGCACCTACAACTTCAAAGAAAACCGCGTTAGCGACCACCGCATCGGCCTAACCATCCACCAACTCAACCTGGTGATGGAGGGCGCGCTCGATGAAATCATCGAAGCGCTGACAACTCACTATCAGGCCGAGAAACTCAAGGAAGACGCCGTCGCGGCTTAGATCCCCGAGCAAAGATCAGGCCATAACGAGTAAAGCGCTTCGCCACGCCGAAGGCGTTAGAGAACTCAGCGCAGGGTAACACCCTGGGTAAGACCGAACCAGGATCATATACCCTGAAAGGGTTGAACCGGGTATTCCCCTCAGCTTGGATTATTTAACCCTCCAGGGTATCAATCCTTACTTAAATCGTTTACCCAGGGGGTTACCCTGGGCTGAGTTTTCTAACGCCTTCGGCGTAGATCATGAGCGTCCCGCTCACTAATGCGGCGTGAGTCGCGCACGTTCCGCCTCGGTCCAATCACAGAGCGTCTTGATGTCTTCCGGCGTTAACTTCGCTTGCGGGTGTAGGGGCGTGTAGGAACTCAGCGGCATGGCGCCGTCCCGGACTTCCTCGCAAATTTCTTCCAACTTCTTCCGCTTGCGGCGTTCGTCGCCCTTGCCCCACTCGGAAAAATTCAAATGGCGGCGGCCGTCTTCGACGTGATCGGCGATAAACCACGAGACCGGAGCAACATTTGTGTACCAGGGCCAGGTCGTATTGTTTGAATGACAATCGTTGCATGAACGCGACAGAACAGCGCCTACCTGCGGAGTCATTTGCGTGTGAGCTTCCAGCGTTTGCGTTTGATCGACCGGGGGATTTGTGCGCTCCGGCCGCTTGAATTGGGCCGCCAGAAACACGACCCCCACTATGACCACCAGCCACTTCAGTATTTTGCCGACTACTTTCATCGCAGCACCTCAGAGTTAGTAATTACTCTTAGTTCTCACAAGGTACGATCCCCTGATCAGTAGCCTTCACATAGAGAACGTCCACTCGATTCAATAGTTAACATCTGGCCCGTCGCGACCCCACTTCGCCGGTGGAGATTGTAAACGCATGACGCGGTCAACGAAGAGTCCGTCGGACGGATTCAGCCGGGTGGTTTGACTGCCCGTCGGTTTTTATCTGCCGAATTCCCTGCGCGCTGTTTCCACGGTGTTAATTCCCCGGCGAGTCGCTGACTCTGGCGCTGACCCGGCTGGTCCAATCTGAGGTGCGCGGCTAATTGTGAAAAAGCGAAAGGGCGAAACCAGATCGTTCAAGATCATGTTTCGCCCTTTCCATTGTTTCGGTGTGTCTGTCGTATTTCGCTACCGCGTGACGTGCACCAGCATTTCAGTTCCTGATTCGAGTTTCAGTTCTTTACTGCCTTGCACCGCCAACGATCCCGCGCCGCCCGCGCCGCCGAGGATTAGACCGATCGCCGCGCCTTTACCGCCTCCGGCAATGCCGCCGATGATCGCACCCGCCGCGGCACCGATCCCGCCGCGCTTCAGAGTTTGATTAGTACGACTCCCTGATTCGACGCCGCCTTCGTTATCCGTCCGCGCGCCGCCGTAAACACGAGTGACGTATCCGTGCAGAGTCCCGGTGCGCCCGTCAGTAAACTGGATCGTGTCGAAGGCGAGATTCATTACGGTGCGACCTTGGACCTTTCCCGACTTCCTGATGGAGCTCACATGCCCGCGAGTGGTTGATTCGTTGAAACGCGCCGGATCGATCACGGTCGCGGTGAAACTGTCGCCTACGCGAGATTCCTTGGTCGAGAGTGTTTCATTCAGACGGACCTTAAGATTGGTTCCGATTGGGACGACCGGAACCGCAACGACGCGCGGCGCAGCTCGTCTCAGCCTCGGCCGCCTTCTGCTGGTCTGTGCCAGGCCCATGGCCGGCATCCCGATCAGCAAAGCGAGCGCTGCTAAAACCAAAAGTTTACTTTTCGATTTGATTCTCATTGTGTCTCTCCCTTAAGACGATCTCCACGGCTGAAACGGGCCTGGCTTTTAGGAGCCGGATGCGCCGCTCACGCTGGAGCAAAATTTCTTAACCGCGGGGGTATTTGTGTGCCTTGATATGAGCAGCATAGCACATAAGACTTGAGGCCGCCCTCTCAGGCGGCCTCGAACACTTGTAACAGATTGATAGTCTGCGATCGCCTGTAGACTTAGCCGGCGAATAAAGGACGGGCAAACTAACAGTTTGCGTTACTACGAAGTAATCGCCACGCCGGAATCGTGCCGTTCAGAGGTAGTGAGCGCCGGAGTTTCCACATCGCCTTCCAGATATCGCTGGCGATGGACGGCGCCGTCGGATTCGAAAATGTAAGCGGAGGGGGCTTCGCGCATGATGATGTCCTGCAGCCGCATTAGCCCGTACAGCAGCGCTTCGGGCCGCGGCGGGCAACCGGGAATGTAAACGTCCACCGGGATGCAGCGATCGACGCCCTGCATCGTGGAATAGGAATCGAACGGGCCGCCCGTCGAAGCGCACGCGCCCATGGCGATGGCCCATTTGGGCTCCGGCATCTGGTCGTAAACTCTTCGCACCACCGGGCCCATCTTCAGAGTGACGGTGCCGGCAATGATAATCAGATCGCTCTGGCGCGGGCTGGGACGAAACACGCCGGCGCCAAAACGGTCGATGTCGAACCTGCCGGCGCCGGTCGCAATCATCTCGATTGCACAGCAAGCGAGGCCAAACGTCATGGGCCAAAGCGCAGACTTGCGCGCCCAGTTGACGACGGGCGCCGCCATATCGATCGCCTTTGCACCGACCGTGCGCCGCAGCGAGTTCATCACCGAATCAACGGTGGTTAGAACAAAACCTTCTTCGTGTTCAGCCATATGCGATTGCGGAATGCGGATTGCGGAATGCGGATTGGTCCTCAGTCAAAACTGTACTTGTTTGCGGAACTCATCGGATTCGGAACCGGACAATCCGCATTCCGAATTCCGCAATCCGCAATCGTCACGCCCACTCCAAAGCGCCTTTTCGCCAGGCGTAGTAGTAACCCACGATCAGGATGCCAATGAACACGAACATTTCAAGCAAAGCAAATTTTGTGAACGAAAAATCGTCGCCCATGAAAATGATGGCCCAAGGCAGCAGGAAAATCGTTTCTACATCGAAAATGAGAAACAACATCGCCACGATGTAGTAGCGCACCGTAAACCGTTCGTGGGCTTCGGTCGTCGGGTCGATGCCACACTCATAGGGACGCATTTTGTCTTTGCCGTAATTGATCGGGCGCAGGAACCGGCCGAGGATGATTGGCAAAACCGGAAAGATGACCGCGACGACGAAAAAGATCATCACCGGCCAATATGCCGTGCTTGCGCTACCGATTTCGTGAACTGGTGCCGTCGCCTGAAGCAGCATTGAGTTATCGAACTCTGAAACCGGAGAACCCTATGAAATTATCGCGAGCGCGGAAATATTATGCGCGGCACAAATCAATGTCAATGAGGAGTTTCCGTTTGGAGTGCGCCGGCCTGTCGTCGCTGTGCCAGACAGAGGTCGCAACGTCGGGTGCGCTCAACTATTTGGAGTGCGGTGGCAAGCGCGGCGCGACACCGCTTTGGATCGCCTGGCGAAGGTCAATCCAAAGCGCCGTCGCCGCTTCGCTCTGCCGGCGCACTCCAAATGCGAATGTTCTGTTCACATGGATTTAACTTCACAGCAAGGCCGATTTAAGTCGACGGTAATATGCTGCCGATTCTTCCGCGTACGAGAGAGATTGCAGAAATCGAACCCCTTCATCTAAGGAGCGCCCTTATGAAGTTTCAAACACGTCGCAAACCACAGCTCAGTTCCCTCTCCACAGCGCTTTTTATTCTTTGCGTCGGAGTTGGCGTCGCATCGGCGCAAGAACCGGCGCAGTCCCCGGAAACTAAAACCGCTGAAGCTCCGGTGAGCGACCGCGTCCGCACGCTGGAAGAAGAACTGGCTAAGCAAAACAGCAAGCTCGACCTGCTACAGAAAACGGTCAGCCAGCAACAGCAAGCGATCCAGGCGCTACTGGACAGACTTTCAAGCTCCGAACCGCGCGTGATCAATGCGAGCCCGACCACAGGCACTTCGCTAGCATCGAACGCGTCCGCCGCCGCAACTGTGGCGGGCGGAGCCAGTCAGGCTTCACCGACTCAGGCACCTACGATCGAGCAGCGCCTCGCAAAAGTTGAAGGGCAGGCATTAAGGATTGGTCCGTTTCGATTCAGCGGCGACTTTCGCTTGCGGGCCGATGCGATCTTTCGCTCCGCGAGTGAACCGCCCGATCCGCCGCTGCAACATGTGCAGAATGTGCGCGCGCGTTACCGGCTGCGTTTGAACTTTGATACCGACCTATATCCCACGTTGAGTTTTCATGGCCAGCTCGCCACCGGCGCAATCAACAATCCGTTGACACTCGATCAGGATTTCACTTCCACTACCGTGCGCCATCCGTTTTTCCTGAATGAAGCCTGGGTCGATTATCACCCGAACAAGTCGATCCAGTTGCAAGCGGGACGGGTGCAGGAAATCTTTGCCGATAATTCCCGCTTTCTCTTTGATGACGACATTCGCTTCAATGGGTTTAACGAGAAATACATTCTCCCTTTCAAGAAGAATGGTGCGGCAGTGACCAGTGTCGAGTTTCGCGCGGGCCAGTACATCCTGACGAATCCCAACGTCGCCGTGATCGCGTCCAACAGTCCGCTGGCACATGCCGGCGAAGTAGTGGGCACGGCGGGTCGTTCAGCAAATCTTTTTCACCAGGGCGTGCTGATCAATCAACAGTTTAATAAGAAGTGGGGCGACCAGATTGGGGTTGATGTTCAACTCTATCGTCATCCGAACCAGATCCTGTTGGCTTCCACGGCTGAAGGATTGACGCTTTTGATTCAGCCGGGACTCGGACTGGCGCTTTCCGGACCGTTAGCCGGAAGTGGAAATGCGACCACGACGGCCGGTGGAACGCTCTACACGGCGGAAGGCTTTGATATTGCGCGGCTGAGTTACCGTTTGAATTACGCGGGCTTCAAGATCGGCGATCATAACTACCCGCTGACCTTTAACCTGCAAGTGGCACGGAACCTGGGAACCGGATTGAGCGAACGCGACGCGATGCTGGCGGCGGTCCAGTTCGGACGAATCACCAAACGCGGTGACAAATCGTTGCTCTACCTCTTCACGATCAAAGGTGCAAACTCGCTTATCTCGCAAGTCACCGACGATGATCTGGGCACCGGGACGGGCGTTAACATCCGCGGTCATCACCTGCGTTTCGAATACGGATTAGCGAAGAAAATAACTTTTCAGAGCTTGTTCTTCACGCAGCGAGCAATCCGGAGCAGCGGCGACTTTCCGAACTTCTTTGTTCCGCTCAGCGCATTTACGCCACGCACGTATCGCTTTCAGCAACAGTTGGTATTTGTGTTTTAGTTGCTTCGAATTGAGTTGAGAAAAAAGACTTGGAAAGTTAGCGGGCGAACGAACCACGAACCCAAACGAAGTAGCAAAAGGCAGCTCTTGCGTTTTCTTCGTCTGGATCCGTGGATCGTTGGGCCAGGCCCCCGCGATTCATTACTGAGTTTTGACCAGGACGCGCATGTCCGCCTCTAATCCGTGCTTTTGCCACAGCTCGGATGAAACAGCAGATCTCAGTCGCTTCAGAAATTCATGAGCGTCCGCTTTCTCCTCTGCTGTTTTGGCGCGCTGCACGGCCCGCTTCAGTCGTTGCAAGAAGGCATTGATCTTGGCAGCATTCTCCTGCCCGGCACGCTGGGTGAGTTGACGCAGTTGCGTCACACTCATTCTCGTGACCGGAAGCGATTCATCGTGCTCCGCCTCGCCGCCGAACCGCGACGAAGATTTCGCGGTACTGACACCGGAGTTAAAAACCCTATCCAATAGCAACCCATGGCTGCCCCCAGCCAAATCACTATTCTTGACAACGTACGCGTCGTAGCGCGCCCGTGCCGCCGGCGACAATTGCGCGCGCCCAATGTCCGCACCAGGAAGCACCTGGTAATGGAGGGTGTATTTCGCAGAACCGTCATTCGCGACGGCACTACCCGAGGCCTGGCGCTGTCCCAGACGAAACGAAATTCCCGAGATGCTGTTATTCACAAACCAATCCTCCTCAAATCCGGAGGTCCCTAGCTGTAGAAGTTGATTGGGGAAAAGTACTATGGCCGGACCGAGGCTCCGGTTGCAGCCGGGATTGATGGCACTGTTACATCTCGGAGCATTCGTCTCCCACGGTTTCCCGCCGAACGTCATATTACCGTGCGCGTTGCCCTGACCTTCCATCAACTTGGTCCATTCAGTGGCGCCGTTGTTCGTGTTTACCCAAAAGCGCCAATCCCCGTCGCCCCGGAGCAGTGAATCGCCATCGTCACTGATATCCAGCGAGGTAACGCGGAGGTTCCAACGCCGTACGCCCCAGTTGTCGGGCGCTGCGTGTGCCCACCCGGCAACGATGCGACGCGAATATGTCGGCAGATTGTAGCTCCTGAGATCGATGGTAACTTTGAGGTAGGTTACGCCCCCTGCGGTTTCCTGTTCACACACCGGTTGATCCAACGCCAGAGAACCGGGCGGCACGCAACCCTCGATGAAAAGCGGTACCTGCGGTGCAGTCTTGCCGATGGCCGCCATTATGGCCTGCGGGCTGCGGGGCAAATAGATATTGAACTTGAAGACCCGCTTGATAGGATTACTTGAGAATCCCTCGCTGTCGGGTAGGCATCTGGCTTTGGGGAACCCTTGTGCATCCACCAGCGGAGGTTTTGTAGGATCTTTCTGCTGGTCCAATCCCGCGTAGGCACAACTATTGGTGATGTCACCCGCCTCCCGGTCCACCCAGATATCCGTAACAATGCCGGGAACGTAAATGTTTGAGCCGGCGCCGGCATTAGTCGGCAGGGAGATTGGTCGTGCCCGTTGAATCGCCAACAGCACGGGCGGGTGGATCTCGGTCTTCTTGTCGTGGTCACAATCATAAATCCAATACCCGACTGCCGAAATCCAATCACCCGGGGTGGGCCGCATTTTCTCGGGAAGATGTGCTCGCTCCCATTCCACCGCGAGGTCGCTTTGATTGCTGCCCATAAGGTGCCGACTCCAGGGATGCGGTGTGACCTCCATTCCCCAGTCCATACCGTCGTGGTTCAGGAAGCTGTCATTGCTTGATACCGAACTAGCGCCCACCCTACCCTCTAGCAGCTTGTAGTCACTTGGCCCACTCCAAGGCAAGACCGTGTACCACGCGGACGACATAATGCCCTGATCCCCTGCGCAATGAGTGGAAACAGTCGTGGGATTTGTGGGTTTGAAAGGCAACGTGGAACGATCCTGAGCGTTAAAAACCGGGATATCGGGAGATGCATCAGGAGGCAGGATCGCTAACACCCGAACCAAAATGTCGCGACTTTCCGCATCGATGGTCAGCGTGGCGCTATCCGGGATCGGGATCTGGCAACCAGTCGGGCATGCCGTAAACCTGATCTTGTAATCGCCCAGTTGATCGAGCAACAGCGTAACCGCCTCCTGGTTGGTGCCTGCTAATTGGGACGTGCTTTGCGCGGGCCGTTCCAGAATTTGCCACTTCCACTTGCCGCGAGGTAAATCTTCCACGGTGTTCTTGCAGCGGTTATGGTTTTTCCCATCTCTCGTCTCTGCCCATATGGATGATTCTGACCGGATACCGATGGTGGTGCCCGGCAAATAGGCCCCGGTGGTTTTCAGGGTGAGGTTAATGCCAGATGTGTCACGGCAAGGTCTGGAATCCGGGTCGTCAGTTTCTCTTGGCAACTGTGCCCAGGCCGATCCGGTTGCGCCGAAGATCACAAACAGTGCTATTACGATTGTCTTCATCTTTTCTCCTTTGATGGCCAGAGCCTTTACCGTGGAAGTTACGCTTAGTGCGATGTTGTCATTGACATAGACTATCGTCCCTAAGGTATTCAGATCCGGTAGCGGACATCCCTTCGCGGCTAAAAACCTATTCGCGCGTGAGCCTGCGGCGGAATGCCCACCTACCAACGCGCAATTGATCGCGAAATCCCCTCAGAACCTATCGATCAGAAAGAAGTTCTCGACAGGGATGCGCACTGGCTGTTCACGTTTAGTCACCTCCGTTAAAGCAAAAAGAGCGGTTGGAGATTGAGAGAAAAAGCGACCCACGAATCACAGAAGAAGCACAAAGCATCTTCGCTTGAATTCGTGGATCGTCTTGGGCTGCTGTCGATCCGCTCTGCCAAACGTGCAGCCGAAAAGCAATTGAACAAGAGAAGCAGCGGAATGACCTCAATAAAAATAGGGCGGGATGCCAACCCGCCCGGAAAACGATCTTATGCGTTTTAAATCCTGGTACTTCTACAAAGCGGATGAGACGGAAACCTTCTAGCCGGCTGTGAAATGCTTGATTGGCAATTCAATCGCGAGGGTAGTGCCCTTCCCTACCTCTGAAGTCACTGTAATTCCGCCGCCGTGAGCGCGCGCCAGGTGCTTCACAATCGCCAAACCCAATCCGGTTCCGCCCATGTCCTGTGACCGCGCGCGATCCACACGATAGAACCGCTCGAAGAGCCGGGCCAAATGTTGGGCCGGTATCCCCTCGCCAGTGTCTTCAACCAGAATGCGATCTGATGCGACTGTTCCCTCGTGGGAAGCTCCAGCCTCCGGATTGCGTTCCAACCTGACAGTCACCGCTCCATTTTCGCGATTGAACTTGATCGCATTGTCGACCAGGTTTGTGAGCATCTGTTCCAACCGCCGTGCGTCCGCGAAAACAGTCGCCTCCGGCGCGATTTCGTTCGTCAGCACCACATTGCGCGCCGCCGCATTCGTTTCCAACAGAGAAAGCACATCATTCACGATCGGTCGCAGCTCGATCAGTTCCGGCCGCACCTGTACGTTGCCGGCTTCGATGGCACTCAATTCGAGGAGGTCGTCGATGAGGTCATGCATCCGCGCGGCGTTCCGGCGAATAATCGAGAGAAATCGCAGGCTGTTTTCCTTGTCATCGAGGGCGCCGGTTTCCAGCGTTTCGACAAAAGCCATGATCGCCGTCAGCGGCGTTCGTAGGTCGTGAGAAATGTTGGAAAGGAATTCCTGACGTACGCGCTCCAACCGCTCAATGCGGGTCACGTCGATGAAAACGCCCAGGGCGCCGTCCTCACCGCCGCCGTTTTTGTCGTGGTCGCCACCAAGTGGAACAACCCGGAGATCGAAAACGCGTTCGGGCCCGTGAGTTTCCACGCGCACCTCGCTGCGCTCATGGCCCTTGAGTGCGTCGAGAAAGGCGCCGTAAATGGCAGGGTTGCGCGTAATCTCAGTCAGGCGCTGGTCGTCCAAATTCCCGCGCGGAGAATTGAACAAGCGATGCGCCGCTGCGTTTGAGGCGACCACGCGCATATCTCTATCAACCACCAACAGTCCCTCGCGCATGCCGTTAATCGTCGCTTCAAAGAGCCTCGCCTGCGTGAAGACTTCTGCCGTTGACTGACGATCCGTCGTACGCAGATCATCTGCGCCCCGCCGGGTTGGGTTAAATGACTTTGTGCCTAAGAGCTCTCGAAGAAGAAGAACTCCGCCCGCAGCAAATAAGATGACGGCGAGGCTGGACCGCAGGGTGAATGAGGGCAAGAGCAAAAGGACGGCGGCGACTAAGAAGCCAACAACAACGAGGATGTTTCGCTTAGAGTTACTCAAGCTCTTCCCTGGGACCGCGGGCGTCCCGCCCGCATTTTGTTGAACTAGTCGTCAGCTACGAAAACTTCGCGCCTTGCAACGCGTTTGCGGGCGAGACGCCCGCGGTCCCAGTGAAGAGCTTGAGCTCTCAGCGCTGAGTCCCCATTTGTTGATCGCGGCATAACGGGGCAGTCGCCCGACCGTTAGGGAGGGCTCCGGTTGAGTGCCTCCGAGAGGGAGCCCTCCCTAACGGTCGGGCTACTGCCTGTTATTTCGTCGCGCCACAACCTACGAACCGGTATCCGACGCCAACTACGGTTTCAATGCAATCGCCGCAGTCTCCGAGTTTCTGTCGCAGCCTGCGAATGTGCACATCCAGCGTCCGGGCGTCGCCATAATAGCTGTAGCCCCAGACGCTATCCAGCAATTGCGGCCGGGTAACCACGCGGTCCGCACTCTTCGCGAGAGCGGACAACAACGAAAACTCTTTATTGGTGAGCTTCACGCGGCTGCCCGTGCATGAGACGCGAATATCATCAAAATCGATCAGCAGCTTGTCGTCTTCATAAGTTTTGGCCGCGTGTTCGTCCGCACGGCGCATCACAGCGCGTACTCGGGCCATCAACTCGCGAACCGAGAAAGGCTTGGTGATGTAATCGTCCGCGCCGAGATCAAGGCCGGTGACGCGATCGGATTCGGAAGCCTTGGCGGTCAGCATAATGATCGGCGTGCGCCTGGTCGCCGGTTCGCGCCTCAGGCGCCGGCACAAATCCGTGCCGCTCATGCCCGGCAACATCAAATCCAGGATGATCAACGACGGCGGATTGTGATCATCAAGCGCCGCCGTCAAACCCGCTTCGCCGGTGGCCGCCATGACCACCGGCAGTCCATCGCGCTCGAGGTTATATTTCAAACCCTCAGCAATGTCGGGATCGTCCTCGATTATCAGAATTGGGTGTTGCATTAGTTGTAGGACAGGCATTCCTGCCTGTCCCTCGGTCTTAGCTCGAACGATTATTTTACGATGTTGGAATGGACAGGCAGGAATGCCTGTCCTACTCACTTCGTATGTTTGATGAACGCGGCCTGGGCCATGTAAACCGTCAGTTCGCAAATATCAGTAACGTAATCGCCAATCCGTTCCAGGTGTTTGGCCACCAACAGCAGTCGGGCGTCGCGCGTAGCGGTACTCGGTTCGGCAACCATCATTTCAATCAGGCTGTGAAAGATATGGTTGTAGAGCTCGTTGATCTCGCTGTCCCGCTTAATAATTTCACGGGCCGCGACCGGGTCGCTGGAGGTAAACGCATCGAGCGCGGCTCGCAACATCCCCAGCGCGTGATCGGCCATTCGCTTCAAGTCATAAACAGATTTTAGCTCCGGCTCGTTATTCAAATCTATCGCCGCCCGGGCAATGTTACATGCATGATCGGCAATGCGCTCCAGCACTGGCGCCATTTTTGTCACAGCGATAACGAAGCGCAAGTCGCGAGCCGCCGGCTGCCGCAACGCAATGATGTCGATGCATTGCCGGTCAATCTCTACTTCCAGTTGATCGACCTCGTCGTCATTCTCCAGCACTCGACTGGCGATGTCGCTGTCGCGTTCCGTCAGCGCGCGCATCGATCGCTCCACCGCCGCTTCCGCTTCTCCGCCAAGGCGCAGGACGCGATCGCGCAGGGAGTTCAGTTCGTCGTCAAGATGTCGATGTTGATCCATTGGTTTCGTGCTTTGTACTTTGTACTTTGTACTTCGTGCTTTGTACTTCGAAGCTCTCGAGTCGCGATGGCGAGCAAAGAACAAAGCACAAAGCACCAATTCGCTACCCAAACCTTCCCGTAATGTAATCTTCCGTTAGTTCCTCATCAGGGTTGGTAAACATCTTTTCGGTGGCATTCACCTCGACCAGTTTGCCCAGGAGGAAGAACGCGGTCGTGTCGGAGACGCGAGCGGCCTGTTGCATATTATGCGTGACGATCACAATTGTGTACTGCTGCTTCAACTCGACGATCAGCTCTTCGATTTTGTGTGTGGCCACCGGATCCAGCGCCGACGCCGGCTCGTCCATTAACACCACTTCGGGGCGAATCGCCAAGGCGCGAGCGATGCACAGCCGCTGCTGCTGGCCGCCGGAAAGACTAAGTGCTGATGTTTTCAAACGATCTTTTACTTCACTCCAAAGCGCGGCATCTTTTAACGCCAGTTCGACGCGTTCCTCCAGGTCGCTCTTGCTTGCAGCGAGCCGATTAATTCTTAGCCCGTAAGCGACATTATCAAAAATTGATTTCGGAAACGGATTGGATTTCTGAAACACCATCCCCACTTTGCGTCGCAGCTCAACCACATCGGCGCCCGGCGCGTAAACGTCCTGTCCGTCCATCAGCACTTCACCCCTGACTCGCGTGCCGGGAATAACGTCGTTCATCCGATTCAGTGTCCGCAGGAAGGTAGACTTGCCACAACCTGATGGTCCAATGAAGGCCATAACCACCCGACTGGGAACTTCGAGCGACACGTCATGCAGCGCCTGGGTCTTGCCGTAGAAAAAGTCGAGATTGCGAACTGCGATCTTCGCTCCGCTCTTCTCCGAAGCTCCTGACGATGCCGTCGACCGTTCCGGAAGTTCAATGCGCGATTTGATTGTTTGGGTCGATTCAGACATTGGCAATCAAAACCTCTTGCGCGTAAGAAAACGGACCAGGATGTTGACAGTCAGAATCAGTGTCATTAAAACCAGCGTCGCGGCCCAGGCTTGCGCGTGCCAATCGTCGTAAGGCGAGATCGCGTAGTTGTAAATTTGCACTGTCAGCGAGGCAATCGGCTGGTCCAGGTAATAACTAAAGAAGCGGCTGCCGAAGGCCGTAAACAGCAACGGTGCTGTTTCGCCCGAGACGCGCGCGATTGCCAACATCGCGCCGGTCGCAATACCCGACGCAGCGGCCGGCAGAACTACTCCCAGCGTCACCCGCCACTGCGGCGCGCCGAGGGCTAACGCGCCTTCGCGTAAATTCTGCGGCACCAGCCTGATTATCTCTTCAGTAGTGCGGGCTACGATTGGAATCATAATCATCGCGAGGGCAATGCCGCCGGCCAGCGCGGAAAAATGTTTCAGCGGAACTACCACGATGGTGTAGACAAACACGCCGGTGACGATGGAGGGAATGCCCGTCAGTGTGTCCACCAGAAAACGAACCAGCGCGGCAAAACGTCCAGCGCCAAACTCAGAAAGGTAAACCCCCACGGCAACACCAAAGGGCAAGCCAATCGCCGACGACAACAACAGGAGCATGAGAGTGCCGAGGATGGCGTTGCCTATGCCGCCGCCCTCGCCCACCGGGCGCGGACTGTCAATTAGAAAGCGAACATTCAGCGAGCCGATACCCTGCATGGCGATGTAAGTAAGAATCAGCAACAACACGCCGACCGCTGCGATCGTGCAGAGCGCGGTCAGCGTCGTCATCGTCGCACTGTGGGTGCGGCGTAATTGGTCTGCTCTTCTCATAGAATACGTAACGCAAACTGTTAGTTTGCGTTTTTCCTGACAGCCTTACGGTTGCTTATCTGCGTCGCAAACTAACAGTTTGCGTTACAGCTACGCGACGACTCCTCCGGTTTTCCGCGTTACGTTCCAAACCAAAATTCTGGCGATCCCGTTCACCACAAAAGTAACCAGGAACAGAATCAGCCCCAGCTCTACCAACGCGCTGAGATAGAGATCCTGTGTCGCCTCAGTGAACTCATTGGCTATGACCGACGCGATGGTGTATGACGAATCGAAAAGCGAAGCACTGATGTGCGCGCGGTTTCCGATGACCATCGTGACGGCCATCGTTTCGCCAATCGCTCGTCCCAAACCTAAAATAATTGCGCCGGCGATTCCGGGCGCGCCGTTTACTAAAACTACTTTCGTCGTTTCCCACTTGGTTGCCCCGAGGGCGAGCGCGGCCTCGCGCTGCGAACCCGGCACAGCCGTCAGCACGTCTCTAACCACCGCTGAGATAATCGGCGTCACCATCACCGCCAGGATAATTCCGCCCGTCAGCAATCCAATTCCGGTGATCGGCCCTTTGAATAACGGCAGCCAGCCCAACCATTTTTGCAGCGGCGGTTCTACGTGCATTCGCAGAAACGGCGCCAACACGAAAATTCCCCAAAGGCCGTAAACAACGGAAGGAATCGCCGCGAGCAGTTCCACCAGAAATCCGAGCGGACGCGCCAGACGAACCGGCGCCTGCTCTACCAAAAAAATCGCGATACCCAGCGAGAGCGGCACGCAGATCACGAGGGCGATTAGCGACGAGGCAACGGTGCCGTAGATAAAGGGCAGCGCGCCAAATTCGCTCCTCACCGGATCCCAATTGCTGCTGGTGATGAACGAGAAGCCAAACTGCGCAATTGAGAGCCGCGACTTCGCCACCAGTGCGAACAGCATCGAGCCGACGAGCAGTACGATGAGCAACGCGGCCGCCAACAACAAGAGGCGAAAGATCGCGTCACCGGCGTTTCCAGTTGGCGACAAGCGCCGCCGCAGCGCCGGTAAAGGTCGACTCTTTGGTTTAGGAGTCATCAATAAAAGTCAGAACTGAATCATGTTTTATCGCGAGGCGGTTGCGCCCTACAGCCGAGTCATTAATGAGTGTCAACCCCAACGGGGTTGCGGCGGACCTGGCTCGGGTACCAAATTCGCGAGGACCCAATTTGAAACCGGGCGCAACCTCTTCAGGGTTGCCTTTTATTTCCGCACCGACTGCTTGAGATTTTCAAGGCCCTACTCAGCGCAGAGGCTTACCGCCCGCTGTGATCGAATTGATCTTCGCCTCCGCGCGTTTCACGATCTCCGCCGGCAGGGGCGCGTACTGCAGGTCTTTCGCAAACTGTTCCCCGTCGTGAATTCCCCACCAGAGAAAGTCCACCAGGGCCTTTCCCTTTTCCGCACTCTTCTGATCCTTGTAGGCGAGGATGTAGGTGTAACTGGAAATCGGATACGCGTTGGCACCGGCTGAATTTGTGATAGACACGCGCAAGTCATCCGGCGTTTCCGCGGACGCTGCGGCCGCTGCGGCAGTGACCGCATCAATCGAAGGTTCGACAAAATTGCCGCTCGCGTTCTTGATCAACGCCACCGGAAGTTTGTTTTGCGTCGCGTAAGCGAGTTCGACATAACCGATCGTGTTTGGCTGCTGCTTGATTTGACCGGTCACACCTTCGTTGCCTTTGCCGCCCTGGCCCACCGGCCACTTCGGCGACTTGTCCGCGCCGACCTTGTCCTTCCATTCGATGCTGACTTTCGCCAGATAGTCGGTGAAGACGAACGAAGTGCCACTGCCGTCCGAGCGATGGACCACAGTGATGTCAGCCGCAGGTAGATTCGCGGCGCTGTTGTCCTGCTTGATGCGCGCATCGTTCCACTTCGTAATCTTGCCAAGGAAAATGTCAGCCACGACGTCAGGTGACAGATGAAGGGGTTGCGTGATTGATGCCACGTTGTAGGTAACTACGACAGCGCCCAGGACGGTGGGAATGTGAACGAGTTCGGCCGGCGCAGCCTTCAAATCCGCATCGGTCATCGGTGCATCCGAAGCGCCGAAGTCGACCGTCTGCGCCTGTATCTGCTTGATGCCGCCGCCGGATCCGATCGATTGATAGTCGATCTGAATATTCGCGTGTAACTTGCCGTATTCACTCAGCCACTTTTGGTAAAGCGGCGTCGGAAAAGTTGCGCCCGCGCCTTGCAGCTTGGTCGTGCCGCCAACGCCGTTACCGCCACCGCCGCTGCAGGACCAGGCAAACGCCGCCAGGGCCAACAGGCAAAGACAAAGCGATACTCGTGAACCTCTTTTTGACAGGGACATATAGGTCTCCTCAGGAAAGATCGACAGCAGAGCGGAATAAGCTGTCACTCTAAGGAGCCGGTGTTACATCCATCTGAACAGCGGCTGAACTTGTTGTTAAGGATTGCGAGGGGATGGGCGTGGGTTGACGAACGCGCTGACGAGGCAGTAGCCCGCCCTGAGGGAGGGCTCCGGTTGAATGCCTGCGAGAGGGAGCCCTCCCTCACGGTCGGGCTACTGCCCCGTTCTTAATTCCGCGCGGTCCCATTGAAGAGCTTGAGCCGTTCTCGAATCTCGTCGCGCACCCGGCGAAACACATTCAGTTGTTCGGCCCGATCGCCGGTTGCCGATGCCGGATCCTCGAAGTTCCAATGAATGCGCTGCGTCTTGCCCGGAAAGATTGGACAACGCTCGTTGGCGTTGTCACAGACCGTAATCACAAAATCAAATTCCTGCCCGGCGAATTCTTCAACCGACTTCGAGCGCTGCGCGGAGATGTCGATGCCGACCGCGCGCATTCACGGTCGGGCTACTGCCCCGTTCTTTTACCGGATCGTTGTTAACGACAGAGGAAAATTGGCGGGGAGCCGGACAGGGTGCGATAGCGTAACCAAGAAACTTGATTAATTCCCACGTCGCTTCGCAGACATAACCAAGCCGATGCCACAAACCAGAAGCACGGGAGCCAGCCATGGCATTCTTAAATCCGCAACTCTGTGCAGATTAAGAATACCTGCCACAGCGGCGGCAACTAACAGCATGGTTCCAATTACTCGGCGGATGGAAGGATTCATGACTTACCCCCTCGGACTCAAGTTTGGACGAAAAACTAATTCAGCTCGCGTCGAATTCGTGGCTATGCGCGCCGAATAATGAACGCGACAACTTGTCGCACCCACCTTGCCGTTCGCTTCTCACTCGGCGCAACTACGCGCCCCGGTCCCCTCTGCCTCTGAAAGCGCTTTCCCATCACGACGATCGGCCAAAATGATAAGTTGATCGGTAAATGCCGGATCAAGTTCCGGCCATGCATACACCGCCCGGTATCCGTCCGCCGCTTCCACGATTAGGAATAGCGCGAGACTCTCACCGCGCAACTTCTCCTCTGACACTCAAGACTTGAGCAGTCGGAACCGTGGTTTGTTTGGTCTGTCCGAAGGCAACAGTTGAGCTACACGAAATGAACAGAAAGATTATTATGAAGGTTCGATTCATCGTGGCCGCAGAATATCATAACCGGCTAAGCATACCCCGATTGCCATCATGCCGCTTGCTGCATGAGTCTGCAGACTTAGCCTAACAACTCGATGAGCCGGTGGAGGCAAGCGAAGAACGTCCATCGGCATCGAGCCAACTACAAGCGCTTTCCAGAATCGTCCCGCGCGGATTTGATGCCCTTTGTGGAGTGCGGTGACCTGTCACCGCGTTGGTCTCCGGCGATCTGTCGCCGGATTTCTTTTGCGACAAGTTGGTCATTCTTCCGGTTGGGTGTTAAAGAAGCCTGCGACAGGTCGCAACTGGCGAAAGCGCTGACAGGACAGCACACTCCATAGAGGGAATTCGGAGTGAGAAGTCTCATTCAGTACGCAGGCTGAGAAGCCGCAAGCGAGCGACATCGCTTACCCGTTCGAGTAGTTTCCCCTCCGCCCTGGTGATGGCTAATACCGTGAATCTGAGTATTATGGCTTGCTGAAGTAACCCTGCGTTTCTCATGACGCAGAGGGGGCACAACAAATCGTTGGACGCCAGCGGCGGGAGCGTGTTTCGTTGAATGCTTCCTTGAGTGAATCGAATGAAGCACCTGCAATTTCAGATAACCGCTCTGATCGCCTTCCTATTCTTGATCTTGGGCTTCGGCGTTTGCGACGCCGCGCCGTTCGTACCAAGGTGCGAACTTGTTTCGTTGCGCACACATTATCGTGATGCCACGAGGGTGTTTTCCGGAGAGGTTCTCAACATGCGGTCAAAGGGAGAGTTTGTTGAGATTCGGTTCAAAATATTAGAGTCCTGGAAAGATGCTCGCGGTTCTGAAATCGTCGTAAATGCGAACCCCCAGATTCCTGAGACACTTAACTTCATCAAGGGCCAGCGCTACCTGGTATTTGCCGCTCTCTTTAAAGATGAGCTCTTCGCGGGCGGCTGCTCTGGCACTAAAGAGTTAGAGTCTGCGCAAGGTGACCTAAAACAGCTTAAGAAGTGGCGGCGGCGAACGTAGCGTCAGCCATCTGACGTGGATTTCTTCGCCTTGCTGAAGCAGTTCCTTATTCACAGCCGTGAACTTAGAATGGAAGAGCCACCGAATTACCAACCACCGCTGAGCGTTGAGGAATTGCTTCAGAGATATGCTTCAGGAGATAGATACTTTGCGAAGTGCGAGCTTCCCGATGGAGCGAATCTAAGCGGCGTTAATCTCCAGGGCTCAAGCCTGGATCAGGCATGATTGTAGATTTCTCCGGATCAAATCTAAGAGGCGTTAGTTGGTGCGGTTTGCTTTGGCAACACACTCAAGGATGGGGAACGACCTTAGCTCCATTGGGGCGAAATCCAACCAGCGCTTGCGGCGGACTCGCCGCTAGGTGGCCCTAATTGTTAGTTCTATGGTCGGGCCGCTGAAGCGCAGCGTTGGCCGGCCTGGGAATCTCATGCGATCGACTCATATCCATTCGGCTCTCGCAATAGCGCTCCTCATCGGCGCTCTGGGCATTGAGGCGAAACCACAGAGCGTCGAGAACAAACATCATTGGCTTAGATTGGATGATTACAGTTTCCCCGTCTGGCTGGCGGCAAACCACTACGTCAACGGGCCGTCACAGGGGCAGCGCAGAGAAGTCTTCTTGTATGTGGAAGCCAAAGATTTCGCGCAATCAAATATTTTGGACATCGTCTCGCGCTTTGAGAAACAGTATTCGAAGCCAAACTGGTTGAATATCACCATCTTCAGCGATGACGCTCAACTGAACCGTGCGATTAACGAACCCCACATTTATATTGAATTTACCGACACGCCGCTGGGCCGCAAACGTGCATTCGATTGGTATCAAGAATATTATCCGCTGCCATCGGGGTATTACCGGGCAAACTACGTTCGTATCTGGTGGGGCGAAGAACTCGAATTTAGCCCTAAGCCAGACAACCCCGAGACGGTCACACTTTTTCTGAATTGTAATGCTGCTGGCCGGCGCGCCGCGACCAGTTCGTCGCACAAATGCTGGCGTAGGTAAACGTCATCCAAGGGCTGCCCAACAATTCGTTGGACGCGAGCGGCAGTAGCGCCTTTCTCAACTAGCGTGGTGCAGCGCAGGGTGCTTCGATTCGCGCCGCCGGGTCAGCTAAAACGTTGATTGCTTCGCGAGGAACCCGGTGTTGCAACGAGACCTCAGTCGACACACTGCGAAGCAGTCACGCTCCGGACAACGTCGGCAGGTATAGTGCCTGTGAAACTACTCCACATCGCCGTCCTCATTGTATGTGCCTTGATTTGCGCAGCCTGTGGCAGTGCTATTCAGCCCTTGGCGAACAACGGAGTTCAATCCGGTGGCGATAGTCCAATCGGACGCGCGTTCAACAACCGCACCAGCAATGTTCAGGTTGAAGGCGAAGGCGTAGTAATCCGCACACTGGAGGATGACCTCGCCGGCAGCAGCCATCAACGATTCATCATTCGCCTCGCGTCAGGTCAGACGGTTTTAGTTGCGCACAACATCGACATCGCACCGCGGATCGTGGGGCTAAAGGAAGGCGATAGCGTACGGTTCTACGGCGAATACGTGTGGAACGAAGAGGGCGGCAAGGTCCACTGGACGCATCGCGATCCGAAGGGGAGGCATGTGACAGGTTGGCTCAAACACAACGGGCGGACCTATCAGTAACACGCTTTGCCTGTTCACACTCCAGCGAAATCAGAAGCCTAAGAAGGCAAAATGTCATGAATCCATTAGCAACACCAAAGCCTTTAAAGTTGGCGATGCTCGTGCTGGTTACTCACGCAGTGCTACTAAGCTATCTATTACTCGGTGCTGTTCGAGCGCAAACTATTAATGGGCAGGAACATGGTCAAACTGGCAACAGCACAACTGCACTTGACTCAAAAGTGGCCATCGAGCGAGCAAATCCGCAACGCACCGGCGTTTACCCTTCCGGCGCAACGCCCCCAACCGGCGAGATCTTATGGGAGTCGTGGAAGCTCTTCGTCATGAAGCGCGGGAGAATCGAGTGGGGACGAACTACTACAATGTCGGACCGGACCGGTTCCATAACGTTTAGCGGACCGGATTTCTTCTGGCCTTATGAGGGCGTCGGTTATTCAGACCCCATTGTGGCCGATGGCATACTCTATTTCTCTCTGTATATCGGTGACGGATATCTCTACGCGCTCGATGCTCGTACGGGAGAAGTCAGATGGCGCGCTAAAAGGGAAAAAGGCGTTTATTCTCCACCCACCGTTGCCGACAAGACACTGTATGTCGGAGCAGACAGCGGAATCTTCTATGCCTTTGACCTGGAGAAGAACCAGGAAAAGTGGCGCCAAACGAGAATGGATCAATCCATGGTGGAGGGCTCGCCTACCGTGGCCGAGGGAGTCGTCTATTATGCCGCGAATAACGGAAATCTTTATGCGCTGAGTACTAAAACGGGAGAACTTAAATGGACCTTCGACGCTAAAAGCCAGTATTTGTCCGCACCCGCCGTCAGTGACGGCATGATCTATTTTACAAATCGGGAATACCTCTTTGGTCTGGAGACTAAGTCCGGTAAGGAAAAGTGGAAACTGCAGTTGAAAGAGGGAGGGCGGGCGCCGGCAGTCGCCAACGGCTTGGTGTATTTCCGTGATTATGAAGGCCATATACGCACTGTGGACGCCAAAACCGGTCAGCCGGTTCCAAAACCGCACAAAGATCATCAGACGGGAGCCCGGATTGTCATTAATGGCCAAATGATTTATTTCACCGGCTGGAACACGGGAAGCCTTTTTGCCGTTGATGCCATGACCAGAGAGACAGCGTGGACATTCTCCGATACGTCAGAGTTGCATTGCACCGCCCCTATAGCCGATGCCCAGCGCATTTATTTTACGTGTGACGACGGAAGGCTCTACGCCGTGGATGCCAAAACGGGTAAGAAGGCATGGGCAACCGCCCGAAAAAAGGCCCCCATTTCTACTCCTGTTGTGGCTGACAGTATGCTTTACTTTATTAGCGACGATGGAAAAGTTTATGGAGTGAAGTAGCACACGCCTTCTGTTGCAGTTTTTACCGAGCATTGCGGCTACCACATTTTCCCTCTATTTGAGCTGACACACCTGCACTTACTAAATCTAAATGGTCGGATGTCGGAACTAAGCAGGGCAATGCTGGTGGTGAGCATTAGCTAAGGTAGCGTAACTTGGTTTCTAACCGCGCCAGCGTCGCTCGGATCCTGATCGCCCGCGCCGGGTGAATTCGATCCTTCGGGAGTTCTCATAATCAAATGTCGATATCTTTAGAGCAACAAATTCAGGTACTCGCGGGCTGCGGGATACGCCTCGTGCCCGAAGTGACGCCGGATCACCTGCTCGCTATGTTTGATCGCACCGATTATGAAAAAAATCCGTACGTCATGCTCCTTACCATCATGGGCTCTGAAATGGACGTCGAACCGTTCATCATTGCCTCTGATGATATCTGGCACTTCGACACCGAATGTATCGAGGATCACAACGATTACGTACGCATCGCACAACGTCTTGCTGATCTTGCGGGCGGTGAACTGCCACTCGATGACTTGAAGGATTACGTCGATGTTGACGGAGGGGTGGCTTGGCTTTCTTTCACATTAAACGGCCAACGTGTGCGATGGGATGCGAAGGTTGATGCCGATTGGGTCGACGCAACAATACTCAGTCGGATCGCTGAATTACTCCGTTCCCGCGGGCCGGGTCGGCAGTTCACTTATTACGACCTCGGTGGCCAGGACTGTCTCCTTGGTTGTGCAACGCCCGAAAATCTTCAGCGCCTCAGGGCAGCGACAAGTATGGACTTCGTGTGGCTCACGTAATGCGCGAGCGGCGGTTGCGCGTTTTGCATCATTATTTCGTCGGGCGAGGCTTGAATGTTTTGTTTTGGATTAAGGAGTAAAGCTTTCGCGTGCGCTTCTCTTCACGTCAAATAGTGGTCTTTCTGTTCTGCGGTCTCGGCTGTGTGGTAGCGGTGATATGGATTGCTAAAAGGCGGCCCTTCCCTCCAGGTTATTCCCCCGCTTCGCTTACTGTTATTCCACCTTCAAAGTGTCAGGAATGGGAAAACGCGGAGGTCAACAGTCAGCGAGTCCGCTGGGACTTGGCCTATGAGTCTCTGCTTAAGCGCAACGGGTTTGGCCCCGACAGTGTGATATGGAAGTGGATACACACAGATGGCCCACGCCCGCCGGTAAACGAGAATGCCGCTCGTTGGCAAAGTGAACCGATTGTGTCCTCGATATTGATTGAAGGCGCGGGTGCTGAAGGAAGTCCCGGGGGCGCCTGGTACATTCGTACCACGAACCATCTGTACCGTTGGGGATTCAATAAAGGCAAGTTCGAGCGTCAACATGAGGAATTAAACGCTTTGCAAGAGTTCGATAAAGCGTTCGATTCCATAGCGTGCTGGCAGCAAGGTGTGCCGGTCAAGTCTGACACTTTTCTTAACGGGTATTGGGGGTTTCTTAGTTTGTCTGGAGACGGTAAGTCCCGCCAGATGCTGCTGACCTTCAGAGACCTTCTTTTGGTGGACCCTGACATCGTTAACAAAGAAGGCGACAAAATCTCGAACGATGAAAATAACTGGGGACGATTGTGGAAGACTCTGAAGTCGCTTCATCCTCCGCCGCAGTGAGAATTGATCTACGGTTTAATTGGCGGAGATGCTGAAAGCCGTGATTGAGACGTGGGATGATTTGTCGATCAGCTGGGGCAGGTATGAGAAGCTGCGCAACTAGCGTACTGTAGTTATTCGGAATACTGTTTGCCCTTGTAATGATGAAATTGAAAAGATCAAGCGATGATTAAGCGACTACAGTGCGGGGCAGTGTTTCGCCCTACTGTAGGAGCTGTCGGCGTCGTCGTCTTGATAATTGCGTTGTGCGGGGCAGCGTTTGGGAGCCAGGCAGTGGCTTACCAAATTGATCCGGCCCACACTGGCTCTCAGTCTGATAATCTTACTCCACCTCTCACCCAGCGCTGGTCTCGCACCTTCGGCGGCCCAATCTCCTATCCACTAATCGCAGAAGGCAAAGTGTTCGTCGTAGCCAATTTCGATATCTCAAGTTACGGAACGAAGCTCTACGCGCTCGATCAAACGAATGGCGCAATTTTATGGGAATTTGAGGACCGCTCCGCCAACTATCGGTTCGCAGGTCTGGCGTACGATGCTGGTCGCATTTTTATCGTGAACTTTGATGCCCAGGTTCGGGCCTTCGATGCGTCGTCCGGCGCGTTTCTGTGGCGCAGGTCTCTGCTTAGTGATTGGACATATTCCTTCACCGCCGCTCCAACCGCCTTCGGAGGCAGCGTGTTTGTGTTGGGTGAGGGCATCGGAGCACGACTCTTTTCTCTGTCACAGCAGGACGGCTCAATAACGTGGAGTACATTTATGCAGAGCGGCGGTCACAGTTCACCGACCGTATCGCAAACCTGCTTATACGTCTCATTCGCAAACCTGCATGTTACTTGCTATTCACCTGGTACCGGAGAGGTGATCTGGGAGCGGGGCCAAGCGACCGGCGGCGGTGGAAAGACATCGGTTCTCTTCAATGACCGGTTGTACGTGCGCGACAATGCTGCCGACAACAACCTGGTGCTAAATGCCACCACCGGCACCGACATAGCTTCCTACGATGTAAAACTTTTCCCAAAGGGCCGGGCTCCGGCGTTCAGTGGATCAACGGGTTACTTTGTTCGAGCGGGAACGTTGCTTGCGCGCGACGCTGCGTCGTTGACCGTCAAGTGGTCATTTAACTCCGACAACATCACTACGGCGCCGATAGTCGTCAACGGGTACGTCTATGTCGGCTCTTACACTGGAACGCTATACGCCTTAGATGCCAATACCGGGGCAAATGTCTGGTCCCGCAAACTCGGTGAACACATTCTCGAGCCTGACGAAAGTAACGCACAGTTACTGACTGGCTTTGCCGCCGCTAACGGTCTGCTTGTGGGATCGGCTGAAAACACTTTGTTTGCATTTCAATCAGCACCGGCGCCAATTCAAATGCTATTAGACACATCAGGGCCAGCAACTGATCAGGTTACCGCTTTGGATTCCTTGCTATTTCTAAGAGATCCGTTCCCCGTTGTTAATGCGGCTAATCTGCTTAATTCAGCGATAGACCGAAACACGCGTGTCATTCTCTTTGTTGCTAATCTCCAGCTGCTGCAGGGCGAGACATCTTCCTCGGTCATCGTCAATTTGATCGACAGTAATAATCAAAGCTACGACCTATCCGCGGAAGACGTGCGAACGGTACCCGACTTCACGTTTACGCAGGTTACTTTCCGATTGCCAAATAATCTCGCCGCCGGCACATGCACAATCAGAGTAAGAGCACATGGCCAGATCACCAATGCGGGCACAATAAAAATTAGCTGACAAGTGCCACGGCATTGTTTACACGGGGATCTAATGGATTAGCGCCGCCCCACTGCGCCGATTTGGTGTAGTACTCGTATCGCAACCCGTAGCTCAAGGTCAGGTTGGGCCGAATCTTCCACTCGTCTTCGCCGTAGCCGATGTAATACTCCTGCTTCGCAAAACGTTGGCCGGTCGCGCCGCCATTGAACGGACTGGGGGCGCTGACGTCTCCCAGGAATTGTATTGATTGCGGTGTGTTCGTCAGAAAACTGTTGAGATTCGAATAGGTGTACGTAGTTCCGCCCTGGCGATCGGTGTAAAGCCGAATCAACCTCAGTTCACCGCCGAACTTGAAGTTGTGATTGCCCCTGGTCCAATTCAAACTATCTACGAACGAGATCGAGTAGGGCGTGTAAGGTTGGCCCCGTCCGTTCGTCGCGCTATTCGCGCGCACCAATCCACCGGGCGTCGCCGTGCCCGCGGAAGTTCCCTGACCGGGTAGCGCGAAGTTCGCTGTGCTCCCCGAAATGTTGATGGCGATCGCCGACAAGTCAAAGCCGGCAACCGTCGGGGCGACGCCGTTGATGCGAGTGTATGCGCCGTTGTAACCAAGCTTAAACTCATTCAAAAGACTTGGCGTGAGGATAGACTGCAACGCGAACACACCATTTTGCGGCACGGCTTTGATAAGGACGCGCCGGCCGGTGCCCGCGATACGGCCCTGATCGCTCTGCGCTTTTACAGTTGGTGAAAACATGAACAGCAACGCCACTGCAGCCCCGGCTAGGGATGAAACGGATAAAGGCCGGAAACATTTTTTCGTGCATGGAATTCTCCTCAAAATGAGGGGGTACTTTTGTGTTACCCGGCGGCATCCACATCTCAGGAATGAAGCGCCGCGAACACGTCATTGAAGCTGAATTTGAAATCGTCGTTGAGTTGCAAGGATGCACTCTAGCCGGACGAGGTTAAGGCGCTGTGAATTGCACCTTAAATGTTTGTTAATGCGAATTGTTTATTTGAGAGCGGAGGTAAACGGGGCGGTAGCCGTTCGGCCGCTTCCGATGGTTGCAGAGCCCGCAGCGCGGGCGACATATCAGTAGCCCACAGCGCTAGCTGTGGGTTCACGCCTCGATCAGAAACCTAGCTCGCGAAGCGAGCGACATAATTCCGCAAGCGTAAATCAGCGCAAACAAATTTATGTCGCCCTTCCAGGTCTCAGGCGCCAATATCGCAACCGCTACCCACAGCTTGCGGTGTGGGCTACTAATATTTCGTTGGCTGCGCCAACTTGTTGACCCTGAAATCCCGAGTCGCGCGGTGCGAATCGTTCGCTTTCCTTGATCACGCGATCGAGCCAATCGTTGGATCGGAGCCCTCTCTCACGGTGGGGCTACTGCACCGGTCTTAACGGCGATCTGCGAGCTAGAGTTTTAGGGTTTCTCAGAAGCTAAGCCTTAATCCGATTTGAAACTGGCGGGGATCGGACGCGGCGGTCGGTTGACCGAATGCGGGCAGCGGAGCGACACCGTTGCCAAAAACGTTGTTCGGAATGGAGAGGTTCGCGCGATTGAATACGTTGAAGCCTTCGGCCAGCAGGTCCAGGTTTAGCTGTTCACGCAAACGGATCCGGCGGCTTAAACGCAGATCCAGTGAAGCATAATCGAATCCGCGTCCGGTGTTGCGACCGACGCCCAGCGGCCGATCGTTGTTGTTCGTATCAAAGTTCCGGTCGCTCCCCAGTAGGACATTGAAAGGCAGCCGGGATGCGTAAGTAAAAATGTAACTAAACTGAAACCCGCGCAGCCAACGCAAATGAGAATCGCGGCTGGCTGATGGCGTTTGCAGCATGCCGCTAACTACCAGCCGATGGCGTTGATCGTTGTCGGATAATCCCCGATCGTCGCCGAAGTCGAAATTGTTCTGCGGCGTGGAAAAGAAAAAATTCCCCGTGTCGTCAATCGCCTTTGAGAGCGTGTATGAGACGCGCAGGCTCGCCCATTGGCCGGCCCGCTGATTCAACGTCGCGATCATGCCGTGGTAGGAAGCATCGCCCGAACTCTCGTAGCGAGAGATGTTGCCCCAGTCAGAATCGGGCCGGCCCAGATTCGGAACGTTAGCGGACGCCGGAAAGCGGGGCACGTTGATATTGCGCTGCACAATGATGTGTCTGCCCCGCAGCCCCACGTACCCAATGGAAAACGAAGCGTTGCGCGACAGCTCTCGTTCGACTTGTAAATTGAATTGCTGGCTATCGCTCGCTTCAATGTCGGGATCGATGCGGGTGATGTTTGGCTTAGTCGTCAGAAATGCTGGTTGCGCCGCGAGTATGTTCGGGAACACAGGAGCGCCCGCCTGGCCCGGCGACAGTTGGACCACGACGTATTTCGAACCATCTCGCTGCAGCGCGTTTGACGTGGCGCGCAACGGAAGGCGATCGAAGTAGATTCCCCACCCCGCACGAATGACGGTGCGCCTATTGCCCGGTGCATAGGCAAACCCCAACCGCGGCGCAAAATTGTTTCCGTCAGTCCGAATGGGCTCCGGCAGGAATTGCGCGTCGTACCGCAACCCCAGGTTAAAAGTCAGATCCGGCCGCAGCCGCCATTCATCCTGAACAAAGAACCCAACATTAGGATTCAACTGTGCCTGGCCGGGCGCGCCAAAGGCTTGCTGAAAATTAAGGTACGAGCCGCTAAGAAAGTTTGCCAGAGATGTAAAGTTATAAAGACCCTGGGCCGCTCCCGGAAACAGAATGTTGACGCGATTGTAGAGAAAGTCGCCACCAACTTTTACCGCATGGTTCCGGCGCTGGCTGGAAAAGTTATCGACCAGTTCGACCAGATCGATGTCGCGGGCGAGGGGCGATGAGGTGGCGGCGCCAAAGTTTGCCACGCCGGCAATGCTTACCGCCGGGCCTCGCAGATCATTGAGCGGCGCAGCCAGCGAGCTGTGCGTGAATTGAAAACGCGCTTCATTCAAACTGCGGCGGCTGACGCTGGTAATGTTGCTGAGCCCCAACGTCTGATCGCGGTCCGACAAGCCTGAACCGCGACTTAGCGAATTCAAGCCACCGAGATTGCGGGAGTTCTCAGCGAGTATTTGGTAGAAGCTGTAGCGGGCGGTCAGTTGATTTGCGTCGTTGAGTTTATGATCCACGCGCGCGAAGATATTCGTGGTGTCAAAACTACCAGGAACGATTCCCGTTTCGAGGCGCGGCCCACTAAACCCCACCTGGTTGAGCCGGTTGTTTATCGAGCTGACCGCTGCCGGCGCGATCGTGATCACATTCGAGTAGTTGCGTCGCGTCTGTTCGAAATTTGTAAACAGGAAGGTGCGATCGTGACGCAGTGGCCCACCGGCGGTCGCGCCGTACTGAACTTGCGTCAGTAAATCTCTTTGGATCGCCAACGGATTGCGCGCATCAAGGCGCTGGTTACGAAGGAAACCATAGACACGTCCACGCCAATCGTTGGTGCCTGAGTGGGTGACAACATTCACCACGCCGCTCGAAGCTCGCCCAAATTCCGCGATGCCGCCGGACGTAATTACCTGAAACTCGCGTACCACTTCCTGGCTGAAATAAGTGCCCGTTAGATCGGCGGCATCATCATTCGCCGATAAGCCATCGACGACGAAGTTGTTGTTTAGATTTCGCTGCCCCGAAAGGGACAAACCCTGTCCGGGCACGGCGGACGTTTCGGCAAAGCGCTGATTGCTGCCGGTGTTTGCCGGAGCGACGCCGGGCGCCAGCAATGCCAGATCGAGGTAGTTGCGGCCGTTCAGAGGCAGTTCGTCAATCTCATTGGAATGAATCGTCGATGCGATTTGCGTCCGCACCAATTCAATCGCTGAGAAATCCGACGCGACATTCACCGTGGCGTTCACATTCGCTACCGCCAACCGAATGCGCACATCCAGGGCCTCGCCGATCGTCACCGCGATGTCTTTTTTGAAATGCGTAAAGCCCGGCTGGGTAACGTCCAACTCGTAAGTGCCGACCGGCAAGTAGGCAAAGCGGTAACGACCGTCGCTATCGGCGATTGCAGTTTGCGTTTGATTTGTTTCCCGCCGGATTGCTTCAACCGTCGCACCGCTAATGGCAGCGCCGTTCGTGTCCTCCACACGCCCGCTCAGGGAAGCGGAAGTTACGGTTTGTTGTGCGCCGGTCACCAGCCCGGAAGCCAACAGGATGGCACAGAGGAAGGCGAAGGCTGCGCTCCCCTTTCCTCGGCGGGTTGGTGATTTTCCGGCTGGCAAACGAATGAACAAAGCAGTCCGTCACTCCGAAGACTATTTGAGAATTGAATTGGGATTGTACCTAAGCGGCGAGAGAACTCAAGCGGAGGACTCTAACCGGCGAGCTGATGAATGGCGCGGATGATCCAGAACGAGATGGCGGCAATAAGGCCGGCGGCGGGAATGGTAAGAATCCAGGCCCATACGATGCGTCCGGCGACCCCCCACTTCACGGCCGAGAGACGGCGCGTGGCGCCCACACCCACAATCGCGCCGGTGATCGTGTGCGTAGTTGAAACCGGTGTGCCCGTGAGTGTGACGTAAGCCAGGGTGAGCGCGGCGCCTGTCTCCGCACAGAAACCGCCGATGGGTTTGAGTTTGGTTATCTTGGAACCCATGGTGTGCACGATGCGCCAGCCGCCCGACAGTGTGCCCAGGGCTATTGCCGCGTGCGCACTCAAGACGACCCACAGCGGTATCGGCGGCAATGTGCCATTGGGACCATAGGTGAGTCCCGCGATGCCGCCGGCGGTCAGCACGGCGGTGATGATGCCCATGGTTTTTTGCGCGTCGTTACCGCCGTGTCCAAGGGAAAACGCGGCCGCCGAAAAGAGTTGGCCCGTGCGAAAGATGCCATCAACACGCTTGGGAGTGAACCGTCGAAAAATCCAATGGACCGCAACCATCAAAGCGAAACCAAGCACCATTCCAATCAGCGGCGACAGCACGATGAACTTCAACGTTCGCATCCAAACTTCCGCTTTCAATAATCCGTGAATCCCGCCGTAAGCCGCAATACCGGCCCCGGCGTAACCGCCGAGGAGCGCGTGCGAACTGGAAGTTGGCAAACCCAAATACCACGTAATCAGGTTCCAGATAATTGCGCCGAGCAGCGCACACAACAGCACATTGAGGCGCTGGTCCGGAGCGATCAGATCCATCCTGACGCCATCGCCGATCGCCTTGGCTACGCGAGTGCCGAACACAGCGAAAGCGACAAAGTTAAAGAACGCTGCCCAGAGGACGGCCATGCCCGGCGAAAGCACGCGAGTTGAGACCACCGTCGCGATCGAATTCGCGGCGTCGTGAAACCCGTTGATGTAATCGAAAATCAGCGCGAGCGCGAGCAGGGCAATGACAAAGGCGAACGTGGCGGTCATGGAGAAAGTTTCGAGTTTCGACTTTCGAGTTTCGGGTTTCGGGGTTTCAGCTTTCTTCAAGTTTGCTGTTTACGGTTCACGGTTCACGGTTCACGGTTCACGAAAATCCGAACCCGAAACTCGAAACTCGAAACTCGAAACTTCCTAAGTATGCTTAATGAGGACGCTTTCTATGATGTTAGCAACGTTCTCGCATCTATCGACGGCGGCTTCCAGTTTTTCGTAAACCTCTTTCCACTTCAACACGGTCAACGGATCGTGCTCCTGGTGAAACAATTCGCTGATCGCGGCGTGATAAATGTCGTCGCCTTCGTTCTCCAAACGATGAATTTCCACCAGCCGCTGGGTAATGTTTTTTGGACGTTCCAGGATCGAAACAATTTCACGCAGTTGTTCGGCCATGCGCACGATTACGTCGGCAAAGGCGCGAGCATAACTCTTAATTTCCTGCACGTCGTAATCGATAATCGCCCTCGCCGCGTCATCGATCAAATCGACGATATCGTCGAGGGCGGTAGACATCGTGTAGATGTCTTCGCGATCGAACGGCGTAATAAAGGACTTATTCAACTTGGTGGAAATGTTGTGCGTCAGTTCGTCGCACGCGTGTTCCAGGCCCTTAATACGCCGGGAGTACTCCTTGTAGTCGTGGTTTCTGTCGGAGAGCATCTCCTTCAGCTCGCGAGCCGCGTCGGAGATGTAAACCGTCATCTGGATAAAGAGGGCGAAGTACTGTTCCTCTTTGGGAAGAAAATTTAACAAACCCATTTTAAGGTTTCGACCCCTTTGCCGGACGGTTAGTTAGAGAAAGCGCAATATAGCCCAGCGAACAACCCGATGTCTACGTGAACACCACCTGAACGCTGGCTGAAGTTTATCTGAACAATAGGCACTGCTGCTCTGGGAACCGGAGGGTGCCCGGCTTGGTTGCGCGCGCGACCTTTAATGACTATTTAATGAGCTAGCCATCTGGTGGTAACACCGGCAGTCCAGAATTCAGGCATGAGAGACAAACATTCAGCAGCAGCAAATGGGCTGGCCGAGGACCAGATATATAGCGTTCGTTGTATCTCGTGTGACGCGAAAATGCGAAATAGCAAGACGGAGGATGCAACGGGACAGTGTTGGAAATGCTATTACCGCACTCTCAACGATCACCTCCGCACGCAACGCCGCAGCAATAATTTCTCGTTTGCCAGCGACCGCTAACGATGGCGATTGTAGGGGTGGCACTCCGTGGCCACCCCCTTTTTAAGTGGCTTGAATTTCTTGCAAAGAAATAAAAAGGGGGCGGCCACGGAGTGCCGCCCCTACAACCTGAATCAGGAGAATCATGGCTGTATGAAGCCGATCAGAAAACGCAATAGTCCAGCGCCCAGAATCACCCAAACGGCATTCGGGCGAAACCGCACCAGGACTGCGGCGGCTATGATTGCGATCAGCAGTCCGACCCAGTTGTGAATTCCGGCTCGACCAATGCTGATGCCCGCAGCCACCAGCAACCCCACAACCGCGGGCGTAACTCCCTTAAGAAAAGATTGCACGAGCCGGTTGCTTTGAAAGCGCGCCAAAGACGATCCGGCGACTACCGTCATCAGGAACGACGGTAGAAAAATACTGATCGTCGCGACGATCGCGCCCAGCGTTCCCGCCACGCGATAACCGATAAAAGTCGCGGTAATCAAAACCGGGCCCGGCGTAATCTGCCCCAGGGCCGTGGCGTCGACAAACTCCTGGTGCGTCAGCCAGTGATGCGAATCAACCACCTCCGCTTCGATCAAAGGAATCATCACGTAGCCGCCGCCGAACGTAATAGAGCCCATCCGTAAAAAGATCGTCGACAAAACGAGCAGCAAAGCGAACTTCGCAACTAACGGCATTCCTATGCCGAGGAAAAGTGCAGATCGAAGTTTACTTGAAACGCCGGACGGACCATTCGGACCTTCACCTGGAATATCCGACTTGCTGGTCGTGCTCCCGCCGCCTGCCCCTGCCTCCTGCCCCTGCTCTTCCTCGTCCGCCTGCTCTGCCGCCTGCCGCACCCTCTCTTCGGCCATCGCCCTAGTCAGATATCCACCAAAGAAGTGGATGTCGCGTGCGCGCCGCCGGCGGCGCTGCAAAGTCATGCGCGCTGCGATGCGTTTCCGGCGTGAGTTAACCACCGGTAAGCGGCCGAGCCTCTGCAACTGCTTTTCGGCAAACGAGTCTATGAAAATTCCGACCAGCCCGGCGGCCAGGACGACTTCAATTACGGTAGCGCTGAAGAAGGCGACCACTACACAAGCGATCACGGCCACGAGCCACTGCCACTGCTTGATGAGTGTGTTGCGCCCGATGCGCCAGGCGCTGACGATCACGAGGGCAACTACCGCAGCATCTAATCCATGAAACAGACGATCGGTATCCGGCAGGTAGCGCAGATGGCGATACAGAATCGCGAGGACAATCATCATCAGCATCGACGGCAGGATGAATCCGACGAGCGCTACCACCGCGCCGCGCCAGCCGCGAACTTTCAAGCCCACGTACGTCGTGACGTTTCCCGCCGCTGTGCCGGGCAGGCTTTGAGCGAGGGCGAAACCGTTGGCAAACTCCTGTTCAGTCAGCCAACGCCGCTGTTGCACGGCGAGCGAGCGGATCTGTGCGATGACGGCCAGGCCGCCACCAAAACCCACCGCACCAATTTTTAATAAGGAAAGAAAGAGTCCGCCGAGTGTGGGAGTGCTGGCGATGCGCTCGAGTTCGCGGCGCGTGTCCCGCACGCGTGTGCGCATCTTGCGCGTGCGATTTCGGATTCGATGGGCGCGCTTGTCAACCTGGGTCGGCACTTTATTACCGAACAGATTAACACAGCACCATTAGGAGAGTTGCCGGACAATTGGTAGTCGGGGCAGGAACAAAATGAACCCTCGCCCAAAAGAGGAAACGGGGCAGAAAAGTCGGCAGGCACGCCGCCACCGCTGATTAGGAATTTTGTGAGGGCGCGAGTCGAAATTAGCGAACGCGGTCTAGAGCAATTCCCGGGGACGATCCACTGTTGAGATAAACTTTCGCTACTGCCAAACGGCCCGCACCGCGCACTTCTTTGGCGGCAAAGTTATCGGTGATAGCAGAGACCTGTTCGAAGTCGGTCGCAATCAAAGGTTCAATAGCGCTGCGAAAATCAAAACCGAGGCTGGGGCTCGCAACGGTCGCCCCCGACGCGGCAAAAGTTCCGAGGCCCAGGTTAGGAGCCGTCCTGTCTCGCAAATCAAATTTGTCCAGTTTGTTTATGAGCTGAACGATCCGGCCCAGCGACGCCAACGCCTGATCGCGATCGAGCTTGGCCAAAATTCCGGCCCGGCCGAGGAGAATTTTGGCGACGTTGGCTGAGGCTTCTTCATTCTTAAAATCCCGGTCAACGTCACTGAGAAAATCGAAAGCGAGTTGCCGCCACAAAATTGACTGCTGCAGTTCGGCCTTTTCGGATTTTGCGAGCAGACATTGCGCGAGCATTAGTTTCACCACGGCCCGTCGCGAGGCTTTGGTGATTTGCGGAGCAAGCTCGCATGCTTTTTCCAGTTCATCCTTGCCGGCAAAAGCGAGGGCCGCCCGATAAAACACGAAAGAAACTGTATCTGCGAGCAATTCGGCGTCGTCGATCTTCCCGGCAATTCGTTCGGCCCGCCGGTAATCTTCCGGTGTGGCCGCGAGGGCGGCCTCAACATAGGCAAGTTTTTTCGCGATCGGGTTGTTCTCTTTATCGGCTTTATCTTCCAAGCGGGTCAGGTACTTCTCGTAAACCTCTTCTTTGGTCAAGCGCGTCGCAGAACTTTGATCGGTCGTTGCGGTTCCCCGATCAGTTGCACGGTCGTCGCCCCCCGGTGAAATCTGCGTTTGAAGTTGCGCCAGGAAGGCGCGCGCCGGCTGCGCAAACTCCGGCGCAAACTTGTCATAAAGCCCAGTCAGGCGTCGGCCCAGAATTAGAACTCGCTGGGCTCGTTGCAATCCTTCCGGCGATTCGAGGGAAATGGGCCGCGCTAGCAGGGCATGGTAAACGGCTACCAGCAGGTTCCTGGCTCTTTGGGGTTCGGTCGGCGCGACGGCAGGAAGATTCTGCAGGGCTGGATTGACCACCAGCATCGTCTGACCCGAAGAGTTTGCTGAGAACGTAAAGCCCGATTGAAAGAGATAACCTGCCAGGACTTCTGCTTCGGAAGAGTCTGAATCCACTCCGCTAAAACGGGTCAGCGCTAAGTCGAAGAGCCGGTTTGCTAGATCTACATTTTTCTTGCGCAGACTGGTAAGGACGTTTTGCAGCCCTTGTGAAATACCGTCCGTCAGACTCTTTTCCGCGAGCGTGAACGCCAGGCCCGGATCGCTGTCGACAGCTTGCTGCGCTAAACCAAGTAATTGCTCGCTGCGCGCAGTCCGGTCATCAAACGCTCCGCGCGTCTTCTTTTGTTCGGCCTCCTTGTCAGTAAGCTGCTTGAGGAAAGTTTCGGCTAAATCGGCATCGTACTTGCGCGCCACACCCAGGACCACTGTGCGCAGCTTGCTGCGATCGGAATGAGTAAAGAACTCTTTTAAGCTGTCGTCGTGCGCAGACTCAGATAATTGATCGGTCATGGCCCAAGCTCTCGTCAGCCATCTCTTGCTCTCGCTCTGCGTTTCCCCCCAAACCAAATCAGCAGCATCTGTCAGGACCATGACCGCGGCTTTCTTATCGCTCCAAAGCGCGGCTTCGGCCGCCGTGCTGCGAATGAGATTGACCGCTTCGAGATGCCTTACGTCATCCCGTCCTTTATCGATCGGTTGCCGGCGAAGTTCGAGCGATGCCGGCGCCATTTTTGGTTTCTGGGCTACGGCGATCATCGGCAGTGCCACCGCCAGGATCATGAGCTTGCAGATATTTTTCATCGTTAATTTTCCTACTAGTCACCTGACAAGGTTAGGGTTTTTTAGTCGCCGGGGCGCCGACGATCATGTAACCCCCGGGTATGTCTTTAGGGACGGGTCCATTAATGCTGAAACTTCCATCGGGTTCGATTCTGATAGCGATTGCCGCCTCGCCATCAGGAAAGAGTTTGAAACGCCAGATACGATTGACCTTGAGCGCAAAATTTCGATCGAGTCTGGCGTCAAAGAAACGAACGGATGATCTGAGTAAGAAAGCCTGTGGTTTTTGCGATTGCTGTTGCAGCCGTTCCAACAGAACGCCGGCGACGGGAACCGAAATTACCACATTGCGGTTCTTCTTCTCAGCCAAATCCAAATGTGCAAAAGAAGACTGAAAGATAGTCAAGCCGGTTTCTTCCGGATCCTGGCCCGCTTTTGTTCTCTCGACAATCGTCTGCCAATCAGCTACTCGAATTTCATAGGTAGCTTCCCAGAAGCTTTTGGCATTATCGATTCCCGGCATGTCGTCCACCCGGAGAATCAATTTGATTTCAGCAGGGAGCTTAAGGGGCGTTTTGGCAGGCTCGCTTTTCGTTCCGGCAACTGCAGGATGACCCGACGTGACAGGTTCTTGGACCACACCTGATGAGATGTTAAGCACGAACAGTAGCGGCAACAAGAACAAACTCATTAGGACAATTCCTCACAGGCCAAGGTGGTTGAGCAACACATCCTCGCTCGGCGAATTTCCAAACCAGGACTTAACGATAATTCCATCCTGGAGCAAAAGCTTGGTAGGAAAGTACTTCACGCCCAAGGAGCTCATGAGGGCGCCGTTCTTATCAAGCAGTATCCTGGTTTCGACTTCGTTATTCTTAATGAAACTCATAACCTGAGTCTGGTTCTCCATTCCCACGCCATATATTTTGATCTTGCCGGCTATTCGAGATTCGAGATGGGAAAGCAGCCGGATTTCCTTCTGACAGGCCTCACACTCGGTCGTCAAAAAGACCAAAAGGACTTTCCCTTTGCGCAACAGGTCGGGAGCAACCCTGGTCCCATTAAGTTCAAATAGGTCAGTTTCCGGTAGCGGTTGCTGGGACGCGATCGTCGACTCGGGCAAGGGCGGTTGGGCCTGGGAATTCGCCGGCGGTGAAAAGCGCAGGAGCAAGAAAGCGGCGCAGGGCAGTACCAGTCCGGCGCACAACGGAATCAGTACAAAAGGGTTCTTGATAGATCTGAAGCTTGGCATGGTTTGCAGGCTTATGAGTGCACCAGCGCATACCAGTGCACTCACAAATCGCCGGGCTGTCTTAGTTCCCTCCCTCTTCTGTTGCCGGCCCGCAATTGTAAGCACACCAGCAAACGTGGCAATCCGCACTACAGCCTCCACCCATAAGGGTGCAAACCTTTCCCTCGTAAACAATCGTCTGGGAACAATTTGGATTACACTCAGCCAAAACAGCGACCGTGGAAAGCGATAGCACCAGACCTACCGCGAACGAAAGTACCGCCAGCTTCAATTTCTTCATTAATTTTGTCCCTCCTTTGGGGGCGGGTGAGAAGGTGAGCGTTTAGGTAGCGCAGTCTTGCCGTGCGCTACCAAGGACAAGTGAGAAGCTACCTGAAATCCTGGATCTACCTACGGTACAAACTATTCTTGCAAAGGAAGAATGGGAGCGATGAGTATGGAACAATCAGATTCGCTGGAGGCTTCATATTTTCTCCTAGTGGGACAGGATTATTAAGCGAGCATCGAATCGCCGGTAATGACTTTGATGAATGCATTCGGACGCCAATAGACCAGAGTAAGTAGGGCGAACGAATTGTCGGAATGAGGACGTTCCATGTCTCGCTGAGCCTTGTAATTAAAGGGAAGCCCGCAAGGGTCACGTGTAACGCGGGGCAGGTTACAAAATACCCTGAGAGGTGTCAAGAAGTCTTTTTGCCAAGCACTTTCCCGCCGCTTGCGGGATTTTTTGCAAACAGCTGCGGGGGCCGATACCTGTAAACTTCGTTACAGTTCCAAGGAAATGAGTGGAGACAGTTAGTGGCGCGTGTGTCCGGCCAGCAAATCCACGACGTGACCGATGACGGGCTTGATGACAGCGAAACTTTCGCGCACTCCTTTAGGCGATCCAGGCAGGTTAACGATCAGTGCGCCGGAGCGAATGCCGCAGACGCCGCGCGAGATCATCGCCATCGGTGTGTGCTTCAGAGTTTCCATGCGCATCGCTTCCGCCAGACCAGGCGCGGCGCGTTCAATGACTGCGAGAGTAGCTTCGGGAGTGTTATCGCGCGGGCTGAAGCCGGTGCCTCCGGTTGTGATCACCAGGTTCACATCGTCGCGCTCGGCGTAAGCGCGCAGTTTGACAGTCAGCGGATCGAGATCGTCGGAAACAATTTCTTTAAGAACTATTTCAGCACCAGTCTCGGTAAGGAGATGGACCAGCGCTTCACCAGACGCATCCGCGCGCTCGCCCCGCGAGCAGGCGTCGCTGACTGTAATCACGATGGCACGAATTTGAGTCATGACGGGATGGGCAAAGCGCTAAGCGCGAAGAGCCTGGAAGTAATATCCAACCACACGCCGAAGGCGTCAAATAACTCAGCCCAGGGTAACACCCTGGGTCGACGCGCCTTCGCGATTCATCAACCCTGAAAGGGTGTAATAATCAAGGCGCCGCATTTCGTATTCAACCCCTTCGGGGTAAGGACCGGGTTCGGACTTTTACCCAGGGTGTTACCCTGGGCTGAGTTATTTAACGCCTGCGGCGTGAGATCTTCTTTAATGCGCCTCTTCGACTGTGCGCTTATCTTGGCCCCTCGCCCTTCGCCACTCGCCCTTTGCCCTTTCACCGCCGTGCGTAGTCTCTCAGCCAGCAGCGATCCATTACCACCATTAACCCGGCATCCACCGCGCGTTGGGCCGCGGCAAAGTCAATGACGCCGTCTTGCAACCACACAGCCCTGGCGCCGACGGCGATGGCTTCGTCGACGGCCGTGCCGGCTTCGTCGGAACGACGGAAGACATCCACCAGATCGACTTTCTCCGGGACGTCGGCCAGCGAAGCGTAGGCTTTTTCGCCAAGCACCGTAGTTTCATTCGGGTTAACGGGAATGACGCGATATCCCTGCCGCTGCATGTAAGCGGACACTCCATGCGACGGGCGCATCGGACTGGACGACAAGCCCACCACCGCGATCGTGCGGCATTCGTTAAAGATCTTTTGGATAGTATCGGGGCTATTGATTTCCACGCTTCCCCCTTTCTCTTCCCTTGCTTCCTAACGGGCCGCGGATCCCACCGCGTGTAACTCCTGGAGCGAACGGATGGTCGGCGCGCCACCGCCGGCACGCGAGCCGATCGCTTCGACGATGGCTTGAGCGCCGGTCATCGTCGTGACGCAGGGAACGTTGTACTGCAACGCGGCGCGCCGGATGGCTTGTTCATCAAAATGCGAGGCGCGGCCGAGCGGCGTGTTAATGACGAGGGCGACGTCACCCTTCTTTATGTGGTCGACGATGTTCGGCCGTCCTTCATTCACTTTGAAAACGTTGGCGACTTCCAGGCCCACTTCCCGCAAACGCTCAGCCGTGCCGAGCGTGGCCATTAGATCGAAACCCAGTCGTGTCAGGCGGCGCGCCAACACGACCGCCTGGCCCTTGTCCATATCGCTAACACTGATGAACGCCGTGCCCGCACGTGGCAGCGTCAGGCCCGCTCCCATCATCGCTTTCGCATAAGCTTCGCCAAACGATTCGCCGACGCCCATCACCTCGCCGGTGGAATGCATCTCCGGACTCAAAACCGGATCGACCCCGGGAAACTTGGCAAAAGGAAAGACCGGCGACTTTATGAAAAAGCGATTCACCGTCAGATCCTGCGGCAGATTGAACTCCGCGAGCGGCTTGCCGGCCATCACGAGGGCGGCTATGCGAGCCAGCGGCACACCCGTCGCTTTCGAGACGAATGGCACCGTGCGCGACGCGCGGGGGTTAACTTCCAAAACGTAAACGCGATGGTCCTTGATCGCAAACTGAATGTTCATCAAGCCACGCACTCGCAGCGCGCGGGCCAGGGTGCGAGTGTAATGCCGCATCGTTTCCAGGTGCTCTTCATCGATACGCACGGGCGGCAAAACGCACGACGAATCGCCGGAGTGGATGCCGGCTTCTTCGATGTGTTCCTGAATTCCCGCCACGACACAAGTGTTGTCGTCAGCGAGCGCGTCGACATCAAACTCGGCTGCCTGTTCCAAAAACTTGTCGATTAGAACCGGACGATCCGGCGTGAAGTCCACCGCATTGCGCACGTATTCGTCCAAGCTGTCCTCGTCATAAACGATCGCCATCGCGCGCCCTCCCAGAACATAGCTGGGACGAACCAACACCGGGTAACCAATGCGTTCGGCAATTTGTTTCGCCTCGTCGCTGCTCGCGGCCATGCCGTTTTCCGGCTGCGGAATACCCAATTCGATCAGCAGCGCGCCGAACCGTTTTCGATCTTCGGCCAGATCGATCGAGTCGGGCGACGTGCCAATAATGGGCACGCCCGCATCGTGCAGGCGCATCGCCAGATTCAGCGGCGTCTGTCCGCCAAACTGCACAATGACGCCCTCAGGCCGCTCCACGTCGATGATGTTCATCACGTCTTCGTACGTGAGCGGCTCAAAGTAGAGTCGATCAGACGTGTCGTAATCCGTGGACACTGTTTCCGGATTGCAATTGACCATGATGGTCTCGAAACCGGCATCGCGTAGCGCGAAGGACGCATGACAGCAACAGTAATCAAACTCAATTCCCTGCCCGATACGGTTTGGCCCGGATCCGAGAATCATGATCTTTCGTCGCGTCGTCGGCGCCGCTTCGTCTTCGCTCTCGTAGGTGGAATACAAGTAAGGCGTGAAGGATTCGAACTCTGCACCGCAGGTGTCCACCCGCTTGTAGACCGGGACGAGGCCCAGCTCTTTGCGATACTGCCGCACTTCATCCTCAGAACGGCTGGTTAAATACGCCAGACGGCGATCTGAGAGCGCGACCTCTTTGAATGTACGCAGAGTGGCGAGGGGAATTTCCTCCAGCACCTGACCCTCAACGCCATCCTGAATCTCCATCACCTGCTGCAGTTGATCGAGAAACCACGGATCAATGCGCGACAAACGATGAATCTCTGCAATCGACCAGCCGTGTTGCAAAGCATAGGTGATGTAAGAGAAGCGCTGTGAGTTGGGCCGCGCGAGTTTACGCTGTAACTCATCATCGGAAACTTCTTCAAGACGCAAAGGCTTAACTGCTTCGAGAGAGCGCAAACCCTTGAACAACGCTTCTTTGAAAGTTCGCCCGATCGCCATCACTTCCCCGACAGACTTCATCTGGGTGCCGAGAACGTCTTCGGCTTCGCGAAACTTTTCGAAGTCCCACTTTGGAATCTTGGCGACCACATAGTCGATGGTCGGCTCAAATGACGCGGGCGTCTTCTTCGTGATGTCGTTGGGAATCTCGTCGAGGGTGTAACCCACTGCAAGCTTGGCTGCGATTTTGGCAATCGGAAAACCGGTGGCCTTCGAAGCCAGGGCGGACGAACGCGATACGCGCGGGTTCATTTCGATGATGCGAATCTCGCCGTTTTCAGGATTCACCGCAAATTGAATGTTGGAACCGCCGGTTTCGACTCCGACTTTGCGAATGACCTTAATTGCGATGTCGCGCATCTCCTGATACTCGACATCGGTCAGCGTTTGCGCCGGCGCGACCGTGATCGAATCGCCCGTGTGCACACCCATCGGGTCGAAGTTTTCAATCGAGCAAATGATAACGACGTTGTCGGCCAGATCGCGCATCACTTCCAACTCAAACTCTTTCCAGCCCAGCAATGATTCTTCGATCAAAACCTGATGTGTGGGTGAAGCGGCCAACCCGTTGCGCACGATTCCTTCAAATTCTTCAGGGTTGTAAGCCGTGCCGCCGCCGGTACCGCCGAGAGTGAACGACGGCCGGATGATGGCCGGATAACCGGTTTCCTTGACGATGGTTTCGGCTTCGTCCCACGACCGCGCAAATCCTCCGCGCGGCATGGGCAATCCTTCCTCCTCCATTGCCTGTTTGAAAAGCTCGCGGTCCTCGGCAACTTTCACTGCGTCGCGCTTGGCGCCGATCAGCTCGACTCCGCACTCGTCCAGGATTCCAGCATCCGCCAGCGCGATTGCGAGGTTCAGCGCCGTTTGCCCTCCGACCGTCGGTAACAGCGCATCAGGCTTTTCACGACGAATGATCGCGGTAACTGTTTCCAGCGTCAGCGGCTCAATGTAGGTGATATTTGCGGTGTCCGGGTCCGTCATGATCGTGGCCGGATTTGAGTTAACCAGCACAACTTCATAGCCCTCTTGCCTCAGGGCCTTACAAGCCTGCGTGCCCGAGTAATCAAATTCGCAAGCCTGGCCGATGACGATGGGCCCGGAACCGATAATCAGAATTTTTTGGATGTCAGTGCGCTTGGGCATCTAAGATTGAACCGAGTTCAACTGGTCCTTACTTTTGATCTTTGATGAATCAACCTATTATACATAACGATTTCTGAGGGCACGAACTGGCGGTCTGCAACACCAAACAGAGGCTGAACATGAAACGAATTATTTCGATAGTCTTCATCACTCTGATCGTTGTCGTTTCAACCGCAGCAGCGCAAACCCCGCGCAACGCGCGAGAGTACACTGCTCGCGCTATGGCGCGTCAGAACCAGGGAGACTTCGAAGGCGCGATTGAAGACTTCACTAAGGCGATTGAACTGTCCAACGACGGGGCGCAGGTGGCTGCCTATGACAACCGGGGTCAAGCCCGCTTGCTGAAAAACGACTGGGACGGCGCAATTGCGGATTTCAGCCGGAGCCTCGAATTGCAACTCGACACTACGGCAAATAATAAGGACAACAAACAATCTGGGGTGTCGGTAGCCCAACCAATCGCGTTTACCTACAACAATCGGGGCAACGCGCGCAAGGGAAAGGGTGATTTCGACGGCGCCATTGCTGACTACAACAAGGCGCTGGAAAGCCAGCCCCGTTTTGCCGACGCTTTTTACAATCGCGGTCTCGCGTATCAGAGCAAAGAGGAATTGGACCGGGCCTTTCGGGATTACACGCTCGCCTTGATGTACGCGCCGGGTTTGACTGACGCCTACGTGAATCGGGGCCAGGTGAGACAGCATAAGAAAGATATCGAGGGCGCCATTGGGGATTACAACAAAGCGCTGCAACTGAAGCCGGACGAAGCCAGTACCTACTTTGCGCGCGCAACTGCGCTGCAAGCGAAGAATGACCTGGACGGAGCGCTGGCAGACTATTCCCGGACAATTGAGCTCGATCCGAATTTGGCCCAGGCGTACGCCAACCGCGGAGTGATTCGCTTGCTGCAGCATCACGACGCTGAGGCCGACAAGGACTTTGCTGCTGCGTTCAAACTTGAACCAGGCTTAAAGGCGGAGTTCGAAAAATTTATTAATGAAACGAAACGAGCGCGGGAGATAAATAAGCGTTAGTGTGGATTCGTCACCAAAGGAGAACGGCTTTCTACCTCGCCGGATTTGATAACCTCCGCCGGTAGTCTTCGCCCTCAATGGTTACCGCTTGGCACATTTCATACAAACGCGAACGTAAGCGAACACCAATCCGATCTTCCAGCGATTCAGACTTTAGTAAAACCTTAATCCGGTTTTGAATGAGGACTTCCTCTCTGCTGCCTTGTTGGCTATGCGATGCTTTACGCAATTCTGCCAATCGATCGTTTAGTCTATCAAGATGTGATCGGAGCTGAATCTCATCCCAGTAATTAGTTGTAAAAATTGTGAGCTTCTTGTCATTATAACGGGTGTTAATGATTTGCATCATTGTCTCACCGACCCAATCGGTTGGCTTTGACCCGCCCAGTTCATCCAAAACAAGAACGTCCGCTTCAAAAACAGGAGCGAGGACCCTGAGTTCAGAAGTCTGAGAGATCGAACTGTATGAATCCTGTATTTCCTTTAGCAGGGCACCCGATTGATAGAATAACCCAGTGACCCAGCGATATTCTTCTATGAGTCCCCGGAGAATTGCCACAGCCAGATGAGTTTTACCTACGCCAACGGAGCCGACAAATAATAAGCCGCGGCCGTCGTGACTTCCTTCGTGAAGATATTCTCTGATCAACTTGTCGGAGATTCCGAGAGCGTGATACTTGGAAATTTCGGCGCTAGGGTTCTCGAAGTTATGAATGCTGCAATGTTCATACCGACGGGGAATCCGAGCCGCCGTCAGTGCCAGACGAACGCGATCCTCGCTCTGGCAATCACAGCGTCTAGCTCCTTTTCCCGGCACGACGTGCATACCAGTTCCAAAGCATAGGCCGCAGCCAGCAGATGACGCGGAACTCACAAGACCCTTGGTGGCGACTTCCTTATTGCTAGAAGGTGAGCCTGTGGATAGATTGCGTAGGTTCTCTTCGTTAACTTTGTTCGATGACATAACAATGAGAGCGGCTCAATAGTAATTTGCTCAATTATAGCATCTAAACGTTAGTTCCCAATGAAAGACGGCTCTGTGCTGTTAAATCGTTTACCGGGAGAACGTTTACTCTACTCATGTTTGATTTATGAAGGATCGTAATATAAAACATTTCCTGAAATCTTAACCGTACTTGGATCGCAGCAAATCGAGTGTTTCGCAATAATTGGCTACTAAAATGGGAATCTTAACTCGACTTCTACACCGGATGGGGCTAAGTAGAATCCCAGCGACGCGACATCCAATCCGCGTGTTCTTGCTGGAAGACGACCCACGCCGATTTGAATGGTTTGCAAAACGCTTTGCTGGGGATCATCTCGACGCAGCAGACGAAGTCAACCTTGCGAAGGAGCTGCTAAGCACTAATGTCTACGATGCTATCTTCCTAGATCATGACTTGAGGCCCGAGCATTATCATGCTAAATCTAACGACGATGAGCGCACGGGTTATGCTATTGCTTCGTGGCTCGCAGCGCGACCGGACGTTCAACGGGCTTCGACAATACTAGTCCACACTCGTAATGCCGAAGGTGCGATGAGGATGGTTGAAGAGTTGCGCCGAGCCGGCCGCCAAGCCGAGTACGTACCGTTTCAGTTTCTTGAAGATCGCATTAGACGATACTGGGAAAGGTGATTTCGGCGAGCCACTTAAATACGGACTGGTACCGGCTTCACGACGAAAGGTTTTCTCTCATAAGCTACCGCGAGCTGCGCGCGCCTCTTCAAACAAATCAAGATTTCGCTGAATAAAGACTCTGAATTGTTCTCCATTCAGCTTGTCATGCCGAGCGTCGTAGGTGTCGTGATCCGCATTATAAGGTGAGCCCTTCGCAAAAATCACGAATGCACCTTTAAAGATCCTAAACAAAGGCCTCGCGTTATCCGGTAGAGGTATTTCAGCACCTTCATCGTCGTATCCTAGGTAGCCTTGATCCCAAATTGAGCGGGGACGATAGTCTCCGCTCCCTAAGTCAGTGACCTCCTCGTGAGTGTCAAAGGCATGGTGTTCATACGTGCCGCTCGGTTCCAAACTTTGCGTTTCAAGTCTAAAATATGCCCATTCTAATCTGGTTTTGCCGAACGATTCAAAGAAGAGGGCTGAAGGCCTCGCGATCATAGCGCTTTGGCCGTAGTGCATCTCGACGCAGCCCTTTTCTGCGGAACTGTCGGCGCCAGTAAGATCGACTCCCCCTCCGTGCGGCAAAAAAATGTGATTGGTAAGTTCGGCGCCACCTATCGTTGCCAATACGCTGACAATGTCATCGGCATCATCCCAGCGACAGCGATTCGGAATCGATATGGGAAAGGTACTCTGTATAAGGTTCTCCCATCGAGCAAGAATGTCTCGGACGAACTGTCGATGGGCTTCGATGGCTGATTTCATGTTCCCTCTGCAAAGTCTTAACCGCGCGTTCCTGGGAGCGCCCCAGTGGAATGTGCTGGATAATGTCTCTCCCCCATTTGTGCGAATTTTTGGAGTGGCCAGGGACGGACTCGAACCGCCGACGCCGGCCTTTTCAGGGCCGCGCTCTACCACCTGAGCTACCTGGCCAGATGACGGGAAAGAGCGCGTAGTATAGGGACAGCTGCAGAATAGTGTCAACCTGAGGCTCGTAAATCATGGGCGTTCCAATCGCGAGCCAGTACCGCTCAATTTTGTCGAATTAGTCACAACTTAGTCGTTGACTCGTCGGTAATGAAGTGTATAATCCTGCGCGTTGAGGGTGGGGCTGAACTCCAAACGTCAGCCGGTCGCAAGACAGCCATCTGATGCTTGAGATAGAACCCGCCAGTGCCAGCTCGGCCGCCGATCGCGCCCCCCGCAGTCGCTACCTTCGAGCTGGCACAGCTATTTTAGGGCGACCTACTTTCCGCCTATCAAAACGAAATTCCAGCCCGCTGCAACAATAGTTTCGACTCGGCTTCTGCATTTTCCAGAACTGAAGACTCGTCAAGGGTCAGCAATTCCCTGTCTCGCATCACCAGTTTTCCATCGATGATCACCGTTTCAACGTCGGCTGCGACCGCGGAATAAACGATTGTCGACATCAGGTCGCGCGGCGCCGGCGAATTGTGCAACTCCTTCAGACCAACCACTATCACGTCGGCACGCTTGCCGGGTTCCAGACTTCCAATCTCTGAACGCAGCCCGAGCGCCGCGGCGCCATCAATCGTCGCCATTCGCAGCACGCGTGTTGCCGGCAGCACGTCCGGTGAAATCAGGACTTTTTGCAAGAGCGCGGCGGTCCGCATTTCGGTAAACATATCCAGCCGGTTGTTGCACGCGGCGCCATCAGCGCCCAGCGAAACCGATATTCCGCGTTCCAACATCTTGCTGACCTCAGCGATGCCGGATCCAAGTTTTAGATTCGACGACGGACAATGCGCCACGTGCGTTTTACTTTGCGCCAGCGTCCCCAACTCGGCGTCGTCCAAATGAACACAGTGCGCCAGCAGGACGTGCGGTCCCGAAATGCCAAGCGCGTCCAGATAGGAAACGTTGCGTTGGCCCGTCTCACGTTCGATCAGTTCACACTCGGTGCGATTCTCTGAAGCGTGCGTGTGAATCATCACGCCGCGCTCGCGGGCCAGACGGGCGACGTTTGTTAGCAACTCTTTTGAACAACTAATAGCGAAACGAGGGGCAAAGCAATAGCGAATGCGACCATTCGCTTTCTCATGCCACGCGTCGAGCAAAGCAAGTGATTCGCGAACTGAATCATCTGCATTTTCCTGAAGTCCGGGCGGCAACTCCTCGCCCTTATCCATCATGCATTTGCCGACGGTGGCGCGAAATCCGGTTTCGTCGACTACGCGGAATACTTCGCCGGTATGGCTGACGGTTTCCATAGTCAGCGCGCACGTCGTCCCGCCTTTGATCAGTTCAGCAATGGCAAGTTGGGCCGACGCGCGGATTGACGTGGGGCTATGCGCCGCTTCCATGGGCCACACGCGCGTCCTCAACCAATCAAGCAGCGGCATATCATCGGCGGTGCCGCGGAAAAGCGTCTGGCAAAGATGCAGATGTGTTTGCACGAAGCCAGGCAGCACGGCACAGCCGCCGGCATCAATGATGACATCGGCAGCTCCCGTTGCTTTGCCGACGCCCTCAATGCGGCCGTCCCTGATGTACAGGTCACCGTTAACGACGGAATCTTCGCCATCCATCGTCAGCAACGTGCCACCCTTGATAAGAATCGATTCGCTCATGGGGTAGGACAGGCATTCTTGCCTGTCCGCCTTTTGCCAGATCCAAAACTCCAAATCACTAGGGGACAGACAGGAATGTCTGTCCTACTTCCGCGGCGGATTATGCGTTCGTAAAAACGGCGTGTAAAGAATAAATAAGCGCTCAGCCGGTGAGACTCGTTACAAGTCTGTCGGCTGAGCGCTTTTCCTGTATCCGCTGAAGAGCCTTACCTCTTATCGGCGGCGGCAGCCTTGGCGTTCCCCCCAGCTGTTTCCGCTTTCGTCGTCGCTGGCGTTTCGGCCTTTTCCGCAACGCCACGCACGGGGAGGCCGAGTTTAAGCCGCACCTCGTTTTCAATTCGTCCCAGCAACTCGGGATTGTCTTTCAAAGACTGCTTGGCATTTTCGCGGCCCTGGCCCAGCCGGTCGCCTTTGTAGGAGAACCACGCGCCGCTCTTTTCCACGACGCGATGATTGCTGGCCAAGTCGAGCAAGTCGCCTTCGCGCGAAATGCCCTCGCCGTACATAATGTCAAACTCGCAATCACGGAACGGCGGCGCGACCTTGTTCTTGGCAACTTTGACTTTGGTGCGGTTGCCGACAATGCGATCACCATCTTTGATGGCGCCGATGCGACGAATATCCAAACGCAGCGAAGAATAAAACTTGAGCGCGCGCCCGCCAGTGGTCGTTTCCGGATTTCCGAACATCACGCCGATCTTTTCGCGAATCTGATTGATAAAGATAAAGCAGGTGTTTGACTGCGCCACGATTGCCGTCAATTTGCGCAGGGCTTGAGACATCAAGCGCGCCTGCAACCCCGGCAGCGAATCGCCCATCTCGCCATCCAACTCAGCCCGCGGCACAAGGGCGGCGACGGAGTCGACTACGATCACGTCCACGCCGTTTGATCTGACGAGGGCCTCGGCAATCTCCAGCGCTTGTTCTCCGGAGTCCGGCTGCGAGATCAGAAGTTGATCGATGTCTACGCCCAGCTTGCCGGCATAGTCGGCATCCATCGCATGTTCGGCATCGATGTAGGCGGCGACGCCTCCTGCCTTTTGCGCTTCGGCGACAATGTGCATCGCGAGCGTACTTTTACCGGAACTTTCCGGCCCGTAGATTTCGACGATACGGCCGCGCGGCACGCCGCCGATCCCGATGGCTGCATCCAGCGACAGCGAAGTCGTCGATATTGCGGGAATATCTGAGACATCTCGTTCGCCTAAACGCATGATTGAGCCTTTGCCAAAACGCTTCTCAATGTTCAGCAACGCGGCTTCAATTGCCTTGCCGCGCTCGCCCGTGGTGTAGTCTCCAGCCATAACAGCCATCTCTTTCTTCCGCTCCTCTCAAGTGTGTGCATCCGGTTTCCGCCCGTTTCGCGGACACCATAACACAACCAGCCTGAGAATGGAACAGAGTTTCACATATGCAACAGACTATTTCGTAGGACAGACATTCCTGTCTGTCCCGGTGTGTTAGCTAACGACCTTGCCAATTGAAAGTAAGGACAGGCACGAATGCCTGTCCTACGTGCGAGCCGCCAGAATACCTTACCGCCACGCCTCCGTCGAGCCACTTCTTTTCCAGCGCAAATGATGAAAAATGCAAGGAATTTGGCATGATTCGTCAATTCGCCGCCCCAACAAGTTGGCGCGCGTATTTGCCGATTGCCGACACCATATCCGGCGCTGAGGAAAGTCTTGCGATTTCCGCAACAATTGCCGACCCAACCACAGCCGCATCGGCATAGCGCCAAACTTCGGCGACGTTGGCCGCGTTCGCGACGCCGAACCCAACCGCCACCGGCAAGTTCGAGACCTTCCGCACCCGGGCCACAAGGTCTTCGGCCGATTGACTGGCATCGTCGCTCGCGCCCGTTACGCCGGTGCGGGCCACTGCGTAGATGAATCCACTGGCACCCCCGGTGATCATCCGCAAGCGTTCGTCCGTCGACGTCGGCGCGACCAGGAAAATTAGATCCAGGTTGTGCGATCGCAAAGCGTTCGCGAAGGCTCCGGATTCTTCTGGAGAAAGATCTGTGACGAGAACACCGTCAACGCCTGCTTCCGCGGCTGCGCTCGCGAGCCGCTCGATTCCAAACTGAAATAGTGGGTTGAAATAGCTGAAAAGGATAATGGGGACGTTAGTCGACTTACGCGCCTGACTAACAACGCTCAGTACGTCCTCGATCCCGAAGTGATGTGCCAGTGCGCGTTCTGAGGCGCTTTGAATCACGAGGCCGTCGGCCATCGGATCACTGAACGGAACTCCCAACTCGATCAAGGTCGCGCCCGCGGCTGCCAATTCAATTAGCAAGTCGCCGGTGGTAGCGAGATCAGGATCCCCGGCAACGATGAAGGGAATAAAACCTTTCTTCCCTTCTCGTATTAGTTGGGCGAACGTTTCAGCGATGCGGCTCAACATGGTCCTACTTGTTAGCTGTATCTTCGTCGGGTGGAAGAAGCTGTTGCACCGTGTTCACATCCTTATCGCCACGACCGGAAAGGTTGACGATGACAATCTGATCGGAGCGCAGCTCGGCGGCGACTTTCAAAGAGTGGGCCACAGCATGCGCGGACTCCAGCGCGGGAATGATGCCCTCGAGTTCGGACAACAGCTGAAATGCTTGCAGTGCTTCATCGTCCGACGCTAAAGTGTATTCCACCCGCTCAGCGTCATGCAGGTAAGCGTGCTCCGGCCCAATCGACGGATAATCGAGTCCTGCCGACACCGAATGAGTGGCAGCGATCTGTCCTTGCCGATCCTGCAGAATATAACTCAACGTGCCCTGCAGCACGCCGGGCCGGCCATCGCCGTTCGGATGAAAACGTGCGGCATGTTGGCCGAGTTGATTGCCACTGCCGCCAGCTTCGACACCAATCATGCGCACCGATTCGTCGGTCAGGAAAGGATGAAACATTCCGATGGAGTTCGAACCGCCTCCCACGCAGGCAATCAACACATCCGGCAGCCGTTCTGCGTGTTTCAGAATCTGTGCTCGCGCCTCTTGCCCGATAACAGTTTGAAAATCACGAACCATCAACGGATATGGATGCGGACCGAGCGCACTGCCCAACAGATAATAAGTGTCGCTAACGTTCTTCACCCAGTCGCGCAACGCTTCGTTAATTGCGTCCTTAAGGGTGCGCGACCCGGCCTTCACTTCCTGGACTTTGGCGCCTAACAAACGCATGCGAAAAACGTTTAGCGCCTGGCGGAGCATGTCTTCGGCCCCCATGTAGACAACGCAATCCAGGCCGAACAAGGCGCAGACCGTCGCCGTTGCAACTCCATGTTGGCCCGCGCCAGTCTCGGCGATTACGCGTCGCTTCCCCATTCTGCGGGCCAGCAGAACCTGGCCCAGGGTGTTGTTGATTTTATGCGCGCCGGTATGCAGGAGGTCTTCGCGCTTGAGATAAATCTGCGCGCCGCCTGCGTGTTGCGTCAGGCGCCGCGCATGAAAGAGCGGAGTTGGTCGTCCGGCGTAGTTCTGCAGCAGATCGTCAAGCTCTGCTTGAAAGTTCGGGTCTGCACGCGCCGCGTCGTAAGCGACCGTCAACTCCTGCAACGGCGCCATCAGCGTCTCCCCGACAAAGCGGCCGCCATACGGCCCCCAGTGGCCCAGCTGATCAGGTTGTGTCGATCCGTTTTTCATTTAGTCTCAACCGAAAGCGCGCTCGAATAACAGTGCTGAAACCTTCGAGTATCAGTCATCGGTTACCGCCACGACCGATGGAGCAATCGCTACCTGGTTACGTCCTTCATTCTTGGCGCGATAGAGCGCCTTATCAGCTGCCGCGTACAGCGAACGTTCAGAGTTCGCATGCGCCGGGCAGGCCGCCACGCCCAAACTCACCGTGGCCACTCCGGAACCGGCAATTGGTTCCGCAGATAACGCGGGCTGGAGCCGTCGCGCCGCGTTAATCGCCTGCTTCTCGTTTACCCCAGCCAGCAAAAGCGCAAACTCTTCGCCGCCCAACCGTGCCGCCGTGTCGTTGTCGCGCGAAGCCCCCGCAAGCGTCGCCGCCACATGGCGAATCATTACATCCCCAACTGAATGACCGTGCGCATCGTTAATTCTTTTAAGATGATCGATATCCAAAAGAATCAACGCACACGGTGTTTCATAGCGGCGGAACCTTTCCAACTCGCGGCCGAGGGCCAACCGAAAGCGTCGCCGGTTCGCAAGCCCGGTCAGCGGATCCAGATCCGCTTCCGCCCGCAGTCGATCGATTCGCTGGCGCAGCGTTACAAGCCGTTCCGCCCGCAGCAACAACAGCTCGAGCTGTTGTGGGAGTTGGAAATAATCCCCAGCTCCCGCAGCGAGTGCTGCGCGCCGGCGTTCGTCCGCCGCCGGCTCAGTTCCGACCAAAATGCAGGGCATAAACTCTTCGGAACTGGCGAGCTTGCGCGCGATTTCGAGCGCGTTAACTCCTTTGAGGTCGAACGCGGCGATTACCAAATGCGGGCGCGCACGCGGAATAGAAATCAGCGCGGCGGCGCTTCCGGACACTCCGGCGATAACAAACCCAGCCCCCTCGAGGGCCGCGATCAGCGGTTGATGATCGGCTTGGTCAGTGACCAGTAGAACACGACCCTGGTCGCGTGCATTCTCGGTCGCTGAATTCCCAACAGATCTGCCGTTCATAAAAATAAATTGACGCTGGATTATAGCAGGATGGCGAGTGAGGCAGGCAGAAGTGTCGCAAACTGGTAGTGCCCGGGTCCAATGTTCTGTACCGCAAACTGTTAGTTTGCGATTGTGAAGGGCATTCAACGCGCGCCGCAAACTAACAGTTTGCGTTACAAATTAGGAAACTACTCGCGAACTAGATTGGGAGCACGGTGCGGACCGCAGCCACGAAATCCCGCATGGCCTTTAGATCCTTTCGGCCGGGAGCGGATTCAATCCGACTACACGCATCAACTCCGTAAGGCCGCACAGCGCTGATCGCAGCCGCAACGTTAGCAGCCGAGAGGCCGCCGGCCAGAAACATCTTATTCACCAGTGTTCGCGTGCGCGCGGCGAGCGCCCAATCAACCAGGCGTCCCGTTCCTCCCAGCAGGTTGCGATCGAAGGCATCCAGCATGATGGCGTCGGTTTGATAAGTTGCAGCCTGTTCCGGTTGAAAACCGTCTTTGACGCGCAGAACTTTTATAAGGCTGAGACCCTCAAGAGTCCGGCAATACTCTGGAGATTCATCGCCATGAAGCTGAACGGTGAAAATTCCAGCCTCACCGGCGATGCGCGCCACGGCATTAACATCGGCCTCGTTTGCGAACACGCCGATCGAGGTTACGGTAGCTGGCAGTTGGCGAATGATTTCCCGCGCCAACCCTGGTTCGATGAAGCGCGGGCTGGGCCGGTAGAAGTTGAAACCCAACGCGTCAGCGCCGGCCTCAACCGCGGCCAAAGCGTCATCGACATTCGTGATGCCGCATATTTTTACCTTTACCATGATTTAGGAAAGCGCCGCCGCCTCTTGCAGTAACTCGCGCAAAGCCTTTTCCGGATCATCAGCGCGCATCAACATTTCGCCTATCAGGAAACCCTTGTAACCGGCCCCTTGCAATCGCCAAAGGTCCGTCGCGGCGTGTAGTCCGCTTTCACTAATGCAAACAACGTCGGGTGGCGCTTCGTTAATCAGGCGCGCAGAGGTATCCAACGAAACGTCGAAAGTCTTCAGATCGCGATTGTTAACTCCGACCAAAGTTGCACCGCAAGCGATCGCCCGCCCCATCTCCGAGCTGGTATGGACTTCGATCAGCGCATCCATCGCCAATTCGTCTTCGGCGATTGAGCGCAGATCTCGCAAGGCCTTGTCATCAAGCGCCGCAACGATTAGCAGGACCGCATCCGCGCCGGCCGCCGCCGCCTCATAAAGTTGAAAGTCATCGAAGATGAAATCCTTGCGCAGGAGGGGCAATGACACCGCAGACCGCGCCGCGCGCAAATCGTCCAACGACCCGTGAAAATAATCTTCTTCGGTCAGAACAGAGACGGCGATGGCGCCGCCGCGGCTGTATGCATTTGCCAGGCCGGCAGGATCGGCGCCAGCCCTGATCTCGCCACGCGATGGCGACGCCCGCTTGATCTCCGCAATGACGTTGACACCCGTTCCTTCAACCAGCGCACTCAAAAGCGCGTGCGGTTTGCGCTGCAGACGGGAATCGACCGCCTTCCGGCGCATTTCAGCAACCGAAGTTTCCGCGCGGGCAGCGTCGAAACGCATTCGCTTTCTTTCAATGATTTTAGTTAAGAAGTCCATTTGGTCGAAGACGGGTTGGTTATTTTGCGGACGACAATTTCCGACAATTGCAGCCGGACCCATTTTTCCGAGAGAGCTCGCACTACGCCGAAGGCATCGCATAACTCAGTCCAGGGTAACACCCTGGGTACGAAACAATTGACGGGTTATTACCCTGAAAGGGTTGAATAGCAACTTGCCGATGCAACCCTTTCAGGGTAATCGGGTAGATCCTCTTTTTTCCCCAGGGTGTTACCCTGGGCTGAGTTATACAACGCCTTCGGCGTAACGCCTCAGGAAGTCATCCTCACCAAGGCTTCCAACTTTGCCAGGGCCGAACCACTGTCGATTGTTTCTGCCGCCAAGTTCGCTGCATACCTTAAATCAATCGCACTACCCCCGACCAAAAGCGCTGCCGCTGCGTTGATGACCACCAGCCCGCGTGCCTCATCGCGCCGGTCCCCCGACAACACAGATCGAATCATTAGCGCACTACTTTCCACATCCTGACAATTCAGTTGGGCCAACGACGCTATCTCATAACCAAAATCCTCGGGACCGACTTCGAAGGAGTTCACTTCCCCGTGCTGCACCGCCGTCACAAAGGTGCGCCCCGCCAGCGTGATCTCATCCAACCCGTCTTCGCCATGGACCACCCACGCCTGGCGGCTACCCAACATTGCCAGCGCTTGCGCAATCAGCTCGGCCTTTTCGCGGCGCGAGACGCCGACGATTTGGTAAGGCGCTCCCGCCGGGTTCGTCAACGGACCGATCAAGTTGAAGGTCGTCGGCACACCTAACTGCCGGCGCACCGCCGCAACGCGCGCGGTCGCTCCATGATAGAGCGGCGCAAACATAAAACAGATGCCTATCTCGTTAAGGCATCTCTCCGAAACTTCGGTTGCGGCGGAAACGTTGACGCCCAACGCTCCCAATACATCAGCGCTACCGCAGTTACTGCTGGCGGCGCGATTGCCATGCTTGGCCACCGGCAAGCCGGCTGCGGCAACTACAAACGCCACCGCCGTCGATACATTGAAAGTTTTCGCGCGGCTGGAACCGGTGCCGGCAGTGTCGATGAAGCGTTCGTGCGTCGACCGCAAACGCACTGCCCGAGCGCGCATTGCTTCCGCCATCCCGGCCAGTTCGGCAACGGTCTCGCCCTTTGCTGACAGCGCCACCAACGCTGCCGCAATCTGAGCGTCAGTAGAATCTTCCTGAAGCAGCGCTTCAAGAAATTCCGACGCCCGCGCGCGATCGAGATCCTCCCGGCGCATTAACGAGGCGATGAATTGTCGCAATCGGTTTTCAGCCATTGAGTTAGGACAAAGCGCTCATTCCCCTAAGCTCGCGTCAGGGCGTTACACAAAACTTTAAGGCGTGGTTTAAGCGCCAACGGCGCTCGCAGAGAAATCAAACAAATTCTTTAATGTAGAGCCCCACGTCTTGTATCAAACTAGAGCCTCAGGAAGTTGCCCAGTATTTGCTTGCCTGCCGGAGTCAGGATGGATTCTGGATGAAACTGTACTCCCTCCAACTTTAGCTCGCGGTGACGCAAACCCATGATCACGCCGTCCGGTGTAGTGGCTGAAACTTCGAGACAGGCTGGCAGAGTTTCTCGTTCTACTATGAGGGAATGATAGCGGCCCGCCTGAAAACGGTACTCGAGTCCTTCGAAAATCGTCTTTCCGTCGTGACAAATCTCCGACGGCTTGCCGTGAAAGAGCGCCGGGGCGCGCACAACCTGGCCACCAAAGACGCGGGCAATCGACTGGTGACCCAAACACACACCCAACATCGGAATGCGTCCGGCGAAGTGCTCGATGATCTTCATTGACTCACCGGCATCATCCGGAGTGCCGGGGCCAGGCGAGATGACGATCTTGTCCGGACAGCAGTTCGCCTCGATCTCAGCCACCGTCACTTCATCGTTACGACGCACCTCAATCACCTCACCCAGTTCACCGAGAAACTGTACGAGGTTGTAGGTAAACGAATCGTAGTTGTCGATGACTAGAAGCATGGGAAGAAGTTTCGAGTTACGAGTTTCGGGTTTCGCGTTCGCTTTCGGAGTCTCAGGTCCTCAAATCTCAAGTCTCAAAACACGAAGCCTATTTGGAGTGCGCCGGCAGAGCGTAGCGGCGACGGCACTTTGGATTCGAGCCGCAACGAAAACCGAGCGAACTGGAAACTATCTTCCGCGCAGAAACGCTGCCAGGCTTGTCCGTTTATTCTTCTCAGCCCAGACGGCGGCGGTTGCGCCGCTATTGTCTTTGATGTTCGCGTCGGCGCCCTTGGCAAGCAGTACCCGCACGACCTCTTCCTGACCGTAGCTCGCCGCCCACATTAGCGGAGTGCCGCCCAATTTGTTTTTGACGTTGGGATCGGCGCCTTTATCCAGCAGCAGTCTTATCAGTTCTGAATTGCCGCGGAATGCTGCGCCATGCAGGGACGCATCACCATCGTTGTCCCGATGATTTACATCCGCACCTCGCTCCAACAATTTCGCAGCCGTCCCCGACTGCTCATGCCAGACCGCCAACATCAAGGCCGTCATTCCGTTGGGCGCTTGCGCTTTGAGGTCTAACTCCGGCCGTGCGACCAGCTCGTTTGCAACTGCCTCCTGCTCCCGCGTCAGGGCCAGCATCAAGGCGGTCCAGCCGCCTCTAACTTGCTCATTGACATTAGCGCCGCCCTGCAGCAACACTTTTACAATTTGCGTGTCTCCGCGACTCGCCGCTGCCAACAGCGCAGTCTCTCCTTCAACTCCCTCACGGACGTTCGGGTTCATGCCAGCCGCCAGAAAACCGTTCACGGCCATAACGTCGCTCGCAGCCGCCGCAGCCAGGAAAGACTTTTCATCAAACTCGTATCCGCGGAGTTTCAAAAACTGTTTGCTTGCCTCAGGCGATGGCATTTCACTGCCTGACTGTAAACAGCCCGCGAACGAAAACGTCAGCAAGAGAAGGCCGATGACGGTCCAACGTTCAAGGTCCAAAGTCCAACGTCCGACTGCCGATCGAGTCTGGTGGAGACTTCGATGCAGTTCCGAAGACTTGGGACTTTGGACTTGGTACATTGGACTTCTCACGACGTTGGACTTTCACTGACAAGGCGCAACGAGCGCCCGCTTAATCTTCACCGGCGTAACAGGTTTGTCGCCTGCAACCGGAGCGTGATTGATCGCGTCGGCTACTTCGATTCCCTTCACGACGCGGCCGAACGCTGCGAACTTGCCATCCAGGTGCGGGCCATCACCAACCAGGATGAAAAAGTGCGTCGAAGCAGTGTTCGGTTCCTCGCCGCGCGCCATGGAGACGATCCCGCGAACGTGTTTGACATCGCTGGGTTCGTCGGGCAGCTTCCGCCCCATGCGTTTCGACATCTCGATGTCCCACTTCTCACCCGTAGAAAGGTTCCCTCCCTGAATTATGAAATCTTTCACGACGCGACTGAACGTAGATGTGTCGAGCGCGCCGGTAGCGGCGAGGTTAAGAAAGTTGCGCGCCGATTCCGGAGCCACCGCCGGTAGCATCTCGATCACGATCGCGCCTAGCTCCGTGTCCAATGTTACGCACTGCCCTGACAGCTTCGCTACGGCCGCGCCGTCAAAAGGCTCGGCGGTCGGTTTCTCGACAGGAGTCGCTGCAGGCTTTGGCGGCGCGGCCGGCGCCGGCTTATGCGGATCCTGAGCCAAAGCTAGTGCCCCGATCCCCATAACCAAGGACAGGCAGACAAGAGTCATTAGTTGTTTCATAAGATCGAAAGAAACAGATCGTAACGCCCGCGACAACTCCCTTGGAGTGCGGCGGCCTGACGCCGCTTTGGTCTGCCTTAACGCGAAAAACGAGATAGGATGCGGCCGAACGATGCCAAAGCGGCGTCAGGCCGCCGCACTCCAAAAGGTCGTCGCTTTTCACAGTCCTTTCTCAGCCAACTCGACCGCGCGAAACAACGCCTGAGCTTTGTTCAACGATTCTTCGTACTCGCGTTCCGGAACCGAATCCGCGACGATGCCCGCGCCCGCCTGTACGGTCACGACCCCGTCACGTAACACCATCGTGCGAATAGCGATGCATGAATCAAGATTGTCCGCGTAATCGGCGTACAGCACTGTGCCCGCATACACTCCGCGCGGCACCGGCTCCAGTTCGCGTATGATCTCCATCGCCCGAATCTTGGGAGCACCGGTGACGGTGCCGGCCGGGAAACACGACGCGAGAGCGTCAAAGCGATCCAGGCCATCGCGCAGCCGGGATCGTAAACTCGTGACCAGATGCTGCACCTGGGAATAGCGTTCGATGCTCATCAACTCTTCGACCCTCACCGAGCCGTAGTCGGAGACGCGCCCCAGATCGTTGCGGCCGAGATCGACCAGCATCGTATGCTCCGCGACTTCCTTTTCATCGGCCCGCATCTCTTCGCCCAGCATCCAGTCTTCCGCTTCCGTTGCGCCGCGCCTGCGCGTGCCGGCGATGGGCCGGTAATCCAATCGCTGTCCGTGACAGCGCACCAACAGTTCCGGAGAAGCACCAACGATCGTCTCGCCGCCCACGCGCAGGAAATACATATAAGGAGCCGGGTTCGTGGCGCGCAGCGCCCGGTAGACCATCAGCGGGTCGGCATTTGTCCGTTTGGTGAACTGCTGCGAAATCACGGCCTGATAGCAATCCCCGGCCGCAATGTAATCCTGAACGGTAACGACGGCGCGCTCAAAAGCCGCCTGCGGCCAACTGGAAGTGAAAACGGAGCCATTGCCGGATACAGTGCCGGTCGCAGCCGGCAACGATGAAGCGGACAACCCCGCCGTCAACTGTTTTTCGATCCGCTCAGTCTCTGCCACCGCCTGGTCGTAAAGATCGCGGAGCCGGGAACGATTGCCTTCGCTTTCATCAGTCAGAACTAAGGCACTAATTTCAATTTGCTGCCGCACGCGATCAAACGCAAGCATGGTGCGGTAAAACATCCACACCGCGTCATCGGTTTCACTTTCCGGTTCATCTTCCCGGGCCAGCACCGGTTCGAACCATTGCGCCGCATGATAAGCGAGATAACCAACGGCACCGCCAGTCAATGGCGCCAACCCGGCGCGCCGCGCCAGTTTTTGCTTGCCAAAGTACTCCCGCACAAACTCAATTGCGTTTTGCTCTTCGCGAATTTCCAGCGATCCGTGGCGCTCGATTACAGTTCGCGGGCCGCGGCCGCGGACAATCATCCAGGGATTAGCGCCCAGGAAAGAATAACGCGCCAAACGTTCCCCACCTTCGATTGACTCCAGCAGAAACGCATAAGGCGCATCTCCCGCGATCAGCATGAACGCCGCCACCGGAGTTTGCAGATCAGCGGTCACACTGCGGACGACAGGCACAACATTTCCGAGTTGCGCCTCGCGTTCGAATTCTTCAAATGTCGCCGGATGAAGGTGCAGCATGCCGATCAAAACGTTCCGGATGCAAGCCAATTGCCGCCGTCGACGACCAGCACGGCGCCGTTGATAAAACTTGCGGCGTCGGAACAAAGAAATAGCGCGGCCTTTTCGATGTCGGCAATTCGTCCGAAGCGTCCGAGAGGAATGTGGCGCAGCAGTTTTTCTTTCACGGGCTCGGGCACCAGACGCTTCATGCCTTCGGTGTCATCGATCGGACCGGGAGCGATGGCATTGACGCGAATGCCATGGCGGCCCCACTCGACGGCCAGGTTCCGCGTTAACGCATCAACCCCGGCCTTCGCGGCCGAGACGTGAAGTTGGTATGGCGTGCCGCCGTAATGCAGCGTGGCGCTGATGTTTAGAATGTGGCCACGATTTTTTTTCAACTCTGCAAAAGCAGCGCGGCAAACATTAAACGTGCCCTTGAGATCGATATCGACGACGGTGCCAAAACCGTTGGGTGATAACTCCGACGCCGGACTGAGAAAGTTGCCCGCCGCGCCGTTCACCACGATATCAATCTTGCCGAAACGTTCGATAGTCGCGGCGATCGCTTTTTCCACTTCATCAGGCTTGCGCACGTCGGCAGCGACGGCAAACGCTGCGCCATGAGTCGAACCCGCTGCGGCGTTAATCAATTCGGCGGCGGGCGTAAGGTGTTCGATGCTGCGACTCACGAGCGCGACATTCGCGCCCGCTTCCGCCAGGGCGCGGGCGACGCCGCCCGTGATGCCGGTCCCGCCACCGGTAACAAACGCCACTTGGCCCCGCAGAATTCCCTCAGCAAAGATATTGTTGTTCATATAAGTGGCACAGACTTTAGTTTTGTGATCAGTTCTGTCAACAGAGGCTTTGGAAAAACGGATAACACAGGCTGAAGCGTGGGCTACTCAGCCGCCGGCGATGAAGGGACGCGCCTGCACAATATAGATCTGCCCTTTCATGTAGGCCCATTCGATGTCCTGTTCTTTTTCACCAAAAACGCGTTTGATATTCGCCGCGGCCGCCGCGAGCCGGCGTATGACGTCGTCCGTCAGCACCACACGATCTCCCGCGATAGGAACTTCTTTGACGCCGCCTCGTTCATCAAACGTCAGCAAACTGTCTTCCGCCGACCGCGTCAACACGCGCACCGCCTGACTACGAATCCCGAAAACAATCTGTTCGGCGATCCGCTGGCCCTCGACGACCTTGATTCCCAGGCCACGTTTGGCGCTGATGTAAATCGCGCCTTTGTTGTCTTTGTCGAACGGGTCGGCGGTAATCATCACGCCGGAGCTTTCCGAGTTAATGCCTTCCTGAATCAGCACCGCCATGTAGCATTGCGAATGATCGACCCCGGCGCGCTCGCGTGCTTCGTACGCTTCAAAGTTCCAGAGCGAAGCCCAAACGGTCTTGATGGCTTCGGTCAACTGATCGGCGCCGCGCACGTTCGGCACAGTGGTGTAGAGTCCGGCGCCGCTGAAGTTCGGCAAGTCTTCGACGTTTGAAGAACTGCGCACAAACAGACCTTTGGCGGGAAACTGCAACTCCGCGCGGCGCGTAACCTCGGCTCGCAAACCTTCGTTGAGACGGCCGCGTTGGATTTTTTCGCGCATCGCGGCCAGTCGTTCGCGTCGATACGCCGGATCATGAACGAACCGCTTTTCGCTCATCATCTCGTAAAGCCCGCTCTCGAGATTATTCTCTTTGATGAATTGATCGTAATAGAAAAACGGGAGCGAAAAACCGTCGGGCACGACAATGCCTGGCAGGCGCGAATTCATCACTTCCCCCAGGTTCGCCGACTTGCCACCGTAGGCGATCGAAGATTTCCGCCGCTGTTGGCGCAACCCGGCGATTCGTTTCTCGGCCAGATCGGAATGCGGTTTCATCACGTCCAGCCGCTGGGCCAGGCGTTGTTGATACAGTTTCAGCTCATCCAGGTCGGCGCGTTTGATCGAATAATTATCGCGCTTCGTCTCGAAAGAAACCCACCAACCATCATATTGCTTCAGCAGCTCAGTCGCGTTTTTGATGTACGCGTTGGGCACGCCCCAGCCCTTGGCCAGTAGATTAATGTGCGACAGCGGCGTGGAGGGCTGCGAGGTTATAACTCCGGCAACCGGCGGTAACTGAATCGGAACTTCGTTCAGCACGAGGATTTCGTTGAAGCCAATTTCGACGTGTTCATCCATCTTTTGAATAATGTGAATGCGGCCCAGGCCGTGGGCAATATTCAATGCCTGGTAGGCTTGCTCTTTCGCGATCTCGCTTTGCGAGACGCGCTGCAATCCCTGAATAGTTGCCGAGGCTTCGTCCTGACGCAACGAGTTTGGCTTGTAACGCACGGAAGTGAAAAAGCTTTTATTTATCAGGTCCGCCGTTAGTTTGATCGCTTCAGCCGTTATCAGATCGCCTTCCCAGAATTCGAACGTCCACATTCGCACGGGTGTCTGGTACGCAATCGTCCCCAGGATGAAACGCCGGTTCGGCTTCAGATAATTGTTTTCGAAAAACTCCCGGCCTCGCTCAAGCGAAAGATAAGTTCCATTAACAAAGTCTTTGTGAAAAGCGTACCGCTTCGTGTTGACGTAATAGATTTTGTTTCCGTCTTTGCGATCGATAACAAAGAGGACGTGCGGCAACGCATAGGGCGTGTTTTGATCGTAGACGACGGCGAGGGAATCGAACTCAGCACGGGAATGAATTGTGGGCAGCGACCGCGTTCGTTGGTCAGACTCGTTCGGCGGCCTTTGCGCGAAAGCGGAATAAGAAGCGAGCAAGCAAAAAGCAAACGCGAGCAGTCTCCGAGACCGGGGGAAAGCGGCTAGCCCCATGACCATGGTTATTGCAATCAATCTAATTATTTCCTCGGCCGTTGCTGAGATATCGTTCCACCATCAGGATCAGGGAATTCAAACGTCGATCAGTTTCTGCTAGTCCTTGATCGGTGTGTTTTTGCGCCTCAGTCATCTGCGCCTGCGCCTCGGTCATCTGCGCTTGCGCCTCAGCCATCTGTAACTGAGTTTGCGCAATTTGTCCTACCAATTCGACGACAGTTCCGAGGTTTTCCTCAGTTCGCGTTTGCCGCTCTCCTGCTTTCTGCATATCGGCCGCAAATTGTGCTTGCTGTTTTAAAATAAAGTCTACCGATCGTTCCATCTCCTCATTTGTCATCACTAAAACCTTCCTGCAACAAGGCTGCCGCTTCAAGTTGTAATAATTCTATCAGATCATCGATGTGTCGATGCTCGGTGAGGAAGCTATTGATATTTATGCGCAATGCCCGCCGCCCATGCAATACCGTAGAAGGAAAGAAGGCTTTGCCGCTATGCTCAATTCGTTGCTGCAGGGACTTCTGGACTTGATCTTGTTGTGACGAGTCCAATTCACGGACCGCCGCCGGTAAATAACGGAAGCAACAAACCGCAGTTTCAACTTCACCAACTCTTTGGAAATCCGGCAACTCGTCAAGCCGCGCCGCCAGGTAGTGCGTCAGTTCAATGTGCCGCTCAACGACCTCCGCATAGCCACGCTTGCCCATGAACTTCAAGGCCATCCAAACTTTCAAAGCATTGAAGCGGCGCGTGCCCATCTGGCCGTAGCGAAACATGTCGTATTCCACATCGGCGCCGCCGCGATCTTCGTTGAGGTATTCCGGCGTCATGTCGAAGGCATTGCGCAGGACGGACGCGCCATCGCGCACCAACGTCGCACCGCAAACGAACGGCACAAACATCCATTTGTGCGGATCGAAAGTGACGGAGTTGGCCTGCTCGACACCTCGCAGTTGCGGCCGATGCTTGTCGGAAAAACCAAGCGCGCCGGCATACGCTGCGTCGGCGTGGAACCAGCAATTATTCTCACGGGCAATCGCGGCCAGTTCTTCAAGAGGATCGATGACACCCGTGGAAGTGGCGCCGGCGAGCCCGATGATGCAGCAAGGCACTAACCCCGATTCACGATCGCGGGCCATAGTCTTTACCAGTTCATCCACGCGCACGTGAAAGCGATCGTCGGTCGCGATCTTGCGCAAACTGTTCCGGCCCATCCCCAGGATGTCCAAACTCTTTTCCACGGAAAAGTGGCACTGCTCCGATCCATACACGACGAGCTTGCTGTTCGTCGCCAGTAGTCCGGCGACAGAAATTTCCTGGTTCGCATGATCGCGAGCGCATTTCAACGCGATTAGATTTGCTTCGGAACCACCGCTCGCCAGAACGCCAAAACTTTCGGGCCCATACCCAATCAGCTCGCACAACCACCTCAGGACCTGCGTTTCCACCAGGGCTGACGATGGTCCATTGCGCCAGGCTCCGGCGTTTTGATTGAGCGCCGAAGTCAACGCGTCCGCCCAGACTCCGATGGGCAGCGGCGCCGGATTGAATTGGCCGTAATAGCGCGGACTTGAAATCTGCATCGCGTGCGGCGCGATATCGCTGGTGAAACGATCCAATATTTCCTCTACGCTGATACCCGATTCCGGCATCGGCTCGGCGAAGAGTTGGGCCAATTCAGCCGGCGTGGCTCCGGAGTTCAGCGGCGCGTCTTCCAGTTGCCGCGCGTAATCGCTGATTATCCGCGTGACCGCCGTACCGAGTATTTGATGTTGCTGGCTTAATGATTCGCTCATGTTATTTTCTGTGGGTCCTGAAGTTGTGATGAGATGACCGTCGCGTCGACCGGGTGCAGTAGCCCGACCGTCAGGGAGGGCTTAGATTGAGTGTACGCAAGTGGAAGCCCTCCCTCACGGTCGGGCTACGGCCCCGCTCCGCGCTGACACTGACCGTTGTAAGCGTTCTCACAGACCCAAGTGTGTGCCACTATCGTCGCTAATGAAGAAGTCAATCCAAACAGAATTTTCCGCGGCGCTGGAACGCAACGCTCCGCTCTTCGGCGTCACGCTGAACGCGGAAGCGATTACGCGGCTGACCTTTTATTATGACCTGCTGCTCCGTTGGAATCCACGGCTGCACCTGGTCGCGCCTTGCGCGCCAGAAGAATTTGCCACGCGCCATGTGCTGGAGTCGCTGCTGCTTCTGCCTTATTTGGAACGAAACGCGCGGGTAGTGGATGTGGGGTCGGGCGGGGGATTGCCAATTATTCCGTGTCTGGCGCTTCGAGCAGATGTCAGCGCGACGCTAATCGAATCGTCACCCAAGAAAAGCATCTTCCTGCGCGAAGCGTTAAAGACTTTGCAGTGTGATGAGCGGGCGACAGTGGTCGCGGAGCGGTTTGAGCAGTTGCCGGCACCGGAAGGCGATGCGGTCACCTGCCGGGCGTTGGATCGTTTTGAAGTGCTGTTGCCGCGCTTGATCGAGTGGACGCCGCCGCAGTGCCGTTTGCTGCTATTTGCGGGGGAGTCGGTTTTGCTGAAGCTCGAAGCGGCACCCCTTCCGTTTCATACCCTGCGTGTACCAACGTCGGAGCGGCGCTTCCTGATCATCATTGAGAGGCCGTGAACTAATGCTGCTAATTGTTCGAATTCAACGAGCCCGCGCAACGGGCGCGGATATCCGTAGCCTACAGCGCAGTTGTAGGTAGAGCGACCAATAGAGAGCATGGAGCCCCGAAAGGGGGGGGGCATAAAACGACCGGGGGTTCTATTAGCCAAAATTGTTTGGTGATGCCGCCCGCTTCGCGGGCTGGGGAGACATTAACGCCGGGCACCCACGGCTTGCGCCGTGGGTACGGTTATCTGCGCCCGCTGCGCGGGCTCAGGCCGTGTGCTTTTGGGAAAGTCACTTCGCCGGCGCCTTAACCAACACCGTCTTACCATCCATTATGAGCAGCATTTCTCCCGACAATGCGAGCACGCCCTGCCGGCCTTCAGCCACCAAACGATCTACCAGTCGATAGAATTCATCGGTGCCGAATTCGATGGTGCGATCCGGTTTAAGGTCCTTTTCCCGGTCTAACACACTGGCATCGACCCAGCGGTTGTTGCGCCGGAAGAAGGTGCGATCCGTGATTTGTTGGACGTTAGTGATCTCGACGCGCTCCATGTTCTGCGTCATAAACAAATTCGACCGGTTAGCATTCGATTGGTCTCGAATGAGCGAACCACGGCACCATCGGGAATGGGCACGAGCATTTCGGCTTCCTGCTGGGTTGTGGTCGGATTCGACAGCCCGATTTCGAGGGTAGTGGTCGCGACCTGCTGCAAAATGCGGATGTCGGCAGAGATGTCGCTGATTTGAATCAGCTGCGCCCGCGGATACATCGCGTAGGAGCGAGCCTGAGGGATGATCAAATTCGAAGCCGCCGTTTGGAAATGCTGAACCGGTACGGGCGCTAACTCCTGGCCGCTGCCGGTTGGAGTTATCAAGCTGCAAACCAGCATGGCGACGCAAAGCAGACTGGCTGTTATGGGAATTAGTTTTTTCATAACTACCTCACACCAGATTTGGGCAAAAGCCGCGGAATGGAATGAACAAAACGAAGGCGGACGTTCCCTTCATGCTTGAGAACGTACGGGTCGCGTGAATCTTGCGCCTGGCCTCAGATAAACGAGCCGGGGGCCGTTGGGCGTAGCCCGTGCAGCGGGCGCAGATATCCGTAGCCCACAGCGCCAGCTGTGGGTACAGTATTCCCTTCACCGCATAGAGCCCCGTAGGGGCGACATAATTGGTGAAGGGTCGTACGATCAGGATTGTCTGATTGTGCCGCCCGCTTTGCGGGCTGGGAAACAGAATCACCCCGGTACCCGCGGCTGGCGCCGTGGGCTACGATTATCGGCGCCCGCTACGCGGGCTCAGGGTATTGGGAATGCGGACTTGTGCCGTGGGACACGAGTATGCGCGGCTGCGGTGCGGGCTCAAGCGATCTACCGGATCACTTCGATCGCTATCACTTGTTGTCCGTTAATAACGAAGTCTGCCGGCGCCAATTCCTTCTCAAACAAAGGCGAAAGCGGCATCGCCGTGTAACCACCGGAGCTGCGATCATTGTTCAAGGTCGCAACCACTGAAGGCGGCAGGTTCGGCAATTCACTGGTGCCGATCACGACTCCCGGCGTGATGCGAAAGAGTTTCACGTACAGGCGATCATCCTTACGAATCTTGTTGATCTGAGTTACCAGTTGGCCCAGATCCTGTGGCACGAACGCCTTGGCTCCGGAACTCTCCTGCAATGCGCCGCCATCACCCACGAAGATTACCAACTGTCCCGGAGGAGCGTCGGCGGGAATCTGCACGGGAATTCTTTGCACGAACTGCTTGCCGGAGTCGGTGCGAACGTACGCCTGGATTTCGATATTCTCGCCCCGGCGCGCTTCGTTGCGATCGAGGGAAATCCGTTCCAACGTGGCGGCATATTTGGTATCGCTGGAAACGATGTCCAGCGAAATACCGTCTATCTGGACATTGTCGAATCCGCTGGTCAGCAGCGCCGCAACCGGCACTGCGATAGAGCCCGCAGCCATTACGGGAGCGTTCGCAGCTGAAAAGCGGCGTTCCAGTTCCACTGGGGCCTGCCCCTTGATACCAACTGTTCCCCGAATGCTGATGGTTGACTCGCCCAGGCTACGCTCGCTGGCAGTGATAGTGTTGTAGATGGTCAGGTTCACCAGCAGTGGTGTCAGGAACGGATCGTTGGCAACTTCGTACGAGAACTCTTCGATGCGCGCCCGGCTCGTATGGAGTTTGATCTTGACTGGAATCATGCGCGGCGACTGGCGCAGTTTTCCAAAGACTCCGGTCGCACGGTCCTGCGAAACCGCACCCACCATCTGGCCCGGGACAGCAAGTTTGAACGAGTTATTAGTATTGGCAATCACCGTCACCACCGACGATTCCGCCATCGGCATGTCGGCGGTGCCCAGGCTCAGAAACGGGTGCCCGAAAGCGTAAATCTGATCTCCGTCCCGCATCGTCACGGTGCCCGAAGCCGCGATTGAATAATCACCACGCACCAACTGCACACTAACCGACGTACCAGGCGCCAGCGTTTTCTCCGTCACCGGTCCCATCGGCGTGATCGCGGCTGCTCCTCCCGCACCGGACAACGGCAGCAAACCATTGCTAACCAAATCGGACGCGAAGAGGTTCAGCGCCTGCTGACTGATCCCACCGAAAACTACGGGAGTTGCAATCGGCTGAATCTGCTGGCCCATCAAAGCCACCAGGGGCGAGCCGCCCGACACCGAAGCGATCATGGGTGCGCCGGCGATTGCCTGTTTTGGCAGATTGGGCTTCCAATCGGTACTCGCCAATTGAGTAAACGAAATGCTGCGTGGCTCGCGGGGCCCAGCCTTGCTGCCGGACCCGTCGGCAAAAATGTCGATCATCTCCTGAATTGGAGTTATGCCGCAGATAGGTTCTTTGGCAAAAGGGAAACTAAAAGCAATCGCTCCAGCCAGCCGTCCATCGATGTAAACTGGTGAGCCCGACATACCGGCAAAGACGCTGGTTTTTTCCACTTGCGGGCCCGAAAGTCGCGCGATAATCGCCGACTGTCGTGGCGCCGGATATCCCGGCAACACACCCAGGATCTCCACGTCGAATTCCTGCGGCTCAGTTCCCGAAAAAACTGTTCGCGCCACGCCCTTCATGCCCGGACGCAGCTCATCCAACGGAAAAATGCGGGGATTCGCAGGTTTCGCCGCTAATGTCTTTTGCTGAGCAACGGCCGACTGAGTTGTGAAAACCAGCAGCAGTGCGATAATCGTGAGCAAATGTTTTTTCATAAAATCAAGTTCCCCGGCGGTCCGTGGCGAATATAGCTTAATTGGATGCAAAGTAGAATCAGAACGGCGAGTTCCGCGAAATTTTGATGCGGGTCACTAACGATTCATTGCCTGTCCGCCGATGATTTTGTTTGAAGTGCCTTTGAATTGAACGGCTAACTATTTAGGTCGAAGTGCTGCGGTGACAGAAGCCCTCTGAAGGTGCGATAGAGCGACGCTGTTACGCCGAAGGCGTATCAGAACCTAGCCCAGGGTAACAACCCTGGGAAAAGTTTCCCCAGGGTGTTACCCCGGGCTGGATTATTTAACCCCTTCGGGGAAAAAGATCTCTTAGTGCTATCGATTAGCCAATGTCCGGACGCACCCTCACAACAGTACTTGACGATATAGAGGCTTTCATCCTAATCGGAGGCGCCTCAAGCCGGATGGGGTCCGACAAAGCCCGGCTAAAACTCGAAGGCCGGTCGTTTGTCGAGTTAATCGCCTCGGCTCTATCGGCGATTTCGCCCTCGATTAAACTCGTCGGTGCAACGGGTGGGACCAACGGCGAACGGGCGGAATTGAGTAACGTGCCCGATATCCGCCCGGGCTGGGGCGCGTTAGGAGGCTTGCACACGGCGCTCGCCGCCTGCACCGCGACCTGGGCCGCGGTCGTGGCCTGCGATCTCCCTTTCGTCTCCCGCGATCTCTTCAGGCACATGGCCAGACTGCGGGAAGGATTTGACGCGGTAGTTCCGGTACAAAGCGACGGCCGCCAGCAACCACTCTGCGCGCTTTATCGCACCGAACTCTGTTTGCCGGTAGCGGCTAAGCTGATCGCTGCGGGCGAACGCAAACCGCGGGCGCTATTGGCCGCAGTCAAAACCCGCTGGGTGCCACAGGCGGAGTTGGACCACCTCCCCGGCGCCGTAAACTTCTTTATGAACGTTAATTCGCCCGCTGACTACGCGCGAGCCCTCAGAGCCGCTGGTTCTGACCCACAGTAATTTAAACTTCCGCTTTTACAACTCATCCTTCATAATCCCCCCGACCATGGCTCGCCGAAGAATACTAGGAACGCGGTTTGTAAAAGCAATGTTGCCGATCGCGCTGCTGCTTTTCCTGGCCGTGGCCGGCGTGACCGGTTGGCTCGTCAAGAGCATCACGCGCCCGCCGCAACAACCCTACCTGGTTACTCCCGCAACTTTTGCCCAATTAAGTAGTCCCTTGAAGGCTACAGATGAAACCTGGCCCAACCGGGATGGGACCACTGCGCGCGGCTGGCTAATTCGCGGCACACCCGGCGCGCCGGCCGTGATTCTATTTCATCGCTATGGCGCCGACCGTTCGTGGCTGTTGAATCTGAGTGTGAAACTGAATGAAGCAACCAACTTCACGGTGTTGTGGCCCGATCTGCGCGGACATGGGCCAACCCCTCCAGTTAAACTGACATCGTTTGGCGGCAGTGAAATGGAGGACGCGGCGGCGGCAGTGGATTATGTTCGATCCTTGAAAACTCCGACCGGCGAGCGCCAAACCGGAGACATGATCGGATTGTACGGAGCGGAGTTAGGTGCTTATGCCGCCTTAGGCGCGGCCGCGAGACAAGATGTAGTGCGCGCCCTGGTGCTTGATTCCGTGCCGGCGTCCCCCGACGATCTGGTTAACGCGACGAGTGCCGTGCGCAGTGGAATCGACAACCGGCTATTCCGAAAACTCGCTCGCACCGGGATGCGTGTGTACTTCCTGGGCAAATATCAAAACTCGCCGGCGTGCGACGTGGCGGCGAGTTTGCGTGGCAAACGTGTTCTGCTCCTCTCCGGAGACGACGCCGGCTACCTGCGCGAATCTACGTCCAGACTCGAGCGCTGCTTTTCACAAAGTGTCGTGGAGACAAAAACTGACTTGCCCCTGAGTGGACTAAATCTTCCTTCGGCCACCGGGCAGATTGGTGAAGGATACGATCGCCGGGTAATTGATTTTTTCGATAAAGCCCTGCGCGGCGCGCCCTAGTTCCCTTCTTATCTCCCAAATAATCGAAGGTGATGATCCATTGAATATGTTACGCACTGCCGTCATTGGCGTGGGCCACCTGGGCCGGCAACATGCCCGCATCCACGCGACGCTGGCCGCGGAGGGACACAATCGCTTCGTATCGGTGTGCGACTTGAACGAGGAGACCGCGCGTTCAATCGCCGCTGAAAGAGAAACGGGATGGACCACCGACTGGCGCACATTGATTGGCCAGGTGGATGCGGTCAGTCTGGCAGTGCCTACGCAATCGCATTGCGAGATCGCTTGCGGATTGCTCGAAGCCGGCATTCACGTCCTGGTGGAAAAGCCGATCTCGCGCACCGTCGAGGAAGCCGATCGCATGATTGCCGCAGCAGCGAAGACTGGCGCCCTGCTGCAAGTGGGCCACCTGGAGCGCTATAACCCCGCCCTCATCGCGTTGCGGCCACACGTTCGCAATCCTCTGTATTTTGAAATCCATCGGGTCGGCGAGTTCACGGCCCGTTCACTCGACATCGACGTGGTCCTGGATTTGATGATTCACGATCTTGATATCGTTCAATGGCTGGTAGGCGCCGACATAGAAGTTACCAGCCTCCATGCTGTGGGAATCCCGATCCTGACCGACCGCATCGATGCGGCCAATGCGCGCCTGGAGTTTGCATCCGGAGCCGTTGCAAACATCACGGCTTCGCGAGTCGGCACAGAGAAGATTCGCAAGATGCGCTTTTTTCAACCGCGGGATTATGTAGCAATTGACTACGCGACCAAGCGCGCTTCAGTCAGCAGCCTGGCACCGCCGGCAATGGACGGCGCGTGGCCCGGAGTCCACGTACAAAATCTTGATGTTATTGACGTCGAGCCGTTGCGCGCTGAGATCGCGGCCTTCATCGAAGCTGTGACCACCAATTCTGCTGTGCCTGTTTCCGGCGCCGACGGACGGCGAGCGCTGGTTCTCGCATTATGGGCGCTGCAAAGAATCGAAGAGCACACCGCGCACGCCGGCGTCATCTGATTGCGGAATTCGGATTGCGGATTGCGGATTGCGGAATCTACGAACACTGCGAATAGGGAAGGTTTATCAAAGATCTTACGGAGCACATTTTTTCTGCGGGTTCTTGATTCCGCAATCCGCAACCCGCAATCGGTAATCACATGACGCCGGACCCTGATATCACTTCCCTGCTTTCGTCGCGCATCGCCGCCGGCGATTTTCCTTCAGCCGTCTACCTCGTAGCGCAAAAAAACGAGATTGTTTTCAGCGACGCGCTCGGCGAGGCAGTGCGCGAACCCCGGCATGCGGCGACGCTGCAAACAATCTACGACCTGGCGTCCCTGACAAAGCCTTTAGTTACGGGTTTATTGTGCGCACGTTTGATCGAAGCGGGTAAACTAACGCTCGATAGTACGCTGGCAAATTATCTGGGCGAGTTTGATCGCACCGATAAACATGCCATCACAGTGCGGCAGTTGCTGGTGCACACGTCCGGACTGCCGGCGTGGCGGCCGCTGTACCTTACCTCCGGCGGCGAACCGGAAGCCGCGCTGGGTGCGATTGCCGGGGAAACACTTGAGAACCCGCCGGGCACGAAAGTTGTCTACAGCGATCTTAATTTTATTGCGCTCGGATTTTTTTTAGAGCGTTTAACCGGACACCGCCTGGTGGAACTAGCCGGAAAGGAAATCCTCCAACCGTTGCGACTGCAGCGAACCTTCTTCAATCCCGCCGCCGCCCTGCAAACTGAAGTTGCCGCGTGCGAGAACGGCAACAGCTACGAGCGCGACATGTGCGAACGCGACATGCCGGATCGTCCCTACCCGAATTGGCGTGCCAATTTGATTTGGGGAGAAGTTCACGACGGCAACGCACATTTCCTCGGCGGCGCAGCCGGACATGCGGGATTGTTTTCGAGCGCGGCGGAAACGTTAAGTCTTGCTAATCAGTTCCTCGGCAAACAATCGCAATTACTGTCAGCCAAAACCTGCGAACTCTTTCGCACGAACATGACGGATGGTTTGAACGAGGCGCGTTCGATTGCGTGGCAACTCGCTGCTACCAAAGACTCAAGCGCCGGTCCTGATCTTCCGCCGGACGCTTTTGGTCACACGGGTTTTACCGGAACCAGTTGCTGGATCGATCCTAATAGCGACCGCGTTTTTTTACTGCTGACGAACCGGACGCACGTCGCCTCCCTACCCTTCGCCAACATCAATGGCGTGCGCCGACAATTTCACAGTCTCGCGGTCAAAGCGCTGGATCAGCGAGCGTGACAGCGAGCGCGGTTAGCGAGTGAAGCATCATCCCTTCCCGAAAGCGTCTCAAAAGTAAGCTCGAGTAAAGATGCAGTCGTCTTTTCAAGCGCCAACGGCGCGAAATGTAATAGCCTGGGCCTGCTGCCCAGGGGTTGGCCGAGCGCGAACGTGCCAGCACTGAAAGTGCGAATTATCATTCGCACCTGTGAAGGCATGGCTGGAGTCTTTGTAATCCTGTATGTCACCAACGTCCTGCACGTGAGCGTCGCGCGATTCGGCATCCTGATCGCAATTCAAATTACGACGTCAATTCTCGTGTACCTTCCGGCCGCAGAGTTTGCTGACCGCATTGGCCGCCGCCCCTTCGTTATTGCCACCTTTTTTTGCTTCGCCCTCTTTCCGTAACTATCGTCCTCGCCGGCGGGTTTGCGGGACTGGTAATGGCGTTCATCATCGGCGGCCTCCGCGAAATAGGCGAACCAGCGCGCAAGGCCATGATCGTGGACTTGGCGCAGCCGGAAGTGCGTGCCCGCACCGTCGGTCTTTACTATCTCATGCGCAGCTTGGCCATCACGCCCGCGGCGGCCATCGGTGGACTGCTTGGAAGATTACACCCGCCACACCGTTCATAGTCGCCGGCACCATCGGACTTGTCGGAGCCGCTGTCTTCGTAGCCACGGTGCGTGAACGGTTTCAATGAACGGTTAACTTTTTCGCTTCACTAACATCGCGCGCGTAGGGGTTGCGCAAATGTAGTAACATAGACCGTCGTCATCCCCCGGACGGCCTCGAGCTGTTACTACCTGGTTCGCTATGCGCAATCTTCGCTTGCAAGCAATCATCGGCATCGTCACGACGAGTCTGGCTATCGCGCCGTTCTTTTCCGTTTACCGGCTGCCGGCTCAGGAAACGCGTGTCCGCCAAACCCGTGAAGCCGCTCCACCGGCCTGGCCCGTTCCTGCCGCTGACGGCCTGCAGCTTGCCCAACTCGGAACGGAACCGTCGGTGCGCATTGGTCTTGCTACAGACTTGCGTGCGGCCACCATCTCCACCACCGGCCATTTGATGAACGCGTCGGTGCCGAACGCTGCGCCCCTTCCGTTGGACACGACGCGGGTGCGAATCGAATCGAGATTTCTTTCCCCTCCGGCCGCAAACGATCGCGAATTGTACCGCCTGGAACTTGCCGGTTCTTTCATGAAGGACGAGGCGGAACGGTTTTCAAGTCAGGTAAAGGAAGTAACCGACGATGATCCCGAACTCGTGCCGGTCATGGGCACGAATCTGTGGCGGGTCATTGCCGGCTCCAGACCGTCGCGCCCGGAGGCGGAAGACGTGCGCGCAAAACTGGAAGAAGCCGGCTTCACTGCAAACATCGTAACCGCATCGTCGCGATCCGATTCCGATTCAAATTCCCGCGCCGCCGCTGCAAAGTCGGAGTCAGGCACACGGGCGATGGCGCCGTCGTCGAATGCTGCCCCGGTAAGAAACATCTCGCGACCCAGCGTGCCCACCAGAGAACTCGTTGCTTTCGCCCGCGGCGTAACGCCGTTGCTGACATCCAGCGCGCCCATTGCTTTTGGCTCAGATGATGAAGTGAATGCGCCGGTGCGTTTCAATGACAAGCCCTATCGCGGGCGGATCGAAGTTTTTGCAAATCCGCGCGGCGCCCTGACGGTTGTCAACGTCATCGGTCTGGAGGATTACGTAAAGGGCGTGGTGCCAAATGAATTATCGCCCGGCGGATATCCGGCCATCGAAGCCCTGAAAGCACAAGCGATTGCGGCGCGCACTTACGCCTTGAAGAACAAAGGTCAGTTCGCTTCCGCCGGTTTCGACCTGTTGCCCACGATTCGTTCGCAGGTTTATCGCGGCCTTTCCAGCGAGCATCCACTTTCATCGCGGGCCGTCGATGAGACTCGCGGACTCGTGGCTACTTATGAAGGCGAGCCGATCAATGCCGTCTACACGTCAACCTGCGGCGGCCGCACGGAAGACTCCGAAAACATATTCAACAACGCGGCGCCCTATTTGCGCGGACGAGAATGCGGGGCCGAGGGAAAGGCAGCGTTTGCGCCTTTCATCATTAAGACCTCGCGAGATCTCCCCGAGGTTAAGGACGATCAGAACGCTGCTGTTTTGCGCGACGTGGCCCTGCTTTCCGTGAACAACTTTCCCCTCCCGGAAAAAGTTTCCGACTCCTGGCTTGCCGGTCACGTGAACAACGGAGAGGTGCGCGACTGGCTCACAAATGTTTCGCGTCTGACGAAACAACCTGCACCGAGTGTGCCGGACGAGGCAACGAAACCCGGCGCGTTCAGCACCGCGCTGGCGGCGGCAGTTTACGGAGACACGCGGGCTGACGTCCTTTTGAATAACACCGACGTCGAGTACCTGCTGGCTTTTCGCGACGCGGAACAATTGCCGGACGCGAATCGCGCCGACGTCGCCATGCTGTTGCGCGATGGTTATCTTTCGCTCTATCCGGATGCGACGATGCGTCCCCGCGAACCCATGTCGCGCGCGCGCGTGCTGCATACCATTGCGCGCCTGCTCGAAGCGCGGGGTTTAGTTCAGCTACAAAAAGGCAATGCGCGGCCAACTGCCGGGGGAGCTTTGATTCTTCGTTCCAACAAAGGCAAAGACCAACCGATCGTAGTCAGCCGCGACGTTTATCTGTTTCGGCAATTGGGCGAGGGCCTGTACCAGATGCGTTCCGTGGCCCTCGTCGGCGGAGAGCCGGTGGGCTTTCATGTCGATGGGAAGGGTGAAGTCGATTACCTGGAAGTTAAGCCGGCCCCGAACGGCGCGTCCGCTGAGCGCTCTTCACCGTATACGAACTGGACCAATGAACTCTCGACCGGCGAGGTACAGTCGCGTTTGGGTCGTTCAGTGCGCGGTATCGGCTCAATTACGGATTTGCGGGTTGTGGCCCGTGGCTCCTCGCGGCGCGCAATTGATCTCGCAGTCATCGGCACAGATGGCACGGCACACGTTCGGGGCGGCCGCATCCGCTCGGCGCTCGGCCTGCGCGAACAGCTGTTCGTCATCGACCGGCGCTATGACACCGATCGCCACGTGACGGGTTTTATCTTTACCGGCCGCGGCTGGGGACACGGTGTCGGGATGTGCCAGGTTGGCGCGTACGGGTTGGCGAAATTGGGCTGGAGTTACGACAAGATCCTCAAGAATTACTACACCGGAATCGAGCTTACGCGCATGTATTAATCTTTGCATCAAGTGTTCGAGTCGATCTTCGCGCCGTAGTTGTCATTGGTTAATCCGGGACATTATCCTCTTCGTAGCCCCGGTTGCGAATGGAGGTAAAAATGGCGGCAAAAATCGAGCCTCTGATGACCGTAGCAGACCTGGACGCCTGTCCGGACGACAACAACCGCTACGAGTTGATAGGAGGAGAACTCTTTGTGTCGCGTGCTCCCCGACTTCCACACCAACTGGTCCTGCACCGTTTACAAGTCGCACTTGGTAATTATCTCGAAAGCAATCCGATCGGCATAATTGTCCCCGGAGCCGGGGCGGTATTTAGTGAGTACGACGCCGTCATTCCCGATCTTGTCGTGGTGAGAAAAGAACGGTGGGATTCTATTGTGGCCGACGAGCACTTTGCCGGCGCGCCTGACTTAGTCATCGAAATCCTATCCCCCGGTCCCGAAAACCGTAAACGTGACCTGATTGTGAAGCGGCAGCTTTACGCGACCTACGGCGTCGAAGAGTACTGGGTGATCGACACTCAGAATCGACTTGTTCAAGTCTATCGACTGCACGGCCAGAACCTCGAGGAGATAACCGTGTTGACGGATAGCGCTGATATGACGTCCCCAATCCTTCCGGGTTTCCAGCTTAACGTGCGGGTGCTGCTTGACGGTTAAGAATTCACTCACGCTCTACGTAGTGCCTAACTGCCCGTTGTGTTCCGCCGCGCGCGCCTGGCTGAAAGGCCATGGGATAGCGTACGTCGAGCGCGACATCGCAAAAGACTTCGGGGCGCTACGGTCAATGTATGAACTCACGCGGCAACGCTTCGTTCCCGTGTTTGAACGAAATGGCCGGGCTGTAGTGCGTCCCACCGATGACCAGCTCACTGAATTCCTTTCACGTCCTACCTGATCGTGGCGTCAACCACCATCTTCTGAATATTAATCGCTGATTCCCGTCGCATTATCTCGCCCGAAAGCGGTTGAGTGAGCCGGCTCCTACGCCGGAATTTGAGTTGACAAAGCGCAGGCAGCGTCGCATAAATCGCTCCGAAACTGATTGACTCCCATTATGCGATCACTTTTCTTTTCGTAACTCGGCAACTCAGCGAAGACCGCTAACGGAAAATACTCCCAGGAGACATTCCTCAAATGACTCATGATACGTTTATCAGTTACTCCAAAAAAGACAAGGCGATCGCGGACGCAATATGCAAAGCGTTGGAGGACGATGGCCTAAGCTGTTGGTATGCACCTCGCAACGTCGAAGTCGGTGCGGACTGGGATGCGTCCATCATGGAAGCGCTGGCCAATAGCCGGGTCATGATTCTTGTATGGTCGCTTAACTCCGACAGCTCAAAGCAGGTCAAGCGCGAGATCGCAATCGCACTCGATGACATAGGCGTGACCCTGATTCCTTTTCGCACCGAAATCATCGAACCTTCAAAACTGCGTTTCTACCTGGGAAATATTCAGTGGCTCGACGCGTCGAATCCGCCTCTGGAAAACAACCTCCGGCTACTAATTGATGAAGTGAGAACGGTAATCGCCCGGCAAGAGACGATGAAAACTGCGCGGACGGTTGCCGAAGAACGTGCCGCCGAAGAACGCGCCGCTGAAGAAGGCGCGGTGGAAGACCGCCGCCGCGACGAAGCCGAAGCACAAGCGCGCGTGGCAGAAGCGGCTCGCATCAAGGCCGCTGCAGAAAAACAAAGGCTGGAGCAAGAGAAACAAGCCGCGGAAAAAGAACGACTGCGCCGGGAAGAGCAAAGACGCGCTAACGAACGAGAACGCCAACGTGTGGAGGCAGAAGCCCGCCCGGAAGCCAAGGCACCGGATGAAGAAACTCACGGTGCGTTCGACAGCCAGGTACTACCCAATCAACGATTTCCCCTGGCGAAAGTCGCCGTCGCGGTCGTGTCGATTATCCTCCTCGGCGGATTAGCCTATGCTTTCTGGCCTAACAAGCAGGCCGACCCGGACCAGCGGGCACAAGTCGCGAGCGCCCACGACTCCCCGACGCCGGACGCAGCAACCTTATTCTCATCGCCTGCCGTTTCAACGAACAGCCAACCACCCGGAAAGCCCTCGCCGGCAGCCACCAAAGCTCCAACACCCCAGATGGCCAACGCGAATGCTGCCTCAGCTCCTGCGCCAACGCCCGCCACGACTCCTCAGGGTACTATCTCCGGCGGTGTGTTGAATACCAAAGCTACGTATTTGGCCCAACCCGTCTATCCGGAGGCCGCCAAAAAGGAGCGCGCGAGCGGACTAGTAATGGTGCAGGTCTTGATCGATGAGAACGGCTATGTCAGTTCGGCGCAGGCTATCTCGGGCCATGCGCTGCTGCGACATGCGGCTGAACGCGCAGCGCTCCGCTCGACTTTTTCCCCGGCGAAATCGGCTGGCGAGCGAGTGAAAGTTACTGGGGTACTTACTTTTAATTTTCGCCCTCCCTGGTCTTTGTGGAATAAAGGCGACGTAGAACTTAATTAGTTCTTATCAAATATTGGATTGATGCGTTTCTCTCGGAACCAAATCGTCGGCGCCCTCGTTGTCCTGGCTGTCATCTGGCTCGTGATCCTTTACCGCATGATATTCTCTGGCTCGTGAGTGCTGACGAGAGCCAGGCAAACAGCGAAGTCGATTTCCTTTTGGACGTCCCGCCGGAGATAAATTCTTCCGATCGGCAAGGTCCGGAGATCACAGCCATCGTCGGTCCCACCGCTTCCGGCAAGAGCGAGCTTGCAATCGCACTCGCATTGGCAATCGGCGGCGAGATAGTTAACTGCGATTCCGTGCAGGTCTACCAGCGCATTCAAATCGCCACCGCCAAAGTCCCAATCGTAGAACGCCGCGGCATTCCCCATCATTTGATTGACTTCGTTCCGCCGGAAGTGAATTTCACAGCGGGAGACTGGGCCCGCACCGCCACGCAGACGATTCAGGAAACTGAGGCTCGGGGAAATCGCGCGATCCTCGCCGGCGGAACCGGTCTCTATCTGCGCTCGCTGCGACAGCCATTCTTTGCCAGTCCGGCTACGGACGGTGAACTTCGCCGCCGGCTTACCGCCGTACGTGAAGGAAAAGGCGCTAATCACCTTCACCGAATTCTTACGCGCGTCGATCCGTTAGAAGCGGAAAAGCTTAACCCGCGCGATTGGCCGCGGGTGCAACGGGCCATAGAGGTTTGGTTTCAAACGGGGATGCGCGTTTCCGAACAACGACCGGAGCGTCCGGCGCCTCCGGAACTGGCCTCGCGCTTGCGAATACTGGCGCTGAATCCGCCCCGCGACCAACTCTACGAACGCATCAATCAGCGAACCGACCAGCATTTCGCCGATGGTCTGGTTAAAGAGGTTGAGACACTACTGGCCGAAGGAGTGCCGCCCGAATCGAACGCTCTGGGCGCTCATGGTTACCGCCGCGTCGTCGAGTTCCTTCGCGGCCAACGCGATCTGCAAAGCGCAATCGAGGAAACGAAATTGAACGTGCGCCATTACGCGAAGCGACAGTTAACCTGGTTCCGTCATGAACCAGGCGTGGAATGGATCGAAGGCTTTGGCGATGATCGCGAGGTGCAGCGGAGTGTGATTGAACGAGTGCTCTCCGTTTTCTAATCCGCAGATTGCACAGATTACACAGAAGAGGGAAAACGAGATACAACGCCATGTGCTAGGCGGCCAGACTCAGGCAAAGACTGGATGCCCGATCGCAAATCCGGTGCTTGTTTCTTACGCTGCGTAATCGGTGTAATCTGCGGATAGTTGCTTGTAATTCTGCTTGTCACCTTCACGGGTGTGTTATATTCTCCCTCACCGCAAATCAATTTCTAATTCAAGTGCATCGGAGTTGGTCGTGGATTCAAAACCGGCGCCACAAAACATTCAGGACGCATTCTTAAATCTGGCCCGCCGCGAGCGCAGCACGGTGACGATCTATCTGGTGAACGGCGCGAAGCTGCTCGGACGCATCAAGAGCTTCGATAAGTTTTCGGTGATGCTGGAAGCTGCTGCGCAGGAGCAACTCATTTTTAAGCACGCGATTTCCACCATCTCACATTCGCGGCGCGCCAGCGGCGAGTTGCGCCCGCAAACTGAGCCCGAGGCCGCCACGCAACCTTCCCCTGCCGCCGACGATTCTCAAACTTCCTGACGCTGCGCGAGCGTAACTACCTTTCAGCGAAATAAAAGGGGACGTGTGGCCGGCGTATTTATTACTTTCGAAGGCATTGATGGCAGCGGGAAATCCACGCAAATGCGTTTGGTCGCGGCCGAGCTGCGGCTGCAGGAACTGGAAGTCGTAACCACGCGCGAGCCGGGCGGAACGCCGTTGGGCCAGCGTTTACGCGCCGCGCTACTCGATGTGGAGGAGCAAGTCGACCCGCTTGCCGAGTTGCTGGTGTTTGCGGCCGACAGGGCCCAGCACGTACGCACGGTTCTGCGACCGGCGATTGCGGCAGACCAGATTGTCTTTTCCGACCGATATGCAGATGCGACGGTCGCCTACCAGGGTGCCGGGCGCGGCTTCGATGTGAAACTAATCGAGGAGATTGTCGCGTTGGCGACGGATGGCCTGCAGCCCGACCTGACGCTGATCTTCAACTTGCCGGTGGCCGAATGTGTCGCGCGAACGAAGCGCCGACATGAAACCAAAAACACGGGCGATCGGTTGGACGCGGAAGACATCGAGTTTCACACGCGCGTTCACGAAGCCTACCTGCGCATCGCCGCCGCGGCGCCGGAACGCGTTCGTTTAATCGACGCCACCGGCGAAGTTCAGGACACGCACAAGGCAGTTATGGAAACTCTGACGGCATTTCTGCAAGCACGAGGACTACTAAAAACCGAGCCGGCGTGATCAGCGCGTGGCCCATGCTGCCCACTGCTAACTGCATACTGACACCCACATGTTCGCCAACCTCATTGGAAACAACGATGCCAAGGACGCCTTGCGCCGGATGTTGTCCTCCGGACGCATCCCCGGCGCTCTGCTCTTTACCGGTGAAGAAGGCGTCGGCAAACGATTGTTTGCTCTGGAACTGGCGAAAGCTCTGAATTGCCGGAACCCTCAAGGCGTAGAAGCTTGCGACACATGTCCTTCCTGCATCCGGATCGCGCGCTCCCCTTTTGCACCGTACAGCAAAGAGGACGACAACAAAGAACGTTTGATTTGGGGCGAGCATCCGGATGTGGCGATGGCCCGGATCCACAAGCGCATGATCAGGGTTGGTCCGATTCGCGAACTGGATCGGGAAGCGAATTTTCGCCCGTACGAAGGCCGCGCTCGCGTTTTCATCATTGACGAGGCTGAAGGCATGAACCTGCAAGCGCAGAATGCTCTGCTGAAAACGCTGGAAGAACCGGCGGCGACTTCGTATCTGATCCTGATCACCGCACAACCTGCGGCCTTTGAGCCTACGATTCGATCACGCTGTCAGGCAATTCGCTTCGCACCAATTCCGGCCGCAGAAATCGAGAAGTTTCTCATTCAGCAAAAAGGAATAACGCCGAAGGATGCGGCGCTGCTGGCGCAAACATCTCGCGGCAGCATTGGCCGCGCGTTGGCAACCGACGCAGACACTTACCGCGAGCAACGAGACGCGATGTTGACTGTGCTACAAGCCCTGGTGCTGACGGGTGATCGCGTTGAGCTTTTGCGTTCTGCCGAGGGGCTGAACGATGTGAAGCGCAAAGATGAATACGAATGCCGCCTGGATGTGTTGGAAAGTTTGATTCGTGACAGTTGGGCCCTCGCGTTGGGCCGGCCGGAAAATACGATCGCGAACGGCGATCAACTTCCCCTGCTACGCAAGATCGCCGCCGGGCTGAATATTCGTCACGCGGGAAGCTGGCTCTTACAAATTGAGGAGTTGCGCAGCGAATTGGAAGTGAACATCAACCGCAAAGTTGCGACCGACGCTTTGTTTCTGCAGATGGCTTCTTCGTAGCGGCCGGGGCGCGCGACTAGGTGATCGACACTAGTTGAGGTTCGGCGCGCTGCACTTCTGATTTAGCGGCTTTACCTTCCGCAAGCAGTTTCTCGGTTTCCATCACGAAGGCTTCGACGATATTTTCCCCGGCGACCTTTCGCATGGGGACACCGTCTTTGAAAATCATCCCGACGCCACGCCCAAAGGTGATGCCGAGCTGCGAATCGTGCGCTTCGCCGGGACCGTTAACGGCACAGCCCATGATCGAAAGATGCAAAGGCTCTTCGATGTGCGCCAGGCGGCGTTCGATCTCGGTCACAATCTCTACAAAGTTATCCACATCCAGACGGCCGCAGGTGGGACATGCAACTACCGTCACGCCGCGAGTGCGCAAGCCCAGCGATTTCACAATCTCCCAGGCGACGCGGACTTCCTCTTGTGGTTCCGCGGCGAGGGAAACGCGAATCGTGTCGCCAATCCCTTCGTGCAAAAGAATGCCCAAACCGATCGATGACTTGATCGTGCCGCCGAAGGCCGTGCCGGCTTCCGTCACGCCGAGATGAAAAGGATAGTCAACTTTTTCCGCCAACAGGCGGTACGCCGCAACTGTGCGCTGCACGTCTGACGCTTTCAGCGAAATAATGATGTCGGTGAAATCGAGATCCTCGAGGATGCGAATGTGACGCAGCGCTGATTCGACCATCGCTTCCGGAGTCGCAGTCCCGTATTTCTTCAGCAGGTCCTTTTCCAAAGATCCGCCGTTGACACCGATCCGAATCGGCACTTTTTGCGCCTGGGCCGCGCGCACCACTTCCACGATGCGCTCGTGCTTGCCGATGTTTCCGGGATTCAAACGGAGCTTGTCGATACCCGCTTCCAGCGCCAGCAACGCCAGTTTGTAATGGAAGTGAATGTCGGCAACGAGCGGTATCTCCGGCACGCGCTTCCGAATCTCCTTGAGCGCGATTGCCGCTTCATCGTCGGGAACGGCCAGCCGAACAATTTCACAGCCGGCGGCCACCATCTCTTCAATCTGCGCGACAGTGGCGCCTACGTCGGCAGTGTCCGTCTTGGTCATCGACTGGATCGCTACCGGCGCGCCGCCGCCGATTTGTACATGCTTAACCTGGACTGCTCGGGTGGTTCTCATAATCAACTCAAATCGTCCAAAGTCCAACGTCCAATGTCCGCTTTTTGACTTTCGACTTTGGACGTTGGACTTTGGACTGGAATCACTTCCCTGGCTCAGGCACAGTCGTGGCCGCGGGCGGGCTTTCGGGCGCTGGACTGGAAACTCGCTTCAACACATCGTTCGTGATTACGAACACCATCAACAGAACCACTACCACGAAACCGACCTGCTGAATTCGTTCTCGCACCGTCGCCGAGATGGTCATACCCACCAGCGCCAACAGCCCTTCAATTAACAAGAGGAAGATGGCGCCCCCGTCGAGCACCGGTATGGGCAACAAGTTAAAGACGCCCAAGTTCAAACTAAGAAAGCCCAGGATGCTAAACAGTCCGTCCCAGCCAAACCGGATCACAGAAGATCGCACCGCTGAGTAAATCCCAATCGGCCCCGAGAGAGTGTTACGCGCCGAGCGCTTACCGCTAAAGAACTGGCCCAGCGCCTTACCCGTCAATCTCACGATTTCGACATTTTGCTGGACGGCGTAACGCGAAGCAGCAAACAAGCTGGCCTTGCGCAAAGGAATCTCTTCCTCTTGCGCTATGCCCAGCCGCTCACGTCCGTCCGAAAGACGGCGGACCTTCGTAGTGACTTCAAAAACCTGCCCCTTTCGCTCAAGCTTGAGAACGATTGGTTCGGCTTTATGATCCTGAATGGCCTGGCTGACTTGCTCAGCACTCCCCACCGCCTGGCCATTGATGGCCACGATGTGATCGCCAATCTGCAGACCTGCTTCCGACGCCGGAGTTCCCGGACCCACGTCGCTAATGACGATGGGAACATTTCCATAGTCCGGAGTGAAATCCAGCGTTCCCGCGGTCTCGCCTTCTTCCGTGCGCGGTGTGGGCTTAATCGTCATGGGCACACGTTGCCCATTTCGCTCAACGATGAGCGGCAATGGTTGTCCCGGTGACAGCAACGCATCGCCATGGATCAGGCTCCACTTGGGATTCTCGGTGCCGTTAAAGGCAACGATGCGATCGCCGGTTACTAAACCAGCCTGCTCGGCGGCGCCGCCTCGCACCACCCGGCTAACCACCGGAGCCGGCGTCGCGGGAATGCCGTAAAGCATTGCTCCCGCCAGCGGAATTGCCAGGGCCGTCAAAATGTTCATTACGGGTCCGGCAATCGCCACCAGAAATTTTTGCCACCGCGGCCGCAAATCGAATCTTTCATGAACCGGAACGTCGACTGCGCCTTCGCCCTCGAGCGGCGCGTTGGATTCGTCACCGCCGAGCTTCACGTAACCACCGAGCGGAATCGCGGACACACGGTAATCGGTATCGCCAAACCTGATGCCGAATAAACGCGGTCCCAGCCCAAACGAAAACGCCTCCACGCGAATCCGGAACATTTTGGCCACTATGAAATGGCCGAATTCATGCAGGATAACCGCTGATCCAAGGATGAAGATAAACGCGAGAATGCCGACTGGTGTGCTCATTAAAACAAGTGCCTTCTTCCCAAAAATCGAATAAAGAGCGCTCGGGATTAGCGTCAACCAACTATTCAGACGTTTGACGCGATAACGAGTTTACGCGGCACATAGGATGCGGTCAAACACGGCTCGCGCAGAGGCGTGACCTTAGTTCGCGGAGAGGAGGTTGGCGGCGGGGCTCATTTTCTCGATTTCGGCAATCGCTGAGATGCGAGCGCTGCTGTCGGCTTGCAGGACAACGTCCAGGTCGGATACCGGCTGCGTGGGATGTTGATTCATCACTGCCTCAATGACGCGGGGAACGTCGGCGAGCCCAATCTGCTGATTGATGAAAGCCTGCACGGCCTCTTCGTTGGCGGCGTTCAACGCGGCCGGAAGTGTGCCACCCTCGCGCAAAGCGCGATATGCCAGTTCGATGCAAGGAAACTTCTCGCGGTCCGGCTCTTCGAAATGCAGTGACGATAGCGCCGTCAGATTCAGCGGCGGCAGATCGGACGCGTGGCGTTCCGGGTACGTCAAGGCATACTGAATCGCATGACGCATGTCGGTAACGCCCATTTGCGCAATCACCGAACCGTCGACCATTTCGATCATCGAATGCACGATTGACTCGGGATGAACTACGATCGCGATTTCATCGGCGCCAAATCCAAACAGCCAGTGGGCCTCAATCACTTCCAGTCCTTTATTCATCAGGGTGGCCGAGTCAATTGTGATTTTCGCTCCCATGCTCCAGGTGGGATGCCGCAATGCCTCGGCGACGCTCGCATTTTCAATTTCCGCTTTGTCCCGGTTCCGAAATGGTCCGCCGGAAGCAGTCAACACTATGCGCCTGACTTCCGATCGCTTTTCACCGCGCAGGCATTGATGCAGCGCGTTGTGCTCTGAATCAACTGGCAGCAACTCCGCGCCGGATTTGGCCGCCGCCCGAGTCATCAGCTCGCCCGCCATCACGAGCGTTTCTTTATTGGCGAGAGCGACACGCTTCCCCGCTTCCAATGCGCGCAAGGTGGGAACGAACCCGATCGCTCCGACCGTTGCCGAAACCACGCAATCGGCTAGCGGATGAGTTGCGATCTCCACGAGGCCGGATTCGCCAATAACGATGCGCGGCAGGTCAACGTTCCGGTCGAATAGCTTCGCCCGCAATTCATGCGCGGCTTCTTCAGTTTCAACCGATACGACCTCCGGTAAATGAAAAGCGATTTGGTCCGCGAGTCGCTCCATGTTCCGGCCGGCGCCGAGGGCCACCACGCGAAAGCGCTGACCGCCCAGGGCTTCAATCACGCGCAAAGTGTTGCAGCCGATCGAGCCGGTAGAACCAAGAATCGCAACTCCCCTGTTGGCCATGTGTTTCGCTTGTCCTTTACCAGCTAAGGCTCTGGCGATGATTCCGGTGGTGGTTCATAAGGATTCAGTAGATCGATCGTCTGGCCCGCAGCGTTCTTATAGGAAGCCTCTGTCACGCGCCACTGGTGTCCACTGCGATAGATCAAACTAACAGTTGCTTGAGCATCGCGCCGCTCCCCAATAGCCTTCAGGTATAACGTCGCCTGGCCGTTGGCGTTATTCACGTTGATGTTTCCGGTGATGAACGTGCCGAAGTCTTTCAGTTCGCCGATGTCGCTTTTCAACGTCTCGCTGTTCTTAAGATACTCCTTTGCCACCACAGCGGCGTCGCTATTTGCGATCGAATAGAAAACTGTTCCCACGATCGCAGCGATGAAAAGAGCAATCAACAGGCCCAGGCCGATGACTATGCTGGAGACAATGATAACGATCTTTTTAGTAGTCATCGGTTATTAACTCCCAACCACTGAAAATCGGCTAAATCAGTCTCATGAGCGAAAATACAGGCGCGCGAAATAGTAGATGAGCGGCGCGTTGAACAGCAAGCTATCCAGCCGATCGAGAAACCCGCCGTGACCCGGTAGAAAGCTTGCCGCATCCTTTGCATCGGCACTGCGTTTCAGGGCGCTTTCGGCCAGGTCACCTAGGACGCCCAGCACATTCATTACGGCTGCCAGCGGCAGGGCCCACTTCAAAGGCAGTTCGCGGAAAAACCAGTAATGCGCGAGTGTGGCCAGCAGCAAGCTCGCGGCCATCGCTCCGACCGCACCTTCCCACGTTTTCCCTGGGCTGACTTTCGGCGCGAGTTTGTGTTTGCCAAACGCCCGTCCCACGTAATACGCAGCCGTATCGCCGCCCATCAGCACCAGGAAAAAGAATGACAACAGATGCATCGATAACGGGTGCGCGAATCCCACGCGCGTGGCCACCAGATGACCGCCCAACAGCGCGACGTACATGACACCCAACAGCGTCGTGCCGACGGACGCAATCATTTTCTCAAACGGAGCGCCTCTGAACATCGCCGCGGTCAGTGTTCCCATCGTCAGCACGATCAGGACCACTTCGATCATGAACAAGTCCGGCATGAAACGTGGCTCCGTGAACGAGAAAACCGCCAGCAGTGCCACGGCCGCAAGATAGCCCGCCGCGAAGTCCGCCTTTATGCCCCGCTTCCCCGCGAGTAGCCAGAATTCTGCTAACGCCACAATCATCACTGCGGCCGCCAGCACGACGAACAAGATAGTTAGCTGCGGAAATACAATTGACGCAATCAACACCGGCAAGGCTACGACGGCGGTCAGAACGCGGGCTGTTGAAGAACTGAGGTTGGCTAATTTGCTTTTTGGTTTTTGTGTGGGTGTGGGCAAGTTCGTCTCTTATCTAGTTCGATTTGTAACCAGCAGCGGCACGCTACTACGCCGGGCGTGCGCTTCACTTCGCATTCACCACCAGCTTTAGTCCCCCGAAGCGGCGGTTGCGTCCCTGGTAATCCGCCAGGGCTTCGAGCAAATGCACGCGACGGAAATCGGGCCACAACGTATCGGTCACGTGAATCTCCGCGTAAGCGCTTTGCCACAAGAGGAAGTTTGAAATGCGCAACTCACCACTGGTGCGCACCAGCAAGTCGAGCTCCGGCAAATTGTTCGTGTAAAGCTCGCGGGCAATCGCGTCCTCGTCAAGATCGTCCGGACCCTTTCCTTCAGCGATCAAGCTTTTCATCGCGGCGCGAGTCGCGTCAACAATCTCAGCGCGTCCGCCGTAGTTCAAAGCTACGCTCAAGACCATCCCGGTGTTTGCCGCTGTGTGGGCAGTCGCGCGCGCAATCTCAAGCTGCACATTGCCGGCCAGATCGGCTGTCCGGCCAATGGTTTGAAAACGAATGTTCTGCTTGTGAATCTCATCCAACTCTAAACGCAGGTAACGCCGCAGCATGCGCATCAGCGCGTCCACTTCGTAACGCGGCCGTTTCCAATTCTCCGTGGAAAAGGCGTATAGCGTTAAAGCGCCAAGACCCAAACGCGCGCCCGTATCAACCGCGGCGCGCACGGCCTCGACGCCGGCGCGGTGACCGGCAATCCGCGGCTGTCCGCGTTGCGCCGCCCAACGCCCGTTGCCATCCATGATGATCGCCACGTGGCGAGGCAGACGGTCCCAATCGATGGCCGCCAGCAGCGTCTCATCGCGTGAGCCGGCGTTAACTACAGTTTCAAAGTCCGTAAGCATTCATTTATCGGTTGATAACCAAAAAGTAGATGTCGCAGTCAATTTTTGGAACTGCAAACACCGGCAACTGTTTTCGCCCCAGAGGAGCGAGATGTCTATAATCCCAGGCTTTCCCTATTGTTCCGCGCTCCGGAGGAGCGCAATATCTTTGGTTGGTTCGTCAACACGTCTTATGTCTCGCTCCAAACGGAGCGAGGATTAATCAGGCCTGCTGGTGCTATACATCTCGCTCCGCTGGAGCGAAAGCACTTTCTGAACGTTCCACTTCAAACTTGAATCTACCCGCGCTTGACGGTACATCTTATTCGCCACTCCGGTCAGGCGCAACGCTACGGCAGTTATCCCGCCCTCTTTGTAACAAGCCCCTTTTCTTAAAGTGGAGAGTGGCTGCGGCGCCCGCGTCAACTTCTTGGAGTGCGGCGGCCTGACGCCGCCTTCGCCGCCGGTCAGTGGATTCTTGTTAGCAAGGGGTGCGAACCAACCGCAGACCAAAGCGGCGCCAGGCCACCGCGCTTCAAGGAGTTGCGTCACACTAACCATTAGTTTGCGCGCGCGCTAATTCCCTTCTCTCGTCGCGAACTAACAGTTCGCTTTACTAGATACCGCCACGTCACCGCAACCGTAACGCCGCACGCTGCGATCATCGCTGGATAAGCTTCCACGATGTAGCGCGCTTCCGGTGCGTAAAAGTATCCGAGAAACGCGCTCCTGATCACGATTATCAACACGACGAGTTGGTTGAGCGGCCGGCTGCCCGCGAAGAATGCCATGCCCAGCAGCCCGCCAATCACTATCGGCAACACTAAAATGATTCGCAGAAATCTGAACGGGCGATGGTAAGTTGAAAAACTTGTTAACCAGCACGACCCTATGCGCTTGATTGGCAACCAGACATAGAATCGCAACGGGTCGCGCCGGATCCTATCGTTGGCGATCTCGCGAAATTCATTGCTCATCTCGGCAGTTAGCCCGCCACCCTCGTTGCGTGCTTCCAAGAGCTTAACGACGCGTACCTTTTCTTCTGGCGAGTCGAAGATATCGTCCGGCAGTTCGTCCGGATTAAACGACTGATGGGCAAAAGCCGGGAGGAAAGCCTGGAAATGCGTTTCGTCGGTCATCCACGTTCGGATCCACGATAAATATCCGACCGGCATTTCCTGGTCGCGCGCGAACCCATATTCCGAGGCAAGTGGTTCGAGTTTTCCGAAGCGTATGTAGTTGCGAATCACCCAGGGAGCCATAACCAAACAAATAGCCGCACTAAACATCAGGAGACTGCCGGCACTCGCAAGCGATCGCGTGCGCGCGATCTGGAACATGAGGAACAAACCGAAAGCTCCAATCAGCAACAGTGAGTCACCCCGCGTCAGCAAAGCAAGGCCGCACACTCCCCCGGCGACGGCCCAAAACCAGCGCCGCTCCATTGCCAAGACTGCGGTTGCAATGGCCAGGGTAGTTAGAAAAACCGCGAGCGTCTCAGTCAAAACAAACCTGGTCCAGTGCAGAGTGAACCAGGACAAGAATCCGTAAATTGTCAGCGCCGCGATTGCCGCGGCGTACCGCACACGCATGGGCGCGAGACCGAAGGAGACGAAGGCGACTAACACGCAAGTAATCAGGTCCAACAGATCCTGCGCGATTCTGACGGCTACGTTGTTCCTGCCAAACACTGCGTAGACTCCCGCAATAAAGAGCGGGTAAAGCGGCATCGCTTGTTTGCTGGGCACATATGGCGGGTCCAGGGAGACGGAAAACCCGCGACCGGCAAGCATGTTCACCGCTGGGACCGTGTAACGTCGTTCGTCTGGTCCAACCAGGGGAAAGCGGAACGTGAGAACCGCGCGACAGGTCAGCGCCAGCAGCAGAATTATGATGACAGCGGTGCGATGGGCCGAGAGAATTCGTAGGAAGGAACCGAACTTCTCCGTTAAGCAATACTGGGCTTGCATCTGTTACCGGCGTGAGCTAACCTCCGCCCACTTATTTCAGAGGCGACGCTTTAAGAGTGGAGATAATTCGAAGTCATCAAAAGTATAAGCGTCTTTTTTCCTGCTTACAATGACGAAGGCACAATCGCCCGGCTCGTTAAAGAGAGCCTCGCACTGTTGCCCAAACTGTCGCATGATTATGAAGTAATCATCATCGACGACGGCAGCACCGACCGAACCTCCCTGATCGCCGACGAGCTCGAGCGCGATTCACCATTTGTGAGTGTCGTCCATCATGCAAAGAACGCCGGTTATGGCTGCGCGCTTCGCAGCGGATTTGCCCGCGCCAGCAAGGAACTTATTTTTTACACCGACGGCGACGGGCAGTATGACACCGGAGATTTGCCGATACTGTTGGAGCGAATGACGGACGATGTTGATGTCGTGAATGGCTTCAAACTAAAGCGCGCTGACAGCGCCCCACGCCGCGTGCTTGGTGGAGCTTACAATCAATTCGCGCACTTGCTCTTTCGCCTGCCGGTCCGTGACGTCGACTGCGATTTTCGCCTAATCCGGCGGGAACGCATGCAGCAGATAGAGCTAACCTCCACGAGTGGGGCCATCTGTGTTGAGTTGATTGCAAAGCTGCAACGGGCCGGTTGTCGCTTCACCGAGGTCGGCGTGCATCATTTTCCCAGAACGCATGGGCGATCGCAGTTTTTCACTGTCTGGCGAATCATCGCTACCATGATTGAACTGGTTGGACTCAGGTTGCGTTTGATGAGCCACCTGCCTGCGGTCGAGCGGGTCCATTCATGACTAATCATTATCAGGAATACAAAGAACGTTCCGTGCTGATAACCGGTGGTCTCGGGTTCATCGGCAGTAACCTGGCGCGACGTTTGATCGAGATCGGCGACGTAAATGTCTCGATCGTCGACGCCCTGATACCGGGACAAGGTGGGAACCTTTTCAATATTCACGGCCTGGATGGCCGCGTTCGCGTGCATCGGGCCAGCATTAACGACGCCACCGTAATTAGTCATCTAGTTGGGGGCGTAGATTACATCTTCAATCTTGCCGGCAACGTGAGCCATCTGGAGTCTCTGCAGTATCCGCAGCGCGATCTGGAGTTGAATTGCGCCGCTCAACTTACGTTGCTTGAGGTCTGCCGGAATTACAATCCCCACGCGAAAATTGTTTTCACGAGCACGCGTCAGGTGTACGGCAAGCCGGTCTATCTTCCCATCGATGAAGAGCATCGCATTGCGCCCCTCGACATTAACGGCATACATAAGCGCGCCGCCGAGCTTTATCACCAGCTCTATCAAAGCATCTACGGCACGCGCACGGTATGCCTGCGGCTGACAAATACCTACGGTCCGCGGCAGCTGATTTGGCACGACCGGCAGGGCTTTGTTCCCTGGTTCATTCGCCAGGCGATCGACGGCCAGACGATTGAACTGTTCGGCGATGGCAAGCAACGCCGCGACCTGAATTACGTCGACGATGTCGTCGAAGCGTTGTTGTTGGTGGGAGCGAGTGAACGGGCCGAAGGTGAGATTTTCAATCTGGGCGGTAGCGAACCGACCAGCCTGGCGGCACTTGCGACCGAGCTGATTTCGCTAACCGGCCGCGGCAAAGTTCGGTGTGTGGCGTTCCCACCCGAACGTCAGTTGATTGAAATCGGCAACTCCTATTGCAGCGCCAGGAAGATTGAAACGATGCTTGGTTGGCGTCCCAGCACGCCGCTGCGCGAAGGATTGGCGCGCACGATCAAGTTTTATCAGGAGCATCGCGAGCATTACTGGGCGCCCGGCGTGAATGAATTATCGGAACTGGTTGAGACACCCTTGAGCGTCACATAGGGAGCAGTCACTCAAGCTCTTCACTGGGACCGCGGGCGTCCCGCCCGCATTTGTCAAACAGGATTCCATGATAATTACCGCTGACGATTAGCGGCGGGCGGGACGCCCGCGGTCCCAGTGAAGAAGTTGAGTGACTACTGCTCACCCCGTTTTTCGGCGACGCATATCGCCGATAGGCCGAAACGCAAACGAGCCCCGGGCCTTCGCAACCAACGCGCTTCGCCATGGAGCATCGTCGTAAAAACTTTGTTCAGAGCTTCAGAAGGAAGCCGCTTTACGTCGGAGCCTTGATCAACAAGGCCAATTCGTTTTAAGACCAGCCGGCGTAGCATCGCTGCCGGCAACAGCAAACTGTTCGCGTAAGTTGCGCGCAAGACGCGAAAGCCTGCGGCCTCAACCTTCCGACTCAGCAATGCAAGGTCATAGCGCTGTTGCGTGTGTAGCGCGATGTCATGTCCGCTATGCAACCACTGATAGGCGGCGGCGCGAACCATGACCACGCCGCGCGGTTTCATAACGCGGTTCATTTCGCGTAACGCCTTTTCGTCGTCTTGATCAGAGAGTTGGCCCAGCACGTCGAAGCTGGTGACGAGATCGAAGATTCCCGACTGAAACGGAAGCGCAACCACCGACGCCTGCGCCAGCAACTCATGCTTCCGTGCGCGGCAGAAACGCAACGCGTCAGAGTTGAAGTCGACAGCAAAAATCCGGTCCCGCGCGGTGTAACGTCGCAGCCAGTTGAGATTGCCTCCCGCTCCGCAGCCGGCGTCAAGAACGACCCGGTTCGCGTTAACCGGGCAAATCGGATCGAGCAGCACGGCCGCGATTTCGCGCATTCCTGCAAACCACCAAAGCTCGTCCTCCAACGCATATAGATCGGCGTAGTCGTTCGGCTGCATTCGTCTCTCGAAGAATTAATAATGCGACTGAGGAACAGGTCCCCCCGCGACGCTTAGCGTCGAAGGATTTTAGCCCGGCCTTTCAAGGCCGGGACCTGACATGCGCGCAAAATGTCACGACGATCGTTTTTTTTCCAAACGGTCGATCCGTGGCTTGAAAGCCACGGCTAAATTCACCGCGACCCTAAGCGTCGCAACCTACTCCTGGCGAGAGCCAATCTCAATCGCCCGCCTGATTTCAGTCGTAGAGAACGCTCTTAAGCGTTAACCCGCAAGCCGGCGCAGTCGCACCCGCCAGCGATCGTTCGCCGGTTTGAATAGCACGTTGGATCTGTTCCTCTTCAATTTCCTCGCGCGCCGCCGCCAGCAACGTGCCCACAATCGAGCGCACCATGTAACGCAGAAACCCATCCGCCGTCGCCCAGATTTCAATCAAAGGGCACTGGCCACGCTCATCCCAGCGCTCGGAAACTTCCAGGGCAGTGATGGTTCGCACGCGGGTTTCACTATCGGTTTGCGCGGCAGAAAACGCGGTCCAGTCATGCTCTCCGAGGAAGACCTGCGCAGCGGACCGCAGGCGCGATAGATCGAGGGTTCGTGCTTCCTGTAACGCGTAGCGGTTCCAAAAAGGTGAAATAACCGGCGCGCTCACAATTCGGTAAATATATGTTTTGCCGCGGGCTGAATACCGCGCATGGAAATCGTCATCAACTTCGCGCACATCCAAAACCCGCACGTCCCGCTCCAGGTTGCCGTTGATTGCGGACCGCAGTTTCTCAGGCGTGAAGGTCCGTTGCAGTTGCACGCTGGCGACTTGCCCTTCTGCATGTACACCCGCGTCCGTGCGACCCGAACCATGAACTACCACGGCCCCGCCTTCCAGCAGCGACAGGACGCGCGTTAACTCGCCCTGTACGGTACGCAGCTCATTCTGGATCTGCCAACCGTGAAAATCCGTGCCGTCGTATTGGAGCGTGAGCTTGAAATTCATTGGGGAAAAATCGTGAACCGTGAATCGTGAACCGTAAACAGTGAGCAGTGAGCAGTGAGCAGTGGCAGTGGCAGTGAACGGTACACGTCGACTTAATGTTCTGTTTACAGTTTACTGTTCACGGTTCACGGTTCACGTTCACTGTTTACGGTTCACGGCCGTCCTGCTGCCAGGTTTGATTGCTAACTCACCGCGCGCACAGGCGGGACAAATTGATGGATCAAGAGCCGGCACTTCCAAAGTAGCAAGTGCCAATCGCGGCACTCCGACGTCCGCATTGCCGCCCGAGCGATCGATGATCGAAGCCGCGCTGACAACATCAGCGCCCGCCGCCGTCAGTACTTCGATTGTTTCGCGCGTGGAGCCCCCAGTTGTGATGACGTCCTCGACGACCAGGATCCGCTCGCCGGGGGCGACCGCGAAACCGCGGCGCAGCGACATCGTTCCCTGTTCCCGCTCAGTCCAAATGAACCGCACATCCAAACTCCGCGCCACTTCGTAACCGATGATGATGCCGCCGATTGCCGGAGCAGCGATGGTCTGCACGTTCTGTTCGCGAACTCGTTCAGCAATAGCGGCGCCAAACACAGCCGCCACCGATGGTTGCTGCAAAGCAATGGCGCACTGCAGATAGGTTGAGCTGTGGAGCCCGCTCGAGAGAACAAAATGTCCCTCCAGCAACGCGCCGGTCATTCTAAACTTTGCGATTACGTCTTCTGGTGTCAAAAGGCCTCCGCAGTGTTGTGGGAGCAGCCCCACCAAAAGGCTTAGCCGGTTGCGCGCTGAGCATTTCCCGAATTAAGCACAAGAAAAACGTGCTCTGTAGATCTTCAAATCCGCAATCCGCATTCTGCAATTCGCAATCGCAAAAGACCCGCACTACAATCATCGCATGCTTTCGCGGCGCAATCTTATTTCGGACTCCACCCTGGTACAAGAAACGGCGGACCTGCTGCAGGCGTGTGGTGGTTGTGCCTCGGCCGTCGAAGTTGTGGACGCCGTTTTCAAACTTGCAAATATCGATAGCGCCCTGGCAGGCAAGCTGATTGGCGATCTGCTCGGCGCCGACCCGCGATTTGAACTGGGCGAAGATTTCCAGGTCAACCTGGTTGAGCGCGATCACGACGGACGCATGTTGGCGGATACGGACTTCATCGTCGTGGACGTGGAAGCCGCCGGCACCAAACTGCTGCCGTCTCGCATTATCGAAATCGGAGCTTATCACGTCAGCGGCGGAAGAATTGTCGCCCGCTTCGAAAAACTTCTTAATCCCGGCACGCCGATTCCGCCGTTCATTAGTTCGCTAACGGGAATTTCTGATGGCTTGGTCCAACATTCACCAACGTTTGCTGAGATTGCCGATGAGTGGCTGGACTTCGTCGGCGATGGTGTGCTGGTAGCGCACAATGCGCCTTTCGATTTGCGAGTGCTAAACCATGAAGTCGGCCGCGCATTTCCTGGCCTGCGAATGGGAAACATCAGCCTCTGCACCATCGCCCTGTCGCGGCACTTGATTCCGGAGTTGCGCCGCTATCGGCTCGACGCGGTTGCGGAACACTTTGGAATTGAAATTTCCGCTCGTCACCGCGCGGGCAGTGATGCGCTGGCGACCGCGCACATCCTGCTTCGGCTATTGCAGCAGATGGATGAATTGGGAATTAAGAACATCGGAGCCGCACGCAGTTTCCGGCTCAACCCGGAAGCAAGGCGCGCGCGGCGCGACGAGGCGCAGTTAGCTCTCGATCTCTGAAACGGTTGGCGCCTGCCGGTGTCGCCACAAGCTGCGGCCGATGAATGCCAGAACTATCAGGACTGCCAAGCTGATTCCAATGGCCGGATAGTAGTGCGCGAGCCATTCTTTAGCATGATCTCCGTAACGCGCCGCCAGGTAACCCTCGAGCAAATAACGGAACGCACGTCCGGCAAAGATGGCGATGGCGAAGCGCATGATGCTGAGCCGAAAAACGCCGGCCGATACCACAAATAGTTTGAAAGGAAACGGCGGCGGAAGCAGTGATGCGACCAGTACCGATAAAACGTCGTAGCGTTCGATCAAATCTTTGACGCGCGCTTGCTTGGAAGGCGAGAACCTCGCGAGGGCGCGACGCCCCCCGCGCTTGGATAGGTAGTAGAGGATTATGCAGCCGGCGGTCGAACCCAGACTTGCCGCCCCCGCATAGAAAACCATCCAGCCGGGACGCGAAGCGGACAGCAGCATCACCACTGCGTCCGGACCGCCGGCCATCGGAACGAACGCGCCGTCGAGCAGCGCAATCGCAAATAGGCCGAATGGCCCGAAGGTGATCAAATAATTAGAGACTTTTGCCAGTCTTCCGAAGAGCCACTTCAAGAGTTGAATTAGTCCTTTCTGACTTCTACGTTTAGCGGCCGGCCGCCTTCTTCGGCGCAATCGGCTTTCTAAGTTCTATCGTTTAGCGGCGGGCTACCGCCCGCCTTCTTCGGCGCCGATAATTCCGACTACTGTCGGCAAATCAATCCAGACGGGCTATCGCGAATTGGTCCCGACCACGTTATTCCTCAGCTTTGCTGTCATTTCCCTTCGCAAACGCCGCCCTGCCTCTTCCCGAAAGCAAATAAGCTACCAGCGCCAGCAGGCAAACACCAGCGACGATGCTGATGATCATCAGGCCATTGTCTTTCAGAAAGCGTAACACGCGTTCGCCGTAGAAAACGGCGAGGGTTCCTTCGACGTAATAGCGGAGCGAGCGGGCCACCAGGATCGTGATTAGGAAACGCCGGCGGGGAAACTCCATCGCGCCCGCGGTCGCCACAAAAATTTTGAAAGGCATGGGCGGCGGCAACAACGCCGGAATCGCCAGAGCCAGAATGCCGAATCGCGCATAGGCGGCTTCGACTCGCTGTATGTGGTCGGCGCGAAAGCGACGCCGCAATACGGTCTGTCCGCCGCGCCGAATAATCGTGTAAAGCAGCAAACAGCCAAGGGCCGATCCCAGCGCCGCAAACAACGGGAAGATGAAAACCGCGCGCGGGTGCGCATAGCAACGGGCCACCACCAGATAGTCATTAATTTCCGGAAGAGAGAGCAGCGAGGAATCGAGCGCGCCGATGAGGACCATCACCGGCGCGGCGATATACAGCGGGACGCTGACGATGTAGGCCCCCAACCAGCGAGCAGCAGCGTGTAGCCAATCGAACATAGCGCGACCGGGTGCTTTGTACTTTGTGCTTTGTACTCCGTGCTTTGACCGAGCCTTCAAAACGACCAAAACACAAAGCACGAACTACGAAGTGCGAAGTACCAAGCACAAAGTACGAAGTACGCTTTATTTTACAGGAGCAAATATCACCGGCGAGTCATAGGTGACGCCAATCGTGATTCCGGAGTTGGGGCTGAAACTGGTTAGACCTTTGATACCGGCGACATCAAATCTCAATCCCGATGCCCGCACCTGCATGCCGAGCCGTGCCTGGGCCTGTGACTCTGTGCCCAGCGGGCCATTGCCGGGGCGCGTGTTGGCCCGGCCATTTACTTCGCCGGCCAGGCTGAATTGCTTGTTGATGCGAACGATACCGGCAGCGCCGTAAGTCAGAACATCATTTTGAGTAAAGAGGGCGGTTGGTGCAGTCAGAATTGCGATCCCTAGATTGCCGAAGGTGTTTACGCGGTCGTCTCGTCCAAATTTCTTTCCGAAAAGAACTTGCCCGTAAGCATTTGTTTGATTGATACCGATACCCCGGGCCTGGTTCGAGTTGGGAAGTTCTACTCCGAATTGGAATCCCAGCGATGGTCCATTCCGGGTTTCGCGCCGCAGCTTGATCTTGGTGGAGAGCGAAAAGTCGCCAAAGTCATTCGTTGAAAGCGCGCCCGGTGCGACGTTCAAAGGAATTGCGGACCCGCCGCGTGAGTTTATGCTCAGGAAATTCTGCGCCACGCCTTCAATCGAAATCTCGACATTGGGAGAGAGGCCGATATGAATTCCGATAACTCCGACGCGCGTCAAATCGCCGGTAAGTCCGGATACGGGAAACTTCGCCCCCTGGAAAAAATCTACACCGGTTTCGATTCGCAGCGAGCCCTGCGGGATAATATCGACGTCTTCGGTGAGCAGCGGTCGCTGCTGCGCAGGGGCGCGCGTCGCAGCACCGAGTACCAGCAGCAAGACGCAGAGTGACAAAAGTTTCCCCTTCGACATGCGACGGATTGTAGTCATTAAGGATCGCGCGGTCAACGTGTGTATGAGGTCAGTACCACCACGCGGTAGCGGGTGGGTAATGGCAAGCACCCGGGCGACCCACCCGCTACCGCGTGGTGGTACTGACCTCACTGCGCGGATTCGCTCTATTGCCACGTACGCACCTTGCGCAAACGTGCGCTTTTACGCTACAAGCAAAGCCGCCGCCGGATCTACTTTCTATGAATAAACTTTGATGAGGTCCTCCTGTATGACGCGAAAGACAATCGTAAGCGTGATGGTCGCCATTTCAATTTTCTGTGCTGGCGGAGTCGTGGCTGACACATATGGCCAACAAGCCGCCAGCACTACAATCCAGATTTCCGGGCTTCGCGATCGCGTGATCGTGCGGCGCGATGAACGTGGCATCCCCTACATCGAAGCGAAGAACGACGACGATCTCTATTTTGCGCAGGGTTATGTGATGGCCAGCGATCGTCTGTGGCAGATGGATCTGCTGCGGCGAAATGTTCGCGGCGAACTGGCGGAGATACTCGGAGCGGCAGCACTGGCCCAGGACCAGCGCCATCGCACAATGGGCTTCGCGCGCGTTGTCGACGATACGGCCGCGAAAATGGTTGCGCCGATGCGCGCGGTGCTGGAGGCTTATGCGAAAGGCGTCAACGCGTACATCGCGACGCGCACGCCTCAGAACCTGCCGCCGGAGTTCTTGATTCTGCAGTACAAACCGCGTCCCTGGGTGCCCGCGGACACTTTGGCAGTTGGCAAACTGCTCTACGAAGTTCTTTCCAACACCTGGCCGGTGGACGTAATGCGCGCGTCCTTGTCAAATCTGCCGAAGGAAAAACGTGACGCACTCTTGCTTGAAATCACGCCGCTCGATGTTTTGGCTGTAGGTAAAGATCTCGGAGTGCGGGCGCATGGGAACTCGCCGCAGGCACTTCGTAGGGGTGGCACTCCGTGGCCACCCCCTTCCTTGAATGATGTGACAATGGGGCGGCCACGAAGTGCCGCCCCTACAAATCCCGCGGACGTTGCAAAGTTAGCCGAGACTCAGCACCGCGCCTTTCAAATCGCCGGTGTCCTCGCAGACTCGCGTGATTCCGACTGCTCACTGCCCACTGCCGACTGCTTACCTTCCTTCGCCGAAGACTGGACCCAGGCCAGCAACAACTGGGTCGTTTCCGGCAAACGGACAGTGTCAGGCAAGCCGCTGCTGGCGAATGATCCGCACTTGCCCGCGTTCGCTCCTAACATCTGGTACATGGCTGAACTGGTTGCGCCCGGGATGCATGTTGCCGGCGTCACTTTTCCCGGCGCGCCCGGCATAGTAATTGGCCACAACGACCGCATCGCGTGGGGAGTTACAAACCTGAATCCCGACGTTCAGGATCTCTACCTGGAAAAGTTCGACAAGGAAAATCCCACGCGCTATCAAACGCCGTCAGGCTGGCAGGAAGCCGAAATACGGCACGAACAGATCAAAGTTCGCAAGGGCTTCGCCAATGCTGAAACTGAAACGCAAACCTTTGACGTCACCGTCACGCGGCATGGTCCAATCGTTTTGGACAAGGACGGGGCGCGCTACGCTTTGCGCTGGCCTGCGCTCACGTCTGATTCAGTGGAAGTGGAAGGTCTGTTTCGCGTGAATCGCGCGCACAACTGGAAAGAGTTCACCGCGGCACTTAGCGGGTACACCGGTCCGACTCAGAACTTTGTTTACGCCGACGTAGACGGTCACATTGGATACTATGGCGCCGGCCACGTTCCGATTCGCAAGAGCGGCGACGGCAGCGTGCCATACGACGGCACCACGGACGCCGGCGAATGGACCGGGTTCATTCCCTTCGCCAAGCTTCCGCATGTATACGATCCGCCGTCCGGAATAATTGTTACGGCCAACCAGCGCGTGGTCGGCGCCAGCTATTCACACTTTCTGACGCATCACTGGGCCCAACCTTACCGGGCGCGCCGCATTTTTGATTTGCTGAACCAAAAACCGAAACTAACGATCGATGACTTCCGCCGGATTCAGGGCGACGTTTACAGCATCGCCGGAGCACACTTCGCAAGTGAGGTGGTCCGCACCATGCAAGGGCAGCTGATGGACGATCAGATGCGTGCCTCCGTTGCATCCTTTGCATCGTGGAATGGTCGCCTCGATGCCGACTCGCGAGTGGCGCCGGTCGTAGCGCAGATGCGCGTAGCGTTTCGCCAGCGGGTCCTGACGGCTACGCTGGGCGATCAGTTGTTCAAGAATTACGTGTGGCCGAATTCCGATTTGCTGATCGACCGGGTAATAAAAGAACAGCCGCGCGAGTGGCTGCCAAAGGAATTTAATAACTACGCTGATTTGCTGCGGGCGAGTTACGTTGATGCGCGCCAGGCATTGATCAAAAGCTTGGGAGCCGACGAAGCGAAATGGACCTGGGGAGCGATGTCGCCGGCGCGGTTCAGCCATCCGCTCGCCGGGGCGCCGCTGGTTGGGAGCCAGTTTACCGTCGGGCCCTTTCCGCAAAGCGGCACGCCCTTCCTGCTGGGTGCAACTGTAAACGTGGGGACGGCCGTTTCCATGCGGTTAATCGCCGACCCCAGCGATTGGAACAAGACGCAACATGGAATTGCCCTCGGCCAATCCGGTTTGCCTGCGAGTCCGCACTGGAAAGATCAGCTTGATGATTGGCGCAACGTCACGCCCCGCCCGTTTCCTTTCAGCCCTGCAGCCGTGACGGAAGCGACCCGCGAGACGCTCGTGATGGAACCGAAGTAATGGCCACGGGCGAAGAGCGGACGGATCAATCTTGTCAGTACCGCCGGCGATAGCGGGCGGGTTTCGCGCTGCAGGCGCGAAATGCAAAAGTCACGGGCGCGGAATATGCCGTGCCTTCAGCACTCGATTCAAAATCACTTTTTTTGACCTGGGCCGCTGGCCCAGGCTGTTGCATTTCGCGCCTTTGGCGCTGAAGAAACTTCCAGAGTCGCTTGCCAAACGATAGCGCACGAAAGATTGGCCTTTCCAGCACCTCCTGGCGCGTGTTCTGCGCTATCAATTTGCCTCGCGAACTCCGCGAACGAGTACAGGCGCATATTGCACGCTTGCGTGAATCTGTTCCCGATGCTCAGGCGAGTTGGAATCGCGACGACAAGCTTCACCTGACAATAAAGTTTCTGGGCGAGGTAGGTGTCGATCGCGTGGCCGCACTCTCGCTGGCCGCCGAACGCGCGGTCGCCGGACTGAAACCAATTTCCCTGAGCGCGGAAGGCTGCGGGGCTTTTCCCGACCGCGGCCGGCCTAGAGTTCTATGGATTGGAATTAGGAATCCTGATGAAGGTCTCGCTGGTCTGAATGGACGACTGGAAACAGAGTGTGCTGCGCAGGGTTTCGCACGGGAACAGCGCGCGTTCCGTCCTCATCTTACGATTGCGCGGGTACGGCAACCGGCGGCTGCGCTTGAGTTAGCAGACGCTCACCGGCAGATGGGATTTTCCCCGCTGAAGTTTGAAGCTAATGAGCTGGTGGTTATTCGTAGCGAACTAAGCGGTGCAGGCTCGCGCTACACAGACATCTCGCGGCATCCGCTACTGTAACGAAACCCATTAGTTTGCAATTCGTACTTCGCGTCTGGTCCCCCGTGAGGAAACTGTTGACTCGTGACTATTTTGCAACCCGAAGGGTTGTCAGAAAGTAGCCGGAGGTCGAAGCGAAGCGAAGACCTCCGGTAGCGAGTTAATCGAATCGCACCCTGAAGGGGTGCAAGGTCTTTCACTAGCGGCTTCGAAAGGCCTCGCACCCTTTCAGGGTGCTAACGATGAATTGAGATTCGGTTCCGGTGGTCTGCGACCACCGGCTACTGGCTTGCAGCCCTCCGGGCTGCCGTCAAACCGGTACCAAGTGGGCCAACTAGTTTCCGGCCTGCTGCTTCCCTGTCCGCGGCGGCGCGTTCTTCACATACTTTTCAAACCAGCCAATCATCTCGAACAGCACGTGCTCGATTGTTTCGCGACCGGCATACCCGTGCGCTTCCAGCGGCAACGTGACATAACGCACCGTGCCACCGTTTCCGCGGATCGCCTGGTACATGCGCTCTGACTGAATCGGGAACGTGCCCTGGTTGTCGTCAGCCTCACCGTGAATTAAGAGAATCGGCTCGTTGATTTTGTGTGCAAAGACGAAGGGCGAAACCTTCACGTACATCTCCGGCGCTTCCCAAAAAGTTCGCCGCTCGCTTTGAAAGCCAAACGGTGTGAGGGTGCGATTGTAAGCGCCGCTGCGCGCAATTCCCGCCCGAAACAAATCTGAGTGGGCCAGCAAGTTCGCAGTCATGAAGGCGCCGTAACTGTGTCCCCCCACACCCACGCGATCAGGATCGGTGACCCCGAGCTCTGCGGCTTTGTCGATCGCCGCCTGCGCACTCATGACAATTTGTTCGACGTAAGTGTTGTTAACTGTTTCCGGATCGCCGACCACCGGCATCGTCGCGTTGTCGAGCACCGCATAGCCTTCCAACAGGAAAAATAGATGCGACGGCCCGCCAATCGTCGTATAGCGCTGTGTCGATCCGCTGACCTGACCGGCGGTGTCCGCATCGGTAAACTCGAGCGGATAGGCCCACACCACAGTCGGCAACCGCGTGCCTTCTTTGTAGCCGGGCGGTAAATAGAGCGTGAAGGAACACTGCACGCCGTCCTTGCGTTTGTAGGTCACCAGACGTTTAGTAATGCCCCGCAACTGCGGCGTGGGATCGGGAAAGTTCGTAAGGGGCTTGGCCACTGAGTTCTCGACACCGTCGCTATCAATAGCCGGACCTGACGTAACCAAGAGCCGCGTCCGCAGTTGGTAGTTCGGCGGCTCGGTTGGATTCTCGCGCCGCGTTATGAATTGCGATCCGTCATCCTTCAACAACGTGATAAACAGTTCATAGCCTCGTGCGCCGCTGCGAAAGAGACGTTCCGTTTTCAGCGTCTGCAAATTCAACCGATCAAGAAAGGGCCGCTCGCCTTCGCTGGAAGCGCCCGCCCCGTACAGATAAATGGAATCTCCAAACTGCAAAATCGCGCGCTGGTTATTCGGCAAGAGGCGTGTGGCTGGCGTACCCGGATCTCCATAACGATCCTGCTGGCTGCGGCTCCAAATCTGCTTTGGTGCTTCGCCGGGTTTGTCCGCATCCATCATGACCGTGCGCACCCAGCGCCGGTCGCGATCGAAATCCGTAATCAAAGCCATGCCGCCTTTTTCGCCCCACTGGATATTGCGATAGCGATGCTCCGTCTTCATCAACTCGGCAGGCTGAGAAGTAAAAGGAGCTTTCAAGGTCAGCACGCGATCGCGGAAAGGAACTTTCGTTTTCGGATTGCCCTCGTCAAGCGCTTCAACCCAGACGAGGGTTGCCGGTTCATTCGGACGCCAGTGAATAGAACGTGGGCCAGTTTGCACGCCGTCGATCGGCACCTGATCAGCCAGCGGTTGGCTCGCTACCTTGTGAACCACTTTGCCCTTGCTGTCCCAAACTTCAACTTCTCTCGGAAAAGCAAACACGGGATACAAATACGAAAACGGCCGGTGCACTCGCGTCACCAGGACCTGATTGCCATCCGGCGCCGGATCCAACGACAGGAAAATCCCCGGCGGGCCCACTTCAGTAATTTTGCCGCCGCCCGTATCGATCAAAGCTAACTGCGCCGTGGCGTAGTATTCAAAAAGCGTTTCGTCGAATGGCGACTTAAGGAGATCCTCGTACGTGCGCACCGGGGCCAGTTTGCCGGCGCTCTCCTGCGAGTTCGGTTCGGCGGGCACAATGGGCGAGGCCGGCGCCGTACCTCGCTTCGTCGGAACGAGCTTCACCAGCACGGTTCGATTGTCCGGCATCCATTCGAACGATCCGCCGACAACGGAGTTGACCGCGACGTTTTTGATCTTATGAATTTTCCCGTTGGCTGCCTCGCCTATCCACAACTCAATGCCGTTGGCAGTCGCGTTGGTAAACGCGAACTGTTTCCCGTCACCGCTCCATTGTGGCTGACTGATTTTCGCGTTAGGGGGTAAATCGATCTTCACCTCGCTGCCGTCGGCAATTCGTTTCAACGAGAGCGCCACATAGTATTGGCCGCGATGTGGTCCATTGGTGCCTGGATTAATGCGCAAGCCTGCCAGACGCAGCATTGGCTGGGCCAGGTCACTGAGCGGCGGATAACGAAATCCGGTCGCCAGCAACATATTGTCGCGCGTGGGACTGGTCAGACCCGTCGGCGTAACCGGCGCATTCAGGATGTCCAACACTTCTTTGGGTGGTTTGCGATACCCCTGCTGGCCGGAGATAAAACTCGCAGCCGCGAAGACGAGCATGGCGGCGGTTACTAGTTGAGTTCGGGCGCGCAGAAACACGGCGGGCTTATTCATTTCGGAAGACTCCTTAAGTGGCGAAGCAGTAATTGCGGGTTTTTTCGGTTCGAAGAAGGCGAAACTTACGAGAGGCGCGCCGTAAAGTCAATAGTCCGCAGATTACGCCGATTACGCAGAGGAAACAGCAGCCGATTAGACGCCTGCGCCAGCGGGGTTCCGTGTCATCCTTAGAAGCAACTGTGACGACCGTAACATGATAATGGAGCCGCCCCTTCATTTCTCTGTGTAATCTGCGTAATCTGCGGATTTACGCGCGCAGATTGCCCAACTTGACAACGATTCGTCAATCCGTAGAATCCTTAATGCAATGCGGGAGTAACTCAGTGGTAGAGTGCGACCTTGCCAAGGTCGAAGTCGCGAGTTCAAATCTCGTCTCCCGCTCCAAAATCTATGACCTGGGCGCAGGCAGGTGCCTTCGCCCAGGTTTTTCACGTTCAAGGACTCAACCGATTTCTATTTGGATCAATCAGGATTATTTAGACACGGGGCCGTATTCTCAGTTTACCAATGCTGCACCAGCAGATGTCGTAGCGACAGCCCTCACCGGAAAGATACCTGTTATCGTGCGTTTTGATATACTCCCAGCGGCGGCGTAGCCAAGTGGTAAGGCAGAGGTCTGCAAAACCTTTATTCATCGGTTCGATTCCGATCGCCGCCTCCAACTAACTCTCACGAAAGCAATAGATAAAGGTTGAACCGAGTGGTCACTGTCGGAGTCGGTATTGGCATGTAGCGGGAATTGTAGCGAGTGCATCCCACTTGCGCTATACAGTGGCACCTCAACTTGTGGGTCTGCCTATATACAAGATCCAGGAATTTACGGTGTTGCGGAAGTTGTTCCCCGATATTCTTCTGACAAACCTCTGTCAGCGACAAAATATCCAAATAAAATAAAGGTTGGCTAGAAACGCTTTTTATTCATCATCGCGCGGAAACCTACGATCAAAACCGTCAGGCGCTTCAAAATCGCGAATGAGGTGGTAGTCCTACACGGTATTACTTCGGCAGCCATTCACGATGGATCAGTGCGATGCTTTCTGCTGGAAATTTCGGTTGCCGGTCATACGTGAGCAAGCCATTGAGTTCCTGCTCGATGTCGGTCAGTTGAGTGTAGCAAAAACCTGCCAGGAACTTTAAAGAGGCAATCCCGCTCATCAAGTCGCGGTACTTGACTAATAACTCTTCCGGATTTTGCACGGAATCATAGAATTGATAAAGCAGGTCGCGCTTTTCCGGCGGCACGTTATCGGGGATGGCCAGGAAACCTCCAACTTCAGACAACACGATCGGCTGGCCGCGATATTTTGAACCGCGCACGAAGAGCGGCTTTTCACTAAGCCATACCATGAGGGGCAACTCGCCACCGACCGCCATATCCTGATAACGCAATGCGAGTTTGTCCGCAGAAGGTGTGTAATCGTGGATAGCGCAAATGTCAGTAATATCCGTATGTTCCCAACCATCGTTGTCGATGACGGGCCGCGTGGCATCGAGTCGCCTCGTTGCTCTTACCATTCGTTCAATAAATGCATATTGTCCGGCATGTTGCTGGTTTAGCCCGGGAAAGCCCATGCTCTCATTGACCGGCACCCAAGCCACAATACAGGGATGGTTGTAATCGCGCCTTACTGCCTCCTGCCATTCCGCAGACAATAATTCCTCGGCCTTCGCCGACCATTCCCTGGCATTCGGCATCTCTTCCCAAACCAGCACGCCTAATCTATCGCACCAATAGAGCCAGCGAGGATCCTCGATCTTCTGGTGTTTACGCACGCCGTTGAACCCAAACATCTTCAGCCATCCGATATCCGTCTGCAGGGCTTCATCAGAAGGGGCAGTCAGGTAACCGTCTGGCCAGTACCCCTGGTCCAAAATCATTTTTAGGTAAGTCGGTTCGCCATTAAGCAGAAACTTTCCTTCGCGCAATTCGATTCCGCGCAGGCCCACATACGAGCCGACTTCATCCAAAAGTTTATCGCCATCGTACAACCGAACCTGAAGGTCATAGAGATGCGGACATTCCGGCGACCACAATTTGGCGTAAGGAATTGTGATCCCAAGTCGACCAGTCGCTACGGCCGTTTCATCTACCCCCAGGGCGACGCGTTTACCCTGTTCGAGCACCTCAACCTCTATTCGCCAAGCTGCGGACGGAGCATGAAGAAACACGGTTAACTCAAGAAGACTCCGTTTCGCGTGAGTGATCATGCGCAACTCTTCGATCCGAATGGCAGGCACTGGCTCAAGCCAAACAGTTTGCCAAATACCGGTAGTGCAGTAATAGTCGATGCTTTCGGGCAGACCTGTGTGAGACTGCTTACCCCGTGGCTGCTGAGGGTCCTGGCGATCCTCAACACGCACGGCTAAACGGTTCTCTCCTTTGCAAAGATAAGGCGCAATGTCGAATTGAAATGGCACATGTCCGCCGAGGTTGTGCCCAACTTCATTACCGTTGATCCAAACTGTCGCCGCATAATCAACGGCTCCGAAGTGCAGCAGCACATCTCGCTTGTCAAATCCGTCAGGAAGTTCAAAAGAGCGCGCGTACCAGACGACTTCGTGAATACTCTTATCGTTTATACCGGAGAGAAGCGTCTGGTAGGCGAACGGCACAACGATCCGCAGCGGCAGCTCGCGGCCGTCGTGCCACCCCTTCTTCAAACCCTCATTCTTATCGTCAAAGGCAAATTCCCATTCGCCATTCAGATTAAGCCAAAGACTGCGTGCAAACTGCGGTCGGGGATATTCGGGGCGGGGAACCTCTTTTCTGCTTATAGGCATAGCGTGACTAATCTATGAGCAGTTCCGATACACAATCGTCCGCTTCAACAGTGGTAATTGTGGGAACCATTTTGGTCGCCTCCTGATAACGTTCCGAAACACGGCGGGTAAATTGCTCAAGCTTATCCTGCCGAATAAGGTTGATCGTACTCCCACCAAATCCTCCGCCCATCATTCGCGCTCCCGCCACGCCCTCTTCCTCACGCGCCAGGTCAACCAGGATATCGAGTTCGCGACAGCTAACCTCATAATCATTGCGCAGCGATTCATGCGAACAGTTCATTAGCTGACCGAGGCAGTCAACGTCACCAGCCCTCAGGGCTTCCGCAGCGAGTACGGTGCGCTTGTTTTCCGTTACGACGTGACGGCAGCGGCGGAACAAAGTTTCGGGCAGCTCTTGTCGGTACATTTCAAGGTCTGCTACCGCGACGTCACGCAGTGATAAAATTTGAGAGTTGTGTGCCCGCAACATTGCTAACGCTTTTTCGCACTCATTGCGCCGCTGGTTATAACCCGATGTGGCCAGCTCATGTTTGACCCGAGTGTCGCAGATTACGACGGCCATTGCCCCGATGTTGAGCGGTATTAACGTGCGAGCCAGAGTACGGCAATCGATTAGCAGGGCGTGGTTGCGAACGCCGAACACAGCCGTGAGCTGATCCATTAAACCTGACTTCGTGCCTACGAACTGGTGTTCCGCACTTTGCGCGACCAACGCAAGTTTCATTAGGTCGACTTCGCATCCGGCCAGTTTTAGAAGTCCAAATCCAACCGAAACCTCAAGTGCAGCAGATGACGACAAACCGGCTCCGATTGGAACGTCAGACGAGATCGTTAAATCGGCTCCGTTCAGCTTCCACCCACCCTTTTCTAATTCCCGCGCCACACCTTCAACATATCGAAGCCAACTGTTTTGCGTAGGCTGTGGAGCGCTATCGAGGTCGAACTTCCCGGCATCGTCAAGATTGAACGAATGCACCTGAATCAAACGATCATCACGTGGCGCGGCTGCCACAAAGGTTCGCTTGTTGGCGGCCAGTGGCAGAACATACCCATCATTGTAGTCAGTATGTTCGCCAATCAAATTCACTCGACCCGGAGCGGAAAACAGGCGCGGCTCGGTTCCGTATAATTGATAAAAAGAATTGCGCAAGTCGACCGGACTTAACATCGCCAATCCATTCTTATCTCCTCCAAACCACCGGCTCAACGTGCGCTCGTAACTCTGCAGCTTTGTCCTCCGGAAGGGTATCGTTGATAAACATCCCAGCGCCGGTTTCGCTGCCTGCTAAAAATTTCAACTTCTTCGCCGTCCTCAAAGGGGGATAAAACTCGATATGGAAGTGATAGTAATCATAAGCTTCGCTATCGACAGGGCGTTGGTGCATGACCATCATGTAGGGGAACGACATATCAAACAGCTTGTCGTAGGCTACCAGCACCGTCTTTAGCATGGCGGCCAAATCTTTTTGCTCCGCTGTGGTCATATCCGTTAATGCCTGGAAGTGGCGCCGGGAATAGATGTGGGTCTCGTATGGCCAGCGCGCGAAAAACGGAATAAAAGCGACGAACGAATCATTCTCGGTGACGAGACGTCTTCCATCTCGGCGTTCTTCCTTGAGAATGTCGCACAACAAACAACCGCCCGTTCCTTCGTGATGCTGCGCGCATTGCGCCAATTCAGAAGCTATGCGAGGCGGAACAAAGGGGTATGCGTAAATTTGACCGTGAGGGTGATGAAGGGTGACGCCGATGGCTTCCCCCTTGTTCTCGAAGATAAAAACGAATTTGACGAAGTCCAGCGCTCCGAGTTCCGCAAAGCGGTGAATCCAGACGCGGACTAATTTGTAAATCTGTTCGACGGGTTCCTGCGCCAGTGATGACGTGTGGTCGGGACTGTAAAGGACTACCTCGCACACGCCCTGGGCCGGACGAACAGGGAAGAGATCCGAATCTGCCACTGTCGGTTGCTGTGGGAGACTGCGAAAACTGGGAAAGCGGTTTTCAAAAACTACGATGTCGTAATCATCGGCGGGCACTTCGGTAGGAAAACCGCCCGGCTTCGTTGGGCAAAGAGGACAGTGACCCTCCGGTGGTAAAAACGTTCGGTCCTGTCGCTGCGTGGCAGTGGCAACCCACTCGCCTAGCAGCGGATTCCAGCGTAGTTCAGACACATGATCCCCAATCGCTTTCGCCCGAACGATTGCATTGCGTTTCCTGACTTTGAGTGTCGGCTACCTCAGTCGGAAACAGATCGCCAGAGAACTCGTAAAAGATCAAGTAGCGTCCGTCAGTGAGCGTGACGCGTCGAACATTCATTTCGCCTTCCGTAGTTCTATTCATGACATTAAACCTTTGTACCGTTACTTTGGGCGGCGGCGGCGGCCTTGCCTTGGCCCCATCTGTTTTCCTCAATACATCTTTCCAGGCTTTCTTCGAGTGACGGCATTAAGTTTCCGCGTTCGCTGGACAATGCAGTTAATAACGGTCTGCAGGCCGCCAACCCAAACGTATGACCAGGCCGGCTGTAGACGCCGGCGCAATCGAGTCCCGCTTTAGTAGCAACCAGGCGCGCGAATTCCGCCCAGGTAACAATCCCGGAGTTCGCGAGGTGCCAGATTCCATGTTCATTATCGATAAGCAAATCCAAAGCGCCGTTCACCAGATCGGGAACATAGGTCGGCGAAACAACCGCATCATCGGCAGCAAAAAATCGGCGGCCGTGGGACAAGGCATCTACGACGCGGTATACAAAATTAAACCGATCCCATGGGCCAAAGAAAGCACTTGTTCGAATTACCAGCGCTTCGGGAAACTGATCGATCACTCGCACCTCGGCCTCAGCCTTGCTTTTTCCGTAGACATTGATTGGTGACGGCGAATCGCTTTCAACGTACGGTTCGCCCTTAACACCGTCGAACACAAGGTCGGACGAAAATGTCACCAAAGGCACCCTGTGCACAGCGCACTCTTTCGACAGATACTCCGGTCCGACGACATTTTCACGCCAGCACGTTTCCCTGTCCCTCTCCGCATCGTCGACGCGGACGTAGCCTGCAGCATTTATGATTGCCCATGGTTCGTAGAAATCGAACGCCGCGAGCACAGAATTTCTATCTGCAATATCCATTTCTTTGCGAGATAGCAGGTGGTAGGCCAGCCCGCGACGTTCGCAAATTCGCGCAAACGCCTGTCCGAGTGTACCGGTCGCGCCGCTGATTAAAATCGAACGACTTGCATCGCCGGACCGTCTAAGGCTGCTCACACTTGACGACACCCCGTGCTCACGATGAGTCACCGGCGGATAGCAGAGTCTATCCAACCTGCGCCACCAGCCTGGGGTGTCTAATACCGGGTGATCGAATTCCTTCCCTGACGCAAATCTGCGAATCATTCCGGCCAGCGCCGTGGGCCGAGGCGCCGGTGAACGCAAATCAAAAACACCCGGTTCATAGCATCCGGCATCCGTGGTTAGAAGGCTATCCCAATCAAAAGCGCCAAAGGCTGCCCACCCGGTCACAGCCCGAACATCAACACCTTCCGAGCGCAACTCAGATGACGCCGTCCAGATTTCATTCAACCAGCGCAATTGTTCTTCTCGAGTGCAGCCGAGATGTGCCTCGGTGACTGCGAGAGGTAAATGGTATCGCTTCCACACTTCGGCCAGGATCGCTTTGGGTCCCGCGACACCTTCCGCGCAAACTCTCACGGCTTCAACGTCTGCGTATGAGTGCCGGCCGTTGCCGCCATGAAGGGCTGGCGGGTATCTGTTTAGGCGCTCATCAAGAAACCGTTCGCTGGTAATGTAGTGATTTATTCCAATCAAGTCCGGCGCACATGGATTCTCAAGGAACCATTCCAACTCCACAGCTTCGATCCCGACCCAACGCAGGTACTCCCACAGCGCACTTCCCGGAGTGAGTTGACCGCATAACAAATCAAACGTCAGCCAACGCCGTTCGTTTTCAAAGTCTGCCTGATAGGCAAGCGTCGGTGTGCTAAATGTTTTTCCCAGGTCCTCGGTCTGTACCAGGTGCGCTGTGGGGTTTACGCGTCTTATCGCACGCATGGACAGAATTACTGCGCGACATTGATTGAGCAACGCCCTGGCAAATTGCAGGGCGTCGCGACTGTGAGGATACCAGTGGCCGTAGAGACAACTGAACCGCGCCGTAGTTAAGGGTTCGTTGACCGGCGTGTAGTCGGTAATCCATGGATAACGCCGCGCGACTTCCCCGGCATAGGCCGCCAGCTGTTCCGGAAACTTCGGATCAAGGAGGCTGGTATATCGCGGTCCGCTTCCATGGTGCACGAGACCGACGATGGGCTTTATCTTCAGCCGTCGCAGATCGTTCAAACGCTCATCGGCCCAAGCCCAATCCAACCCCTCCAGGCCTTGCGGTGCAGTTCGCTCCCAAAGAACCGGATAGCGAACGGTACGCACCCCCAACTCTGCCAGTCGCTCAAGATCTGCAATGCGTAATGCGTGCCCGCTGCGTTCGAGCTGGTCTGAGTAACTATCGCCGACGCGGTTGACCGTGCACTCCACTCCCAACCACAACTCAGGCGTTTTGGTGCTTAATTCATCGGCAGTCATAACCCCTCCTATGGATTAACTGCCGTCATAACCCGCTCCGGAATCTCGACGGGATTTAGAGCCGGCTTGTGACCGTTGCCGTTACTATGTCCAGCGCCATTGCCGTTAGTCTTTCCGGTGCCATTGCCGTTACTTTGAGTCTTGACCATTGCTTCCACCCGACGCATGCCGGCGATCTTCCCAAACGTAGTCAACGCCTGGGCGACAATCTGGTCCATGTTGTAATACTTGTACGTGGCCAGCCTCCCGACAAAGTGGACCTTCGGCGTCTTGTCCACGAGTGCTTTATATTTCGCGTAGAGGTCGGCGTTCTCTTTTCGCGGCACGGGATAATAGGCGTCCCCCTCGGCTTTAGGAAACTCGTAAACAATGCTGGTTTTCGCGTGTTCCTGCCCCGTCAGATATTTGAATTCCGTCACCCGCGTGTAGAGCTGCTCGTTCGGATAATTTACTACCGGCGCCGATTGGAAAACCGTTGTCTCGTGGGTTTCATGTTTGAATTCAAGCGACCGGTAGGGAAGCTTTCCATAGCAATAATCAAAATAGGCGTCTACGGGACCTGTATAGATCATTTCGCGAAAAGGGAACTCTTTCTCGATCTCGCGATAATCGCAGTTCAGCATGATCTTGATGTTCGGATGATCCAGCATGTTTTCAAACATGCGGGTATACCCATGCAGCGGCATAGCCTGATACGTATCGGTAAAGTACCGGTCATCGCGGTTGGTCCTGGTCGGCACTCGCGATGTAACGCTGGCGTCAAGCTCCGAAGGATCGAGACCCCACTGTTTACGCGTGTAATTGCGGAAGAACTTTTCGTACAGTTCGCGTCCGACCTTACTTACGACTACATCTTCCGACGTGCGGACATGCTCGACCGGTTCGGCTACCTTATTGAAAAACGCTTCGACTTCAAAAGATGTGAGCTGTAAACCGTAAAGACTATTGATCGTATCAAGATTGATCGGAATCGGAACTATCTGACCGTCCACACTGGCGCGCACGCGGTGCTGATAAGGCCGCCATTCAGTAAAGCGGGAAAGATACTCGAAGACCTCGCGGGAATTCGTGTGAAATATATGCGGACCATACTTGTGAATCAGAATCCCCGCTTCGTTATAGTGGTCGTAGGCATTGCCGCCGATGTGCGGGCGTTTGTCGCAGAGCAAGACCTTTTTATTGGAACCGTTTGCCAGGCGCTCCGCCAGCACACTTCCAGCGAAACCAGCACCGACAATTAGATAATCAAACATCTTCGCCCCCCCTGGTAGACTGTGAAAAACTATAAAACTGCTGCAGCGGCTGTTTGTCCCACCGTAGAAATCGCACGCGACGCGTGTCTTGTCCGTCGCGCATCCACGGCGGCATTAATCAAGTCGGACATTTGCTGCCAGGTTCTGTCCCATGACATGCCGGCGAGAAAATCATCCACTCTGTTGAGCCATTCAACCCGGTTACCGGAACCCTCGAGAATACTTTCGGCCGCCCGTATGAATTCGTCAGGACTGTCAGCGATTTTGACCAGGTCCAAGTGTCCATAAGGTCGCACCACGTCCCGGATCGAGGTCGAGATGACAGGTTTTCCTGCAGCCAGGTACTCCGGTGTCTTAGTCGGACTTATAAACCTGGTCGATTCATTCCGCGCGAACAGCAAGAGAGCGACATCCCAATTAGCCAGATAAGACGGCAGCTCCTCATACTTCTTCGCTCCCAGGTAGTGAATGTTTGGGTGCGTCGGCAACAAGCCTGGATGGATTTTCACGACGGGGCCAATCATGACGAAATGCCAATCCGGCCGTCTACTTGCAAGTGCATCGAGTAGTTCGATATCAAAGCGCTCGTCGATTACCCCAAAGAACCCGAGACGCGGGTGAGGAATCTCAGCTTGATCTGGCGGATCGCTGGTTATCGTTCTGGCTTTGCCGAAGTGTGACACGTCGATACTGCTGGGAAATGCATGCACGGATTTGTGGGCATTTCGCTTCGCTTCGTATAAGGTCTGGCCGCCGGTGAAAACTACATCCACACGTTGAAAGAGTTGCTGCTCCAGTCCCGGTAAATCCGAGTGGGCTCCCTTGAAAGCGGAAAGTTCATCCATGCAATCATAAACGGACGCGATTGGCGTAAAGTGTTTCGTAAAGCTCAGCGCCATCGGCGTGTAATACCAAAACACATACTCGTGGATACCCTGTCCTAGAAAAAGACGATGAATCATTTCCTTCATAACGGCGGTGGTAGCAATTTCACTGCGTAATCCTTCGGGTAGGTGAGGAACCACGACGCGTACTCCGGCTTCAGCTTCGCGAACCTCAAGTCGCATAGTGCTGTTACCGAAAACAGGTTCTTCAACGAAGAATACTCGGCGCTCGCGAGCGCAACGTGTCAGCAGATGCTGTGGCCGTTGGTAGACAAAGTCCCAGCGCAGATGCGAGAAACAAACTAAATCCGGTTCCGTTTGTGCACGATGATCTATTTTCAACATTCGCTTCCCTCGTTCGTATAATTAAGACAGTAATGCTACCGGGATATCGCTCTCGGCGAATCCTCCGAAATGGCCCCAGCCGTTTCTTAGATTGAACAGTCGACTCGCAGTGAGAATTCTGGCTGCTGTGGCCCCCGCCGAGGTCGCCGACTAATTCCTACCCGAAATTAATAATGCACGGTAAACAACATCTTCAGGAGGCAGCAGCAAGACGATTCTGCTGTTTAGCTTCCTGTAGTTGCTCGCCAAGAGCTTCAATTTCATCTTCACTCAGGGCCTGTCGCGCTTTTGTAAAAAGCTGGCCCTCTTCTTCTTCCACGTGATGCTCGATGTTCTCTTTCAACACGGTAAACTTCGCCGTCCACTCCCCGGTATCCTTAGGGTCGCTATCTAACTCAGCAAGCAACTGCTTCACAAGTCGGTGCTCTTCGTACGCCTCGAGGGTAATCTCGTGGGCCTCTTCCGTGTCTTCTAATGCCGGATAAAAAATCTCCTCCTCGATCATTGCGTGAATATCCAATTCCTGTTTAAGGCGCGTAAACAGTTCTTCTCTGCCTTTAATAGCGCGCTCTGTGGTCTTCTCGATTTCCTCGAGCATACCGGCGACCTTTTGGTGATCTTCTTTAAGTAAAGCGAAAGCATTCATTTCGACTCTCCTACTGGCTATTAGTTGAAACCCTTGCTCTGATTCAGCTTACCGAAACGAGGGCGAGTCTCACGCGACACCGCCCTCTATTCGGTCGCGTCATCCCCCTTATCTAGCGATTGCCACCACCACCGGATCGGCCGCCGCCTTGTGAACCGCCACGATCGCCTGACTCTCCCCCTGCTTGTTTGTTACCGCCGGATTGGCCGCCGCCGGATCTTCCCCCGCCCTGGCCGCCACCTTTCCCGCCCTGGTTTCCCTTATCCTGGTCTGCCATGTCTACCTCCTTGTAAATCAAGCCGGATATCCGAACTTGAGAAAAACCACGCAAAGATATGCGCATTAAGTTTGACTTGGGGGCTGATTGTTGAGTTCGTATTTATAGCAGCGCCCTAACAGCCAAATTTGATCGGTACCGAACACTGAACACTTTTGTAACAACTCCACCCCAATTCGAGATACGACCTTATTAATTCTTAAGGTGCTTTGGGGTAGCCAGCCCCCAGCTGCAGCCTCTTGCAATGTTTGCATTCAAGACGTTCCGGCGGTCGGAATTTAACAATATGAACGCGTTCACCCCGCGGCTTTTCACTAACAAAGGGGCTTACGCTTAGACCGCAAAAGATCCGGTGATCGTTTGGTTCAATGAGGTGAAACACCCTGCTTTGAGCGCTTGCGGCGAACATCTCTCAACCTCCGCCGTTTTGATCTCATACAAAATGTGACAGCGATAATGAGATTAGCAAAAACTATTCCAGCGGTCGGTCAACGTTGCAGTGTCTTCAGGGATGGAAATGTTTGAATGTGTCTATTCGTGGAAGAATCGATAAGCGGTCAGAGGCGTGAAGGGGGCAGCTGGCGCATGTCAGATACATCACTGAAGCGGTTCTGCGTCAGGTAATTTTAATGTCCGTGTGATGGCATTCAGAAGACATGAGTTAATTTTTCGCGCGCCAGCAATAAGGGCAGCCGGGAGCAAAAAAAAAGCGATCGATGCGGATTCTATTTCCCGGGGCGATTGCCTTGCGGATTTCTCCCCTTCGCTTCCTGGTTATGGGCTCCCTTATCAGTTTGGCCCACGCGTTGATCGGATTGTGCGCCGCCCCGCTGCTGTTTAATATCGGTACGCGTTGGTTGAGTTTCGCCGTACTCTGGTTGTTTTTCATTGCGGCCTTGATTCGGATCAGCTTGTCTGGTCACTCAAAAGCAATGGTACCAGGCTTGAAGCCACCGATAACGAGTTCCTGACCTTTGTTCGTTTTGTATTTCACCCACGCGCCGGTTCGTTCACCAGCTTCGTAATGGCTTTTTGCGCGTTTGGCGACGACGCCTTCCAAGCCACTTTTTCGTGCTGCTGCAATCAACTGCTTTGGTTTAGCTGAAAAAGTCGCCGACAACCGCTCTTGCAAACCATCGAGCGCGTATTTCTCCAAAAGGACTCGACGCTCAACAAGCGGCAACTTGCGCAAATCCTTGCCGCGATAAGCTAGGAGGTCGAAGGCATAGAAATACAGTGACTGTTGTTTTGGAAAAGAATTCTGAAGCATCGAAAACGAAGGTTTGCCCTCGCGATCCAGCGCAACGATTTCGCCATCGACGATCGTTTCATCCTCAAGGAAATCGAAGGCGTCGCAAATAATCGAAACCGTTTGTTGAGTGTGTTACCCCTTCGGGAAAATAACATCAGGCGGCCGCGTGTTTTCACCGCTAGCGCACGATACCCATCCAATTTAATTTCATAGAGCCAATCGCCTTTTTGCGGCAGCTGAGCGACCGGCTTAGCCAGCATCGGCTGTATGAATTTGAACGAAGCCCGCGGCAGATCCTTTAGTCGATTTTCATCGACGTCTACGTTCCCAACTTTTCGGCTCGCGCTATTTGCGACATTGTACGATTCGATAAAGCGGATTTGTCGGCCGGGTTCTTAGACGCCGGGCGCGTGTTTTTATCTGTCTTGATGAGCTGCCACTTATCAGGGCTGCCTTTCTCAATCTTTTCACCGGGCAAACGCTGAATGGTCCATTCTCCTTTTAGCTTCATGCCCTTCAGATAAAAATGAAGCAACCCTTTAAAGTAATTTCCTTCGATCAACTCGTAGGTTCCGATGTCCCACACCATTACAATCCCCCCAAACTGTCCTTTTGGAATAATTCCCTCGAAATCCAGGTACTCGATCGGCTGGTCCTCGGTGGACATCGCCAATCGTTTCTCGCCCTTTTTAAAGGGAAATCCTTTGGGGATGGACCATGACTTCAGAATGCCGTGCAGCTCCAAGCGAAATTCGTATTGAGGGCCTCTTGCATTGTGTTTGTGAATCACGAAACGGCGGCGGCTACCTTGTTTACTTCGTTGGACCGCAACTGGTTTCGCCTCCGCCGGCGTTTCGGGATTTCGTTTCGGGATGTAGGGTTTGCGCGCTGCGACACTTTTCTGTTTGTGTCTTTCACTCAGCTCAAAAAACTGGCGCACCGCGCCAGGAAGTTTTTGCACCTGCTTCAACACCGGCTCAAAAAGATCACCGAGTTCCTCGGCACGGGCTATTGCTTCTTCAGGACTGAAGAATAACTGTTTGGCATTCTTCTTCTTTAACGCTTCAGCTAATTCATCCCATTCGACCGGAACGGAAACGTAGGGACGATGTGTCTTCGCCCGCAGCGAGTAGACCCCAACAGTCGTCTTGAACTCGGCGTTTTGACTCCAGTCAATAAAAACTTTTTTGGTCCTCAGCCGCTTCGGCATTTGCGAAACGATTAGATTCGGCTCACGTTGCTCCAACAGTTCCGCGATGGCTTTTCCGAACGCGCTTGTCTGCTCATAACTAACGGCGGAGTTAAGCGGCACATAAACCTGCAGTCCTTTGGAACCTGAAACTTTGGCGTATGAATCCAGATGTAGTTCCTGCAAAACGTCGCGCAGATTCAGCGCCACGCGCGCGCAACTTAAAACGTCAGCGCCCTCACCCGGATCGCAGTCGAACACCATGGCCGTCGGCCGATTTCTGCGCGGTACGCGATGAAGAAATGGATGTATTTCAAGATTAGCAAGGTTAGCGAGCCAGACCAGCGTCGGAAGATCATTTATGACGATGTAACGGATGGCCTCGCCCATTCTTTCGCGCCGCGGGACTGGAAAAGTTTTCACCCACTGAGGCGTAAACGCCGGTGCCTCTTTCTCATAAAAGAATTCACCGAAGACGCCTTCCGGATAACGCTTAAGTGTTACGGGCCGGTTTTTTAAGTGAGGCAGGAGATAAGGTGCAATCCGAATGTAATAGTCAATTACTTTTGCTTTGGTGAATTTTTTGCCCGGGTATAAAAGCTTGTCAAGATGGGAAAGCTCAATGCGCCGTTTGCCAATCGTAACGGTCTCGATTTTTGCGGCCATTAGACTTATCTCCGCTCGTGGATCACGTCATTGAGTATTCGAGCAGGCCAGTTTCGCATCGCAACCACAAGCGGAAACTTACCCAACACCAAGACCGGTGCGGTGACCGCAGGCGTGAACGTTGCTATTGCACCATATAACGAGTAGGGTGCTTTACATATTCTAGCGGATCAGGAAATTCATCATCCGCTTGTTCTTTTGAGAATCAACACTCGCCACTCGGAGACGCTTCGAAATCTCCTTTTGCCGGTTGCTGTTTTCACACACGCACGAGGCATAGGAGGTCCAAGCTGTCTACCCCGAGCCAAAATAATATTCTCGCCGCGCTACCCCCCGATCAGTATCAACGCATCTTACCGCACCTGGAACCATTCGAATTTGCACACGGACGAATCATTTATGAAATGGATGGGCCAATCGATTATTTGTATTTTCCGTTCGGCGCAATGGTGTCCCTGGTCACACAGATGTTAGACGGCAAGATCATTGAGGTCGGCCTCGTGGGTCGGGATGGCGTCACCGGATTGGCAGCTTTGTTCGGGCAACGTAGATCAGCGGAACGGGCAATTGTGCAAATTCCCGATGGGGGAATGCGGGTCCCCACGAGGGTGGTGACAGAGGAATTCGCGCTGGGTGGCGAGCTGCAAAAGAGTGTGTTGCGATACGCGAACGCTCTCATGCGTCAGGTTTCTCAAACTGCTGCCTGCAATGCCAGCCACACCGTGGAAGAACGCTTATCGCGCTGGTTACTCATGTGTCACGATCGAATTGAGTCAGACGAATTGAATCTGACGCAGGAGTTTATCTCCGAGATGTTAGGCACACGGCGGGCGACCGTAAATGTCGCGGCCTTAACACTGCAGTCGGCGAACCTGATTCATTACAATCGCGGGCATATCACTATTACTGATCGCCCGGGATTGGAAGAATTCTCGTGTGAGTGTTATGAAGCCCTAAAAAACTCAATCAATGGCGATGAAGGGCCACGTGCTACCGCGGAATGATGTTCTCTCAAATCGTCTGACGTTTACTTTTCTCCCTCTCCGGGCGTTTCAGACGACGCTTCTCGCGAACATTTTCAAATACTCCTCACCTAAAAACAGTTGCCGGTACTCTGCCGGCCTCTCCCAGCATCAGTAGTTCGGCCACTGTCGACCGCAATAGGTTGAGATCGACCGGCTTAACCAGGTACGCCAGCGCACCCGACATGAGTGCCTCCTGCTTATCAGCCTCATAAGCCCGCGCCGAACAGAAAAGTATGGGGGTTTTGGGTGTCAGCTGATGAAGAGACTTACAAAGCTCGATGCCGTTGCCGTCTGGCAGCAGTGAATCCAATACAAATAGATCAGGGTGTTCTTGTTTTGCCAGGATTAAGGCTTCGGCAATACTGTCTGAGCTGAAGACTTGGTATTTCGCTTGTTCGAGGACGAACACAATGAAGGCGCGAGTATCCTCATGATCCTCAACCAGGAGAATTTTCGAGGGTTTCATAGTTGCCTTTCAAGGAGGAAAGACTGAAGCGCTCGTCACCTGAGAGGCGCCGGAAGCACTTCAGAATAGCCGGGTGTGAATAAGAGCAGAGGACCTCAAGCTGTCGGGGCGGGATGGTCCTCGGCCAAACCTGCGTGTGTGTTCGGTAAATTACTTCCAGGGCGGATGACCGTCTGTCCCCTATCGATCACAACATGGTTGTTTACGTGAGTTTGATTACGTTTTTGCTTGGAACAGCTGAAACGTCCGACTCGGCATCAACTTGCACCCATCAATTACGCTTTGCTTTTCTGTTCGAAAATCAAGCATTGGGAGGTGCGGATGTTTGCCGGAAGTGTTCAAAGCATTGTTTGTCATCTCGTGGATTCGGACCAAAGGCACAGGGTTGTGGGTTGAAAGTCCGTGAATTCGTCGGTACACACCGATTTGGTAGCCTGTATAGACCAGGGAAAGGCATCCAGACGATCCGGCGGGCCCCTGCCGCACTGCCGCTCACTGCCACGATTTCGAGGTTGTTCGTGCCTGAACTTTCTTTGGGCTGGGCTGGCGCGAGTTTGCAGAACCCTGACCTGCCCGGCCCTGCTCCGGTTTCTGAGCCTGTTGAAAAGTTTGTTCTTTTCTGCGTGTTGGTTGCGTGCCGGTTTCGTTCGGACTTTTCCCTCGATCGCCACCCTGATTCATCTTTGTGCTCGTTTAGAAGAGTTTAAGTGGCCGGACACCACGAACCTTATGCGGGGGCCGTTAGTTCGGACCTGCCTAATGGACGGTATTCGAGCCGTTGGTCGTCATCACCACCTTGATGCACTCGTCGGGATTATTTCGAAATGTAGCGTAACCGTTGGCGGCCTGCGCAAGATTCAAGCGATGCGTGATCACGAAAGATGGATCAATCTTTTCATTCTCGATCAGCTTTAGCAGCGGACGCAGATATTTGTGCACATTCGTCTGACCCATCTTGAAAGTCAGACCCTTTGAGAACGCAGCGCCAAATGGAAACTTATCGAGGAAGCCGCCGTAAACTCCGGGCACAGAGACCGTACCGCCTTTGCGGCACGCGCGAATCGCCTGGCGCAAGGCATGCGTTCGATCAGTAGCCAGAAATAGTGCGGTCTTCGCCCGATCGTAAAGTGCGTCGATCGTGGTACCGTGCGCTTCCAGTCCGACGCAATCGATGCATGCGTCTGGTCCCATACCGCCAGTCATTTCATTTAGCTTTTGATAGACATGTTCATCATCGAAATTGAGGGTTTCGGCTTTGCCTTCCTCGGCCGCCATGCGCAGACGTGCCGGCACATGATCAATTGCGATCACGCGCTCGGCGCCGAGCAGGTAGGCACTCTTGATCGCAAACTGGCCAACTGGACCACAACCCCAAACCGCGATGGTATCGCCGGGTTGAATATTGCAGTTTTCGGCAGCCATATATCCGGTCGGAAAAATGTCCGAAAGAAAAAGAACCTGCTCGTCACTCAACTCCTCTGGGATTTGCACTGGTCCCACGTCCGCGAAGGGTACCCGCACATACTCCGCCTGGCCTCCGGCGTAGCCGCCCATCATGTGGGAGTAGCCGAATAACCCCGAACCTGAAAATCCGTACAACATCTCGGCGGTCGCTGCACTCGGATTGCTATTGTCACAGGCTGACCACAGATCTCGTTTACAGAAAAAGCAATTACCGCAAGCAATCGTGAACGGCACTACGACCCGGTCGCCTTTTTTCAAATTCTTCACCGCGCCTCCGAGTTCCACGACCTCACCCATGAATTCATGGCCAAGGATGTCGCCCTTTTCCATCGTGGGAATGTAGCCATCGTAAAGATGCAAATCGGAGCCACAGATTGCGGTGGTCGTGATCTTCAAAATCGCGTCACGTGGATTGATGATGCTCGGGTCGGGCACGTTGAGTACCTGAACATTCTTTTTGCCTTCCCAACAAACTGCTTTCATCTCCTGATCTCCTGACTACGCGCTTTATTACCCACGCCTCGGTTTCTTCAACTTTCCGCATCTGAAATGTTGGCTGCTTCTGTCGGTGTTGCAGTCCGTTCGATCTGCGCACGCCCGGATGTTTGCCCGGCAATGGTGGCGATCTCGCGCGCTTCCATCATTTGTTTCAGGCGACGCAGATCTTCCTTGATTAACTGCGACGGTTCTGCGCCGAAGAGCTGAGCTATAGTGGCGCCAATTTTTCCCGCGGGCGGGTTATAGTTCATCGTGACGCGCACATAGGTACCGCGTTCCGCCGGCGCCCTTTCAAATCGAACCGATCCGGCGTTTACCACGTCTGCGTCTTCCAATGAACGCCAGGCAATCAGTTCGTTCGCGATTTCATTGTAGATTTCGGCGTCCCACTCAATTTTGGTATTGGCGGGCCCTTTGGCCGTCCAACGTGACTTGCGGTCATTTAACAAAGTTACCGCTTCAAGATTCTTCATGAACAACGGAAGGTTCTTAAAATCTCGCCAGAAGGTGTAAAGCTCGCCGGGTGATTTATCGATGGTGATGGAAGTTTCGATATGCACTTCGCGGGCGACGCTGTCCGTGGCACTCTCGATGGTCTTTACCGCCGCATAGGCCAGTCCCGCTCCGACCATGATCGCTCCGCCAGTCACAAACGGATGCCGGGCCGCTTTTGAAAGCAATCCGTCTTTCTCCTGCTCACCTCCGCCGTCGCTCCCGTCCGGAGTTAATGCCCTCTCGTTCATTTTCTTTCTCCGCGTTGCATTAAGTCTTATTGCTTGTGAGCCGACCCTGGCTCGGCCTTCTTTCGATGTTGCTCGGCAAGCACGTCCGAGGGAGTAACCGTTGCGATCGTTGAGAGCAACTTGTTTTTCCAACCAGTAACTACGTCCCCTTTCCCTTTCATCATTGCTTCAAAACCAGCCTTTGCAACATCTGCCGGATCGTCTTTTTCCGATTGGCCCATCTTGGTATCTTGCATCTCGGCCCGTTCAAAGAATTCGGTCTCCGTTGCGCCGGGCATCAGGCAGGTGACGGTGACGCCGGTGTCCTTCAGCTCATTACGAAGCGCGAATGAAAAGGAGTCGATGAACGCTTTGGTTCCGTTGTAGACCGCATTGAAAGTTCCCGGCGTGAAACCGTCGATGGAACCCGTAAATAGAATTCGGCCCTGTCCCCGCGCCCGCATGTCTCTGCCAACTTTTTGGGCCAGGTAGATTTCTCCGGTGATATTCGTATCGATGACATGACGAAGGTCGTCGAAGTTCTGATCCAGGAATGCTCCGCCTAAACCGCGGCCGGCATTCGCCAACAATGCGTCAACTGCGCGTCCATTTGCGGCAGCGTAGAGAGTGTCGACTCCTTCGATGGTTGCGAGATCAACTTCCACGGCTTCCACCTCATGGCCCAATTTCCTGAAATCGTCGGCAGCTCCATGAACCTCCGGTTCATCGGCGGCAATCAATAAGTCAAAGCCGTTTTCGGCGCAGCACTTCGCCAACTCATAACCAATACCAGTCGAAGCGCCCGTAACAATTGCGAATTTTTTCATGATGATCGTTTATTCAGGTACGTGATTCAAATCCGAACTTATTCATCGCGTTATGCGAACATTTGCAATGCGAATGCCAACACCAATTGCCAGCTCACTCCGCCAGACCTGCGTAATCTTCTGGTGGATGGGTTTATCAACTGGCCTCCCAATTGCAAATATCGGATCGATTGAGTACCGCTGCCTGAGGTTCACGGATAACGATGCAGAACGCATCACGTCATGTTCTGTTAGCGTACGACCGCGATCGGCCAATTAGCATTCACATCAATGGAGGCGAAGATGAAGAAAGAACAGTTAGACGAACTCTTATATCAGGCCCTGGAAACAGAGTTGGGCGGCGTGCAGGTTTATACTACGGCCATTCGTTGCGCCAAAAATGAAGAGTTGAAAGAGGAGTGGGAAAAGTACCTGGAGCAGACACGCAACCACGTTCAGATTGTGCAGGACGTAATAACGGCTTTGGGTCTCGATCCGGAGAAGGAAACGCCGGGTAGAAAAGTAGTCCGGCATATCGGCGAATCCCTGGTTACAGCGATGGAAATGGCCTTGAAATCCGGCGAGCCGGGCGCTGCCCAATTGGTTGCGGCAGAGTCAGTCGTGCTCGCCGAAACTAAGGACCACCTCAACTGGCAGTTGATCGGTGAAGCGGCTAAGAAAACCACGGGCGACACCGCAAAAACTCTCAAACAGGCACATGAAGAAGTTGAAGCCGAAGAGGACGAGCACCTTTATCACACTGCGGGTTGGGCGCGCGAATTGTGGATTGAATCGCTGGGTATGAAGGCCGTCTTGCCGCCGCCGGAAGAAGTCAAAGATGTGAAGACGGCAATCGGCGCGGCACGTGCCAAAGCAGCTCGATCGCAAATGAGTTAGCCAAGCCAACGGCGACTGCTAAGACTAAATAACTCTTCGGGTAAGGCTATTGAGTGGCCATGAATGCGTGTGCTGGTCGACCGCTGCAGTTGCAGCAATAAGATCCCGTTACGGCTAAAGCGCTATCCCCCACGGTCCATCTCCTGCCTTAATGGTCGCGATCACCTGATTGGTTGTTGTGTCTATCACCGAAACATCGTTCGAAAGTCCGTTAGCCGTATAAAGCTTTTTTCCGTCCGCCGTCAGCGCGATACCCCACGGACGCTGCCCGACCGGAATCAAAGTTATCAGTTTTAAAGATTCGCCATCGATGACCGCTACGCAGTTGCCTCGACCCGTCGCCACATAAACGCGCTTACCATCAGCCGATACCACGATGCCCTTCGGCTTCAATCTCGCGGAATCTTCGCCACGCGGCAGATCAATAGTGCTAATTACATTATGATCGGCAGTCTCGACCACTGAAACCGAATCGCCGTTCTCAGCGCTGACATACGCTCGCCTGCCGTCAATGGTGAAGACAGCCTCTCGAGGTCTTGCCCCTACTAGAAAAGTTTTAATGACTTGATTGGTTTGCGTGTCGAGGACGCTGACGCTGCTGCTGCTTTCGGACGTGATATAAACCCATTTGCAATCGGGACTGATTGCCGCTCCTTCCGGTTCCAAACCGACGGGCATACTGATGATCACACGATTGGCCTTGATATCAGTCACCGAGGCGGTGCCGGCGTCTTCGTTGGCTATATAAAGCCGTGACTCAGCTTTATCTATTACGAAGTTCTCCGGATCGGTTCCGGCTTCATATTTCGCAATCACCGTCCCGGTCTCATCGATGTGGGCAATCTTATCTTCACCCTGCGTCTGGTTCGTCGGATAACTGATCGCTACCCAAAAGGTTCGTTTATCACTTCCTAATCGAATTCCGCGCAGTCGTCCGCCTACCTTAATGGTCGAAACCACCCGATCAGTGCTCGTGTCGATTACGGTTACAGTCCCGTCACGTTCATTACTTATGAATGCAAGTGGACCATGCTTTGCGCCGCAACCCGCGAGCGTCAAAGTTAAGCAAAGTGAAAATAACCCGCAACGCCCGAGTCGGAGCGGCTCACCGCGGAATTTATGGATCGACATCGTGGGTCTTAATAGTCAATCAAAAGCAATTCATTAACCGCACACAGCAACCGTGGCCTTCGAGGATCAGAGAGATCGATCTTGTCCCACGGCACGCGATAGCCGCCATTCTTCTTCCGAATACCAAAAAGGCGCAAGATCGCGCGGGCAATGGTGAGTACCGCTAGACGCTCCATCGCGGCATAGTTACCTACCAGATATTCCTTAACAAAATATTGGCCTCGGATTTCCTCCGCTCGAACTTCCTCCAGGCGCCCTATTGTTCGCCCATTGAGTGCGCGCACTCGTTTTCCCAATAACAGCTCAAGATGAATTTCCCGTTTGGCCACAACTATGCTCCCGGAATACGACCGATGACTTTCTTTCGCAGCCACAGCTCCCAAGCGAGGGCGGGTGTCGCTTCGGCTTCCACATCCGCGGTCAGTTCGTTGAGGCCGACTCGCAGTTTGTTCCACGGAATACGGTAACGATCCGATGATTTGCGTCTTAGCATTCGTGACATGAGTGAACTCAATCGCGGGCTGAGGCGATCGGCCACGGTAGTTGAGCCTAGTTCAATATAAGCCACTCGAGGCGGGCCCGTCGTACCGACCTCCAGAATGATGCCATCGACGCGTCCCATCGGCCGCTTATTGCGGTCGACCAAGTGTTCGTCCAGACAGTCGCGCACAAGATCCATCCTAGCTCCCTCCGAAGATTTCCAAAGGAATCGTCACTATAGCGAGCAGGAAAGCCAATCCAATTATCACCAGCACCACCCCATTCGAGAACCATCCATTCCGATACCCGCGTAAGTAGTGAGAGTCATTCATTAGGAACAGAAAGGGCACAATCGAAACCGGCAGAGTAGCCGCCGTCAGGGCCATCGAAAAAATCGTCAGTTTTAGAGGATCGATGCCGCTCAAGACAAGCATAACTGCCAGAATAATTATTATCGTATAGACGGAGCTAAACCGTGCTTCTTCGATCGGACGTTGGTTTTCACTCCAGTTCCAGCCAAAGCCCTGCGCCGTCATATAAGCAATCTCGAGGGTGATCTCCATGGCTGCGCCAAAACAGGCGATGCCCACGGAAGCAACCAACAACCAAAACCCCCATCGTCCGAACACGGGTACCAGGAGCAGCGGCAACTGCGCGTAATGCTCGACCTTAATGCCGTTGGGCAAAAGGATGAGCGCGGCCAATATCAAAACAGCAATTGAGATGAGAGTCCCAAAACTCATACCGCCAGTCGCAATCACGCGATTGACGCCCACATAACTTTCATCCCACTCGTCTTCGATTGCGCCTGAGGAGTAAAAGAAATACAGATATGGCGAAATCGATGCTCCGAGAATCGAAACTGCAATAAACCAATAACGGGCGGCATCGTGTTGTGGAAGCGAAGGCGCGACGCCGGCTATCACTTGATGCCACGGCGGGTGCATCACCCATGCACCGACAACAAAGCATAACGTGACCAACCCCAACAGCGAGACGCCTTTTTCAATGATGCCGAACGTTCCCTTCCATATCATTAACCAGATCAGAAACGCCACGGGCGCGGCCCACCATTGAAAACTAAGACCGGTCGCCAATTCGAGTGCTACACACACGCCGCCAATTTCAGCGCCCAGCACCAGCAAAGTAACTAGGCCGAGAATCAGATAAAGAAAGAGAAAATAATTGGCTCCGAATCTTTCCCGGATAGCGTCGGGAAGTGTGCGGCCACTCACGGCTGCCAGACGGCCTGACTGCTCAACCAAAAAGATGATGCAAACTCCGCCCAGGACAATCGCCCAAAGCAATTGAAAGGAAAACTCAGCCCCGCCCTGTGCCGCGGTGGTAATCGATCCGATCTCCAGAAAGCCACCGACACTTGTGACGATACCGAGGGCGATTTCGAAAATCTTTTTCATCAGCCTTAGTGCGCACTCGCAGCGGACTCAACCAACGAACCAAGTGCCCTCTCCTGACCTATCAGTTGCATACTCAGTTCATTGACCGCGGCGCGCTCCTGCCTGCTTACGTCCATATTTATTTTTGAGACTACCGACTCGATTTGCCGAACCCTATTGGCCGCATCACCGCTTCGAGTATCACCAATTGATTCGATATGCTTCGCGTCCTGCTCTAACTGCCGGTTCACTTCTTCGAGTGTCTGACTTGTGTAAGCTCCCGGTACCGCACGGTTGGCATAGGCGTCGGCGACCATTCGGGCGGTCGCCGTCCAAGAGGCAACTCGTTTCAAGTCGCTATTCAATTTCTCAGCGTTACTTTTGCCACAGCCCAAACAGACACTACTGCAAAAGGCTAAGAAGATAATGAGGCCGAACCGTATGCGAGTCATGACATTCATGAGTTCGGATGAATTGTTTCCAGCAACGTAAGCCGGCTCTCTTGCTTTTCAGCCCGCCTTTCGGCTTCGTGAAGCCAGCCGCCAAACAGAAGTAGTCCCGCCAGCACGTAAACCAGACCGGCCGGAATCCACATGATCAGTCCACCGAGTTGCTGATCCTGAAGAGGCGTCAAACTCCACGAATTGGTTAATCCAACATAAGAGGGATACCAAACTGATCGAGCAAATGTGATGAGAGCGCCCAGAATCCCGCTATGCAGCGAAGTGGTAAAAAGGTAAAGCACAGCCGCACCATAACCCATAGCGCCCTGGGAACCGTGAATCAATGCCCACCAAAAAACCAGTGCCGAAAGCAGAAATGAAAGGTGTTGAGTGGTGTGCACCCATTCGTTATGAAGCACCGCTTCAAAAAGAAAAGGGATGTGCCATAGCCACAAAACTATCGCATGCACGACCCATGCAACAAAGGGAATCGTGACAACTCGCCAGCTGTACTGAAGCGGAGGCAGCTTGGCAAAGTTCCCGATTCGCCGGGACCATTTCACCGGAAATGCCCACATAAAAGGTACCAGCGGCTTTCCGAGTACCAGCAGAGGCGCAGCCACCAACATTAAGATTTCATGCTGGGTCATGTGGGCCGAGAATAGTACCCGACCCCATGCGTGAACCGGCGACACCAACGCCACGAACAGCGCAAGCCAGCCACCGCCGAAATAAAGTAGCTGGCGATGCCAGTTGGCTTTCCGCGTTGGTGCTTCTCGGGAGAGTCTATGCAAACCGGCCCCAAAGAGAATCGCGGTGAGGGCAAGTGAAATAACAACCAGCGGTTCAAAACTCCAACTGCGGGCGAGATCGTTCCATGTATGAGGTTTGCCTTCATGAGCGAACGCGGCGCTTCGGGCAATGATTAAGATAAAGGAAGCGAGAGCAACCCGAGAAGCCAAATATCTACAGAAACGCTCCGCAAAATAATCCTCTGCGCCCTGTCGGCAAGAAATATTTCCCAACAGCCGTTTACGATATTTCACTCCTGATGGAGTTCTTTTAGGATCCTCAATGGTTCGGTCTTTAAACATGTCGTTACTAACGAAACGATGAGGGCAGGTCTTTCACCGTTCGTTATAGTTGGCCCGCACGATCATTGTCTTCAACTTACCTTGCCGCCTTCGTCATGGTCCCGATCATGTCTGGCAGGGATGAAAAATGATCGTGGCAATGCCCTGGGCGGCAATCGCCAGAAAAAATAATCCACTGCTTAGTAGACCCAATACTGAGAGAAATCGAAGGCGGGTTCGGGGATCGCTGGATTCACTCGGCCAACCCGCGCCTGACTCTTTCCACTTGCTTAAAGAAACGAAAGCGGCAACGAGTACCAGCAGCAACGCAACGCCGGTGACGAGGTACAACGCTGCACTCCGCTGTATCAGACACGCTCGCCGCACCAGCGCATAATTGATCTCCATCTGTGCGGCCCATGCTATTGGCGGCAACAACACGCCCACCCATAAGGCCAACGCCTCGCGCGCAGTATTCGAAGCTTCCTTCGGTTCAAGCATCACAGTTCTCACCCCACCCGGGGCGTAAAATAGATAATTGCGTAAAGCACGATCCACATTCCGACTACCCAGTACCAATAAACGGCCAGCGCGACCATGTCGACTCGGTGCTTCATGTCAAACTCGCGGGCGAAGCTCCACACCGTTAAGAGCAGCGTTTCACAGCTAAGCGTAATCAGGTGTAGCAAGTGCATTCCCAACATGAACCATACAATCGATCCATAAGCATTACTGTCCCAGTAAAATTTGACGGCTGAAAACTCAAACGCCCGCAAAGTAATAGCGCCCAGGCCACAGAGCAAACATACGAGCAAGCCTCGCTGGGCCGCCGCGCGGTATCCCCGGCGGGCCGAAACATCGACCAGAATCATGGGGATGAAGCTCAGCAAGAGCAGAATTGTGTTCGCCGTTCCGTAACCAGGATCGGGAAGCGGATTCAGAGAGGACGTAAGCTGTCCGAGTGGTGGCGGCCACTGAGCAAAGTTCTGCCGCAGATAAAAATATGTGGCGATGAGAATCGCAAACATCGAACTCTCGATTGCCAGGAGAAAATTATTTCCCCACCACACCGGGTCGTAAGTATCAAACTCATGGTGTGGCAATTCTGAGACGTCAATTACAAGTCGCGCACTCATACTTCTCCTGGCTGTAGTTCTTTGTTCGTCAATGGCGTTTTCGATCGTTCGCCGGTATTCCTTGCAGTCTTGTTTTCGTGGTTCGGATCACCAAAGAACCAGCCGGCAAATACGCCAAACGCGGCCAGCGCACCCACCAGAAATGCCCAGGGCGTGAATATGCCGCCAATGAACGCTATGGCCGTGGCGATAGAAAGCAGAACGGGCCAAATCGAAGGACCGGGAATCTCAAATCGCAATTCGGGTTGAGCGTCGAGGACACTGGTTACGAGTGTTTCACGCTTTACGGTACTCAAGCCTCGAACGATCGGTGAATTCTCCAGTCGACTCCAAAGGGGATACCTGCTATTCACCGTTGGCAGATCGTGAAAATTGTAGTTCGGAGGCGGTGACGCGACGCTCCATTCGAGTGTGTCCGCGCTCCAGGGATTATCTCCCGCAACTTCGCCCACTCGCCGCGCCCAAATCACATTACAGATAAAAACCACGACACCTGACGCAAGAATGAAGGCGCCAATAGATGCCAGCAGGTTGAGCGAGCCCCAACCCGTTTCGGGTAAATACGTATAGACGCGGCGGGGCATTCCTTTTAGCCCTAACTGATGCATGGGAAAAAAGACCAGGTTGAAGCCAATGAACATCAGCCAGAAGTTCCAGCGTCCGGCGCGCTCGCTTAACATTCGGCCAGTCCACTTCGGAAACCAAAAATAGAAGGCTCCAAACAAGGGAAAGACGGCGCCGCCAATTAAGACGTAGTGCAAATGAGCCACGACAAAAAATGTGTCGTGGATTTGCAGGTCAAGCGGGACAGAGGCGAGCATTACTCCAGTCAATCCGCCGAGGACGAAAATCGCAACGAAGCCGAGGACGAATAGCAGCGGCGTTTTGAAACTCAACTTGCCGCCCCACAGTGTGGCGATCCAACAGAAGATCTGAACGCCGCTGGGAATTGCGATCATCATGCTCGCTGCCGTAAAGAACCCCTGGCCCATCTGCGGTAGCGGGGTGGCAAACATGTGATGCACCCAAAGTCCGAATCCCAGAAATCCGGTAGCGATCAGCGCCAGCACCATTGCGGTGTAGCCGAAAATCTTTCGGCGCGAAAAAGTAATTACAATGGAAGAGACAAACCCCAGGGCCGGGATGAAAATGATGTACACCTCCGGATGGCCGAAGAACCAGAACATATGTTGGTAAAGAATCGCATCGCCGCCTTCGGCCGGGTTGAAGAAATGCGTATCGATCAAGCGATCACTGGCAAGGAAGCTGCTCGCCAGCATCACCGCCGGCATTGCGAAAATGATCATGAAAGAAGTGACGAGCTGCGCCCAGACAAACAATGGTATGCGATGCAAAGACATTCCCGGCGCGCGCATTTTGAAAACCGTGCCGATAACCACAATCGCCCCACAAAGTGCGGAGATCTCTGTGAACGTGATCATCTGCGCCCAGATATCCACGCGTTTCCCGGGGGAATAGGCCGGACCGGCAAGTGGCACATACGCGAACCATCCGGCATCGGGACCGATGTTTAGAAAAAAACTCGTGTAAAGAAGGATGCCGCCTGTCAGATAGACGAAATAGCCATAAGCGTTTAACCGCGGAAAGGCCACGTCGCGGCTGCCGACCATTAACGGCACGAGGTAGATACCCAAAGCTGTCATGATCGGCACGGCAAACAAAAACATCATGGTCGTACCGTGGACCGTAAAAACCTGGTTGTAGAGATCAGGACTGAGAAAATGATTTTCCGCACGGGCGAGCTGTATGCGCATCAACGCGGCCTCAAGTCCGCCAAAAAGAAAGAACACAAACGCAGTAACGACGTATCGCAGCGCGATCCCCTTATGATCGGTGTCCGTCAGCCAGCCGATCACGCCGCGCGGTCTGGCCCACGTCCGTTCCAACTCGGCTTTCTCACGCGCGAGTTGTGCGGTAGAAAGCTCAACGGTCGCTTGTTTAATGTGTTTCGACTGCTGTTTCATGTTCCAGTATCGCTTAATCTCCGCCCGGTTCTCTTCACTTCAAACTTCCCAGGTAATCCAAAAGCGCATTGAGATCTTCAGCGGACAAATTGTTCTGCGGCATCTTGTTTCCCGGTTTAATAGCCTGCGAATCGGTTACCCACTGGACCAGATGATCGCGCGTGTTTGGCAAAGTTGCCGCAGCGATCATGCTTCTGCTCGCAATGTGAGTCAGGTTCGGACCAAAATTTGAGCCAGCCGGCGTGCCGTTAACTGCGTGACACATCACGCAGGTCGATGACAGGAATACTTGTTGGCCTCGTTGCTCCGAACTAGTGACGGCCTGAATCGCGGTGCGGGTTTGATTCTGTCTCCAGGAATCGAACTGCTCCTGAGGCTCGGCGACGATCCACAGCGCCATATGGGCGTGCTGCAAACCGCAGTATTCTGCGCACTGACCGCGGTAAACTCCCGGGCGGTCAGCCTGCAACCAAATCGTCGCAATCTTTCCCGGAATCAAATCTTTCTTGCCGCTCAAATTCGGAACCCAGAAACTATGTATGACATCGTTGGCGCGCAAACTGAACGTCACTGGCACTCCGGTGGGGATGTGGATTTCGTTCGCGGTCGTGAAAACATTGCTGGCGCTGGGGTCCATATAACGCACTTCCCACCACCACTGGTGCCCGGTGATCTCGATCGTCAAACCGTTCTTATTAGCTAATTCAGAAGTCATCGAACGGCCAACCTTAAAGCTGGCAATAAGAAATACGAAGAGAATAAGAGTCGTCACTATGATGGCGCCAATAACGACATTTCTTTTTCGCTGCTCCGCGGATAATGCTGGATCCAGGTCGGGCGCCCTGGTAGGTTCCTGCGAATATCCATGTCCTCTCTTAATCGCAAGCAATGTAAAAATCATCACCAGCACGAAGACGCCCGTACAGACACTGAACATCAGCCACCATAGCCGACTGATTTGATCGGCTTGTGGGCCGGCCGGATTAATAGAGGTTTGAATGCCTGCGCAGGATGAAACGCAAAGCGAAGCCAGCAGCAGAAGAAGGCCGCTCAGGAACGATCGAATTCCTATTTGCGACAGGTTCATCATGGATGCTGCGCTGACGGGGGCAGGCCCGACCCGACGGGCTCTTTTCTTTCTGTTCGCTGTTCGGATCTGCGGCTATTCATGTCATCGTTGCGCGTGGGGGCGATATCCTTACGCAACTGTCCGCTCATCGATCGCACATAAGCCGCAATTTGCCACACTTGATTGTCGGGAATCTTGTGTCGAAATGAGGGCATTCCATTCGGCCGCCCTTCAATAATCGTTGAATAAACGTTCTCCGGTTTTTCGCCATAAATCCATTGCGCATCCATCAGGGCCGGCCCAATCCCGCCCCCGCCATTGAAGTGACATCCGCTACAGTTGTATTGCGTGAATAACCGCTTGCCTTCAGAGACGTCGAACGCTCGTTCCTCGGCGGGGTTCCGGACGGGCGGCTGCGGTCCGGGGACCCCGGGTCGGATATCGCTCATCGTTAAGTCATAAGATTTGAAGTTTGGGGGCGGTTGTTGAAATTTCCGCTCCTCGCGTTTGCATGCAGAGAACAAAAAGCCGCCGCAGAAAATAAGCGTCGTCAGAATTAACAAAAGAGATTGGCGCTCGCGGCTTTGCCTTTTGCCGTGCGGTGACGGCAGCGCCCCAACGTTGCTTGATCCTTCCTTTCTGACGGGGCGTGCGCTCACGGCGGGCCTGGCGCAATTTTCAATTAAGCGGCAAGCCGAAGGGTCAGAAACCTTCCACGCATCAGGAGGTGCAGCCCCACGTACCGAAGGGCTAAACTTAAACACCGGGCGTACCTCCCCTCTGCGAATCAATTCGCGGGATGCCGTAGTCGCCGAGTATTCGATCGATATCGGATCTCCGCTTTTCGATGATGCGTTCCAGGCGATCTCTCAGATCCTGATCTCCGCGGCGTACACCCATTGCAATGTCGAATACGAATGGCAGAAATGGTTGATCGATTTGAGGAGATACGGGAGTGACCTCGAGTGCCACGTTCGAGCGCCTGGCGAAATAGCCGGCTAACGGCCCCCAAATAATAGCTACGTCGATCTGCCCATTTGCAACTGCTTCGACAATGCGCGCCGGCGGATTGGGCTGGTTGTAATCACCATAGATTGTGAACCCCCGAACGTTCCCAACTATCTTTCGATTACTGAGTGCTTGCGCAGGTGGCGTGTTGCTGAAATCGTCGCCGATCATCTGCACGCCGATCTTCAAATCATGAAGTCTTGGATCGTCGAGTGTCTTAAGATCCAGCTTTCGATTCTTTCGGGAAACGAATACATAAGTCGATCGATAATAGGGCGCGGTCGTTAGTGCCATCTCGAAACCGGCCGGCACACCAACAACAAGATCGCAGGCGCCTGCTTTCAGAGTATTGCGGAAGAACCCGCGGCGCTGCGCCCACCACGTATACTCCACACGCTCGCCCATATCGGCTGCCAGCAAGTCCGCAATCTTGTTTTCAAACCCTTCGCCACGCTGATTCGAAAACGGCAAATTGTTTGGGTCAGCACATATCCGCAGCACGCCATCAGGCCGCTTGAATCGCTCAGTCGCAGCTACGGTTTGGTTGACAATGATAGGGTTGATTGAACGAATCTCTCTGGTACATCCAGACGCAACCAAGGCTACGGTGAGTATCAACAGCCGCGAGTAGTTGGCGAACGACCTAAGGAAGGGCGAACACATATAGCATGCCTCCCTTCGTAGTAGCCGCCGGCAGATCGCTCATCGCGCCTACGAATCCCAGCGCTGCGGTCGTGTCGCGAGGATCGAGACCGCCCGCGACAATGGCGCCTGACCACCCGCCGATTCCGGCAAGAATTGCGATGTATTGCTTGCCATCCGGTCCGCGGTAACTAATCGGTTGCCCGATAATTCCTGAGCCGCATTTAAATTGCCATAGTAAAGTTCCGCTCTTTGCATCGACCGCTTTGAACCAGCCGTCCATGGTTCCGTAGAACACGACATCCCCGGCGGTCGCAAGTGCGCCACTCCAAACAGGAAAATTCTCGGGTAGGGCCCACACCTTCTGTCCTTTGACCGGATCCCAAGCGAGAAACTCCCCCCGATTTCCGCCCGGTCCTGCATACATCCGGACGTTCGCGCCAACGTAAGGAGTTCCGGCAATGTAATTCGCTTCCAAGCCTTCTGCGTCCATGCAAAGGTTCTGGTGCGGAATGTAAAGCAAACCGGTCTGTGGCGAGAACGCGGAGGGCTGCCAGTCCTTTGCGCCAGGCGCGGCCGGACAAATCTCACGCACGACTTTCCCCACCTCCGGTTTCTTCTCATCGTTGTAAATGAGTCGGCCGGTATTTAGATCGACGCCTTTGGTTGAGGTCAGGTAAGCAAAGGCATTTGCCGAGAGCACCTGGCCATTGGTACGATCAATTACATAGACATAGCCGTTGCGCTCCGGACGAACCAGGACCTTCCGCGATTGGCCGTTAACCGGTATTTCCATGAGTATTTGTTCATTAACGCCGTCGTAGTCGTGCAGATCGTGCGGGCTGAATTGATAGAACCAGTGCGCGTCACCCGTGTCCGGATCGCGTGCAAAAATTCCGCAGGTCCACTTGTTGTCGCCCGGACGTTGATCGGGATTCCACGGGCCTGGATTCGCTGTGCCGTAGAAGATCAGATTCTGTTCGGGATCATACGAAATCCAACCCCATGTAGTACCTCCACCGATTTTCCATGCATCACTCGGCCAGGTGCTTACTCCAAGGTCCTTTCCCTGATCCTGGGGATAGAAAGGATGAAAATTCGCACCGATTAAGACATCAGCATCCGGACCAGTGTGATAAGCGCGCCAGGCAATTTTTCCGGAGGCCGCATCCAATGCGGTGAGCCAACCGCGCACGCCAAACTCGCCGCCGCTATCACCTACCAGAACCTTTCCCTTCACTACCAACGGCGCCATGGTTATTGTCTCGCCCTGGCTGATCTCTCCGACCTTGGTATTCCATAATTGTTTGCCGGTCGCCGCGTCCAAAGCGATCGTATGATCGTCGAGCGTGTTGAAAAAGATATTTCCGCCGGAGTAAACGACTCCGCGGTTAACGAAATCACAGCAGGCTACTCCCTGGGCGGATGCGGCGGGATTAGGTTCATACTTCCATTTGAGAGGCGCGCCGGGCTGCGTCAGATCGAGCGCATAAACGATGTTCGGGTAGGGCGTAATCACATACATCGTGTTGTTTGCGACAATCGGCGCGGCTTCGTGGCCGCGCAGCACGCCGGTAGAAAACGTCCAGGCCAGTTTCAAGTTTGCAACGTTCGACGCCCTGATTTCGTCGAGTCCACTATAGCGGGTACTTGAATAGTTTTTCGCCGGCATGGTCCACTGCCCGTCCTCAGGTTCAGTGGTGATACGTGCGCCTGTAGGAGCTGTCAGGATTTGGTTTTCGCTGACCGGAGCGGGTGGCGTATGGTTCCGAGCGCATGAGAGGCTAAACACTAAGGCGCAACCGAGGATTGCCGCCCATGCCTTCCTTCTGAAGAATTCGGTTGAGCGAGTGTCAGTCACTACTAACGCCTCATCGAGACGGAATTTTAGGATTTGGTTTAACTGTTGGGGTTTTTCTTCTCAAACGTCGTACCACAGTCGTACCTACGAGATTCCTGAGGTAATGAAGCGAACCACGGACCTATGAATCGGGGTATGGTTGCCAATTAAAGAATGAAAAGTGTGCGGCGCGAACCTATGGAGTCGGCATTCTCGTTGCTTATTGAAACCACGAGTTTCTTTCTCGCAGGCAATTCAGTCAGTTTCATCGTCCGAAACAGAACACGTCGGTCTCTGGCTGTGTACTGGAAGACTACAACCGAATGATGCTCCGAGAACCGTCTTGAAAGAATTTCCCTTAGTCTCAAGGAGACGAATCATCTCGAAAAAAACGCTAATCGGTCTGGTGTCGTGGTGGTCGCTCTTTGTATCCGTATCATTTGCTCAACAACCGCTTCGGAAACTTTCCGGGATCGTATCAGACCCAAATAATGCTGCCATTGCGAATGCTGTCGTTGAGTTCTCTTCGCGCGAGCCCGCCATTCACACCACGACTGATGCGCAAGGCAACTTCGCATTTTCCACTGCCGACCTGGAGGGGACTTTGTTGATTTCTGCACGCGGTTTTTCCGCGACCAGAATTCAGATCTCCGCTCGATCGACGGAAACAACCTTTCACATCCACCTCCAACCTTCGTCTCTAATTGAACGAATAGAAGTCTCAATTAACGCAGAACGAATTCCGGCGACACCAACGAGCCAGTTCGCGCTCAGTCATGAGAAGGTCGCGGTTAGCGGCGCCCTGACTCTCGACGATGTACTGCGACAAGTTCCCGGCTTTTCTCTGTTTCGCCGCTCTGGAAGTCTCGCAACGAACCCGACAGCGCAAGGTGTGTCGCTAAGAGGTATCGGTGCGAACGGCGCCAGCCGAGCGTTGGTCCTACTGGACGGTGTGCCTTTGAACAGCCCGTTCGGAGGCTGGGTTTATTGGAATCGGGTGCCACGCGTGAGTGTCGAAAGCATTGAACTACTGAACGGAGCCACTTCCGATATTTACGGCAGTGGAGCGCTGGGAGGGACGATCAATATCCTCAGCCGAACACCCGCCATATCGTTTCTCGAGGTTGAGACTTCGTTTGGCAATGAATCGACACCGATGCTTTCAGTTAATGCCGCAAAACAAATTGGACGTTGGGGCATCACCGCGTCAGGCCAGGCACTACGAACTGAAGGATACGTAATCGTTCCCAAAAATCAGCGCGGCACAATTGATACGGCTGCGGGCACCTCTAATATAACTGGTTCGATTACGTTGGTAAGAAGTTTGTCCCGCAGCGGGCGAATGTTTCTTCGCCTCGCATCGTTCGGCGAAAGTCGTCGCAACGGCACCCCGTTACAATTAAACGATACTCGCATTGCCGCAATCGATTTTGGAGCGGATTGGTCTTCACAGAATGCCGGAGACGCTTCCTTGCGCCTTTACGGTTCACGCGAGAATTTCAATCAAAATTTCTCAGCGGTTTCTCCCGATAGAAATTCGGAAACCTTAACGAACCGCCAGCGCAACCCTTCCCAGCAAGTGGGCTTGGTTTTTCAATGGAGGAGGGCAATAGGAAAACGTCAGAGTGTATCCGGAGGGGTTGAAGAAAGAGATGTCCGTGGTCATAGCGCTGAAATAACATTTAGCAATGCAAGAATCACTGCCTACGTCGACGCCGGTGGACGTCAGCGAACAGTCGGAATTTTTGCCCAGGATTCGTTACACGAGGGAAATTGGCAATTCAATTTTGGAGGGCGTATCGATCGTTGGCTTAACAGCGATGGGTTCGCGAATCGAACTCCGACGACTGGCAGTCCGTCGTTCCTCAGCTTCCGGGAACAAAGTGAAACAGCATTCAGTCCTCGATTTTCCCTTCTGCGGCGATTCGAGAAAGGAATTTCCGTAGGTATTTCACTGTACCGAGCATTTCGCGCGCCGACGCTAAATGAACTGTATCGCAATTTTCGCGTGGGCAATGTCGTAACAAATGCAAATGCCTCGTTGCGCGCCGAGCGGCTTACAGGCGGCGAGACCGGTATGAGTATGCAAATGTTTCAAGATCGTCTGACTGTTCGCGGCAACTTTTTTTGGAGCGAGATTAATGATTCGATCGCGAACGTTACCGTCTCAAACACCGCGGCGCTCATCACCAGACAGAGACAAAACTTGGGTGCAATCCGAGCCCGGGGCGCCGAAGTATCAGCAACGATGAAATTCAGCAACCATTGGGAGGGTTCCGGCGAATACCTATTGACCGATAGTACCGTGCTGCGATTTCCCGCAAGCCGAATTCTCGAAGGTCTGAAAGTGCCTCAAGTATCCCGAAACCAGTTTAATTTTCAAGTGACCTATTCGAATGAAAATTGGACCGCGGGCGCGCAAGGCCGTTTCATCGGGAAACAGTTTGACGATGATCAAAATAACCTGCCGCTTAAGAGATTTTTCACGTTAGATGTCCAGGCGTCGCGATCCATTTCAGCAAAACTTAGATTGTTTATAGCGGCTCAAAATTTGACCGGTTCTCGATATCAAATCAGCAGCACACCTGTCTTTACTATCGGACCTCCGAGGCTTATCCGCGCGGGCGCGCGAGTTATCTTGCATTAGTGTCGCGAAAATCTGCGGCTAGTTTCTACCTGCCGTACTCAGCATTGTTGTGACTGATTACAGAACTAAACCGGTCCTGATACTCCATGGAGGTGACGAACGAACAGCTGACCTTTCCGGCGGCGGCTGAAGGCGAGAGATTGGCAAAGATCCATTCAGAGAACGTAGTAACCGTGTTGTTCTCTAGTCAGTTGTCCTCTGTTACGCCCCACAGAGGTTGGGTTTCTCTACCCACGTAGCCCTGTTTGGTCTATCGCATCACCACGATGAAAAGATATCCAGATTGCGGGAGCTCGGATCGTGCCGCCCAACTAAGTTTTCGCGGTGCCTTGAAATCCTGATCACCGTCCCGTGGTAGCGCTGTCTGTGTAGCGGATAATGTAGCAACTACTTGCATAGATGGAGCGCTACCGAGTTGTCGCGGAAATAAAAACCCAATAATTATCAGTCGGTGCCGCTCAGTGACACTCAGTGAAGACTGGGCCAAACGGTCTGCAAAACCTTTATTCATTGGTTCGATTCCGATCTCCGCAAGCTCGACGAGATTACTGGTTCGTATCGTTTGGTAAGATTAGGCGATACCGATTTCAAAGGACTTAGGATCCGTTGACCATAAGGTCATGTGGGTTCGGACTCCCTCGGCACATTTATCTCAATTGTTTAAAGGCAAGAGGCGGCAAGGTGGCGAATAACCACCTCGCCTTTTGTGTGCCTAGGGGTGCATACAAGGCAAGAAACCATTGAATCAAACAACCTTACGCTTCTCTTCTCCCCCGCCGCCAAGCAACGAAGGCCAGCCCAAAACATTTAGTGTGATTTAAGCCGTCCGTCTGAACGGTATGAAGGAAATGAATTTCACACCAGAGTTAAATGGAAGAACATTGCTGGAACTGACTCGCGTCTAAAAAACAAATGGAATAAGCAGCGTTACATTTTGCCCCAGAAAAATCACACCTCAATGAATCGATAATCCAGGCGAAAAAAGAAGTACGCTCTCGGGAAGGTTCAGCATGCGCATACACGATGCGCTTTCAGGCAATTAGATCGTTGACCTGCAACCTTTTCGAACTCGCCTGTTTACCTGCAACCAAGATTTACAACGAAGGAGAGGATAGTCATGTCACAGAACCCTTTCTTAAAGGCTGGAACACGTGTGTTTGGAGGATCTGGCGTTTTACCTCCGATAACAACAGAGGTTGGTTTCAAATTGCCCTTGAGCGAAGCTCGCTCTCGTCTAGCTCAACACATGAGCGTGCTGCAGGGGCTGGGCCACACAGACATCGCGGGGATTGGTAAGCTCAGAATAGGCGCACCGAAAGCGGGGCAGAGTGTTTCGGTATTACAAAAGAGTGGCGCGCTTCTTCCCAAAAGAGGGGGGCCACTAACACCAACAGAGCTGTTGTCTGGAGTCACAGCGGCAACATTGAAGATCGGCGTTCCCCCGCGTATTACCCCGGGCGCGCTGATTACAGAGACTGAGAACGTGGTGATTCCCGCAGCGTCCGGGGTGGGGTCTACTGTCTCCGGACTGAAGACCAGCGCCAGTGTCATTCCAATAGGAGTCGCCTATTGGTTTGGGACCGAGATTGTCCTGGAGGACAATTCGGTGGTCCTCCTCGATTCCGACGTCAAGTCTCTGGTGATAATCGCCGAGACGTTGACGGTTGGGCAGAACGTTTCAGTCTCGTGGGTCCGTCCGCCCGCGACGTCTGCGGCGGTGCCGACAAAGCCAGCGACACCTCCCGATTGGGACCGAGCCACATCCGTTGGGAGCGAAAGAGGTCGCGATGGAAGCTCCGGGACTGCGGGCGGTCAGGGGCCACACGGCCAGCCTGCCCCTGAAATTGAGTTGTGGTTTCTGCAATCGACTGGCTTCCCCGGCATCGACCTGCGTGGCCAGGACGGCTTCGTGGGGGTCCACGGAGGAGATGGCGCGGACGGCGGTCGCGGGCAGAACGGCTGCAACACTGAGAAGAAAAACGGTTTCTGCAGCCAGGAGCAGGGCCCCGGCGGCGACGGCGGGAATGGTGGACGCGCCGGCGATGGCGGACCTGGTGGCAACGGGGGCACCGGTGGGAGATTCACGGTCTTCGCTCCGCAGCCAATGATTAATGCTTGGCTGCAGGGTGGCCTCACTATTAGCGTGGACGGAGGTAATGGCGGTGCAGGCGGTGAAGCCGGGCGTCCCGGAGAAGGTGGGCCAGGCGGCCAAAAAGGAGACAAGCTTCACAGTGTCTGCCCAAATAACAGCAGGCAAGACGGTAAAAAGGGCAACACCGGCGCGTCCGGCGCCAGAGGACCGAACGGCAACAAAGGGCTCCTGCTTACCAATTCCATCCGGTATGCGGCAATTGAACCGAGTGACTTTTTCATAGAACTAGCCAAACCTGCCATCGTCTCCGTTTCACCGAAGTCTGCCTTTGTCGGTGATACCGTCTCAGTCAACGGGCTTCGGTTTGCACAAGGCGACAAAGTATTTATCGAAGGATACGACGGACAAATCAATGTGCCTTGTGAGACGACCTTCGTGTCGCAAACACTACTAACCTTCAAAGTGCCGAGCGTTCCAGGTGGGTTTGCCATGCTGGAAGTAGTTCAGGTAGACAACACGCGAAGTTCCAGTCGCGGCACGTTGTTGATAAGTCCGCGGATTGAAGCTGTGATTCCCTCCGGGAGAGTCAGGCCCGGCGAATATTATTTCCTGCGCGGGACAGGGCTCGGCAGGAGCGGCAATATCTGGATCAATGGCGAGGGCATCGGATCGTTTGAATCGGTCGACAACAACACGATCAAGTTCAAGGCTCGCCGACCGTCTAATGCCGAGAGCAATCCCGCCGGCGAGAACGTGAAACTCAAAGTCGTCAATGCCGAAGGAGCGGGTTTGACGAATCCAAATCACTCAGCCGAGATAGACATTGTCCTGGATACAGTTCGTCTGCTTGTTTTTGGCGATTCTGTGATGTGGGGCGGCGGTCTGCCGGAGCACTTAAAGTACTACTCCCTGGCAGCCAGCTATGTGTCGAGCAAGATGGAGAATGCGGGAGTATATAAAACCATCAAGGCACATCACGGCGCAAAGATTGGACGTGGAGACAACACGGTTAAGGGTGAGATGCCGGGTGAAATGTCTTCCCGTTGGCCGACAATTCTTCAGCAAGTAGCTTCCCTAAGCTCGCTACCGGATGCGGCGGAGATAGACCTGGTTCTGGTGAACGGCGGAGCTAACGATCTGCCGATTACCGATGTGATGATGACGAGCAAGCCGAGTCAGCTCGAAAATGAGAAGACGACTCTGCGCAACCGGACTCACCAGTACTGCTTCGACGACATGATATTTATGTTACAGAAGATCGTTAGCCAATTTCCGAAAGCAAAGGTGATAGTCACGGGCTATTATCATATCGTCAGCGAAGAAAGTAACCAGAGTTTCGCGCAGCAACTATTGCTTGCCTTCATTGACGATCCAACCAAGCCAATCTGGCAAGACACCGTCGCAGACACGCACAACAAATCCATCGCGCTCAGCAATGTGTGGGTGGAGGAAGCAAACAAAAATCTCTCGGCGGCAGTGCAGACCGTAAATAATAGCCTGCCGGGCGATCCGCGTGTCTTCTTCGTGAGTCCGGAAACCACTCCCCGCAACGCCGCGCACGGGCCGGAATCCTTTCTCTGGGAGCCGGATGGGTTCGGTGGGCCCACGGATCCGATGTGGAAAGGTGGGAGGGAGCAACAACGCGACGCTAATGCAGCGCGCCTCAAAAGCGAACCCAGCACTCTGATGGATGGCTACTTCATAACTAAACGGAACTCTTCGTACCATCCGAATCCAGCCGGAGCTCAGCGGTACTTTGAAAAGATGCAGCCAGTCCTCGATCTGCAAACCAAGGCTAAGAGGATCGCCCTTCGCTGTAGCACCGGTCATTACCTTTGCGCGGAAGGCGGTGGCAATGGTGCGCTGGTCGCGGATCGGCTTGCCCTGGGAGCGTGGGAAACTTTTGAGTTGATTGATCTGGGCAACAGTCTGGCAGCGTTGAGGTCTTTCAGCGGTCTTTACGTTTGTGCAGAGAATGGTGGCGGTCAGAATATTTCGGTCAATCGAGGGCGCCTCGGTGGCTGGGAGACGTTCACTATAGTTCCCCAAGGACCGGGCCTCGCATTCAAGACTCTTTCGGGGCACTATCTCTCCGCCACGTCAGGCGGTGGTAGTTCCGTTGTAGCGAGTGCCACTCAGCTTACAGGTGCAGAAACCTTCCGAATCCTGTAAAAGCAAAACAGTCTCCCGTCGCCGAGTCTGCGACGGGAGGACTGGCTTTTCAGGGATCCGGATGCCGAACCGGCGCAACCTCCTGGAGGTTCAACTCGGAATGACGATGGGGCTAAGATCGTGGCGGTATGGGTTGATACGAATCCGGACGAAGCGATACCTTGACGACCGCTAGGCCGCTAAATACTGGTTCGTATCGTTTGGTAAGACTAAGTGATGCCGATTTCAGCAGCTCGTTTTCTTGTATCACTCAGGTATCGCTGCCAGTCAAAACAGACCGCAATTTCGGCGATCACGACCAAACTCGAAATCTCAAAAGCATCAACAGAAATGCACTTGAGACAACAGTCCCGATCTTGCGCGAAAAACTCTGCTAAAACTGCAAAACCTTTATTCATCGGTTCGATTCAGATCGCCGCCTCCAATTCTTCTCAACCATCTACGTCGCTTGAATTTCTCAGATCCTTTTCTTACGACTCTGCACCTCATCGTCTTTCTTACTCTTGATCACACTGATGTTCCCGTCCGCCTCGAGATAGGCCTTTTTGACACCTGCGGGTCCTTCCATACCTTGTTGGCGTAACTGGCTTAAGAAAGGACGGACTCAAGCGCGCCTCCTCCAGATACCACAGCAGCGGGGTCGATTAACCCTTCGTCGGGCGGTCGTCTCCTTTCAAGCCCGCCCGCTCGTTTATGACGTGCCGCATCAGACAGATCAAAAGCGGCACTTCGGCTCCCCGTTATGCCCGTGCTGCGATGTTTCGCCGCATCTTCTGATTAGCATTTCTACGCGCTAATGACCTTCCTTCTGACTATTCTCAACTGAATGCTGACCGAATGGGTTTCTGAGCCATAGCTCGACACGGCATGGTGCTTGCTCGCTCCATAGCGCCGCGACACAGAGGTGCGTGCACCGGTACTTCCATCATTAAAATCGCTCACAGCGTCGTGCAACCAGTTGCCTACAGCGCGGCTCGCCGAGCAAAGTTTAATTCCTAAACATATCTCAGAGGCAAAGAATCAAATGATAGGCGAAGAGTCCAAGGTGCTAAAAACACCCCCTCCGCGTGCGTCCATCGCTGTGGAGATCGTTACCGAGGTCCGGCGCGAAGAAGCGTTACTGAAAGCGGGAGCGCTGCAGAGTGCAATCTTCAACAGTGCCAACTTCTCCAGCATCGCCACGGATGCGAAAGGCGTTATTCAGATCTTCAACGTCGGCGCCGAGCGCATGCTGGGCTACACCGCCGGGGAAGTAATGAACACGATTACCCCGGCCGATATCTCCGATCCTCAGGAGGTAATCGCCCGCGCTACCGCTCTCAGCGTCGAACTCGGGACCCCGATTACCCCTGGCTTTGAAGCTCTGGTGTTCAAGGCGTCTCGCGGCATCGAAGATATCTATGAACTGACCTACATCCGCAAGGATGGCAGCCGCTTCCCGGCGGTGGTCTCGGTTACGGCTTTACGCGATGCGCAGGATGGAATCATCGGCTATCTGCTTATTGGCACCGACAACACAGCACGCAAGCACGCCGAAGAGGCGCTTTTAAAAGCCGGGGCTTTACAGAATGCGATTTTCAATAGCGCCAATTTTTCGAGTATCGCTACGGACGCGAAGGGTGTAATCCAGATCTTCAACGTCGGCGCCGAGCGGATGTTGGGCTACACCGCTGCCGACGTTATGAATAAGATCACGCCGGCTGACATTTCTGATCCGCAGGAAGTAATCGCACGCGCGAAAGCGCTAAGCGTCGAACTCGAAACCTCGATTGCGCCGGGCTTCGAAGCATTGGTATTCAAAGCCTCACGCGGCATCGAGGACATCTACGAGCTGACTTATATCCGCAAGGATGGCAGCCGTTTTCCGGCGGTTGTGTCGGTCACGGCCCTGCGCGATCCGCAGGATGCGATCATCGGCTATTTGCTGATCGGCACTGACAACACCGCCCGCAAGCAGATTGAGGCGGAGCAGTTACAACTCGGGCAGCGTCTCCGCGACCATCAGTTCTACACGCGTTCGTTGTTTGAAGCGAACATCGACGCGCTGATGACCACCGATCCGTCCGGCATCATCACCGATATCAACAAACCAATGGAGGCACTTACAGGTTGCACGCGTGACGAGCTCATTGGTGCGCCGTTCAAGAACTACTTTACCGATCCGGACCGCGCTGAAGCAGGTATCAAGCTGGTCCTGAGCAAAAAGAAAGTAACCAACTATGAGCTGACCGCGCGCGACCGAGATGCGAGGGAAACCGTGGTGTCTTACAACGCCACGACATTCTACGATCGCGACCGGAGACTGCAAGGCGTCTTCGCCGCGGCCCGCGATATTACCGACCGTAAACGGGTCGACGAGAAGTTAAAACTCTACTCCGCCAAACTTGAGCGCAGCAACCGCGAGTTGCAGGATTTCGCACAGGTTGCTTCGCACGATCTCCAGGAACCGCTGCGCAAGATTCTATCCTTCGGTGACCGGCTCAAAACGAAGGCGAGTGAATCGCTCGACCAGGATTCCCAGGATTACCTCCAGCGCATGTGCAACGCCGCGGCCAGAATGCAAACCCTAATCAACGATCTGATGGCTTTCTCCCGAGTTGAGATTAAGGGACAAGCTTTCGTGCCCACTGATCTGAGGGTAATCGCCAGAGAAGTCAGCGCTGATTTAGAGACCCGGATCGAGCAGGCCGGCGGGCGGGTAGAGATTGAAGAACTTCCGACGATAGATGCCGACCCCATGCAGATGCGGCAACTGCTGCAGAATCTGATCGGTAATTCCCTGAAGTATTTTCGCGCCGGCGTGCCACCAGTCGTGCGCATCTACAGTCAGAAGCCGAGCCCGCGGCCGCCCGACTCGCTGGACGACGCCGGCCCGCTCCGGCAGTTCTGCGAAATCCTGGTAACCGATAACGGAATCGGATTCGACGAGAAGTACCTGGACCGCATCTTCACCGTTTTCCAGCGCCTGCATAAGAAAGGTGAATACGAGGGGACCGGTGTAGGTCTCGCCATCTGCCGGAAAATAGTGGATCGGCATAGTGGGACTATCACGGCACGCAGTAGCCCGGGACAGGGAGCGACCTTCGTGGTAACTCTTCCGGTCAGGCAAACAAAAGAAGTGGAGGCGTTATGAGAATTGGACGCAAACCGATCGTAATTCTGCTAGCTGATGACGACGAAGAAGACCGCATGCTGGCCTGCGATGCTCTGACTGAGAGCCGCTTGTCGAATGACATAACGTGCGTCACGGATGGCGAGGATTTAATGGACTACCTACGACGCCAGGGAAAATATGCTCCGCCCGCCGAAGCCCCCCGTCCGGGTTTGATTCTGCTCGACTTGAATATGCCGAAGAAGGACGGGCGCGAAGCGTTGCGAGAAATAAAGTCTGACCCCCTTCTGCGGCAGATCTCGGTGGTGGTGCTCACTACGTCGAAGGCTGAAGAGGACATATACAGCAGCTACGATTCCGGGGCGAGTTCCTTCATTAGCAAGCCCGTGACTTTCGATGGGTTGGTTGACGTCATGAGGGGGCTGGGCCGTTATTGGTTCGAGATTGTCGATCTTCCCCGCCGGCAGGAGCAAGGGATATGGCAATGAACAGTGAAACGATCAAAGTTCTCCTGATCGAAGATGATGAAGACGATTACATTCTTACCCGCCAACTACTGGCTGACGTGAAAGGTGGCAACTATTCCCTTGACTGGGCGCCATCCTACGAAGAGGGCTTAAGAATAGCCGGCCTGCGCGAACATCACGTTTGCCTCGTGGACTATCGTCTGGGTGAGCATAGCGGCGTTGAGTTAATTCGCCAGGCGCGGAAATTTGGGCTAACAACGCCCATGATTCTCCTTACCGGACACGGGAATCACGACGTTGATGTGGAGGCCATTGAGGCAGGTGCGACCGATTATCTCGTAAAAGATGAAACGCCGGCAGCGCGGCTGGAACGGACAATCAGGTACGCGGTCGAGTTGAATACCGAGCGCTGCCGCGCGGAAACAAAACTCGCAGAGCGGAAGGTCATTGAACTCGAACTCGAACACGCGCGTGATGCGGCGTTGGAATCAGTGCGACTCAAATCCGAGTTCCTCGCGAACATGAGCCATGAGATCCGTACGCCTATGAATGGTGTCATCGGCATGACTGAGTTGTTGCTGGAGACCGATTTATCCGCCCGCCAAAGAAAGTATACGGAAACTATCCAATCGAGTTCCGAAGCCCTGCTGAGAATCATTGACGACATTCTGGACTTCTCAAAGATCGAGGCCGGTCGCCTGCGCTTCGAGAAGATTGACTTCGAGTTGTGTGGCCCTTTCGAGGCCGCGGTCGAATCGCTTGCTGACCGGGCCCAGGCGAAGGGACTGGAATTGGCTTCCCTCATCGACCGCGGTGTGCCGGCATCATTGCGAGGAGATCCGGGAAGACTGCGCCAGGTGCTAACCAATTTGATCGGCAACGCGGTGAAGTTCACTGAGTCGGGTGAGGTGGTTGTGAGTGTCACCAGTGTCGCTGAAACCGCGACCGAGGCGACCCTGCGTTTCGAGATCAAGGACTCCGGTATCGGTATCGCGCCGGAATGCCAGAGCGGATTGTTTCAAGCGTTCACGCAAGCGGATGGCTCGACTACGCGCAAATATGGCGGTACCGGTTTGGGTTTGGCGATCTCGGCGCAACTTGTGGCCCTCATGGGAGGAGCGATCGGAGTAACAAGCAGCTTTGGTGCTGGTTCCACATTCTGGTTTACGGCTAGCTTCCAGAAGCAAGAGACGCGAGCGAAACTGGCACTAGCGCGTCCGGGAAAACTCTCTGGAGCCAGAATCCTCCTGGTCGACGACAATGCCGCGGACCGCAGTAATTTTTTACAACAGATGAGCTCATGGGGAATCACCGTGAGCGAAGCCGAGTCCGGCGAGCGAGCGCTGGAATTGCTGCGGACTGCAGTTGCCGAGAGTAGACCTTATGACATTGCCGCGCTGGATCTGATGACGAGTGAAATGGATGGTTTTCAATTAGCCGAGGCCATTAAATCTGATCCGATCATCGCCCCGGTGCAGTTGCTCCTCTTACCGTCGTTCGGTAGACGTGGGGACGCCGAAAGAGCATTGGGAGTGGGAATCGCGGCGTACCTGCCAAAACCGGTGCGCCAATCGCAGCTCCACAGTTGCCTGAGGGCGGTGCTGGACGGAACCCTCAAGGATGAGGATGCGGCGCCGACACGCATCGTAACTCGCCACTCGCTGAAAGAGTCTGGGGTTCAAGACGAGGACCTGATCCTCGCGGACATCCGCATCGTCGTCGCCGAAGATAACCTGGTGAATCAGGAAGTAGTGCTGGGCCAGCTCGCCAATCTTGGCTATCGTGCGAAAGCGTTTTCGAACGGGCGAGAATTGATTGCAGCGCTGGAGATCGAACCCGCCGATATTATTCTAATGGATCGGCAGATGCCGGAAATGGATGGCTTTGCAGCTACCGCCGAGATCCGACGCCGGGAAGGTACGGCCCGTCATACGATAATCATTGCCATGACAGCAAACGCGCTCGCCGGCGACCGGGAGAAGTGTTTGGCTGCGGGGATGGACGCTTACCTGGCGAAGCCGGTCAAGAGTAAAACGTTAAAGCAAATCATCCTGACATCGTTGGCAGACGGCAATCTCTCGGCAGCTGCCTCTGCTTCATCAGTTCCAGCTGATAGCCCTGTCGCAGATGAATCAGCGATTGTCGACGTACTCTGTCTGGCGGACACGGCCTCAACTCCGGAAAAGTTGAAAGTCATCATCCAGCTCTACTTGCAGCATACCGCCGAGCGATTAGAGGAATTAAGCAAAGCCGTCAAGGAAGAATCTGCTGGCGACATTTACGCCATCGCGCATAAATGCCTGGGGAGTAGTCGCTCTTGCGGAATGACAGCCATCGTACCTGCGCTTGCGGAACTGCAACGCATGGGCGCAGCCGGCGAGCTTATCGGCGCCAGTCACCAGTTCGAGGCGGCCGAGGCTGCATTTCAGAAACTCACTCCCTTTTTAGAGCTCTATATCGAACAACTACCAAACACCGGAGGCAGCGCGTATGCATAGGATTTTCATAATCGAAGATGACGAGATCGTGGCCGAAATCTATAAGAACAAACTCCAGGCCGAGGGCTATGAAGTTGAGGTCGCTCATGACGGTGAAACCGGCTACTTTAGGTTAAAAGGTTTTCGGCCCGACTTGTTGCTCCTGGACATGATGATCCCGGTGCTCGCAGGTGAAGACATACTCAGAATGTTGCGGGGAAAACCGGGGTTCAGAGATTTGCCTATTATTGCCTTCTCTGGGTCGGATGAACTACTCGAAGATGCCAAAAGTCTCGGGGCGACGCGGGTGTTGTCCAAGGCCGAGTTCCTGCCGAGTCAAATCGTCGCCAGAATTACCGAACTGCTTGCTGCGCATCGGAAAGTGGCAGGCTCCGAAGCCGCATTCTTGACTACCCTTACCGATTGGGTCCCTCCCGCAGGACGGATCCTGCTCGTTGAAGACGATCCGATCATCATGCAGTTGGTAAAGGACGTGATCGAGGAAGAGGGCTACAGCGTCGTGTGTGCAACCGACGGAGGCGAGGCTTTCCGAATTCTGCAGAAGGACAATGAGTTTGTCGCCGGGATCTTTGACGTGAGAATGCCGGCGCTCCAGGGAACCGATCTAGTGCGGCACATGCAAACTGAACGACGGCTGAGTCGCATACCGGTGCTCATCATGACTGGTGAACAAAGTACGGTCTTGCAATCCGAAAGTCTCGCCGCCGGCGCAGCCATCTTCCTGCCCAAGCCTTTCACCCGCGCAGCTCTGCAGGGTATGTTCCGCACTCTGGTTTCCAGGAAAGCGTACAAACCACGGCTGCCAGTCTCCGCGAGACTGCAACCCTGCCCTAATTTGTAACGTTTGCGATTGTGAAGGGCATTCAACGCGCGCCGCAAACTAACTGTTTGCCTTACAGAACACCAAACCAGGGCATCAACCAAATACCGATTCCCTCAGCAATTAGCCGTCAAGCTCTGTATAATGCCGGCATGAACAAACGTGCGAAGAAACGATTGAAAGAGTCAATCGAAAAGGAAAATCAGAAACGGGCCGAAGAGAAAAAGGGCCAGAATCCCTCACAGGCCCGGACCTACGAGGACCGGCGCGGTTTTACTCCGAAGCCGGAGAAGAAGCGCGGCTAACGACTCCGTCAAATTCGTTCCCAGCAAGTAGGACAGGCATTCCTGCCTGTCCATTACCAATCAAATTTCTTAGGACAGGCAAGAATGCCTGTCCTACTTCTGGAGTGCAGATCGCATTTGTTGACACCAACGCTTGCTGGGAATAAGCTACGCCGTATCTCAGTACTCTGGTTCCACCGCTCATCTTGATAGCGAACTTGGTCGGCGCTCGTCATTCATCTCTCTGCAATCCTCCCGCGGCACACCGCGAAGATGTGAGAACGTCTCTACGATAATGACTTGACCGTGCTAGTCACGGCGCTGGCGCAAAAGGTTTGGCTGATTCAACAGGGATGGTCCAACAGTAGTTTAGTGGGAGATCAACTTCGCCAGCACCGGCGGTACCGCTTTCCAAATTTAGTCATAGACACTTTCGGAGGAGTTTATGAGCAATGAACCGGCAGACACAGGCGCCAGAACGAGACGCTGTTTTGTCGTAATGGGATTTGGCGTGAAGAGCGATTTCGCCACCGGCCGTACCCTGGATTTGGATAAGTCATACCGGCTGCTGATTAAGCCGGTGGTGGAAGAGAAAGGCCTGACGTGTGTTCGCGCCGACGAGATCCGGCATTCGGGTTCGATCGACGTCATCATGTATCAGGAACTGCTGATGGCTGATGTGGTCATCGCCGATCTCTCAACCGCGAATCCGAACGCGCTGTATGAACTCGGCATTCGTCACGCTCTGAAACCGCGCACCACCATCGTTATTTCCGAAAACAAACTGCCCTACCCTTTCGATCTAAATCACATATTGATCAGTAGCTATGCGCACCTCGGCGATGCCATCGATTACGACGAAGTAGTCCGCTTCCGAAAAATACTGGGCGACAACCTGGAGGCGGTATTGACGCAGGAACGCACCGACAGTCCGGTGTACACCTACCTCAACGATCTCACGCCCCCTGCCCTGCGCGAGCACATCGAGCAAGCCAAGGCCCAGGTCGAACAAGTGATGCAGCAGGCTGCGGAACAGGTGGTCGACATCGTCAAGGCCACTGGAGCTGAGCCAGCGCCAAGCGATCTTACGTTGGCCACGCTGATCGAGCAGGGCGAGCGCGCCATGCGAAACGATCAATTTCTAAAAGCGCGCGGAATATTCGAGTTGGCTTTGCAGATCTATAAAGAGAGTTCCGGCGGCAAAGTTTCAGAACAGGCTCATCGCGAAGATTCGTACCTGCTGCAACGGCTCGCATTTGCGACCTACAAGGCAGAGGACCCGGATGAAATCACGGGACTCTATGAAGCGCTGGATTTGCTTACGACGCGATTGAACCTTGACGATTCCAACGACCCGGCAACCGTCAGCTTGGCGGGAGCAATTGAAAAACGCCTGTTCGAAAACAACCAGGGCGCTGATCATCTGAACCTCGCCATCTGGTATTACGGGCGCGGCTATTACCTGCGCAACGATCGTTACAATGGAATCAATCTGGCTTTTCTGATGAACGTTCGCACCGATTCGATTCTCGACCTGAAGGACACTGAGAAAATCGCCGACCTGGTTTTCGCCAATCGGATTAGAAACGAAGTGATGGGCCTGTGCGAGGCAGAACTGGCGGCCATGGACCAGCAATCTGCCCAGGCGCCGGAATCTGAACCGGACAAACTTCAGAAAGAACACAACGAACGTCAGCAGGAACAGCGGTTCTGGTGCCTGGCGACAAAGGCCGAGGCCCATCTTGGTTTGGGCCAGATAAAAGACTACCAAAGCACGCTCGCGGAGATTGAGTCGCTAGCCCCGGCCCAGTGGATGAAGGAGACTTTTGAGAAGCAAGTGACCCGCCTGCGAGAGTTAATGGAAAGTCACGGACACTTGCTCGATCCGCCGTGGCGCGGACGGTAGGTTAAACCGCAGACTGACGCGAAGCCTAACGGCGTGCTACGATGGGGAAACTTTTCTTGGAGGTTTAACCAATGGCATGGGACGGAGATGATCTGGCCGGTCAGGCGGAAGAGGTGTTCGAACGCCAACAGGCTGTTGCCGACGCGCGGGCGAACAGGCACAGCTCCACGGCCGCGGAGCGCGCCAGCAGTGCAAAATTCGAAGATCTGCGGTTGTCTCGTTCTCGCATCATGGGCCAGCTGGCCAGCGCTACGAACCCCGCCCATCGCACAATGCTGGAGCGCGCGCTGAAGTCTATTAATGACGTGATGGCGGAATAGCTGGGCCGCGGATCAATCCGAAGGTGTCGGGTGTCGGGTATCGGGTATCAGGTATCAGGTATCAGGTGTCGGGTATCAGGTGTCGGCGTTGGTTGTCGGGTATGGGCGTCGTGCGTCGCTTGTTGGGTTCGGGTTTTGTCTTCGGATTTGAGATCTCAAATTTCAAATTTCAAATTCTTGGGCACCAGCACACCGCAAAGACCTGCCCGGAAAGCCTGGGTAAACTAACCACAAGTACAATCAACGACGCGAACTACCACGAACACTGACCCGGCCGGCAAAAACAGAATCCGATGGCGGCGTGTCCTTCTCCCGAACCGTTACCTGCCTTCAAGCACTTATCGCCCTGCTGAAATGTTCCGGTCTCACCCTCTCGTCAATTGCCGGTACTTGATCCGGTGCGGCTGTTCGGCGGCTACGCCCAGTCGCTGTTTGCGGTCCGCTTCATACTCAGAATAATTTCCTTCAAACCAATAGACTTTGCTGTCCCCTTCGAACGCGAGGATGTGTGTGGCAATGCGATCCAGAAACCAGCGATCGTGGGAAATCACCACCGCGCAACCGGCAAAGTTTTCCAGCGCTTCCTCCAACGCGCGCAGCGTGTTCACATCCAGATCATTCGTCGGCTCATCCAACAACAATACGTTCGCGCCTTCCTTCAGCATCTTTGCCAGGTGAACGCGATTGCGCTCCCCGCCCGACAACATGCTGACCTTCTTCTGCTGATCTGAGCCGGAGAAGTTGAAGCGGCCCACGTACGCGCGCGAGTTCACCTGCCGCTTGCCCAGCATCAGTAAATCAGTGCCCCCGGAAATTTCTTCCCAGATCGATTTGTCGCCATCGAGCGTGCGGCTCTGGTCGACATACGCCAGCGACACTGTTTCCCCCACGCGAATCGTTCCGCTGTCGGGCTTCTCCCGGCCGGTGATCATGCGAAATAGCGTCGTCTTACCGGCGCCGTTCGGGCCGATGACGCCGATGATTCCGCCGGGCGGAAGCGCAAACGTCATATCTTCAACCAGCAAATTGTCGCCATATGCTTTGTTCACCTGGTCCGCTTCAATGACGACATTGCCCAGGCGTGGACCCGGCGGAATGTGGATTTCCAGGTCTTCGCGTCGCTTTTCCGATTCCTCGCGCAGCATCGATTCATAGGCATTGATGCGCGCCTTGCCCTTGGCGTGCCGCGCTTTGGGCGACATGCGAATCCACTCCAACTCACGCTGCAAAGTCTTCTGCCGCTCGCTTTCGGATTTCTCTTCGCGCCGCAGACGCTCCTGCTTCTGTTCCAGCCAACTGGTGTAGTTCCCTTTCCACGGAATGCCCGCGCCGCGATCCAGCTCCAGAATCCAACCGGCAACGTTATCGAGAAAATATCGATCGTGCGTTACGGCAATAATCGTCCCGGGATAACTCTGCAAGTGATGCTCCAACCAGGCGACCGACTCCGCATCGAGATGGTTCGTGGGCTCATCGAGCAAAAGGATGTCAGGCTTCTGCAGCAATAAACGACAGAGAGCCACTCGACGACGCTCGCCGCCCGAAAGCACTTTCACGGGGGTCTCGGGTGGCGGACACCTCAAGGCGTCCATGGCCATCTCCAAACGCGAGTCCAAATCCCAGGCGTCCTGATGGTCCAACTTCTCCTGCACTTCGCCTTGCCGTGCCAGCAACTTTTCCATCTCGTCGTCCGACATTTCTTCGCCGAACTTCGCATTGATGTCTTCAAACTCTTTTAAGAGATCGATCGTTTCCTGCACCGCTTCTTCGACGACTTCACGTACGGTGCGCGCATCGTCGATCAAGGGCTCCTGTTCCAGATAGCCGACGGTAAAACCCGGCGAGATCACCGTTTCGCCGTTTATGTCCTTGTCGACGCCCGCCAGGATGCGCAATAACGAAGACTTTCCGGAACCGTTCAGCCCGATAACGCCAATCTTTGCGCCATAGAAATATGAAAGGTAAATGTCCTTCAGAACGGGCTTCTTGTCATAAAACTTGCTGACGCCGACCATGGAATAAATGATTTTGTTAGGTTCAGTGCTCATGTTATCGATTTTTAGGAATACGGATGTCGGATGTCGGATTTGGATCTATATCCACAGATTACACAGATTCCGGGGATATGGAAAACAGCGCGGGTCTCGCACAAACGCCAATTTGCTATTTAATCCTTAAGCCTGCGATGACCGCTACCACAAGGGAAACAACTGTTACTACGAGCGCCCAACCTGCGCTACCGAGTCGCCCGTTGCTTCTGAAACCTTTCGCTGACTTGCGCTGGAAACCAAGGTGGGCGAGGGCCAGAAACAAACAGGAAAGAGCCAGCCAATAGATTCGCTGCATAAGGATTCGTCCGCTTCCCTGTCCAATCAAGTCGGAATAAGTCCAAAGTCGATAGAGGGCGGGATTGTAAAGCCAGTGGTTATGACCGAGGTTATAAAGGTAAAGGAGTCCGCCCGCTATGGCAATGCTCACCGCGTAGACGAAGTACTTTTCGCGCAGCAAGACGTTGAGCCCGATTGATGCTGCGGTAGTGAAAACGATCGTGGGCAACAGGACCACTGAGTAAGTAATCAGGTAGGCGGAGATTTCAACCGGCGTCTGCCCTCTGAACAGTTGGATCAAGCTGGCTGCAAGACCGACCAGTGTGATCAAAAAAAGCGTTAGGAAGAGCGTTGTTAGAAACTTTGAGAGCAGCAACACACTGTTCGAAGTAGGCGTGGCCCACAAGACGGATTCAATCCTCACTTCGCGATCGCGATGCATTGCTTCGCCTGTGTAGAAGACCGTCATCCCGACCAGAAATAGCAATAACAACTTTCCCGTGTTGGTCGCATAAGCGGCGGAATGAGAGACGTCAGGGGGAATGTTATGGAAGGCCACTTCCAAAATTGAGAGGAAGATGGCCAGCGGCATGATCACGACCAGGCTGCGCTCGGAAAGAAGCAATCGAAACTCGACTCCCACGGCCGCAAATAGTTGGTGAAGATGTGAGCCTAACCCAGCGGTCGCTCTGGTGACGCTCGGGAGCAGGACCTGTTCGCGTGAGTGATCTGGTTCGCACCGCTCGCAGCGTGTCGGTTCGGTGCTCGGCGGGTCATAATAAAATCCGGCGGCCCCCAATGTAAGGTTGAGGACCGAAAACTCTTCTATCTTCCGTGGTCGCTCGGCTATGGTGAAACGTCGGTAGACAATCGTCAGGCAAATCGCCGCAACTAGAATCATCACCGCACGATTGACGATCAGGTCTGTTTCGTAAACGACTACAGAGTGATTCATCACCTCGGCGCTAATCGCGTGAAACTTTCCGCCCCGGTTCATAACCAAAGGGTCAAGAGCCAGTTTCCAGCGCCACGGCAAGCTACGCAACAAGACTGTCTGATAAGCGATGTAGAGCGGATAAAAACCAACGCCCAGGCCGTATACGATCCTGGCATTGCGAGTGAGAACGCCTATTGCAAAATAGAAGGCTGCCAGACCCAGGTGCGAGATCACCACGAATACCAGAAAGTGTTTTAGGTAAGGAAATACTTTCCAGTCCTGGGTAATCACGCCTTGTTTGGGAACTGCCTGCAGCACAAACCACGTCAGCACGAAGGCTGACTGACAGCAGGACAGCACGAAGAAGTTGCCAAGAAATTTTCCGAGGAGATATTCGCCGCGGCTGATGGGTTTGGAAAAAATGAGTGGGTCTATGCCGGCGCGAAAGTCTCTGATCACCGGATCCGCCATGAACAAGGCGGTGAACAGAGGTAACGTAAGGAAAGAGTAAACTGGGAGAACCCCCGCGATGAAAGAGTCGGCATTCACCGCCCAACCGTGACCCGTGGCCGGTCCCCAGGCCCACCAAAGCAAGCCATTGCCGGCGCAGAGCAAAGCCATAAAGTATGGCGCGATGCGCTTCGAGTTAAGCCGCACTTCATTTTGAAAAATTGCGCCGAACGCCGTTCGGCCGGGGCTTCTCATTTTCAGCTCGCTGGCTCCCGTTGGTTGACCAGATCAAAGTAATAGTCTTCGAGAACCGGAGTTGCCGGGGTAAATTCTTCGCTCGGTCGCACTCCTTTCGCGATCACCCTCAAGCGCGCCTGTCCGCTGAACATCTGCAAAGAGATTACCTGGTAGCGAGACTTTAAGGCCCCGACCTGTTCGCGCGGCACAGTGGCTTCCCAAACTGATTCCTTGAGTTGATCGATCGCTTGCTGAGGCGTGGTGGAAGCCAGGATTGCCCCCTGCCGAATGATGGCCATGTGACTGCACAGATTCGAGACATCGGAAACGATGTGCGTTGAAAGAATAACTACGGTGCCTTCGCGGACAGTTTCAGAAAGCAAGTTATGAAAACGGACCCGCTCCTCCGGATCGAGCCCGGCGGTCGGCTCATCCACGATGATTAACTGTGGCTGCCCGATCAGCGCCTGCGCAATTCCCAAACGTTGCCGCATGCCTCCGGAAAACCCTCCGACTCTTTGCTTTCGTTCGGCAGCTAGATTCACTCGTTCCAGCAACGCGCCAATCAAAGCCTGTCGTTCTTTTCTTTCCCAAACGCCTTTCAACCTGGCGAAGTAATCGAGTGTCTCTTCGGCAGTCAGCGTCGGGTAAAACCCAAATTCCTGCGGCAGGTAACCCAGCAAGCGCCGCGTCGTGTCCTTGTCCTTCAGCAGGTCGAGGCCGCGCATTTCAATGCCGCCCGAGTCAGGCTCAAGCAAAGTCGCCACGATCTTCATCAGCGTGGTCTTGCCGGAACCGTTGGGCCCCAACAAACCAAACATGCCGGGAGCAATCGACAGCGTCACGCCCTTCAGCGCCTGTATCCGCCCACCATAAGTTTTCGCTAACCCTCTAATCTCAAGCATTTCTCAAGTCTCAAGTCTTAAATCTCAAATCTCAAATTTGAGATTTCAGTTCAGATTTCAGATTTCAGATTTCAGATTTCGGATTTTAGATTCCGATCTAGGCCCCCTCTTGAATCTCCTCACGAGAGAGCCCTCCCTAACGGTACGGGCTACTGCCCCGCCTTCGCACTCCCACTCCTGCATCCTGCCGTCTGCCACCTCCGCTCCGCTTCCCTTGACACTCTGGGGGGACGCATTGTATCCTCCTCCCCTCCATTGTCAAGGGAAGACTACGAATGGCAAATACTCGCACTGACTTGATGCAGGGGACGCTTGAGCTCTTAATTCTAAAGACGCTCTCGCGTGAACAAATGCACGGCTACGGCATCGCGCAGAGAATCCATGAAGCGGTCGACGATCTGCTGAAAGTCGAAGACGGCTCGCTTTATCCCGCGCTCTATCGCATGGAAGAACGAGGCTGGATCGCGTCTGAGTGGGGTGTTTCCGAAAACAACCGGCGCGCCAAATTCTACAAACTGACTCGCACCGGCCGTACACAACTCGACGCCCAGTCAATGAATTGGGAACGCGTTTCGCGCGCAGTCATGAGAGTATTGGAAGCTACCTGAGCCCGGATTCCGACTAAGCTCATTTCGGAATCCGCAGATTACACAGATAGGGGCTGGAAGAAGTGAGCAGCGATCCAGCGCGTGGTCCGCCTTTATTGAAGTTTTGAATCTGTGAAATTGAGTAATCTGCGGATGCCAGCATCAAAAGAGGCGTTATGAAGAGTTGGAAGCAACTGAGTCGCCATTTCCAGCGAAACCCGCATCAACTCGAAGTTGAAGCCGAGCTACGTTTCCATCTGGACATGCAGGCGCGCGACTACAAAAACGAGGGCTTGGCGAATGCTGAAGCGATGGCCAAAGCGGAACTGCGCTTCGGCGATTTCACTCAGATCAAGAATCAATGCGTGCAGATCGCTACGCGGAACACCGCTGGAGCACGAATAATGAAGTTTGTCTTTGGCTTTAGTTTTGTTGCTGGAGTTCTCCTCAGAAGCCTCGCCCTGCAAACCAACATCACCCGTGTCGGAGACGTGCTGATAATGATCGGCGTGTCGGGCGGACTGCTCCTCATGGCCAAACAAATGCGCTCACGGAATTCGATCTCTCACACTGAACCGCTGCGATTAGGATTGCAGCCGGCAAAACAGTTCACCCCGATCGCCTTCGATGAAAACGGCCGCACCCCTTTTGAGCGAGCCCGCGGCGGCGACTAATCACACGGTGGACGCCCTCTCGCAGCAGTCCCAACGCGAAGCGGGGCAGTAGCCCGACCGTAAGGGAGGGCTCCCGCGCGCATCCACTCAACCGGAGCATTCCTTCCCCGTCGGTCTGCTGCCCCGATTATCACGACAAACGCTCTCTGACGGACCGCACGGCCAGCACTGCCATCAGCAACGCCGGAAGAAACACGCCCGGCAAATCGATCAGCCAGTGAGTGTGCGGCAATCCTCCCGAGACAATGTCCATCAGGTGTAACAATGCATGACCGACGAAAAACAGAGTGAGTGCGAAATGCACAACGCGGGCGCTGCGGATGTTTCGGGACATCCAAACGAAGGTCAACGCGACTATCAGGTAAACAATCCCTAAGTCTCGAATGAAGTGCGCATTGAATGGACCGGTGTGCGGGATGCCGGCGGGAAACTTTTCATACCACGACATCGGACTGACGAGCATCCAGCCGCCATTAAGAAAACTAAGAACGCCGGCTACGAAATAGAAGAGTCTCAACATAGTCTTCCTCGATGCTTATAGCCTGACGGCTCCGCTTCGCGCTTGCCTTTTCCGTTCCCCCGACTAAGCTTTAGAAATGCCCGAAGGTCCCGAGGTTAGGAAATACGCCGACGCCGTTAACCTGGTCTTGCACGGTCGCCAGATCGTTTCTCTCCAGGCGCGCACGCGCGACGCCAAGCAATGGTTGAAAGAAAACGAAGATCGCCTAATAGGCCGCCGAGTGTTAAGAGTCGTGTCCCATGGCAAACATCTGCTCGGCTACATCTATGGCGGCTTTTATTTTCACTCGCACCTGATGATGTGGGGACGCTGGCAAACTCTCGAACTAAGATCGGACTCAATGGAACTCCCAGAAAAGGATCGGCGCGAGCGCGCTCGCATCATCGCCGATGGCGGCGCGGCGCTTCTTTTCTCTGCTCCGATCTTCAATGTCGGCAAGGGCGATCCATATAAGCAAATTGAGAATCTCGCCACCCTCGGCCCCGACGTACTGCCGTACAAAGGCAAGTTCAACGCAAGGGAATTTCTGCGCCGCCTCCGCGTACCCGAACACGACAACATCGCCATCGGCGCTGCGCTACTTGATCAGCGCATCCTTGCGGGGCTGGGAAATTATCTGCGCGCTGAAGTTCTGTTCGAGTGCCGCATAAATCCCTGGCGAAAGATTGGTGAACTAACTGGGACGGAATTGGAGTGCCTCAGCCGCACAGCTCCCGAGATGTCGCTGCGCGCTTATGCTGCCGGAGGTACCGCCGCGGAAAAGTATCGCGCGCGCATGCGCAACGATGCCTCGCTCGTCTATCAACCCGGGCGCGAATACGGCACGCGCCACATGGTCTTTCGCCGCACCAACCTTCCCTGCTTAGTCTGCGGGGAACCCATTAAGCAATTGCGACAGCCAACTTACAACTCTGGCGAGAGTGATGGGGAAGAGCGGACGCGTATCGTCTACTTCTGTCCGAATTGCCAAAGCGTTGGCGCGCGACAGTGTCAGGACCGCCTGCGGTAGCGGGCGGGCCAGCACGACGCGGGATGCAGATTGCGGAATCGGCAGGCCCGCCCGCTACCGCAGGCGGTTCTGACTATTTCGCGAACAAGTAAATCTCTTCGATCTTGTTTACGATTCCCATCAGCTCCGCGTCGTTTCTATTCGTGAGAATAATGACGGTGAAACGTTTCTCGGGAAATCTTTGAATCACTGACGTCGAACCCATTGTGTTGCCGGTGTGTCCAATCATTTCCAGGCCGCGTTTCTTTTCTATGAACCAGCCAAAGCCATAGCCGGTAGTCGCGTCGATCGCGACCCCAGGCGTGAATGCCTGTTTCAAAGTTTCCGCCTTCACCAACTTCGTCGTGTAGAGCGCCTGGTCCCACTTGAAGAGATCATCGACCGATGAATAAACCGTACCGTCGCCTCGCGTCGAACTGGTCAGGCTCTGATCCGTTCTGACAAAAGCGTTTTCCTTTAACGAATAGCCGTAGGCGCGGTGCGCCCGATCCGAATGATCGTCGCGGTGATAGAAGACGGTGTGATTCATCCCAAGCGGCTGAAAAATGTTCTGCTTCAGGAACTCGCGAAAATCCATCCCCGAAACTTTTTCTACGATTAGACCCAGCAGGACGAACGCGCCGTTGCTGTACTGGAATTTCGAACCAGGAGGAAAGTTCGTATGGTCCTGCTGCTTCAGGTAAATCAGCACATCATTGTCAGTGAGCGGGATTTTCGTGTCCGCGGGCATGAGATCCTCATAATCCAGCAGTCCCGACGTGTGATTCAGCAGGTTGCGGATGGTGATCGTCTTGCCGTAATCGGGAAAGCCGGGAAAGATATCAGAGAGCCGCTCGTCGTAAGATAATTTTTTGCGCTCCGCGAGCATCATGATCGCCATCGCGGTGAACTGCTTTGTGTTGGAAGCCATCCGGTAGTTGGTGGCAGTCGTGCTCGCAATCTTCTCCTCGACATTTGCCAACCCGTACGCCTGCTTAAGCACAGCCTTGCCATCTTTGATAATGATGACGCTCGCGCCCGGCACGCCCGGCCGATCATAGTCCGCGAAGAGAGCATCCACTTGCGCGCTCCTGGTCATAGTTACCTGCCCATCCGCCGCTGCGAGCCCGAACGGAATCAGGAGAAACGAAAACACACAACGGAAAGAAGATTTCATAAGTAACATTCAACTCCTTGGAGTGAATTGCTGCCCACTGCTACCGCGGTACCAATTCCGTAGTCGTATCCCGCCGCTTCTTCTCCGCCAGGCCTTTCACATAATGCGCCGAGCTCGGAGTATTGAATTTCTCCGCGTACGCTTGGTCGACCAGGTCCTTCAACCGCTCGCTGCGCGTAAAGACGGCGCGCACCTTAATTTGTTTCCCATCAACCTCAATCACACCAACCGGCTCTTCATGAAAAGTGCGCCACCAGCTCCGCTCCTTCATACTCCAGGACCGGACAAACACGCGGTTCTCCACCACGACCGCCCAGATCCCAATAATCCGATGCGGCTTCGTCCCGGCGTGGATTCCGAGAATCCTGCCGTCGCGAATCATGGCCAGAGTTTTTAGCGGAAAACCTCGCTTCGCTTTCATGAGCTTCAAGTTCTATCGAACTGCTTAGCGGTGGCGATTAGATTATTATCAGTCCGTAGGAATAGGATTGGAGAAAGTCTTTAGCGAACCGCAAATCCACTTGAATTCTTAACACATTAGGGTTGCACGGCATATTCGAAATTGGGCTCAACCAGGGGCGAGCTATCAGCACCCGCGTCTTGAGCGGCCCTGCTTGTTTCCAGAATTGTTTCGCATACCAGCTCAAATTCAGCACCGGCCCTTGATAAAGCGACCAGTGTTTGTGAGGCAACGATAACAAACTGGTCAGCGGCCGACAGTGACATCCCGCCTCCCTGAAGATTAGTGACAATGGCTTTTGACCGCTCAATGACCCGACCCTGATGGAACACCGAGGGTGCTGCCAACCTTCTCTTCCTGCAGACGAGTATTGCATCCAGACTGATGGGATCTTTTGCTGCACTCTTCGGACTTGCGGCCCGAAGCTCGGCGTGCACCGGATGCGCAGAAACAATCTCTAACCCGGATCTTGTAACGGCCTCGGAGATGGCGGCCCAACCCTCTGCCCGCGAGTGATGGAAGCTGAACGCAAGCACGCCGTTTTGCTTAAGCACTCGACAGCACTCAGAAAATACAGCCACAAGTTGATTGGCAAAGACACGAGGCTCTTTGTGTTGAACTTCGCCTTTGGCCGAGGAGTCGACCCTGTCGAAACTCGGATAACGAACTTTTAGCAGCGGCGAAAGCCATGCGAAGAAAAAGTCGCTCAGTTCGCTGTAATGAACGAAGTCGAAGTAGGGCGGATCGGTAATAACTGCATCAACCGATAAATCAGGTAGGGGAAGGCGCGAGCTGTCGCCGTTGAGGATCATTAGCCCGCCGTCGGTTTTACTCAGCTGTTCCCACGTCTCAACAAGTTTAGGGCGAATTGGATCGCTTGCAACGATCCTTCGCGTCGCCCTACGCCGTCCAACTAGGTCAGTCTCTAACGCGACTTCGAATGGCTGGTCAAGGTATAGCTTCGCGGGCAATAGACGCGACTCAAAGAGAGTGCTAAACGTGCCGCTACTTTTCTCTGTGCCCCAAACTGAATTCTCAAGCGGAGCACGCTCTGGCTTAAGGATGTGATGGGAGAACATGTGTCGCACTGCTCCCGTGCCCTCGCCTTTGAAACTGCAGAAGAGATTGTTGAATTCCAGCGTACTGGAGAAGAGGCATAGCATCTGCTCTTGTATAACTTCGTCCTTTATCTCAAGAATCCCACGAAGAAGGAGTCCCAGGCATAGCAACTGCCTGCTATTGAAGAAGTCCCGCCAATGCTTGTAATTGTAGCCGCGTGCTTGATTGGTGTTGTGTCCTGCCCGTACAGCTAGCGTAGGAAGGGATAACTGCTCGGTTTGCAGCCGCGCAGACGCTTCGGTAAAAAGTGCAAGATCCTCATCACTTGCCGGGAGATATACTTTTTCTCCGTCTGGTCGCAGAGCTAGCAATGCATACATCCGATGCGGGAGGGGCTCACCATCCGTGGGAAGAAGATCTTTAATACGATAACGGCTTCCATCGTTCGTCGTTACATACTGCCCTGATGCGGGCCCTTGCTGAGGGTTGAAGCGTTTTAAGCAAAGAGGGCATGCTATGTCTGTAGCATCATACCGATCTGCAAAGATTCCCCAGCAATGCGCGCATACAATGTGGGCCCTTGGCTTCTTCTTAGGATAAGCGTCCTGGGAGAAAACGTAGCGCGAGAAGAGGGGGACTGTCTCCCCAGCGGGAGTTTCCACTGTCTTTACCCAAAAGAAGTAAAGCACCGGAATCAGATTGCCGGACCCTGGATCACGAGTTTGATAGTAGCGTCGAATTTCGGGGGCGACACTACTTTCGAGCGCATTAAAAGCGGCGCGAAGTTGGCTTTCGGAAACCGGTGTAAAAGCTTGGCGCACCAGGAAAGTACTAATTGGATTTATGTCGCATCCAATGGCCTTCGTCCCGAGCTTGAGCGCTTCACCAAGCGTTGTTCCACTACCCATGAAGGGATCGAGAATAATCTTTCCCGACAATCGATGACGCTTATAGAATTCCTCCCACGTGTTCTTGCCGGCGGGGTGCAAAGCCGCCAAAGCGATCGCGCGGAATACTGTACCCAGCCGTGTCGCCCACCACTTGTGTATATGGTAAATCGGGCGATTTATCTCTTTGCGCCAGCTTTCCTGCTCCGCGACCTGACTGATTTCAACGGCAGGAAAGTCGCACTCAATCGCGGTAGATTCGATCACTGGCGGGGCATGCTCGGCGGCTATGCTCATTTCTTCTTGCCCTTATTAGTGGTGCCGGCGCCAAGCAGCGAAACTGGTTTTGAAGCCTGTCCCAGCAAGCGACAGGCGACAAATCGATGCTCTGTGCCTGCGCGGGGGTTAGAGACTCTCTGGTCCGAGAGTTTGTTTGTTCGCAGGTCAAAGCTATAACCAACCACTAACGTATCCGCCTCAATTCGAGTGATGCGCCCAACCTCTTGATACCGGCGATCGGCAGCCATCTCCTCGGGAATTATGAGTGTCATAAGTCCTGTTGTTCCCTCTGTCAGCGCAAAGGGAGTTGGCGCCACGTACATCTTTCGGTCTCGGATCATGATATCTCCGTAGGTGCCGAAGCCTTTGACGTTCTTGTTAAGATGAACATAATTCTGATCTGCATTAAGGAAGTCGCCGTGACATATAACTAAGTCGACGACGGGGTACTGACGGCGGCCATCGCCTTGGTCGGCAAAGGGAGCAAGATCAGCTGGATAGCGTCCAAACACATAGAAAATTTGACGCCCGTTGTGAAACCCAGTCGGAACCTGGCTATTCGAGTCATAATCTCTTTCGCGCCCCGGCCAGGCCAAGCCCTTTATTTCGTATCCCTCGGTATATTCCACGAGTGAAAAGTCCGGATACGTGTTCCGGCCCGATCCTTCGAAGTGGATCGCCAACTTCTCTAAACGGCGCTGAAACCAGTTTTGAAAGTGGAATTCCTTATCCTTCGCGCTGACCGACTCGATCAGTACGCCCTCTTGAACTGCCAATGCGCACTGCTCAAAAACATCAAAGCAAGTGGTGTGTGGAATCCCCGGTTTCATATATAAGAAAATCGCTGTTAAGAGCAATAGCGGACGTATTCGTTACGAATAAATCCAAACACAAGGTCCTTTGCACTGGGAGTAATGAGGTCCTTGTCAGACGATGCATTCAACTGAGCACTCCCCAGGATTGATCAACCCTTTCATTAATGCCCTTAGTGCTGAACTGTTTGTTAGCCAAGATCGAGATAACGATTCTAGCACGCGCTAAGGTCTACGCGACCTGTGTGGCAGGTTCTTTTTTTGACGGGTACAAGATGTGTTCATTCGGAGTTGTGAGCATTCGTGAACTGCAAAATCGTTAAGGTAAAAAGATAGTCCTCGGACGTAGATCCCATCGGCTTTGCTTTGTTGGAAACCGACAAAGCCTCTTCGTAACGATGCCGTGGCTGATCAGCATTACGTTATACCATCCTTCACGGATCCTGTTGATCGGCTTGGTACGCAAGCGCGGCGGCGAGGCCGCCTACCACCGCGCCGAGGAATAGGGCGGCGACCGTGCGGGCGGCTTGCGGCATGGTGGGGAAGACTGCGTCGAAGGCAGTTGATCTTTGCAGCATGGTCCAACCGACGAATGCGAGTGGTGGGATGATCATGCGTAGGTAATCCAGGCGGCCCCATTTTTTGTCCAACAAACGCGGGACGACGTACAGTGCTGTCGCCAGGATTGCCAGACCGAAGAAGGCCCATTCGAGTGTTCCCCGCGACGTGATCCGGGTCGCGTCGCCGATGGTCTCCGTGGTCGCCGTAATGATCATCGCGTGCAGCGCCAGGACTTCCGCGGGCACGAGGGCAGCAAATGCATCGACGTAGGTGTTGAGGCCGGGTGCAGCAGACGAGGTGCTCTTGTTGGCCGGAGATTGCTCTCGCCGCGTCGTGATGGCTGCGTATGCCAGAGTACTCATTTAGTTCCCTTCCGAGACCAGAGAGGGTTTAAGCAGAAGACGTTATTAAGGAAGGCCCACCCGATGCGTGAGATAGCGGGCGCGAGGCGTGGGCCAGTTGGTGACGAAAACGGGCGCATAGTAAATCGGGGCGCGGGATTAGTAAATAGCTGGAAAACCGGGATGGTCCGCAGATTACACCGATTACGCAGAACTTCATCAGGTTCCGGATCTGTGTAATCTGCGAAATCTGCGGACAGTTTTTCAGACAGCCAGCGCCAATGCCTCCTGCGTCAGTTCCCTCACCAAACCGTCAAGATTGCGAAAGCGTTCATCCTGCGTTTGGCCCTGCACGTAGCGGAAGTAGATCTGCTGAATCACGACGGCGACTTTGAAGCGGGCGAAGGTTTCGTAAAAGATGATGCCGGAAAGATCGCGACCGGTTTTCGTTTGATAGCGCTCGATCATTTCTTCCCGTGTCATCCAGCCGGGGCCGTGCGTGACTGCGCGCAACGAACTGTTTCGATCGGCGCCACCACCCGGTCCCTTCATGGTCCAATAAGCCAGGAGCAGGCCAACATCCACGAGCGGATCGCCGACGGTGCACATTTCCCAGTCGAGCACGGCGACCACGCGCGCCGGATCGTCTTCGTCGAGCATCAGGTTGTCGAGTTTGAAATCGTTGTGAACAATCGTCGCCGCACTCGCAGCCTCAGGCGGCATGTGTTGGGCCAACCAGGCTATCACTTGGTCCATCTCAGGAAGTTCACCAGTTTTTGAACGTTGCCAGCGATCGGCCCAACCGTGCACCTGCCTGCTGACGAAGCCCTCGGGTTTTCCGATGTTCACAATTCCTGACTGGTAAATATCGACCGCATGGAGAGCAATCAAAGTATCAACGACCGCCTCACTCAATCCCCGTCGCAACTCCGGATTGTCGCCAATCTGACCGGGGACTTTTTGGCGAACGATGAAACCGCGGCGGCGCTCCATCAGATAAAACGGCACGCCGATGATCGAAGTGTCTTCGCAGAGCAGGACGGGTTTGGGTGCGAGCGGAAAACGCGGATGGATAACTGAGAGCAGTTTGTACTCGCGCGGCATGTCGTGCGCGGTGCGCGCCACCGGGCCGACCGGCGGGCGGCGCAGGACGAATTCCTGACTACCGTAACGGATTAGATAGGTAAGGTTGGAGTGGCCGCCGGGAAATTGTTCGATCGCGATCGGCCGGCTGGGGTCAAAGCCGCCGAGGTGTTCGCGCAGGTAATTGTCGAGCGCGAAATGGTCCAACTCCTCGCCGGCTCGGACTGCGGTGCTGTCGCTATTGGCAATCACGATTTACTGTCCACAGATTGCGCAGATTTCACAGATTAAAATCTCTCAAAAGAATTAAAAGAGGGTAAAAACGAATGACTTTGCCGTTAACTGTGTAATCGGCGAAATCTGCGGATAGACGCCGAACTCGAAACTCGAGACTTTCACTGAAAACCTTTCAGGATGCGTTGCGCGACGACCTGGCGATGGACTTCATCTGGACCATCGTAAATCCGCGCGGCGCGGGCGTCGCGATAAAACATCTCGAGCGGCGTGTCTTTGGAGTAGCCCAGCGCGCCGTGCACCTGTATGGCCCGGTCGATCACATCGTGCAGCATGCGGGCGTTGAAAAACTTGATCAGCGAAATCTCGACGCGCGCATCGTCGCCGCGATCCATCTTCCAGGCAGCCTGCAGCGTCATCAAGCGCGCCGCATTTATCTCCGCGGCCGAGTCAGCAATCCAGTTTTGCACCGTCTGTTTCTTCGCCAAGGGTTCGCCGAACGATTCTCGCTTGAGCGCATACTTGCACATCATTTCAAAACTTCGCTGCGCGGCCCCAATCCAGCGCATGCAGTGTTGGATTCGCCCCGGCCCGAGCCGCGCCTGGGCCAACTTAAAGCCTTTGCCCAACTCGCCGAGCAGGTTTGTCGCAGGCACACAGCAGTTCTCGAAGCGCACTTCGCAATGACCACCCACTCCACCTGATCCCATGACCGGAACGGACCGCACGATCTTGAAACCGGCCGTGTCAGTCGGCACCAGGATCATGCTCGCGCGTCCATGCGCGTCCGCCGACGGATCGGTGACGGCCATTACGATTGCAAAGGCCGAACCGATGGCGCCGCTGGTGAACCATTTGTGACCGTTGATGACCCAATCGTCGCCATCGCGGACGGCAGTGGTGCGCAGGCCGGTGGGATCGGAGCCGGACACTTCCGGTTCGGTCATGGCAAAACATGAACGAACGTCGCCGGCGGCGAGTGGACGCAGATACCTTTCCTTTTGTTCCGGCGTAGCCGCGATCAGCAACAACTCAGCGTTGCCGGCATCAGGCGCTGCGTTGCCAAAAAGTCCTGGCGCGATTACCGATCTGCCCGCGATTTCATTCACGAGGGCCTGGCCGATGAAGCCGATTCCCATGCCGCCCCATTCCGGCGGCAGATGCGGGGCCCACAGGCCCAAATCCTTTACGCGCTGTTGCAGCTCGATTTCGAGATCGCGCGGCAGGCCTTCGTCTTCAATCAACTTGCCTTCGTTGGGATAGACAAACTCTTCCATGAACGCGGTGGCGCGCCCGCAAATGGCTTCGAGTTCCGGAGTGATGCTAAAGTCAATCATTAAAATCGCTTTCTGTGCACGAAGGTGGGATGAAATCCTTTTGCACCACCCGTCAACCAGTTGGCGCAGCCAACGGCATCTTCGTAGCCCACAGCGCGAGCTGTGGGTAAGCAATCAAAAACCCGTGGCGAGCCCCCGCAAGGGGCGACATTAATTTCGCGAGTCAGTTATGTCGCCCGCGCTGCGGGCTTAGTCGCGCATAGGGGTCGGGACCCACGGCTCGCGCCGTGGGCTACGGTTATCGCCGCCCACTGCGCGGGCTTATGAACCCGATCCAAACTGATCCTACGATCATGTCAAACAGCAAGCTACTCCGGCTGCACCTTTAGTGTAATTCTCGGCGGTTCCACTCCAACCGGCTGGCTCTTTTCTCTTTTCGGTTCACGGTTCCGTTTGTTCCAACCCGAACCCGGTTGAGAAGTCGAAATCCTTTAGCAAGTACGTGGCGAATCGTTTCCGGCTGCGCTTGATCACCGGTTTCTTGTTTTCCTTCGTCTTCGTCTCTATGACGGAGCCGGTGAGGAAGTTCATATCGGTGTCGGTGTCCGGTTGCGATTCGGGTCGGAGGTCGCTGTAATAAACCTTGAGTCCAACCAGGCGCCACTGACCTTTGTAGAGTTTGAATTGATGATTGGCAGCCTCGATGGTGACGCCGGTCTTGGCGTTGTCTTGTACGTAGATGCCGCCGTTACTGATACTCAGAGCTTCGAGCCAGCAACAACCCATGCCGGGAATCTCGGCCTTTTGCGACTGCGCGGCCAGACGATAACCACCGGCGGCAATTTGGAGCAGTACATAAAGCTGATCTGTCGCCGCTGAGTCTTCAGTTCGCTCCGAATGAATCACGCCCACCCAATCAGCGAGGTTGTCTCCGTTTAAGTCACCCCTGGCTTCCATGCCTAACGTCTGGCCACTTTTCGAAATTGATTTTACGAAGGCGTCAGCACTGGCAAAGATTGCATTTGGGTTCTGCCGGCCGATCGTTGGGGCGCTAAAGAGCGTAAGTGCCAATGTTGTTAGAAGAATTTTCAGCATGGAAGTGTCTGGGGGCGCGTAGCGCCAACGTGACTTTAGCCGTGGCTTTTAAGCCACGGTATCACGTCTCTTGAGAAGACCGCGTCGCGTCAGCGACGATTGAAATATCTTTTTTAGCTACACAATTCCTTGCATCGCCTGCACGCGGCTGTAGCTGCCGTTTACTTTTACAGCGAAGAGTTAGCTGATAGAAAGCTGTGGACCAGAAAAACACCTTCCCTCAATGAGGGGATTTTTGTCCGAACTCTTAAGACTGAAAGAAACCTATGGCCAATAGCTACACATCTCTTCACTATCATGTCATCTTCTCAACTAAGAATCGCGAGCCACGGATCTTGTCGAAAATAGAAAACCGACTGTGGGAATACATTGGTGGTATTGCTCGAGCTCACAAGATGACCGCTTTGCAAATCGGCGGCACTGAAGATCACATCCACGCCCTGGTAACCGCCCCGTCCACGATCGCGCCGTTCCAAATTGCTCAATATCTCAAAGGAGACTCATCGAAGTGGATTCACCAGGAGTTTGAACACATGCGCGACTTCGGCTGGCAAGATGGCTATGGTGCATTCACTGTCAGCAAATCAAAGATACCTGACGTCGTCAGTTACATCAGAAACCAGCGTGAGCACCATCGCAAAAAGACGTTTCAGGAAGCATACCTCGCGTTCTTGCATGAGAATGGGGTGGAATACACGAACGATACGTTTGGGGTTAATCAATCGTCGCCTACGCGACGACAGTCCGTGTAATTGACATTTTTCCGTGGCTTGAAAGCCACGGCTAAAGTCATCCGACGCTACGGGTCGAGGAGCGTCGAGCGCCAGCAAAGCGGTTCGTCCTTCAGTCTGCCAGCGTGTACTTGATGACCTTAGTGCGCGCGACCACAAATAGTTCGTTCTTGTCATTGAACACCATGCCGGAGGCCGGGCCCTCGGCTCTGAAGACTGTCAGGTAACGGCCGTCGGCGTCGAATACCTGAATGCCTTTTGAGTCACTCACAAAGACGCGCCCTTTGCCGTCCACTGCGATGGCATCGCCGGCGCTGAATTGGCCGGGTTGCTGTCCCTGGCTGCCAAAGCGCGTCAGAAACTTACCGTCCGGACCAAACTTGAAGACGGCGTTATTGAAAGTTCCGAGCGCGTAGATGTTGCCGAGCCCGTCAACGGCGACGCGTGTGTCGAGTTCCGAATCGCCGCTGGCGGAACTGATCGCCGCGCGAATCGTCCGCACTGCCTGGCCATCGGCATTGAAGCGCACGATGTCGTCGCGGCTTTTGTACCAGGCACAAACCAAACCGCCGTCCGGCGTGGCTATTACATCGTCGAAGCCCCAGCCTTCGCCGTATGGAAGTTCACCCAGCGGCTTTCCCTTTTCTCCCTCGTAACGCGTGATGTTTCCTTTTTGTGCTATGTAAACCGTGCCCTTCCGATCGGCAGTCAATCCGCGCAATGGCATTTTAGGATCCACCATCCACTGGCTAATGAACTGGCCCTCCGAATCGAAAACCTGCACGCGTCCGCCGATATATTCGCCGATATAAATGCGACCGGCGGCATCAACGCCAATGCTGCGCGCGTCCTTCATCATTCCCGGCCCAATGCCTTCGCTGCCGAATTTGAGCGCGATGGTCGCGAAGCCGCCTTGCTTACCTTCGGGGCCGGGAGGCAGACCGGGAATCGCGATGGGACTTTTCGGAGCAGACGGAATCGAACTGACGGATTTGAAAATGGGCGCGAGCGCTCCCAGCACCGACGCGATCACAATGACGACGATGACGATTGGAACCAGGACCAGAATCCAAATCCATTTGGTCGCGGTCGCCGCCACTTGCGGACCGATGTTGATGTCGATTTGCGAGATCACACGCGCCGGCTGGCCGTGAGCTTCATCGGGCAGAGCGAGCTGGCTGTTGCAGTAGGGGCACTTCGCAGTCCCTACGGCGAACGCATTTGCGGCGTAATGCACGGGCGCTCCACACTTGGGGCAATCAAAAGTTTTCATAGGTTCGGTAGTTAGAATTTAAATCCGCGTTCCGGCCGCAAGGCGGCCTTGTATCATTATTTGGTTCACGCTGTCGAGAACAGCGATTGTCGGGTCGTGTCCTAAGTTGGAGTGCGCCGGCAGAGCGGAGCGGCGACGGCGCTTTGGATCGAACTTGAGCAATACGAACTGCCATCCAAAGCGGTGTCGCGCTTCGCTTGCCACCGCACTCCAAATTAGGGGGACTTTCAACCTCGCAGCTAAGTAACCCTTGATCTTAATGATGGACTCTGTTTTCATACGCCTCCATCGACGCTCGACAAATTAAACCGAGGAGCCCCCATGAAAAAACTCATCTGCCTCGTCTTCGTAATCACCGCGACCAATCTCACCGTCTCAGCGCAAATTCGACAAAGGGGCCCTCGGCCCAGGCCGAATTTTCCTGCTCCGGCGGCACCGCCCGCGAGTGCCGCTGCGTCGCAACCTACGTCCGGCCCCACGCAACCGGCCGCGCCAACTCAAACCGGCGGCCCTAGGAACATCGACGACGCATTCTCCTGGTTTGAAGCTGTGGCTACCGAAGCACTGGGCCACAATAACATTCCCTACAGCACCGGATGGGTGCTGAAGTCGCACGTGCGCGTCTTCGGCGACTTCCCAAACCGCAGCGCCATTAAGCTGGTGGTTGCTCGTGGCGGCAAGCCAGTGGCGACCACGCGTTGCGAAACGGATTCATATCACAAAGGCTCCAACGACATTGACGACAGTTACATGTGGACCAACGAGTGCTGGCGCAAAGACACCGCTACCAAGGAAGTGGGCCCCTTCGACCTTATGGTTTACACCGTCAACGGCGATACGGATGAAGAGAAGTTGGTTCGCACTTACAAAATTGAAGTGCGTACGGTGGCCCACGTGCTGGCGGGCCAACACGAAGGCGTTGCGCCGCCGGATTACTACATTCCCCGCCACGCCGAAGCGCCCGTCAGTTTCATGTTCCTGCGCCCCAGCGGCTACACGTCTTACTTCGAATTTGGCAGCCGGCCGGAACGATCCGGCGCGAACCAGGTCGAACTCTACTTCAACCTCTCGCCCAGCCGCATCGGCATGGATCTGCCGCACGGCTACATGCGCTGTTCAGTTGACGGCAAACGGCTGTCGATGCCGGGTCCCATGCCTTATGCGGATCAGGCGATCAGTCGGGCGGAGCGAAGCTTCGTGGTGATTTACCAGGACCGGCTGGCCCCGCAATTCAAACGCGGCACCGAATATCGCGATGAGATCGGATTTCGCATGGTGCGCCTGAAAGCGCCGTTGACGTGGGGTGGTGTGCGCGACACAAACCGGCTGGCTTTAGAGGACTACCCGGGAAACTGGGAATGCAGTTTGATGAACAACGGCGAAGTCTGGCGCACCTGGCGTTGGCGCATCGGCAACAACGGGATGCCCGAAGTGCATCCGGAACAAAAAGGGAGCGTTGGTCTTTACTTCAATTCCTTCATTGTGGATATGGAGATTCCCGCCGGCGGCAGCCCTTTAGATAAACGTTTGCTGCCGTTGCCGGCGAATGGTTTGTTCTATGGTCAGCCTTGGAGATCGCCGGAAGGAAAAGCGATGGCGGGCAGAGTTCCGAAGAAGGGCGATCCCGCCCCGGTGCCGTCGACCAGCGTGAAGTGATTTGTAGGGGCGGCACTCCGTGGCCGTCATCTTCGTGCCTTCTGAAGAGACGAAGCGAAAGCAATTTTCCATATATCGTTTGTCATTTCCCATTTTCCATCGTGGTTTTCTGTGCAGCCGGGATTTCAATGTCAAAACGAAAAATGGAAAATCTTCCTTTAGCCGCCGTCCTGCGTACCCCATAACCCGAAGGGGGTGGCCACGGAGTGCCACCCCTACTGTTTGCCCCGTCACCCCTGGTGTTGCTCGTGGTACGCGATGAAAGCCTCCATCGCGCCTTCGTGCATTCGCTCTGGCCGCACATACAGCCAGTGCTTTTCAAACTCTTCCTCCGTCAATGACGTTGCGACGGTGCGCTCTTTGCTCTTCAACCATTCCTCAACCCAGTCGCGGATTTCCGGATCGCGGTTCAGCGCCATTCGCGCGGTGTGCATGTTGATAGGCGTGCTCATAGAAACTATTTCCTTCCCGAATTCTTGAAGGGCGGGTTTTATCATGGCACCAGAGAAGTTGTCGAGCGCGTCAACACCTTGGAGTGCGGCGGCCTGACGCCGCTTTGGTCTCCTTCTTTCATTCCTGGGAATAGTACAAATTGAACCAATGGCCAAAGCGGCGTCAGGCCGCCGCACTCCAAAGGTTGAGACGCGATCAATGAGCGAATTGGTAATGAAAGAAGGGACGCCGTACGAAACCCTTCGCACGGCGCCCCCAGGCAGCTCGCATTGTTCGCCAGGTTAATCCTGACAGAGCGTTACCACGAAGCATTCCTCCGATTGGAACTCGTGTGAAACGTTGAAGCAAACCCCTTCGAATGACAAGCGATACTCCTGGCCCACCGCGCCCCTCGTGTAGAGCACCAATTCCCGTGAGACACAATCAGGCTTGTTCTTGCCTTTGCAGGGACCGATGTCACCAAAACAGATCGGCCCTGAAGGGATAACGCGCACGGAAGGCGTTCCATCCGGAAGAACCGGAACAGGATTTCCCGCCATATCCGTAATCCGAATCTGACCGATCGTCAGATCATTGAACGTTACATTGGAGTAACAGTTGCAGACCGTGATGCACAGGACTTCGACATCATCCGTCTCCATGCAGTCACAACGACTATCGCCCCACGCAACCGAAATGCAAGGCTTGATTTCCGGCAGGGTAACGGCCACGCAGTCGCAATGACAGTCGCCCTTGTCGCGCGGGCTGTTGGGACAGCGACAACTGATGCGCGGCAACAAATTGACTTTGTGCCCGCACTGCTTGCTTAAGAACTTATTCTGCTCCTGTTCGATCTCGGCGCAAGTCTTACAAGCGATTTGGTAGTCATTGTTCTGCCCGGGTTCAATTCCGTCCGGCGCGCTGCCAACCTTGATGTGGCCGAGGTTAAGGCCGCCCATCGCGAACGCACCCGTTGCCGTTAAGTCAAAGCCACCCAGCGCCGCGTTGATGCCGGGAATGGAGCCTGGCACGACGTTAAAACAATATGAGCTGCCACCGGTGAGCGTCGGGCTGGTGAGTTGCGTCAGCAGTACGCCATTCTGGTAAATGTCGAGCGTAATCGTAACGCTGCCGGTTGTGATATTGCCCTTCGGATCCTTGACGGTGGGAAGCGAATAATCGAAACACACTTTGCCGTCACCGCAGTGTGTGCTGGCTTCGCAGTTGTAAGAAATGTCTCCGGTGGGCGAGCCCTTACAATCGCCGCAAAAACTGTCGATGTAAGCGTAGCCCCAGTGCCCGCAAGCCCCGCAGTCCGCGGTCACAAATTCCACGGTCACCTGGTTTCCGATCTGCGTCGTGAGATCGATCTGAGCGCAACTCCAGTCCTTATAGACGATCGGCTCCTGGCCGACGACTATCGTTTGAAAGAAAGGATTGGTCTTGTCGGCACTCAATTTGTCGCTGCCATTCCCAAAGTCAAAAGCGCCCGGCACGATATTGCCAGCAGCGTCAGTGACCCGCACCCAGAAGAAGGGTTGGATCGTCGTGTCATGGCCGAGAGGGTTTTGCATTACCACCGCGTACCAGAAGATGATAGTGCTGGAGGTCGGGGTAACCACGAACGTCTTTGACAAGAGCTCGCAGCCACAGCCCGGGATGTTGTTGCCAATCCGGACCGCACCTGCCGAACCCTGGGCCGTCGTGGGGATACCAACGTTCGGGTCGGTGCCCGCCGCTACCCACGTCTGATGCGAGTTGGCATTCCCGATGGGCCCACCAAGGATACCGGCGGTGAAACTTGAGAAGGGATTGACGGCATTCAGCGGCAGCGATCCGTATGCGCCCTGCCACTCGGCTGGATCTAAAGACTGCTCCAGATCGCCGTTGCCACACGGCGTCATGGTCGCCGCAGCCCGCTGGTAAATCAGCGCGGGATTTCTTTCTAAGGCCGCCAGTCGATGGAACTTATTTTTCTCATGTTCAAGATGTTGCTCGAAACTGATCTCCGCCTGCTTAACTTTTTCAAAAAGCTGTCGCACTTTGGCTTCAAAATCCGCCGGCAACTGCATGATGGAATCAACGATTGCTTCGCCGTCGGGTTTTGACTCGGTTCCTTTGTTCCGGCCCGACTCATCGTTCTTTTTCATTTCTAGCTCCTTTTCTCCCTGGGGTTAGATCGTGGGGTTCCGAGGGAAGGCCGGAGGCCCAACGACTAGACCTGCATGCGTGGTCTAAGGACGCGATCTGAGGACCGTATGTCCGGGCGGGCGGATTTCCCGCGCGTCACGGCATCGGAGTTGTGCTCCTCAATGAGGTGTGGAAAAAAGGACGGAAACGTAACGAGGGACGCGCGGCGCAATTGGGCAAATCAATTGGCCGCTGCTATTATGCCGCCGGAATCTCCCCAAAGTTTCCGGCAATTCGTTTCTCGGGCCTGCTGCTTCACAAACCAGCTGGCCCGCGAAACCCAAAACGGTTGGCCCGCGTAATAGCTCAGGCATAAACTAATTGAATCGAACTCGCTGCGGTAACTACTGCTTTTTTGCCTTCTGAACAATCTAAAACCTTCTGAATTACGAGGAATAGCAGAATGAAAAAAATCTCTCTTAGCCTTCTGGCCCTATTGCTGTGCGCGTTTGTCGCCGCAGCCCAGAAAGTGCCGGTGCAGGAAGTCGTGCTGGATAACGGCATGCGCCTGCTGCTGGTGCCCCGCAAAGGCGACCCCAATATAGCCGCGGGCTGGGTCGCTCGCGTCGGCTCGGTAAACGAGCATCCGGGCATCACCGGCCTCTCGCACCTCTTTGAACACATGATGTTCAAAGGAACCAAGACAATCGGCACGTCCAACATCGACGAAAATCTGAAGCTGATGAAGGAAATGGACGACGTGCGCGCCCAAATCCGTCAGGAGCAACAGTCACTGATATTGAAAGCGCGGCTCGGCGAAATCACCGACGCCAAGGATCCTAAATTCCGTTCCGAGCGTTACCAGGGATTGCTGACCAGATTCGACGAGCTGACCAAGCGCGAAAAAGAATTGATGATCAAGGACGAGTTCGATCGTGTCTACACCACGGCCGGCGGCTCAGGCATGAACGCCGGAACCAGTAACGACTTCACGGTCTATTTCATCAATGTGCCGGCAAACAAACTGGAGCTTTGGTTCTGGATGGAATCTGACCGGCTGCGCAACCCGGTCTTCCGCGAGTTCTATTCAGAGCGCGACGTAGTTCACGAAGAACGACGCCTGCGCACCGACAGCACGCCTACGGGCAAGTTTGATGAACAGTTTGACTCCATGTTCTGGCAGTCATCGCCCTACGGCTGGCCCGTCGTTGGCTGGCCCAGCGATCTCGAAGGTATCACTCGCGAAGAGGCGCTCGATTACTTCGCCGTAAACTATGCGCCAAATAATTTGACGGCGTGCCTGGTCGGCGATATTGACCCGGCCCGCGCTAAAGAACTGGCGCAGAAATACTTTGGCCGGTTGTCGCGCGGACCGCGCGTCCCGGAACCGGTGCGGACTGCGGAGATGCCGCAACTCGCCGAGAAGCGCATGGTCGCTTACGCCGAAACAGTCCCTCAGGTACGCATCCGTTATCACACCGTCGCCGAAGGCCACCCGGACGATTTCGTGCTCGACATCCTGGCCAGCTTGCTCAGTGGCCGCACGGGCCGGCTTTACAAATCGCTGGTGTTACAACAGGGCATCGCGAACAGCGCCGGCGCCGGAGAGGATGGCCGCAAATATGAAGGTCTCTTCGAACTGAATGCCGTCGCCAAACCCGGCAAGACGCCGGAAGAGGTAGAGCAGGCGCTGTACAAAGAGATCGAGCGAATGCAAAAGGACCTCGTGGACGCGAACGAGTTGCAGAAGGTCAAGAACCAATATGCGGCCGGTGCGTTTCGCTCCATTCAATCCAACTTCGGTTTGATGGTGCAGTTACTGCTGCGCGACAACACCCGCGGTTGGTCCACCATCAATAGCGATCCGGCACATCATCAGGCGGTAACGCCCGAAGACATTCGCCGCGTCGCCAACACATACTTCAAACCGGAAAATCGCACCATCGCGATTTACAACACGAAAAAGGCAGCCGGACCGGAAGACCCCGCGCTTGCCGGTTTGACTGATCAGGAGAAGGAACAGGTTGGCCGGATGAAGGGCATGCTGGCCCAGGCCAAGCCGGAACAGCTCAAAGCCTTTCTGGCTCAGTTGGAGCAACAGGCCGGTAGCGCGCCTGCCGAAAAGCAAAAGTTTTTCCAGGTAGTCAAGAAAATGCTGGAAGATCGCATCAAGCAACTCGAGGGAGGTAAACAGTAATAATGAACAAGCGAAAAACTCACAAGCTGCTTTCAGCATTTCTCGGTCTGGCGTTGCTGGCGTTGTCGCCAGTCAGCCTGCTGGCGCAAACGCAGGATCCGACAATTCCCGCGCACCCGCGCGATTTGAAATACACCCAACTTACTTACACGCCGCCGAAACGCGAACAGTATCGGCATGTGCTCTCAAATGGCGTGGTGGCTTACCTCGTGGAAGATCATGATCTGCCTCTGGTAAACGTCTCCACACTCGTTCGCACCGGCTCCTATCTCGATCCCGTAGGCAAAGAAGGCCTGGCCGCACTTACAGGCAGCCAGATGCGCGCGGGCGGCACAACTTCGAAGACGGCTGAAGAGTTCGACGAAGCAGCCGATTTTCTAGCCGCTTCTATCTCCAGTAGCATTGGTCCTCTGCAGGGTAACGCTGGGGTGAATTTGTTGGCGAAGGATGTCGACAACGGGCTCGGACTTTATTTCGACATGCTCAAGAACCCGCGTTTTCAGGAAGAGCGCATCAAGTTGGCCAAGAGCCAACTGCTGCAGAACATGGAACGGCGCAACGACAGCACCACCGGGATCGAAGATCGTGAATGGAACCGTTTGATTTACGGCGCCAACCATTTTTCGACGCGGCAAAGCACCAAACCTTCCATCGACAGCATTACCCGGGAAGACATGCTGGCGTTTCACCAAAAGTATTACCAGCCGGGCGGTTTCATCTTTGCGGTGTCCGGAGACTTCAATACGAAGGACATGATCGCGAAGTTGGAAGCGGCCATGAAGGGATGGCCCGTCAGCAAGGCGCCGCTACCGGAAGTACCGAAGATGCCGTACACCTCGGTCGCCGGCGTTTACACGGTGAACAAAGCGGACGTGAACCAGGGCCGCGTCTCCATCGGACACGTTGGCATCATGCGTGACAATCCCGACTCGTACGCTATCGGTATCATGAACGATATTCTTGGCGGCGGCGGATTCACTTCGCGCATCACATCGCGAGTGCGCTCCGATGAGGGGCTGGCGTACAGCGCCGGATCGAGTTTCAGTTTCGGCACTTACAATCCCGGTGTGTTTCGCGCTTCCTTCCAATCAAAGAATCCAACGACTTCGCAGGCGTTGGACATCATGGTTGAAGAAATCAACAAAATGCGTGCCGGCAAAGTGAGTGCTGAGGAACTGGAAACCGCGAAGAACCAGGCCATCGAAGTGTTTCCGCGGAACTTCGCTACGGCCTCACAAGTCGCGGGCATATTTGCGCAGGACGAATTCACCAAGCGTCCCGCCGACTACTGGTCGACGTACCGGGATCGCATCCGGGCGGTTACCATTGACGACGTGCAGCGCGTGGCGGCGAAGTATTTGCAGCCGGACAAGCTGGTAGTTCTCGTCGTCGGCAACATCGACGAGATTACTAAAGGCAATCCCGACAAACCGCAGTATTCGCTGCTAAAGATTGCAAAGGACGGCCAGATCCATCGCATTCCTTTGCCTGATCCGCTGACGTTGGTCTATCCGACAGCGCCATAGCAGTCGGCAGGAGCAGTCGGCAGGAAAGGCGGCGGGATCGAGATTCGATTTCGCCGCCTTTTTCTTTGACAGGATTAACAAGACAGGAGGTAGGAGAACGGCGGTCAGTCATTCAGTATTGGACCAGGCAACCGAATCACGATTGCTCAAGTTTTTACAGTCTGCAGATTGCAAAGATTCAGTAGAGACAAACACGTTAGCCGCAAGGCCCTGCTCCTGCCTCCCGTCTGCCGTCCGCCGTCTGCCGTCTGTTCCTGTATCCTGTCTACGATGATCCATTTGCCGGAAACAGATGAAGAGCTGCTGCGCGAGTGCGAGGTGGACACGTTTCGTTCCAGCGGGCCGGGCGGCCAACACGTCAACAAAACGGAAAGCGCTGTTCGGCTGCGGCACCAGCCATCAGGCGTCGTCGTTTCTTCGCAACAGGAACGCAGCCAGCATCGCAACCGCGCGATTTGCCTGAAGAAGCTGCGCGAAAAAATCGAGCGTTTGAACTACCGTGCGCCCAAGCGAGTTCCGACGCGTGTGCCGGGGTCGGTCAAAGTTCGCACCCTGGAAAACAAAGCGCGGCGCGCTCAAATAAAGAAACTGCGATCCCGGCCGACGGGCGACGAATAGCTTCATCGTGAATCATCGAACGAAAGGGTAGTGACTCAATTTTCGTCTTCGTAACGCAAACTGTTAGTTTGCGCTTTCGTTGAATGCCACTCACAATCGCAAACTAACAGTTTGCGTTACAATTGGGTACTGCCAACGAAAGGGAGAACTTGCAATGATAACTGTGGCCAATCGAATCTACGTGAACAAGGAATATGCTGACGCTTTTGAAAAACGTTTTCGCGAACGCGCCGGCCTGGTCGACAAGATGCCGGGATTCATTTCCAACATGGTGCTGCGTCCGGTTAACGACGGTGATCCCTACGCTGTGTTTACCATCTGGAATAGCCGGCAGGATTTTCTGAACTGGGTGCGCTCAGATGAATTCGTCAAGGGACATGCGCAGTCGGGGACTTTGCCGAAGGAAGCTTTCAGCAAGTCGAACGTCCTCGAACTGCACGAGGTTGTTCAGGATTCAGCACGCCCCGATTTGGAGCCGGAACCCCATGGCGGGCCATTCAACATGCATTGATATTGGTAAAATGGTGAATGGTGGTGAAGATAAACGGGTATGGTAAATCGTGCATGGGCGTCAATCATCGGCGGACTCCCATTAACTATTTACCATTTACCATTTACCAATTTACCATTTACCGCCCTCAGGGACAGTTCTTCGCTTTCCGGTAACCAGCCTTTTCCGCGTCTGCCTCGCTATCGAAGTAGACGCGGTTCTTCTCCGAAACCTTCGTGTACCCGGCACAGTTGGGCAAATGATAGATTTGGGAATCCTTGTTCCCGATTATCTTTCCCGCGGGAACAACGCTGGCCGTTACGGGAGCGGATGGCGCGGCTGGTTTCGTTTCCGCTGCCGGAGCAGTGGGAGCGGGCGTGTCGGCAGGCGTACTCGTCGGTTCAACCGGCTGGGCCGTCTCGCGGCAATTCGCTGCCAACTTAAACCCGAGCCCTTCCGCAACAGCTACGCTGGGAAAGCCAATGCGGTTTTCTTCCGCAACCGTACCGAGGCAGTTCTCGAAACGGTAAGTCCTGGAACTGTAATCGCCGATTACTCTTGTTGAGACTCTAACGGGCGAAAGTGGAGCGACCATCGGTACAACTGTCGGCGGTGTAGTGGCCGTCACAGGCGACGAAGGCATGACGGGCTTTTCCTCCGCAGTGTCGGCCTTCCCTTCCGTTCCACAATTCTTTGCCAAACGGTAACCCGCAGCTTCGGCTTCGGCAGCAGTTTTGAATTTTTCCTGGTTCTTTTCTGAGACGCGGTTGTAACCGGAACAGCCGGGCAGATGATAGACCTTACTGTTCTTGTTGCCGATGATCGGGTCCTGCGGGATTGTTGTCGGCGCAGATAGTCCGGGCCGGGGCGTCACTGCAGCGACATTAGGCGAAGCAGAAGTCGCGTTGACCTTAGCAGCTTCCGGCGTGCTGATTCCGCGGGCGCTGGAAACCGGGGGCTTCGGCACTGTGAACTGCGGCATCACCGGCAGGACTACCGACGGTTGCGGCGGAGTCATGTCGGTGGGAATCGGTTGAACGGTCACTCGAGCGGGCACGGAGTGGGCGGCGACAACTTGTTCCTCCGGCGGACAGTTGCCCGCGCGCTTGTATCCGGCAGCTTCTGCCTCCGCAACCGTCTTGAAGAACACACGGTTTCGCTCCGCCATGTCGCGATAACCCGCGCAATCGGGACGGTGATACTTCTTCGAGCCGGAGTTTCCAATGATCGTGCCTGGCGGCGGCGGCGGTCCCCAGCGCTTGGCCTTGACCGCCTGCCTCCAATCACCCGGTGCTGTAGGCGTGCTGGGCGATTTCCATAATCCTAACTCCGCGGCGCGCGCCGACTGTTCAGCGGCTGAATAAGTGCGGCGGTCTTCCGGGTTCTGTTCGTCTTCGTATTTTTTGAAGTGCCACGCCATCCCGGCTTTCACTTGTTCAATATTGACGTCGTGGCCATCCAGCATGATTGTGCCGACCGTGCGGCGGTACTTATCCACCTTGGTCCAAACGATCGTGACCTGTTTGCCCAGGACCAGGCGGGAAAGATTCTGTTGCGATACCGCGCCAAATTCCTGTTTCAATTCCGGAGCATCAATGCCCTGCAAACGAATGTGAAACTTCTTATTGTCCTGATCGAGCACGGTGATCGTGTCCCCGTCGTGGACATTGATGACCTTGCCCTCGATGACCAGTTGCAGCTTATTGCCGGTGGCCGCAGGAGCTGGCTGCTGCGCGCGGACGATTGATGCCTGCGATGGAGCCGCGAAGAGCACGAGTGCCAGCAGCAAGCAACGGGCGATGCGAAAACTAGTCGAAGAATTATTCATGGGTCTGAACCTCTCTGCGGGAACTCGTTCGTAGGGATGTCTGCTCTTCCGAAAAGTGGGAGAGCTGTGGGTCCGGATCGTCCAAAGTGAACAACTTAAGTGCGTAGCCTATCCGAACTTGTGGGGCCAATACAAGGTTTCTGGTATCGCGTCTTACAAAAGTCCTTGTATTGCGGAGACAAGGGATTTTTTAGTAAGGGCGGGTGGGATTTGAGATCTCAGATCTGAGATCTCAGATCTGAGCCCTGGGCTCTGAGCCCTGAGCCCTGAGCCCTGAGACTTGAGACCTGAGACCTGAGACGTGAGATCTGAGATCTGAGATCTGAGATCTGAGATCTGAGACTGAGACCTGAGACCTGAGACCTGGGACTTGAGCCCTGAGACTTGAGACCTGAGACTTGAGACCTGAGAGGTGATGACCTACGACGTGAGACTACGGGGCGGGCAACAAGCGTTGGACTTCCTCCCAGACAACGTCGGGAGTCATCTCCACGAAGCATGCGGGCTTGAATGCTGCCGGCTTGCCGTAGAGGCATTCGACCTCGTGGCATTTTACGCATTCGAAGTTTGAAGCCAGATGCTTCTGATTTTTGCCGGTAGCACCGACCAAAAACGGATCGGTCGCGCCGTAAAGCGTCACTGAGGGAATGTTGAAACCGGCGGCGATGTGACTGAGGCCGGTATCCAACCCGACGGTCGCGGTTGCGCGAGCGATGACTGATGCTTTCTGTGAGATTGAAAGCGCGGGCAAAACCAAAACCTGATCGTTACCCGCGGCAATCTGCATCGAACGCTCTCGTTCGGCAGTTGAACCCCAGGGTAAGACAATCTGAAAACCCGCGCCGGTCGCTTTGCGCACCAGCTCCTGCCAGTAAAACTCCGGCCAAACTTTTGAGGTCCAGCTCGTACTGTGAATGAACACCAGGTAAGGCCGGTCGGCGCCCACAGGCTGCGGCGCAAACCCCGCGGGATCCATTCCATAATCAACTTCATTTTCTGCGTAGGAATAACCCAGGGCCTTTGCTAACAGTTGGCGCATGCGTTGAATCGAATGCTGCCGCTTCGGCACGTTGTATCTTTTGTGGTAAGTCAGATGGGCGCCCCACTCATGCGCTGATCGCGCGTCGTGGCCGTGACGCGTGCCTTTCGCCAACCTGGCGATCATCGCGCTTTTCCATTCTCCCTGGAGATCGACGATCGCGTCGTAGCGACGTCCGCGCAAAGTTTTCAGGAATTCATTAAATTCCCGGCGCTTCACGGTTTGCCTTAGATCTTTTCCCCAACGGCGATGGGCGCTGGGGAATATCTGGTCGACTCGTTGATGCCAAGCCGGTACCTCCGCAAACGACTGGTCCACTGCCCAATCAAAACGTATGTCAGGAAAGGCCCGCGCGGCATCGCTAAGCGCCGGAAGGGTTTGGACGACATCGCCCATCGAAGAAAGTCTGACAATCAATACTCGCATCGGTAACCCAAACCCCGGCAAAGAGGTCCCTGACCAAAAACCCTGCTGAACGTTAATTGAGCCTAAGGATAGTAGCCGTGCGGCTCTGATACTTGAAGCGAGGAGCGCCGATCGAGCTTTTCCTCGATAAGGGCCTTCGGCCCAAGCTACTCCGTTTCTAATTTGTAACCCTTTCGTAACTTTTGCGGAAATCCTCAATATTTCGGGCTAATTTCCACATTCCGCTGGTGGAACTGGAAAGACCGTTAACCGCTCAAGTATTCCTCAAGAATTCCTCAAGAGCGATTAATAAAGTGTACGTGTGCTCGCAGACCAATTTCTAATTACTACTGCCCGCCGGATTTCGCGCCGCATCGTTCAAAGCGCGAAGCCTGTGTCTTCGATGAACACCGTCGTTACCAACTTCAGGAGAGCTACCATGTACAGAACCTTGCCCACTCTTAAATCCGCTTCGTTGAGTTCAAAAGTCCGGCTCGCAATGTTTAGCACCTTGCTGGCGGCCGTCTTTGCAGTGCTCGTTTTGGTGGTTCCCGCTTCACATAGTGCAAATCCTACGTCGGGATCAATCTCTGAAGCGAATCCCCTGGTGACGTGGACCGGGCAGATAAAGGCGCCGACGGGGTCAGCGGATTGCGCCGGACCGAACAATGCCGGGTGCGAAAACTTTACGCTAACAATCCAGGCGCCTTCCGCAGGCTATGGTTCTTATTTGGTAGAGATTCGGCTCACGCCGGCGTTGCTTGGCGATTGGGACATGCAGGTTTATGGGCCGGCTGGCAATCTGGTCGATGGCTCGGGAAACAGCCCCGGACAGGCCGAGTTGGTTGTTTTACTGAACCCCGCTCCGGGGACCTACACGGTAACGGCCTCGCCGTTTGCGCCGATGGTCGGCGCGGACACCAATAGTTTTTCCGCCAGTGCTGAACTGAAGCACCACGTAGTCAACCCGGCGGTGCAAGGAACAGATACCAACATCAGCTATCACAACTTCGCGGCCTCCGGAAACCTTGGCAGCGCGGCGGGCGAGCCAACCATCGGCGTGAATTGGAAAACGAACCGGGCGATGTTCATCGCTGAGACGCAGACTCTGCGGGTGAGTTTCGACGATTCGACTTTCCCTGCCAAAGCCACGTGGGAGGACAAAAGCTTTATCGGGACTGACTTGATCACAATGGATCCTATTCTGTTTACGAATCCTCGCACCGGGCGAACGATCGTGTCGCAGTTGGTAACTCCGGCAGCCGCGAACGGCCTGGCGGTGCTCACCGACGGCTGCAGTCTTTCAGCGTACACCGATGACGACGGCGAGACATGGGTCCAGAACCAGGGATGCGGGCTGCCGAGCGGCGCCGACCACCAGGGTATCGGTGGTGGGCCGTTTCACGAGCCACTACCGGGAACCTTGCCGTTACCCGATCCGGCTGGCGGTTATTACCAGGCTACTTATTACTGCGCGCAATCGGGCGTTACGGCGTATTGCTCGCTCAGTACCGATGGCGGTGTGACTTATGGACCGGGCGTGCCGATTTATACAACTGAATGCGGCGGCCTGCATGGACATCCTTCGGTGGGGCCGGATGGCACCGTCTACGTACCCAACAAGAACTGCGGCGGCAAACAGGGCGTTGCTGTTTCCGAAGACAACGGGATCACCTGGAAGGTTAGAACGGTTCCCAACACCTTGGGCGGAAATGTCGATCCTGGCATCGCGGTTGGCGCGGGGGGAACGGTCTATCTTGGTTATCAAAACGGAGATGGCCGCCCAAGCGTCGCGGTTTCGCGCGACAAGGGAGTTAACTGGACACCGAGCGCTGATGTCGGCGCGCCTTACGGTATCAAGAACACAGTGTTCCCGCGGATGGTTGCTGGCGACGATGAGCGCGCGGCCTTTGCTTTTCTTGGCACGCCGAGCGGAGGGTCGTTTCAGGATGCGACTTTCCAGGGTGAGTGGCACCTGTATGTAGCGTCAACCTTTAATCGCGGCCAAACATGGACCACGATTGATGCCACGCCGACAGATCCGGTGCAGCGCGGCTGTATCTGGATGCAGGGCGGCAGCAATCCGTGTCGCAACCTTTTGGATTTCATGGGATCAGCCGTCGACCGCGAAGGCCGGGTGCTGGTGGGCTACGCCGATGGTTGCGTCAACTGCAGCGGCCCGTCTGGTTCACACGCGAAGAAGGCTACGATTGCACGTCAGGTTAGTGGCCGGCGCATGTTTGCGACATTCGATCCTACCAGTGATCCCAGTCCGACGCCGACGCCGAGTCCAACAGCGACCCCGACTCCGGCGCCATCAGGCCCGAGAGTTCTGCACTTCCACGGGAATCCCACGCATGAATCGAGTTGCACCGGCAGCGGCACGGGAGACATTCTGGCCTGCGACGGTCCGATGCTGATACCAGATGCGACGCTGGGCACAGGCGCGCCCGGTCACTGGGACGTTCCCGATGTCGTGCACAACGGAACGGCTGATCGAAACATTTATGATCCAAATTGGATCTGGCATTTGGATGAACCAACCACGCTCAAGGGCGCCATGGATCTGAAGTGGTGGGCCACCTGCAAAAACTGCGGACTCACGGGTAATGCCGATTGGACCATCAGGTTGTGGGCGGACGGCACGAAGGTGTTCGAACAAGTGGTGCACGCTACACCGGCGCTCCCGAATATTCCCACGTTACTGACGGCAAGTGTGAACCTGCCGCAGGTAACCGCCAGCACGAACTTCGTTTTGCATATCGATCCGGTTTTCGCCGATACGCAGACCGGCTCCGCGATTTACTACGACTCGCAGGATCAGTGTCCGGGCAGTACCAGCGGCATACCCTGCGACTCAACGGTAACGATGCCGTACTTCAATCCGGGTACCGCGCCGTCGCCGACACCAACGCCGACGCCAAACCCAAGTCCGACCGCCACGCCCACGCCAACCCCGACGGCTTCGCCGACTCCGGGAGGTAATGTGTGTGTGACCGGAACGGAAGTGGCCAGCGATCCGGGCGGCGATCAACAGGATCCGATCCTGCCGCAACCGGGTGCGACCCAGCTCGACATTAGATCGTTGACTGCGGGCGAAGACTATCGCTACCTGAATTCCGCGCGGCTTGCTTTCAAACTCAAGGTCGACAACCTGAGCACGATTCCCGCCGGAGCCGTCTGGCGCGTCCTGTTTGATTTCACACCTCCGGGAGGAACGTTAACTACTTACTACCTGGCAATGACTTCTGACGGAAGCTCGGCAATCAGTTATGACTACGGCACGCAATCGGGGAACCTGCTAACGTCGCTCGGCGGAATCGAGGAGGGGTCTTACAACGCGGACGGCACGGTGACCTTGACCGTCGCGATGTCCAAGATCGGCGACACTACCAAGGGCATCGCCAACGCGGGCGGAACCCTGGCGAACCTCGGAGCGCAAACCGAACAAACCACAGATGCGGTGGCGGTGCAGCTATTCAGCACCGTTGACGAAGTTACCAAGACTAGTTACACCGTGGGCGCCATAAACGGCGCCTGCATACCGGTCGATCCGCCGTTGCCGCCCGGCACGGCGAATTATGTCAAAGGTGGCATCACCTTCAGTCCGAACATGGCCTTGCGCGCATCGGTGGCTAGCCGCGACGGCGAGCCGAGTATGCGTGTGGACAAGTTTGGCAACGCCTACGTCGCAGGTATTCGCGGTGTACCGGCGGGAGTCGATCTTTGGTACTTCGATCTGCAACCCGGCAGCGCTACGTATGATCCACTAATGCGGAACCCGATCTATCGCGGCCAGCCGGATCAGTTCTCGCCGGATGAATCCATGGAGGTTGGCGCAGACGGTGGCGGCGACGTAGATCTCGCGGTGGGCTTTGATGAATCGAGCGCGGGCAAGCCGCCGTATCTCGCCTTCACCAGTCTTACCGCGGCGAACATTTCGTCCGCTATTTCAACTGATCGCGGCGCGACGTTCACTAAGAATCCGGCCGGCAACGTTACCGGAGGAGTTCCGGCAGACGACCGGCAGTGGATGGAATTCTTTGGCAAGGATTCTGTCTATCTCCTATACCGCACGCTGAATCCGGCAGTCGCGATGGTCCAACGTTCAAATGACGGCGGTTTAACTTATGGACCGGCCGTTCCGGTTGGGACCATTGGCCAGGTCGGTGGCATCACCGTAGACCAGAACGATGGCACGGTTTACGTAGCCGGAGCTAATGGCGTCGTCGCTGTCGGCGTTCCCGCAGCGGCGGGCGTGCAGCCGGTGTCGTACACCACTTACCAGGTGCTTCCCAGTGGCAACGCGCACATCTTCTTCGTGGTGAAGGCTGCGAAGGACGGGACCGTGTACGTTTGTTACTCCGATGGAAAGAGCGTCTACATCAAGTATTCGAAGAACAAGGGTCTGAGCTGGAGCCCTGCAATTCGCGTCAGCGATGGACCAGAAACCAGAACTGCTTTGCTGCCATGGCTCGAAACCGGCCCAGTCCCCGGATCGATCGGCGTGGTTTGGTATGGCACGACCGAATCGTCCAACAATGACAATGCGAACTGGAAAGTTTTCTTTGCGCAGAGTCTAAACGCCACTGCCGCGGTGCCTACTTTCCGGCAAGTGGAACTCAGCGATCACTTCATTCACGGCAGCAATATCTCCGAGAAAGGCTTGCCGTTAATTCCTGGTCCATCACCCAATCGCAACCTGCTGGATTACTTTCAGATTGGGTTCGATCCCACAGGCGCGGCGGTAGTTGCGTACACCGACGACCACAACGACTTTGACGGGCACACCTACGTGGCTCGCCAAACCAGTGGCCCCGGTATCAAAGGCACCGACGTTCCGGCGCCAGTGCAGGGCAGCGCGGTCCCGGCGCCGACGCCTTACTCAACGGATGGATCGCAGGTGGTGGACTTCCGGCACGACGTGCGAACGCAGACCGCCGCGCTGGACGTTGACGATCCCTTCGACATCCTTTCCATCAAGTATTCGATTGAAGGCACGGGCAGCAGTCGGGTGCTGGTGGCGAAGATGAAGGTCTCAGGCGTGTTACCGCTGGCAGCGCCCAACGGTTCGTGGCGTATGAATTTCGCCGCCAACACGCCGTACGCCCAGGTAAGTCCGACGGGCGACTACAACTTCGGCATTTCCGACCGCGGTGATCAATTCTTCGTGATGCTTTCCACGAATGCCCAAGGACAGCAATCCTATGTTTATGGCAAAGCCGTACGCGAACATCAGGGAGCGGGCGCGATCACATATACGGTGCTTGGAACTGCGGATACCGGGCTGTACACTCCATTGACCGGTCTGATTACCGTCAAAGTCTCATTGAGTAAACTCAATGCAGCACTGCCGGCGGGTCACACTCCGATCGGTTCAGGTTCGGCGCTGGCCGGCTTGCGCGGCGGCGCTTTCCTGGGAGCCCAGGGAAATACCGTTCGCTCTGATTCAACTCGTGGCGGCACCCAGTTCATCGTGCCGCCCCTACGACTGTCAAAAGAGAAAGCCATGATGCTTAGAAACCTGATTTGCGCCGGCTGCCTGTTAGTGACCATGCTCGCAACTGGCGCGAGCGCCGCGCCGAAAACTCCGGCCCGTGAAGTTTTCGGCATCCGCCTCGGCATGAACGAGGAAGTGGTCCATCGGAGACTGGAAAAAGTCGCGGCTCAACAGAAGGAAGAGAAGGAGGAGGAAGGTGAAGGCGAACAGGAGGTCTGGGTTCTAAAAAAGGACGCGCGCTTTGACTACTTAGTTGTGCGATTCGACGCCCGGCACGAACTCTGGCTGGTGACTGTGGTGGCGCAGAAAGACACGGTCCGCTACAGCGAGATCGGGGACGTAGCGAACGCCAAGAGCGCCAGCGACGGCCGCAACTTCACCTATAAATGGACTATCGCGGCAAAAGGAAAGCAACCTGGGTATGTGGTCCTCGCGCGGGGCACGAATCCGGATACGCTGATTTCCTATGCGATATCAACTAATCGGGTAGTGTCCCATTAGCAACTCAAGCTCTTTGCTGGGAACGCGGGCGTCCCGCCCGCCCCGCTCCCATCACCCAATCTTCGCCGTTTCTTCAAATCAGTTGCGTCATCAGACTTTGCGGGCGGGACGCCCGCGGTCCCAGCAAAGAGCTTGAGCAAAAGTCTCAGCGATTATGTTCAACTAATTCCCTTTCCCGCGCATCTTACTCCAGCAGTATCGCCCTCCCTTTGTTCAGTGCTGCCGCAGCTACATGTTAAGATTTGGTCCAAACGCAAGGCGCAAGCTAAAGCTTGTACTCTAAACGCCTGAAACGGACACGTTGCAGCGGCCGCATTATCGGACTTTGTCTACGAGGTATTCATGATGAAGAAGCTTTTCATAGTTCCCGGGTTCTCACTCCTGCTGGCGTTGGGGACGTTCGCTCAGACGCCGGATGCGACGCCGACTGCGACCGCGACCGACGAGCAAGCGCAGAAAGAAAAAGCGGCGTTAGAGAAGAAGGCGCTCGGGTTGCTGGATCAGCTGGTCGCTGACGCCGCATCTCTGAAGCTTCCGGAGAACCGGATCCGTCTGCAAATCACAACCGCCGATTTGCTGTGGGATCGCAGTGAAGCGCGCGCGCGAACATTGTTCACTCAGGCGGCGGAATCCGTAACTGAGATGAGCCGGGCCGCGGCCGCTGTTGAAGTCAATGTGAACACTGACCGGCGCAATGGCCCGCCAACACGTACATCCGCACAACTGCGCCAGGAGCTTGTGATGGCCATCGCCCGTCACGACGCCCCCATGGCGTATCAGGTGCTGGCTACGACGCGTCCCTTAACGTCCCCCGTGGAGAATCCGACGGGTCAGATCATCAGCGCCGACGACACCCTGGAACAGGCCCTGCTCGCCCGAATCGCCTTGATCGATCCGAAACTGGCGCTGCAAAACGCGGAACAGTTTTTGGAGAAGGATCAATACCCGCGCAGTCTTACCAGCGTGCTTTCTCAACTGCAGAAAAAAGATAAAGAAGCGGCTGAAAAGCTGGAGACGAAACTTGTCCAACGCCTGCAGTCTACGAACATGCTAGCCAACATGGACGCGGGCACCCTGGCTCTTACCCTGTTGCTTGGTGGACCGCGACCTGCCCCGGCGACGACGGCTACGACCTCCGATACGCCGGCTCCTCCGGTCCAACGGAACAGCGGTCAGTTGCTGAGCGAATCGTCTTATCAGGATGTGATGCGTACCCTGGTCGAAGCGGCACTCCGGGCGACGCCCGCAGCGGCGACGCAGCGCGGGGGCAATGCTGGCCGCGCGCGCGGCCCTGCTGTGCGTGGCTTGACGCAGCAGCCACAATCGGATGCGGAGTTGGAACAGGCCAATGCCAGACGATTATTGAATGGTGTCCAGGCGCTGCTTCCAAAGATCGATCAGTATCTGCCGGAACGCGGACAGGCGGTCCGCCAGAAAATGACCGAAGTGGGAATGAATAACAATCGCGGCGGGTTTGACATGGCGCAGGTAGCGCTGGCGATGGCGAAGGGCGATGCGAACAGCCTTGAAACCGCCGCTTCAGCCGCGCCGCCGCAATTGCAAAACCGGATCTACCAGCAAGCGGCGATGAAGGCTTTGGAGGAAGGCAACGTCGATCGGGCGAAGTCAATTGCCGACGACCATCTGGAGCCGAACACGCGAGCGATGGTGACGCAGGCAATTGATTTCCGAAAGATGGCGGACAAAATTGAGACCAGCAGGATTGAGGACATCCGGCTGACGCTCGGTGGCTTGAGCTCAGACAACCAGCGGATTGATCTGCTGCTGCAACTCGCGGCCGCCGCACAAAAGAAGAACGCCAAACTCTCGCGCCAATTGCTTGATGAAGCGCAGCGTCTGGTTAGCCGTCCCGCCACCAGCTATCAGCAAATGGATGCGCAGATCAAGGTGGCCCACAGTTTGATCGCTCTCGATCCGGCGCGCGCTTTTCAAGTGCTGGAGCCGGGGATCATGCAGCTCAATGAACTGCTCTCGGCGGCCGCCGTTTTGAATGGCTTCGAATTGAATGTCTTTCGGGAAGGTGAATTACCACTCCAGGCAAACAGCGGCTTGGGTTCGATGGTCAATCGCTATGCTCAGGAACTGGCGGTGCTGGCGCGCACCGACTTTGAACGGGCCCAGACGCTGGTCAACCGTTTTCAACTTTCAGAGCCCCGGATTCAGGCGCGTCTGGCGATTGCCCAGGGTGTGCTCCGACCGCAGCTCACACAGACTGCTGATAACAGTTTCGGAAACAATTTCGGTTTCGGAAATGCCGGTGGGGTTTTTATGCCGCAGATTCGCATACAGCAATAGAATAAAAAGATGATTAAGGTAAAGGGTCAGTTTGAAGCATCCCATTAGCACCGCACTTCAGTGCGGTGATCGAGATAGGCCATATTTGATTAACGGTTTTCCAGAGTAAACCGTTGAAACGGTTCGAGGCTGAATGTATCGCCCATGCCCACCTGACTGAAGTCAGGGGCTAATGAAAAGATGACGCTGACCTGGATTAATCTTTGATTGCTTCGGCCGTCGCCACCGACACAGTTTTCTTCGCCGCGTTCAACTGACCCTTTATCTGAACGTGCTGGCCCTCGAATCCCTTCAGGCTTTCGGGATTCGTAACGATCCAGATCCGTTTGCCGGCATCGGTCACGAACACCATGCGTTGAGCCTTCCATTCCGGATGCCCCACGTGTGCCCCGCCCATCAGACACTTCCGAACGCAATCTTCGCCACCGGGCTTGGTATGTTCCGCTCCGCACGCTTCGTCGCTTACCCAGCCGGTTGTTGTGATCCGCTTTTCTTTAGAGCCAGATGCGCCTACGTTCAAACCGAAAATTAGACAGACTGCGATCAGCAGCAGATGACGTTTCATAGTTTTTTTCCTCGGCCGCAGAAGTCCAGTGCGGACGGCCACAATTATTGGAGTGCGGTGGCAAGCGCAGCGCGACACCGCTTTGGATGGTGTGATCCGGAGCTAATTTTTGACCTCCCGATAATCCAAAGAACCGTCGCCGCTTCCCTCTGCCACGCACTCCAAATCAAAGCCCATCTTAGCACCTGCTGCCGATTCGGCACCGGTTACCATGACGATGAGCGCGACCGATGCTAGAATCCAACCTCCCCGTTCAAACAGTTTCGGTTAATTCTGAGGAGGCGAGGAATGCGTTTCACTTATCGTCAATCGCGTTGGTGGGTTGGGGCTTTTTTCAGTTTGATTCTCGGCGCCGGACTCTTTGCTTCGTGCGCCAGAACCGGTGGGCCGGTTACGCCAAATGCCAAAGGTACGCGGGTTGAAGCGGAGCAGTTCATCAAGGATGCGGAAGCGAGCCTATTCGATCTAAACCTTAAGTTCAGCCGCGCTGATTGGGTGAAGAGCACCTTCATAACGGATGATACCGAAGCGCTTTCCGCCGATGCGAACAACGCACTCATCGCGGCCACGACCCAGTTGGCCGAACAATCGAAGAGATTTGACGGCCTCGATCTATCGCCGGACACCGCCCGCAAAATCAAACTACTGAAACTGTCCCTTACTATGCCCGCGCCACAGGATAAGGACGAGCGCGACGAGCTAACCAAGCTGGCAGCCTCGCTCGAAGGCGATTACGGCAAGGGTAAATACTGTCCGGAGTCTTCCAGCGCAAAGCCTTCCACCTCGTCATCTAGTACTGCCCAACAAAAACCGGAGGCTACCGACAAAGGCAAGTGCCTCAGCCTTGGCGACATGGAAGAGATTATGGCCACCAGCCGCGACCCGGAAGAGCTGAAACGCATCTGGCTCGGTTGGCACAAGGTCTCGCCCCCTTATCGCAAAAATTATCAACGCTTCGTGGAGCTCAGTAACAAGGGCGCGCACGAAATGGGTTTCAAGGACACAGGCGCGATGTGGCGCGAAAAGTATGACATGGAACCGGATGCGTTCGCGGCGGAGATGGAACGCCTGTGGCAACAAGTGAAGCCCCTCTACGATTCGCTTTACACCTACACGCGCCGCAAGCTTTCAGAGAAGTACGGCAAGGCGATCGTGCCACTGGATGGTCCCATTCCGGCCCATCTACTCGGCAACATGTGGGCCCAACAGTGGGATAGCATCTACGATGTGCTGAAGCCGGCGGGGGCTGGCGATCGCGGCTACGATCTGACGCAAATTCTGAAAGCGCGCAACACTGAGCCTAAGCAACTCGTGAAATACGGCGAGTCGTTTTTCACTTCCCTGGGTTTCGAACCATTGCCGCCGACTTTTTGGGAGCGCTCCCTCTTCACCAAACCGGCGGACCACGAGGTGGTTTGTCACGCCAGCGCCTGGGACATCGATTTTAAAAAAGACGTGCGGCTGAAGATGTGTATTCAGATTAACGAAGTAGATTTCACCACGGTGCATCACGAGCTGGGCCATAACTATTATCAAATGGCGTATGCAGGGCAGCCGTTCCTCTATCGCGACTCAGCCAACGACGGTTTTCACGAAGCCATCGGCGACACCATGGCCCTCTCGGTGACGCCCGCGTATCTCAAACAGATCGGCCTGATTGACAAGGCTCCGGACCAAAGCGCCGACACTGGATTTCTCCTGCAGCGGGCCCTGGATAAAGTGGCGTTTCTCCCCTTTGGCTATCTCGTCGATCAATGGCGTTGGAAGGTTTTCTCGGGCGAAATCAAGCCGGATGAATACAACAAAGGATGGTGGGATCTGCGGGCGAAGTATCAGGGACTGGCTCCGCCGGCGCCTCGCAGTGAGCAGGACTTCGACGCCGGCGCCAAGTATCACGTACCGGCCAACACGCCGTATGCGCGTTACTTCCTGGCGCACATTCTACAGTTTCAGTTTCATCGGGCGCTCTGTCGCGAAGCTGGTTTCACTGGACCGCTATACCAGTGTTCGATCTATGGCAACAAGCGCGCGGGTGAAAAGCTGAAACAAATGCTGGCGCTTGGTTTGAGCAAACCATGGCCGGAAGCGCTGAAGACTATGACCGGCGAGGAGAAAATGGACGCCACGGCGATCCTCGATTACTTCGCGCCGCTGAAGCAGTGGCTGGATGCGGAAAATCAGAAAGCAGCCGCTGCGAACCCATAGTAGTAACAAGACTGCACGATAAGAGCGGGGTGCGCAATAAAGTAACACCGGTGCAGACGCCGCGAAGCACCCGGTTCCGATTGCGCGCTTTCAGCGCTTAGAGAACGGGTCCGGCCGCCACCCAGGCCGTTGGCCTGGGCTTTTACATTTTCGCGCCGGTGGCGCTTAAGACAATGCTCTACGATTCCGGAACCCGGCGCAAAATCGGACGCTGAATTGTTCATATTGACCAGGTGTAGGGTGTTTGGGAAATACAACGGGGCTTGTGGTTTCTGAATCTTAGATCGGCTACACAGAAACACCGTCCCAAACGCAAAAATTGGTTGATAAATAACAGGACTCTCGCTATCCTCAGCACCCCGAAGCAAAGAAAACTGACTCGGCGGAACGTGCTTTACCTTAGGAGTTAATGAATGAGAAGAACGATTACCCTGCGTACCCTCCTGGTTTCCCTTGTTACCTTGCTGGCGCTGGTCGCCGCAACCGCAAAAGATAAGCCGTCAGCCTTCTCGAACATTCGCATTAAAAACTTTGGTCAAATGAGCGAGCGTTTTTATCGCGGAGCGCAGCCAAAGGAAGAAGATTATCAATCGCTCAAAGACCTGGGCGTGAACACGATCATTGACCTGCGCGACACTCCTACCGACTACGAGAAACGAAGCACCGAAGCACTGGGCATGCGCTATATCAATATTCCCATGGTCGATAAGGGCTATCCGGAGAGTGCCCAGATCGAGCAGTTCCTGAAACTCGCGAACGACCCCGCGACGGGCAAGTTCTTTGTGCACTGCGCCGGCGGCCGCCATCGCACCGGAATCATGGGCGCGGTTTATCGTTTTACCGTGGACCGCTGGAACTACGATCAGGTTTACAGCGAAATGAAGAACTACGACTTTTACTCTAGCTGGGGCCACGGGGACCAGAAAAAATACGTGCAGGATTACTGGGCCAATCTGCAAGCGAAACAGGCGAGCGCAACTGTCGTCGCCACCAGCGCCGAAGGACACAACTAAAAACTTTACTCAGCGATAAATAAAAAGGCCGCTCCATTCGGGGCGGCCTTTTTGATTGCGGAGTTCGGATTGCGGACTGCGGATTCAAAGATCGATTACAGAGTCGCAGTTCTTAGTTCGGCAAACCGCATTTTGCAAGCTTCGATCGCCCGAGCCCTCAATCATGGTTTCGTAGCGCGGGAGCGGGGCAGTAGCCCGACCGTTAGGGAGGGCTCCGGTTGAGTGCATGCGAGCGGGAGCCCTCCGTAACGGTCGGGCTACTGCCCCTTAGCGCAATACAACCTTGGGGCGCTTCAAAGTGGCGCTAATAAAGGAGGACAAATTTTTAGGCGGGCGGCGCCGGCTCGAAAAGCTTGCCGATGGTTTCCGCAAACTCCGCCTGGCTGTCTACTCGCGGCTCGTCCGCAGCGACGGGTATCCGTTCATAAGTCCCGTCAGTGCGCAGGCGCCGGGCCTTCACGTTGTCCCGCAAATACGTTTCGAGCACGACATCGCGCAGGTAGTGCATGAGATTCGCGTCCTGCACCTGGCTCAGCACTTCCACGCGCCGGTTCAGGTTGCGAGGCATCAGGTCAGAACTGCCGATATAGAGATCGTCCTCGCCGCCGTTCGCAAAGTAAAAGATCCGGCTGTGTTCAAGGAAGCGACCCACGATGCTGCGCACGTTAATTGTTTCTGATAGTCCGGGAATTCCCGGCCGCACCATACAGATACCGCGCACGATCAAATCGATGGGCACACCTGCCTGCGACGCTTCGTAGAGCTTGCCGATGATTCTGGTGTCCGCGATCCGATTGATCTTCGCGATGATGTGCGCGGGACGCCCCGCCTGTTTATGTTCGATTTCCCTTTCAATCAGCGCGCTCAAACGGTCGCGCAGATTAACGGGCGCCACCAGCAATTGCTGGTACTCATTTTGCCGGGAGTAGCCCGTCAGATAGTTGAATAGCTCAGTCGCGTCCTCGCCAATGTCTTCGTTGGCGGTCAACAAACCCAGGTCGGTATAAGTAGTAGAAGTCGTGGGATTGTAGTTTCCAGTCGCGATGTGAACATAGCGCTGTAATTTGTCGCCCTCGCGCCGGATGATTAGCGCCAGCTTGCAATGCGTCTTTAATCCCATCACGCCGTAGACCACATGAATGCCCGCGCGCTCCAGCCGGGTGGCCCATTCAATATTCTTTTCTTCATCGAAACGCGCTTTGAGTTCAATGAGTACGGTTACTTGTTTGCCTTGTTCGCTGGCTCGAATCAGCGCCGGCAGGATGGGCGAGTCTCCGCCAGTGCGATAGACACAAATCTTGATGGCCACCACATGGGGATCGCCCGCCGCCACGGCAATCAGATCCGTAATCGAGGTGTACGAAACATAAGGGTGATGCAGCAGAACGTCGTGCTCTTTAATGACGTCGAAGATTTCACTGCCATGCCTGAAACTCTCCGGCAGCATCGCGATCAAAGGCTTGTCCTTCAGATCAGGCCGCGGCAAATCGTAGAGCGCCATCAGGTCCGGAACGTTGAGTGGCCCCTCAATGACGTAAACATCCTCAGAAGTCAGGCCAATAGACTCCGCAAGGTATCTAACCAGCTCCTCCGGCATGGAAGAGGAGACTTCCAGTCGCACCGGCGTACCGAAGCGGCGCCGGCGTAACTGCTCCTGCAACATGTGCAACAGATCCTCCGCCTCATCTTCCCGAATTTCGATGTCGGCGTCGCGCGTAAGCCTGAACGTGTGCGCCTCACCCGTATTCATGCCCGGGAACAGGCTGCGGATGTTTGCCTTGATCAACTCTCCTAACAAGACGAACTTGGCCTCAGCGCCCGGCACTGCAACCAGGCGCGGGACCAGAGGTGGGACTTTGATACGAACAAACCGGGGCTCAGGCTTGATCAGCGAGCTGATGTCGGTCGCCGAGTTCTCGCCCTCTTCCACAATCAGGCCGAGGTTAAGACTCTGGTTCGAGATATAGGGAAACGGATGACTGGGATCGACAGCCTGGGGCGTCAACACCGGAAACACATTCCTGGTGAAATACTCGTCGAGCGCCGCTTGCTCCTCTTCGGACAAAGAAACATAGTCCGCGATTTCAATACCATCGGCGCGAAGTTGCCGAATGATCTCCTGTTGTAGGCAGCGACCGTGTTCAGCGACCAGCGGCCCCAACCGTTCGCGGATTTTATGAAGTTGCTCCGCGGGCGTTAGGCCATCCGGCGATAGCTCTGTGACCTCTTCCTCCAACGCCTCTTTGAGCGCCGAGACGCGAATCATGAAGAACTCATCGACATTGCTGGAAAAGATCGCCAGGAATTTCAAGCGCTCCAGCAAGGGCTGGCTCTCGTCCAGTGCTTCTTCCAGTACGCGATTGAAAAACTCAACCTGACTGAGTTCGCGATTGAAGAGATAATCTTCGACCCGCACCGGCCTGCTTCGCAGCGACGGCCCGGGCATTTGCCGGACATTGTCGAGTTCAGAATTTATTCTTGCGTTAGACATAATTATCATTGTGCGCGTGGCGCCGCTATCATTTGGGATGCGGTTGGCATGCGCTCTCTCATTATTTTTGTATCAGCGAATTTCTTGCAATTTCGCGACTGACCTTACGAAACTGCCGATAAATGGGGAGTGAATTACAAGAGTCCACTTGTTTTGTAGTCAAGAATCGTTCCGCGAGCGCGAGATTCTGTTGCTGAAACTAAAAACTTCTGTTTACAAAGTTTACGGTCCTAGCGTCAGCCATGACGGCGGGCCGGGCTGTATGGAATCAGGGCTTAGGAATACAGGAAGCAGACGGCGGGGGCAGGCGGCAGGAGTCGCCGTACTGCATTAATTTGCCTTTCCTGCTCGTCCTCCTGCTTTGGCAGTCTGCCGTCGGCCGCCTGCCCTGCCGTCTGATTGCGGCCCGGTACGCACAGAGTTAAACTGATTCGAGAAAGAGTTAAGGTAATGACTGCCAAGCCCAAACGCGCGCTCATCGTTGTTGACGTGCAAAATGATTTTTGTCCGGGCGGCTCGCTCGCGGTGGCCCACGGCGCTGAAGTCGTTGCGCCTTTGAACCAGTTGATTGCCGAGTTCCTGGAGCGCGGCGAACCAGTTTTCAAGAGCCGCGATTGGCACCCTGCCAACACCAAACACTTCGCCGCTCAAGGTGGGATATGGCCGCCGCACTGTGTCCAGAACACGAAGGGTGCAGAGTTTCACGCCGACCTCCTTGACGACATCCACATTCGAACTGTCTCAAAAGGTTTGGGAGATACGGATTGCTACTCTGCTTTCGATGAGACTGATCTTGATTTGCAGTTGCGCCGGCTGAATATTGAAGAGTTGTGGATTGGCGGCTTGGCCACCGACTACTGCGTGAAGGAAACTGTTCTTGGAGGACTGCGCAGAGGCTACAAAGTAAAAGCCCTGAAAGACGCAATGCGCGCCGTCGATGTGAACCCCGGGGACGGCGACCACGCCCTTGAAGAGATGCGCGACGCGGGAGCGGAGATCGTGGAAACCCAGAAGCAGACGGCAGGGGCAGTCGGCAGGAGCACGACGCAATGACGACCAAGCTCTTCTTTCCTGCCGACTGCCCCTGCTGTCTGCCGCCTGGCTTCTGCCGCCTGCCATCTACTCCTGCCCACTGCCGACTGCCTACTGCCAACTGACTAATGGGCACACTCAACATCGATCGCTATCATGCGGCCATGGGAGACGCGTCTTACAAAGACGTGACGCGCGTTCACGACAAACCGCTCAGCGAAGCTCCCGCCACTTTTTATTGCACGCAACGAAAACTTCCTTTTGCGCCCTGCCTCGGACATGAGCGCCTGGTCAGGCTGTTGATCGATAGTCAAATCGATCGTCCGCGTCTTAGATTTCTAGAACAGGATCGCGGCGGCCTGCAACGCTTTGCGAAAGCAATTGAGGACATCCAGTTTGCCGGTTCAGTGCGCGCGGTGCGACCGGGAACGATCATGTTTCCGCATCAGCCATTCGCAGACATCAGCGGGCGCTTTGGTTTAACGCAGGCGCAGGAAATTAAGTTTGAGCACGCGTTCGACTTGCCTATGACGACGGCGAGCACGGCGATGCAATTTCGCATGGCGGCCGGCAATCGCTGGCTCTCTGACTTCTCCCTGCGGCGCAATGGCGATATTGAACGAGCCGTTGATATAGCCGTGTATGCGTTCATCGGCGGTTTCAATGACACCTCCAATATGGAAGCGGCCCACCGGCTGGACATCCCGGCGGTTGGCACTGAGGCGCATTATTGGCAGCAGGCTTTTCTCGCGTACATGTACCAGCCCGAGACCGAACCCCGCACCGGGCAGCCGAAACATTTCGAACAGGTGGCTTTCGAACGTTGGCTCGACGCTAATCCCAACGGTACGACGCTTTTGCTCGACACAATCGACGTTTACATGGGCGCGGTCCATGCCGCGATGGCTGCAACTTCCACGGACGCACGCCGCCGCGCCTTCAAGGGATTCCGCGTCGACTCCGGCGATCTGGCGGATCTCGGCAGATGGTGTCTGCATTTTTTTGAAGCCAATGGACTGCACGGTCTGCGGCCGAACCTGACTGGCGATCTGGACGTCGAGAAAGTGAAGCGCATTGTGCGGGAGTTTCCGGAAGTCGCCGGCTTTGGCATTGGCACAAAACTGTCGAGCGAAGTGCGTAACGTGGCCGGAGTGATCTTCAAACAGTGCTTGATTGATGGCCGGCCAACTTTGAAAGCATCTAACTCTCCTGACAAGACGACGCTGCCCGGCTACCTGCAGGTTTTTCGCGGCATCGACGCGGCGGGAAACTATGTCGCCGACCTAACCGGACTCAACGATGAAGAGATCAAGATAACCGGCGCCACGACCGTTGAACGACTGCTGCTTCCCTTCTGGGAGAATGGTCAACACGCCGCCATTCCTTCCATTGAAAAACAGAAGGCGTTCGTTAAGGAACAGATGGCCCGCTTTGGCGATCTGCACACTTATCCTCATACTCTTAGCCCGCGCTTAGAGAAACTGCGTGACGACCTGACGGCCGCAATGCGCGCCGACGGTTCCGGATGGCAGAGTGTTTTGAAGTTGCCGGAAGAAATGCCGGAAGAAGTATCGCAACCTTAGCGGTCGTAAACTCGCCGGGGCGCATCCGCGGCCGGCGCTGAAGCATCATCTATCTCAGGATTTGGCAGGCGAAGGTGGGGCGCGTTAACACTGCGGCGCATTGGTCGCGGCGTAGCGCTGGATGCGGCAGGAGGAGCTGGCCGAACTTCCGAGCGATCCGGCACATTGTCTCGTTGCCTGTCGCTGACTCTCTCTGAGTCAACGGTGCCCGTTGCCTCTCTTCGTCTGGCCGCGAGATTCTGGTTTTCCGATGTGCGAGCTCGCTCTGTTCTGCGCGCAGATGCGCTTGCGGGCTGTGTCGTCAGGGTCGCACTAGCTGCAGTCTCCGCCGCAGTGTTTGAAGCAAACAACCCGCGCGCACTGTACAAAATTCCTCCGCTTAAGGAAAGAGCTATAACCAGCACGGCCGTGATGGCGCCATGCCCAAACCTTTTTGCGGAGCCGACGAGGGCTAGCTGCATATCGACCGGCTCGACGCGGTGGGGGCTGGAACTGTGGCTCTTTTGAATCGTACGGGTTCGCGTTTCACTCTCACCGGTCGTTTGGGGGCTTCCGCTTTCGCTATCCACGCGTCCCATGCGCCGCAGCGCTTCGCGGAAGTCACTGGCGTTAGCAAATCTGTCTTCGGGTTTTTGCGCCATTGCTTTGTTAAGAATGGCCGCGATCTGCGAACCAACCGCCGCATGAATCTTGTCCGCCGGTTTCAGCGGATCGGCCTCGCCGTTAGCCAACGCCGTCGCCCGCACCACCGCATCGGGTGGTTTCGTCCCAGTCAGCAGGTGATAAAGCGTCGCTCCCAGAGCATAAATATCACTCCGTGGATCGGTGTGTTGATCCTGAATTTGCTCGAGCGGCGCATAGTGCCGCGTGTAACCAAAGAACGCCCGCGAAGAGGTTAGCGATGAATCAGCCTGCTGCGCCTTTGCCAGACCAAAGTCCAGCAACGCGATCTGGCCCGCGGCCGTGAGTTTCAAATTGTGTGGCTTGATGTCGCGATGTATGACCTGGCGATCGCGCGAATGCAGGTACATCAACGCGTCCAGCAGCTGATCCGCCCAGGCAATAACGCACTCGCGTGGAAACGGTCCCGGTTGCTGCGCGATGATCCTGGCCAGATCAACGCCTCCGATAAACTCCATGACCAGGAAGGCGCGGTGGCCTTCGACGAAGTGATCGCTGACCCGGGGCAATGCGGAATGTTGCATTCCGGCAAGCAGGCGGGCTTCGTGCTCAAACTGTTTGCGGCGTCCTGCTTCAGTCGAAAGTGTTTCCTTGAGAGCTACGGTTATCCCCAGCCGTTCATCTTCGGCTTCATAGACGGCGCCCATGCCGCCGCGTCCCAGTTGCCGCACAATGCGATAGCGCTGTTGCAGGATGGTGCCAGGTGACAATGACTGGTCGTCGGAATTATTTTCGGCAGATGATGTCAATTTATGTCAGCTCCATTCAAGTGGGGACAGGCGCTCCTGATTTTGTTGCCGGCCGACTCTTCAGTGAATGCAGGCTTGAAAGCAAAAGTTGCACAAAACGGGGCGATAACGACGATTACTTTTAGCGTGAGATCTAAACCGGGGCGAGCAAAACTGAGAAGGAGGTCATTCGCGGCGAGGTGGCCGCCGTGAAGCCAGTATATGTCAGCAACTAACACTACAACAAGCGGAATGATCTGTCAGCGTGTCCCCGGGTAACGCATATGAAAGCATGATTTGCCGGTAGCATCCCAAAATCACCCGAAAGTATGGCGACAAAGCGCATCAGCAATGATACTTTGCTGTTCAAGTCATCTTGCGGCTCTCCAATACGGTCGCTCCACTGCTCCGGTTTCTGTAACCGGGGGGCGTTACAAGTTCGTTAATAACTGGGGGAACATCATGAAACGAGTAACTGGAATCGGTGGCATCTTTTTCAAGGCCCAGGACCCAAAGACCCTGCAAACGTGGTATCAGGAACATCTGGGTTTGCCTGAAGGCGGAATCGGCTCTGTCATGTTCAAGTGGCAGGAGTTGGACGATCCGAAAAACGAAGCGTATACGGTATGGGCGCCCTTCCCGGATTCCACAAGTTACTTCGAACCGGGCAAGGCCACGTTTATGATCAACTATCGCGTGGCCGATCTTGACGCGCTGCTCACACAACTGCGGGCTGAAGGCATCGAAATTGCTGGCGGGCCTGATGATTCCGAATACGGCCGCTTCGCGTGGGTGACTGATCCCGAAGGCAACCGGATCGAGCTGTGGGAACCGCCGCCGGAGCAATAGCTCACGCCTGCGTCATCCAGCTCAAGACATCTCGAAAATAGCTCGCCACTACACCTCGCTGCGGCCGGCGTGTATAATCTCCGCGTCCCCTAACAAAACAAAAACCATTCGGGAGCATTGCGGCAATGAAACTCTTGCTGATCATTTCGCTACTTCTCTGTTTGCCGGTAATGGCATTGGCCCAACAAAAATCTCGCAAACTTTTTCCGTACAATTACACCATTGACGATTTGCCGAACGGCCTGCGGCTGATCACCGTGCCCACCGATTATCCGAATCTGGTGGCGCTGTACATCGTCGTTTCGACGGGCTCGCGCAACGAGATCGAAAAGGGTAAGAGCGGTTACGCCCACCTCTTCGAACATTTGATGTTTCGCGGGAGCGAACACTTTTCCGCTCACGAGCGCGATGCGATTCTCAAAAGGGCCGGCGCCGACGCCAATGCTTACACCACCGACGATCGTACCGTCTATCATGAAGTCTTCTCGAAAGAAGATCTGGACAAGATTCTGGAACTGGAAGCCGATCGCTTTAAGCATTTGAAGTACGAACGGGACGCCTATAAGACGGAGACGCAGGCGGTGCTGGGCGAGTTCAACAAGAACAGTGCCGACCCCGAAGAGAAACTGTACGAAGTGCTGCGCGCCACGGCGTACAAGCGCCACACTTACTCGCACACGACGATGGGATTCATCGAAGACATCCAGGACATGCCCAATCAGTACGATTACAGTTGGGACTTCTACAAACGCTATTACCGGCCCGAATACACGACCATCACCGTTGTCGGTGACGTGAATCGCGAGAGCGCGCTGGCCCAGGTGAAGAAATATTTTGGCGACTGGAAACACGGAAATTACGTGCCGAAGATTCCCAGCGAGCCGGAACAGACAGGGCCGCTGACCGCGCATGTTCCCTGGCCTTCAGAAACACTGCCGCTGATCTACGTTGGTTTTCGCGGTCCGGCATACTCCGATGAACAGAAAGACAAGGCGGCATTAGATCTGCTTGCGCCGATCGCATTCGGCGACAACTCGGACCTGTACCAACAATTGGTCCTGAAAGAGCAAAAAGTAGAATCGCTGGATTATTCGTCGGCGAACCGGACCGATCCCGAACTCTTCCTGGTGTCCGCTCGCGTCAAGGAAGAGAAAGACGTCGACTACGTGCGACAGCAAATCATGGAGACGTTCAAGCGTTTCAGTACTACGCCGGTTTCGGCGGCAAAGCTCGATGCGACGCGGGCTCGGCTGCGTTATAGTTTCGCTTTGGGTCTCGACAGCTCCGAAGCGATTGCCGGCGCGATGGCCCAATACGTTGCCCTGCGCCGGACGCCTGAGACAGTCGATAGGCTGTATGCGCTGTACGATACGATCACGCCGCAGGACATTCGCGACGTGGCGGCGAAATATTTCGTTGATAACCACCGCACGACAGTGACCCTCTCCACCGACAAGAAGAACAAGGAGGTGGGAAACTAATGTTGCGCCAACTCATTATCTCGCTCGCCATAACCATTACCGTGGCGGCCGCGCCGGCGCTCGCCCAAAAGAATAAAGCGATGAAACCTGTGCCGACAAAGAATGTCCTGCTGCCGAATCGCTCGCCGTTGGTTAGTTTCCGCATCCTCTTCATGACCGGATCCGCGTCCGATCCCACGGGCAAGGAAGGGTTGGCGTCGTTGACCGCCGCGATGCTTGCCGAGGGCGGCACGCGCACGCAAACCTATTCCCAGATCACCGAGGCCATGTATCCGATGGCCACGTCGTTCAGTTGGCAGGTCGACAAAGAAATGACTGTGTTCAGCGGCACCACGCACATCGATAACCTGAACAAGTACTACACGCTCGTGCGCGAAATGCTGTTGGATCCCGGATTCCGAGCCGACGATTTTAAGAGACTCAAGACTGACGCCATTAATTACCTGAAGGTCTCGCTGCGCGGCGGCAATGATGAAGAACTGGGCAAGGAAGTTCTCTACAACATGATCTACCCGGCGAGGCATCCTTACGGCCATCAGAATCGCGGCGACGTGAGTTCGCTGGAATCGCTGACCATTGCCGATGTCCGCGCCTTCTACAAAAAGAATTTCACCCAAGCCAATCTGGTAGTGGGACTCGCCGGCGGTTATCCCGCTTCGTTTCCGAAGCGACTGGAAACGGACTTTGCCAAACTTCCAAAAGGAGTGGCCTCTTCCGCGACCGTCGCAGCACCCGCTTTTGCTTCCGGAATGAAGATCGAAATGGTCGAGCGTGAGACGAGGTCGACGGCGCTGTCGCTTGGGTTTCCCATTGCATTGACGCGCGCTGATAAAGATTGGCCGGCGCTGGCCGTGATCGCTTCATACTTTGGCCAGCATCGTTCGAGCAATAGTTATTTGTACCAACGCCTGCGCGAGGCCCGCGGATTGAACTACGGAGACTATGCCTACATCGAATATTTCCCGCGCGGCATGTTTCAGTTTCAGCCCGATCCCAACCTGGGGCGGCGACGGCAAATCTTTCAAATATGGATTCGGCCGGTCGAACCGCAGAATGGGCATTTTGTTTTGCGCGCGGCGCTGTATGAATACGACAAGCTACTGCGGGAAGGAATGTCGCGCGAGGCTTTTGAGTCCACCAGAGAATTCCTGACGAAATATGTGAACGTGTTGAGTTCAACTCAGGATGCACAGCTCGGTAACGCGCTGGACAGTCGTTACTACGGTCTGCCTGACTTCAATACCTACATGCGTGAGCAGTTGGAGAAACTGACACTCGAGGATGTAAACAGCGCGTTGCGGAAGTATCTAAAGTCCGATGGCATGCGCATCGCAATCATCACCAAAGACGCCGCCGGCCTGCGCGACGCAATCCTGAGTAACCGCCCCTCGCCGATTACATACAACGCTCCGAAACCAAAGGACATAATGGACGAGGACAAAATCATCGAAGCCTACCGGATTGACGTGAAACCGGAGAATGTGGTGATTGTCCCAGTTGATAAGGTTTTTCAATAGCGAAGCTCGGGATTGAATTGAAGGGTGACAGTCCGGTCGGTTTGAATCGGATTAAGCAGCCCGCACAGCGGGCGGTCATACCAGTAGCCCACAGCGCAAGCTGTGGGTGCACGTCGATATTGGAAACAAAGCTCGCGAAGCGAGCGACATAGTTGGTAGCGTCGCCCGTGGTGAAATAAATCGTATGTCGCCCCTCCGGGGCTTGTACTTCTTGATTGGGTCCTACCCCACAGCTTGCGCTGTGGGCTACTGGTATGACCGCCCGCTGTGCGGGCTGCTACATCTGCTTCAAACCACGCGATACAATTGTCTTGGTCCTTACCAAAACACCTTCTTGATAATGAATGGTACCAATAGCAGAAGGTTATGCGCTTCGGCTAAGAGCGACTGCGCGAGGTACCCGCTCACCTTCACCGCTTTAGCTGCAGATCGCCGTGGCAGCCATCGCGAAGTCGCTCGTAAATAATCACCATAGGGAGTTCCGTACAACTCCAGCAGCCGCTCCTCTTCTTCCTTGATCACGATCGTGTAAAACCCCAGGCACCACACGACCGTCACCGGAACCAGCCAGAGATTCTGCGAAAGCACAGTTAATCCGACGCAAAGCAAAGTGTTGCTGATGTAGATCGGATTTCGCACCCAGCGGTAAGGGCCGGTGCGCGTGAGCGCGTTATCCACATCGCGCAGGCGAAAGTGCAAATGCTGCTGGGCCCAGACGCGCCCCCACATTCCCAGTCCGAAGATGAAGACGCCGGCGCACCAGAATTCGCGCGCGTGACCAACTACGCCCCGCGGGTAAAGCAGCGCAAGCAGCAACGGCGGCGCTATCAAGGGCCCGCGGTTTTCGTAGACGAATCTCTGGAGGGTCATTCGTGGGCGGCTGGTGCGAACCTCACTTCGCCTTGCGCGGATCGTCCGCGGAATTTACGTAGTTTATGGCGAAGGGCCCGGTGCCGTAAATCTGAACGACGCTTTCCTCTTTGGCCATGGCAAAGTGCCTCATTGCTCGCGGCATCAGTGCGAATGATCCCGCCGGGTAATCGTGCATCGCGGCTTCGTCAAACTTGCTACCGGCGCCGAACATCATGGTTCCCGAAATCACTACGACATTCTCGTCGTTGGGATGCCAATGCGGCGGCACCTTGTAACCGGCCGGGAACTTGGCGCGAATCGAAAACATCGCGCCTGCTTTCGAAGGATCGCCGCTCAGCACGGCCAGCTCAGCTCCCGGCGGAAGACTTGGCGGCGCCGGTCCCCACTTCAGTTCATCGGGAGTTACCATTACGTGGATTGTATGCATGGGAGCTGATTTTTTCTTTTGGCCCTGGGCCAAACCCATGCTGACTACAGTCACCAAAGCGAGAACCAAAAGACAAAGACGAAATTTAGTCATTACAAAACCCCTCCACCGGAAATCCGGGCATGGACTCGCGAAACCGAGACTGCTTGTAAGCTAACTTCACGCGCGAGTCAAGATGAGAACATTCGCTATGCATCCTGACGTCTAAGTCGCCAGGCGCCAAACGCAGCCAGTGTCCCCAGCACGATTCCCACTGTTGATGTCACCCAATCATGCCAGACAATATATTTCAAATAAACGGCGTGCAACATAACCATACCGGCCGTAACCAACAGGACTCGGGAGCGGGCGGTTAGCAGAGCATAAGTCAGAAACAAAGTATGTCCGGAAATATAAGGCACGTTTCCTACTACCCGCCCCATCGCCAATCCAATGATCAGCGCATCCGTCACCAACTGGAAAAGATGGACCTCGTGCAATCTCTCGGCCCGATCAAAAATGAACGCGACAAACGGAACGACAATTGGAACCACGTAGAACGTTCGCTGGTAAAGTTCCCCCGACGAAAATCCTCTTGTGACATAACCAGCACAGAGCGTCGCGCCGAGCAACGAGAATCCAAGCACCACGAGGGGATTGAAGATAAAAGAACGCGACGGACCGGGCCGGTCGCGATTGATAGGTGAGGTTGGATCAGGTTGATTGACGAGAGGCACTCTGTTGACCAACCGGGGAGCGGTACGATTCCTTCAGACGGCCTGAGTTTGCCGCATCTTCTCAACACGTTTTATCTGCACTACATATTTTTGCGCAGTTTCTGATTGAAACAATTCGCGCGACTCAGTCTCATCGTCCCGCACCGGTTCCAGCGCCAAGTCCATGTATTCCAGGCGCCGGGGATCTTTTTTTACTTTGCGGTAAATCAAACGCAATCGCAGGTAGAGCGAGATCCACCGAAGCTGCTTACCAACCATTGAGGCGAAGGATTTCGGGTAAAACAGAATCGGATTTTCGAGGCCCAACTCCGGCCGCCGGCTGCGACGAAACTTCAAACGCAGAAATCCACCTTCGAGCGGGTGAATCTTTTCAATGCCGATGCAGCCTTTGAACCACGTGATGAAAAACATTGTCTTGCCCGGACTCGTGCCGGTTGCGATGGCGCGACGCAGGACCGTTTCAATGTGTTCGTTCGTGTAATAGGTTTCCCAGGCAGATTGATAAGCGCGTTCCCATTCCCTTTGTGACATCGCCGGGTGCCCGGTAACTGCATGGTTGAGATCGTATTTGTTTAAGTCTGCATCCATCGCTATGCCGGCTTCGTGCAAGCGACGGTGGTCCTGGGAACCCGGCAAGGGCGTCAGGTAGAAAAACTCGAGCAGGTCAACCGGCAACTCTTTCTTGATGACTTCAATGTCGTGAATGATCGATTCGGGCGTGTCATTCGGGAAACCCAAAATGTATCCGCAGTAGGTAACGATGCCGACCTTTTTCCATGCCAGCAGCATCTGCCGGTAGTCAGTGATCTTGTTCTGGTTTTTTCTCGCGCCCATCAGGCTGTCCGGATTGATATTCTCCAATCCGATAAAAACCCTTTTCACTCCCGCACGCTTGGACTTTTCGATGAAGCCCGGCAATTTGTGACACAAAGTGTCCACTTGAATGATGAAACTAATCTTCAACTTCTCGATTTCGCGAAGGTAGATCAGTTTATCCAGAATCGGTTCCCAGTCTTTGTTCCGCGCGAAGTTGTCGTCGGTAATGAAGAATGAATGCAGACCCTGGGCAACGTTTGCCCGCACGATGAGTTCAATGTCTTCGGGTGAGCGGCGGCGCGATTTGTGCCCCTGAACATTGATGATGGTGCAGAAGGAACAGGTGAAAGGACAGCCGCGCCCGGCATCGAAGCTGGTGGTGGCGCCCGCCGTCAAATGAATTCGTTCCGCCGGCAGCATTGGGGACGCGACGCCTTCCAGGTTCGGCAGATCGTCCATGAAATTGTAAACCGGCTGCAGCCGATCCTCGAACGCATCGCGCAGGATCTGCCCCAGCCGGCCTTCCGCCTCGCCGGCAAAAAGTGAAACTCCCAGGTCCAAAGCTTTTTGCACGTACGGGTCGGTGTCCTTCAGCATCGCCATCGTGCCGGAGATGTGAAAACCGCCCGCGGCGACTTGAATGCCGTCCTTGCGTAGCACGGCCGCCAGATCGAGTGCCCGCGGAAACTGATTCGACTGCACGCCGACCAGCATCACCATCCCGGCGCCGGCCTTTTTGATCAGGGCCGCAATCTTCGCCGGATTGATATGCGTGTTAGTTTCGTCGAAGGCGTGGATTTCAAACTTAACATCTTCACCGAGGACCTTTTGCTCGGCACACTCCAGCGCTAATCCGTAGAGCACCGCCAGCGAATTCGATGGAATCGCCGAGCGCAGCCACTGGATTACATAACCATCATCGTCGTAATGCGATGGCTTGATTAGTACCAGACAAAAAGATCGCTGGGATTGAGTCATTATGATCTTAGCTTAACCAATGCCTGCAATAAAAAGACCGGGTGAAGTGAGCCGGGCTCCTGTCCAGTGCGAATCCATTTGTATAGACTCTGATTCGAGATATGTAAAGCGAGGACGAGTCAGATAGTGCTCCGTTAGTGTGTTGCTGAAATCTGAGTGGCGCCAAGTCGCAGACGTCGCAAGCGTTAAGCTCCGTAGGAGCCGGATGTTTATAGCAACGACCGAGTACTAAGGACTCTAGCTCCGTAGGAGCGAAATGTCAGCCAGCCGATAATATTTCGCTCCTACGGAGCTTGCGGGATTATTTTTGGGGCCCCTCTGTCTATAAACATTTCGTCCCTGCGGGACTAAGAACGCTTTCAGCAAGCAGTTCATTGGCATGGACAAGAGCAACACACTAACGGAGCATTACCAGGATTCACCAAAGGGGCTTCACTTGAGGGTATTTGACGGGAGCCCTCCCTAACGGTCGGGCTACTGCCCCGCACTGCGCTGCCTACCCGGTCAACCGGCGAGTTCTTCGCGCCCGCGGATGCACATCATAGTCGCGAGCATCGTCGCTACGACTTTGCTTTGTTCACCTTCAATTGCGTACGCATCGGCAGTACACACGGTAACTGTGCGACCGGCGCGCTTAACTTCGGCCCGGGCCCGCAGGCGATCGCCGCGCGCCGGCGCCAGCAAATTCACTTTGAACTCAATACTCAAAACCGCTGCATCCGCCGGCATCAAACTAAAAGCCGCATACCCGCAGGCACTGTCGAGCACCGTCGCGACCACGCCCGCATGAATGAAACCATGCTGCTGCGTAAGCTCGGCCCGATAAGGCAGTTCGATCTCCACGATTCCCGGCGCAACCAAAGTCAGCGCCGCCCCGAGCGTGTGCATGATCTGTTGCCGCGCGAAGCTCTCGCGCACACGATTCTCGAAATTCGCATCGGCCGGTGTAAACGCCATGGTGTCAGGTGTCGGGCGTCAGGTTTCAGGTCTCATGTGCCGAGTTTCAAATCCCATAGTCTCTAGCCTCTAGCCTCCAGCCTCTAAATTAAGGCAGCGCTTCAACGATGATGTAAAAGCCGGATTCTCCGTTGGGGTTGATTACTTCGGCGCTGACGCGAACATCTCGCGTGCTGGTAAAAACGACGACACGTTGTCCCGCACCCGTTCCCTGAATATCGAATGAAGCCGCATCAGAACCATTGACGGTAACCGGCGCCCTCTCGGTCGACGACGCGACCACGTGGCGACACACTCCGTCATTGTTACACCCGCCGGCCACCGGCATATATTTCACAGACGCAAAGCGGACTTTCACGGCGTCGCCGCCCGCGCCGGTCGCGACGGTTATGCGCAGTATCTGACCAAGGCCGGGCGTGATGATGCCGGTGTCAGCCTTGAATCCGGTGTCAGGTTTGGCTCCCTGTTTTTGCGCCTGCGCGGCAGAGGAAAAGCTGATCAACGGCAGCAACAAGCTCAGCATGAGGACAGTTGGTGTTCTGATTTGACGCTTCATTGGGGGTTATCCTTTCGAGATCATCCTGAGTCTTTGATTTTGCGACTGCGGGAATCTATCACAAGGAAACGGCAGAAGCGACGCCATGTCAGAACCGCCTGCGGTCGCGGGCGGGCCCGCCGATTGCAGAATGTGGATCGCAGATTTCGGATTCCAGCATCGAGTCATATTAATCCGAAATCAGAAATCCGAAATCTGCATTCGCCAAGGGAGGGCTCCGATCGAATGCATAAGAACATTGAGCCCCCCCTAACGATCGTGCCACCTAATCGGCTATCTGCAATTAGTCGACCATTCGGTTGAGCGGCTGCGGAAGTTTCCGTCGCTTTCGATTTCCGGACAGAGACGATAGCAGTCGACCCGGGTGTCGAAGGTCTGACAAGTAGCGAAGGCACTGTTCTTGTTGTTGAGATCCTGGCGCTTGCTGGCGTTATTCTGCAAGCCGTCCTTGTAATCCCTGAGCTGTTCGAGGCCCTTTCTAATTGCGCGACTGTTGTTGGGTTTGAACTCTACGATCAGACACATATTCCCGTCGTAACCGACGCAGTCAGCAAACCCGTTCCCCGTGTCCACCTGCGATGCTGTGCAGCGGCCCTTGCGATAGTCGTCTTCCTCTTTTCCCTTATCCAGCATGTAGGAGACGACCGGATGGTTTGAGCCGCGGAGTGAGCGGCACATGCTCGCGACGACCGGGTACTTATCCTCGACGTCATATTTCAGCCGCTCAGCATCACTGCGCTTGCTCTCAAAGCGTTTATCGGCGATCACTGCGGTCAACATATCCAGCGCTTCCTTCTTTCGCTGTTCCACGTTGTTGCAGGCGGTGTTTGTCTTATCCGCCGCCTGCTCTCCAATCGTTCGTGAGACCTCTCTGCGCTCGTCCTCATCCGCATCGCAGATCGCCGCCACCAACTTTTCGATCTCCGTCTTGCTCACCGTTTTGAAGTCCTCGTAAGTATAGAGAAGGTCCTTCGCGGCACGTTCAGCCTTGTAGTACTCCTCCCATTCATCAGCGGTAGTGGTGCGCGAAGGTGAGTACGTGGCGGCGCCTAATACGAGCACCAGCAGGCCTAATGCTATGAGGTGCGAGGTTAATTTCATCGGGCCCATTCCGATTCTGACTTTCATGAGATTTCTCCTTTCAAGAGTTGTGAGGTTAAGGATCCGAAAGTGCGGTGACGAAAGGGGGGGGCGGCCACGGAGGGCCGCCCCTACAATCTGTTTCTAGCGGGGCTTGCCAACGCCCGGCAGTTTGAAGATGCTCTCGAGCACTTTGGTTTGCGTACTGGATCGCGGATAGGCGTGCGTGAGTTGGAAATCCAAATCGGTCGCTTTCGCGAAGCCATGGCAGTTGATGCAACCGTGGGGGTTTACCGGCTGTTGCAAATAAGTTTCCTGCGTCGTGTTGGCAAGGAACTTCGGTTGGTTGGGCACGCCGATCGGCGTTGGCGAGGCGCCCCATTGCGCGTCAACCAGTTGGTAATTCTGCCAGACATTGTCCGGCCGCAAAGTTCCGAGAGCCGTTTGATAAAGCGCGTTGTTGGAAACCGCCACATCATTAACCGGAGTGATGCGCATTACTTGCGTCGGTACCATGCTGTCCTTGGCCGGTGGCACATTGATCGGGCAACCCGTGCAGCCGGTGTTGAAGAAATTGTACTTCTTGCCCGCGACTGGGCCGGTGGCTTTATCGGGTGCGTTATCGAGATGTTCAAAAGTCGCCCACAGCCATTGCGGCAATTGTGCCGTCTTGATCACGATATGCAATCCGACCAGCCCGAGTAACTGCTTCGAGCATTTGCCGCTGACGGGATCAAGCACGAGCGCATCGGTGGTGTAGAACTTCGTCAGATCATCAGGTTGCTTGCTGCCCAGCAGGCCCATGACTTTCCATGCGGCTTTGACTTTGATAGTCGCAACCTTGCTGCTGTTGTTCGCTGACGAAGGGAACGAGATCGTTTTCCCCTTCTGATTGTTACTGTTGTAGAAGCCGTTGTTGACTACGTAGTCGTAGTAGACGCGATTCATCTTCACTTCGTACCAGACGTTCATGTTGTTCTGGTCCACCAGGCGGTTGCCGTCGGCCTGCTTAACACTGCTGACGATTTGGCCGAACTTGGACGTCAGGATCAACGTGCGTCGCGCAGCTACGGGATAAGCAGCGGCGAGTTGTTGGCAGGCGGCGGGAACACTTTCCGGCGTATCGAACGAAGTCGGGCGCGCCGCCGTCGGCAAATAAATATCGTTCGTGTCCTTGAAGGTCTCCCAAACCGTCGGCCCGGTGGGACTGATTTTCGGACCACTGCCTTCGCCGCCCTTGGTGTAGAAACCGCCGACAACATTTTGCGGATCGGGTACGCCGCGCTCCACGATCGGGTTGGGCACGGGCCAGTTCAACGCGATGAACGAGTCCCACGCCAGGATGTCGGCGAAAGGCTGAAACCCGATGGCCCCGACGTCGTGCGTAACCAGGTCTTTCGGGACATTAGGACTGAAAACATAATTCGGAGGAGTGTACTGCCGTCCTTGCTGTGCGTGCTGCACAACGCCGATGGCACAAACGGCCAGGGCGACGCACAAGGCGGCGCCGGCCAGAGCTAGTCTTCTCGACATGGGTTGGTGTCCTTTCTTGACTGCGTACGACCAATGGATGATCACAAGGCGGCTTCGATGGCTCTGGTGGAAGCGGATCTACAAGACATCGTTGAAGCAACTCAGTGACTAGTGAGCCCAGGGCTGGACGTAAAGCGCGGCAAACTTCGTCGGAAGTTTCCGGAGACTATTACCTGAATCTCGGAGTTCGGCGAGCCATCTAGTTCTTTTGAACCACAGAAGGTTTCGAAGTTCGAACATGACTAAGAATTTCGTGAGTAAGTTCGCTGGACCGAGGTTTCAGCGATATGAATTGAGATCGAACGCACGATAGTACAAAGCCCTCATGAGGTCAATGGTTTAGTAATGGGCCTGATGTTGGAATGCAGGCGCCGGGCAGTAGCCCGACCGTAAGGGAGGGCCCATGTCGGGAGGGAGCCCTCCCTAACGGTCGGGCTAATGCCCCGGCCCTTTCGTCGATCTTAGAGAGCTCGTTGCGAGGCTTGGCTCAGCAACCTTTGTTCCTTGTCCGGATCCATACCGGCTTTCAATTCTCCGCGGGCGTGATCGGTTTCGCTCCAAATGAGCGTGTCTCTGACGGTTTCGCTCAGCGGGCGAAACGTAAGACCGGCGGCAATGGCTTTATCGCTGTTGATGAACATCAACGCTTGCAGATGGGCCGCGGCTGTTTCCGGCATCCAAAGCGGCAGCTCGCTCCAGGGAACGACTTTCTCCTGCAACAGAAAATCCTCGTCGACCCAGCTAAAGGAAGCGTCACTGCCGCTTACAGATTTACATTCTTCAAGCACATTTTCCATGGTCACAGTTTCCGGCAAACCGTTCGCGTTGAAGACGCCGGTTTCTTTGCGTTCAAACATTGTCACCAGCCATTCGGCGAGGTCCCGCGCATCAATGAATTGAACAAATCGCTCCGGCCGGCCGGGCGCCAGGACCTGGCCGCCGCGCGCAATCCGAACAACCCAGTAGGTGAAACGATCGGAATAATCATACGGGCCCACAATCAAACCGGGCCGAATATGAAGGACTCTGCCAGGGAGTGCTTCGTCGATCGTCTGTTCACAGAGAGCTTTTAGCCCGCCATACATTTTTCCGTAATTGAGCGCCGAGGCTTGTCCGGAGGCATCAATAGCGTTTGCCTCTGCCAGCTGTTCGGTGGTTAACCCGGCCAGCAGGTCGGTTTCTTTCATCCCGACAATGCTTAAGTCAGCGTACGCCGAGACACTGGAAACAAAAACGTAACGGTCGACGGAATCGGAAAGAGCTTCCGTTGAGACTCTTACGGTGCGCGGCAGATATCCGCAGGTATCAACGACTGCATCCCAACGCCGCCCTTGGAGTTTCCCCAGATCGCTGTTTCGATCCCCGTGAATAGTTTCGACGTTTGGCAAATTCTCAGACGGATGAGTACCGCGATTGAAAAGCGTCACTTCATGTTCACGCGCGAGGGCCGCTATCACCAGATGCCGGCCGACAAATCTTGTTCCGCCGAGGATCAGTAGTTTCATCGATTATGCTGGTTGCGAGATCAAAGTCTTGAGCACCGGGTCTCAACTCCTTGGAGTGCGGCGGCTTGACGCCGCTTTGGCCTTACCTCCACAGGAGTTCTTTCTAAGTAATAAAACTCAATAATCAAAAGATGGCCAAAGCGCCGTCGAGCCGGCGCACTGCAAGGAGTTGGATCCGGCCCCGAATTAGCAACTCATTGACCGCTGTCGGTCGCAATTATAGAATCCTGCGGCTCGTTTCGAACCCCAAAGAAAATTAAGAAGACATTCTAAAGGAGCCTTTAGTGAAACTCATAAACATTCGTACCGCCTGTGCCCTCGCGACGGTTGCTCTTGTGGCGTCGATTACGTCTTGCCAACCTAAACCCGAGTCCGGAAATAGTAATGCAAACGGCGCGGCAAGTAGCGCCGCAACTCCGGCAGCCGCGGCTACCACCCAACCGGAAGCGGTCAAACCGGCGACGGCGCCAGCGAGCGGTGGTTCCCTGGCCACCCCGACCGACACTTACAAAACCGGTTATGCCGCGCGCCAAAAGAAGGATCTGGCAGAATTGAAACACGTCATGTGCAAAGACGCGCTCGAGTTTCTCACCATGATGGGCACGGATGAAAAGAAATCGGTCGACGATCAACTGAAAGAGTTGGCGGAACGGCCACAAGCGGCAACTGCGGAAACCCGGAACGAGAAGATCAACGGTGACCGCGCCTCTCTGGAGTATCTCAACGAAAAAGGCGGATGGTCCCCGATGGAATTCGTGAAGGAAGGCGCGGACTGGAAAATCGATTTGCCGAAAGCACCAAAGTAAGCGAATCACTATGAGTTCTCGTTGGCACGCAAACTGAGGCTTTTCTTCTGAACGCCGGTTAAAAGCGGGCCTCAACGCTGCGCACAGGCACAGGGAATACAAGCCTTAGCTTGCAGCTACTGCGCGGGAATTATCCGCGCGCGCTCGATGTATTTCAGCGTTCTTTACCGTCCCCGCCGGCGGGGAAAGTTCCCTAACGCTGGATTGTCAAACTTCCATTTTGGGGTGGATTTGAGGCCTTTTCGGCCAAAAATTCGCGAACGAACGGTCTTCTGCTGAGCCGGAAGCGAACAAGTCAATAACTGGTAAACGTGTATTCGAACGTCACCCAGATTGAAACAGGCTGGCCATCCAGCACTGCTGGGCGGAACTTGGTCTTGCGGGCCGCCTTAATGGATTCTTCGGTTAACCCATACGGCAACCCCCTCACGACAAAAATGGTTCCCACTTCTCCTCGTGACATAAGGGCAACCGTTAAGACGACGACTCCTCGAACGTCGCGCCTTCTTGCCTCATCGGGATAGGACGGGTCGGAGCGTTTCAATATCTTCGCCTTCTTGGCCCGCTTCGGGAGTTTCTTGATCTCATAAATTCGTTCCGCCTGGTTAGAGTTTGTCGGCGCTGGCGCGGAGAGCGTAGGACTGGATTTCTGAGCGCGCACCTGTGGGACTACCACCACGAACAACCACGAGGTCAGCGTCACCCCCAGCAACGCACTTAGCAATCGCGTCTTTGCTGACATGATTTCAACTCGGTTCGGCCGCCTTAGCGGGCAGTAGCCCGACCGTTAGAGAGGGCTACTACCCCACAAGCAACCGGCATTACTTTCCCTTGCCGATCCACGTCCGGCCGTGCGCCAGATCGAATGTGATGACGTACTGACTCATGAAGGGTTGTCCTAAATTTCCGTCCATGATCATATCGGTCACTAACACAGGGCTGTCGATGGGCACGCCGGGGGCGGCGTCGAATTTAAGCCGCTGCTCCTTGGCGTTCGGATCCAGGCCAAAGAATTTGGCGTAGTCTTTGGCGATCAGCGAAACGCCGCCGGCGCCGGAGTCGAGAATCAGCCACGTCATTCCTCCTGACGTTGGAACTCCGAGGAAGACGCTCAGGCAGCGGGCGGAGCATTCGCGGGAAACTCGAAAGGGCAACTCCTTCATCACTCTGGTGCGTCGGCGCAGACTTTGTGATGTTTCAATAGTCAACGTCGCGGCCGTTTGATCGAGGGTGATCGCCTTGCCGTCGAAGGCATCGAGCGACAGCAGTCCGTCCGGTTTCTTGTCCCCCGGAAATTGTTCGCCAAAATCAATCGTGCCGATGTTTACGGGCGTCAGCGCCACGTCACCGGCCATGATCTGCACGTTATCGCAATGCGGACCATCGTTCCGCTTGCCGAACATGTTGTAGCCAGTCGTCCGTCCCCAGAACTTGCAGTCTATGCCCTTCAAATAGTCATCCGTCAACAAAGTGTTCCCGCCGCCGGTATCGAAAAGGAAATCGCCTGGCTTCCCTTTGACGGTGACATGCATTTTCCATAACGCCTTGCGAAAGCGCTGGAGCTTTATGACCTGCGGTTGCTCCGCCACTTTGGCCCCGGCAGAAACCAGCGCGGGCATCGGGACAAGGACAATTGCGAGTGCGATGGTGAATTTTCGAAACATTTATGATTCCCTGGATTAATGTTAATGAGATAGCACGAAACAAAACACCAGAGTTGAGCCGGAGCAGGTCAAACAGTTGGCGAAGCTAACGCCATATCCGTAGCCCACGGCGCGAGCTGTGGGTTAACGGGGCCACAAAAAGCAAAGCCCCGCAGGGGCGACATAAATCCGCTCGCGATTCATCGGCCGTTCAACTTATGTCGCTCGCTTCGCGAGCTTGGGTTCAATCGACGCAGCGAACCTACAGCTTGCGCTGTGGGCTACTGATATCCGCCCGCTCTGCGGGCCGCGTGATTCGATTTATGGATGGCCGCTACTTGCTGGCGTGCGTCGCGCCGGCGCCGACGGGATCGTTTTCTTCGTCGTCAAACTCAGCGCTCGCCAACGTGCTTTCATTAATGGGACCGTTTGAATAGCCGGCATCCGCAGCGTCGTGCGAAACCTGAAGGGACGCGTCGTCGGAAACGGGGGTAGCGGGCTTCGGCCGACGGAACGCGCCCTTGAATCGATCGAAGAACCCCGAGGTGGCCGTCATGAAACTACGCCAGCGGTGCGTCGATTTGAGATCGTCCAGCAATGAATAAACTACTGGCGTAGCGATCAACGTCAACAGCAACGACAGGCTCTGGCCGCCGATAACGACGACCGCAATGGACCGCCGTTCCTCTGCGCCCGGGCCGGTTCCCAGCGCTAGCGGCGTCATGCCGGCAATCAACGCGAGGGTCGTCATCAGAATTGGGCGCAAGCGATCGCGGTTGCCCTGCATGATGGCTTCCAGACGTTCCATGCCCTTAGCGCGCAGGTTGTTCATGTGATCGATCTGCAGGATCGAATTCTTCTTCACCACACCAAACAGCACCAGGATGCCCAGCGCCGAATAAAGATTGAGGGTATCGCCAGTTCCCCAAAGCGAAAGCAAAGCGAACGGCACCGAGAGCGGCAAACTTAGAAGAATCGTTATCGGGTGAATCGTGCTCTCGAACTGCGACGCCAGGATCATGTACATGAAAATGATCGACAGCAGGAACGCCCAGATGAATTCGGTAAATGTTCGCTCCAGTTCCCTGGCCCGCCCCGCAACGGTGGTCGTGTAGGCCGCCGGAAGATTCATTTCGGCCACCGCGCCCCGCAATGCCTGAATCCGATCTGCGAGGGCAAAGCCCGGAGCCACCGACGCGCGCATGGAAACCTGGCGCTCGCGGTCCAAACGATCCACTCGCGAAGGACTGGTGTCGCGCCTGATGTTCACGAGATTATCCAGACGCACTTGCCCGCCGCGCGTTGAGGGCACATAGAGCCGTTTGATAATTTCAGCATCGCTGCGGTCGCGCTCATTCAAACGCAACTGGACGTCGTAGTCTTCATTGACTGACTCATCGCGAAAACGAGACGCGCGGTCCTCGCCACCAACTAACAGACGCAGGGCGGTGGCGATGTCCGTGCTGTCTACGCCCAAATCGGCGGCCCGCGCACGATTGATCTCAACCTTCAATTCTGGTTTGTTGAGTTTCAACGAAGTGTCCGCGTCGACGATTCCGCCGAGTTGCTGCGAGCGCTTTACTAAATCCTCCGCATAGCCGGAAAGCGCCACGATGTCCGGGCCGCGCAAAATGAAGTCAATATCCGAGCGTCCGCCAGAGCCAAAATTAAACGACTGCGAGTTGCGCACACCGATCCGCATCGGCGCAAACTTTTGCAGCCGGCGGCGCACGGCCAGCATCACATCCTGCTGGCTGTAGTTTCCGCGAAACGCGAGCCACGGCTTGCCCTTCTTAGTTTCAGTCCAGAGTTTGCCGAAGGAAAAAGTACGCTCCTCATGCGGCGCAATTCGCACATACGCGCCGCCCTGATTCACGCCGCCGAGAAACGAGCCGCCCACGTTGGCGAGCACCAACCGCACACCGTAAGTCGAGGCAATCTCTTTCTCGATTGCCTGCATAGTTTCGTTCATTACGGGAAGATTAGTGCCTTCGGGACCGTTGACGCTGACTTCAAATTCCGCTTCATCAACGTTCGTCGGGATGAACTCCTGCTTCACCGTGCGATACAGCGGCACACTGGACAACGCAACGACGAGCGCGATTAAGGAAACTGCCAGGCGATGCCGCATCGCGAACGCCAGCAGCGTCGTGTAAGACTTGTCTATCCAACGATAGAAGCCAGCCCGTGAGGATGGTTGACTGTGACCCTCTTTCTCAGCGTCGTCGACGCGAATCAGCCGCGAACTCATCATCGGGGTGAGCGTAAACGACACGAGCAAACTGACCATGATCGCGACCGCAGCGGTAATACCGAATTGATAAAGGAAGCGGCCCGAGATCGAAGACATGAAGGACACGGGAAGGAAGATCACCACCAGCGATAGCGTCGTAGCCAGTACCGCCATGCCAATGTCTTTCGTCGCCTCTTTCGCCGCTTCTTTCGGCTTGATCCTTTTCTCCTCAATGAATCGGAAAATGTTTTCGAGCACTACGATCGCGTCGTCGATCACCACGCCAACCATCAGCACCAGCGCTAGCATGGTCACGCTGTTGAGCGTGAAGTTCAGCGCCCGCATCATGCCGAATGTTGAAATCAGCGAACACGGAATGGCCACTGCCGCGATCAACGTTGAGCGCCAGTTGCGCATGAAAAGCAATACGACAAGGCTGGCAAGAATACTGCCCAGCACCAGATGCTTTTCAATTTCATGCAGCGCCGCCTCGATGTAGCGCGACTGGTCGCGGATGACTTCCATCTTCACGTCGGTAGGCAGCTGGCTGGTGACTCTCGGAAGCTCGCGCTTGACGCCGTTAATGACGTCGATGGTATTTCCACCTGATTGTCGCCGCACTTCCAGGGTGACAGTCGGCACGCCATTCAAACGCGCCAGTGACCTTTGCTCCTTGGTGCCGTCCTCGACGCGGCCCACGTCACGCAATCGAATGGGTGAACCGTTGACGTTCGCAATCACCAGATCTTCAAAAGCACGCGGGTCCGTGTAACGGCCCATCGTCCGCAGCGTCAATTCTTCGCGCGAAGTGTTTACGTTACCGCCGGGCACGTCGGCGTTTTGGCGCACGAGGGCGGCGCGTACCGCGGTAACTGGGATCTGATAGGCAGCCAACCGCTCGGCGTCGATCCAAATATTGATCGCGCGTTCCAGTCCGCCGACCACGCGCACTTCGCCGACCCCGCCAACGCGTTCCAGTTGTACGCGCACGGTCTTATCCGCCAGCTCAGTCAGTTCGCGGATAGATCGGTCCGCGGAAAGCGAAATAGTTACTACCGGGGTGCTGTCGTTATCAAACTTTTGCACTACCGGCGGCGTGGCATCGTCAGGCAGACTGCGGCCCAAACTATTGACGCGGTCGCGCACGTCCTGGGCTGCGGATTCCAAATCGCGATCGAGTTTGAAGGTCGCAATGACGATCGACGTTCCCTGTCCGGAGATCGAGCGCAACTCGTCGATGCCGTCGACGGTGTTCACTACCTCTTCCACTTGCTGAGTGACGAGCGATTCGACTTCCTGCGGCGAAGCGCCGGGCAAATTCACGCGGACATTGACGGTGGGTAAATCAACGGAAGGAAAACGATCGACGCCGAGTTTGAAGAAACTGGCCGAGCCGACCACTACCAGCGACAAAATGATCATCGCGGCAAAGACGGGACGACGAATACAAATCTCGGCAAGCTTTTGCATGGGACTTTAAAGTTTCGGGTTTCGAGTTTCGGGTTTCGAGTTCGGAAAAGTCTCAGTCACAGGTCGCAGCTCTTGGCTCTTGGTTCTTAGCGCTTAGCTCACGTTGACCGAACTCGAAACTCGAAACCCGAAACTCGAAACTTTCTTACTGAATCACATTCACCGGCATTCCGGTTTGCAAGTTACCGGGCTCGACCACTACGGCTTCACCGGCGTTGACTCCGGAGATGATTTCGGTCCAGTCGGGTCCGCGCCGCCCCGTGGTCACCGGTTTTTCGATGGCCTTTCCGTTTTGAACTTGAATCACCTTTTCAATTCCGGCAAAAGTTACTATCGCACTCGTCGGCACTGTCACCGCCATGTTCGCTTCATCCGTCACGATGTCGGCGCGCACGAATGACCCGGGACGCAGGCGGCCGCTATTCGTAACATCTGCCTCCACCACCAGCACGCGGCTCTGCTGCGTGATCGTCGGACTGAGACGTTTCACACGGCCCATGTAGGAAACCGGATCGCCCTCCACGCTGACCCGCACGCTCTGGCCCATGCGAATGCTGCGCGACTCGCGCTCCGGCACTTCCGCCCGCAACCGCAGCGGATCCATGCGCACGATCGTTACGAGGGGCGCGCCGGCCGCCAGATACTCACCCACGCTGACCTTCTTTTCTTCGACAACTCCATCCAGCGGCGAATACACATTCGAGTCGGCCAGTTGCTGCCGGGCCAGCGCGAGCTCGGAGCGACGCTGGGCCAGCAAGCCCTGGCGATTGCGGATCTCTTCGATCGCATCCTGGTAACGGCTCAGCGCTACTTTGTATTCCGCGTCGACGCGTTCGTATTCCTCACGGGAAATGACGCTCTGCTCAACTAACTTTATCGCCCGCTCGCGCTTGAGCTTTGCCTCGTCCAAAACTGCGCGCGCCTGACGTACGGTTCCGGTTTGTTCCAGATTGACCTTGTCGTCGGTACCGTCCGGGGAAAGTCCCAGCCGCACGCGCGCCTGCGCCAATGCCGCTTCGGCTTGCTGCACCCGCAAACTGTAATCGGTGGTTTCGAGTTGGGCGATGTTCTGACCGCGACGTACCACACTTCCCAAATCAACTGAGATGGATCGCAAACGCCCCGGCACTTTCACACTTACTGTCGTTTGATCGTAAGCCGCGAGGGTGCCGTTTACCGTAACGGTTTCGCCAACCGGAGTTTGCGCCACGGGCACGGTCTTCACCTGGCGAGCTTCAGCCTTGCCGGCTGGTCCACCGGGCTTGCCGCCGGCCGGGTAGTCGCTTTTACAAGCAACGCCTGGTAAGCAAAACAGACCCAACCCCACCAATATTAAGCGGGTGCCGGAAAAGCGTTTTGAGATCGAGGTTAAGTTAGGCAATTTGTCTTTCTTCACTTCGCGCAATTTTGCTGCGACCACGATACGAAGCAACTGTCTCAGTGGTTTCAGCGATTACTACTCACTAGCAATTGTTAGGGGCGACGGTTGCTCCCACGCTCCCTGAAACACAAACGAGGCCATGGGCTTTCGCTCACGCGGCGCTGCTTCACGCTCTTTCAAATCATCCGGCACGGCATCCGCGTCAACGCCGTAACCAATCGCTATGGCAGCGACGGGCTCAAACCCTTCCGGCACCGCAAAGAGTTCCCTGACCTTCTCCGGCGAGAAACCGGCCATTTGATGCACAAACAAATCCAAATCGGTGGCTTCGAAAATCATCGACGCGACCGCGAGGCCAACATCGTGAAAAGCGTGCCGGTTTGGCTTACCGTTTTTTGCAAACGCAAGTTTCGCGACTGAAATCATTAGCACGGGCGCCGTTCGCGCCCACTGCTGGTTTCCTTCGGCTAGGCAACTCAGCATTTTCTGATAATCAGCTTCATTGTCTTTGGTGGCGACTAGAAAATACCAGGGCTGTTCGTTGTAAGACGACGGCGCCCAGCGCGCTGCCTCCCATAAACTAAGCAACTTCTCGGATTCGACCATGCGATCGGAGAAGGCGCGCGGGCTCCAACGCCTCTTGATCTTGTCCGCAATCGGATAACTCGCCGGTGCTGGCTTTTCCATTTATACGACCCTTCTTAACGCCTTTCGCCAAACCTCGTCTCGAGTCGTGCATCCGCACGCCCACCGCCCGAGGTCGTCGCAGCAAATACCAATCCTGACATTATCGATGAGAAGGGCTGAACCGCCAAAGGCTGCGGAGGACAAGGGTGGAAGTCATCGTTCTTCACTAGCTGGGTTTCACCGGGGGCGCGTACCCGCAGCGCATCGCGACGACACAACACAGTTACTACCGCGTGGTGGTACTGACCTCACTCCTCAGTCGCGAATCGGCCCCGATGAAGTCAGTACCACCAAGCGGTAGCGAGTGGGTCGCTGGCAGCATTTTACTTAACTACCAAAGCTCTTGCGGAACAAGTACGACATCTTGACGAAGTAGGTGCGGCCGTTGCGGCGGAAGCCGGGAACGATTGAGCTGCTGATGCTATTGAAGCCGTAGTTAAGATCATCGTTGTAGCCGGCGTAAAACGCTGTGCCCGGATTGGGCGTCCAGCCCAACAGGAGTTGTGCGCGCGCGCGCTGGTTCAGAGTGTTGTAATCAATAATGGCGCGGGCAAACGTGGCCTTGGTGAATTGATACGTGCCGCGAAAAGTAAGGATGTTGGTATCAAAGGCCACGCGATCGGTGTCGTTTCGCACCAGCCGGTTCTTTACGTAGTTCAATGACAGGCGCAACTCGTTGGTCGGCTGATAAGTGACGCCGCCGGTGAATTCGAACAGCAGCCCGGGACCTGGATCGAGTGGCGCAAAGCATGCGTTTGGTGCATGGCTATCAGCGCACAAGGCGCTGTTGCTCGCTCGGAAGGCAGCGGCCTCCAGCGCGGCGGGACTGACACGCGGGAAGCGCCGGCCGCCACCAAAATCCAGATCGAGATGATTCGTGCGCCATACGGCGCGGCCGTTGAACTGGATCTTCTTGCTGTATTGCGAGTTGCCGGCAATGAAGAAATGGTGCTTGTACACCGAGATTTCTTCAGGACCGGAAAAGGCCGACCGGCAGATTGTTCTCAACGGATTCAATGGATCAGCCGTCCTGACACAGGGAGCATTGCGCGAGTTTCCAAACTCCTCTTCGACGATGCGCTCGTACGCAGGTTCCCACGCCAGGCTGAAATATGAATTCCGCGGCAGCCGCCACTCTATGTAGTTCTCACTCTCCCAGTTTTGAATGCGCCCCTGAAAGTCGTAACCAATCCAACTGAAATCATGTACGTGATAACTGAGAATAGTCTTCTTCGGTTTGGGATCGCTGTTGTACCGAACATACGCACTGTTGAAGTTCGTGTTGGTCCGGCCGAAAAAGCCCACGTCCGCGCGATAGTCTTTCGTATAGCCTTCGCCGAATAACTGGAACCCCCAGTTACGGCCCTGAAGATCGTAAGTAGTCGAATAGCCAAAGCCCGTGCCGGTTCGATAAGCACTGCTCGCGGTTTGCGGGTCGAAAAAGAAATTGCGCGACGACGTTCCTAATAATTGAAAATTAACTGTCGTGTTTTTATTAACGCGAAAACGTCCATCGATGCCGCCGAGCTGATTATGCTTTTCAATAAAATTGTAAGTAGTCGCGATCAACCCGACGGTGCTGTCGCCTTTGCCTACGTCCCGCTTCAACCGCAACACACCGATGTAGGCATTCTTATCAATGAACTTTTCATTGTTACAGACGATGCCCAACGGATTACCGGGGAAATAATCTCTTCTCTCGATGCACGCCGCCAGCGAGCTGCGATCATCCAGGCTCAGATTGCCCGGCCCATTATCACTGGCGACCATCAGTCCAAAAGTGTTCTTGCCCTGTTTTCCGGAGAGCTTCAACGCTACGTCCGGATCGACGATAGCGCGCGTGTGTACCGCTTGAATGGGAGTACGAAAGATGTCGATGCCTTCAAGAAAGAAGGGACGCTTCTCCGGAAAGAAAATCGGGAAGCGCTGGTTGGTTGTGACTACGAGCTGGTCGGCTTCCACCTGTGCAAAGTCGGGGTTCAAAGCGAGATCGAGAGTGGTTGTGGGCGAGAGGCCAAACTTTGCCGTTAAGCCGGGCTCCAACTCGACCGGTTGATTTACGATCCGGCCGGGATCGACGCCGAGCGGGGGCGTCAGCGAAGCGACTCGCCGGCCCGTTTCGGAAATCGTCAAACTGGGAATTATTTCCAGAGTGCGTTCGGTGGAAATCCCGTCAAGACCAGTGATGTGACCGGACTGTGCCAGGTTGCTGTTGACGCTGCGCGAAAACGGCATCCAGGAATCCAACTCGTTGTTGTTTCGTTTGATGCGGCGCAGGAAATGGACGCCCCAGAGTTTGCCTTTGCCCGCCTCATAGCGCAGAGACTTAAACGGAATGGCAATCTCCACGACGTAGCCCTCATCGTTGATGAGGCCTTTTGAGTCCATCAAAACATCGACACTGAAATCTTCGCCGCGACCTTCCGTAATTACGCCGTCCCCCTGAATCCCCAGGGGGTTGAAAAAGAACTCGAAAGCCTTGCGCTGATCGTTGAACGTATCCAGGAACATTCCCACATAGTCATCGCTAAAAATATTGTCCCGCTTCGCCACCGTCGCGCGCACTTTGTCCTTCTCGTCAAAAGCACGGAAAGCGATGTAAAGGAATTTCGCGTCATAACCCGCCAGAACTTCGGTGGGTTTTGTCGGCGCGGTGTTGTCGCCCGGATCGATTTGATAGAAGTCCTTGAAGACGGCCGCGCTCTTCCAAACTTCTTCGTCAAGCTGGCCATCGATCGTGGGCGGCTTTTCAAACCGCGTGACAACAATCGGACGCGCTTTTTCGGCGGGGACCACGAATCCCAGACCCGTACTCTTGGCCGGTGGTTGGGAAGGTTGGGAAGTGACGGGTTCAACTGTTTGGGTTGCCGGTTCAGGCGTGGGAGCGTTGGCCGGCGAAGGAGCGGGCGAAGGCGTTGGCACATTCGTGCGTGGCAATTTTTCAGATTGCGCCCGGGACAGCGGCGCCAGAAAAAGTACCATCGCAGCGGCAAGCAGGAAATGTTTCATACTCAGAAGCTCCTGGCGCCCAACTAGTGACGCAACCTGTTAGTTGCCATCGTGAGCAGCATTCAACCGGCATTGCACAAAAATTACTGAATATCGGTCTTCGCCCCCTCTCCGCAAGCGGAGAGAGGAGGTTTACTCGCGCGAAACCCCACCCCCAACCCCTCCCCGTTTACGGGGAGGGGCAGACACAAGGCTGAATCTGAGTTTTTGTGAAACGCTCATTCAACCCACGCGCAAACGCACAGTTTGCGTTACAGAAAAACGAACTAAGAGACGCTCGAGCAACTGCTGGTGTTAACGATTACTTTTAAACCAAATGAGATGGCGCCGGCTGCCGGCTTAGTAGGTCGAGTTAGAACCCTTACGTATCTAAAACGTTGCTTATTCGTCGTCGTCAAAAACGCAAAACAGAGAGTTGCGTTAGGTTCGAACCGTCGCCACCTTCATTCACTTCAAGGTTCTGGAAAAAGAAACGAAAACTCGTACCGAATCGTGGGCGCTAACGTCGCTTAGCAGCTTTGTTGTAGTCTGAGTCGCGAAACGTTAGCGCGGTTGAATAGGTGATGTAACTCGAACAAACCAATCCGTCCTATAAACGGCGTGTTCAATTTAAAGTTGCATAAAACTTTTTTGAGTTGTGGAGAATTTTGATTTGCCGGTACCGGATTCAAAGTCAGTTAGCGATGCACTGCGCGACAGTGCGTTCATGCGCGCATGCCGGCGTGAACCGGTTCCCTTCACTCCGATCTGGCTGATGCGCCAGGCCGGGCGTTACATGCCCGAGTATCGCGAGCTGCGGCAACGCGTTTCGTTTCTCGAGTTGTGCAAATCGCCGGCCCTCGCGGCCGAGGTGACCGTGCATGCAGCGGAGCGGCTGGGCGTTGATGCCGCGATAATTTTTGCCGACATCCTGCTGATCATTGAGCCGATGGGCCTGCAGCTCGAATTTGCCAAAGGTGATGGCCCGGCAATTCACAACCCGGTGCGTTCGGCGGCGGACATTCAGCGTCTGCGCGAATTGGAAGATACCGCCGAGCTCGAGTTTGTCTTGGAAGCAATTCGATTAACCCGCAACGCTCTTCCGGCCGCTATGCCCCTGATTGGTTTTTCGGGCGCGCCCTTCACGCTGGCGTCTTACATGATTGAAGGCGGCGGGTCTAAGAATTACGTTTTCACGAAGTCACTGATGCACGGCGACGCCGGCGCGTGGCACGCGATGATGTCCCTGATCTCGCGCTCGCTGGCGAAATATCTGAACGCGCAAGTCGCGGCCGGGGCCCAGGCCGTGCAACTGTTCGATTCTTGGGTGGGATGTTTGGGCCCTGAAGACTATCGCGAATACGTTTTGCCACATACGCGAAGCGTCATTCAAAACATCACGCCGGGTACCCCGGTAATTCACTTCGGAACCGGGACTGCTGCGCTTCTGGAACTGATGCGTGAGGCAGGCGGCGATGTCATCGGTCTCGATTGGCGGGTGCAGTTGGACCAGGGCTGGGAACGCGTGGGCCACGACGTCGCGATTATGGGAAATTTGGATCCGGTAACGTTATTCAGCACGCCCGAAAGAATTCGTTTCGAAGCCGAACGAATTCTGGATTACGCCGGCGGACGCGCAGGACATATTTTCAACCTGGGCCATGGCATCCTGCCTGAGACGCCGGTTGAGAATGTGATCGCCCTGATTGAGGCCGTCCATGAGATGAGCGACACAGGGCGCAAACATTGAAGGAGCGGAGGCAAGCCCGCCTTCCTGACTGCGGATGTGCGACGTTGACGCGCAACGCCTTGCTTCCGACATCAACGAAACCTACTTGCAGTTAGGAAGGGCGGTTTGCCCCCAACTCTTTCCACAGGAGCACATGATGCGATTCCGAAACGTTGCCACTGTTCTTTTGCTTTGCCTGGCGCTGAGTGTGGCCCACGCACAACAGCGGAAGAAGACTAGTCCGAAAAGTCCCTGCTCCAACGCTCTCAATCAGATGGACATGAATCGTTGCTTCTGCGACGAGTATCACAAGTCTGACGCCGAACTGAATCGCGTCTACCAGCAAGTGCTGAAGGCAAATCAGGCGAGTCCACTGAAAATTGAAAAGCTCAAAGCAGCGCAGCGCGCGTGGATAAGTTTTCGCGACGCGCAGATGGAAGCGGCCTATCCCACCACCGGCGAAGACCCGCGGCTGCTCTACGGCTCGGTTTATCAGATGTGTTATTGCCTGACGCAGCAGACATTGACCGAGGATCGCATTCAGCAACTGAAGCGCATGCTGGACGCGAAAGAAGGCGACGTTTGTGGCTGATTACGATGCCATCCTGGTTGTCTCTTTCGGCGGGCCAGAGGGAATGCCAGATGTAATGCCATTCCTCGAAAACGTTTTGCGCGGACGCAACGTGCCGCGGGAACGGATGCTCGCCGTCGCGAAGCACTATGAGTTATTTGGCGGAATGAGTCCCATCAACGCGCAGAACCGCCAGCTGATCGCCGCGTTGAAACAGGAACTGACGAGCCACGGGCTCACGCTTCCGATTTATTGGGGAAATCGCAACTGGCATCCATTGCTCAGTGATACTGTGCAGCAGATGGCGACCGACCGCCGACGCCGCGCAATCGCATTCGTCACTTCCGCCTACAGTTCCTACTCCAGTTGCCGGCAATATCTGGAAGACATCGAACGCGCGCGGGCGGCCGCTGAAGTCGCCGTGGGAAATCATGCGCCGGGCATCGACAAACTGCGCGCCTTTTACAATCATCCGGGATTCATTACGGCGAACGCCGAGAATGTGCGCGCTGCCCTGGCCCGGATTCCGGAAGAACGACGGGCCGCTACCGAGATAGTTTTCACAGCCCACAGCCTTCCCGTTTCCATGGCCGGTCAATGCGAATATGAAGCGCAGTTGCAGGAAGCGTCCTCCCTCGTCGCCAGTCAGTTGGGGCATCGCAGTTGGCGTCTCGTTTTTCAAAGCCGCAGTGGTCCGCCTTCGCAGCCTTGGCTGGAACCGGACGTCTGCGAATACTTGAGAGAGTTGAAGACAGCCGGAACGATGGATGTTGTGATTTCGCCGGTGGGATTCGTTTCCGATCACATGGAGATTGTCTTCGATCTTGATACCGAAGCCCGCGCGCTCTGCGAGGAACTGGGAATGAATATGGTGCGCGCGTCCACCGCCGGAACTCATCCGGCGTTTATCCAAATGGTTCGCGAGTTGATCAGCGAACGCATTGATCCAGCGGCGCCGCGAAAGTTTCTTGGCAGTCACGGTCTGCCGGCGAATGAGTGTCAGCCGGGGTGTTGTTCGTTCGAGAGACGAGACCCGAAGGAACCCGGCTCTTAGAAATCAATCAATGAAGCGGATCATCATCATCGGCGGCGGTATCACCGGACTGGCGGCCGCCCATCGTTTGCTTGAACGCCGCGCGCAAAGCACCGAGCCGCTGCACCTAACGATCCTCGAAGCCGGCCCGCGCGCGGGCGGCATTATCCAAACTGAAGAGCGCGACGGATTCCTGATTGAGCGGGGTCCGGATTCGTTCATCTCGGAAAAGCCGGAAGCCCTGGAGCTTGCAAACCGTCTCGGCCTCGCGTCAAACCTGATCGAAACCAACGAAAAACATCGCCGCAGTTTCATAGTTCGCAACGGAAAACTACGTCCGGTGCCGGAGGGCTTTCACTTGCTCGCGCCGTCGCGGCTTTGGCCGTTTTTCACCAGCGACATTCTGAGCCTGAAGGGAAAGGTGCGATTGGCTGGCGAAGTCTTTGTTCCGCGAGCCGCCGAAGGAAACGGCGTCGGGGACGAGAGTCTCGCCAATTTTGTGCGACGTCGCCTGGGCCATGAAGCCCTGGACCGCGTGGCCCAACCGATGATCGGCGGCATCTACACGGCCGATCCGGAGAAGCTGAGCCTGCGCGCGACAATGCCACGCTTTTTGGAAATGGAACGCAAACACGGCAGCCTCATTCGCGCGATGGCCAGCGCACGACGAGCCGCCGGCGAAAATGCGGGAACCAGCGGAGCGCGCTATAGCCTGTTCCTCTCGTTCGATCGCGGAATGCAAGTCCTGGTGGATCGCCTGGCCTGGCGGATTGCGGATGGCGGATTGCGGAATGCGGATTCAGCGGCCCGGGTCGATGTAGTTGTCAGATTGAACAGCTTGGTGAAATCAGTGGAAATGGACCAGGCACATGGTGCGCCGAACTGGCACTTGCAAACTGATAGCGGTGAAATGCTTTCTGCGGACGCGGTCTGTCTGGCGCTGCCGGCGCACACTTGTGCGCGATTACTGCGCAATTTGGATTCAGAACTTGCAACGAACCTGGAGGCAATTACCTACGCTTCGACGGCCACGATCAACCTGGCATACAGACGCGCGGACATACCGCATCCCCTCGACGGCTTTGGCTTCGTAGTTCCTTTTATTGAAAAGCGAACGCTGCTCGCCTGCACGTTCAGCAGCGTGAAGTTTGCCGGCCGTGCTCCGCAAGATCATGTCCTGCTGCGTGCGTTTGTCGGGGGGGCGTTGCAGCCGGAAATGTTTGCGCTCGACGATGACGAGATGATTCGGCGGGTTGGCGACGATTTGCGCGCGTTGCTGGGAATTGCAAAGACGCCGTTATTCGCCGAGGTCGCCCGTTGGCCAAACTCCATGCCGCAATATCACGTGGGCCACCTGGATCTCGTTGCCGGAATTCGGGAGCGCGCGGGACGCCTGACTGGCTTGCAGTTGGCGGGAAACTCTTACACCGGTACCGGAATTCCTGATTGTGTTCGCAGCGGTGAGGCGGCTGCGGACAACATCCTGTAACTGACTGCCCGGTACTGACTGTTTCCCTATTCTCATTAGCACCTGACTTCAGTCAGGTGGATAGGAACGATGCATTCACTGCTAACCGTTTTAACGGTTTACTCGGGAAACCGTTAAAACGGTTAATGAAAATTTGCGCTAGCTGGAGCACCGCAATGAAGTGCGGTGCCAATGAGATTTTCAACTGGGCCACTATCCGCCGCCCTTACTGTTTGTCGTAGCCGGAACTATTTTCGCAACGCCACCTCGGCGGTTTTCGCGCGTTTATTCAACTGGGCTAGCGCTTCGATCCATTTCGCGTTTCCCTCCATCAAAGGCAGGAAGGCCTCGCGAGGCACGACCGTTTCGATGTGCATATTGTCGTCGGTATTGATCATGGCGCCGGCGATCGCGGGCCGCATTATTTCTTCGTCGCAGATGAACCACGAGCTCACGTCATGCTCTCCATGAATCCCAATGCGTGCCAGTTCGGCTACGACGCGCGGATCGCGGATTCGCTCACCGATGCGTTCTGAGTTCAGTGGGCGGCCGCTGCCGAGCAGAATTAGATCTTTCCCTTTGGTTGCTCCCTCGACGCGAAACATCATCACGTGCGGAAAGACGCTGTGGTATGTCGCCAGTACCGAACGCAGACTTTCGGTGGACAGCTGATACACCTGCAGCCATTGAACGAAAACACCATCGTCGTTTAAGCGCGACCGCCCTAGCTCAAAAAACTCGCGGGTAAAAAGGTTTGCTACGCCCGGAACCCAGGGGTGGCTGGGCTCGCTGACGATAATGTCATAGCGCTGGGGCACTACCCGCAAATAAGTGCGGGCGTCATCGATGATCAGACGCAGACGTGGATCATTCAGCGGCCGGTTATTGACGTGTTCGAAGTAGCGGGAAGCTTCCACCGTTTGCGGTTCGAGTTCAACGCATTCGACCGATCCGATCGACGATTGCAGGATGGAACCCACCGTCACGCCTGAGGCAAACCCAATGATGAGCGCGTTGTTGATGCGCGGCGCGATCAGCACGGGCAGTTGGCCCACCATCACCTGCGTCGGCATGTCGTCGCGGTCGGAAGCATTCGTGCGCCCATTGATTGCCAGCGAGGTAATGCCCCAATCCTGCCGCACTGACACTGTCGCGCTGGGACCTTCGCGGTACAGGATCAAGCGATGCGTTTCCGGGCCGGCGGTTTTCTTTACTTCTTCCAGTTCCGCCGTTCCCGCTTTCGCCTTCGCCAGCACGCGCACGTAGCTGTCATAAGCGCCCACCGACAACAACTCCAGATTCAACGGCGGTGAGATAAACCGCAGCATCGCGATCAGGAGTATGCCCGCGACAATCGCCCGGTTGCGGCGCGCATGGCCCATGCTGGCTTCGCCGCTGAGAATGTACGCCCAAACTCCACCGCGATTGCCAGCGCGGTAGCAAATAAGATCGTGAAGCGCGTGCTCGCTCTGGGTATCAACACAAACGCGGTGACCAGCGAGCCGGTGATCGCGCCGACGGTGTTAATGGCGTAGGTGCGGCCCACTCGACCGCTCACTGCCTCGCTTGCTGCGCGCGCCGCCCACATCAAAACCAAAGGCATCATCATGCCCATCAAAGTGGCCGGCAAAACTATCAGCACCATCGCCGCGAGCATTTGCAACGCCAGCAGTCCCGGCCATGACGCCAGTTGAAACTTGAACCCCACGCCCAACACGATGCCCGGCATTGCGTTTACTACCAGCAGGCTTATGAAGAGACTGGCCGCCGTTAGTACCTGAACTTTGAAGACGCGTTGCTGTAGCGGCAGCCAATCCTTTTGCCGGGACACCAGAAATGCGCCGAGTGCCAGGCCCAGCAGAAATAACGCCACCACGATGCTGAACGCGTAGGTACTGGAACCGATAACCATCACCAACACACGCGTCCATGCGACCTGGGAACTGATCGTGACGAAGCCGGAAACAAAGGCGCAGCCGAGCCAGAACAACGTTGGCCCATCCGCCGTAATTTCCGGGCCTGCCGGGCGTGCCTCGGCAAGCACTGGCAACCGGGGCACACTGGCGGGCGCACTTTTCATGTCAATCAGAATTGCCGCCGCTCCGATTGCGAGATTAATCGCCGCCGCAAAATAGATCGTCGTTTGAATTCCAAAGGCAGGTAGCAACACGAATCCGGCGACGACCGTCCCGATGATCGCGCCCAACAGGTTGAGGCTGTAAAAACGAGTGACGGAAGCGAATGCCTCTGGAAAAGTTCGCGCCAGCGCCGCAGACAACAGCGGCAGAGTTGCACCCATCAGCGCGGTTGGTGCAATGAGGACCAGGCAGGCAAGCGCGAAGCGCAAACTGGCTGAGCCGTATGGTCCCGGATGCAGGTGGCGCCACACGAAGGCATAGCCGCCATCAATGCCCCGAAATAGCAACGGCACGGCTAACGCGTAAAGACCGATCGCAATCTCGATCGCGCCGTACCAGAGCACGGGTCGTTTTACTCGCGAAGACCAACGCCCGGCAATCGCGCTGCCGAGCGCCAAGCCTCCCATGAAGGCAGCCAGAACCGCGCTGACGGCCAGTGTTGTCGCGCCAAACACCAGGCCCAGCATTCGGGCCCAGAGCACTTCATAAATCAGCGCCGTGGCTCCCGACAGAATGAAGCAAGCTCCAATTACGGTGAAAGTTCGTCGGGAATAGCTGGTCGTGTAGACAGGGGATGCCCCGGCAGTCGCCTTCATAAGCGGTTCTCCTATGTAAGATTTTTTTACGGGGCTGGTGAGGCTTACAAGTATATCACGTGGGCTTGGCGCCAGATCTGAGAAGGTACGGATCCGGGAACCGCGGTGGTCAGCAGGATGAAATAGTTGGCGTCCGACGTATACGGCGTGGCGTCCAGCACGGGCCATGTATCATGCGGCCAACGCTCGACTTCCGCGTATCCGGGATGCGGCTCAACCAAAGCCAGCCGCCGCAAACAATCGTACAAATGTTTTTTCCCCACGCCGAAGTTTCCGCGTTGCTCGCCCAGCGCCAAACGCACTTCTGCGCGCTCATCAATGAAGTGGCGGACGAGAGAGGCGGCCAAGACCACGCCTTGCTCAAATCGAATCCGGAAGTTCTCTTTATCTATATCGTCCAGCAGCCGCGTATCGAGCGTAATGGTGATGCGGCGCTCATCTTCGGCGGTGAACTCGCGCACGGTGAGACGACGCACGCGCGCTGTCGCTTTCCAATCGATATGCCGCAGATCGTCCTGCGGTTGGTAATCGCGAAGCGAAAAGAGATCGTGTCCCGCTCCGCGACGGAGGGACGACAGCGTGCCGGCGTTGAAAGGCAACAAGTGCAGTTGATCGCCGACCGGCTCCGGCTTCGGATAAACCGCGATGTCGACGTCGCGCGCACGCAACCGCCGGCGGTGACGGAAGAAGCCGAAGGGAAAACGCGTCGAAAGCTCGAAGCCGTTGATCAGCACATGCCCGCGCTTGGGAAATGTCTGTTCCACTTTTTGTTCCGCGGCCGCGTGATGTGGCACATAGGTGAAGTATGCGAGCGCGCGTTTCTTGAAACGGCGCCGCAGCCTTTTTCGCTTCTCGCTCTTTGGCGGCAGCGGTCCGCGCGCTTCTACCAGGATGGAGAACGAAGGCAGCAGGCGCTTGGCGTTGCGCAGAGTGACTATTACCTCAGCGGGTTCACCAGCAAAAATGTGATCGGGAAAGCGAGCGGAGACGATCAACTCGCGCAACGCCGCACGCGCGGCCATCCAGGAAACGAACAAGGTCGAAATCAACAACGACATCACCAGGAACAAAAGATTGTTACCGGTGTTCCAGGCCGCGAAGCCGACAATGACGACGACACAAATGAAAATCACACCGCCGGCGGTTACTTCCACGGGAGAGTCGAAACGGCTTAACTCGGCAAAAGCGGAACGGGCCAGCGAAGGGACGATCAGGATGAGAATCAAACCGGCGAAGATCAATGAAGCAACTGCCGCGGCGCCCGCAAGCCGGCTGTTTTGGGAATTGCGCGCCAGGATCGTGATGCCGGCTGCTCCGAGACCCGCCAGGATTAGCAGGACTGCGAGCGCCGCGTTGCGCCACTTCTTAAAGGATGAAGATGTTGGCTTGTTCAGAGATGAGGGCGGAGGGATAAGGGAATCAGGTCTTTGAGCAGATCGTGTAAGTCGCTTCATCACTCATTACTCATTACTCATTACTCGCGACTTCAAAGAGGTACGCTTACCGCTTTCATGATCTCGCGCAGCACGGCTTCAGCTTCTTCGCTGCGGCGCAGTGACGATGCATAGCGCGAACTGATCACCAGGCGATGTGCAAAGACGGGCAGGACCAAACGCTTAATGTCATCAGGGACGCAGAAACTGCGTTGCTCCGTGAGGGCCAGCGCCTGTGCGGCGCGGAAGAGCGCGAGCGTGGCGCGCGGACTGACTCCCAGATCCAGCATTTCCGAATCTCGAGTCGCGGAAACGATACGCATTAAGTAATCGACGATCGCGTCGTCTACTGAAACCGAGGCGACGCTGCGCTGCAAGTGCAGAACGTCGGCGGCACTCATTACGCCGCGCACGTCGTCGAGTGGTTCGGCGTGCTCGCGATCGCGCAGGATCAACTTCTCGTCATCCGCGCCCGGATAACCGATGCGCAGCCGCAACATGAAACGGTCCACCTGCGATTCCGGCAGCGGATAAGTGCCGTGATGCTCAATCGGATTTTGCGTGGCCAATACGATGAAGGGCGAAGGGAGTTCGCGGGTCACGCCTTCCACGGTTATTTGCCGCTCGGCCATGGCTTCGAGCAACGCTGATTGGGTCTTCGGCGTCGTACGATTGATCTCGTCAGCGAGCACGACGTTGGCAAATACGGGGCCCGGTTTCCATTCGAAAATGCTGGTGCGCTGGTTGTAAACGGAAAGCCCGATCACGTCCGACGGAAGCAGATCGGAAGTGAACTGAATTCGCTGGAAGGTGCAATCCAGAGCGAGCGCCAGGGCGCGAGCGAGTGTGGTCTTGCCAACTCCGGGAACGTCTTCGATCAGCAAGTGGCCGCCCGCGATCAGCGCCACAATGGCCAGGCGGACCGCCTCCGGCTTTCCGCGAATGACGGTTTCGATCGCCGCCTGAAGCAGGGCAATCTTTTCCGCGGCGGAAGCGGCGAGCAGGTCGATTTCGCTCTCGGCAGTTTGCAGTCGTCTCATGTAAATAGTTCGGATAAATTGACTTGCCCGCTCATTCTACATGCTCGGCAGTGGTATCGCACGCTGAAAATGCGGCGAGGTTTCGTTTTGTGCGCCGCGCCGGGGCCCGTGCGAGTGGCAGGCAAAACTTCCCTGTAGTAAGATTCGCGCCGGCAACTCAGATGCGGAAAACCCGGGCGGCGCTTTCGGGAACTGCCAGCCGATTAGTTCGTTTATTACCCGAGGAACTTAAAACATCATGAAATCCAAAAAGACTAATTATTCAAACGCTGGTGGCTTTACCCTCATCGAATTGATGATCGTGATCGCCATCATCGGCATTCTCGTGGGCGTGGGCGTCTACGGATGGAAAAACGCCACCAAGACCGGCAATGAGGCTGCGGCGACCCAGATGCTGATCAGGATCTCCCAGAATGAAGCCGACTATTACCTGGGCCACCGCGGTGACTATGGGACTTTCGAACAGTTGATTAAAGAAGGATTTGACGACCGGTTCGTCGGCGACGCCCCACTCGTCAGCGGCTACGTTTTCACGTTGAAGGTGCGACCACGATCGGCCACTGAGGCGGCCTTCTTTACGGTCAATGCCGACCCGCAGGGCGGAGTCGGGAACCACTTTTATATCGATCCCAATCTCAGCACGATTCGCATGAACCCCGATCAGCCGGCCACCGCGACCGACCCGCCGGCATCACGCTGATGCGAAGACCGTTTTGATCCCGGACTACCGATCAAAAGACTGCGGTCCAGCTCAGGCCGAAATATTATCCATTCAGGCCCGCTCCTGGCAGCGGGCCTTTTTTTTCGAAACCGTTTTATGGGGCGTTACCTTTCGAGCCCGGCTATGAAACTGTGAGAAACTAGACCGCAATCAGTCGAGGGAAGCAGGAAAGGAACGACGTGTCTAAGGGCAGTCAGAAGAAGATCGGGGACAAGGACCCTGATGTTGATGCATTGTTCAGGCTCCCCTTGGCCGAGTTCACCGGCGCGCGCAACGCACTGGCAGCGACGCTAAAGAAGAGCGGGCGGGGCGTTGATGCGGCTCGCGTGAAGGCGCTGGGCAAACCTTCGGTCTCCGCGTGGGCGGTGAATCAACTCTACTGGAGTCATCGCGAGGCATTCGATCGGTTGGTCGCGTCGGGTGAGCGCTTTCACAAAGCGCAGACATCTCGTTCGGCCGGGAAGGTTGCGGACATACGCGCGACTCTCGAAGCCCGCAGCGAGGACCTGCTAAAACTTTCTGATATCGCCGCGTCCCTGTTGCGAGACGCCGGACACAACCCGTCGCTGGATACTATCCGCCGCGTCACCGCTACGCTCGAAGGAGTTTCAGCATTCGCATCGCGTTCTGATGATCGCCCCTCGCGCCCTGGGCGCCTGACCGAGGACGTCGATCCGCCGGGTTTCGAATCCTTCGCTTCATTCGTACCAGTGGCCGGCATGGCGCAGTCTAAAGCGAAGGCAGGACGGAGGCAGACGGCGGAAGAGACGTCGCGAGAAACTTCTAAACTGATTCGCTTCCCACCCAAGTCGAGCAGTGCGTCGACCATGCGGGGCAAGGCGGCGCCGGGGGATGACCGACGTCACCTCGAAGCGAAGCGCAAAGCGACTATAGCTACCGCGAAAGTGTCATTGCAGGAGGCAACGAGATCGCTAACTGAAGCCCGAGCCAGGGCACACAGTTTGGAAGCAGCGCAGAAAAAGACGGACGCTGAGGCGCAGAAAGCCGAGAAGCGCCGGCGCGACGCGGAAGCGAGTTTGGAAGAAGCAAAAGCCGCGCTGGAAAGTGCCGCCGAACGCGCGCGCAGCGTTGCCGTTGACGCAGAAGAGGCCGCGAGCGCGGTGGAGGACGCCGAACGCATCGTCGACGAGGCATCCGCTGAGCTTAAGACCTTGTTAGGCGAATAGTCACGATGCGGCCTCAATTTGGACCCGGGCCCTGAATCTTCCGCGCTATTTGAGAGCGTCGCCGAGACCCAAATCCCTCACTACCTGACCGAACAATCTGGAGCTGAGTACTATTAATTGAGTGGTGCGAGTCTGTTCATCGAGACCCTCGAGCGCGGCCGACTCTTTCGCTAGCTGCTTCATGTGCTCACCGATGAGACGAAACTGCTCATCGTTAAGCCCCTGCCCGGCAAGTGCCTGGAGCGCAGGCAAATCGGTTCCCGCCTCGCCTCGTGCGGACACATGGGCCAATTGTTCAAAGCTGCCATCTCGTTGTCGAGCGTAGACATCCATGATCAGTTTCCAGGCGCTGTTCCCATCGGGCATACATTCCTTCCCGACCGAGAGTTCTGATTTCAGATCCGGCGAAGGACTGATTTGTAGCACCTGCAGGGAGAAAGCCCGGCACCGGCCCGTTGCCAGCGGAACCTGAAGTTGCACATTTGAACCGATTTTGATCAAAGTGTTTTCTTGCGCAGTGTCGGTCGTGGACAAGTATTGACCGTTCGGGCTGAAAGCAATATCCACGATTTGCCTACCCGAACCTTTTACATTGACAACAACTTCACGCGTTTTCAGATCGAGCACTTTCGCTTCGCCATTCTGCCCCAGGATTGCCAGCCTCTTTGAGTCTGGGCTAAATTCCACTTTCGTTGCGTTAGCGAGCACCGCAGGAAATGGCTTGAGTTCGACTTCCGTAGCGACGTCGGTGATTACAACGTCTCCTTTCTCAGTAACAGTAGCTACCTTTTTGCCGTCCGAACTGAGCGCGGCCGCGACACTATTCGTTGCGCTGATCTCTTTTGCCAGGGACTGTGAATTGGTATCCCAAACACGGATCTTCTGTTCCGAGACAAGCGCCTCTTGGTTAGTCGCCGCCGCCTTCTTTTGATCAGAGGCAGCGGTTTTCTGATCGCCGGCAGGCGCGTCCAGATCCAATACTACCGGCATCTTCTGAAGTGATAAGACCCCAGCCCGTTTAGCGGAAAGTCCTGAAGGCACTCTCTGATCCGACGAAAGCGTTATCACTTTCGAGCCATCGCTGGAAAAGATTGCATGAGCCGACAAGGCCCTAATCACATTCTCCAGTCTGTTGATTGCCTTTTCCGCCTCGACCTGTTTGTCGACAGCCAAGTCGCGCGCGCCTTCGGCTTGTTTTCGCGCTTCATCCGCAGCTTCCAGCGCTTTCACCTTTTTCTGCGTTTCGTTCTTCAAATCCAAATTCTTTTGATCAAGTTCGCTATTGAGGCGAATAAGCTTCTCGTTTTCAGACGCCAGGTTAGCTTTAGCCGTGTCTAATTCAGTGTTCTTGTTTTGCAGTTTAGTAGTTAAGTCCGTAAGGATAGTTAACCGGTCATTAGCGAGCTTCGTGGCGGCAATCGCATCGCGTTTTGCCTTATCCGCCTCCGCCTGTTTTTTCTGCGCCGCATCGGCAATCCTTAGGGCCTCGTCCCGCTTGTACTCAGAGAACGCTACTCTGTCTAGGGTCGCTTTGTTTGCGACCTCGGTGGCCCGTGTCTTCTCGTTTGCGGCCGCTATCGCTTGCTGGGTCGCAAGGTCCTTTTGCTTAGCGGCTTCGGTCGCTTGGGCAGCCGCGTCCTTCGCCTTGCTGTTTGCGTAAACGGAGGCCGCCAAGGTGGAAACTAGCGCCAACGACAGGAGCGCAACCATCGCTGCCAACCATCTTGTTGCTCTCGTCTTCTGATCGATTCGACGCTGGCGCTCTGCTGCCAGAATTGCGACCTGTTTCACTTCGCGCTTTTGGGCTTCCTCCTTCTCAAGTGCAACTCTGGCCTTCTCACGTGCGGTGGCCTCAGCGAAGCGTTTGCTTTCATCAACGAACTCGGCTTCCAGGCCCGATAATTCTCGTCGATAGCGGAGCCCTTCTTCGAGTAGCGCTCCTCCCAGGAGTCCGCCCGGATCTCTATGATGGAGTTCCCACTGTTGCGCGGCTGAACGCAAAAGAATTCGCTGACGCAGGATGTCATGCTCCTGTTTCAGCCATTCGACCAGCCTGATCCAGTTACGGATTAATGCTTCGTGCGCCACCTCGAACTGATCGTCGAGTGAGACTTCCGCTTCCGATAAGGGATCCGAAGTGAGACGCACGAGGCGAGCGTTCACCAGCTTCTTCAATACTTCGTCTACCTGGTCGGACGAGCCAACTTCCGCGTGCAGTTCTCGCCGGCGCACACGATCCCGCAACACTTGAATGCCTTCCGCCGCCCACGCCAGGCGAAGCAATACCTTACGCGTTACGCTCTGCTCCTGGGGGATCAAGTTTGCGTAAAACTCGTCGGCGGTTTTGGTCAAAGCCTGACGCGGGCCTCCCAGACGCTCATACACGTCCCAGGTAATCCGATTGCGGCGCCGTCTGTTCCAGAGTTGCAGCAGAGTGAACTGCAGCAACGGCAAACCTGCCGGTTCCCCGACAATTTCTTTGACCAATTTCTCGACAATTCCCTTTTCAAATTTCAAACCTATGTTGTCGGCGGGCTTCTCAATCGCATCGCGAAGATCCGAAGCGCTCAAAGGCGTGACCTGCACGCGATTGTCCCTCAACAGCGGATAAAGGGATTCCAACCGCGGTAGTTGTTCCTCGTAGTCGCTGCGAAGCGTAAGAACTATTCGGTGTTGATGCGTATCGGAGCCTACCATCCCCATTAGGTTGTTGATGAAATCGTTCAGCAGATTTTTGTCGTGGCAGAGTGTGAAGACCTCTTCAAATTGGTCAATGACAATTACACACGGCCGCCCATTTCCGGATTCGACCAATTTCCGCAGGTGCTCCCCATCCTGACTGAAAAGACTAACCTGGCGCTCCACCCAACGGGCGGCGTCTTCAGTAGGTGGTCCCAGCGCCAAGGCAAGATTTGCCAGCGGATTGGCTCCGGGCACCATCGGCGGGCAATAGCGCCACTCACGACTTCCCGGAAGCGCGTCAGCTTTCAACGCCGGAATCAGGCCGGCAAGAACTGCAGACGACTTACCGCTGCCGGAGGGTCCCACCACTGCGAGCACTCGCTTAACGGCGAACCGCGCCACCATTTCTTCAACCAATAGTCTACGTCCGAAAAAATTCTTGTAGTCTTGCTCTTGAAATGCGTCGAGACCAAGATATGGTGAGGGTTTATCGCGAAGGTCGGGAGATTCGTCAGGATTGAAGTCTGCCAGCGTCGCGTTGTAAGCGGCGGATTCTTTTCCCTGAAAACCGTTGCGGTAGAGCACGCTGATCCAGTGGTCGAGATATGTCTGGCTCGCGTTTCGTTCATCTTCCGCGTCGATCAAAGCACCAGTCGCGCGTCCGCGATCAATGAAGTTCTTAACTTCCGGAAACAGATCCTTGACCAGCAAACCCGTCTCGTCATGCACGCTATGCTCGCCCAGCACCTTGCGGTAACGACTTTGGAGTTCCGTGTGAGCAGATTTGAGGGCGGCAAACGAGGCAAAGGGTTCGACGTTGGAAGATTGGCTATCAGTCATGAGGTCACCTCGTCATCCTTTTCCATCTCTATCGAGCACGCTCAGCAAGCGATCCAGCGGCGCGCCTACTTGTTGTAGTTCGTTACACAATCGTTTGAGCTCGACGTCAACTTCAAAAAAGCGAATTCCAGCGGCGCGTCGGTAACGTCGGAAACATTCCCGAACGGCCGAAATACTCGTGCCGGCGATTGCGGCATCCAGGCGTTCGCTATCGGCTTTGAAACGTGCTGCCCATGGTTTTGGGTTTTCATGGTACAAGACCTTGGTGAGCACCGTGAGCCCGGGCCATGATGCACGTAAGTCTTCGAAGAAGTCGTCTGAACTAACCTGGAGCAAACGCATTTCGCCGTCTGCCATTTGCCAATGATCGTGTTCGTAGAGCAACTCGCGCAGTCGCACATCAAGCCCCGCCAGCCCACTAATACCATCGACAAACTGCTGCGCCTCAGTCTCCCCCACGCCAACTTCGCCCAGGCGCCGCGGGATATCGGTCATCGCACTGACCAGCCTGGCCAATCGCAGCCCCCGGGCCACTTCCAGCAAACGAGCATTGAGCTGCGCCGGATATCTATTAAGTACCCGCGAGAGAATTGAGACGGCTCGGCTCAGTAATCCTCTATCGGAAGCAACCAGACTCTCCTGCAGCTTGGCCAGGGACATCTCCAACTGCGCCAGGAGCCACTCCGTTTCAATATTGACCTCGGTCCAGCGTGGTTGCTGTTCTCGGATGGCGTCAATCGTCTGTTGAAGCGTTAACTCGGGACTGATCAGCCGATCTCGCGAGTCGTCATCCTGCGGAAAATGAGGAAGCTCCGCAGCCATCAGGTCGCAACATTGGAACTGGAGCGTGTGCAGAAGGTCGTGCAGGTCCTTGTATGTGCTCAGCAAATCGACCTGAGCTGAAGTCGCTTCGAAGTCAGTGTGAAATATTCGCAGGGCATCCCTGACCTCTGCGTTTTCGCGAATCAAGGTACGAAGCAAATTGAGTGCATTGTTCACTGCCTGAACCTGAGACTCCGGTGCGTCGACATTTGGCTTGACACCGTTGCTCCCCACGAGTCCCAGGAGATGTTGAGCAACCTTGAGGAAGACGCGGTCTTGCTCGAACTGCTGCATGCTGTTCAGGGGCTTATCCGGAGGATTCGCTAACTGAAAAGTTGTCAAGCTCGTTTGATGGGGACCGTGCTGGGGATCCGGATAGTTGAAAACTGTCTCTCCGACAGTGCAAAACCGGACCACAATTGGGACTATTGGCAAGGCTTCTTCGTGGGCTTTTTGGAGCAGCACGGGGAGCTCATACTTCATGATGTAGTCCGAGCGAAGAAATTCCGGACCAACGATTAAGACGGCGGCCTTCGCTGCGGATAGTGTGGCTTGAATTAGGGCATGCCAATTCTCACCTAAAGGTATGTCCTTGTCCGACCATACACAGACTTGATTCTGCCTGGCCAGTATCGCGAGGTGCACAAGCAGTTGTTCGTGCCAACGCTTGGACTCGTCCATTCGTTCATCGTAGTCCTTGTGGGCATAACTGATGAAAATGGAATAGGGTGACAGCTTAGGGGCCACAGTATTGCCGGTCATAATGTTGAGGAAGATTGGACGTCGCGCGGCTGCTTAGCTTTGACTGTAGGAGGGCCGCCGTTATCTTAGCTTGCAAATTCAACGGCAAACTAGCACTAAGGTTTGCTGATTGCAACCTATTTGCAAGCCCAAGCAGGAGGACCTATGTACGGTCGAAAGATCCGTGCTCGATGAAAATCGAAACTTTTGTTTACCGTCGGTAAATTCGACAAACGAGTCTGGGGATAATTGATTTTGCAAGTTGTTAATACTCTCAACCAAATAGTACTTGAGATATTTACGCGTTTCATATCTTTCGAATGCCCCGACAAGTTTGTAGGTTAGGCTGGCCCGCGAACAATTACTCACCTTAGGTGTGCCTTGCATTCTCAAAATCTCTAGACACTTAAGACAACGCTATCAAGCAGCGCCGGTACACGCCGCTGACATGAATTCGTAGCCTTCCAAGCAAGCAGAAAATCTGTCGGGCCGCCAAAGGACAGAAGTTGAAGTACCTGACCTACGATCAATGAAAGCCGATCGCGGATTTTGGACAGGATATCCTAATGAGAAACTCCCGCACGGACCCTAACCCTGTCTTCCCAATTTCGGTCAAGTTTGATAGTGGCTCGGTGGAGAGTTTTGGAAGCGTCGATTCACTTGAAACCGACCTTGAAGTCTTTGACTCAGATGCTTCGCCGGGCTGCGAAGTGCGAGACGCTCTTGGAAGACGGGTACGATTGCGGATTGATGACCAGCTAATACTAAGAGAATTATCGCTCGCTGTTGATCCCAATGTATCGGACTTGAGATGAATGAGAACGAAGCGCGAATAATATTGGCACAAGAACTGGCGAGATACAGAACTCGTACATACAACGAGTTGGCTCTATTGGATGGACAAAGTGAAGATTTCGAGCGCGTAGCACCGTCCGGCACTGCTTATCAGGTGGTCAACCAGAATCTCAATGGCAGTTCAAAAGATTTTCCATCCGATTTGCCGCGTCGCGTTGCATTCCCGGAAGGCGTGGACGTAAATCTCCAATGTGATTCGGACGTTCGAGTGTCCGAAGCGCTCGCTCACGACCTTAATGTGCTCACCGTCTTTCAGAAGAAGAGTCGCGCACGTGTGACGCAGGTCGTAGAGTCGTATTGTCTTGGGCAATCCCGCCCGTCTAACCAGCGGATGAATGTCGTTGGGGACTTCTTGGGGGACTCTTGCAGGACTAGAGAGAACCAGCTCCCTTGCTAAGCGCTTGAAAAGAAAGCAAGTTGTGGTGTAGGTTAAACTTACTCAAAAATACTGCCCGCTTGGCTCAGTGGTAGAGCACTCGCTTCACACGCGAGGGGTCAATGGTTCGAATCCATTAGCGGGCACCAAATATTTCAAACACTTGGACGGGCGGCGCGATTAACTTTGGCGTCGCCCGGTTTTGTTTTGGGAGACGCGCCACCACCCTTGCCGGCAAATCCTTGACACCTCAAGACGCGCCCTGATATAGGGTGGCCGAATTTCCTTACTTGTCCCGGTTCCTCGCTCTATTTTCTTTCGGGCCACAAGGTTTGAGCCACTAACTCTTGGTATGTGACTCACACACTCACAACACATTCGGAGGACCTATGAAAAACTTGAAACATCTGTTGACGATGCTGAGCATCGTTTTGGTAATCGCGTGCCTTAACGTTCCCGTTTCCGGCCAGACGCCGGAAGACAGGAGCAAAATTTCCGCCATCGCCAGCGGGGGCTCAAACGTCCGTTGGGACGTTGCCGTTCCCTACTCCGGAGGGACGCTGACTGTTTCGGCGCCCGATGGCCGGGTTTTCCAATCACAGTTTAAGGCGGGCGCCGCGCCGACCTTTTCGCTTCACGATAAGCAGGGCGAGCGGCTCGGCGACGGACAGTACAATTACGAACTGCGCCTGTCTCCTGTTTTATCAGCCGGGGCAAAAGAGAAGATGGCAAAGTCACGCGGCAAAGACGATGACGCCGAAGCCGTTCGCGCCGCACGCAAACCAGCGGCAGCGCCCGAGCTCGTAGAGTCAGGAACTTTTATGATTCTCAATGGATCGGTGATCGTCGCCGGCTCTCTCGAAGAGGGCCGCAGCCGTCCGGCCGGCGCTGCGAAAACTAAAGCAACTGCTCCGGCGCGGTTAACAGCGCTTACGCCGAGTATTGTTTCGGCGGGCTATCGTTCGCATCATCCACTTTTCATTGCCCGACCCGACGATGTAATCCCTGACGACTTGATCGTGCAGGGCAGCGCCTGCGTCGGTTTGGATTGCGTCAACGGTGAAGTCTTCAACTTCGACACGATCAGGTTGAAGGAGAACAACACGCGAATTGGTTTCAATGACACCAGTACGTCTGCTGGTTTTCCCACCCGCGACTGGCGCATTCGCGCAAACTCATCTGCCAGTGGCGGAGCCAGTGCTCTTTTCTTTGACGACATGGGTAACACGTCGACAGGTGATGAAGCCGTTTCTTCAACGCCGTTAACCTTGACGTCAGGGGCGCCCACGAATTCAGTTTTCGTTGCGTCGAACGGTAAGGTAGGGCTGCGAACCGGCACGCCGGTACTCGATCTGCACATTACGACTGGGGACACTCCGGCGCATCGACTGGAACAGACCAACGCCAGTGGCTTTACGGCGCAGACTTGGGACGTCGCCGGAAACGAGGCAAATTTCTTCGTCCGCGACGTTACCGGCGGCTCACGGCTGCCGTTCCGCATTAGGCCCGGCGCGCCTACCAGCAGTATCGACATTTCCGCGGCCGGCAATGTTGGAATTGGAACCGCCAGCCCGAACGCTAAACTCACTGTGTTCGGCGGCGACGATGCGGGCACGTTGAACGCGCTGCACGTCTCCTCAAGCACCGGCACCATTTCAGAGTTCGGTTTCTTTAGCACGCACTCCGCGTCCGACTACCTGAGAATCGGGTATTGGAACGGCACCCAGCTAAAGAATGTTTTCTTCGACGTCAGCAATACGGGCAAAGTCGGCATCGGCACGACGTCGCCGGATCAAATGCTGACGGTGAACGGTGACGCCAGCAAAGTAGGCGGCGGATCGTGGCAGACGTTTTCCGATGAACGTTTGAAGAACATCAAAGGAAACTTCAACTACGGACTGAAAGCGGTCATGCAGTTGCAACCGGTGCGTTACGAGTATGCGCGCAACAACGCCCTCGGTCTGAACTCCAACGGCGAGCACATCGGCTTCCGAGCGCAGGCCGTACAGAAGATCGTCCCGGCGGCTGTCAGCTCGAGCGACAGTGGCTATTTGATGATTAACAACGATCCGATTATCTGGACTATGCTCAATGCCATCAAAGAGCAGCAGCAGCAGATTGAAGAATTGCGAACCCAGGTCCGGCAATTACGGGCCGCGGCGCGCCGCAAATAACGCGCCGCTTTCTCGCCGGGCACCGCCGCGAACGGTTCACTGCAGTATCGGATGTGAGCCGCCGCGGCTGTGGTCGGCGGTCTTTTCATAGAGGGCGCGATTGTTGTAGTAGAGGATAAGGTGCTCGCCTTCGTACCGCACTACATTGGCGATGCGTCCGAAATCACGATCGTGTTCAGCGATTACGAAAGCGCTCGGATTGTAAGCCAGCACCATTCCCGCCGCGTAGACGAACCCGCCCTGGTCATAATCAGATCCCGCGTACTGGCCGGCGCCAACTGCGATGTCCGGTGAATACCGGCCGCCGCTGTCTTTCGTGCGATCCGGCCTGCCAATGAAAACGGTGTAGTCGCTGTAGTTCAATCGCGCGCGATAGCGGTGCCGTGACGCTACCGCGAACAGCTCACCGAAACCCTGATCGATCGCCTGCAGTACTTCAGCGCGGGGCACGGTGCGCGCTACGACCGTCACGCCGCGCGGAGTTGAAGTTAAAACCTGAAAATTATCCCCGGTGACTTGTCGCGCGCGCGCAACCAGGGCTGACGGAACCGAACGTGTTTGCGCTGCAATGCCCTGAACACAGAAAGACGCAGTTATGAGAACGATAAGAATTAATCGTAGTGAATAACTCGCGGAGGTGCGTATCCCATCTAAATCTCTGGTAAACATTATGAACCTCCTAAACGATGAAACCCGGGAACGCCGGGGTTCGCGGGTCTCAGTCAGTACTCAACTTCTGGCGGCGAATTCAGGGCTTACGGTCGCCCCGGTTTCCGCTGTTGTTATTGTTGTTGTTTGGCGGCTTTTCCTTTACAACGACCTTGTTGTCCGGATCTTTCGGAGGACGCTTCGGCTCCTCCTTCTTTTGTCCGAGCGCACCGGCGGAAAGGATGGCCACCATCATTATCCCCGCCAGTAATCGCTTTAGATTTTTCATTTTCATTCCAGCCTCCCTACGCGTATTTCATCCAGCGCTCAGGAGGGAGAAGAGAGACGCGCTACCCTGGTTTCAGCAATAGCAATGCCAGAGCCAATGTTACCATCTGTCAGACGAATGACCTGCATTTCCGGTTGCCACGGCCCAAATTGTTTTACGCCTCATACTCTTTCGGACAAATTAACACGGTATCGTGCATCTCAACGCCGGGGCGTTTGTCGGATTATTTGCCGCTCAGCGCCGCACCGTAATGCTTGTGCTGCCAACATTTCCGCTGGAATCGAAGGCCCGTAGCGCGATCGCGTGTTCACCAGGCCCACTGACGACCAAATCCAGCACATAGCGTTCCCTGGGACTGTCGGCGATGCCATCTTCCGGAAAGACGCCTTGCCAGGCGCTCCCGTCGACGCTAACCTCCGCCCGCTTGATTCGGCTGGTTGCGTCTTCAGCTTCCAGGATGGCGCGCACTTTCTCGGCGCTGACTACGGGCGAGCCGATCGCGCGAATGGCCGGCGGCGTGGTATCAATTTCGATCGGCTCGCTGATCCGCTCGCCCGTCAGGGCCTGGCCCTCAGGATTATCAGGCGCGTCCGTCGCCACGATGCGGAAAACGTAACGCCCATCAGCGAGACTGGCTCCATCGACCGTATAGAAATTGTCGCGTAGTTTATCTTTCAAAAGACGAAACGTGTTCTCGTTCAAAGCGCGATAATAAACTGCGTACTCCAAGGTGTCGCCATTGCGATCTTCAGCCTGCCATTGCAGCGAGCGCGCGCCGCGCTGGTACAAACGGCGCGGCGGCATCTGCGCTACTACGCCAAACAAAGTCGGATCGAGTCCCGACGATTCGATATTCGGATCGGGAGGAACTTGTATGCCGGGCTGCAAACCAACCCCCGGTGGGAGCGTGGTGATCGCCAGCAGCTCGGGCGCGACGTTGCGCGGTAGATACGCCAAACTGACATCGTCAATGCGCGGTTCAGTCGTCCCGCCCGCAGTTGAACTGCGAAAGGTCGCGCGCCACTGAATGAAGCGGGCCTTGGGACTTGTGATCTGCGATCCGGCGGCATCGCGGTAAGCGACACTCCAATCGCTCCAGGTAGTATCCGGTCGTTCGCTGTTTCCGGAACGCGTCTGCAATTCCAAAGGCCCGCGCGCACGCCACCAGATTCTTCCCCAGGTCGCCACCAGCCGCGCGTCACGCACGGGTGATTCGTAACTTCCTTCGGAGACAATTTCACGTCCAAAGCGAAACAGTTTGCCTTGATTACTTGACGCAGCAAAAACGTCTGCGCCGCGCACGACGAATGAAGAGATCTGACCTTCACTTGATTGCAAGAGCAGCGTGTCGCGTCCATCGTCGGTGACTTGATAGATGCGTCCTTTTTCCGAAGTCCCAATCAGAACGCCGCCCTGCGGTGCGGCCACTACGGCGAACGCGGTGACTGAGTTTGAACTCCAGAGCACGTCCGTGCCGCCATCCGGCTGGATGCGGAAAACTACGCTGCGCGCGCTGCTGAGATCGTTACGACTGCGCGCCGGCTGCGCCGATTGGGCCTGGGCCGCGGCCGCTTCGTCGGCGCCGGTCATAGACACGGTCACGCCGCCGGTTCCGCCCGACGCGTCGGCCGCCGCCGCAGCCGGTTGACCGGGGGAACGGTTTGTCGATGCCGCCTCGCTGAGTGCGAGCGCATAAATCGATCCGTCGGCCGCCGGCGCCAGCGCGTGAATTTCACGTAGCGATGCGTCGAATAATGCGAAGGCCTTTCCATCGGGGGAAATCCTCAAAACCAATCCGCCGGGATCAGTGCCCGCAATCAAGTCGCCTTGTTTACTCACGACCAGGGAAATCACGTGTGTCTGGTTGGTGCTTACCAGCAGCGAGGTTTCGGCTTTCGCGCCCGCCCCTTTGACGCGATAGAGCTTTCCGTTGTCTCCGGTCCCAATCGCGAGGGCGCCATCGGGCAGGACCGCTAGCGACCAAATGTATTTGTCGGGAGGATCGAAATAAGTTTCCGCCCGGCCATCCGACGTGATGCGATAAACCTTTCCGTCCGGTGAAGTGCCGGCGAATAGCGAGCCATCCCGGCCCACCGCCAACGCCGTTACATCGAGTTCAGCGGAATCATAAAACAATGTGCCGCGGCCGTCGGGCGCGACGCGATAAACGCGGCCATCGTGGCCTGTCCCTAAATAAACGTTGCCAGCCGCATCGCCCGCGCTGGACCAAACGTAAGCCTGTTCAGTATTGAAAAGCTCAGCGAAGCGAGGCGCCAGCATCAGCGCGCCCGCGTCAGTAACCGAAACGCCGCGGGCTTCCCCCTTCAATAATTCAGTACGCGAACTCAACTCCCAAACCACCGGCTCGCCGGCCTGTATCACGACGGCGAAGGTCAACAACAGCGTCAGGGCAAACAAAACAGCGCATAGTTTTCTTGGCATGTGATCTAGTTTCCTATGTACTTGGCATAAAGAGTACGAGCGGTCGCCACATCGTTGGTACCGCGAATAATTGAACGCGCGTCCTGAAAAACAGTCAGCTCATAGCCTTCGGTCTTAAAGCGCAGGAGATATTCATTTGCCTTTACTTCACCGCTGGCCCGCAGCCGTTCAGTCAACGCCGGCAGGTCCACCCGCGTAGGTTGCGACGGTGAAATCTGCACGGCATCACGGCCGCACAGCACGGCGGCAAACTCGCCGCTTTCCGCCTCCAGGGTTTCAAAGCGATTGAGCCCGCAGGTAGGACAATCCGGTGAAGGTGGGCCCAGCGAAATTCGGCGCCACTCATTTCGCCAGACATCGAACTGCATCAGCGAGCCATGAAGGCTTTCTGTTTGGCCCGTCAGCAACTTCATCGCCTCACTCACCTGCACCGCGGCCACAATGCTGATGATGGGCATGATGACGCCGGCAGTATCGCAGGTCGGCGCACTCGCGGCCGGGGGAGCTTCTTCAAACACGCAACGGAGACAGGGCGTCGCGTGCGGCCGAATCGTCATGCTGACACCATAAGAACCCACGGCGGCTCCGTACACCCAGGTCTGTTCGTGCTTCACGCAGGCATCATTGATCAGGTAGCGAGTTGCGAAATTGTCCGTGCCGTCGAGGACCACGTCGCAGTCCGCAATCAGCCGCTCAATATTGCTGTGGTTAACGTCGACGATTTCCGGTTCCGTCACGATGTCGGAATTGATCTGAGCGATGTGATTGGCGCAGGCGATCACTTTAGGCAGTCGATCCTGAGCGTCCGCCTCGGTGAACATTGTCTGTCGCTGCAGATTTGAAGCTTCAACAAAATCGCGATCGACGAGCCGGATGGTGCCAACGCCGGCGCGTGCGAGGGCCTCAGCGTGCGCTGAACCCAGGGCGCCACAGCCAATGATGACAGCGCGCGACTGGGACAGGAGTTCCTGGCCCTGTTTCCCTATCCCGGAAAAAAGAATTTGGCGGCTATAACGATCCAGCATGATTGATACAACCGGCTGCTTTACTTGAACGGAAAACCCCAGACCTTGCTGCCAACAAGAACCCCGGCAATAACCGGGATATAGGAGATGCTTGCGAGAAGGGCTCCCATATGAAAGCGCGATAACTTTCGCTCCAGATAGCAGCGAACAGCTATGGCGAACATCACAATCGGCGCCAGGAACACTAGATACAATAGACCAAGTGTCGCCATGCCGGACCAATACCAAAAGAACCTCGTAAGAATTAGTACCAGCAGGCTCCCCCAGGTTGCGAAAATGATAAAGAGCGAAAACACAGGCGGATTTTCGATTTGCCGCCCCCGCATTCGGCTCATGAGCCACAGATACAACTCAACGCCGGCTAGAGGAACGAGGCCATGAATCAATCCAAACCTAAGAAGTTCCATCGGAATCCAGCGCCCTTGCTGCTGCAGAGCGCATCACATCAGTTGGGGCTTCCTGGCCGGTCCAAAGTTTAAACTGCGCAGCCGCCTGAGCAATTAACATCTCCAAACCACCGATGCGCTGGCATCCAGCTCGCGCAGCTTCCCTTAAAAAAAGCGTCTCCATCGGATTGTAGACGAAATCATAGACCAGCCGCACCCCGCTGAGCTGTTGAGCGATCGCAGGAGTGTCGTCCTGCCCTTCACCCGCAGTACCCATTGGAGTCGCATTCACCACCACATCAACATCACTGAACGCGGCATCGCGGAGTTCCTGCACCGCAATGCCAAATTCCTTCGCCATCGGCGCCGCTGACGTTGGATTTCGGACGTAAAGGCTTACCTCCGCCTCCTGCTGCAACAAACTCCATGCTGCCGTTCGCGCCGCTCCACCACTGCCGATGATTGCACACTTGAGTTTCGCAAGCGGGCCGAGAGCGCTACGCAACGGTGCTATGAAGGCGGCCGCGTCGGTGTTGTAACCCTGCAACGAATCGCCTGCAACCACGATGGTATTAACAGCGCCGATTTCTTTGGCGGCCGGTTCGATCCAATCGAGATGCGGCATCACCGCTGTCTTGTGCGGAGCCGTGACGCTTAGCCCGCGCAGGTTCCAATCAATTTCCCGCGAACGCGGGTGCACCATGCGGCGCATGAAAGCGCTCACGTCAATTGTTTCAAACGGAAGGTAAACGCCATTTACGCCGGCCGCGTGGAAAGCGGCATTCTGAAAGTGAGGGGAGACGGAGTGGGAAACGGGCCGTCCCATTAAACCGAAGATCCCGGTCTGCCGATCGATGTCATCCAGATGATAGACCTCGCGCAACTCGCGGGCGGTCAATTGGCCCGGTGCGGTTGCGCTCTCGTCTTCAAGCGAGCCGTAGGTCAGAAACGCGCCGCGCGATGGACCAAGAATACGGGTCATGACTCCAGCCTGGCCCATAGCGATTGCAATCATCTCGCGGCCTTCGCTTTTTGCGCGTTCGAGCAGGCGAAACACCGGGAGACAATCAGTCGCGTCGGCAGCGCGAACAGCAATCTTTAAGACCCGCGCGTTCGTGGCGGCCATGCTCTCGTAGAGTTGATTCAGATCGACCGGGACGCCAGCGAAATCGTGATAGGAGCAAATTGTTTGTGTCCAATCGCAGAGGTCCGACGGGACGTCAAGGTTGCCCACTTTTTCACGCTCTTGCAGCATTAACGCCAGGTCAAGCTCCACATCCCAGAAGAGACTTCCCGGCGCTGTGCGGAAGTGTCCCCACTGATTCCGCCTGATGGCCAACCGGTTCTCCATACTTATTGCACGCGCGCCACCGAACTCCGCTGGACGCAACGTCAGAATCGTCGTCCCACCGGCTGCAGCCGGCCACGCCGGAAGGCCGGCGGAAACAGACGCGAGCTCTGCTTCCGGCAAACAATCCAGTCGCAGTTCGATTATGTCTGTCACCTTCGAAGCAGCAGCGATTGCTCCCGGCAAATCGCTGGCCCGCTGCTCGCAGACGACGGCACAAATTCTTGGCTTAGTTTTCTTCACGCTAATTCCATGTCGAGACAGGGATATCCGTAGAGCAAAGAGGGGCGCCCACAGAGTGACGCCCCTAAGTAATTCCGCGAACAGCCTTCGGGTAGTTATCCCGCGAACAACTCGTGCGACAGGTATCGCTCGCCAAAATCACAGATGATGCTGACGATTCGTTTGCCTGGTCCCAGTGCTACTCCGAGGTTCACCGCCGCGGCCGTGATGGCACCCGATGAAATGCCGCAGAAGATTCCTTCTTCGCGAGCCAGGCGCCGCGACATGTCCAGCGCATCGTTATACGCCACTCGTACAACCTCGTCCACGACGCCGGAATTGTAATTGGCGGGAACAAATCCCGCGCCGATGCCCTGGATTTTGTTCAAGCCGGCTTCGCCCCCCGAAATCACGGGCGACGCTTCAGGTTCGACCGCCACGATTTTTACTTTGTCACCCAATCTCTGTTTCAGCACCTGGCCTACACCGGCGATTGTGCCGCCGGTCCCCACGCCGGCAACAAAACCATCGACGCGTCCGCCGGTGTCTTCCCAGATTTCTTCGGCAGTCGTTTGCCGGTGCGTTTCGGGGTTGGCGGGATTATCGAACTGGCTTGGGATCCAACTGTTAGGAGTGCTGGCCGCGAGTTCGTTCGCTTTCTGAATCGCCTGCTTCATTCCGCCTTCGTCAGGAGTCAAAACTACTTCAGCGCCCAGCGCCGTCAACACCCGACGTCGTTCGACTGTGACCGTGTCCGGGAGCGTGACGATTAAGCGATAGCCCTTCACCGCCGCTGCGAACGCCAATCCGATTCCGGTGTTGCCCGAGGTCGGTTCGATGATCACGGTTTCCCCCGGCTTGATTCGACCGGCGCGCTCCGCGGCTTCGATCATCGCCGCGCCGATCCGATCTTTGACGGACGCCATCGGGTTTTGCGATTCGAGTTTGACCAGCAGTTCCGACGATCCGGACGCGGGAATCCGGTTCAGGCGCACGAGCGGGGTATACCCAATCAGCTCGAGCATGTTGTTCGCAATCTTTGGACGTTGGGGCATACCGCGGCGGATCAGAAGTGTTTAGCGATCGTAGAAGAATTTCGAGAGACTATACCGCCCGCTAAGGATGAGGCGCAACTTGGGGGACATGTAGCAGGCGGAGGAACGGCACAAGAGAAAACATTTTCCATTTGTCATTTTCCATATTTCATTTTTCATCAGTTCCGTTCATTGGCGCTCTCTCCGTTCACCTTCAGCCATCCTGTCACGTATCCGTTCGCGTTTTCCTCTTGCCTCGATGGCTTTCATTAAGCCGAAGCGCGACGCTCGCCACTAAATGAGAAATGAAAAATGGAAAATGATATATGGAAAAGTTTTCTGGTTTGCTAGTTTCTGGCCTCCTTGCTCTTCCCTCACTCAGTGTTCCTCCTGATCCACATCAAGGTATCGCGTAGGCGCTTCGGCGCCGAGATGACGCGTCGTGCCTTCAGTAACACTGGGCGGACTGCGCACCAGTTCTGCCGTGTCGCGCGGGGGAAGTGCCGACACATTCCGCGCCGGCGCACCGGAGATTAACGAAGCCGGAGGCGACGGCAACGATTTCCCTTGCTGTTTCGCTTGAATGAATTCGCCGATGCCTTTACCCAGAAACAGGAAGGCGGGAATCAGCATCCAGAACCACCAGGTATTTCCGCCGCTATCACGACCAAACAGCGCAATTGCCAAAGCCACTACCAGAAATCCTATCCCCATGAACGCCTTCGTTATCCCCTCACTGATAGTGGGCGGACCGCTCTGCCGTCTGCGCCGGCGAGCTTCACGAAGAGAGTCTCTGGATATCGGCTCCTGGGGTTCGGTTACCTGGCTGGTCATGGCCTGAGGAACCAGGCTGATGTTGGCGCCACACGAGCGGCAGAAGCTTGCGCCCTCCGAATTCTGTGTCGCGCATTTAGGACAAAACATTCTGGTCTCCTGTAACTTCGATGGGCCGCCTTCGTTTTCTGTAACGCAAACTGTTAGTTTGCGCACGCGTTGCATGCGATTCGCCATTGCAAACTAACAGTTTGCGTGACAATTTGGCACTTCGATGGGCGGCCGAGTTCACGCAATAAAACGCTTGCAACCGCGCTTCTGTTTCAATCTTCTAGGATTGCCGGGCTTTTGCCGCGCGAGACGTTGCGGAAACGGTCGCGGTTTCCGGCGCTTTCTTCGCGGCACGTTGCCGCAGAGCTTCATACAGAACAATCCCGGCGGCAACCGAAACGTTCAGCGATTCAATCTTGCCCCGGATCGGAATTGAAACCAACGCATCACAACGCTCACGCACCAGGCGATGCAAACCAGCGCCCTCGCCGCCAAGGAATACGGCTGTTGGAATGGTCCAATCCCAGGCAGTGTAATCCATGTCCGCCTCCGCCGAAGTCCCCACGGTCCAAACGCCTCGTTCTTTCAATTCATCAATTAACCGCGTCAGGTTTCCCACGCGCGTAACCGGCAAATGTTCCAGCGCTCCCGCCGACGCTTTTGCTACCGTGTCAGTCAACCCAACTGCTCGCCGCTCAGGAATGAAAACTCCGTGTACGCCGGCGCATTCGGCCGTGCGCAGGATTGCGCCAAAATTTCTGGGATCTTCCACTCCGTCCAAGACGATCAGGAGCGGTGGATCATCGCCGGCCGTCTGGTTGCCGACGCGATCGAGCAGATCGGCCAATTCCGTATAGCGGGCGGCGGAAACTTTGGCGATCACTCCCTGATGGTTCGCATTGGCCGTAGCGCGATCGAGGGCCGCGCGCGGTGCCTGCCGCACCGTAATCCCTTTTGCTCGCGCCGATGCGATCAACTCATTCAGGCGATGGTGGCGCACACCTTCAGCAACTGTAATGGTTTCGATGGAACGCCGGCCCGCGCGCAATGCTTCCAGCACGGGCGCGACGCCGTAGAGTTCAGTTACCGACGCGGGGCCTTCGCCAAAGGTTGACGCTTTCCCTGGAAGGGCATTGTCGGCCACACGCGATTGTGGTCGCGGAGATCTTTTGGAGTTTCTCACCATGGTTTCAATCGCGCTGCAGCCGCAGATAATGACGCAGACGCGAGTAGCGCGTGAACTGAGTTTCGTTATTGCTGATGGTCACTGCGGCGATGTTGTATTTGCCCGGACGCGCCCGACGCCAACCACTGCCCTGCGTCTGCTGCGCGAGCGGCCACACCGCACTTAACAACTTCCTCAGTCCCGGATATGAATCGTCGAAGGCGGCGTTTGGGCTCCGGGTCTGCAGCACCTGCAACAGCGAAACAAAATTCTCCGTTGCCAGCAGTTTCTTCTGTTCGCCGAGACATGAAAAGTCGAAACTCCGCGCAGCAATTCGCCAGCCGCCGTCACGTTCGCGACTGTAGATATCGACCACCGGTTCATCGTCACTCAACTCCCACGAATCGATTAGCTCGCGCTCACCGCTACGAAACTTATTTTCCTCAACTTCGACGCGCTTAACCACCAATCGCCCGGCAACGATCAAGTAAATGTCGTCCCATGAAACCCGTAGATCTGCATCAGCCAGGGCTTCACGTCCGAGGAGCGCATCCGCACTCAGCCCCAACGCGCGAATCCTTCTCGGTTGCGGATGCTCGCCGAGCAAATCCGAATCTGAAACTACGATCGTCTCAGCGCCGAGCTCCTGCAGGCGCGTCTTGGTCAGCGACGCCTCTTCGAACGAAGCCGCGCGCGCTAAGGGCAGGGCCTCAGCATGCGACAAGATCAGCTGGACCAGATCAGGCTGCAGCCTTAACAGCGTCGCGATCTCTTCCCGCGCCTGGGGCGACAACTCAGTCTGTCCCTGAACGAGCACATTGTTGAAGCCCGGCTCCCACTCCTCCAACGGCCGAAGCGTTGGTTTGCGAAGATCCGCAGCGCCTTTTGCGACCGGCAGCACTGCAAGGCAATAAAGGCAATTCGTGCGCGTCGGCGGATTAGCCCGCAAGCAGGCGTCACATGTGATCATCTCCGCCGGCTGGAAGCCGCGGGGCTGGTCTGGCTCTAAATCATCCAGTCCGGGAATGGATTCTGGGTCGTGGGACAAGCAGTGCGTTCCTCGGGCCCGATTATACGACCTAAGCTCTCACCTTGTAATGCAGAGCCGAAATCATTGGCGGTTTACGGCGCGCTTGACTACGTCAGATCGTGGCGGCATTCTATCGCACAGATATTTACACTTTTAGCGGAGCCAATTTTTAGCATGAACCATTTTGATCCGACGAATAATATTTCGTGGCAGTTTGGCAATCGCGGGCGAGTAGCAGTCTTTATTGATGGCAACAATTTATTTCACGCCGCCCGGTTTCACAATATCGACATTGACTACAACAAGCTGCTGCGCGTCCTTCTGGGCGACGGCCGCCTGCTGCGGGCTTTTTTCTACACCGGGGTAGATGTCGGAGCTGAACGCCAGCAGGGCTTTCTGCTCTGGATGCGCCGCAATGGTTTTCGCGTCGTTCAAAAGGAACTGAAAACCTTTTACGATGGTACGCGAAAAGCGAACCTCGACGTCGAGATTGCTGTTGATATGCTGTCCCTGGCCGGACGTTACGATACGGCCGTGCTCGTCTCCGGCGATGAAGATTTCGTTTACGCGGTCAATGCGGTTGCTTATAAAGGTTGTCGCGTAGAGATCGCCGGCTTTCGTTCAAATACTGCTCCCAAACTTATCGACGTTGCAGATTACTTCATCGATCTGGGGGAAATCTCCGAGAAGGTCCGGAAGGACATCGGTCATGGAGTGCACGAGCGAGACCTGCACATGCCCGCTACGCCGGTGGCTTTCATGGAAACGGTAACGTCATCACAGCATGATGACGGATACCATTCTACGGTCACATCGCTGATGGAAGTTAGTATTGAAGAAGAAGAACAATTTGCGCGGGCGGCCGAATTCATCCGGATTACGGACGATCAGTAAATCGCCGGTTAGAGGTTGCGGACTATGCAGGATATTTCCATGAAGATTTTTAGCGTTGAAGAAGCGAATTCCCTCCTTCCTGAGGTGCAGACCATCGTTCTCTCAATTCAGCGGGCGCACCGCGCAGTGCAAAAGTTCCAGGGAGCCGTTAAAAAGGCAGCCGCCGGCGCGGAGCACGGCGGCGGGGGGATGGCGGGTGGTTCGCGTTATGCAAGCGCGCTAACCGACTTATCCTTACGGGTAAATGAACTGGAATCGCTGGGAGTACAGTTGAAGGACTACTCCCGCGGCTTGATCGATTTTCCAGCGTTGCGGGACGGTCGCGTCGTGCTCCTCTGCTGGCAACTGGGCGAGGGCGACCGGTTGGAATGGTGGCACGACGTCGAAGCCGGCTTCGCTGGCCGGCAACCTCTCTAGGCGAATCAAACTCCTCGCCCACTTCTCCTGCCAGGATTTCCACAGGCTAGCCCGAGTCTCCAACCTCAAGCGCTGGTATATTTTCTGATTGACGACTTAAAGTAACGTCTGATAGTATCCGGCTCGAATTGCGCAGCGGCTTGGGTTAGCGATGCGGCCCATCCCCCAACTTTTTCTTTACCGACGGAGGCCCTTTGCCAATGCAATGTCACTCCTGCGGGGCAAGCGACCCGAGGGAATCGGAGAATTGCCCCGAATGCCAGTCGGCCTCCGCTCTTTCCCCGGCAAACGCCGAAAGTGCCGCAAACAACCAAACCGAATCGCGCACCCCGCAACGTCCAACATCTACCACGCGAACTAAGAAGAACCGTGCCCGCACCGCGCAACAACCTGCTGCGAACTCAACTCTGATTGAGTTTCCGGGAGGCGGTCGCGTCCCGCAATGGCGCAAGGAACTCAGTGAACGTGTGCGCGCGGTACAAAAACGGAAGGCGCTGGAAGCCGCAACCGACTCCGCAGCAAGTGAGACGGCAAATAAACCAGCGACTCGCACTACGGAAACGGCCGCGCTGGGACTGGTACGTCCGGCGGCGGCACCCGCAATCAATCCGATCGTGATGAAGGCCCTGCTCAGAATTGAACGAGCGCACCGGGCCCCGGCTCAGACAGTGCAAGGTTTCAGTCGTGGCGGCGCAGCGCTGGCACGACGCGCTGAACCAGTAACCGAACTGAACTCCCTGGAAAGCATCGAACCGGAACTGCTCGTTTCAGAGCCAGTCAACGAAACTGTGGTCCACGCAGTTGAACGTCCCATGAAGGAACACGGACTAGTGGTAGTGCCGTCGCAACCTACGGAACGTCCCGAGGCAGTTCCCGAAGAATTACCTGCCGAAACTAAAACAGCAAAGCCGGAAGGTGTCCGCGTGATAACTGAGAGAGTTGAAAATGCCGCGCTCTCTTATCTCGAGACATTGCAAACGGCGCAGACGGAGTTCGGAACCTCGCGGGATGACCGCGCGGGAATTCCCTCACGCACCATGGCAGCGCTGATTGATTTACTGATGATTGCTTTTGCTGCCTGTCCCTTCGCGGCCGGCATTGAGTTGTGGGGCAGTAACTGGAACGACCTGCGCGTGAAAGGCCTGATGGCCGGCATCACCGTCGTCGCCGGCTTTCTTTATTTAACGTTCTCAACCGCGTTGGCGGGGCGCACGCTGGGGATGAAGCTCTTTGGCATCCGGGCAGTCGACGTTCGCAGCGGCTTAATGCCGAGCGGATCTCAATCAGCGCGACGGGCGTTGGGATACATTCTTTCGTTAGCCACCGCCGGCCTCGGAATTTTCTACGGCCTGGTTGATGCGGAACGTCGCACCGCACACGATCATTTTTCGGGAACCATCGTGGTGCACGATTAGTTAGAACGGCCGGCGGTACGGACAGGGCGAAACCCTCTGGGTTGTCGCCCTTTGTTTTTGGGCGACTGGTTTCATGGACAATCAAACCATCCAGGAAATCGTCACTGAGTTAGCACCCCTGCTCGAGGGCCGCGGCCCGGGAAAAATCTTTCAATTCTCTCCTCTTTCCCTCGCGATGGACTTTCGTTCCCGCGACAAAAAGTATCTTTTGATATCCGCGGAGCCGAATCAGCCGCGCCTGCACATGATCGGACGGCGAGTCTCCGACCTGGAAAAGCGATCGCTGCCCCTGTCGCAGTTTGCGCAGGCAACGAAAAGTGAGCTTAGCCAAACGCAGCTGCAATCGATCGCCAAGGATGCCGGCGATCGCATCGTTCGTTTTGCGTTCGTGGGTCAGGACGAGCTAGGCCAAAAGATCGAACGCACCTTAATCGCGCAATTAACCGGCCGGGCGGCGAATCTTTTTGTCCTGGACGACAAGATGACGATCCTGCGTGCCCTCCGTCCTGGCCGCGGTCCCGGGCAGTTAGTTGGAGAGACGTACGAAGCGCCTCCTTCCCCACCAGTCGCCGGCACAGCGCGCCAGGTGAAACCGTTGGAAAGAGGATCGTTTGAAACGCTTTCGGAAGCCGCAGACGCTTACTATCGAGAGCACGATGCGGCAACCGCGTCCGACACAACCGCTGCGGGCGCGCGCAGTCGTTTACGGAAACAAATTTCGCAACGCGAAAAGCTTCAACATCAATTGGAGTGTGACCTGGCGACGCACGCGGATGCCGAAGACCACAAGCGAATCGGCGATCTCCTGCTGGCAAACACCAATGCGAAACGCAGCGGCGATTTAGTTCAGATCGTTGATTACTTTGCGGAAGGCGAGCCGGTCATCGAGGTTCCGGTAGATCAAAACTCCACTTTGCCGGAGGAAGCCGCCCGCCGTTTTGCTCGTTTCGCCAAATCAAAGCGCGCACGCCAGGAAATCAAAAAACGCCTGGACTCCCTAAAAACTGAAATCGACAAACTGCACACGCACCAAGCCACATTGGAACAGATCATTGCCGGTGGAGATCAGGACGCGTTGGCAAAGTTTATCGAATCCTCTTCGTCCCGCCCCCCGGCAACACCTGGGACGAAGCGAAAGCCTGACGAAAAAATCGCCGGTGTTCGTCGTTACCTATCCGCTGACGGCTATGAGATTCTGGTCGGACGCGCCGCGCGGGATAACGATCATCTGACGTTTAAAATTGCCCGGCCTTACGACCTTTGGCTGCACGCCGCGGACTACCCCGGCTCGCACGTCATCGTTCGCAACCCGACCCGCAAAGAAATACCGCACCGCACCGTCATTGAGGCGGCGCAACTCACTGCCTGGTTCTCTCATGCGCGCGAAGACACGAAGGTCCCGGTGCATTACACGCAAAGAAAATTTCTGTCCAAACCCAAAGGCGCGGCGCCCGGCCTGGTGCGCATGTCCAGTTTCAAAACGATTACAGTGGAACCCAAGCAAGCCGCGGAGCGCCTCTAGCATTCGCACACTGAATGGCGTTTTGGTTAACTCGACCTTTACTTGCTATTCTCGCCATCAATGAAACCCGCAAGCGGCAACCCCGATAACTCCAAACAATTATTCGACCGCGCCGTGGCATTAATTCCCGGCGGGGTGAATTCGCCGGTGCGCGCGTTTCGTGGCGTGGGCGGCTCGCCCTTGTTCATTTCCAGTGCCGGCGGCGCGACAATCACCGACGTTGATGGACGTTCGTACATTGATTACGTCGGCTCATGGGGTCCGATGATTCTGGGACACGCTGATCCGGAAGTCATCGCCGCGCTGCATGAGGCGCTGGAAAAGGGCACCAGTTACGGCGCACCCACCGAGCTGGAAATCCAATTAGCTGAAGAGATCATCGACGCTATCCCTTCGATTGAAATGGTGCGTATGGTCAGCAGCGGCACCGAAGCCACCATGTCCGCGATTCGCCTCGCACGCGGCGCGACCGGCCGTGACAAGTTGTTGAAGTTCGAAGGCTGCTACCATGGCCACGCGGACAGCCTGCTGGTAAAAGCCGGTTCCGGAGTCGCGACGTTGGGTCTGCCCGATAGCCCGGGGGTGCCGGCGGCCCTGGCTGAGAAGACACTGACAATCCCCTTCAACGATCCCGACGCATTGGAAACCGTCTTCGCCGCGAACAGCGACATCGCTGCCGTGATTATTGAACCGGTCGTCGGCAACATGGGCTGCGTTCCTCCCGCGCCCGGCTTCCTGGAAAGAGTGCGTGAGGTAACGAGGGCGTCCGGTGCGTTGTTGATTTTTGATGAAGTGATGACCGGCTTTCGACTTGCTCGCGGCGGCGCGCAGGAATTGTTTGACATCAAGCCGGACATCACGACGCTCGGCAAGATCATTGGTGGCGGACTGCCGGTGGGCGCGTACGGCGCCAGTCGCGAGTTGATGAATCATATCGCGCCGGTGGGGCCGATATATCAGGCAGGTACGCTTTCCGGAAACCCCCTCGCGATGACAGCGGGACTGGTTACCCTGCGGCGGCTCCGCGATCGTTCGGTTTATGAAAAGTTGGAGTTCAGCAGCAAGCGTCTGTGCGAAGGGTTGAGCGTGGCCGCGCGCGATGCGGATCTCGCGGCCGTCATGAATCGCGTTGGTTCGATGTGGACCTCATTCTTCACAAACCACCCAGTGACGAACTGGGCCACCGCCGACCGCAGCAGTCGCGATCTGTACGGCAAGTTCTTTCATGCCATGCTTAATGAAGGTATCTATCTGGCGCCGTCACAATTTGAGGCGGGGTTCGTTAGTTTGGCCCACAGCGACGAGATCATCGATCAAACAATCGCCGCAGCGCGCAAGGCGTTCGAAACCCTCACGCCGTAATCCCGCCTCGCATCGAGTCAAGCCCCTATTTACTTGCAGTCAGGAAGGGTGGCTTGCCCCCGCCTCTGCAAAGCCCGCGAGCGGCCGACACATAAAGCCTGGGGTGAGCGAAGCGAACCGCAGGAACAGGCCACTCAAATTAATCCGGAGCCCGCCAAGCGGGCGATGGCGGGAACGGGATTCGGTTTAGGGCCGGCGATCACGGATCAAACATTGTCGATAGCCAAGCTATCGGCCGCTTCGCGGGCTCTTATGAGTTTTTGGTGGGCGTGATCCTGGGGTTCGCTTCACTTCACCCCAGGCTTTATGCTGTCGGCCGCTTCGCGGACTTTGCAGGGCTTGATGCGCCTATTGATAAGAAAGTATGGGGGCCGCTGAACTCAACACACTCGACGCTACTGCAAGGGCAGTTCAACTTTAAAGCGCGTTCCCTTCCCCACTTCGCTTTCCGCCGTCAGCTTGCCGCCATGCCGCTCGACGATTCGGCGAGAGATGGCCAAGCCCAAACCCGTGCCGCGTCTTTTGGTTGTGAAGAAAGGTTCGAAAATTCGCGCCAGCGTCTGCTCCGGTATGCCGTGACCGCGGTCGGCGATTACGATCCGGGCGCGTAATCCGCGCCGCTCCAGATCGTCTTCCGATGGTCCATCAGCATCGGAATTCTGGGAACTAAGCAACTCTGTGGCAATCGTGATCTGAGTGCCCGGTTCGCTGGCGTCAATCGCGTTGCCCAACAGATTCATGAACACTTCGCGCAACTGATCGGCGTCCCAGTTACCGCGAATAGGCTTGCTTGCATACTCAAATACCAGCTCGGTGTTCTTGTCTTCGACGCGATCGGAAACCAGTTCTACTCCGGATTCGATCAACTCCTGCAAATCGGTCTCTTCCAGTTCCAGCGGCCTTTCGCGCGAAAACTCAGTAACGTCGACCACCAGTTTGTTCAGGTGATTGATACCGCGCTCCACCAGGTCAATGGTAGTCAACGACTGCAGTCCCGGCGCGCTGTCGCGCAGCATTGCAACTCCCAGCCTGATGCTTCCCAGCGGGTTTCTAATCTCATGGGCCAACTGCGCAGTCGCCTGCCCCACGGCGGCGAGCGCTTCGCCGTGACGCAGGTTCGTTTCGGCCTCGGCGGCTTCCGTGACGTCGACCAGAGTCAGTATCTGGCCGTGTTCGCCGTCAATCTCCAACGGCGACGAATAAATATCGAAGGTGCGCCCATCGGCCGCTCCGGCCTCAACGCCACGCACCCAACGCCCCCGGTAGGTCGCTTTTTCCACCCGAGTTGCCGTTGCCGAATCTAGCATGGTCATGGCGTCCTCAGCCGCAAACTTTTCATAAATTGTGACGCCGATGCTGGCCCGAGGAAACATTTGAAAGAAGGCCGGGTTGGCGCTGCGAATATGACCGCGCGCATCGATTGCGGCGACGGCACTGACCATGCCTTCCAACATTTGATTGCTAAACTCACGCTCGCGCCGCGCATCATGCATCGTCCGGCGCAGTTGGCGAAACCTTCGCTGAATCTCAACGATCGTTCCCAGGGCGATCAGCAAGCCGGCCAGGATCGCGAGTCCGGTCCAAAAACGAATCGCGCGCGCGGCCGACTGCTGCAGCTCTTCAGTGCGCTGCAGGATTTTTCCCTCTTCGAGAAGAGAGACATCGACAATGCCATCCAACTCGCCCGCCAGCAGTCTGAACGCGTCGAACCCTTCCTGGTTATAACGCGCGGAGTCGTCGGTCACTGCCAGATAAGTGTCCAGGTGGCTGCGAAAACTCCGCCATTTTTCTGTTTGTGCGAACTGCGCCCGCTCGCAGTAACGTAGCTCGCTATTCACTTCGTTTCGCGCAGTGCTCAAGCGTATGTCGAAAGGCGGACGCAACTCATGGCGGGTTATCGCTTCGTCGCGATCGCGTGCTTCGTTGTCGAGGGTAATCAGCGCGTTGCGTAAACCAAGCAGGAGCTTCAACGAACCCGCGTGCGCGTTTCCCATCTCTAACACCTGACGCGTGGTGTCATCGATCTTCCGCACACTGAAAGAGCCGAGCCCAAAAACGAGCAGCACCAGCAGCGCGAAACCCATGATTAGCGGCAACAGGCCCGGGGCCAACGGCACGTTTTCGCCGCCCCTGCCCTGTCTGGGGCCGGATTGACCGGCAGTCGCACTCGGATCAGTCCGCCGGTAAACGACGTGGCCTTCTTCCGGTGAGTGTGTTTCTTTGTTCTGGGTCACTTGTTGTTCGGCTTACTCAACTCTTTGGGATGCAGTAGCAACGCAGCCCGTCCGAAGTAGGACAGACATTCCTGTCTGTCCATCGCTCCTGAATAGAAAGACAGGCAGGAATGCCTGTTCTACTTCTTGGCGTCCATCCAGTTGTCGCCGACACCAATGTCCGCGATTAGCGGCACATCGAGTTGCACCGCTGATTCCATTTCGCGTCGCAGGATTGCGACCACTCGATCGGTTTCGCTTTCGGGACACTCCACCAGGAGCTCATCGTGGACCTGCATCAGCATCTGGGCCGGCACTGCTTCGCGTCTCAACTCTTCTTCCACATGCAGCATCGCGATCTTCACGATGTCGCTGGCAGTTCCCTGAATCGGCATGTTGATCGCTTCGCGCTCCGCCGATTTGCGAATGTTGGCGTTGCGATCGTTGATTCCTGCCAGCGGCCGAATCCGGCCGTACAACGAACGCACGTAACCATGCTCCCGCGCGCGCACCGGGACTTCTTCCATGTAACGGCGCACGCCTTTGTAAGTTGCGTAGTAGTCGTCGATGACTTTGCGGGCTTCCTGTCGCGAGATGCCGACCCGCTGCGACAACCCCCAGGGCTCAATCGCGTAAGCGATGGCGAAGTTTACAATCTTCGCAAAGCGCCGGGCCTCCTTCAGCTCTTCATCCGTTTTCGCGCCGAAGACCAGGCGCGCGGTGCGATCGTGAATGTCGTCGCCGTTTTGAAAAGCTTCCAACATCACTTCATCCTGCGTGATGTGCGCGAGCAGGCGCAGTTCCAGTTGGGAATAATCGGCGGCCACCAGTTTGTTTCCCGGCGCGGCCACAAAGGCGCGGCGAATGCGCCGGCCCAACTCGCTGCGAATTGGAATGTTCTGCAAGTTGGGATCGCTTGACGAGAGCCGCCCGGTAGCCGCGACCGTTTGATTCAGTTGGCAATGAATACGTCCATCCGCCGCAATTTGATCCGGCAAGGCGTCGGTATAAACACTCTTCAACTTATCCAACTCGCGATATTCAATAATCAAACGCGGCAGCTCGTAGGTCTGGGCCAACTCTTCCAGCACGCCCTTGCTGGTAGAGACTCGGCCGGTCGAAGTCTTTCGCCCGGAACTGATATTCATTTCCTCCAAAACTTCGCCCACCTGTTTTGGAGAATTAATCTTGAATTCGTGTCCGGCGACTTTGTAGATCTGCGTCGTTAACTTATCCAACTCCACGCCAATGTGCCGCGACAATTCCGCCAGCACGGCCCGGTCAACGCGAATTCCGGAGCGCTCCATTTTGTAGAGGAGGGGCGCGAGCGGCAGCTCAACTTCTTTGTAGATCGTTTCCAAACCTTCTTCGAGAATCCGCGCATGCAAGACTGTGGCTATCTGTCCGGTCAGGTCGGCAGACTCAGCTGTCTGCCATTGTGCTTCCGTCCAATCGCCGGGCCGCTCCGTCGAGCGCTCTACGTTCAACGATTCACGGGCGAGGTCGCTGAGCTCATACTTGCTGCGCGCGGGGTCGAGCAGATACGCAGCCAGCAACGTGTCATCCGCAATTCCTTCGGGCGTGATTCCGAGGGGCGCCAGCAAGGCGATCGTGCGCTTCAAATCGTGAACGGATTTTTCCAGCAGGCCGTTGGTTAAAGCTTCACGCAAAGGGCCGAGCGCGGCTTCCCTGCCCTCGGCAAAATTCGCCAGATCGATGTAGGCGGCAGAGCCGGCAGCAGTGGAGATCGCGATTCCGATTGCATCCTGGTCATCAGGCAAACATGCCTGCTCTCCGGCTGCGGGGGCGATTCCGGATTCAGCAAACGCAAAGGCAACTCGTTCGGCCTGCCACAAACTTTCCAAATACAAATCGAGATCGGCGCGCTTGCGAACGAGACGATAGTTCTGTGCGGCCGATGACCCGGCACTGGGCGCGACGGCCGCGTCCGCGAATTCGCGACTCAATACCTGAAAGTCGAGTTCTTTGAAAAGATTGTACGCCGCCGTGCGATCCGGAGGACGCGCTTTCAGTTGGTCGAGATCAAGATCGATATCGATATCACTCTTGATTCGCGCCAGCTCGCGAGATTGCCGTATCAGCGGCGCATTGTTGCGGAGCGATTCGCGGTAGGTCTTATGCTTAACTTCCTCCCAACGCTGCAACGCGTTTTCGATCGAACCGAACTGCTTGATTATTTGCACCGCGCCCTTGGCGCCAATCCCCGGCGCTCCGGGAATGTTATCAATCGAATCACCCATCAAGCCGAGCAGATCGACAAGTTGGCCGGCGGGCACGCCAAACTTCTTTTCCACCCAGGCTTCATCGCACCATTCAACTGGCGGCACTGGCTCCTTACGCTTGACCACCTGCGAATTCTGCCGCATGCAAACGATGTCCGGATCGCGGACCATCTGGCACATGTCCTTGTCGTTCGAAACAATCACCGCCTGCAAACCCTTCGCGGCCGCCTGCACGGCGAGCGAGCCAATGACATCGTCCGCTTCATAGCCGGGGACGTTGAGCATGGGAATGTTGTAGGCCTCGCACAGCCGCATGATGTAAGGCATCTGCGAAGCGAGATCCTCCGGCATCGCCAATCGATTGGCCTTGTAGTCGGTAAAGGTTTCGTGCCGAAAAGTTTTTTCGCCGGATTCGAAAACAGCCGCGACGTATTTGGGCTTTTCCTCCTGCAAGAGTTTGCGCAGCATGTTGGTAAAAACGTAGACCGCCCCCGTCACCTGACCTTTGGAGTTGTGGAGTGGCTCAGCGCGGTTGGCCATGGGCGCATAGAAAGCGCGAAAGATGTGCGACATCGAGTCGATCAAAAAGACCCGATCGGCTGGCCGTTCACCGGCGGCGGACTTTGGTTGTGGCATCTGAAATCGATGATAGGGGTGGCTTCAGAACGTGTCAAACCGCTCGCATTCCTAGTTGTGAGCCACTTCTAAATCTCATTAGCACCGCACTTCAGTGCGGTGATCTATCGGGCCGATGTCGCCCTAACCGTTTTAACGGTTTATTGAAACCGTTGAAACGGTTGAGAACAGAGGGTACGCCCATGACCACCTGACTGAAGTCAGGTGCTAATGAGAGTCAAAACTGGCCCACTATGGAATCTGACCTCAAAACACTTGTAGCATTTCCGCCGCGGGATCGTGGTAATTCGTTGCTCGACCGCCACACGACTTGAAGAAAATGGAATTTTTCATAAACGTTCGGGCGGCACGTTCATTGCTCTTGAGTAAAGGGCTCTATCTTATTCCAGCACCTCAAAGGGCATTCATTGATCAAGCAAACGACGCTGGGCGCTCCAGTTGAAACTAAAGGCACTGGCTTGCATACGGCGGTGCCGGTGCAGGTACGCTTGCTGCCGGCGCCGCCGGACACCGGATACGTTTTTCGGCGCACGGATCTCGGCGGCTTTGAAATTCCGGCCACCGTTGAGTCGGTAGCGCATTGCAGTTATGCCACCACCTTGATGCGCACCGGCGTGATGCTCTCCACGGTGGAACATCTGTTGGCTGCTTTGCGTGGAGTCGGCGTCGACAACGCGTTCGTCGAAGTCGATAACCTCGAAGTTCCGATCATGGATGGTTCCGCTGAACACTTCACCGATATGATTGACCAGGCCGGCGTGGTGGAGCAGCGGCCGGCTCGCCGGGCTTTGTTGGTTCGCGAAAAAGTAAGCGTGGAAAATGGTAACCGCAGGATTTCAGTTGAGCCGGCTAACAGTTATGAAATCGATTGCCTGATCGATTTTCCGCATCCGTTGATTCGCGTGCAGCACCGCTGCTTCACGGTCAACAACGGCGCCTTTGGCCGCGACATCGCGGCGGCCCGAACGTTTGGATTCACGGAGGAGATCGAAGCGCTACGCCGGGCGAACCTGATTCGCGGCGGCTCACTCGACAACGCCATCGTGCTGACAAAGGACGGAATGCTGAATGAAACCGGCTTGCGGTTCAGCGACGAGTTCGTGCGTCACAAAATATTGGACATCATCGGAGACCTCGCGCTGCTGGGGATGCCGTTGCTGGGCCGTGTGAAGGCGGAACGGAGCGGCCACCTCATGCACGCGGCGCTGATGTCGACCCTGCTGCGCAATCGCAAAGCCTGGGAGATCGTGGATATTCAGTCAGAACCGCCTGCGGTAGCGGGCGGTTGATCTTCATTACCAAAGATGCTTGGCCCACGCGACGCGCTTCGGAACTCGTATTCTGAACAGTTACTGATCGTCAAAGTCAGATGGATCATCTCCCTGTCCATAGAGAACGTAGTCAATTGCACGTGCAACACTTCGCGCATTCCACAAATATCGTTTGCTGCCCTTATCAGCCCAGGGACTCCTTTCACTTTTCCAGACCCCTTCTCACGCATCTTCCGGGTCGCATTTGCCTTAAATCCGTTTAGTGCGCTCGCTGGCTTCTTGGTACCAATGGAGACGACGGTATGAGCGTGGTTCGTTCGTACATTAACAGCGTACAAATCCCATTGGCGGAGCATACAAGTTTCGCGAATAGCCTCGTCAACACAACGTCGTTGCCTGGCTGACAAAGTAACTATTTCGCCCTTGAGACGAGCGGTGTTTTTTTCTATCCAAGTCTCTTCTGGTGGCAAGCGAGGAGAATTGTACTTGTTGCGAAACCTATTGACGGAGCCACGATTATCACCATGTAGCCAAGTGCCGTATGAGCGAAATGTATTGAGAAAGGCAAGCGGCGTGTCGGTGTCATTCCACATGATCGGTCAGAAACGCGCATGTTTTTGAGTTTACCGAAGCATCTTTATTTCAGCGATCAACCGCCCGCTACCGCAGGCGGTTCTGACAATTACGAAGTACCGACAAACTCATAAACCAGATGAAGCGTCAGCAACCCGGGAGTGATCTCCGGACGAATTTCTTTGGCGTGAAAGCGCAATGCCCCGCCTGCCGGAGCGATCGGAACACGCGTTGACATTTGCTCCAGCGTCACCACGGTGAACGGATTGTAGCGGTTGTCGATTGCGGTTTGCGCCAAACCGAGTAACTGCCCGCTGATCAGTTCGGGCACGTTGGTCAGGTGAACGTTTTCAAGCCGGATCCTTCCCACCAGCGCCTGGCGCCCGCGATCAAACTCGAGCGTGATGTTGGCGTTGGCCCAACCTTCGAACTGAATGCATCCCAGGAGGGAAGAATAATAAGAACCCGCGAACGCCAGTGGCGCGGCGATGCGCCCGTTTTCAAAGCGCACCGCGGTGCGCACGCCGGCGACTTCACGTTTCAGGATCGCTACGTTTCCGCAACCAGCCTGCCCTTCAGCGCGGCCGAGTGACACCGACGGCTCCTTCAAATTATCAAAGATGGCATTGAGGAATGAGTTGGCAAACTGTTGATTGATTGCCACGGTGGCTTCATTTCCCGCGGCGGAACTGACTTGCCTTGGGCGCCTGCTGGAATCCTGACCATGCACTGCGTAAGTCAGCAGAACCATTGATAGCGCAGCCAAAAAAAACTTCGAGCACTTGTATTGGATCATTTTCTGATTCTCATTAGCACCTGACTTCAGTCAGGTGGGGTAGGGGCAATACATTACCTTCCAACCGTTTAAAGGTTTTTTCGCGAAACCGTTAAAACGGTTAATCAAACATGATGTATCTCGATCACCGCACTGCAGTGCGCTGCTAATGAGATTTTTAAACTCACTCATCTCTTTCACAGAGGACGTGACTCACAAGCCGCTGCGGACAATATCGTGGACGCGAATCAATCCGACACAAGCTCGCTCCCCATCGACGACGGGCAGCACCGAAATCTGTGAAGGCCGATCCTCCATCAAACGCAACGCGTCATAAGCGAGCATCTCCGGCGTGACTACGACCGGATTGCGCGTCATCAACTCTGCGCTTTTGATGTGCGGCAGGTCAGCGTAGTTCGCCGTCTGCAATGAGCGCCGCAAGTCACCGTCCGTGACGATACCGGCCAAACGGCTTTCACCGTCGATTACATTGACGGCGCCGAGTCCGAATTTACTAATTGCCGATATCACTTCCAGCCACGGCGCGTCGATCGAGATCGTTGGATTCTCAGTTCCACCGTGCATCAGATCCGCGACACGCAACGTCAGTCGCTTGCCGATTTGTCCGGCGGGATGGTTTAGCGCGAAGTCCTGCGAAGTCAGACCCTTTGCCTGCATCAACGTCATCGCGAGGGCATCACCCAACGCGAGGGCGACGGTCGTGCTGGTCGTCGGCGCGAGGTTCAGCGGACACGCTTCCTGGTCCACTGACGCATCAAGCACCGCGTCGGCCCGCTGGGCCAAAGTCGACTTCATGTTGCCCACCAGCGCGATGATGGGAACTTGGCGCTGCTTCAGATAAGGTAGAATTTGAATTAGTTCGTCGGTCTCGCCACTGTTGCTCAACGCCATCACCACGTCTGCGGAAGTAACAATACCGAGGCCGCCGTGCAATGCGTCGGAAGGATGCAGATAAATTGACGCGGTGCCGCTGCTGGTCATCGTGGCGGCAATCTTTTGCGCGATGATGCCCGACTTGCCTACGCCCAGCAGGACGACCTTGCCTTTGCAGCTTGTCAGAATTTCCAGTACGCGCTCCACCTGATCACGCTGTAGGCGCTCAACCGCGTCATCGATGGCGCGCGCCTCCAACTTCAGCAGGGCGACAATTTGCTCAAAAGGTTCAGGCATGGTTCAGGAGAGTTGGAGAGTCAGTATCGGTTTTGATTTTAAGGCGTTTGAGAATACGCCGAAGGGTGGTTGGTCGACAAGTGAGGCTTTGGAGCCGCCTAGCCCGCGATAGCGGGCGAAAGCGTAAAGCCTGGGGTGAAGCGAAGCGAACCCCAGGATCACCGCAGTCAAATAATCCAGAGCCCGCGCAGCGGCCGATAGCGGAAACGGGATTCACTCCAGGTCGGTAACGGATCAGAGATTCTGATCGGCGGGCGTTCGGTCGCTTCGCGGGCTTTACGGATTTTCCGCGCCTCTATGCTATCTTGTCACTCCGCCAATGCCCGCGTAGCTCAGTGGATTAGAGCGCTCGCCTCCGGAGCGAGAGGTCGCAGGTTCGACCCCTGCCGCGGGTACCAAAAGTTTTAGCCACAGATTCACACAGATAAAAGCCGATCAGAACAAGAACCCCACGACGGTTGAGTAGTTCACTTTCAGATCTGAATCATCCGCGTAAATCTGCGGCTAATATTCCTTGCTCTCCTTGGCTCCAGAATCACGAAACCGCCTGATCCGTGATCTCCAAACCCTTATCAATGATCGCGAATGCCTCGCGCATTTCTGCTTCGGTGATGCACAACGGTGGGTTGGTAAAGAACGTGTTCCAACGCACGAAGGTGTAGAGGCCTTCCTGCCGGAAGAACTTGCCGAGTGCTTGCATCTCGGGCGAGGCGCCGTTGAAAGGCGCCATCGGCTCGCGCGTCTGGCGATTGCGCACCAGCTCGACGATTCCGAACAGGCCGATGTTGCGCGTCGTGCCCACAGAAGGGTGACGCTGCTCCAGATCTTCCAACAGGCCCCGCATCATGGTTCCCATGTTGCGCGCTTTTTCGATCAAATTGTCTTCTTCATACACTGCGATCGTTGCCAGAGCCGCCGCGCAAGCGAGGGGATGGCTGTTGTAAGTGAGACCGCCATAGAACACATTTTTGTCGAAGTGGTCCGCGATCTGCCTTCGCATGCCGACTGCGCCAAGTTGCACATAGGCGCTGGTCAGACCTTTGGCCATGGAGATCAGATCGGGGACGACTTTCCAATGGTCCACTGAAAACCATTCGCCGGTGCGGCCAAAGCCCGCCATCACCTCGTCAGCGATTAAGAGAATGCCGTACTTGTCGCACAGCGCGCGCAAACCCTGCATGTAGCCGTCAGGCGGAATCAGAATTCCGTTGGTTCCCACCACGGGCTCTACGATCAGCGCGGCGACTGTCTTTGCGCCCTCGAGTTCCAATATCTCTTCGGTGCGCGCCAGGACCTCTTCAGCGGTGTCCGAACCTTTTTGGATGCCATGATAAAAATCCGGAATGCGAAAGACTCCCGGAATGCCCGGCTCAGCCGCCCAACGACGCGGATCGCCGGTCAGTGTCAGCGCGCCGGCCGTCCCACCATGATACGAGCGGTACCGCGCCCCAATCTTGTGACGGCCCGTAAACATTCGCGCGATACGGATGGCGTTTTCGTTTGCTTCGGCGCCACCGTTGGTAAAGAAGAAAGCGTCGATGTCGCCGGGCGTTAGCTCTGCGAGCTTTACGCTGAGGCGCGCACGCACTTCCGTAGCCATGAACGGATTGGCGTAAGCGAGCGTCGCGGCCTGCTCCTGAATCGCCCGGATAACGCGTTCATCGCCGTGGCCGATGTTCACGCACATCAACTGGCTATTGAAATCGATGTAGCGCTTGCCTTCCGGCGTCCAGAAGTAAACTCCCTTCGCGCCGGCGACGGGAATGGGATCGACCGCGGCCTGCGCGGACCATTCAAAGAGCGTGTGCCGGCGGCAGAGATCGACGATCTCCTTCCCGGACATTGGTTCAGTTTTGTTAGTCATGGGACGCGAATGCTACCCAAATCGTGAGCGTTTCACAACATCGGACTGGTGATGTGTCTGCCCCTCCCGGAAAATTGGGAGGGGGTGGGGGTGGGGTTTCGCGTGCGGCCAACTTCTCCCCTAACCCCTCTCTGGTTGCGGAGAGGGAGAAAAACCGATGTTCAAAGTGCTTTTCGCTCGGTGGAGGGTCGCTGTGAAAAGGGTTTACATATTTTTGTAAGCTCGGTATAAATATCTACGAGCCGAAACCCTTCTATTACGTGGATGTTTCTGCTTCCCCCTTATTCAGACTCCCCTGGTTTGATGCCCAAAGGTCCCCCCGACCCGATGGCAGCTCTGCTGGCGCTTTTCTGTGCTTGCGGGGCAATGATTCAGCGCACGACCTCTCTCAGATTCTTAGCAAACCTGGAAGGAAACAATGCGAACTCAAACCCTGGCAAAAGATTCCCTGAACACCAAGTTGTTACTAAAAGCCCTCGTTGCTTTTAAGAAAGGCGACTTCTCGGTCCGCCTGCCCGGCGAATGGACGGGCGAGGCCGGCAAGATCGCCGACACCTTCAACGACATCATCGAGCTGAGCGACCGGACCACGAAGGAAGTTGAACGCGTCAGCCGCGTCGTGGGCAAAGAAGGAAAGATCAATCATCGCGCAGCAGTCCCCGCGGCTTCGGGTTCATGGTTGCGCCTGGTTGATTCCACCAATCTGCTAATCGATGACATGGCCCGGCCGACCAGCGAAATGGCCCGCGTGATCGGCGCAGTGGCCAACGGGGATCTGTCAGAGCGGATGGCGTTACAGGTTGACGAAAGGCCCCTGAAGGGCGAATTCCTGCGCACTGTGAAGATCGTTAATTCCATGGTGGACCAGTTGAGTTCGTTTGCGTCAGAAGTTACGCGCGTCGCCCGCGAGGTCGGTACCGAAGGAAAACTGGGCGGCGAGGCCCGCGTTAAAGGCGTGGCCGGCACGTGGAAGGACCTGACCGATAGCGTGAACTCCATGGCCAGCAATCTGACGAGCCAGGTGCGCAACATCGCCGAAGTCACCACCGCCGTGGCGAACGGCGACCTTTCCAAGAAAATCACGGTGGACGTGAAGGGCGAAATTCTGGAGTTGAAGAACACCATCAACACGATGGTGGACCAGTTGAACTCGTTCGCATCGGAAGTTACCCGCGTAGCCCGCGAAGTAGGTACCGAAGGAAAACTCGGCGGCCAGGCCGATGTGCGCGGCGTCGCCGGTACGTGGAAGGACCTGACGGACAACGTGAATTCGATGGCCAGTAACTTGACGGGCCAGGTTCGGAACATCGCAGACGTCACTACCGCGGTGGCGAACGGCGACCTTTCCAAAAAAATCACGGTGGACGTGAAGGGCGAAATCCTGGAGTTGAAGAACACCATCAACACGATGGTGGACCAGTTGAACTCGTTCGCATCGGAAGTTACCCGCGTGGCCCGCGAAGTAGGTACCGAAGGAAAACTCGGCGGCCAGGCGCAGGTTATCGGCGTCGCCGGAACCTGGAAAGATTTGACCGACAACGTGAATTTCATGGCCGGCAACCTGACCGGCCAGGTTCGTAACATCGCCGAAGTCACCACCGCTGTGGCGAACGGCGACCTTTCCAAAAAGATCACGGTGGACGTGAAGGGCGAGATTCTCGAACTGAAAGACACTATCAACACGATGGTGGACCAACTAAACGGGTTTGCCTCGGAAGTTACGCGCGTGGCGCGCGAAGTGGGTTCGGAAGGAAAACTCGGGGGCCAGGCGGATGTGAAAGGCGTCGCCGGCACCTGGAAAGATTTGACCGACAGCGTGAACCTGATGGCCGGTAATCTGACCGGTCAGGTGCGCAACATCGCGGAAGTAACGACGGCCGTGGCCAACGGCGACCTTTCCAAAAAGATCACGGTAGATGTGAAGGGTGAAATCCTGGAGTTGAAAAACACCATCAACACGATGGTGGATCAGCTAAACGGATTCGCTTCGGAAGTTACGCGCGTGGCGCGTGAAGTAGGTACCGAGGGCGAACTGGGTGGCCAGGCCGATGTGCGCGGCGTGGCCGGAACGTGGAAGGACCTGACGGACAGTGTGAACTCGATGGCCGGAAACCTTACCGGCCAGGTCCGCAACATCGCCGAAGTAACCACCGCGGTGGCGAACGGCGACCTTTCCAAGAAAATCACGGTGGACGTGAAGGGCGAGATTCTCGAACTGAAGAACACCATCAACACGATGGTGGACCAGCTCAGTTCGTTTGCGTCGGAAGTGACGCGCGTCGCCCGCGAGGTCGGTACCGAAGGACGTCTGGGCGGTCAGGCCCAGGTGATGGGTGTTGCCGGAACCTGGAAAGATTTGACCGACAACGTGAATTTCATGGCCGGCAACCTGACGGGCCAGGTGCGTAACATCGCCGAAGTAACCACCGCCGTGGCGAACGGCGACCTTTCCAAGAAAATCACGGTGGACGTGAAAGGCGAAATTCTCGAGTTGAAGAACACCATCAACACGATGGTGGACCAGTTGAACTCGTTCGCATCGGAAGTTACCCGCGTGGCCCGCGAAGTAGGTACCGAAGGAAAACTCGGCGGCCAGGCCGATGTGCGCGGCGTCGCCGGTACGTGGAAAGACCTGACGGATAACGTGAATTCGATGGCCAGCAACTTGACGGGCCAGGTTCGTAACATCGCAGACGTCACTACCGCGGTGGCGAACGGCGACCTTTCCAAAAAGATCACGGTGGACGTGAAGGGCGAAATCCTGGAGTTGAAGAACACCATCAACACGATGGTGGACCAGTTGAATTCGTTTGCGTCGGAAGTTACGCGCGTCGCCCGCGAAGTAGGTACCGAAGGAAAACTCGGCGGCCAGGCCGATGTGCGCGGCGTCGCCGGTACGTGGAAAGACCTGACGGACAACGTGAATTCGATGGCCAGCAACTTGACGGACCAGGTGCGCGGTATCGCTCGCGTCGTTACCGCCGTCGCGAACGGGGACCTGGAACGCAAACTGACGGTGGAAGCGAAAGGCGAAATCGCCGAGCTCGCGGACACAATCAACAACATGACCGACACGCTTGCGACCTTTGCCGATCAGGTAACTTCGGTGGCCCGCGAGGTGGGCGTCGAAGGGAAACTCGGCGGTCAGGCCAACGTACCTGGCGCCGCCGGCACGTGGCGCGATCTGACTGACAACGTAAATGGTTTGGCTGCCAACCTGACCACGCAGGTCCGCGCGATCGCCGAAGTTTCCACGGCGGTGACCAAGGGCGACCTGACGCGATCAATCACGGTCGGAGCGCAGGGTGAAGTGGCGGCGCTGAAAGACAACATCAACGAGATGATCCTCAATCTCAAAGACACCACGCAGAAAAACATGGAGCAGGATTGGTTGAAAACCAACCTGGCTCGCTTTACCCGCATGCTGCAGGGCCAACGCGACATGACGACGGTGGCCCAGATGGTGTTGTCGGAACTAGCGCCGTTGGTCGAAGCGCAACAGGGCGTCTTCTATGTGAATGAAAGCGACAACGGCGAAGCGATGATGAAACTGCTGGGCGGTTACGCGTACAAGAAACGCAAGAACCTGGCTAATGAGTTTCGTCCCGGAGAAGGGCTGGTGGGCCAATGCACGGTGGAACGCGAACGTATTCTGGTAACGAACGTGCCCAACAACTACGTCCACGTCTCGTCCGGATTAGGTGAAGCGCCTCCCAACAACATCGTGGTGCTGCCGGTCTTGTTCGAAGGCGACGTGAAGGCGGTGATCGAGCTTTCCACCTTCCAGACCTTCAGCGACACGCACCTCACCTTCCTCGATCAGTTAACGGAAAGCATCGGCATCGTGCTGAACACCATCGCCGCGAACACGAGGACGGAAGATTTGCTGCAGCAATCACAATCCTTAGCGGCCGAACTACAGAGCCAGCAGGATGAGCTGAAGAAAACCAACGAACAACTGGAACAACAGGCCGAATCTTTGCGCGAGTCGGAGGAACTGCTGAAGAGCCAGCAGGAAGAACTGCAGCAGACCAACGAAGAACTGCAGGAGAAAGCGGCGTTGCTCGCCCGGCAAAAAGCGGAAGTCGAAGCTAAGAACCGCGAAGTCGAGGAAGCGCGCTGGGAGATGGAAGAAAAGGCAGAGCAACTGGCGCTTACTTCCAAATACAAGTCAGAGTTCCTGGCCAACATGTCTCACGAGTTGCGCACGCCTCTCAACAGCATGCTGATCCTTTCGCGACAGCTCGCGGAAAACAACGACGAGAACCTGACCGAGAAACAGGTCCAGTTCGCCGAGACGATTCATTCGTCAGGATCCGATCTGCTCTCGCTGATTAACGACATCCTCGACCTTTCGAAGATCGAATCCGGCATGATGGGAATCGAAGTTTCCGAAGTTTCCATCGCCGACATGACGGCGCAGTTGGAACGCAGTTTCCACCAACTCGCAAAAGACAAAAATCTCGAATTCGACGTCAACCTCGCGGAAAACATGCAGCCCACGCTGCGCACAGACGACAAACGGGTGCAACAGATCCTGATGAACCTGCTTTCGAATGCGTTCAAGTTTACGGAAGAGGGCAAGGTCTCTCTCAACATTGCACCGGCGGCGCCGGATGAGACTTACCACCTGGAATCGCTGAATCGCTCGGGACAGGTGCTGGCGTTTTCCGTGAAGGACACCGGCATCGGCATTCCCGCTGAGAAGCAGCGAATCATTTTCGAACCGTTTCAACAGGCCGATGGAACCACCAGCCGTAAATATGGCGGCACTGGTCTGGGATTATCGATTAGCCGTGAAATCGCGCGCCTGCTTGGTGGCGAGATACGAATGATTTCGACACCCGGTGAAGGCAGCACGTTTACGTTCTACCTGCCGCGGAACTACGTGCCCGCGGGCGCGACGACCGCACCGTCGAATCACTCAGCCAGGCCGAAGGCCGACGTTAAGGCAGCGGAAGCTGCCTGGACGCCGATTGAGACGTTCGACAGTGAAGCCATGGCGTTGCTCGCGAGCGAATCGGCGGCCATCGACGACGATCGTCACGACATTCAGACGGGCGACCGCGTGGTGCTGATTGTTGAGGATGATATTAGCTTTGCCGGTATTCTGCTGGACCTGGCGCGCGAGAAAGAGTTTAAAGGCGTGGTGGCGACTAGCGGAACATCGGCGCTGGCACTGGCCCGCAAATACAAACCATCAGCCATCACACTCGACATTCGCCTTCCCGATCGCGATGGTTGGCAAGTGCTGGATCGCTTGAAGCACGATCCGGACACCAGCCATATCCCGGTGCACATCATCACAGTTGAAGAGGAACGCCAGCGAGCGTTGAAGCAAGGCGCTTTCAACCACGTGCAAAAGCCTGTCACGCATGAAGACCTCGGCCGGGCCTTTGACGATATCCGGGACTTCGCTGAACGGCGCGTGCGAAAACTACTTGTGGTGGAAGACGACGACGTGCAACGCATGAGCGTCGTCGAGTTAATTGGCAACGGCGATGTGCACACCACGGCCGTCGCCACCGGGCAGGAAGCGTTGTCGGCACTGAAAGACGATCGCTTCGATTGCATGGTGTTGGATCTGCGACTGCCCGACATGTCGGGCTTTGAATTGATCGAGAAACTGCAGACCGATCTAGGCCGCTACGATCTGCCCATCATCATTTACACGGGTAAAGAACTGACGCGGAAAGAGGAATTGCATCTGAAGAAAGTCGCGGATGCGATTATCGTCAAGGAAGCATCTTCGCCAGAACGGTTGCTGGCGGAAACGGCGCTGTTCCTCCATCGCGTGGAAGCGAACCTGCCGGAACCGAAGCGTCGCATGCTGCAAAAATTCCATCGCAGCGATCCGGTGCTGGCAGGCCGCAAGGTCCTGGTCGTCGATGATGACGTGCGAAATATTTTCGCGCTAACCAGTGCCCTGGAAGCGCATAACATGGAGGTGGTCCACGCCGAAAACGGTCAGGAAGGAATCGACCTCCTGCGGGCGACTCCCGGTGTGGAAGCGGTGCTGATGGACATCATGATGCCGGAAATGGATGGCTATGAAGCCATCACCGCAATTCGGCAGATGGAAGAGTTCCAGCACCTTCCGATCATCGCGCTGACGGCGAAAGCCATGAAGGCCGATCGAGATCACTGCCTCGCCGTGGGCGCGTCAGACTACATCTCGAAGCCGCTGGACATCGATCAACTGCTGTCGTTGTTGCGGGTCTGGCTATACCGGCAGGAAGAAGGTTGATGGAGGGGCGGCACTCCGTGGCCGCCCCCTTGTGATCGTCGCGGCACCTTGAGAAGTAAGGACAAAAGGGGGCGGCCA
>JAXDFZ010000010.1:0-514504 GCA_034665305.1 Blastocatellia bacterium | reverse complement strand
AGCTCCTGAAGTGCGGTAACGATGCTGCTTGCGTAAACACAAGACGGAGCGATATTGCCGCCGCCTTCTTCATTGAGCAGGAGTTCCAGCAGACGGGCGCGTTTATCTACAACGTCTATCAGAGCTCCCTCGGCCGCCCACCGGGATACCCGGAATACACGGCGGACCGCAAGCTGGTGATAGGTGGGCCGGAACTGGAGACTGAGAAGGCGGCCTTTGCGGCAAGCTTCGTCAAACGGGCAGAGTTCCTGCAGCAGTATCAGGGAAACACTACGGGTGAATCCTTCGTGGATGCCCTGCTGCAGCAGGTCTGGCAGACTTCGAATGTGGATCTGGGAGCACAGCGGGGCGTGTTGCTGGGTCTCTATCAAACCGGAGCCGATATGAACCAGAGCCGCGCCCTGGTGCTCCGGCAACTGGTGTCCGACCCCTGGCTCCGGCAGGGCACTTACAACCCGGCGTTTGTCTTAACCGAATACTTCGCCTATCTGCGCCGCAACCCGGAGCCGGACGGCTATGCGTTCTGGTTGAACGTACTGAACAACCGCGAGGCGGGCAACTTCCGCGGCATGGTCTGCTCGTTTATTACCTCGGCGGAGTATCAGAACCGGTTTAGTGCGGTGGTCAGTCACAACAACGGCGAGTGCCGTCGATAGGTCAGAACCGCCTGCGGTAGCGGGCGGGCCCTCATCTGCAGCGCATGAGACCCACCAGATAAGCAGGCCCGCCCGCTACCGCAGGCGGTTCTGACCTAGTCTTCTTCCAGTTTCTTCAGCCGCTCGCGCAGGTCCTTAAGTTCGGCGCGCATCTGCGGCAAGCGACCGAGGTGGGCGTTCATCCGCTTGTAATCATCCAGCGGCTGGATCGGGATGCCCCACCACATTCCGGGCCGTACGATCTTTCCTGGCAGAATCCCGGCCTTTGATCCAATCACGGCTCCGCTCAGCACGCGAATGTGATCGCCGAAGCCTACCTGGCCACCAATGATCACGTCGTCTTCGATTGTGACGCTGCCGCTGATTCCGGTCTGCGCGGCGATGATCACGCGTTCGCCGATGTCTACGTTGTGCCCTACATGGACCAGGTTATCGATCTTGGTTCCGCGGCCGATACGGGTGCGACCCAATGCACCGCGATCGACCGTAGTACTCGCGCCAATCTCAACCTCATCTTCGATTATCACCGTGCCGATCTGTGGGAACTTATGATGTTTTAGTTCGTCGCGCACATATCCAAAACCATCGGCGCCGACGACGACTCCGGCATGCAGAATCACGCCGTCGCCGAGAGTAACATTGTCATAGATCACTACATTCGGATGCAGGACGCAGTCATGGCCGATGACTACGTGATCACCAATGCTCACGCCGCTGTGAATTTCCGTGCCCGAGTTAATCCGCGTGTTCTCTCCGACAGTGACATGCGCGCCGATAAACACAGTCAAATCAATATCGGCGTTGTGGGCGATGGCCGCCGAACTGTGCACTGATGGCTCGTGCTTTTTCCGGGGACAAAGCAGCTCGGCGACCAGCGCGAAAGCCAACTTCGGTTTTGCCACTTCGATGCGGCAAGGAGAATCGACGGCCGCTCCTGCACGCACAATCAGGCACGCCGCTCTACTCGTGCTCGCCGCCGCGAAAAACTTCTCATCCTCAACGTAAGAAATGTCGCCTGCGCCAGCGGCTTCGAGACCCGCTACTCGATTGATTTCTATCGTACCGTCGCCGACAGCAAGGCCACCAACGTGCGCCGCTAGTTCAGCCACGGTTAGAGTTTTTGTTTCCGACATAGTGTTGATGTAAGACTCAAGCTAAAGCTTGTACTCTATACGCGTGTCCCAATGGCCCGAGCTTCTCGTTTACCAGCGCGAGTGAATCCTCTTTTCGTTCCGCGGATGAACTTTACCAGATGGACCACGTTTTCATCCGGCACTTGTTCCAGTTCGATCAGGACATCGGCAAGCGGCAACCCGGATCGAAGTAAACGATAGTAAGCGTCCTTCAAAGCCCGCAGCGACTCTTTCGGGAAACCGGCGCGGCGCAGGCCGACCGAATTCAATCCCCTCACCCGCGGCGGATTTCCGTCAGTGATAAAGAACGGCAACACGTCCTGAACGATCTTGGATTTGCCGCCCACCATTGCGTACCGGCCGAAACGCACGAACTGATGCGCGCCGACATTGTTCGACAGGAAGACGTGATCCTCGATTGTGATATGGCCCGCCAGCGCTACTTCGTTGGCAAAGATGTTGTCGTCGCCGATTACGCAATTATGCGCAATGTGCACTCCCACCATTAAAAAGTTGCGGTTACCGATTAGCGTGGCCGCGCCTGCGCCACTGGCGCGGTGCAAGGTAGTGAACTCGCGGATGAGATTGTCATCGCCGACGATCAATTCGCTGGGTTCGTCTTTGAACTTAACGTCCTGTGGCTCGCCGCCGAGTATGGCATGTTCGAAAACTCGATTGCGCCGGCCCAGCGTGGTGAACCGTTTGACGACCGCGTGCGCGGCAATGGTGCAACCCTCACCGATTACAACTTCGTCTTCGATGACGGCGTAGGGTCCGATGCTGACATCTGCAGACACTTGCGCCTTTGCGCTGACAATGGCTGTGGGATGAATGCTCATTCTAATGTAACTGGTACTGTTAGCCGGGGACCGCAAACTAACAGTTTGCGTTACATTGCATCCGCTATTGGTCCGTGTATTTCTTTCTTTCGTCGGTCGTTAACTGGCGCGTTACTTGCTGTTTGGCTAAATGTATCAGGTCGTCCGAGGACAGGTTTTTGATCGCGTCTTCTCCCAGTTTTCCGGTCCGCCAGATTCGGGCTGTGCCGTCGTCGCTTCCGGTGGCCAGGAACTTTCCGTCCGGGCTGAAGGCCACACACACCAACAACCCCGTATGTCCGCGCAGCACAATAGCGTTGCTCAGCTCTACCGGCTTCTCTCGATTTGAACCTGGCAGCTTAAGCGGCCAAATCCTTGCCAGCTTATCGTAACTGGCGGTCGCGATGTACTTGCCATCGTGACTAAACGCGACTCCCCTGATGCGCTGGGGCACCAGATTCACGATCGCGCGTGGCTTGGGATCCCTTTCATTTAAGCCCCAGACAATCGCCGTGGCGTCGTCACTCGCGGTGACTGCGTACTTGCCGTCACCACTGAAGGCAGCATCGTAGAGCGCAAAGGTATGGCCGCTCAGAGTGATCACGTTATTCGCCGGTTCCATCCAAGACCAAATCAAGGCTTTACTGTTCTTCGCCGCGATTATTATTGACTTGCCGTCCGGACTGAACTCTGCTTTGAAGATAAGAATCGCTCTCGCCGGCGTAGCGGCCGGCAGCGGTGTTGGCTCAGGAGTTAAATCTGGTTGAGGCGAAGCCGACGTATCAGCGACCTGAGCACTCGCGGTGCTGGTCTCCGCCGGCAGTGAGTAAGTAGCTTCCGGCGTCGGTCGCGAAGCCGCCGCGGCCAGCGCGGTGGAAATCGTGAGCTCTGCTTTGACCCTGGGCGGATCACTCTTCCATTCCCAGACGCGCACCTTCCCTTCGCCGCCGCCGGTCAGAATGTGGTTGCCATCCGGGCTAAAACCGGCGGTCCCAATTCCGTTCGCCTCAGTAATTGTTTTGATGAGCTTGGGCGTCGCGGTGTTCCAGTCTTCCCAGACGCGCGTCGAACCCGAACTCCCATCGCCGCCGGCGGTAAGCAAGTACTTGCCGTCGGGGCTGAACGACCCAACGTAGAGTTGACCCTGATGTCCGGTCAACACACTTATGCTTTTGCCCGTGGCTGTATCCCAAACGTGGGCCGTAGCATCCCAACTTGCGGTGACCACATATTTTCCGTCAGGACTAAAAGCCACGCCGGCAATTCTTTTGCCTTTCGGCGTGCCCACCACGGCGCTGACCTGTGATTCGAGCAGTGCGTTTCTGAGTGCGTCCAGTGAGTGTGGAGTCCGTTTCGTCTCCGCGGCTTCGATGGCAAGCAGTAATGCAACTTCAGGGTCAATCGTCAATTGCGACTTTGCATAGGCCGCGAGCTCGTGGGAACGCGCTGTGTATTTCGCCTGGAAAGCCTTCCATGCAAGGACGCCCATTACTATCAAAAGCAAAACCGAACCAACAGCGATCCAGCGAGCGCGCTTTGCTTTTTTGCGTTGGCGCGCCAGCTGTTCCTCAGCCAGGGCCCGTTGCTTGAGCGCTTCTCTTTCAGCCTCCAGTTGTTTCTGTTCCTGAACGTAGCGGCCGCGCCAATCCAGAATCGCCGGCGCCAGGACATCGTGAAAGATCTCGTAACGAAGCGGCTGGCCCGGGGTTTGAACCGTTTTCAGGATGCGCATGTCCGGTGCGCTCAGGCGATTTAGAAGTGACTCTACCTCAGCGGCGTGGACCTCGCTCCAGGAAGCAAGCGCGCCTGATTCCTGCGCAATCTTGGAGCCGGAAGGTGTCACCAGGTACCGCAGAAGTTGGGATGCGGTTTCGCGCTGCGCGGCGGTCAGCTTCGCCATCATATTGTCGAGATGTGTACGCGCGATGTTCAGCGCGCGCCCCATTGCGTCGTAAGTCTTCAGCCGCAGAACGCTTGAGCTGTTCTCCTTCTCCTGTTCCCACAGCCGCGTCAGGACTACCTGCAGGAAAGGAGTTTCGATCGGCATGGTGACCTCGCCCCACGACTGGTCCACCTGTCCCTGACCCTGCTGTTCCGGTGCGACCCGCGCGGCCGTCAAATCATCCAGCACCGCCTCCACCAACCCCGGCTCGATGCTCATTGCGGTTTGCCCGCCGGCGAGTTCGCGGTTGAACTCCTCCAAAGGTTTGGTGATCGCTTCCGCCGCCGCCGCGCGATCCAGGTGCTCCAGGCGCAGCAGGTTGTTGAGTAAACTCGGAATGCGACCCTGAAAGCGATCGAGTTTGCTGACGCCGTCCTCACGCAGCGAAAGCAGAAAGTTGACGTGGACATCGCGGCGATTCACCGCGCGCGCAAACGCGGCCTCAAACGCGTCGGCCGTCGGTGAGGGCGGATGATAAAGAAAATACTCTTCGAACTGATCGAAGATGATAAGGATTGGCATCCCGGCTGCGCGCTGGGTTTGCGCCAGAAACGTGTCTAACGGCAAATCCATCGCGACGGCGGTTTCCGTGGCCGCCTGCGCCGCAATTTCAGTTTTGAGCGCAGTCATAAAATCTTCGCTTTGCCATTTATTGAAGACCGCTACGACTGCCGTGCGCGGTTCTTCTTTCAGGCGCGGCACAACTCCGGCCAGCAGCACTGAACTCTTGCCGACGCCGCTGGCGCCGTAAAAAACTGTCAGCGTGGACGCGAAGAGATTCGACTTGATTATTCCCTGATCGCGCGTTCGTCCGAAAAAGTATTTCCGGTCCGCCTCGGTGTAGGGCTGCAGACCTTTGTAAGGACAAAATGTACCTGGAGAGGTGGTCATGGTTGTTAACCTGCTTCAGCCGGCGGCGCGGGCGCGGAGTTGTCTGGTGAACTCGTTGATGTCCACGTCGTAAATGTCTACGTTGCGCTTGTCCCAGAGGCGCTTCTCAATCACAGAGGGCCGGAACTGGATGGCCCATGACTTCAGATCCTTTGAATGCAGATTATTCAGGATCACCCGCAGGTTCCAATCGTTCAGCCCGTAGCCCATGAAAAGAAATCGATGAGTGCGGAAGTGGGCCATGAACTGCGCCGGCACTGCCGTCTGGCCAATCATCCGCGTGAGAAAATCGATGTAGTCCTCTTCCGTGATCACATAGTTGTTCATCTGATGTCCGGCCCGATCGACCGAGCCGTGCATCTTATAAATGACCGTTGTCTTATCCAGATCAATCTGCAACGAGTTCGGTGGCACGTAGGTAGGCTTCTCGGCCAGGTGCGGCCACCAGAGGACTGAGCCGGCATACTCGCTATCGGTCGGATGGACCACCAAATCGTAAGGGCGCTTGGCGCGGATGAACGCCTGCTCAGTCAAATCGTCGTAATTCGTCGTGACGATTAGCAGCGGCGTCGTAACAGGAATGTCATTCGCCAGGTAGTGATGAATTTCGCAAGGCTCGTAATCGCGATCAAAGATCGGCGTCAAACCTTCGCCCAGCGCAGTTCGGTCAACGACCTCGACGTAGTAAGACGAAACCTTTGCCAGATCCGTCTCATCCTTTTCGGGAAACTCGCATTGCGCAATGAGATATCGGGAAAGGTCGGCGCCGCTGGGCAAAAAGTTTGTTGTCTGGAACGACCAGGCAGCGTTGGGCGGCTGGCGCATGCCAAAGTTAACGCCCGCGCCAAGGAAGGGCACAACCTTGCCGTCCCTGAGCAGGCTGGCCAGTCGCGCGTAGGGAGGATCTACTGTTGCGGACATCTGATTTCTCCTGAATGGATACCGTGGTAAAGACGGAGCACCGAGTCTTAATCTGACTGTTCTGACGCTATTCCGGCATATCGTAAATCTTTAATGCCAATTCGGGAATAGTGGAATTGTGCGCGCCGACGGGACAGTACCGCCATTTATCACGCGATTTTTGACGCCTGCCCTGCGAAATTGCGCCATATTTCGCTAGTTTCGGGCTTTTCTCCTTGCCTTTGCCTGAATGCGCCTCTATCATGGCAGGGCTGTCAAATCAGGTCGGTTTTATTTTGTTTTTCGCAGACTTTTCGTAGATTGTACTTAATCTTTTACCCGGCGCAATTACTCGTTTTTCGCGCCCGCTCGAGGAGAACGATTCTTGTTTAGTGATCAATTCCGCCGCGGCGAGTCAGAAGAAAGTAAGCTCAGTGGGGTGAAAGGCTCGAAATTGATTTCGAACCTTTCCAACGTCGCCTGGAAAGCGTTCCAGTCGGTGAACACACTACTGCCTGAGGGTGAGAGTGTGCGGCCGAAGTGGGCGCCCGGTCCACTACTGAAATCCTACGAACGTACGTCTCCGCCGCTGGGCTTCCCACGAGAAACCGACAGCCTCTGTCCGCGATGCGTTAAAGAAGTTCGCGACGCAGTGATTACCGGCGAAACTACTCTCGAGTCCTTGATGCACTCGCATCCGGGTGAAATCAAAGCACAGATTCTGGAAGAAGACGGCGCCGTCATCATGCGTAAGACCTGCCCGAAACATGGCGAGTTTACGGACGTGATGGCCACCGATCCGGCATTCCTGGAGCGCATCGAATCGCTTTTCTTTGGCCGCGACTTTCGTTCAGCCGAAGATTCGCACGTGCATCATCACGGAACTTCGAACATTAAGTTTGGCCGCGGCGCCGTGCTGACGGTCGACCTGACAAACCGCTGCAACATGATGTGCAATCCCTGCTTCATGGACGCGAACCAGGTCGGTTATGTGCACGAGCCGACGTTTGAAGACACGAAGGCGATTCTCGATCGCGCAGTTTCTTTTAAACCGAAGCGTCAGATCATCATTCTCTTCTCCGGCGGCGAGCCGACGCTTTCACCCTACTATCTGGAAGCTGTTGCCTACGCCAGAAAAATTGGTTTCTACAGAATTCTCGCGGCCACCAACGGGATTCGCTTTGCCGAAGACATTGAATTCTGCAAAGCCGCCAAGGCGGCCGGCCAACACGGCGTCTACCTGCAGTTTGACGGCGTCAGCGAAGAAAAGAACAAGCACCGCGGTGTCGGCAACCTGTTCGACGTGAAGCAACAGGCGATTGAAAACCTCGCCAGCGTCGGCATCAAAGTCACGCTCGTAACCACCATCGTCAACACCATTAACAACGATGGCATCGGCGCGATTGTGGAGTTTGCCGCGCGAAACATCGACAAGGTGCAGACGATCGCGTTCCAGCCGGTCTCTTTTACCGGCCGTGACGAAGACGTTCCCGATGACGTGCGCATCAAGCAACGGTACACGCTCGCGGGCATGGCCCACGATCTTCAGGATCAATTGGGCGGCAGGCTGCAAGCGCTGCGCGACTGGTATCCGTTGTCATCTTATTCAGCGTTCACCAGCGTGATGGATATGTTGCAAGGTGCGGACGCGCCCTGGGGCTGGTCGTCATGCAATTGCCATCCGAACTGCGGCATCTTTACGCTGATTGTCGTTAACAAGAAGACGAACCAGTTCAGTTCGCTGTTCGATTTCTTTGACTACGAACAGTTCATGAAGGACGTCGCCGTGATTACCGATACGGCGCGGGGCAAGAAACTTTCCTACGCGCAGTTGGGCATGGCCATCATGCGGAACTTCCACGCCGAGCGCGCGCCGGAAGGTTTTCCGATTTCGCAAATCATAAACCTGTTCAAGCCTTCATCAACGAACAGTAACTCCGATCGCAATGACCGCATGAAAGTGCAGACTGCCGCAGAAGAGGGTAATGACGTCTGGCGCGTTCTCTGCGTCGAAGGCATGTGGTTTCAGGATCTGTTCAACTACGATTTTCGCCGCACCGAAATGTGCGTGATTCCCTACGGCACGCAGGAAGGCGAGATTTCCTTCTGTGCCTACAACACCGGCGTCGGCTGGCGGCAGATTATCGAGAACATGCACAAGACCGCGAACCTCGCGGAGTGGTACGAAGAAAACGGCCGCCACGCCGTCTATGCCGCCGGCCATAACGTGCCCGGCATTGCAAAGAAACACTCGCTGAGCTTGCCGATCGTCCAGGCCGTGCTGGCACAAGACGCCGACGAAAAGCCCGTGTTAGTGTCGCCCTATTTGATTGAAGAAGAAGAGACTGTAAGCGTTTAGATCAAGCGCGATGCGCGCGCTCTTCCAGTCCACCCAAACCTGCCACAGTATTGGAGACCTCATGAAGAAATTTTTCTCGCTCTTACTCTGCCTGGCACTCACCTCGGTGACTGTCCTCGGCCAGGGAAACCAATTTCAAATACGTTATGTCGGGGGATCGATCGCTTCCACGGTAAAGCCGGATGACTGGGGAAACTCGATGACCGTGAACTCCGAAACGATCGTCATGAAATTGAAAGACGGCCAGGAAATAAACATCGCTCCCAGAGATGTGAAGCTGCTGACCCACAGCCGTCACGCCAGCCGGCGTATTGGGACGTATGCGGCGCTCGCAATAGTGAGCCCGGTTTTTCTTCTGGGAATGCTGAAAAAGAATAAGCAGCACTTCATCGGCATCGCAACCGAAACGGCCGATGGAAAGAAGAACGGTTATAACCTACAGGCTAAGAACGATAAGTATAAGGCGCTGATCACCGCGCTCGAGGGCGTCACCGGCCTCAAAGTAGAAGAAGAAGTGGAAGAGAAAAAGTCAGATAAGAAATAGCCTCGACCAGGCCACCGGCGCTGGAGAAGTTCATGATGCGTGGCAGTCAGGCTGTCACGCATTTTTCTTTGCCTCGCGGCTCTGCCGCAGCACAGTGCGGAAAGCCTGCGGCTTTCCGTTACGCCGAAAAATGAGATGTGGAGGCTCAGCCTCCAGAATTTTTGAGTCTGTGCCGGAAAGGCGGAGCCTTTCCGCACTGTGCGGCGGCAAGCCGCGAAAGGAACTCTCCGCCTTCCGGCCCTCCATTTGCCAAGAGACCAGCGCCAGGGAAAACCTCTCAAGGAGTTGATCTCGTGTTTCACAGAATTTCCGTACTAATCCTGCTGCTTTTGACCGTCGCTGCCTTAAGCGCAGTACCGGTTCTGGCGCTGTCGCCCGCAGTAAAAACCATCCAGCAGGCGCAGACTTCCAGCGCCACCCTCAACAATCAGGATGTGATCGGCATGGTGAAGGCCGGGCTCGCAACGGAACTCATCGTTGCTAAGATCAAAGCGTCCAAAACAAGTTTCGATACTTCACCGGAAACTTTGAAGCAGCTGCAAACGGACGGCCTGCCGGGCGAGATTATTATGGCCATGATTGTTGCCGGAGAAAGACCCGGAGCTAGTGAAACGACGGCGCGCTCCAGCTACACTCTTCCCAAGGGCACGGTCGTCGATTTTGAAACCTGCTATCCAATCAACTCGCAGGAGTTTCGCAACGGCGACGCAATCAGTTTTCGCGTGGTGAATCCGGTGGTCGTGAATGACGCGGTCGTGATCGTTCAGGGCGCGACGGCCACCGGCGTCGTCACCAAAGCGGAGCGCAATGGCCACTGGGGCCGGGCCGGCCGCATCACCTGGGCCATGAAAGAAGTGACGGCGGTGGACGGCAACCGTATCCCGCTCGAGTTCACCGGCCATACCGTTGGGGACAGCAAGGGCGCTAAGGTTGCCGCGCAAACCATTGCCATGGGAGCACTGATGGGTCCCCTAGCTCCGATCGCATTGTTGTCAGGTTTTAAGCGAGGCGAGAACGCTTACATTCCAGCGGGCAAAAGATATCAGGCGACCGTGCGGGGCGACGCAAGCATTCTGGCATTTCCCATGCGCTAGATTTGCAGGCGTCACTCAGTGGGCGCCACGTCCGGCTGCAAAGCGGGACTCTGACTTCCGAACGACCCTGCTGGGGGCACCTCACGCAGTTTCGCTACTACTTCAATAGTTCGCTGCGCCAGTTCTTCGATCTTCTGCACCCGGTCACGCACCTTTTCTGAAAGATCCGCGCGCAGCAAGAGTTGGGCTTGCCCCAACACTCCGGTAAGAGGATTGCTGATATCGTGACGCGCCTGGGCCACGAGGGTGGCAAACTCATCTAACTTCGCTTCCAGTTCAGCCACGCGAGATCGCAACTGCGCTTCATTAAACTCTGGCGGTTGATCGCGGGAAGGATCATCAGCGCTCATCAATAACGCTCCTTGCCGGCGGCGTTGACTTCGTAACGAGCTGTTGAAGTATCAGGTGACCGTATTCTGCTTGGGTTCAGTTCTGAGCGCAAGGGAAGGGCGTTCTTGCATGGCGGAGTAGCAATAGTGCAGCGCAATTTGACAATCCGCCGCGAGCTTCGTAAATTCGATTGCTCTTGGGAGATCGTCCAATGGTAGGACTCCAGACTCTGAATCTGGCTATCTAGGTTCGAATCCTAGTCTCCCAGCCAACCTCTTCAATCCACAGATTTCGCAGATTGCACAGATTCAGCAGATTAGCAGCGATACTTTCATAAGCCTGTTTGCTGATTCACGCTTTTTGGTTTTCCATCTGCGTAATCTGTGTAATCTGCGGATTATCCACCCTAACCTGCTGTCTTTAGCAAAGAAGCCGGGCAGGGTTTTTCTACGACGCACACTTCGCACAACGGTCGGCGCGCTTTGCAGACTTTGCGGCCGTGCGCAATCATCAGATGAGGAAAAATGATCCAGTCTTTACGCGGGACTATGGCAATCAAATCGACTTCGATCTTTTCTGGATGCGTGTTTTTTGTCAGACCCAAACGTTGCGATAAGCGGCTGACATGCGTATCCACCACTACCCCGGCAGCGATGCCAAACGCGTTTCCCAAAACCACGTTTGCGGTTTTTCGCGCGACGCCGGGCAGCTCCAGCAACTCATCCATCGTCTCCGGCACGCGGCCGCGATATTTCTCCAGCAGCATTTTTGCCATGCCCTGAATCGATTTCGTCTTGTTGCGGAAAAAGCCGGTGGTGCGAATGTCGTCCTGTAGCTCAGACTCGGGAACGCCCAGGTAGTCTGCCGGTTTGCGATACTTGCGAAACAGATCGGCTGTAACGATGTTGACTCTTTCGTCGGTGCATTGGGCAGAGAGGATCGTGGCGGTCAACAGCTCAAAAGCATTCGAGTGATTCAACGAACAGTGGGCGTCCGGATATTCGCGCCTCAGCGCTCTAATGATCCATCGCGTTTTTTCTTTCAGCTCTGGCAGGGAAAGTTTTTTGGCCACACACCACCTCCTAGCAACACCTTCGAATTAAGACCAATAACCTCGCACCGTTTAGAAGGGCGATTGAGCAGACACGATTAACAGGATTTACAGGAAGACGGCGGGCGACTACACAAAGGCATCGCCCCTTTCTCTCCTACGGTTTTCTTTATCTTGTAAGTCCTGTTCATCCTGTCTACGTTTTACCGTCTGCCACCCGCAATCTTCAACGCTTCCGGCAAGCTGCGCAAACGCAACATCGCAATAATGCCCAGAACGGGTCCCGGTGCGAGGGCCGCAAATGCCCACGGCCAGCCCCACGCTTTTTCGAGCATCGGAATCAGTTGAATCGAAAACGTGGTTATCAGGAATCCAACGCTGATTTGCACCGTCAGCGCGGTCCCGATGTAACGCGGATCGCCCAACTCCGTAACGCAGGTTGAAAACTGCGCCGAATCGGCTACTACTGTCGCGCCCCAGATAGCCGCGACCAGCAACAACAGCAACGGATGGCCACCAAACAACAGACCGATGATCACGCAGCAAGTGCCGCTGATCGCCATGGCCCATGAAGTGACGGTGGTGCGCCCCACGCGATCGGCAATCAAGCCCGCCACCACGCATCCCACCGCGCCACTGCCAATCACCACAAACGATCCGACTTCGGCCCAAACCGGATCGCTGTTCCTCAACGCGAGGCTGGCGCGAATCATTACCGGGATCCAGGTCCACATCGCGTACAGTTCCCACATGTGTCCAAAGTAACCGAGGCTCGCGAGCCGCACTCCGCGATTGTGAAAAACCCGTCCTATTTGTTTCCAATCAAACTTGCCGGCCGGGAGCGCATATGGACCATTACCGACAAACAGCAGCACGATTAATCCGCCCCCCACGGCCAGGAGGGAAACGACCAGCACGTTGTGGCGCCAATTGTTGCTGCCGACGCCGTTGATCAGATAAGGCGCCGCCTTACCGAGCGTCAACGCTCCCACCAGAATTCCCAGCGCCATTCCGCGTCCGCGGCGAAACCACGTCGCCATGATTTTCATTGCCGGCGGATAGACTCCCGCCAAACACATCCCGGTCACAAATCGCAACCCAATGGCCGTCCACGGTCCATGCGCATAAAAACCAAAGAGGGCGTTGGCGATCGCGCCGGCCAAGGCCGTAATCGCAAACAACGAACGGGAACGAAGAATATCCGGCAGGTTAAAAAGAGCACTCAACAGCGTGCCGCAGACGAAGCCTACTTGTACCGCAAGCGTCAGCCAATTTACCGCCGCATCGCTCAAATGCCATTCCGCGCGTAACGCCGGAACGACCGCTGAGCCGCTGAACCAAAGCGACATGGCAAGCAATTCCGCAATCGCTAACAGAGCTAATGCCCGCCACCGCGACGGTGACGAGGTTGAATCGTGATTATGAGAATAGGACTTCAAAATTCGGGGTCTGACACGAATGTAATCATTCAGACCATGCGGGGGCCTGCCGACCGTTGCTGAGATTGCGGACCGCGGAATATAGCGCAGTCCTTGAAATCCGCAATCCGAAATCTGCATTCCACAATCGACAATGGTATCCTACGCGGGACCAGTCCCCTTTCACATCTCCGTGCCCCCGTTTGTAAGGCTCAACGATCATGGGTGACCTTTTCTCATCGTTGTTCGGAAGACTCCAGCGTCCGTCTGACGCCGAGCGGGACGACCCGATCTATGAAGAGCTTTACAGCACTGAACGACTGGAACAGTTTGCCGGCACGCTGGCGCAGGAGCACAAGATTGCCGCCAACCCGCGCCGCCGCGGCCTGCTACTGCAACGACTGGAAGACAACGGCCGCAAACTCCTGGCCGCCTACCACGCGCTTGCCGAAGCCATTCGCCGTGAACGCACCATTTCTCCCGCCGCCGAATGGCTGGTCGACAACTTTCATATAGTTGAGGAACAGGTTCGCGAGATTCGCGAAGACTTGCCGCGCGGCTATTACCACGAACTTCCCAAACTCGCCGAGGGTCCGCTTAAAGATTATCCGCGCATTTACGCTTTTGCGATCGCTCTGATTGCGCATACCGACAGCCGCCTCGACACTGAAACTCTGCGGCGTTTTATCACGGCTTACCAAAAAGTCTCGCCCCTCTCAATCGGCGAACTATGGGCGGTGCCTATCACCCTGCGACTGGCCCTCGTCGAAAATCTGCGTCGCCTGGCAACGCGCATTGTTTCTTCCAGAGTGGAACGCGAGGAAGCGGACAAACTGGCGGACCGCTTGTTGGAAATTGCCAGACGCCAGCCCGCCGATTTGGTCCAACTGCTGGCTGACCGCATGGCCAAACGCGGCGCCATTCGTCGGGCTTTCGTGGTCCAGTTGACCCAGCGTTTACGCGAACAGGATCCAGCCGTGATGCCCGTCTTCGATTGGCTGGAAGAGCGTTTGTCGCGCGAGAACCTGAGCACAGAACAAGTTGTCCAGACTGAGCATCAACGTCAGGCCGCCGCGCAGATCACAGTCGGCAACATCATCACCAGCATGCGACTGCTGTCCACGTTGGACTGGCAGGAATTCTTTGAGAAGGTCAGTCTCATCGACCCGCTGCTGTCAGAAGATCCCGCGGGAATTTACGCGCGGATGGATTTTGCCACGCGCGACCGTTATCGCCACGTGATTGAGCGCATCAGCAAGCGTACTAAGACGAGCGAGTTGGAGATTGCGCGCGGCGCCCTGAAACTGGCTCGCGAAGCTGAACCAAAAGATGGCGCGGACGATTCGCGCAACCACGTTGGCTATTTTCTTATCGACGAAGGCGTGCCGCAGTTAGAAACAGCGTTCGCGTATCGCGCGCGCCTAACCGAAGGCATGCGACGGTTCGTCTTGAAACATCCCACGCCGGTTTATCTCGGCCTGGTAGTTTTCCTAACCTCACTGGTCCTTAGCCTTCTGGTGGTCGGAGCGGCGCGCGCCGGCGGCACCTGGCCGTGGCTGATCGCGGTCGCTCTTTTGGCGTTAATCCCCGCTAGTGATCTGGCGCTCAGCGTGTTGAATTGGGACCTGACTCATACGTTTGCACCGCGGGTTCTGCCGATGATCGACACGCTACACGGCGTTCCAACCGATTCGTCTACCATGGTCGTCGTCCCGGCCATCTTCGACCACGAGACTGCCGCTCTGGAGTTGATCGATAAACTGGAAGTGCATTTTCTCGCCAACCGGGACCAGAACATCTACTTCGCCTTGCTCGGTGATTTTGCGGACAGCGATTCCGACGAAATGCCCGGCGATACTGCCCTGCTGGATGCCACGCTGAGCGCGGTTGAAACGCTGAATCACAAATATCAAATGGGAGACGGCCCCCGTTTTCACCTCTTCCATCGCCGCCGGCTTTGGAACGCGAGCGAAGGCAAGTGGATGGGCTGGGAACGAAAAAGGGGAAAGCTGCATGAGTTCAATCAACTCCTGCGCGGGGCCCGCGATACCAGTTTCATGGTCGCCACGGCAGCGCCTGAATTCCTTGCCGGCGTGCGCTACGTCATCACGCTGGACGCGGATACACAATTGCCGCGCGACGCAGCGCGCCGGCTAGTTGGAAAGGCGATGCACCCGCTTAACCGGCCGCACTTCGACGCCGCGAGCGGTCGCGTCACCCGCGGTTACGGCATCCTCCAGCCGCGCGTCAGCATGTCATTGCTGAGTGCGTCACGTTCGCGATTCGCTCGCATTTTTTCCGGCAACACCGGGATCGACCCTTACACGACGGCGGCGTCGGACGTTTACCAGGACCTTTTTGGCGAAGGCATTTACACGGGAAAGGGCCTTTACGACGTCGATGCGTTCGACGCCGCCCTCGCCAATCGCGTGCGCGAGAATTCCCTCTTAAGTCATGACCTTTTCGAATCGCTGTTCGCGCGCGCTGCGCTGGTGACTGACATTGAACTGCTGGATGACTATCCGGCGCATTACGACGCTTACGCGATGCGGCAACATCGTTGGACCCGGGGCGACTGGCAGATAGCGGGACATTTGTTGCCGCGCGTGCGCGACGCTCGCGGCGAAAAACGGCCGAACCAAATTCCCCTGATCGGGCGCTGGAAGATTTTTGACAACCTGCGGCGCAGCCTCCTGGCGCCGGCCATGCTCTTGTTGTTGATCGCCGGCTGGACGGTACTGCCGGGCCGGCCGGTGTGGTGGACTCTGTTTGCCGTCTTAGTGCTCGCTTTTCCGATTTACGCGCATGTGACAGCCGGATTGTTGTTGCATCCTCGAGGCATCGCGTGGACCAGCCATTTCTGGAGCGTCTGGGGCGACGTCCGCACACACACGGCCCAGGTCGCACTCAGCGTTTCATTCCTGGCGCACCAGGCTTCGTTGATGTCTGACGCGATTGGGCGCACGGTTTATCGCAAACTTTTCTCGGGCCGGAAGCTGTTGGAGTGGACTACGGCCGCCCAGGCCGAAGGCCAGCGCCGGCATGATGTCGCCGACTTTGTGCGTCTGATGTGGCCGGCCGGACTGGCGACGCTTGAGGCCGCCGCCCTCATAATCACGTACCGGCCGCAATCACTGGCGGTGGCCGCGCCTTTTCTTTTGGCGTGGATCATGTCGCCGCTGGTCGCGTATTGGACCAGCCTGCACCTGGAAACAAGGCGGCGCGAGTTGGATCCCGCGTTCCTGAACGAAGCGCGCCTGGTAGCTCGCCGGACCTGGCGCTTCTTTGAAACTTTCGTCGGCGATGAGGATCACTGGCTGCCGCCGGATAATTTCCAGGAAGATCCGCAACCGCTGATCGCTCATCGCACTTCGCCGACGAACCTCGGCCTCCTGCTTTTATCCACAGTCGCGGCCCACGACTTCGGTTATGTCGCTGCCGTCGAATTGGCTGAACGGCTGGAGCTGTCATGCGCAACCATCACCCAACTGCGCACGTTCCGCGGACACTATTTCAACTGGTACGACACCCGAACGCTGGAACCTCTCGCGCCGCAATATATTTCTACAGTCGATAGCGGAAACTTCGCCGGCCATTTGATCGCCCTCAAACAAGCTTGCGTAGAACAGCCCGATCGGCAGTTGTTCGATGAGCGAGTCATCAACGGACTGCGCGATACAATTTCCTGCCTCCAGGAAGAAGCCGGACGATTGGGCGCCGTGCGACAGCGAACTGAAGTCGTAACCACCAGACAATTGCGATCCGAGACCGAAGCTTGCGCTGCCCTGCTGGCGCAAGCGCCGCCGGACACCTTGTCCGGCTGGGCGCAGCTTTTTACTTCCATGGCCCAGCGGGCCCACGTCATCGACGACATCGTCGGTGCGCTTTCGCACGAACACGGCAACGAAGCCTTCCACGAACTGCGCTTCTGGATCGGGGCACTCACCCATCAGATCAGAAGTTACCAGCGAGACTTTGACTTGCTCGTGCCGTGGGGCGCGGCCCTGAGCTCCCATCTGGATCCCATCATTCGAGGCTGTAGCGCTGACATCGCAACGGCTTGGGACGGGATCACGCAAGCTTTGCAGAGTGTTCCCAGTCTGGCCCAGATCGCGCTGTTGTGCGATGACGCGCTCGTGAAACTCGCGGCGCTGCGCGCGCAACTGGACGATTGTCTGCCGCGGGAGAGCACCGGGCGCGATGCGGCACTCAATGGCTTGCAGGTTCTGACCGGAGTTATCGAACAGGCGGCGGAGGCGGCCCGCACTTTTTCCGCGCGCCTGGGAAAACTGGCGAATACCTGCGATCGCATTTTCGACGCCATGGATTTTCGTTTCCTGCTGGACGAGGAACGAAAGGTTTTTGTTATCGGTTACAACGTCAAGGAAGGCCGCACCGACAACTCCTATTACGACCTGTTGGCTTCCGAATCGCGGCTGGCAAGTTTTGTTGCGATCGCCCGCGGCGATGTGCCGCAAGAGCATTGGTTCCGCCTGGGCCGGCAACTGACGTCAGTTGATCATAGTCGTGCTTTGATCTCGTGGACCGGAACCATGTTCGAGTACCTGATGCCTCTGCTCGTGATGCGGGATTATGACGACACGCTGTTGGGCCAGACATATGAAAGCGTCGTTGCGCGCCAGGTCGCGTACGGGCGCGAGCGGAGCGTGCCGTGGGGGATTTCGGAATCGGCGTACAACGTCCGCGACCTGCAGCTGAATTACCAGTACGGTCCTTTCGGCGTTCCCGGTCTGGGATTGAAACGCGGTCTCAGCGAAGACCTGGTCGTTTCACCTTACGCCACGATGTTGGCCGCGACCGTCCGGCCGAACGACGCAATTGAGAACTTGCGCGCCCTCGCGCGCGAAGGGGCGCTGGCCAGCTATGGATTCTACGAAGCAATCGATTACACGCCGGAGCGTCTGCCGCAGGACCAAAAGCGGGTCCTGATTCGGACTTTCATGGCCCACCATCAAGGCATGAGCCTGGTGGCCCTCGACAATGTGATCAACGGCGGAATCATGCAGCAGCGCTTTCATGCTGAGCCGCTGGTCCAGGCCACCGAATTGCTGTTGCAGGAACGGATTCCCCGCGGCGTCACTGCCGCCCATCCACGCGCCGAAGAAGTTTTGACCGGACGCGTCGTGCGCACCTTGACGGGCCTGCCCACGCGTGTGTACGACACGCCGCATTTGCCGACGCCGCGCACGCAATTGCTTTCCAACGGCACCTACACTGTCATGATCACCAGTGCCGGTTCCGGCTATTCGCAGTGCGGGCCGCTCGCCGTAACCCGCTGGCGCGAGGATGTGACGCGCGATCACTGGGGCAGTTATTGTTACGTGCGCGACGTCCGCAGCGGCGCGGTCTGGTGCACCGGTTTTCAACCGGTCGGGCGCGAGCCGCAATCGTATGCCGTTGCCTTCTCCGAAGACAAAGTCGATTTCTGGCGGCAGGACGGCGGCATCTCGACACATACCGAAGTCGTAGTCTCCGCCGAAGACAATGCCGAACTGCGTCGCGTCTCAGTGACAAACAACTCCTCACGGCCCCGCGAGATCGAGTTGACCAGCTACAGCGAAATCGTGCTGGCGCCGCCGGCTGCTGATGCTGCGCATCCGGCTTTCAGTAACCTGTTTGTGGAAACCGAATTCTTTGCCGCCGAGAGCGCGTTGCTGGCCCGCCGCCGCCAGCGCTCCGCGCAAGACGATCCGGTGTGGGGCGTACATGTGATCGCCACTACCGGAGAAACGATCGGCGTGGTGCAATATGAAACGGATCGCGCGCGTTTCATCGGTCGCGGTCACACGCCGGCCGATCCCATCGCCGTGATGGAAGATCGGCCGCTGTCAAACACTACCGGCGCCGTGCTCGATCCGGTTTTCAGTTTGCGTTGCCGCATGCGCCTGAAGCCTAACGAAACCGCGCAAGTTTCTTTTGCGACCGCCGTCGCGCACTCGCGCGAAGAAGCCACCTCCCTGGCCGACAAATACCACGACCCGAATATTTTTGAACGCGAAGCCCGCCTCGCCTGGACCAGGGCCCAGGTAGAGATGAGCCATCTGAAAATCGACGCCGAAGAAGCTCACCTATTTCAGCGCATCGGTGGGCGCGTGTTGTATTCCGATCCCTCGCTCCGTCCGCGCCCGCACGTGCTGGCTCTGAACAAGCAGGCGCAATCGAACCTGTGGCCTTATGGCATCAGCGGTGATTTGCCGATCGTGCTCGTGCGAATCAACAAAGAGGATGACGTCGGCATGGTGCGGCAGATTGCGCGCGCGCATGAGTATTTACACTTAAAGGGACTGCGTTTCGATCTCGTGATTCTGAACGATCACCCGGCAACTTACGCGCAGTCGCTCCAGGATGGACTGCAGGGACTGGTGCGGACGACAGGCATGCAGGCACTGCAGGACAAGGCCGGTGGCGTTTACCTGCGGCGCGCCGATCTGATGCCCGAGGCCGACAAGATTCTGCTGCATGCGGTAGCGCGGGCTGTGTTCGTGACGGAGCGAGGTTCGCTGGAGGAACAACTGGGACGCCGGCCGGTGGAGGATTCGCTGCCGCCCGCTTTCGTTCCTCGCACGGCCTCGCAACACTATCCCGAGCCGGTGCTTACGCCGCCGCCGCTTTCCTTCTTCAACGGGTTGGGTGGATTCAGTGAGGGCGGCCGGGAATACGTAATCGCGCTGGGCGAAGGGCAATGGACGCCGGCCCCGTGGGCCAACATCATCGCCAATGAAATCGATTTTGGTTTCCAGGTAACGGAAACCGGCGCGGGCTTTGCCTGGTCGCAGAACAGTCACGAGAACCGTCTGACCGCGTGGTCCAACGACGCGGTCAGCGATCCTCCCGGCGAGGTCATTTACATTCGCGATGAAGAAACCGGGACCTTCTGGACGGCTACGCCTTTACCGGTGCGGGAATCGCAGCCTTATCTGATCAGGCATGGAAAGGGTTACACGGTTTTTGAACATACCAGCCACGGCATTTCGCAGGAGCTGCTGTTGTTCGTGCCGCGTAATGCACCGGTAAAGATTTCGTTGTTGCGACTGCAGAATCGTACTAACCGGACACGCCGTTTGGCGGTGACCAGCTACAACGAACTCGTGCTGGGATCGTTGCGGAGTTCGTCCGCGCCGTACGTGATAACCGAAATCGATAATGACGCAGCCGCGATCTTTGCGCGCAATCCTTACAACAACGAATTTGCGGGGCGGGTCGCATTTGCCGGGACCAGCGGCGACGCCAAACGCAGCATGACCTGCGATCGCAAGGAGTTTCTGGGTCGCAATGGTTCGGCTGATCATCCGGCGGCCTTGCGTCGGGCCCAACTTTCCGGCCGCGACGGCGCTGGTCTGGATCCCTGCAGCGCAATTCAAACTCTGATCGAATTGGCGCCGGGCGAAGCGCGCGAAGTAGTTTTCCTTTTAGGTCAAACAGCCTCGATAGAGGAAGCTCGCGAAGTGAACGAGCGTTATCGTCAGCTGGGTGCCGTGCACGAAGCTTTCGAAGAAGTAGCCGCGTCCTGGGAAAGTTTAAGCGACGCGATCGAAGTGCGGACTCCGGATCCTGCGCTGGATACGCTGCTCAATGGCTGGCTGGTTTATCAAACCCTTTCGTGTCGGGTGTGGGCGCGTTCGGCGTTCTATCAATCGGGCGGCGCATACGGATTTCGCGATCAACTGCAGGACGTCATGGCCCTGGTTTACGCGGCGCCGCAGGTTGCTCGCGCCCACATCGTTCGCGCCGCCGCCCGCCAATTCAAAGAAGGCGACGTCCAGCACTGGTGGCATCCGCCGACCGGCCGCGGCGTACGCACTCGCTTTTCTGATGACCTGTTGTGGCTGCCGTACGTCGCTGCCTTTTATATTAACGTCACCGGCGACATCGGAATTCTGGACGAAGTCGTGCCCTTCATCGAAGCCCCGCTGCTGACTGACGCCGAACAGGAATCATATACGCAGCCGGTGGTGTCGACGGAAACGGCAACCGTCTTCGAGCATTGCGCGCGAGCCATCGATCGCAGTCTGGCAGTCGGCGAGCACGGTTTGCCGCTGATGGGTTCGGGCGACTGGAATGACGGCATGAACCGCGTCGGTCACGGCGGTAAAGGCGAAAGCGTTTGGGTTGGTTGGTTTCTCTTCACCATCCTCGGTGGCTTTGCGCCGTTTTGCGACAGGGGCAAAGAGACGGCGCGCGCCGATCGTTATCGCGGGCATGCGGAGAAACTAAAGGACGCGCTGGAGCAACAGGCATGGGACGGCGATTGGTACCGGCGCGCCTATTTCGACGATGGCACGCCGCTGGGTTCGGTGATGAATGAAGAGTGCCGCATCGATTCCATTGCCCAGTCATGGGGCGTGATTTCCGGCGCAGCCGATCATCATCGCGCCGTGCGTTCGATGGCTGCAGTGGAAGAATATTTGATTCGTCGCGGTGACGGATTGGTAATTCTCTTCACGCCGCCGTTTGATAAGAGCCCGCTCGATCCCGGTTACATCAAAGGCTATGTTCCCGGCGTTCGCGAGAACGGCGGTCAATACACCCACGCGGCGCTCTGGACGTTGATTGCCTACGCGATGCTCGGCGAAGGCGATCGCGCCGGCGAGTTGTTTGCGCTTTTGAATCCCATCAATCATGCGTCGACGCGTGCGGGCTTACACAAGTACAAAGTTGAGCCCTATGTCGCTGCCGGCGATGTATACGCCGTGCCGCCGCACACCGGGCGCGGCGGCTGGACCTGGTACACGGGCTCGGCGGGCTGGATGTATCGTGCCGGGCTGGAGTCGATGCTCGGTTTCAAACTACGTGGCAATGTTCTGCGGATCGATCCCTGCATCCCGCGCAACTGGCGCGACTTTGAAATAACCTATCGACGCGGGAAGACCCCGTATCGCATAAAGGTTGAAAATCCAATCGGCATTAGCAGCGGCGTTGCCCGGGTCGAATTGGACGGCGTGCTGCAAACAGGCGAAGAAGTCAAGCTGCAGGATGACGGCCAGCCGCACCACATTCATGTAGTGCTGGGCGAAAAGCCACCCAACGAGAATGAGGGCGACCAAGCGAATGCGCATGATGAAGAACGCGCGAGCCGAAGTTAAGGATTCGTGGACGACCCCGGTGCCTGGGCATTACAACCCGAAGGGTTGTGAGAGAGTAGCCGGAGGTCGAAGCGAAGCGCAGACCTCCGGCAGCAGTTGGCCAAATCGCACCCTGAAGGGGTGCCAGTTTGGGTGTTAGCGGAAGCGAAACCATGTTGCACCCTTCCAGGGTGCGAATAATAAATTTGCATTGCTTTCCGGTGGTCTGCGACCACCTGCTACTATCTTGCACCGCTCCGGGCTGCCGACCGAGATCGTCGAGCAATGACTCATCCACCACCGCCAGCGTTACTCAAATTTCTAAAACCCTACGATCGCGAGATTCAGGATCTGGCGCTAGCGCTGCGCGCGCTGGTGCTCCAGGAGATGGCACCTTGTTACGAGAATATCTACGACGCGTACAGTGCGGTCGCGATTGGTTATGGGACGAGTGATCGATTGCAGGGTGGAATTTTTCACGTCGCGGTCTATGCGAAACACGTTAACCTCGGTTTCAATGATGGTGCGACGCTGGCTGACCCGAAAGGCATCCTGCAAGGTGCGGGCAATCGCATACGTCACGTCACGATCAAAACCTCTGCGGAACTCAAGCGCCCCGAGCTTCGCTCCTACATTCGCCGCGCCCGAAAGGCTGCCTTAGCCGACGCGCGCAAATTGGGCGGACCCACGCCGCCGAAACCCGACGGCGTGATCTCGACCGTAAAAGCGATCTATCCCAAAAAGCGCCGCCCAAAGTGAGTTGCCAGGGGTTCTAGTACTGCTCCGTTAGTATGTTGCTGTTATAGGTGGCAATCAACTGCTTGCTGAAGACCGTTCTCAGTCCCGTAGAGACGAGATGTTTATAGACAAAGGGGCCCAACAAAATGATCCCGCAAGCTCCGTAGAGCAAAATATTATCGACTGGCCCACATTTCGCTCCTACGGGGCTCGAGTCTTTGGTACTCCACCGTTGCTATCAACATCCGGCTCCTACGGAGCTTAAGCGTCGCGACGTCTCCGACCCGAAACTTTGACTGCAGGCATTCCTGTTGTATTGTGCGGCTTAAGTTTCTGACCCTTTGCAAAAGGACCCCTAAATGAGTGACGAACGATTTGGTTCAAATTTCGGCGCCGGAGCGGTATTGGCTTTGGGGCTGGTGGTCGCCTCGATCATCGGAGGTTACAGTTTTGTCAGAGGTAAACGTGGCGACCAGACCATCACCGTCACCGGCTCCGCGCGCAAGCGTATTAAGTCCGACATGGTTGTCTGGCGATCCGCCGTGTCTTATCAGGGGAGCACTCTGGCCGACGCCTATCGCTCACTTTCCGAGAACGTGCCGCGCGTGAAGGCTTATCTGATCAGCAAAGGAATAGCCGACAACCAGATCACTATCTCGTCAATCACCTCCCAATCCTTGCATGGCAAAAACAGCGATGGTGAAGACACGGGCGAAATCACCGGCTACTCGCTGCGGCAGGAACTGGAAGTGCGTTCCAATGAAGTGGACAAGATTGCGCAAATCGCCCGGCAAGCTACCGAGTTGATTAACCAGGGCATTTTGATCGAATCAATGGCGCCCGAATTTTATTACACGAAACTCGGAGCCGAGAAAATCGAGATGCTGGGTGAGGCGGCGAAAGACGCATTGCGACGAGCACAGCAGGTAGCTCAAAGCACCGGCAGCAGTGTCGGTAGTGTGCGCACCGCCAGGATGGGCGTGCTGCAGATTACTCCGGCTGACTCCAACGAAGTCTCTGACAGTGGCATGAATGACACGACTTCAATCGATAAAGATATTACCGCCGTGGTGAATATTGGCTTCGGGGTGGATTAGCCCGATCGAGCCCGAAGGGCTCTCAGAGAGTAGCCGGTGGTCGGAGCGCACGCGCAGACCACCGGTTGCGAGTGGAAAGCGATTGAGCACTCTGGAGGAGTGCAAGTTTTTTTTGAAGATGGAAGAGAATCAGACTAGATCGCAGTTAATTCAAATCTGGCACCCCTTCAGGGTGCGGCCAACTTCTTAACATCCACCGGAGGTCTCCGCTGCGCTGCGACCTCCGGCTACTCTCTCGCAACCCTCCGGGTTGCAACCCTCACGGCTTCGCGATCACCAGCGGGTTCGCTTCCAACTCCCGGCGATAGAATGCGCGCGGGCGTTGCAGACTTCGTTTCTGCGGGTCGGCGATTGTTGACTCTCCTTCAGTAAAAGTCAGGCCCACGCCGCGCGTCGCTTTCAGCTTCTCTTCCTGCATTTGCGGAACGCGCTCAGTCGCAAAGTCCAACCACTCTCTGACACTTACCACTCCATCCGCCGGCCCACTGTCGGCGATCGAAGTCTTCAGACCTTCTTCGACAAGGGCGTACGTCAATAGCCCATGGCCCAACTGCGATACTTCCAGCGCCGCTTGATAACCCTGCGCCGCGGTCAGGATGTACATGCCTTTCTCATAGGCAAGTTGGGCCAAGCCTTTGGAATTCATTGGCCCACGCCGTTTTTCTTCCGCCTCCAGCGCTTGTCCGGAATTGCAAGCATCGATGATCAGCAATAGGTGCCCGGCGTCTAAGCCTTCGACAGCCGCTTCCAGTTCCAGATCCGAAATGCTGCTGGCGAGAATTGTTTGCAGACCGTGCGCAGTCAGTTTCGTGCGATCGCCCGCATAACCCAGGTCGTGCGGAATCAGGTAGAAGCGTTGCGCCTGCGCCGTTCCATGCCCCGCAAAATAAATGATGACCGTGTCTTCGGGTTCGGCACGTTTGAGCCGATCCATCGGACTGGCTTTTAAACTGGGCGCTTCGCTGGCCCCGGCCAATCGCTTGAGCGCTGCCAGGACATTCGCCTTCGTTGCGTTTTCATTAAGCAGCGGCACAACTTCGATATGTTCGAAGCGTCCCAATTGCGCCTGCCTGCCGCTTACTTCTTCGCCAAAACTCGTGGCGTCGGCGACCGCATACTTCAGGTTGTATTGTGGGTTTGAATACTCGTTGATGCCTACCGCAATGATGTAGGCGGTCCCGCCGCGCTTCAGAGTGTCGGCCCCGTTGAGCAATAACGGCGCATCCTTGCTCTTCACGTTGTCGCGATTGAAAGCGTACGCCGTCAAACGATTTGGTCCTGCCGTGATCGTAATTTCCTCTTCGAGAGTGACTGCCGGCGCGCCCTTCAACACATCGCCGTGCCAGACCTTCACCAACGAGCCATTGCGGAACAAGCGGAGATCGCGCGCTCCGGTTCCCTGCGGATTTTCTTTATCCGCTGGTACGTCGGCGACGTCGATTCGGACTTTGACGGTGCGCGCCGTGACGGCATTCGGCGAGGGTTCGCCGGCGACTGACAGTTTGACGATCGGCTGGCGGCGGTCTTTTCGCGAAACGTCCTGCGCGACCCGCGGCCGCTTTCCGGCAATCACGTCGGCAAGCAAACCCGGGTAATAGAATTCGTTAAAGAACCATTCGATCGGCGCGACATTGAAAGTGTCCTGGTTGTAGCGCCACAGAATCTGGTTCCACGAAACCGGTGTCCCGTCGAACAGACCTTGCGGCGTCACTACCATCCACTCGCCCCCATCGTCGAGCGAAATTAGCGTTAACAGATGTTCGCCGCTAGTGGTGTCCCACAGAAAAGTGCTGCCATCGTCACCAGCCGAAGCGAGCAATTTTCCATCGGGGCTGAAGTCGAGCGACTCGATATTGGCGGACTGACCGGCCATGGTACGCAGCTCACGCTGCGTAGCAACGTCCCAGATTCTGATTGTGTTGTCCGAACTTCCGGAAGCAAGTAAACGACCATCGTGACTGAACGCCACTTTCGTCACGCCCTTGCCGTGACCTTTCAAGGCTCCGAACTCGCGGCCGCTGGCAACGTCCCAGAGCACGACCTGGCCGATCGCTTCGACCTTCATATCCTTCATAAAATCCTGCGGATCGGGGACTGCGTCTTTCTTCTTTTTTGACCTGTTCGCCGCGCCTCCGCTCACTAACGTCGCCACATCGAAATTCGATTTCGATTCAACGCCACCGATCGCGAGCGTGCGGCCGTCGGGACTGAAAGCGATTGAAGTAACCGTGCGGCCCAACGTGCCGGCAGAAGCCGCACCCATCATGTTCGTGATCATTGAGGTCAGGTCAGCCATGTTTGGCATCGCGCCCGGCTTCATTGCGCCCATCTTTGCCAAATCGGCGATATTCCCTCTGCTCCCCATGTTCGGCATGTTCGGCATGTTCGGCGCGCCGCCCATCTTAGTGATGCTATCCAACGGTGAAGTGGTGAGGTCGCGCAGTCTGCTGCCCGACGCTGTGTCCCAAAGCGAAACCTGGCCCATGGAACTGAGCGTGGCCAACACGCGCCCGTCCGCACTGAAACCGGCTTCGAGCGCACCGGCAATTCCCAGTGTCAAAGTGTGCAGCTCGCGGCCTGAGGCTACGTCCCAAATCTTCACGACACTCTCGTTGGTTGCGGACTGCGCGCCTGACATCGGCCGGTTCATTTGTTCCTGACTAGCGCCATAGCTCACGACGAGCAGTGCGCCGTTCGCGCTGAACCTGGCGTGCTCGACAACGCCGCCGCCTGACGCCGGCGTCAGGGTGCGTAATTGTTTTCCCGAAGGTGTTTCCAGAATGGTCAGTACGTTGTTGGTTGGGCGGAACGAGGCCAGCAGTTTGCCATCAGGACTCGGCACGCCAAACACCGTGGCCGAAGGCGCGGCGGCGACGCGCAAGCCCCGGCCGGTGCGCAGATCCCAACGCGTGCGTCCGCCGGAACTAAGACTGTTGCCGTCGGCGCTGAACGCAACCTCATAAGCCATATTAGTGCGACCGTTCATCGCCAGTAACTGCTTACCCGTTTCTGTTTCCCAAAGAATAGTGGGCGTATCAAAGCCGCCCGTCGCGATTCGCTTCCCATCGTCGCTGAAACTGGCGAAGGCCCTTGCCTGACTGGCGAACACACCGCTATTCGGAAGTTTCAAATCCGGAAGCTTATTACCCGTCGCCGCATCCCATAACTGCACCGTATAGCCATCAGCGAGGGCCAGAAAGCGGCCATCATGGCTAAAAGAAACCTGAGCGAACATCGTCGCGGCCAATCCTAATTCACTGCTCGCCGGCTTCGCGCCATCGTTGACCGACATTTCCAAAAGCCGCACGCGCTTTTCCACGATGCCGCAAATACGTAACCGACCGTTGGGAGTAAAAGCCAGGTCGGCGCTGTCGAAGTCCTGACCCGAAAGTTTTATCGAACGCGATTCGCGGCCGGTTGCGAGCTCAACAAACTTAGCGACGGATGTCGCACCATCAGTTGTGAGCAAACCCAGTTGCCGGCCATCGGGACTCAGCACCGCGCCGGCGGCGCCGCCGATGAAGGCAATTCCACTTGCCGGATCCATCGGTATCGTTAGCAACTCGCGCCCCGCGTTAGTGTCCCAAACTCTGATCGCATCGCTAATCGTCACCAGCCGCCCGTCTGGGGTGAACGCGATGAAGTTAACGCCGCCGAGCGCAGACGTGATTGAGCCTTGCGGTCCGGCGAGCGTTTGTACTTCACGGCCGGAAGTCACATCCCAGATTTTTAAGGAGTTGTCTCCAGATGCCCCGGCGACAAATCTGTTGTCGCGGCTGAAGGCAACAAAGGGCGCGAGCGTCATCCCGCTCTGTGGGCCGCCGGAGAGGTTGCGCAGCTCGCGGCCAGTCGCGGTCTCCCAAAGTTTAATAGTGCTGCTGCGAAACGTAGCCGTCGCGAGCAGTCGGCCGTCAGGACTGAAAACAATTCTGGTCGCGCCGAAAAAATTGCTGTAACCGGTTTGCAAAACCAATTCCGGCTTGGCCTCGCGCGCCTTTTGGTCAGTTTGCGATTTAGTCGCAGTGTTAGAGGTATCGAGACCCAAGCCGCGTTGATCTGGAGGCGGCGTTGCGGAAGGGTTTTGTGCGGAGGCGATGATGCATGACGCGATTGCGAAAATGGTGCAGAAGGCGAAACGAATAAATAAGAATTTCAAGTAACCCATTTGTATTTCCTTCGGTTTCTGGGGGCTCATAGTTTGCTGCTTAATCAGCCGCAACGCAAACTGCTTATTTGCAACCTTGTTATCTTAAACGTGCGGCGGACTGCCTCCAGGAATACTTGTAGTCAGGAAGCGCGGCTTGCCCCCGCTCTTCAAGCCCGCGAAGCGGCCGGCAGCATAAAGCCTGGGGTGAAGCGCAGCGAACCCCAGGATCAAGCCCCGAACAATTCACAAGAAGCCCGCGAAGCGGCCGCCAGTCCGTCCATAATATGCGTCGTTGTTGATCGCAACACTTCGGTTACAACCATCGCCCGCTTCGCGGGCTCTGGGATTACTTTGACCGGTCTATTCCTGGGGTTCGCTGCGCTTCACCCCAGGCTTTATGCTGCTGGCCGCTCCGCGGGCTTGAAGAGCGGGGGCAAGCGCAGCGCGACACCGCTTTGGATATTGTTGGTCGCACAGACTTCAGTCTGTGATGATTGTTAGGTAACGCGCCTCACAGACTAAGGTCTGTGCCACTATCAAATCCAAAGCGCCGTCGCCGCTTCGCTCTGCCGGCGCACTCCATAGACTTTGACTACCAGCCTCAGAATTCCTAGACTCCAGCACATGCCCGTCGTCCTCCGCGTTGAGCGCGTTTCCAAACAATATCGGATCTATGACAATCCCGGTGATCGACTGAAGGAATCGCTGACCCGCGGCCGTTGGAAATGGCATCACGATTTCTGGGCGTTGCGCGACGTCAGTTTTGAAGTAGAAGCCGGAACCACCACCGGCATCGTCGGCCCGAATGGCAGCGGCAAATCCACCCTGCTGCAAATCATTACCGGCACGCTTGAGCCTACGCATGGCAACGTCTGGTACGACGGGCGCGTGGCTGCGCTGCTGGAACTCGGCGCCGGATTCAATTTGGAGTTTACCGGCATTGAAAACGTTTTCATGAATGCGGCGCTGCTGGGCCTGTCGCATAAACAGACTGAACAACTCTTGCCGGAGATCGAGCGGTTCGCCGAAATCGGCGCCTTCATTCATCAACCCGTAAAGACGTATTCGAGCGGCATGTACGTGCGCCTGGCTTTTGCCACGGCCGTAGCGACTGAACCGGAGATACTGATCATCGACGAAGCGCTGTCGGTGGGCGACGCGGTTTTCCAGCATCGTTGCCTGCGCCGGATTATGGAGATGCAGGAGAAAGGCACGACGATCCTTTTTGTCTCTCACGATCCGTCCGCAGTACGTGCGCTTTGCTCGCGCGTAATTCTCCTGAATGGTGGACGGATGGAGGCGGAGGGAAAGACGGCTGACGTACTAAATCGCTATCAGGCTTTAATCATGGAACGCGAAGAGGCCTACAACGCCGGGCAGCCAGTGAATTCAGAAACTGGGTTTGGGGATGGGTCCTTGCCCGACTCCGCGGAGTTGTCGGTACTGGCGCAGCCGAGTCCCGCGTTGCGCTACAACTACCGGCATGGGGATGGCAGTGCAGTAATCTTGAGTGCTGAGGTTCTTAATGCCGCCGGCGAAACGGCCGATCTGATCGAGTCTGGTGACTCGCTCACGATCAATGTTCGCATCCGCATGCACCGCGACCTTGTTCGTCCCGTATTCGGATTCCTAATCAGAGATCGCCACGGCGTACACGCATACGGCGTGAACACAGAGCAACTGGGTTTGAACTTCGATCAGGTCGCGGGCGGAGAGATTCTGGAAGTGAACTTTTCGTTCGCCTGCTGGTTGGGAACTGATCTCTACTCAATCTCGGTAGCAGTTCACAGCGAAGATGGCGCGAGTTATGACTGGCTGGATGGCGTTAACTTTTTCCGTGTTGCCAGTCCGGTGCGGCTTGAAGGGATCGCGAATCTACATGCCACGGTTGCCTCGCGACGTTTGGGTTTGGTGACCGACGCCACGGTCGATGTCAAAGTGTAACGCAAGCTCTTCACTGGGACCGCGGGCGTCACGCCCGCAAACTCACCTAATTAGATCTTCAAAAGAAACGCGTCGCTGTACGCTCAGTTGCGGGCGGGACGCCCGCGATCCCAGTGAAGAGCTTGAAAGGGCTCGACAGCTGGATCGAGTTGCAGCCATTGAACGCTGACACCCAGCCGCCGAGTGTCTTCGCCCACTCCCAGTCGCTTCGGCGATTCCGCGTCCGGTAACTCCAAACTCAGAACATTCTCGATACCAAGCAAACCCGCCCCCACTGGTACTGAATACTCAATCGTTTCATTAGTAGCCAGGGTCAGAGTCTGTAATTCATGACCATTCATCTTAATTATCACCCGCTGATGATCCAGCTTACCTGCAGCCAGAAAGGGTGCCATACGTAAAAGCAGACTTGCTGCGCGGGATGGAGACGTCCTCGAAGTGACGATCTGTGGCTGGTCCAACGCAAAATATACGATGGCCTTGCCTCGTTCCGTCCAACGAGCATTCGGTTCCCCCGGACTCCAGCCGTACCCCAGAAACCGTTCTGAAGACGCGCTTGAGAGATCAATTCGCGCACCCATTTCGTAGCGCGAGTAAGAAGCCTTAAGGCGCAAGTCGAGAATGTTCAGGGGGCACGATCCAAAGTGATAAGGCGCCTCAAGGTATGGAACCGGGTTCATGATGAGGTTGCGGATTCCCTGCCGCGCCAGTTCGCTACACGCATCGCTTTCCTTATCAACGACGCGCGCCAGATTCTCAACCTGCGCAACTTGTTCCTCGGAGAAACGAGAGATGTAACCCGTGGCAATTGGCTGGTGATGAAATACCTGCAGCAGCGCGGCATATCCATCGAAACGCGAGGCGGGCAAGTTCAATACTGGACCAGCGACGATTTGGGCCAGTTCCGCCGGCGGATGAAAAGGCATTTGCCGTGGGAACGGCCAGTAAGCTTCCGTCGCCGTCCACAGAAACACTAACAACAAGAGGGTAAGCGCGGCCTTTGATCCTTTGGCGGACTGCAATGTTGTCTGCGTCCAGGTTAGGCCGGCGCCGGCGATGATCGTCAGAAAGAAAATCGCAATTACCACAAATCGGATCGGCGTGCGCCCGAGATCGAACGGCGGTAACTTCATCAGCAACGCGTACGGCAGCGGCACACTGGTTTCCGTGCCAAACATTTTCAGCGTCGGTCCCAGACTCAGGATTAGAAACACCAGCGCGACAGTCGCCGCTACGCGTATCATCCTGTCTTTCAATGCTAGCAACCCGACGATTGCAAACAGCAGCACCGGAAAACCGATGAACGTTTCGCGCCCGTCGCTTCCCTTGGTCAGACGCGCCGAGAGCGCGGCGAACATGTTGCCGTAAAGTGGCGTGCGGTTCGGTTCCGGAATGACGAAACCTGCAAGATTTGCAGAGTAATTCGAAGACTCCATTACGGGCGGCTTAATCACTTTGCTGGAGAAGTGATTGAGCAGGAACGGCATCATGATCGCAACGCTGAGCGCGCCTGTCAGCAGGATGCGCCGCATGCCCAGCGCGCGAATTTTCTCTTTTAGGATGGTTCTGTGGCTGCGGTGAAGCGACGCGGCCAGCAGAAAAACGGTCAGGGCTAAAACGATATAAAGCGCCAGCTCAGTAAAGTAGATCGCCATCCCCAGAGACAGTCCCGCCACCACTAAATTCCTAGACGACGTCCGGCGGTACAGTCGCACCAAACACAAGGCGGTCAGGGGAATGAAAAACCCGGCCAATAAACTGAGGTGTGGCGAGTGCTCATGGAAAAAATCAGCAAAGGCAAAGGCCACGCCGCCAATGGCCGCCGCCAAACGCGTGAATTGCAACTGCCGCAACAGCAGGTATTGAAAATACAAAAGCAGCGTGAAGCAAAGCCAGACGATGATTCGATAGGCGTAGATCGGATACATCGGAGCGTTCCGCGAAAGTTTCTTGACCAGAAAAGTGACAGGAAAAAAGCCGGGCGAAAGCGTGTGATGGGTCAGGTCGGCGCCGACTGGATAAAAAATGCGATCAGTATGATAAGGACTCCGGCCGCTCGAAATGTTTTCAGTTACCAGCCATAGACTCCAGATTGAATGTGCCGGGTCGTTCCAAACTTTTCCCTCACTGGCCAGGACGGCATCAAGCGGAACGACGAAGTGGTAAACCATCACCAGGGAAAACAGCAGACAGATAACAAAGGTGCCCGCGGTGCGATTTCGGAAGGCGGAATGCGGAGTGCGGATTGAGGGTGAATCGGCTAGTTGTTTCATTATCCGCAATCCGAAATCCGCATTCAGCAATCGGCAGGCCCGCTACCGCGGGCGGTTCTGACTGATCGTCAACCACTTAACGTTAATTCCCAGCAGCCGCGTGTCCTCGCTGACACCGAGTGATTGGGGCGACGTCGCGTCCGGCAAACTGAATGTGAGCACGTTCTCTTCGCGCATCGCACTGAGTGGCAAACTGATTTCGTACTCATTAAAGGCTCCATTAGCAAGCGACAACGAAGTGACTCGCTGATCGTTGAGTTCAATCTCAACTCGCTGGCTGGCAAGTTTGCCCGGCACGAGAAATGGCGCCATTTGCAAATGAACTACGGCGGCTGATACCTCAGTTACTTTAAACGTTATGGCCGCCCTGGCCCGTTCGGTCCAACGTGAATTTTTTTCGGGCCCGCTCCATCCGTACCAGAGATACTTGTCCGCCAGTCGTTCGTAACCGTCCCGGTTAGTGAAGCCGAAATCGAGAGTGACTCCATAAGGGTAATCCGGAAAGCGCGGTACATCGTTGCCGGCGAAAGCAGGAAAACTTCGCAGCCAGGATGGATCGCTGCGCAAATCGATTACGGGAATGCTGCACCGCGACAGTTCTAACGGAACTACTACTTCGCCGCCAGTGATCACGATATTGCGAAAACCCAGCGCGGTGATGCGGTCGCAAAAATCCGGCCCACCGTGATCGTAAATTCGCTTGAGTTCCAGAAAACGATTCCTGGTTTCCACCGACTCACGGGCAACGTAGCCCGTAGCTATCGGTTGCCCGTGGAAGACCTGAAGCAGCGATGCGTAGCCGTCATTGCCACGCAACGGAACATTGAACACCGGGCCGATGACGCGGGCGCGCAAGTTAGCCGGGGGAACAAAACTGTGACGACGGTAGGTGCGCGTGTATGCGCCGGCGACTGTTACGACCAACAAAGTCAGCATCAGTGCCAGGGCCCAACTCCGGCCCAGGCGCCGGGTCAGGGCAAAATGCAACCAGGCCATTCCGGCTGCGGCAACGATCATCAGAAAGAAACTCGCGACCGCAACGAAACGCACGGGGGTTCGGCCCATGGCAAAAGGCGGGATCTGCATCAGCAAAGAGTAGGGCAAACGTGTTCCAGTATCAGAGCCGAAAACCTTCAGCGTTGGCCCCAGTGCCAGCAAGTAAAAAACGATCGCGCTAATACCACAGATACGTACCAATCTGTTTTTGGTAATAAAGAACCCGACGCCCGCAAAAATGATCAAGGTGAAACCCAGAAACGCTTCGTAACCTCCGAGGCCCGCTGTGACGCGTGCATTGAGCGGCCCGAATACCTTGTTCAATAAGGGATGATTCGTTCCCGGGACGACAAACGCAGCCACGTTCGCTGAATAAACAGACGACTCGACCGGCAGCGGTTTGATGCCATGGGCGCTGGCGAAATTCACTGCAAACGGTATTACCAGTAACAGGAAAAGCGCGAACGCTGCGGCCAATCGTTTCACGCCTAACTGGCTTATCGCGTCGATCAAACTACGGCGGGTTTCGCGAAATAGTAACCAGAGCGAAGCGAACACGACCATGCCGAGGTAAAGATAAAGGGCATACTCTGTGAAATAGACGGCGGCGGCTGAAACTATTACCGCATACATGAAGTTGGGCGACTGCGGCTCTTTGTAGGCTCGCACCAGGAAGAGCGCAGTCAGCGGCAGGAAAAAGCCGGCCAGCAAATTCAGATGCAAAGTGTGTATCTGATAGTAATCACAGAACGCGTACGCGCATGCCGCGATCGCGGCCGCCAAACGAGTGATCGCCAGTTCACGCAAAAGGAAATAACTGCACGCGAGTGTGGCGGTGAAACAAAGGAGAATGATTATGTGATAGGCATAGATCGGATAAAGCGGATCGCCACGAGAAAAAAGTTTCACCAGGAACGTGACGGGAAAGAATCCCGCGGCCAGCGTGTGATGGGCCAGGTTAGCGCCGACAGGATAGAACAAGAGATTCGTGAAGTAAGGATTGTGACCGGCGGTAATGGCTTCGTTGACAAACCACAGGTTCCAAACCATCTGACCCCAGTCATGCCCTTCGGCGCCCTCCCTGTAGAGAATTCCATTCAGCGGCACGATGTAGCGATACATCATGGCAAAGCTGAACAGTCCCGAAACGAGCAGGACTCCATACCAGCTATCCACAAATCTTTTGAGAAAGTTCATCTAAAGAACCGCGCGGCGCTTTGCCGGGCCTCGCCTCGCGTAAATCGCAATCCCAACCAGCAGCAGCAACGTAAGACTGGAGACTATCGCGCCCGTACGCGCCGCCGGCGCCGCATAGTGCAACTCGACCCGGTGCTGCCCGGCGGCCAGCGCAATCCCTCGCAGCAAATAATCCGTCGCGTAAATTGGCGCCGACGCTCCGTCGACCGTCGCTACCCATCCCGGATAATCAATTTCGCTTAGGACCAGAACCGTGGGCGTGTCTGTCGTTGTTTCGATCACGAGCCGATAGTTTTCATAAGATACGAACCTTGCCGAACTGTTGGCCGAAACTGCGCCGCCCGGCAACGAAGGAAGCTTTTCGGGAGCAACTTCCAACAGCGCAGTTCGTTTCGGATCAAAGGGATTATCGCCTTCCCCGCGGATGCGCCGCAGTGCCTGCTCGGCATCAACCGCCTCAGCCTCGGCCACCAGCCACAAACGCGGCAGCACGTTCTTGTTCCGCAGGATGATCACATCGTCGTAGTCATAAACCGCCTGCCACTTCCGTAAATCGTAATGCGGCAACGGCATCGAAAAGTGATTCTGGGAATCGTAGTAACTGGCTTTCCAAATCGTGATGAAAGCGACGGGTGAGACATTTTCAATTTCAGTTCGCTCGATCTGCACCCGTTCGTCCAGCGGGATGCGCGTGTAGTAGCGATAATAAGTGAATTCTTCTCCCTGTTCCCCGGTGGGATGACTGTCGAAAATTGGCGCCAGGCGATGGCGCACTTGCGAACGCACGTCGCTGCGCTCATGGGCCCATTCCGCCGTGTCCCTGCCGGCCAAAACTTCGCGCTCGATTTTCCGGCCATCCGCCGTTAGCACTCGCACCTTTGCGATCACTGTTCCTTCCGGCAACCCGGCCGAGAAAGATAACGTGGTCACCAGGCCTAGTTGATCTGCTTGCGCCGCAACGGCCGGCAACGTCGTTTTCTCGCCGGGCTTGAGGGTAACGTTGGGGTAGTTCTGGCCAAACTTGATGCCTCCCTGCTCCACGAATTTTGTGGGTTCGACGGACATTCCGGAATACGTCACGACAAAACCGGTATTCAGCAGATCGAGAACGTGAGATCGCGATTCGAGTATCGAGTTATCAACCGGATATCCCGGCCGCGGCGTGACGCCGTCAAGAAAAACATCTCCCAGCGCCCGGCTGTATCGTTGCAATATCAAAGGTTCGTAACCAGCAACATTCTGCAGCCTGTGCAGCATCGTCATATTTATCGGTTCCAGTCGCCGATGTGGCACCAGGTCCTCGGAGAAAAGCACGCTGCGCGTATAGACGCGATACTGTTCCGCTGGATAGTCTTTTAGAAAACGAGTTGTGGGCGATGCCGAGTCGAATCGATCTGCAGTTTTCAGCGTTGGCCACCACCAACGTGTCGCCTTAACCGATGGCTCTGCGTAGCAGGCGACGAGGATAACGGTGAGAAGCAGACCAACTCGCCATTGTCGAGAGGCAACCCGCCAACTGATCCAAAAGAGTGCGATGGTCGATACGCTTAGCAACGCTTTCCAGCCGAGGTAATGCATCACGGGATAGCGACTGCGGACATAAAAGAGATCTTCGGAGGTGGTGGGAATTCGCGCCAGGTCGTAACGCCAGCAGATAATCACCGCGATGCTTAACGCTAACAGGATCAGCGAGATGATTAGCCGGCGGCTTGAAAAGTCCGTCTTTTCTTGATCGACCTGGCCCACCCGCAGCGCCACCGCGTCCCATCCGTAGGCGGCCAGAATGCCGATCGCAAACGTCCACTCGAAAGCATGGCGGCCAGGAACGCGAAAATAGTTGACGACCGGCACGTGATACAAGACGCGATAAACGAATGTGTGCTGGCCCAGCATCAGGATCACACTGGCCAACGCCAGCGCAGTCCAAAACCAGATGCGCGGATCGCGTTCTGAGTTTCTACGACTGAAAATTCCGGCCATCGCGAGCACTAATGCCAGCGGCACCACATAGGCCGACGCGTCGACGATGTAATGAAGCGGCGCGGCAAATGACTGCACCAATCCCCATGGTGAGTATGAGCCTTCCGTAAAGGTCGCAAACGTCAGCGAATTGCGAATGCTGAGTCTTTGTGCGACCAGAGTTTCCAGAATTTGAAACGCCGCCAATCCGCCCGCCAGAACGAGCGCCCCGGTCGCTACTCCTAAAGGCCGCCAACGATCCCAACGCGCGGTTCCCTTTCCCGCCGTCTCATTTGTAGAAGGCACAGGAACCACAGCCAGGAACAGCGCGTAAGCGAACGCCACCATTCCCGTGATCAGAAAACCTTGCCCGATGCCCGTGAGAACCGACATGGCATAGGCCCCGGTCGCGCCCAAGAGACAGGAAGCGAAACCTCCTTTTCGCGAACGCTCCAACGCGATGAGCATCAAAGGCAACCACATGATGGCGTTAGTCAGCATGCCGTTGTAGGCAACGGCGCTAATCATCGCGCCGGCATAACCGAAGGCGAACGCCGCCAGTAGCGCCGCGAGACGGCTGCGCCCGATCTCACGTGCGTAGGCATAAGTAAAGGCGGGAAAGAAAATGTAAGGCGCGAGCGTGTATATCTCTTCGGCGACGCGTCCCGGCAGAAACAAGTAGCCCCAGGTGAGCGGATACCCGAGCCCGATCTGGGCCATCGAGAACAATGGATAACCCGACAGGATCAGCGGAGTCCAAAAAGGGATTCGACCGGAACGGATGCTGTTCCAGGCGACCGTGCGCAGCGGGTAGGAATAGACGAAGCCGTCGCTGGTAACGAAATACTTACCGCTGGAAAGCACGGGCCAGAAGAACACCAGAAAGAACAGAACGATTAGCGAAATCGCGGCTACATCATAACGTCGCGATTGCCACCATTCCGGCCATGTGGTTTTCTTCATCTGGAATCAATATGAGACTTAAACCCGGCCAACCAATTTGGAGTGCGGTGGCAAGCACAGCGCGACACCGCTTTGGATAAACTTCCCCTCCCACTGGGAGGGGATTAAGGGGAGGGCCTACGCGACCGATCCTCAGAAGTCAAAAGCCCTGAAAGGGCGAAATCGATTTGCCTCATCTGCGGCTCTTTACAGCTATGAGAACGGTCATCGGCACGCGGTTCGTGGGCGCGCTTCACAAAACTCGCCCTTTCAGGGCTCTACGTCATTTAGGAACTGGTCCGTGCAGGCCCTCCCCTGAGTCCCTTCCCAGTGGGAGGGGAAATATATCCAAAGCGCCGTCGTCGCAGCGCTCTGCCGGCACACTCCAAATTACCCTGCTACCCTCGCCGTTACCTTCACGGTTGGTGATCCATTTAACGCGAACCAGCACACATCGTTGCTGACCATGTCGAACTCCAACAGATAATCTCCCGCGGGCAATGAAGGAACGTGCACTGCGAATTCAACCGTCTCGCCCGGCGCAATAGCGCGTCCGTCATCAGGGGTCAGCGCCTCCCAATGATAACTGTGATGAAATATTTTGCCCGCCGCGTCATAGACGTGACATCCCAGCATTACCGCGCCCAGCCCGGCACTCCGCGGCAACCAGACGGACTTGCTGTTGTTCTTAACGGCCGCGTGCAACGTTATCGGTTGTCCCGCCTCAGCCGTGATTGAATTCGGCGTGATTTTTATCTTTGCTTGCAGCCCAGTCCGATAGCGGCTGTCGGAAGCCGCTGCCTCGCCTTTCGCAAGAAAGAAGCTGCGTTGGTTTTGCATGTAAGCGGCGGCGGCCTCCGCATAAGGTCGCGCTCCGGATCCACCTTTGAGAAACTTTTCGAATTCATCGAGAGTTAAATGGAAAGCCGGCACGTTGAAAACCGCTAGTTTGATATCCGTAAAGCCTGCGGCCTGCGCCTGGCGCCAGATTTCCCGGATCTCGATATCGTTTTCCACAACGCCGAAAGTCCTCATCTCATACTGCGATTGCGGCGAAAGCGAATGTTGCGGGCCGGGCTCGGCAAAACCGGCGATGCCTCCCTGCCGCAACACCCTTCCCAACTCGCGCAAAATATCGCCCGGGTTCGGCACATGATGAAAAGCGTCCAGGCAAACGATGCGGTCGACGCTTTCATCAGGCAGCTCTATCCGATGGCCATCAAACTGCAGAAACTGCGGCTCCGGCTTTTCGCCAAACACCGGTTGGCGGCGATAGAGTTCGGCCCCGATCTTGAGCGCCGTCGGCGAGATGTCGAGCGCGATTACACGACAGCCTAGTTGAGTGAGAAACCGCGCGGCCCACCCGGTGCCCGCGCCAAATTCCAGCACGGTCATCCCAGGACAGATCCCCAGACCCTGAAGAATAACTGCAAAGTTGATCAGCAGCTGCGGGACTTCATCGATGGCGCCGAATGGTTTGGCTAAATGGTAATTCCAATCGGTGACGCGCGCGAAGTATTCCTCAGCCAGCCGATTCAGGTCCTCGACTGAGGTAGCCGCCATCATCCGGCGCACATCGATTAGTTCATCCTGGGCCATGCGCTTAACTTCCTGAGATCAACCACAAAGTGACGATCAACCAGCCAGCGATCGAGAGCAGGATGTGCGGATCGCGAAAAAGCTCATTGGCCGGTTCGGTCCCGGTTTGCTGGTGGTGCAGCGTGTAGATATACCGAAAAATTCCGTAGACCACGAATGGCGCCGTGTAAATCAGCGATTCGGTGTGATGGTTCTGCACCGTCACCGGGCTCATCGTGTACAGGCTGTAAGTGAGGATCACGCACGTGGCCGTAACTACGATCATTTTGTCGAGCAAGACCGGCTGATAATGTTCCAACACGCTGCGATGGTTCGAAGTTTCTCCGGAAAGCGCGTACAACTCCGCGCGCCGTTTGGCAAAGCCCAAAAACAACGCCACCATGAAACCGCAAATCAATAGCCACTGAGACGGCGCGATGCCCACGCCGACCGTGCCGGCCAGGATGCGCAACATGAATCCAGCCGCGATCAGAAAGACGTCCAGGATCACCACCTGCCTCAGGCCCAACGAATACAGAAGGTTGATCGCCACATAGGCAAGCAGGATTAGGAGCACTGTGCGCGACACCCACAGTCCGACTGCGCCTCCCGCGATCCAGAGCAGGGCCAACAACAACAGCGCCACGGTTACTGATATCTGACCAGCCGCGAGGGGCCGCACCTTTTTCGTGGGATGGTGTAGATCGCGTTCCCGGTCAAGCAGATCATTAAGGACGTAGACGCCACTGGCTACTAACGAAAACGCCAAAGTTGCCAACAGCACGCGCCGCAACATCTCCGGTTGACGCCACTCGTTCGCAAACAGCAGTCCCATGAAGACGAAACCATTCTTCACCCATTGGCGGGGTCGCATCAGCAGCCAGCAGTTTTTCAGCAAATTCATCACAGTTCAGAAGTCATCCGCAGGTTACACCGATTACACAGATAGGAAGTAAAAACCTTCTGCGTAATCTGCGTAATCTGCGGACTCAGCGCGCTTGCATTCGCAACCGCCGCGACAGGTCCGACTCAAAACGGTTATCAGGATCGACGCGGGCTTTTATGCGCTGCCATTCCGCCAGTCGCGGATACATCGCGTGAAAGGTTTCGGCGCGCATCCTCGCGTCCTTTGCCAGGTACACCCGGCCGCCATACTTCAAAACTATCTCGTCCAGGCGATCGAGAAACGGAAACAGGCCCTCATCACGAATGGGAAAATCAAGCGTCAGAGTGTATCCCTCAATGGGAAATGACAACAGCCCCTCCCCCTCAGGACCGAAGCGCTTCAGCACCGACAGAAAACTGGAGCGTCCGCTGCGCTTTAGTTCTTCCAACAATTCCTGGAGCCCCCGCTCAGATTGCGAGAGCGGCAGGACACATTGATATTGCACAAAGCCCCGCCGGCCATACATGCGATTCCAGTGGGCAATCCGATCGAGGGGAAAAAAGAAACGCTCGAGCGTATCGACGAAAGGTTCGGTGCGTCGCCCCTGGCGGTGATAGAACGCCTCATTAAACGCCGCCATGGCATAACGATTCAAAACCCAGGAAGGAAAACCGAAAGGTAGCTTGTGTTCCCTCGTTTTCTGGTTGGTCATGATTGACTGCAACGAAGGAGGCAGTTCTCGCTGCCTGGCGTGATGGCCACGAATCAAGACGCTGCGCCCCAGTTTTCGTCCGGCAACGCAGTCGATCCAGGCCACCGAGTAATCGTCGTCCCAACTCTTGTCCTCCAACATATCGAGGGAAGTCTCCAGGTCCTTCGCCGGCTTGTTTTGCACGATCATGAAGGGACTCTCCACCGGCAACATCTCGATTGTAACCTTCGTCATGATCCCGGTGAGCCCCATTCCCCCAACGGTCGCCCAGAACAATTCCGCGTTCGCTTGCGGAGCACAACGAACGCTCGAACGATCGGCACACACAACCTCCAACTCCGTCACGTGACGGCCAAACGTCCCGGCATGATGGTGGTTCTTGCCGTGAATGTCCGCGGCCACACAACCGCCCAGCGAAACGAATTTTGTACCCGGAACTACGGACGGAAACCAACCTCTGGGAACAAACGTTTCAATGATATCAGCCAGCGTCGTCCCCGCTTCCGCTTGCAACAGACCGGTAGTTTCATCAAACGATCCCACATGGTTGAGTTTGTCCGAAACGATTACCAGACCGGTGGCGGACATCGCAGCGTCGCCGTAACTTCGACCGAGACCGCGCGCGATCACACTGCTGGCTACATCACTCACTAAATCTTCTACCCGATCCGGACACACAATTGACGCGAGCCCGCGAGGGTAGCCGCCCCATCCGGAGAGTTCCATCTTCGGGTTTGAATTAGATTCGGTTCGCACTGCCGATATTTATGACGGCAAGGAAAGCTCAGGTCAACTCGCACGACGGGCGGTTGTCAGACAGATTCTTTTGGATGGCGGGAAGTAACGATTTTGGCGGCGAGTACTTGGAACACGTGATATCAAGAAACTGGCGCGGCGCTGATCGTCCTCAGGATTACAATCTCTGGTCCGGTTTGCGTACAGCTCGCGGCGACTCATGGGTGTAGGGGGCCATCGGCGAAAGACACACCGACGCGCAGTGCTCTGTTTTTCATTATCACCTCACAGGGCCGGCAGACGATCCAGGCCTTTGCCACATTTCTCATTTATGGTGACGTCGTTCTCGTTACCTCCCCGCCGCCGCTATCTGTCCTCTCGACGTCGAGATCGTTAAATAAGGGATCCAATTCCCATGCGCGACTTGGGCTGATGCCATCTCTCATTGACCTCCACTCGCCGGTGCTGGCAGGGTTTGCCGATCTTTCACAACTGAAGTCTTCACTAGCTGTCACTCCATGAATAGTTTCCTTTCACCAGCCCCAACACTGCTAACTCGTGAATTTGAGTCGCGATAAAACCTCCGACACTCGTCGCTGTTGATCTTGTCGTAGGCACGTCCGAGTCTTTCAGTCTCGTTGGCGTTGAAACCAAACGTTCCGATATGGAACCCTGTATTCTGCGGCGCCAGAAAATATTGATGCGTCGACTGCAGGGTGACCGTTTGCGTTGCGTAGCCTACCGTCTCCGTTTTGAAAACATCCGGACCTGCGGTAACTGTCATTGACGCCGACCAGGTTCCGTTTGGATCCTGAGATGCCTCAACGTTACTGGCAGTGGAGGTTCCATCCCAGGTCGCGGTCGTTTTTTGCAAGGGCACGCGAGCTCGTATTCTTCCCGTTATGCATCGGCGAAAGACAGACCGACGCGCAGTAACGGCTTGCAGCTATTTGGAAGACGTTTTTGAGGCAGTGAGGGCGGGACGCTCTAATCGCAGTGTTAATCCTGCTTCACCGACCGCCCAAATATGTTTGGAGTCTGTAGTCGAAAGCGCGTTCACTGGCGGCAGGTTACGATCGCGATAAACCACCACCCAATTCTTCCCCAGATCCGAAGAATAAAGGATTAGACCTTCCCGTCCGCCGACGCTGGGTACGCGCTCGCTGTTGTCAATAAACCCGCCCGCTATCACTGAGTCATCGGAAAGAAAGAGAGCATCGCTCAAATACACTCCTGGCAGCCGATATCGTATCCACGCACCGTCGGATGCCTGGTTCGCAAATATCGACCACGTGCCTTCATTGCTCCACGCACCGCCGAGCAATCGCAAGCGATTGTTCTGAGTTAAGGCCACGCGACGAATTGACGTTTGCTCCGGTTCGTCGCGAAACTGTTCAAGAGCCCGCCACGTCTCACCATCGTCGACCGTACGGTAGAAGGCGCCACTATCCGTCAGCAAGGAAGCTGATGGCCCGTTAACGCCATAGAGTTGGGCCACGCCGCTACCGGAGTCAGGCACATTTTTTGAGAGGTCGGTCCAACTATTCCCGCCGTCAGTTGTATGCAGCACCAAATTACTATCATTAGTCGGCGCGGCTGCGCCGAAAGTTCTACCAACCGCCCAGCCCCTTTGACCATCGACAAAAGAGATATGGCTAACCTGTGCGCCTTCACGTGAGAGTTGTTGTGACCAATCTCGGCCACCGTTACTCGTCCTCATGATCCACGTCGCGGTGTCATCGACGCCTTTCCCGCTGGCCGCGTCGAAGTCAAGATCCGTTTTTGCTAGCGCTACCCAGCCAGACTCAGGGTTAACAAAGAAAATGTCGGTCATGTAAGCTCGCTGCGGTACGTTCAGCGAAACTGACTGCCACGACTGGCCGGCGTCCGAGGTACGGTATAGCTTTCCCTCGTAACTGGCGGACCACCCGGTTTCTTTACTGAGCATTTGGATTTTTTTAAGGCTGACTTCGCTTGAGACATCGCGGCGCTGCCACGCCCATTGCAAATCCGCGCGCTCCGCGATTCGACTGGGAAGCTCAAAGCCTGCCGCGGCGGACGGCAACGGCTCGGTTGCCCGGCGCCGTCTGGTCACGTCCACAGCCAGACCCGCGACCACGATGGCCAGCACTGAAACCAAAACCACGCGCCCGGCAATTGGGCGGCCGTGATTTCTGCTGCTCTGGTGAAGAGGCAGCCCAGCGTGAAGAATTTTGCTCAAGTCCATACCATCCTCGCGTCAAGATTGGTGGCCGCGAAACATTATGCGCTTGCTGGCCGATATTGGCCCGCCGGCGCGGTCAACATCGCCCTCAAGCCATAACTAAAAATCTTGCATGGATTCAATTTAGTGCGTGCCTTTAGCGTGAGAAAGCACGAACCAGCTGCCAGTCCCAGGGAAATGCCGGTTCCAAGGAAATAACCGGCCCCCGATTCTACCTTACAGGGTTCTGGGTAACAAACACATTTCCGCGGTCGTCGGTTACGACTTTACCATTATAGACACACTCCTCGAGGGCCATTCCGCTGTCCTCATCGAATTGGCGCAGGGCAGGGTTCTTTGCCTTAACGCGCCGATCCTGGCCGTTCAACCGGCTGACGATCTCGCCCAGGGCGACTCCGAGTTCATGTACCCAGGCCGCGCGCACCATTTCAAACGGATAACTTGCAGCGACATTGCTCGCCACAAAGTTGTGCTCGGGATCGTTGGGACTGGTGAAGCCGCCGGGAAGCGACGTCCCCACTCTTGGCACCGCCGCTCGGATATAGGCACTGTCAACAGATGTCATGTTCGTTTGAACACTAATAAAGTGACCGGCCCATGTCCCATAAAAGTAACCGCGGCTGCGACTAACATCGAAGGACGGGTTTTGTTCCAGCGAGTCGCGATAGAAATCCACGGAGAACTTGTTTAGCAAACACCACCTTAGTCTTTCAGTACTGAAAAGCGATGGCGGCGCGGCGGCAGCCTTTCGACCTCGCCCCTGGCCTTCGGCTACTGCTGCGAAGAAAAATTGATGCGTCGATTGAAGGGTGACGGTTTGCGTTGCGTAGCCTACTGTCTCCGTTTTGAAAACATCCGGACCTGCGGTAATTGTCATTGATGCCGACCAGGTTCCGTTTGGATCCTGAGAGGCCTCAACGTTACTGGCAGTAGAGCTTCCATCCCAGGTCGCGGTCGTTGTTTGCAAAGGAACGCGAGCTCCTATTCTTCCCGTTATGGTCGCCAACATCATTTGAAAATGATCGCGCCGCAAAACTTTAAAGACGTAATCGCACGGCAAGACATCATCGTTTAGCGCGCAGGTGTTGGGCGCCACTGGATCACCATGATCCGGATAGCTGTTCCCGGTCGCACCACCGCCGCCGCTACTATCCGGTTTCTCCACGCCGACGTCATTGAATAACGGATCCAGTTCGACGGCGCGACTCACCCCGATAGTGTCGCTCATCGATCTCCAGTCGCCGGTGCCGGCCGGGCTGTGTTGGATCCAGATAACCCGATTATCGGGTTGGTACTGCTTAGCCAGCAGTTCTCCGTTTGAGTAAACATAGCCGGTGACCTTCACACCTTGTGCATTCAGTTCAGTGACCAACGCGCCCCCCAGGGCCGTAGCCCGAAGTTCGTAGACGCTTATACCGTTATTCATCTGCCTGACTCTACGCCCGTCGCCATCATAGCTCTGGGTTTGGCTCAGACCGGGCTGGTTGGGCCGGCGCGGCGGTTCTGTGGCGCTCACGTCATGACCAGCGGCATCAAAGCCATGTTGCCTGTTTCCCTCCTGGACCAGATTACCCTCCGCGTCATAACTCCAGGCGGTATTGCGATTGTTCGCATAGGTGGCGGTGAGCGCTGCTACGTTCTGTCCCCAGTATTTGCCGGTGCGACTGGTGAGGTTGCCCCAAGCGTCATAGGCGTAATTCTGGCCAAACGGTATCTCAGTAGGATCGGAGACCGTCTCGCCTCGGGCCTCTTGTCCGGTCAGTGCTTGTACGAATCTTCCGGTTTGATCGTAGACGTAGGAGCGGTCCTGCTGCGGATTCGTTGGACGCTGCACAAAGTGGACGCTGTTGTCATTGTAGTATTGATACTCCTCGCTTTGTAAGAGAGTATTCGTACTTTGGGCGCGGATTTCCATTCGCTGAGCGCGCATCCGGGAATCATAGGCTATCGAGCTTACCTGGGGGTAGCTGCTGGGGCCGTAGACAACTCGCTTCAGAGAATTCGTCGCCCGGTACTGGATACCAGACGCGTAGTCACTAACACTTCCGAAGCCTGTGCCGGTGACTCCGTTGACGCGACCCGTCTGGTCGTAGGAATAATTAATGCTGGCGTTGAACGGATCGGTAACCTTTTTCAGTTTGCCGCCAAGATTATATTCATAGCCGAGGGTGAAGCTACCCAGGCCGTTGAAGCTACGCGTCTCAGAAGTGATCCGGGAGAAAACATCGTAGCTGTAGGTCACACTGCCCTGGCCGTCGCTCATTGAAGTGCGGTTGCCGGCTGCATCAAAATTATAGGAGACGTTGGCGGTTGGCGTGATACCGGCCGGCGCAGCGTAAGTAATATTCGTAACTTGATGCCGGCCATTGTAAGCATAGGTGGCGCTGGCCCCGCGCGCATCAGTGATTTTCTGAACCGCATCATCGGCCAGATATTCGTAGGTCGCGGCGGCACCGGCGTTTTGTTCCGGCACGTGCTTCGTCTTCAAACGGCCATAGCCGTCATAAGTCATCGCCGTTTGCTGGCAAGTATTCGCCGGACAGGAACCGTCGCTGGTGGCAGCGCCTTGATAGGAATTACTAAAAATGACGTCATCGCGCTGGTTGTAAATATTCAGCAGGGTTGAATAGACACTGTCATCGCCGTTCAGCACTTCAATTTTTGTCTTGCGACCGAACACGTCACTATGAATTCTTTGTCGCCGGAAAACTTCGTCGGTGAGAGTAACAACCTCACCTCCCGCGCAACCACAGCCTGAATAGGTTGCATGTTTCTGCGTCCAATCGACGTTGGCAGTGGTTGATAGTCGCCCTTTCCAGTCATACCAGAATTGGGTGAACAGCCAGCCGACCGCATCATCCCCGACGGGCGCCCAGGCCGAAGTAATTTCAGTGGGATTCGATTGTTTCATGGCCCGCCCCATTACGTCATAGACGGTTATCTGGCCCTTAAAGCCACCCGCGCTTCCGGGATGATAACCAGCCATGCCGATCATCCGTCCCATGCCGTCAAAAGTTTGAATTGTATATGAATCATCAGCGACATTGTTGAGGGTCGAGTAGCTTTGGACATAGGAGGGACCGTAAAGATAGCGGGTATACGCCCCGTTGTCCGTCATGGTCGTCCGCTCCAGCCGTCCTGCGCCATCGTAATCGAAGGTCTGAATCGCTCCCTGCGATTGACCGCTCGCCGGCGGACCTTTGTGCCTCGTCGTCGCCCCAAAGTCGAAGTTGTATCGCAGGTAGGTGGCGTTCCAGTCAGAATCGGCCAACATGGTGGGATAGGCGAAAGTATTGCGATTGTTTACGCCATCTGAGAAGGAATCGCCATACGTGAAAAAGCTCTGGTGCCAAAGCATGTCACGGGTGAAGGTCGTAGAGCCGGCTACGTTGTAGCCATACTTCATCTCGATACCGGGTGTCGGATTTGGATCTACGCTGTTGCGCGTCGTAATAACCAGATTGCCACGAATATTGAAACTCGTACCGTAACTCGCGTCGTGCTGCACAGGATTGACGCCGCCCGGCATATCCTCGAGGTTAGAAGACCAGTCGTAACCGTAATGGGTTTCGGATAATCTGGTGTTGCCTGAGTCATACAGAATGACAGTGTCCGGCAAGCCGATGAGGCGTTTATCCAGGTAGGCAGTGCTCAGCAGGTAATCGGTGTGAGTGCGCCGGTAGACAGTGATACCGTCAGCTAGATAGTCATGCGTATTGTTTGGCAAACTACAACTCGCACCGCTGGGGAGATTAAAGGTTGTATAGCTAATCGTCGAGCGACGATGATTGCCACCAACATCTGAGAGATTCGTTTCTGTGGCACGCGGGTTCGTCTGGTAATTAACGCCCAGGTTATCCTGCGTCCACGAAGTCGTCGTCCATTTCTGCCGCACGCCGCCAGACCAAACCTCGGTTTGCGTCACCAATCCATTTTGCCAACCAGTGCCATGGGTTTCGCGGTATAGCGTGCCGTCCGGCGCCAACATCGTGCGCCAGCCATTGTCGATACCGTACTGCGTGGTGACCTCATAGGGAACACCATTTATTCCCGTCCAGTTATCGGCCCAAAGCCGTGTCATCGAAAGCCGGGGACAATCGTCGGCAGGCGTTTCGTAGGTAGAGCCGGCGTAGGTTCGTTGTATGTTGTCAGCAGTATAACGATGGCTATAAGTGATCTGCCCGCGGGAGTTATAGTCAAAGTTGTAACGCGAACCGTCCGCCAAACCTACTTGCGTCAGCACCGGAATCGTTTGGCCATTCGCTAAGCCCACCGCGGCCACTCCGGAAAAAGCGGTATTGATCGCCTGCGAGCCCCAACCAAAAGTGGCCCACTGATGCGTCTGTCCATTCCAGGTCTGAGTGATGGCCTGCAGGTTGGCGTTGTTGTCGTAATTGAAAGCAATGACCCGAGCCAACGTGTCGGTAATATATGCGAGCTGGCCCATCCAGTTGTAATTAACACTAAAGTAATTGCCGTTCCGGTCCTTTACCTGGCTACACCGCCATTCATTGTTCAGTTTGGCGTAACTCAGTTGCGTGCCGTCTGACGAGCGCAGCAGCAGACTGGTACCGTAGTCTATCAATTGCAGGTACGAGGAATCTGCAGCTTCAAAGATGTTTGAGCTGCCGATCTGTCGCAGTTCGGTGCGACCGCCACTGGGCTTAAGCACCAGATAAGCATTTTGCCCTACCTGCGCGTCGAAGAACTGTTCCTGGACGACCGGGAAGCCCAAGCGAAACCCCGGACTCGGGGCGCCATTGTCTTCGTCAAAGTAAATGTACGGCCCGGACCGGGTCCAGATCATGGACGAATAGGAAAGCGTCAATCCCAAATCCATGCCCGAGCGACCCGGTAGAGTGAGCAACGGCAGCGTGAATGAGGTGTCGCGCGTCAGCAAACCGCCGCCCGGTTGATTGCTTAGATCTACCCGTGCGCTAAGCAACGACGAAACGGAGTTGCCAGGCGCGCCTGTGGGCGCGACAGTAGCGATGATGCTCAGAAACTCCGCCGATTCGTCGAACGCCCTGCGGACCGCTTCGCGTCCCTGTGAGGGCACGACGCTTTCCCAGTACGCCCAACCTCCGGAATCGGGATCGCGCCGCAGGTATGCTTTATAAAGATCGTTTACAAACCAGTGATTGTCACGATTGCGGGCGGCGTATTCTGCCGACTCAAATAAGGCCTTGCCCAACTCGCGACCCGCCATCGCCGGCGCGCCCTGGCCGCGCGCATGCGCAACTCGCAGGATATCGTTCCAATAAGACTGTTCGTTGCCATAGGGTTGCCGTCCCAATGCCGATTGCGAAAAATTCTGCACAAACGGCACGTCGTCCAAAGGCGGCGGCGCGAAGGAGCGACTAACACGAGCGTGATTCAGTTTCACGTCATAAGCCGCAGCGGGTCGCCTGATACCAGGGAGTTTCGAAATCTTTGCGGCGACCGACCGCGCGCGCGCGGCTGCGGCCAGATAATGAGATCCCTCACCAGTGGAAAGGTCGCCGGTTTTGGGCGCAGAGTCATTCGCAGCCGAACCTGACGGCGGTGGATCGCCCACCTTGCGACCGTTCCGCGAAGTCAACGGATTGCGCTTTGAACGGAGGCTTGATGGCAAGGGGGCGGCTGCTTCGGGCTTCTCCGGACGCTGACGCCTGGCCTCATCAAGGTTCGGCAGCGTGGCTTCCGGCGCCCCCGGAACGGCCTTTACGTTCCCTGCTCTACCCTGGCCCGGCCAACGAAGAATTTTGGTCCTGGCGAATGCCAGGGAAGCTACCGAGGAAAACAGCAAAACAAAACAGAGGAGTGAAACGAGCAGTTGCCAGGGAGTGGCGCGCTGGGGGTGAGCCATGAAACCTCCGAACAATTAAGAGCAGAGTTAGAAACTCTGCTTTTAGTTTCACAGGTTTTAACGGCTACCTGTGAGGGCGACTACGGGGTGGATTCCGCAGTGAGAAAGTTGCCGGAGATACTAGTGACAAGTTTTCTGGCTGTCAAGGTTTTTCTTATTCGCTAATCAGTGTATTGAGGCCGCGGCTTTCGGCCGGCACGAGGAACGGTCGGGCGCGGAGGCTGGCCTAGTCAAAGCGACTGCTGCAAATGAACGGAAGCTTTCTGTTTGAACTGAATCCAGTAGACGGCGACTCCCAGTCGGCGGCTATCTTCGCCGCGATGCAAGGACTGCGGAGAGATTGCATCCGGCAGCTCGAACTCCATGACGTTTCGCGATCGCAACAACTCGGAGGGCAGTGGAAAACTCACTTCCTGGGCCAAACTATTTTCAAAAACCTGCGTCTGAATGACCGTGCCGTTTAGCTTAATCGTTAGTCGCTGTTGCGGATGCTCTAGCGGAATCACGAAGGCATGGAGTCTCATGGCGAATTGCAACGCTTCGATTGTCTCCAGTTCGAACACGAGAGTCGCCTTCGTGTCTTCGCTCCAGCGTGACGCATTTTCCGGTGGACTCCATCCATACCATATGAACTGAGCGGAAGAGGGACCGGCCGCATCGATTTGATTTGAAGTTACCTGTCCGATTTTCGCGGGCAGTGGCGGATTAACAAAGGCAGCCAGAAATTGCGGCTGGCGCCAATCCCAGTTGCGCTCCGGGTGATCGTCGATGTTCACCGGGCGTGTGTTCCACCTCCACGTCGCCTGCGACGTTGCACCCAATCCGTTAATCACAACACTCAATAACAACAACGCACTGCCGGCAACAAGCTCAATAAGTGGCACCGACTTCAGTCTGTGAACGGATTCGGAAGGCTTAACAGACTGAAGTCTGTGCCACTCTTCACGCGACCTCGACCTTGCCTGCAGTCCCAGGATTGCCAACAGCACAAACCAGGGAACCAGACCGGTACTGAGACGGGCGCCGAAACTATGACCCGCCCACCAGTGCACCAAACACGAAATTACGATCATGTGCGCCGCGATGACAGCGAGCGACAGAAACGCCAGTCGCGAATAAACAATGTGCCGCCAGTAGCGGATTAACAAATAGCCGAGGAAGAAAACGATTGGCACGTAAATCAGCAGACCACGCGCCGGGCTAAACAGGTTTGCTGCCAGCGCAGTCCCGAAGAAATCAAACTGCAATCGGCCGGCGCGAAAGTAACTTGGCAACAGATGGCCGTAGTAGTGCCATGAAAACGTCATGAACGCGGCCAGCCAAACAGCGCCCGTGATCGCAAATCGTAAGAGTGCAGCCCGGTAATAAAGCAGGATGTAGATTGTGATGCCAATTATGTGCACCGCGAATGTGGGACGCACAATGTACATCCACGAAAGCAGCGTCGCGAGCAGTATCGGCCTTAACCTCCATCGTTCCGTTGCCGCGCCCAACAACATCAGCAGCACCAGGCCGAGCAGGAATATCCCCCACGTCTCGCTCCACAAATTTCTGGAGGCAGTACTCCAAACCTGTGTGCCTAAACCGCCGCCGAACGCTACCAGCAAACTTAACCAATCAGGGAGGACCAGACGCGCTTGATAAAAAAATAGGCAGACCAGCGCGGCCATCAGGAGCGCGGCGAGAATCTTTTCAATCGTCTCCTCGCCCACCGGATCGTACGCACCGTCAGCGCGGACTGCGGAAATGCCGGCCGCGTTCATAATCGCGACGAAGGGAATTGAAAGGACTGATGCGCCGGGCGGAAAGTTGTAGTACAGCCGGCCGTTCACCCACTCCAACTGGTAGATGTCGCCGTTGCGATAGTAGTAGCGAAACCACTTTGGTTCACCGCGCGGTATCGCATAGTGGTCCAGGGCGAAACTTCTTTGGTGCAACAGACTCTCGCTGAGCATCATCGAGTAGCCGGAATCGGTCACCTGATGCACGGGCGAGAGGAGGAAGATCGAAAGAGCCGCGGCGAATACCAGCAACGGCAGCAGCGAACCAGTAGGAAACTTTTCAAGCAATGACATTCTTGAGTGCGGCCAGTCCTAACCGTGCGCTGTTGTTGTGGATTCAGGTGCCGTTGGCACATTCGTCAGTTTGTTGCTGGAGTTTGGGAATAACTTAATGAAAGCATGACGTTTTCGCAAGCACGATACGGTGTCGAGGCTCAACTCCTTGAGTCCGCGCTCACCCGCCAGCCCGTTGCCATGACATCGCAGGTTATGTTCTGTTAGCATCCGCCGAACGATCTTCGCTAAGCACGTGAGTCAGAACAACTATTCCGAAATCCATCTGGGCATCGTCTGCCCCATGGCTAATGAAGAAGCGAGCGCCGTGGCGTTCGTGAACCAGGTAATAGCGCAGCGTGCGTCTTATCAGTTCAAAGCAACAACGTTCTTCGCTATTCTGGATTCGCAGAGTAAAGACAAGACCCGGGAATTACTGACCACTATGAGCGCGCAACAACCTTTACTGCGGATCGTGTGGGCGCCCGAAAACAAATCTGTCGTCGACGCCTATGTGCGCGGATATCGCGAAGCTCTGGCGGCGGGCTGCGATTGGATACTTGAAATCGATTGCGGGTTCAGTCACCTGCCGTCCGACATTCCACAGTTCTTCCGGCAGATGGCTGCCGGGCATGACTGTGTTTTCGGCAGCCGCTTCAGCGACATCGAGACGGCGACGGAATCATCAGCGCGCCGTTTGATGAGTCGCGGTGGCACCGTTCTCAGCAATTTACTGTTGGGCACAAAGCTCAGCGACATGACCAGCGGTTTTGAGATGTTCACGCGCCCGGCATTGCAGTTTGTTCTGGATAAAGGAATTCATTCACGGGGCCCTTTTTTTCAAACTGAAATTCGCGCGTACTGCCATCGGTTGAAAATTACGGAAGTTCCGATTCGATATCAGGGAGCGAGCCATAAAATTAGCGGCGGCGTTATCAAGGACGCCTTCCGCAATCTGTGGCGGCTGTTCCGACTGCGGTTGCAGGGCACTCTCTAGTTTGCAAACCTCGCGCTCACCTATGGACGACAAAGTTGCGATCGTAGTTACTACCATTAATGGTCCCGGCGCCGCGTTGCAGGCGATCGCGGAAGGCTGCCGGCGGCGCGGCTATCAATTCATTGTGATCGGCGACGAGGCCAGTCCGGCCGAGTTTTCGCTCGCTGGTTGCCACTTTTACAGTTTGGCGCAACAACGGGAGTTCGCCTTTCGCTTCGCCAGGATATGCCCCACGCGGCACTACGCTCGCAAGAACATCGGCTATCTACTGGCCCTGCAAAGTGGCGCGAATGTGATTTTCGATTTGGACGACGACTGTACTCCTAATGCGAACTTCTGGCCGGCGCGCAACCGCCAGCAGAAGGTACCGGTAAATTCGGGGGACGGATGGGTCAATATTTTTCGCTATTTTTCGGACGCGAGGATCTGGCCGCGAGGCCTCCCGCTCGACGAGATTGATCGCACCGTGCGCCCGTTTGAAACTTTGCCGGTTGAGGCGGTGGATTGTCCGATCCAGCATGGCCTAACTGATGTTGACCCTGATGTCGACGCCATCTACCGACTGACCTCGCCGCTGCCACAAAGTTTCAGATCTGATCGACGGCTGGCACTGAAGGACGGTTCCTGGGCACCCTTCAATACGCAAAACACCGCGTGGTGGTCCGAGTCTTTTCCGTTGATGTACCTGCCGGCGACCTGCCGTTTCCGCGTCACGGACATCTGGCGCAGCTTCATCGCGCAGCGAATCGCCTGGACCAATGATTGGGGCATACTCTTTCACGAACCTACCAACGCGCAGGAGCGGAACCCGCATGATCTGATGAAGGACTTCGAGGAAGAACTGCCGGGTTACCTGCACAACAAAAAGATTTGTGAAAGTCTCGGCCGGCTGCAATTAGGCGCCGGAACGGCAAACCTGTCAGGCAATTTGCGGCGATGTTACGAAGAGCTTGTGACCATCGACGTGCTTGATGAGCTCGAGTTAACCCTGCTCGACGCGTGGCTCGAAGATATGGCTCAGACAAGCTAGCGAAGCAATGCATCGAACGGTTTTAGCCGACCTCCCACCCGGGAGCCCTTCGGATAGCAGGTTCGTCGTCGCGTCAGCGACGAGGGGTGTTTGTGGCGAGAAAACCGCGGCTTGAAAGCCACGGCTAAACTCCACCCACGCTACGCGTGGATCGACTTCCTTCTTCGCGCTGGACGGAACTTCTACTGCGTATCGGATGCGCCCTCAAACTTCATTGAAGATACAGCGATACCCAGCAACCGTTCGTCCCCGCTCAATCCGAACGACGTTGGGGAGGCCGCGTCGGGTAACACAAACCGCAGCACATTGTTTAGCTGCAGGGCACCTACCGGGATTTTGATAAAACGCTCACCTGGCGCGGGTTCAGCGGCGGTGAATTCATCGATGCGCCGATCGTTTAGAAAGACTGTCACTCTCTGGCTTTTGATTTTGTTCGGTACGATGAACGGAAGGAATTTCACGGTTAGCCGAATAGGCTGCGGATCCCGCACGAAGAAAACCAGGGCCGCATCCTTCTGTTCGGTCCACCGGTATTCAGTCTCCGCCGTGCTCCAGCCATACCATAAATAACTGTCAGACTCCGGCTGCGAAAAATCTATGACGCCGAATTTCAGAGGCGGAATCGTATCGGGAAGCGGCGGATTAATTAGCCCGGCCAGGAATTGCGGCTGGCGCCAATCCCAGAGCCGCTCCGGATGCTGATCGATGTTCAAAGGCAGCGTGTTCCATTTCCAGGTGGCGCGATTCAAAGCGCCGGAGCCGTTGACCACCACGCTGATCAGTAACAGCGCGCAACCAAGTGCAACTTCAATTTGACGCCCTCGCGCGCGCTTTGCCGGCGTGGCAGCATGCGCGCGAATCGTCGCGTGCACTCCCAGCACTGCGAGCAAAACAAACCACGGGACCAGACCGGTGGTAAAGCGGGCGCCGAAAGCGTGGCCGCCCCACCACTGCAGCGTGGCCGACGTCGCAAACAAATGCGTGGCAATCACGAACAACCCGGCTACCGTCAACCATGGCAGAACCAACGTGCGCCGGTAGCGCAACAGCAACCAGATGATGAAAAGGACGATGGGAACGCAAACCAGCAAACCGCGCGAGGGGCTAAACAGATTTCCGGCCAGTCCTGACCAGACGGCGGCAAAGTGCAGACGTCCCGGCTTGTAATAGCTGGGCAGCAACGCGTGATAGATGCGCCACGAATAAATCATGAACGCCGCCAGCCATACACCGCCGGTTAGCAAGTAAGACAGCACGCGTTTGCGCTGCGTCAGGATCAAGTAAACGGTTATTGCCAGGATATGGACCGAGTAGGTTGGGCGGACAAAGTACATCCAGGAAACAAGCGTGCCAAGGAGCAACTGATTCGCGACGCGTTTCGTAATCGCTTGTTTCAGCAACAGCCACAAAACAATTCCCAACAGCAGCGTGCCCCACGTTTCATTCCACATCGCCCGCGAAGCGCTGCTCCAAATCTGCGTCCCCAGAATTCCGCCTAAGGAAATCACGACACTCCAGGCCAACGGCAACAACAACCGCGCCATTTGGAAGAAGACACCGGCCAGCAGCGCCATTAAGATTGCCGCCAGGATGCTTTCAATTTTTTCTTCCCCAGCGGCGTTGTAGGAGTTGTCGGGATTGGCGGCAGAGACGCCAAAAGCATTTAGAACAGCAACGAAAGGGACTGAGAGGATCGATGTACCCGGCGAGAGATGATAGTAAAGGCGGCCGTCGACCAACTCCAGTTGATAGATTTCGCCATTGCGGTAATAGGCGGGTACCCAACTTGGCTCACCTCGCGGAATTGCATAGTGATTCAGTTCAAAACTTCCATGGTGCAAAAGGCTCTCGCTCAAGAGCATCGAATAAGCCGAATCCGTTACCTGGTGCACCGGCGAAAACCACAGGATCAGGAACACGCCCAGCGGAATTAGCACAGCGAACACCGAATCCCGCCCCGACCGGCCAGCTTCTGAAATCGAGTGATTAGTCATTGAGTAACGGAAGATGTTGGACAGATGCAAGCGCGCCGGCGACTGCAGCTTATCGAATTCGATCAAGAGTTATCCAAGACCCTGATGTGTACCCTCAATGGGCGCGAGGGTTTTGCTCAAGAAGTCTTTGACAGTCACTCCAAGTGCCAAAGGCGCGAAATGTAAAAGCCCAGGCCAACGGCCTGGGTCACAGCCGTGGGTTTTCCAAGGCGCTGAAAGCGCGCAATCGGATCCCTCTCGGATAACAGTTATCGCATGAATCCCGATCCTATTTCGCGCTTTCAGCGCTAACCAGTTGGACTCGCGGCTGATTCCTGGGCCGCTGGCCCAGGCTATTCATTTCGCGCCGTTGGCGCTGTAAGGCGAGGCCCTCCGGCATCTGTCGTACTGTTCTGGGCAAAGCCGTCGCGAAGTATAACGCAAGTATGCAGGCCGGCCGCCTCACTAGCCGCACCAGGGCAGCAGAATTTGGTAGGGTCTAATTTGGAGTGCGCCGGCAGAGCGAACCGGCGTCGGCGCTTTGGATCTAAGTGGCACAGACTTCAGTCTGTGATGATTGTGGCGCGACTAGATTCACAGACTGAAGTTTGTGCCACTCAGAATAATCCAAAGCGGTGTCGCGCTTCGCTTGCCACCGCACTCCCAAATGGGGCACTACCGGAATTTTTGACGACTGGATTGCGTTATGCGAGACTCGGTCGCACCGTCATTCCATTGCGCGACTGAGAGGACCTAACAATGTTACGTAGCGTCTCGTTAGTTTTGCTGCTCGCCGGTCTCGCTTTATTTGCCGGCTGTCAGGATGGAACCGAGCCCAACGCCCCGGGCGCCAAGCCGGCTGAAAATAAAGCACAGCCCGGCCGGGCGGAAACGGCAATGCTTGAGGAAGCAGCGCATGGCAACACGGCGGCCGTAAAGGGTTGGCTGGAAAAAGGCGTCGACGTGAATATGCGGGGTGCCGACAGCAACACGCCCATCATGGAGGCCGCGTTTGCCGGGCACATGGAAACCGTCAAAATGCTGTTGGACCACGGCGCCGATCTTAGTGCGAAGAAAAAAGACGGCGAAACGGTAAATTCGTTGGCCGCCGCCCACCAGGACATTATCGAGCTCTTCAAAAGTGTCACCGCGCTCGTGGAAGCGTCAAGCAAAGGCGATTTGAAAGCTGCACAGGCTCTGATTGCTAAAGGCACTCCCGTGAACGGTCGTGATATCTACGGACAGTCGGCGTTGATGGAAGCGTCCTGGAACGGCAAGACGGAGCTCGTCAAACTGCTGCTGGAAAAAGGCGCCAACCCAAATATCAAGAAAGCCGATGGGGAAACTCCGTTGAGCCTGGCCAACGCGCAGAAGCATCAGGATGTTGCGGCTTTGCTGACGGCGGCCCTCGCGCAGGGACCGAAAACAAACCCGCCGGCTACGCCTTCGCCGGCCGCAGCAAAGTAACTAAGCTCACCTTGGTTAATCCTTCGCGCGATATAAATAGATGGAGTTTCCAAATACTGCCTCCGGCGTCGCCGTTCTATAGCTCGCAAAAAAATCCCGGCGTTGTTCGTCAGTTAAGGCTGCGCCGTTTGCATCTTTCAAACCTCCGGGCACGGTCGAGCCATTCAACATTCCCGCGCCCACCGCTACATATTTTGTGCGGGCCTGTTGGAAATCGCGCGGCGCAAAATCCACGAGGCGAATACCGTACAATTCAAGGGTCGCCCATCCTCCCGACAGCGCGCCACACACCTGCGTTTCGTGGCGCTGTTTCAGATAATTCGCGAGGGCGCCGACATCCTGGCCCCACTCTACGTTTGAGTCTGACAGTACCTGCCAACCAGGCCGGCTGAGCTTTAGCTCATTCGTATACGACATGTAATCGGGATAGATGCGGACGGCATCAACGACCATCCAGCCCAGTAACACCACCACTACGATGCGCGTTAATTTCGCCCGACGCCCGTTCCCCATTAAACGATCCAGCCCCGCGCCTCCGAGTAGGAAAAGGAAAGGAAATACCGGCGCGATATGGCGGATACCGATGTTGATGTGGCCCGTCATTGAAACTGCCAGGTACAAAGCAACGGGCAGCAACAACGCCAGAAACCGTTTGTCGCGTTTCGCGATCGTGCGCCATATGGACCACGCAAGGGCGCTTAGCGAAAGCAGGAGGAAAGGCACGGTCGTTTTAAGCGCAAACGCTACTGGGAAGTAATACCACCAACCAAGCGTGCCGTAGTTACCCAGAATCGAAGCCGGGTGGCCCAGCCGGTTATGGACCATCACGGTGTAGAGCCCGAACACGTAGTAAGTCGGCAGAATTCGAGCCAGCCCTTTAACCGCAAACATTACCGGTGACGAAAAGAGATGCCGCGTGTCCCTCATGAGCGCAGCATCTTCTGGCGTGAGGAACGGATGTTGAAAGAAGTATGCGGCGTTGATGGTCAACAGCACCAGGGCGACGGCCACGAGAGAATGAAGAGCAACGCGCCGGCGCGCGCTTCCCAATATCGGGCTGCGCCACAGCGCATAAGCGAGCGCGGCGAGAAAGACCGGGAAGATCACAATCAACGAAAACTTCGTCAAGAGTGCAAATGCGGTTACCAGACCAAAACATATCGCACAACGCAGATCCGGTTGGCGACAAAAACTCTGCAACACATAAAAGAAAAGCAGATAGCCCAGCGCGGCGGGGATGTCTGTGTGCACAATCCAGCCATGGCCCAGCATCGTCGGTTCCAGGCTAAACAAAGCGACTGCAAAGGCCGCTGCGCGTAGGCCAAACATTCGCCGGCCGCAGATGAAGATCAGCACGCCTAACCCCAGCGTCAGCGCAACCATCGGCAACCGCGCCAGAATTGCGATCGCTTTGTAATGATCGCGGTTCTGATGCCAGAAGCTTACTGATGCGGTAAGCGTACGCTCACCCCAGTCCTGCTGGAGGTTTTCTGTCGCCACGGCGGGCGCCGGTCGTAACCACAGCAGCGGCAGCGTGGCCCACATCTTCACGAGGGGCGGGTGTTCCGGGTTCAGGCGAAAATCGTGGGCCGTTAGGTACGCATAGCCCGGCGGAATGTGCACTACTTCATCGTTGGTGATTGTCTTGTTGGCCGCGAGCGAAATTAAGTTGGCGCTCATGATCAGCAGGACCAGGGCGCAGATTGATTCCGCCGGATGACGAAGAACCAGGCGTGATTCTGACACTCAGTCCTTTCATATAACTGCCGAACGTGTCATCAAGTGCGGCGCGCACTATATAGTTCATTGGCGTGTGTGGCAAATGACGTTAATTCCGGATCAAGGGACAGGCAGGAATGCCTGTCCTACGCACTACGGCTTGCTGCTCTTACCCGATTAAACTATTCTGCGGCGGCACTTACCAAAGTCTTCGCTTCAAACTCCGCTGGAATGACTGTCGATGAAGTTCCCTTCACCGCATATTCGCCAACCATGGCTGCGCGAGTTTCTGATCTTTCTGGCTTTCGCCGGCTTGACGGCCATCATGACCTGGCCCTGGATCCTGCACCTGCGCGATTGGGTCCCGGACGCGGGAGATCCGTATGCGATCTCTTACTTGATGTGGTGGGACTATCATCAGACGTTCCATGATCCGCTAAACTTGTTTCACGCCACGTTTTTTTACCCGTATCGCTATGCGCTGGCTTTCGGAGAGTTTGATTATGGCGTCAGCCTGCTCTTCTTTCCGCTTTTCGCGATCGGCGTTCGCCCGCTCACTGTCTATAGCCTCGCGGCGTTTATCAGTTTTCCCTTCATGGCTTACGGGACGTTTCGTCTCGCCCGAACGTTATCGGGATCCCGCGGCATAGCATGGGTGGCGGGAATCATAATCGCTTTTCTGCCTTTCCGTTTTCATCACTTGTCTCATCTTCATCTGATCTTTGCGGGCTGGATCCCTCTGGTGTTTGAGGCCCTGGTGCTTTTCGCTCGCAAGCGGACATGGCGCCGCGCGATCTGGCTAGGCGTTGCGTTTCTGATGAATGCGTTGACGTGTACGACGTGGCTGATCCTGATCGTCTTGCCGTTGAGTCCTTCGGCGATGATGCTGCTGACGCGGAACGCCGCGTGGAAAAACAAAAAGTTCTGGTTGCGCGGCGGCCTTACGATGGCTGCCGCGTTGTTGTTGCTGCTTCCGTTTTTGCTGCCATTGCGCCGGGTCGCTTCGCAGCACGGTCTGGTCAGAAGTGCCGACGAGGTAATGCACTATTCGGCACGGCCGATTAACTGGCTGACGTCGGACGAACGCAACCAAGTATGGCGCGGCTTTGGCGCTGCTGGGCTAACTACGGAGATGGTCCTGTTTCCGGGGTTGCTCGCACCGTTGCTCGCGTTGGCAGCGTTTCTCCTCGCTAAGCCGAGGCGTCCTGGTAAGGAAGAGCTGTCACAGAAAAAATCCTCGCAATGGATCTTACTCGCGTCGCTGGATGCTATCACTGCGCTCGCCGGCGTCGTCATCATTCTGAGCCTGGGCTACGAAGTGTTTCGCTTCCGTCCTTTTGGCTACACCCTACTGACCGTCAAAGGCCCTGACCACGCACTAATTATTCTGTCGCTGACGGTGTTTGTCCGCTGCCTGATTGCGTATCCCCGCGGGTTGCGGACCGCGATGAGCGGCGACTGTAATCTGGTGGAAACGATTCGGGCTCCGAACCGCTCAGAGTTATTTGGGCACGCCCTGGTCTGGACAGTGATTGGCTTCGCCGGTTCGTTCGGGCTGAATTTCTTTTTCTATCGCTTCCTCTACGAGTTTGTTCCAGTGTTTAAGGGCATGCGCGTCGCAACGCGCTGGGGCATGATCTGTTACCTCGGGCTGGCGCTGTTGGCCGGCCTCGGCGCTAAGAGGTTCGCCGCGATCGTAGCGGAACGTTGGCCGCGATACGGCCGGGTGGCAACATACACAGTCATAATGGTCGCCATACTTTTTGAGTTGCACGTGGCGCCCCTAAGAATGATGCAGGGCGAAATCAACGCAGATGAAATGACGTTGTTTCTCAAACAGCAAAAAATGTCCGGCGGCATAATCGAACTGCCAATCGGCGATGCGGATCACGTTTACATGTTGCGCGCAGCCGATCATGGTCATCCGATAGTAAACGGCAGCTATAGTTTTGTGCCGGCGTTGCAGCGTGAACTCCGCCAGCTAAGCAGCGCTGAGCCCATTGCCGATCGGTTTCTGGATCTGCTGGAAGAGAATAGAGTGTCATATATTACGGTGCACAATTCCCTACTTTCCCCCCAGACACGCAAAGAGGTCGCCGATTTTCTGAAGCGCGAAACCGATTTGCGGCGCCTCCGCTTCATCAAGAGCTTTGCTCCGACGGCGCGAGAAACTTCAGAGAACGAAGGTTGGCGCAACGAAGTCTACGCGGTCAGCAAGATCGAACCCGACGCGGTTACGCTTGAGAACCGTCCTTAGAATCGTTAGCCGGCGGATGTGTCGGATCGATTATGAAAGAAGGCATGTCAACACCACCAACTGATCAGCCCGCTGTTGATGAGACGGAAGAGTCGCGCCGTTTTCGCAAGCTGGACGGAATCGATTACAAACGCGGCGCCATCGATTACCCGCAGAAGTTGGCGCCCAGCGATCGACATCACCTGCTGACTAAGCCCTTCTACAACCTGGCCCACCGGCACTCGGAAAAATACGAAGGCGAAGGACCCGACGCCGACACTCATCGCCACTTCAGCGACTTTGCCAATATGGCTGTCGCCCTGGCGCTTCCGGCGGGGGCACGAATTCTGGATGTTGGCTGCGGCGCGGGCTGGTTGTGCGAATACTTTGCACGCTTCGGATATCACGTCACCGGAGTCGACATCAGTCCTACTTTGATTGAACTGGCGCGCGAGCGTTTGCAGCGCGTTCCCTACCGCGTGGATGAGGAAACCAATCTGAATTATCAATTCTTCGTTCACGACATTGAAATCGCCGCACTGCCGGAAACGTTCGACGCGGTAATTTGCTACGACGCACTGCATCATTTCGAAGATGAAGATGCGGTGTTTGCTAACTTGCGGGCGATGCTTAACTACGGCGGGCTCTTGTTTGTACTGGAAGGCGAGCGCCCACCGGCCGGGTCCGCGTCGGCAGAAGAATTGCGCGGCGTAATGCGCCAGTACCAAACGCTGGAGTCGCCCTTCAGCCGCGAGTACCTGCTGACTCTGTTGCGCACACACGGTTTTACTGTCGTTGGAGACTACCTGGGAATCAGCGGATTATTTGAGCGCGAAGCCTTCGCGGCGGAACGCATTATGCAGGAGCAAGCGGGATTCAACTATCTGCTTTGCAAAAAGGTTGCCGCCGTTGGACCGGCGTCAATGCCGAACACGCGCGCGCCTGGGAAGTTGCGAGCTGACATCAATCTCGAACAAGAACTGCCGCGAGTTATTGGAAGAGCAGCACGTCTGGAGTTTTACCTCATCGTGAAAAACACCGGCGATACGTTATGGCTGATCGATCGCTATGCGCCGCCGGGCACCGTGCGGCTGGCGACAAAATTATTTGACGAAACAAACAACCTGTTGGAAGAGGTCCATGGGGTGCCGGCATTACCACGCGCCGTGGCGCCGGGCGAGCAGGTCAGGCTTAAGGTAACGCGCACCGCGCCGGCGATGACCGGAACGTACACCCTGAAGATCGATCTGATCGATCAGGACATCTGCTGGTTTGAAGAACGAGGTTCAGAGCCTCTAGCCGTGACATTCGCTGTTGCGAATGACAGTTAGGTGTCCAAAGTCCAACGTCCAACGTCGGCACTTGAAGTCTTAGATACTGAACCAAAGATAATGGACTTTGGACCTTGGACCTTGGACGTGAGGTTTACCGTTCACACTCGCCATTATTGCGAGTGACCTGCATCCCGAAGCGTGACTGGTATTCCGCGGAAGTTACAAACGCGCACACCATCGAGCGATAGCCGCTGGTGTTATTTGCCAGTTTGGTATCCAGAACATTCAGCCAGAAATCATATCCGCCCGCATCCGGATCCCGCCGCAGGTAGCCAAAGTATTGCATCAGGACAAATGCGCGATTGTATTCGGCCCGCGCAAAAGTCGGCGCGTCGGCCAGATGGCGCAGGATAGCTGCGCGTCCTTCTCCGCCGCCGTCGTACATCGAGATTAGCTCGCTGCGCTCGAAGGAAAGATCGACTCGCGCATCCTGCCGAACTGTTTCCAGCAACGCGTCGGAGTAATCATCGGCGGCAAGCTCTGGTCGATATCTGCGCAAAAATTCCGCCCGCGAAACGAACGCCTGGGAAAAGGCTTCTTTTCCGGCCTCAAGAGTCGGCGCGCCAACGAGCAGTGCGCGATCGGCAGTGAACTCGGCAAAGGTCGGCTGCCGCCCGAGGCCCACCTTGTAAACCCGGTAGACAAACGAACTGGCTTCCTGAAACTCAGTCTCCACGAAGAAAGCCGCGGAAACGCCAATCCGTCGACGCGCGATACACGCGGCATCTGATCGACACTGCGCGATTTCATTGCTCCAGTAGGCGAGCCCGTCCGCATCGGGTTCGCGGCCCAGAAAATCCAGATAATGTTGCCGCACGAAAAACTGCGGATCGTCTGCGGCATTGGTAAAGCCGGAAGCCGTGACGCCCGGATCGATCGTTAGCGCTCCGGCAAGAAAAGCGACTTCTCCCGAGCTCGCCTGCAGACGCAAACTGTAATCGCCGAACGGCGCGTTGGACGCAACTGAAACTTTGAAACTAACGACGGGATAGCCGGCGTCAAACTTTTCCGCGGCCAGGCTGGCCGGGTTTACCCTGATGAACGGAGAACTGGCGCTGATACCGGCGCCGGAAACCTGATCGACGCCGGCGCCGCCTATAAATATCGTGTAGCTCTTTCCCGCTTCCAGCGGTAACGGTGTCGTCGAAAGCTCGCCGTTCAAACCGGCGAACTGAGGAACCAGGGCCGGTGGCGGATCGGAAGGCAGTTGCAGGTTGACTGCGTTCGCGGCACTCGCGGCCACTTTGATTACTTGCGCCGGTAACTCCGAAGTTTCAATCGTGCGAAACAGCGGCCGGGTCGCAAACAATCCTGCGTAGGAACCACCGGCGCCGGTGATGTCCGGCGCGGCGATCAAGCCTCCCAGGCTTTGTAAGACCACGCGATACGATCCCGGCTCCAGGCCTTCGATGCGATACTCGCCGGTGTTGAGACTGATGTTGCCCGCCACAACTTTGCCGGTCGTCAGGCTTTCCGCGAACACGTGCGCGCCAAAAACAGGCGACGAAGATTCGTTGTTGAAAGGCGCGGCGACTAGTTTGCCACTGATGGCGCCGGTTCCCTTGTGCGAGTCGTAAAGCGCGCGCGCCCCGGCCCGATCGTCTTCAGCCAGCGTTCGGCCTGTCAGTGCTGGTAAACCGTAAACGCCGTTCTTCGCCTGGCGCGGCTGCATCGTGGCGCCCAGAACGGCTGAATGCTCCAGGCCGAGCAGGTGTCCGATCTCGTGCGTCAAAGTCGCTTCCAGATCGTAAGTTCCAAAAGTCCCGTCGGTGGAAAAGAGTTGGGTTGGATTAATAGCGATGTCTGCTTCCGCAATCGCGCCATTGGGCGCAAAGAAAACACGCGTGCGCCCGGGCGCTTCCGAAGTACCAAACAACGCGGCGTTGTCCGCAGCTACGGTAATCAGGCTGACCCCGTCACCGTTATTTTGCGAACTGATCGCCTGCGCTTCGGAGCGAGTCTCAATGAATTGAATGTTGGCCGCGCTGGCCCAATGTTGCAGCGCCCGATGTGCCGCACCCAAAACATCGCTGCCGCTTTTTATATTCGTTGGTGGTGAATGCAGTGAACTGGAAAACGCGATTGGGATCGACTTGCGATTCCAGCGAATCGGAACGGCGCCCGCGTTGTCACGGTATTGCAGTGTGTATCCCCGAGCGGGTAGGGACGCGCCGAGAAGGAAACAGAGGATGACTGTCGCTATACCGCGTCGCATTGGCCGTTCAGCAAGTTGACCTTGCGTCCTTAAATACTGGCATGCCGCTATGGGAACCGAGGCGAACCGTCCGGGGCGCGCGTATGTTAGCACGGCTGCGGCGAGGGGTAGTATGATTCTGGTGAGCAATAGACTTTGTTTTTCTCCCCTCTCCGCCAGCGGAGAGGGGATGGGGGAGAGATCGCCAAGGCGGGACCCTACCCAAGCCAACAGGACACAATGAGCACGGCCGAGCAAACAATTGAGCCAACGACTTCCAAGCCAGAGTTCTACCAAACTCTGGAAGCCCAGGCGCGCGCGTTGCTGCAGGGGGAAACGGATTTGATCGCCAACGCAGCTAACCTGTCAGCGCTGCTCTACCACTCATTGCCACAGTTGAACTGGGCTGGCTTTTACTTTTTGCGTGGCAACGAGTTGGTGTTGGGCCCATTTCAGGGGAGCCCGGCTTGCGTGCGCATCGGACTTGGCAAAGGAGTTTGCGGAACCGCCGCAGCCAAACGCGAGACGACCGTCGTGCCGGACGTGCATCAGTTTCCGGGCCATATCGCTTGCGACAGCGCCTCCAATTCTGAGATCGTCGTTCCCATCATTAACAACGATCGCGTGTTGGGAGTGCTGGACCTGGATAGTCCAGCCTTTTCGCGCTTCGACAGCGATGACGTCGCAGGATTGGAGCGCCTGGTGCGCGTGTTTGTCGAAATGTCTTCTGTTGAGTCAACTAGCGCCTGAGGTGAGCGGGCGACACGCGCGGATAACGGGCCAGGTTTGTGATGCTTTGCAGAAAAATTACTGAACATCGGTTTTCTCCCCCCCTCTCCGCGAGCGGAGAGGAGGTTGGGGGGAGAGGTTTACTCTCGCGAAACCGCACCCCCAACCCCTCCCGTTTACGGGGAGGGGCAGACACGCGACTGAATCTCAGTTTTTTGTGCAAACCTGATTTGCGAGTTAGTTGATCATCATGAAAATCATGCGCCCAAGAGTTGTAGCGGTCAGCGGCTTCTCTTCCAACACGGGAAAGACGACGTTGATGTGCGAACTTTTGCGCGCCCTGCCCGGGTGGGAGGCAATCAAACTAACGCGCGGCCACTACCGCTCCTGCGGCAAAGATCCGCACACCTGCTGCGTTAGCGATCTACTTGGGGCTGAACCTTCGGTGCGTTCCGGACGCGAGGAAAACTATGAAGCCGGCAAAGACACCGGACGCTATTGGGATGCCGGCGCCGCGAATGTGCACTGGGTGATTGCTACGGATGAACAGGTGGAACCCGGCATTCAGGAAGCACTCGGCCGCGTCCGCTCGCCCGGTGTCTTAATTGAAGGCAACAGTTTTCTGGATTACGTCGCAGCGGATTTCGCCCTCGTGTGCGCGCGCGCTGAGGGCGGAACGATCAAGACCAGCGCCCGCAAAGCGCTGCATAAGGCTTCCGGAATTTACGTCTCGACTATTTCCGACGATGGTCAGACAGCGCGGGCCAAGTTCGCTTCGTGGTGCAAAGAGTTAGCGGTTGATTTGGAACCGCATGGCTTGCCCGTTTTCACGCGGGAAGACTTGCCCCGGTTGATCGAACTTATTTGTCGGGCCGTCCCTCCGTGGGCGCCCGATTTGGGTATGGGAAAGGGGCCGCCCACGGAGGGACGCCCCTACAATTATTCCGTGCGAACTTTGGACAATATTCATCATGATCAAGATTAGAAAATCCGCCGAGCGTGGGCACTTTGATCACGGCTGGCTTAACACCTATCACACGTTTTCTTTCGATCGGTATTACGATCCCGCGCACATGGCCTTTCGCAGCCTCCGCGTGATTAATGAGGACCGCGTAGAGCCAGGCCACGGCTTTCCCACTCATTCACATCGGGACATGGAGATCATCACCTACATTCTCGAGGGCGAGTTGGAGCACAAGGACAGCATGGGCACCGGCTCCGTCATTCGCCCCGGCGATTTGCAAAGAATGACCGCGGGCACCGGCGTGGCGCATAGCGAACACAATCCTTCGGATGATGAGTCCGTCCACCTTCTGCAAATTTGGATCTTGCCGGAGAGAGATGGATTAACCCCGAGTTACGAGCAGATCAGTTTCCCGCGCGAGGAATTGCGTAGCCGTTTGCGTTTGATTGCTTCGCCGGACGGCGCCGGCGGCTCTGTGACGATCCATCAGGACGCTCGGGTCTATGCCACGGTGCTGGAGTTGAATGAAACCGTGACTCACGAGCTGGAGCCCGGCCGTCATTTATGGATCCAGGTAGCGCGCGGCGCGTTGAAACTTAACGATAACTATTTGAAGCAGGGCGATGGTGCGGCCGTAAGTAATGAGAGTGTGCTTACCATCGTGGGAACTGAACCTGCGGAAGCCCTGCTGTTCGACCTCGCTTAAAGGAGGAGAGAAATGGAAGTGACCAGAGTTACCGTCGATGAAGTCAGAGAGCGTCTGGATCGAGGCGAGCCGTTAGCGTTCGTCGACACGCGCAACGCCACCGATTGGGGCGAGTCTGACAAGAAAGCCGCGGGCGCGATTCGCGTGCCTTCCGATAAGCTGTTGGACCACCTCGAAGACATTCCCCGCGATCGCACCGTCATCACGTACTGTGATTGCAATCACGAGATGTCGAGCGCGCGGGTGGCCCAGCGGCTGCTGGAACAAGGCTGGAAGAACGTGCATCCGCTCTATGGCGGATTTGAAGCCTGGGAAAAGGCCGGTCTTCCAGTCGATGCGAAAGAAGCCGCGAGCTCACAGGGAACCTAAAAGTTTCTTCCACCTGATCCACGCTTCATCGCGTGCCTTCTTATTGCCCTGGTACGCGACGAGCGCCTTTTGATAATCGGCCGCCGCTTTCTCGTCTGCCGCCTGGTCCCCTTTGCTTACCGGCGCTGTCGGCGGGGGTGCATCTCCGGCGCGCATGAAACCGTGGCCCGCCCCTTCATAAGTTAGGGGATCGTACTTCTTCTTCAACTCATTCATCGCGGCAATCGTCTTCGGCAAAGTAGCGTTGATGCGCACGTCGTTTCCGGCATAGAAGCCATAGACCGGTGTCTTGATTCGCGCCAATGCTTCCAGATCCATTTCCTGCGCTTTCATCGGAGCTGACCCGTAGAACACAAACGCCGCTTTCAACTTAGGATTATTCGTCGCGTAAAGGAACGTCTGAGTGCCGCCCCAACAGAAACCTCCGACGGCTAACTTCCCGTTCGCGGCCGGAAGTTTCGTGACGTAAGCAGCGATGGCGTTTAGATCGCCGGTGATTTGATCGGGCGGCAGGGCCTGGATCGCCTTCCCCACTCCATTACTGTCAGCAGCGCGTATCGCGTCAGTTCCGCCGCCATTTAGCCCCATCCCGGAAAGTAGATCCGGTGCGATCGCGATGTAGCCAGCCTCGGCCAATTGATCGGTCAAACTCTGCACCCAATCGGACATGCCGAAAATTTCATGAATTACGATCACCGCAGTCGCTTTTTTGCTCACTTCCGGATAAACCACAAACGCGTTGACCTCGCGATCGCCATTTTTGACTTTCACCCACTCCTGATGGCGTGATGATTTTGCCAGGCGCGCTTTGGCCCAATCCTGTGTCTCGGGATCTGACGATGCGACGGGCATCGTATGATTCATGTGCTGGTGGTCCATGCCCTGGCCCGATGCGCGGTTCGCGATCGTGAACAGTGCCAGGACTGCTATGCCGATGGTGGTTAAGACGCGCAGACGGTCGGCTGCTTTCATTGTGTGCCTCCGGAAGAAATGTTTGATTCAGGGGAAGAGCGATTCTAGCAAAGGACTGGCATACAGTGAAACTTTCGCCGCAATCGGGTAGTCTCCAAAAGTGAATGGTGAATGGTGAATGGTGAATGGTGGATGGTGAATGGTGGATGGTGAATGGTGAATGGTAAATGGTAAGAGCGAGCGGCGATACCCACGATTTACCATTTACCATTTACTATTTACTCTAACGAGCAGTCTATGAAACAGAGCCTGTTACAGTATTTGAGTTGCCCATCGTGCGCCGGCCCGATCCAGCTTTCGAGTACAGCGGAAAGCGAAGGCCCCGAGATTCTGGAAGGCGAACTCTCGTGCGCGTCCTGCAGCAAAGTCTTTCCTGTGGTCCGCGGCATTCCCCGTTTCGCTAATCTTAGTCAACTCGAATCTGACAAAGCGGCAACTGCGGCAAACTTCGGCTGGTCGTGGCAACACTTCAGCCATCATGACGATCGCTACGCCGAACAGTTTTTGGGTTGGATCGCACCGGTGCGACCTGATTTTTTTTCCGGCAAGCTCGTGCTCGAAGGTGGCTGCGGGAAAGGCCGGCACACACAACTCGCCGCAAATTGGCGCGCGCGTGACGTCATTGGCCTCGACCTCAGTGACGCAGTTGAGACGGCGTTCGCGGCTACGCGTCACTTACCAAATGCGCACATCGTGCAGGCTGACATTTACCAACTGCCTTTCGCGCGGATATTTGACTACGCTTTTTCGGTAGGCGTGCTGCATCACCTGCCGAACCCGCTGGGTGGATTTGCGTCACTGGCTTCAAAGGTGAAACCGGGCGGCCATCTTTCCGCGTGGGTTTACGGCGCGGAGAACAACGAGTGGATTACGCGGTGGGTGAATCCGGTGCGCGCCGGATTCACTTCGCGGATCAACCGTCGCGCGTTGCTGCACCTTTCACGTCTGCCCGCTGCGATAATTTACGCCGCCACGAAACTGGTGTATGGACCGCTGAATAAATCCGCGGGCGGCTCGGCAATCGCGGGAAAACTTTTTTACAACGACTATCTGAAAGCAATTGCCGGCTTCAACTGGCGGGAACAACACGCGATCGTTTTCGATCACCTGGTGGCGCCGACCGCGTTTTACTTGAAGCGGGAAGAGTTCGAAGAATGGTGGAAACAGATCGCCGCCACGGACGTGCAAATCAGCTGGCACAATAAGAATAGCTGGCGCGGACTCGGGAAGATAAGGTAGCAGGAGGCAGTAGGCAGGACCGGAAAACCATTTTCCATATGTCATTTTCCATTTCTCATTTTTCCCTTTACGTTGGGGGATTTGCGCTTCAACGCTCACGGAGCGCGCCCGCCATTAATCAAAATTACCCAATGAACGCCACCAATGAAAAATGAGAAATGGAAAATGACATATGGAAAATGATTGTCTGCGCGTTCCTGCCATCTGCCCCTTCTCCCCTGTCTCCTGCTCCTGCCGTCTGCCGACTTCCGCCCGGCCTCTGGCCTCTATAAACTACTTCCAATGATCTCCGCACAAACTGCACGGCGCGCGATGTGGCAGCCGCTCTGGGAAATGCCCGGCCGGCTCAATCTGATCCTGTCGCTGGCGCGCCGCGAACTGGCCTTGCGCTATAAAGGCTCCGTGCTGGGGATTGTCTGGGCCCTCCTGACGCCGGTCGTGATGATTGCCATCTTCACGTTTCTCTTCGCCGAGATTTTCAAAGCGCGGTTCGGCTTAAGCAACTCGCCCTGGGACTACGCGCTTTATCTTTTTTGCGGCTTGCTGCCATGGACCGCGTTTCAGGAATCGCTGCAACTTTCGGCCGGAACGATCGTGGCCCACGCCAACCTCGTCAAGCGCGTCGTGTTTCCTCTCGAGACGCTGCCGGTAGCGCAGACACTCGCATCGCTCGCCAATCAAATGTTCGGGACGGTCGCGCTACTGCTCGCACTGGTTGTAATTCGTCACGAGCTGCACGCTTCGATACTCTGGCTGCCCGTTTTGCTTGTGCCGCAACTGATCGCGACGCTGGGAGCGGCGTGGCTGCTGGCGTCGCTGGGAGTTTTCCTGCGCGACATCGTTCAGGGCATCACCCTCGTCCTGATGGCGTGGATGTACCTGACACCGATTATTTACCCTGAATCAATCGTGCCCGCGCGTTACCTGCCTTACATCCAACTAAACCCGTTCACGCCGCTGATTAATAATTACCGTCGCATACTGATCGACGGCCTGCCGCCTGATTGGCCGGGCCTGGCTTACTTCTCAGTGTTTGCGGTTATCTCGTTTGCGTTCGGCTACTGGTGGTTTGCCAAGACGCGGAAAAATTTCGCCGACGTGATTTGAGTCCAGTCTTATTTCGACTGGACGGTCAACCAGCCAACGGAATATTCGTAGCCCACAGCGCAAGCTGTGGGTAAAGTTGCGAGATCGCAATCAGAGCCCCAGAGGGGCGACATAAAAGTTGCTGGCGCGACGAATCGACGCGGGCGTAATTATGTCGCTCGCTTCGCGAGCTTGGATTCGATCGCTCGTGGACCCCAGCTCGCGCTGTGGGCTACTGATATGCCGCCCGCGATGCGGGCTCTTGCAAGCATCCGAAGCGATCTAACAAATAACTACGCGCGGGCGGTAACCGGCCGCTAAACAATGCGCGCTAAAAGTTTGTGAGCGTCTGATCGCTGAATCGACAACTTCATCGTAGAATCAAGTTTGCTCATGTCCCAGCAATTTGGAAGGCGCGTAACTTTGCGTAGACGAAACAGCAAGCTAGTCGATCTCTATGTCATTAAGGCCGTGCTGCCTTACGCCTTGCTATCTGTCTTTCTTCTCAGCGCGGTCCTGTTCGCCCAACAGGCCGACCGCTTTGCCGATCCATTCCTTGACGCTCAGATTCCCTTGTTTACGGTGCTGGAAATCGAACTGCACTTATTACCCACCGTCCTGCTGTTTACAATTCCGATGGCTGTGCTGGCCGGAGCCGTCATCGGTTTCAGCCGCATGGGTACTGACTCTGAACTCGTTGCCATGCGCGCGGCCGGCGTGGGCACCTGGAACATTCTGCGGTCCGTACTCCTGATTAGTCTGTGCCTGGCCGCTTTCACGGCGTATGTGGGTATGACGCTTGCTCCCCGTTCGCTGCGGGCACTGAAGCAAGCCGCGCTAAATGCGGCGCTGTACAAGTTGAACTCCCCGGTCGATGCCCGCGTTTTTAATACAGAGATTCCCGCCAGCACGATTTACGTGCGCGACGAAGACAAGGTGAACGGTCAATGGGGCCGGATCTTTATCTACTCGCAGGAACGTGACGGGCGCGTCCGCGTCGTGACGGCGCGCACCGGGCGCATCGATTTATCTTCTCAGCATTCAGAGATCGTCCTCACTGATACTCTGGCGATTGACATGCCCGCCCAATCAGGCGAGCACGCCGCGGAAATTTCCCTGAACCGATCGGGCCAGGCACGCCGTGAATTGACTCTGCTGACGCTGCGGCGCAACAACCTCTTCAATACGATGCAAGGCGCCGTGCTCGACCCGGAGGAGCTGGGCTGGGGTGAGCTGGTCCAGCGCGCGCGCATCGCATCCGGGCCTGATGGCTTGAAAGCTTCGATCGTTATGCACCGGCGTTTGGTGCTGGCAGCCGCTCCAATTCTTCTGGGGTTGTTAGGAGCCGGCTTGGGCTTGCGGGTTAAGCGCGGCGGGCGGGGATTCGGCGCGCTGCTCTCAGTCGTGGCGATGACCGTTTATTATCTTCTCTCACTCGCAGGTGAAACGATGGTTCGCGGCGGCCACCTAAGGCCCCTCATCGGTATGTGGTCGGCAAGTCTTCTGATCCTGTTGTTGGGAATCGCGCTCATCATAACCAGCGAACGACCCGCATTCAGTTGGATGAGACGCACGAAACGCGTCAGAACTGCGGCCCCAAAGCGCGCGCCGGTTGCGGGCCAGTTCGGACGACGCCTGCGCGGCGGCGCATTGCGCCTCCTTGATATCACTTTGCTACGCGGTCTGCTGGCAAGTTTCGCAACCGTGTTCCTGGCACTGGTCGCCCTGGTTTACATTTTCACTTTGTTCGACGTTTGGAGAATCACTGCCAACAAAACCGTCGGCTCCGGGTTGATCTTGAAATATTTACTCGCGCTGTTTCCGTTGATCAGCGTTTCGCTCGCGCCGGCGTGCATGCTGATTGCGTCACTCGCAACTTACGCATTATTGGTTCGGCGCAGCGAAGCCATCGCCTGGTGGGCGGCGGGACAAAGTATCTTTCGTCTGGCCCTCCCGGGGCTTTTCTTTGCTGCGATCGTCGGCGGTGGGGTGTGGTTCGTTCAGGAGCGCGTCATGCCGCGCGCGAATCAAAGACAGGACGCGCTAAAGGCACAGTTACGCGGCGGCGTCGCGAAAACCGAAGAGCCCCTCGGCCGCCAATGGCTGGCGACACCAACCGGCCACTCAATCTATTCCTACGAATACGATGAAGAGACGGGGACCCTGGTCAATCCTCAGGTTTACTTCTTTGATCCGGACGACGTGCACGTGCAAAAAATAATGATGGGAAAAATAGGATCGTGGGGGCCGGACGGAAAGTTGCGCATTGAAGTTGTGGACGAGCTCGACATAGCCTCCGCCAAAATGGCGCATCATGAGAACATCGATTTGGCGGAAATCGTATCGCCGGATCTGTTCAAGCCCTCACTGGTAAAGTCTTCCTATCTAAACTACGAGCAATTGCGCAACTACCTCGCGCACATGAAGCAGCAGGGCGTAGCAGCGACGAACTTAACCGTGGCCCTCGCGCGCAAACGCGCAGAGCCTTATGGTGCGCTGGTCATGGCGCTGGTGGGAATCCCGCTCGCTTTTAGTTTCGGTCGCCGTGGCGCCTTTGCGGCGCTGGCAACTGCGATCGGTATTAGCCTGGTCTTTCTGGGAATGATATCGGGCTTTCAGCAATTGGGGGCGAATGGATTTCTGCCGCCGCCGGTGGCGGCCTGGGCGCCGGTTTCGATCTTCGGCATGTTGGGGTTATACCTGCTGGCGCGTTCGCGGACGTAGTGATGTCAGATGTGTCCGCAGATTACTCAGATTCCGCAGATGTTAATCCCTAATTGATCTTCTGTGTAATCTGTGAAATCTACGGAGAACTCCTCCTATTTTCGTCGAACTCGGATAGCCAAAACTGCAGCGGATGGCCTCGTTGACACCCCCTGTTTACGCATGTTAGCGTAAGCAATCAGCGCCTCGTTCCGAGGGTTTTCTGCAATGTTGATGGACGTTTCCCCTTTGTCGTGTTGCACATGACACCCACCCGGCGGATACCGCTGCCCCTGATGACTACAGACTGAAGAGTTGGATTAATGCTATTCGAAAAAGCAAAGGTTGTCCGGGCGGCTGAAAAATTTCTGGCGCAGGGTAAGATCCCGGCGGCCATCAAAGAGTATGAGCAACTGGTCGCCAATGATCACGACGATCTCACGGCGCTAAACATGCTCGGCGACCTGTACACGCGGGTCGGCAACAAGAAGGACGCCATCGCTTGCTTTCTACGCATCGCGGAACATTACGGGGCCCAGGATTTCAATCTAAAAGCTATCGCGATGTACAAAAAGATCGACCGGCTGCAGCCGCGCGATCCGGAAATCGCGGAAAAGCTGGCCCACCTCTACAGCGTTCAGGGTCTGATCGTCGATGCTCGCGCCCAATACCTGATCGTCGCCGAAGCCCACAGCAAGGCGGGCGAATCACGCAAAGGCCTCAACGTCCTGCGCAAGATCGCTGACCTTGATCCCGAGAACACTGACATTCGGATTAAGTTGGCCGAAGGTTACCTGAGTGAAAATCTGACTTCTGAGGCTGCCGCCGCCTTCGTCGTCGCCGGCGAACATCTGCTGACAAAGGGAGCTCCGGACCAGGCGGTCGAAGCTTATGGGCGCGCGCTGGCAATCGACACCAAGAGCCACGCTATTCTGAATGGCATCCTGGGGGCCCACATCGCGCGCGGAACTGCGGATGAAGCGGCGGAGATACTGGAACAAGCGGTCGCCGATAGCCCTGGTGAGAACTACCTGTTTGATCTGTTGGCCCGCGCCCATGTAGCAGCAGAGGATGCTGAAGGCGCAGAACGGGCCACAACTGAGCTGGTTACCAGGGACCCGGCCAATTACGTGCGATTCGTGGAGGTGGTCCACCTCTATCTGAAAGCGGGAAAGCTCGATCCCGCGGTCAGTGTGATCGCTCGAATTCTGGAACAGATGTTGGCGGCGCGTCAGGAGTCCTTGTTGCTCGAGTTAGTGAACGAGGCCCTGGCGCGCGACCCCGAGCACGTCGCCGGATTACGTTTACTGGTACGGATTCTTTGGTGGCAACGCGATTTGGAGAAACTGCGCGCAGCCCTGGAGCGCCTGTTGGAAGCCGCGCAGGGCGCGCAGAGTGTGGAAGACGAACGATACGCGTTGACGCAATTGACGCGACTGGCTCCCGATCAACAACACTACTTTGAAAGATTGCGCGAACTGGGCGGAGCTTCTGAAGAAAGCGTCGGTGAGACATCGACCGATCCGCAGAGTGGAGCGGAACAAGTTCCGACTTTCGAGAGCTTCTCTGCAGGTAGCGAATCACCATCGGCAAACTTCGGCTCGATCGACGCAGGCGCCCCGGTTGAAGAGTTTGAGTGGAATTCAGTGGCAGTCGAATCCACCCCCGATCCGAACGCATCGTTTGCTGATCTGGAGACCGGTTGGGCCACGGCTGATCAGGCGTCAGACACTGTTACCGCGGACGCTAGCGACGGGCATTTTCAGGAAATCGATTTTGAAACTGTAGTCGAGCAGGAATTACCGAAGTCGGCGCCGGCAACTGAAACAAAGAGCGAGCCAAATCGCCTGGCGATGTTTCATCAGGAGCTGGAGAGCGTTGACTTCTATATCAACCAGGGCTATGCCGACATCGCCCTCGACACTCTCAGTTTGCTGGAGAAACAGTTTGGCCGTCACGCGGACATCGATATCCGGCGCGAGTTACTGCAAAGTCCGCCAACGCCCGCAACCACCGAAGCACCCGGCGGTCAGCAGATTTCTCCTGATACCAAAAGCCCTACCGCTGATGCGCCACCTGCCACGGAGCCGGTCACTGCCGCGGCGTCGCCCGCTGTCAAAAAGAGCGCGCCCGACGCAAAACTCGATCCCGGACTCGCCGAGATCATGGAAGAGTTTCGCGCCGCCGCGGAAGCGGAAGAGCCGGAAGCATCCGAAGGCGACTATGAAACGCACTACAACCTCGGACTCGCTTACAAAGATATGTACATGCAGGATGAAGCGGTCGAAGAGTTTCAAATCGCTGCCGGTTTAGTGCGGCCTGGCGACGGCACCGGCAGATACCTTCAATGCTGTAATATGCTGGGCCATTGTTTTTTGGAGAAGAAACTTCCGCGCCTGGCAGTCATGTGGTTCCGCAAAGGTCTGGATGCACCGGGACATTCGGAAGACGAATATCAGGCGCTGCGTTACGAGTTGGGCGCCGCCTATGAAGAAATGGGGAATTTGGATCAGGCTATCGAGACCTTCAGCGAAGTCTATGGCGTGAACGTTTCCTATCGCGGCGTCGCCGAACGTCTGGAGCAGCTACAGGCGCGCAAGAACGGCAATCAGGAAACGCCGGCAACGGTCCAGGATTCATATTAGAATTGGGAAAGCGATTGGTAGAAGTAAATGTCATCAAGACTCTCAGTCATCTTTTACATCATTCTTTGTTTTGAGATTGGAATACTCCTCGCCTGTCTGCCATGGATTCCGCAGGGAATGTTTGGACTCAGCGATTGGAGTAATAATTATTTTCTGGTGCTCGCTACCCGCAAGACCGGTGTGTATGGATTGCAAAGTTTGGTCGCTTCCGGCTGGGTCCGCGGTGCAGTTTCCGGTTTGGGACTGCTGAACATTGGTATGGCGATTTGGGAAAGTATCCACTTCCGCGATCGCGTTAATGCCTTGCAGGCGAGTTCTGCGGCAACTAAAGTGGCGACCAGGAATGAACTTCAAAGCCCAAAAGCCGATCCTCTATCTGATTACCCGCGGCGCCACGACGGCGGACACGCACCCCGCCAGTAAAGAGTTTCATCACCTGCTTACCTTAGTTCGCGCCGCGGTAGCCGCCGGCATCGACCTGATCCAACTCCGGGAAAAACAACTCACGGCGCGCGCCCTGTTTGAACTGACTCAGCGGGCAGTAGAAATAACCCGCGGTAGTGTTACGTCGTTGCTGGTAAACGATCGCGCCGACGTTGCCCGCGCCGCAGGTGCGGACGGTGTCCACCTTGCGGCGAATTCGCTCGGAGCCCAAATTGTGCGGCGGACCTTCGGCGCGAATTTCCTGATCGGCGTATCGACACATTCGCAACTAGAACTGCAAAACGCGACGAGAGCCGGCGCCGACTTTGCCGTTTTCGGTCCTGTATTCGAAACCGGTTCCAAGATGCAGTACGGGTCGCCGCTTGGTTTGAACGAATTGCGGGAAGCTACTGCGGCAGTTGCGCCGTTTCCCGTGATCGCCATCGGCGGGATCACAACTACCACTGCAACTCAATGTTTGATAGGCGGCGCCGCCGGCGTTGCGGCCATCGAACTTTTCAGCGAGGCTTCGTCTTTGGCCGCAACTGCGGAAGCAATCCGTCGCGTTGGATGAGAAAGTCCGTATTGAGCGGCAACCCTTGGAGTGCGGTGGCAGAGCGAAGCGGCGACACCGCTTTGGATTGTTTTCAGTGGAACAGGTGACCGCTCGATAGGCGGAAGTATCAATCCAAAACGCCGTCGCCGCTTCGCTCTGCCGGCGCACTCCAAGGAGTTGAACTTCTTCCAGAGGTCTTAATGATTGTTGACGAAGAAAACATCCGGCCGGTAGTCCTTACGATAGCGGGCTTCGATCCATCGGGCGGCGCCGGCATCCTGGCTGATGTCCTCGCTTTTACTGCTTTCGATGCTATTCCGGTCGCCGCGATCACCTCGCTGACTTTTCAAAACTCGACTGCCATGTCTGGTGCCGTACATCAGATGGCTGAAACCGTTCGTGACCAAATCATGTCACTGCTGGCAGCGAATCAGATCGCCGCAGTGAAGACTGGCATGTTACCGACGCGTGAGATCGTGCTCGAGGTTGCGCGCCTCGTTCGGGAGAGACACCTGCCGGCACCCGTTATCGATCCGGTAATGAGGTCGAGTTCCGGCTTTGACTTGATGACTACGGACGCATGGGCTTCGCTGCTCAGTGAACTAATGCCCCTTGCGCGAGTTATCACGCCGAACATTCCGGAAGCGGAGCGGATGACGGGGCACCAAATTTCAAATGAAGACGAGATGCGCCGCGCGGCCGCAAAGATTCGTGAAATGGGCGCCGGCTCCGTGCTGATCAAAGGCGGACATCTGGGGGAACACAGGTCGGACAATGAAGGTCAGCAAACCACGGCAAGCGAGCGGGACAGTAGCCCGACCGTTCGGGAGGGCTCCGGCGAAGCAATTGATCTCCTCGATGACAATGGGGAAGTAACAGTTTTTCGTGCCGATTGGATCGCCGGCCCCCCAATGCGCGGCACCGGCTGCACGCTGTCCGCCGCTATCGCCGCCTGCCTGGCAAACGGAATGACGTTGCCGGAGGCCGTGGGGATCGCAAAGCGATTCGTATCGACGGAAAGAGCTAAGCGCAAAGGGCCAAGAGCTAAGGGCTAAGGGCTAAGGGCTAAGCGTAAACCGATCACGTGCTCCCGCTCTTGGCCCCTTGCGGGCGTCCTTCGCGCGCCCTACTCGATCGTCACTTTCTCCATCTTCACTTCGGATGTTGGCTTGTCGTTGCGATCTGTGGCCGAAGTCGCTATCGCGTCCACTATTTCCTGGCCTTCAGTAACGCGACCAAAAATCGTGTAACTCGGCGGCAAGCCGTAATCGGAATGCATAATGAAGAATTGCGAGCCGTTTGTGTTCGGGCCGGCGTTAGCCATCGCCACTGTCCCGGCCTTGTAGCCGCGTTTGTAAACGTCGGACCCGGGATTGATCTCGTCCTTGAACCTGCCGCCCCACGCTGACTCGCCACCGCGTCCGGTGCCTGTCGGATCTCCGCCCTGAATCATGAAGCCTTTAATGCAGCGGTGGAAAATAACACCGTCGTAATAACCCTTCTCGGCTAATGTTATGAAATTCTCGGTTGTTTTCGGCGCGTCTGTTTCGAGCAACTCAAAACGGATCGTGCCCTTGTTCGTCTGAACTACTGCGGTGCGATTTGGCATCTCTCTTCTCCTGTCTGCTGGTTCTTAATTTAACTAACTGTGCCTACTTTATTTTGCTAACTCAATTATGGGAAGACCCGCGGCGCGAAGCTCCCGATTCAAAGCAGGAATATCCTGTGACACGATCAGCTGCCAGCCAGCCTGAAGCGAGCGCGAGTCTTTCACCACCTCCGGAACCGCCGCCGCAGCCTGCGGAGTCGGCGCCAGATCGACATCCTCAATCAGATTGAAGAGAGTTCGCACTCTGCCGCTGGTGCTGGCAATGCTCGTGGTTGCGGCCGCAGCCGCGCCGCCGCCCGGGCCACCACCCGCGCCGGCCAAAACCTGAAGTTTTTCTCCCAGCGCATTGATGTGTGTTCGGAGATCGCCCTCTGGTGCTCGCGGTCGCAACTCAGCCAGCTGGTTCCTAATACGCCTGACATTTTCGGAAATGGAATTCAGCGCCAACCATTCATCGTAGACTTCCTTCGATAGTTTGAATTGCTCCGCGAGATCCGCAGTCGCAGTCTTTACCCTCGGATCCATCCGTATCGTCAGCGGCTGCTGATAACTCTTGCCATTCACCGTCAGCACCACCGTGTACTTACCGGGCATCGCCCACGGTGAGGTGGCCGCGGGCGCCGTGTTGCGGTAGATCGCGGCGATGGGATACTGCGGTTGAATGCCCGGCACCGGAGCGTAATGCAGGTCCCAGAGAAAGCGATGCGTGCCCGGTTCTCCCGCAAGCTTCTGCGGCGGTCTGACCCAGTAAGGCGGAATTGCAAGCGCGGGATCGGGAGTCGGCTGCGGATCGGCACTCGAATAACGACGGACGATCTGGCCGGCTGCATCCCTGATTTCCAGTGTGATCGGCGCCCGCGCACTCGCGCCGATGTAGTAATCGATCATTACGCCGTCAGGCGGATTTTCGCCGGCCGGTTCGTCGGGCGGCAGTGGCGTATCGGTATTCATATTCCAGCGAACTCGCCAAGACGTTTGCGGCCGAAACAACAGCGCCGGCGCCTTCGCGATTGACGTCTGAAGTTGCCGTAGCGGCGTGATGTTATCGAGAATCCAGAAACCGCGTCCGTGAGTAGCTACGCACAAATCGTCGTCCTTGATAATCAGATCGCGGACTGAACTGGCCGCCATGTTAAGCCGCAGAGATTGCCAGTGATCGCCGTCGTCGAAAGAGACATAAACCGCCCGCTCGGTGCCGGCAAACAGCAAACCCTTTCTTTCCGGATCCTCGCGGACGACATTGGTGTTTTCATTATCGGGGATGCCGTTGGTGAGTTCCATCCAGTTTGCTCCGCCGTCGTGCGTGCGATAGATGTGCGGCCGCAAATCGTCGAGCCTGATGGTGTTGACGGCGGCATAAGCCGTGTTCTTATCAAAGTGGCCGGCGTCCAGAATCGAAATCTTCTGCCACGGTTTAAGTTGCTTCGGAGTGACATCGCTCCAGTGCGCGCCCCCGTCGGTCGTGCGATGAATTAAGCCATCGTCGGTTCCCGCCCAAATCAGATTAACGTCGAGCGGCGACGGCGCGACGGTGTAGATCACGCCGCGCTGGGTCGGCTGCGCGGTCGGTTGCGAGCGGTACTTGCCGACGGTATCCGGAACGTCAAAAGTTTTCCGCGTCAGATCCGGGCTTATCTGGTCCCAGTTTCTCCCGCCGTCTTTCGTCTTCCATAGCGTGTTAGTCGAAAAGAAAAGGACGTGCGGATCGGCGGGCGAGAAGACTACGGGCTGGGTGCGAACTACGCGAAAGTCAGCCGAGCGAAAAGGCTTCGGCATGATGTTCTGAGCCTGCGCCGTGCGGCGATCGTAACGAGAGAGCTTCCCGCCATAGACGATATCAGGATCGAGTGGATCCGCCGCCACGTAACCATATTCTTCTGCGGCCACCGGATGCCAATCACGGAAAGTAATCTCGCCGTCGTTACCGCGACTGGAAACGCAGGCTGAGCCGCTCTCCTGCTGGCCGCCGCACAGTCGATAAGGAAACGCGCTGTCGGCACTAACGTGATACATCTGCGCGGTCGGTTGGTTGTACCAACTGCTCCATGACTTGCCGCCGTTAACGGTGATGACCGCGCCCTGATCGCTGGCTAACAGAACCACGTCGGGGTTGTTCGGATTAATCCAAACGTTTTGATAGTCGTCGCCGCCGGGCGCGCCGCGAAAGGCATTCCACGTTTTGCCTCCATCGATCGATTTCCAGCTTACGGTGCTGGCGACAATTACGACGTCGGAGTTTTTGGGATTGAACCTGGGAACTGACAGATCGCCGCCGCCAATGCGGCCAGCCGGGCGCGAATCTTTGGTGATGATGGCCCAGGTCTCCCCCGCGTCATCAGTGCGATAGAGGTTGACCGTTCCCGGTGACGCCACCGAAGCGATCAAGCGATTAGGCGCACTGGGTGCAATGGCCAGATTCGCCTGCGTGATTCCTTCCGGAAGTCCATTTTTCAGTTGCTGCCAGGTCTTGCCGTGGTCGGTAGATTTGAATATTCCTCCGCCCGTGCCGCTCCAGGCGGCGTTTTCCCATGGTCCCTGGCGCGCTTCCCAAAGTGCCGCGTAAGCAATGTGGGGATGCGAAGGATCGATTAAGACGTCAGCGCCGCCGGTGTTCTCGTCTTTGTAAAGAACTTTCTCGAACGTCTTGCCGCCATCGGTCGAACGAAAGATGCCGCGCTCCGCATTCGGACCGTAGGGATGGCCCGCGACCGCGACCAGGATGCGATTCGGATCGCGGGGATCGATCGCTATCTGCGGAATCTGCTGCCCGTCGCGCAAACCAAGATGGGTCCAGGTGCGACCCGCATCAGTCGATTTATAGATGCCATCGCCCACTGAAAGATCAGGACGCTGTAATCCTTCGCCACTGCCGACGTAGATGATGTTTGAATCTGAAGGCGCCACAGCGATGCAGCCAACAGAGCCGGTCGGTTGGTCGTCAAAGATTGGCGTCCAAGTGACTCCAAAGTCTTCGGTCTTCCAAACGCCGCCGTTCACCTGGGCCATATAGAACAAATTCGGTTGCGAAGGCACGCCCGCCACGGCCCGCACGCGGCCGCCGCGAAATGGACCAATGCTGCGCCAATGTAGCGACTGGAAGTGGTCGGGGCTGAACTGCTGGGTTCTGATTGGGCCACCGGCAGTTAATATGCAAGCGAGGACTAAGAGCGACTGCAGGACGGGGCGGGTCGTAACAAGGTATTGGTTTTTCATCATCTGAAGTCTTTGCAAATCTTGTAACGCAAACTGCTAGTTTGCGATGAAACTGAATGGCATCCACGCAATCGCAAACTAACAGTTTGCGTTATGAAGCCTCGGCTTAGGACCCATCCAGAATGAACTTTTCAATCGCGCGCGCCACGCCATCTTCGTCGTTCGTTGCCGTCAGGTGAGCATCGGCTACTTCATGCAAAGCGGGCTCAGCGTTTCCCATCACCACGGCTGTGCCCGCGAAGTGCAGCATCTCCAGATCGTTGATGTTGTCGCCCACGGCCATCACTTCATCAGGTGTAATCCCCAACTCACGCGCTACCGCAGCGACCCCGGTGGCCTTCGACACTTGCGGATGAACAACGTCCAGCAGGCCAAAGTCTCGCGGCGCATACAACGTGGGAAAGATCTTCACCGTCTGGCCCAATTCGCTGTCCAAAATCTGGTGCAGCCGGCGCATCGCATCACAGCCACCTGAAAAAGCTACATGCACAGGTGCGTGGTCCAAGTACTCTTCGATCGAGTCGACCTTGCGGACCGCCGTGTCAAAATCATCGCCATGAATGTGACGGGCCCAGCGAATATACTCAACCAGGGCGTGGTTGTCACCGCCGATGTGATCGTAAATCATCACGCCGGAGCCGTCCGGGTCGTCGCTAATCAGCGCGTCGCCACCGGCCGCGCGACCAACGCGCAAAACTTCGCGCGCTGCCTCCAACGGCAATAACGTTTTGGCCACAGTTTCGAGCGTGCGCGCATGTTTCGTGAGCGCGCCGTTGTGCGCAATCACCGGAACATCCAACCCCAGGTCGAGTGCCACCGGCCGCGCATCGCGAAAGCGCCGGCCCGTTACCACCGCAATGCGCACATTCCGCTCGCGCACGCGTTCGAGCGCAAGGCGATTGCCGTCGCTCACCTTCCCGCGCGAATTGAAGAGCGTGCCGTCAAGATCCAGAGCAATTAAACGAAGCATAATGGAACGCCGAGGGTAAAAGGAAAAAGCAGAAAAGGGAAGCTGCGCGTAACGCCGATGCACATCAGATTTGCTTAATTCCTGTTGTTCTTTAGGTGAGATTATCAGGTGACGACCTACTTCGTGCAATACTTCAATATCGGAAACTTGCGTCATGGCCGAACCTTTCCCCTCCCCGTAAACGGGGAGGGGTTAGGGGTGGGGTTGCGCGCTGGTCCACCTCTCCCCCCATCCCCCTCTCCGCTTGGGAGAGTGGGAGAAATAATCACCCGCTACCGCAGGCCGTTCTGGCCTTAATCGCCGCAAGATTCTGCCGCCACCTGGCGCATTCAACTCGCAAGTCTTACAGTTACCCAACCGGCGTTACCTAAACTTTCTGAAAGGAAAAGTCCCAAAACCTATGAATGTTACCCATCTGGAATGCGCTGCCTGTGGCCTCAGGCACGAGGCACAACGCTTGCACAATCTCTGCACGAGTTGCGGCAAACCGCTCCTGGTTCGTTACGACCTGGACCGCGCGGCCGCAACTCTCACGAAGGAAAGTTTACGGGATCGAGGTTCTGATTTATGGCGTTATCGGGAAGTCTTGCCGGTCGAGCACGACGAAAACATAGTTTCACTCGGCGAAGGATGGACGCCGCTCGTGCGCGCCTCGCGGCTGGGAAAACAGTTGGGGCTCGACAATCTGTTCATCAAGGACGAGTCGCAGAACCCCACCCAGAGTTTCAAAGCCCGTGGCATGACCACAGCGGTGTCGAGGGCGAAGGAACTGGGCGCGCGCAAACTGGCAGTGCCGTCGGCGGGTAACGCGGCTGGCGCCCTCGCTGCTTACGCGGCGCGGGCCGGCCTGGAAGCTTTCATCTTCATGCCGCGCGATACGCCCCGCGCCAACGTCATCGAATGTGAACAGACGGGCGCGCAGGTAACGTTGATGGATGGCTTGATAACTGATTGCGGGGCCGAGGTCGGGAGACGCAAAGAGGCGGAAGGTTGGTTTGATGTTTCGACTTTGAAAGAGCCCTATCGTATTGAAGGCAAGAAGACGCTCGGTTATGAAGTGGCGGAGCAGTTGGATTGGCAACTACCGGACGTGATCATTTATCCCACTGGTGGTGGAACGGGTTTGATTGGAATGTGGAAAGCGTTTGATGAGATGGAACAGATGGGCTGGATCGGATCAAAGCGGCCGCGCATGGTAACTGTGCAAGCTGAAGGCTGCGCGCCAATCGTGAAAGCCTTTGCCGACGGAAAACAGTTTGCAGAAGAGTTTCCCAACGCGCATACGACGGCATCGGGACTCCGCGTGCCAAAGGCAATTGGTGACTTCATGATCCTGGATGCGCTGCGTTCATCAGGCGGGACGGCTATCGCAGTAACGGATGACGAACTGATCGCCGCAACGCGCGAAATCGGTGCGGCCGAAGGAATCTTCTGTGCGCCGGAAGGCGCGGCCTGCTTGCCGGCGTTAAGAAAGTTAATGGCCAGCGGCGCTGTAAAGACTGATGAAAGTATCGTGCTTTTCAATACCGGCAGTGGCGTGAAGTACCTGGAAAGTTTTAGTCAGTAGAATTCAGATTTGAGGTGACGGAGTTAACGAACATGAGTTTTGGAATTAGATGCATTCGATTAATAACTTTGTTGGCGTTTTGCCTGGCGGTCACGGGCGTTTTCGGTCAATCTGATAACGCAGCTCCACCGGCACAATTCGGGAATCAAGTTTCCGACTCAATCGTGACGGTCCTGGTCGAAGCCAATGGCCAGTCACGCGCAGTTGGCTCAGGAGTTGTCGTTCGCGGTGACGGCCTGTTGCTAACCGCTTATCACATCGTAAGAGACGCCCGTGGTGTGAAGATCAGATTGCACAACGGCGAAACCTTTGATGCTCCAGAGGTGGTTGCCTTCGACCAGCGCCGCAACATTGCGTTGCTGCGCATCGCGGCAGCCGGCCTGCAGGCTTTACCAATGCGTGGCGTTGAGGAAGGCCTGGTTGGATCGCGTGTGTTTGTCGTCTCCCACAATGAAAACGAATCGCCGGCTGCCGGATTGCTGAGCTCGTTAAGTCTTGTCGACGAAATTGCGGGCGCGGGAAGTGGTTATCGAGTCTTAAAGTTCACTGCGCCCGCCTCCGCGAACGGCGCAGGCTCTTTGCTCGTTGATGAGCGTGGTCGAGGCGTTGGCCTGCTGGCAGCTTTCCCTCACGCGGAAAGCCAAAACTATGCTGTGCCATTTGCAAGTGTCCTCGGCATGACGCGCGCGGCAGCCGGAAACACGCAGTCGGTGGTCCCCGCGTTGAGCGCATTAGTGCTCACCCCGGCCGCAGCGTCGCCCACTCCGATTCCAATTCCGCAGCGAGACGTCCTAGTGCCACAGCGGCCGGTCTCGCCATTGGCAGCCAAAGGGCCAGGCTCAGTTGTCGTCAATCCTTCACGTCCGGGTGACGTACTGGCGGCATCGAAAACAGTTTTTGTTACCAGCCGCACGGTAAACTTCCAGGCCGAACATCTCATCAACGCATTAGGAAAAAAATCGGAATTTGGCTTGTTGGGTTTGTCATTCGTCGACGAGCGCGAAGTTGCTGATCTGGTTCTGACAATCGACCATGTGGTTTTCACTTATAAGTTCACCTTCTCGCTGGCGCACCAGCGCACCGGGGTAGTGGTGGCAACCGGCAGCGTAATTATCTGGGATGGCAATCTGGGCGCGCCGCGTATGGCGGATCGGGTAATTGAAAAGTTGGCCCAGGTTCGCCTCCAGGCAGCGAAGTAATAATAGGGAGTTAAGTAATGAAGCACTTGATATTGGTTTTGCTATTCAGCGTTACGGCTGCAAGTTCCGCCCTGGGGCAGCAGGCGGCGGCGCCGGCCACCGCATGGTTGAATGAAGCGGACACTGCAAAGGTGGCTGCCTTACGAAAGGCCGGCGTCGAGGCGCTTTACAATCTCGATTACGAGGGCGCGCGCAAGCAGTTCAAAGAGATCGCACAACTCTTTCCGAACCATCCGGCCGGCCCGCAGTTCCTGGCAACCTGCCTCTGGATTGAAACGCTCTATGAGAATCGCCGGCTGCAATCGTCGCTTTACGACACCCAGTCCTTTTACAGTGAAAAGGAAGACAAGATCGATCCGAGTATCGTCGAGCAGTTTCGCACCTGGACTCGCGAAGCCAAGCGGCTTACCGAAGCGCGCCGAAAAGCAGAGCCGCGCGATCCGGACGCGTTCTATTACCTCGGCGCGATTCAGGGTTTGAAAGCGTCATTCGAAGAAGCGGTTGAGCGACGTCACTTCGCCGCACTCCGCGACGGTTCCGACGCAGTCGATTACCACCGTGACGTCATGCGCCTGGATCCTTCTTATCACGATGCGGAGATCACGATCGGCCTCTATGAATACGTGGTGGGTTCCCTGCCCTTGCCGGCGAAAATCCTGGCGGGAATTGGCGGCATACGGGGTTCAAAGAAACGCGGTTTGGCAACCCTTGAACGTGTAGCCAAAGAAAGCAAGTGGGCCCAGGACGACGCCAAGTCACTTCTGATCGTTTTGTATGGTCGCGAAAAGCGTTACGCGGAAGCGGCCGAGATTGCGCGCGAACTAGGCGCGAGGTATCCGCGAAACTACCTGTTCCGCCTGGAAGCAGCCGACGCGCTCGTATCAGAAGCGGCAAAACAACGTGACGCAAATCACGCTGACGCTACGTCTGCGGCCGAGACCGAAGCATTCGCGACTTTTGAAACTTTATTGCGCGATCGCGCCGTGCGTGACACGGCAGCTCGCTCGCTGGATTTGATTCATTTCAAATATGGTGAAGCGTTGATGACTGCGGGCCTGTTGGAGCGGGCCGCTAAGGAATTTCTGGTTGCTGCGGAAGTAAAGGGCGCGCAGCAGGGACTGGCAACGATGGCCCACCTTTACGCCGCGCATGCTCTGGACCTGGCCGGTAAACGCAATGATGCGTTGAGCCAGTATCGCACCGTGCTGGCGCGGCCAGACGTTTACGACGCACACGAAGAAGCACAGGCAGGATTGAAAGAAGCGTTCCGGAAAGAGGTCGTGAAGAAGTCTGAAGAATAATTCAACTATGAATAGATATCTTTTCTGTGACCGATACTGAGCACTGTAACTCGGTTCTCACGGTCGTCACATTCGTAGATGATTCCATAATCCCCGGAACGGATACGCCAACCTTCGCGTCCAATCAACTTCTTACAACCCGAAGGTCTGGGGTTTGACCTCAATTCCGCGATGGCATCGCGCACACGCGTGTAGTCTGATTTGGGTAGATTAGCGAGTTCTTTTTGAGCTCGACGTAAAATGAAAACGTCGTATTCCACCTAGAGAGTCTCAATCTCTTTCACAGCCTGTTCAAAAGGGACCGCCTCATCGTTAGAACTTTTGGCCTCGTCGTAGGCTCGAATTAGTGCTAATTGCTCCTGCGCTTCAAGCAGCTCGGAATACCGCTCAATTTCTACCAGCACAGCGGTCTTATTGCCTCTCTCGTCTACGATGAACCGTTCCTTGTTTGCACTCATGAGTTTTCTCCGTTCCGGGCAAGTATAACATCCTCCTCGATCCTCTCTTCATTAGCGGTAACAAAATCCGCGATGGGTTCTCGGCGTTGCAATAAACGGGTTCGGTGGCCCATTTGAAAGTATTACGCTTAATCAATACTGCCAGTTGACGTTAACGAACCCTGTCCCTGTCACAGGTACAGTGAACGTGTGATTCGCTCCCGCTTCCCATGTGACCGTGCCATCCGCCGCAATCTTTATGAACTTGAATTGAATCGTTTGTCCGGCCGGCACGCCGGCGCAGATAAACCAGTTCGGATAATTGGGCGTTAGCATTGGTCCAACAGTACCGGTCCACGTCGTGGACCAATTACCAAGCTCAACCGTATTACCGGTAAGAAAAATATAGTCGCCCATCACCGTTGGACTGGCATTGAAGACAGTGAATGTCACCGGCGTTAGCTTCGCTGTCAGTACCGTAAAGGGCTGACCATTGGAAGCCTGACCAGCCGCATTCGCCACCGTAAGGCTGTAGTTTCCGTTACTTATCGTAGGTACCGTAAAGACGATCCTTGTCGGCGACCACGAAACGATCTGGCCGGCAGGTATCGCTGTCGTCCCAAGCTTTACCGCGCCTTTTGTGGTTCCGAAGTTCTGACCTCCGATGGTGACCTTCACGCCGGGCTGGGCCGCAGTTGGCCCAACTGAGCCCGCCTGCGGACCGCCGGTTCCGGCTGTGAACTGCCAGACGCCGACTGAATGTGGCGGCACTGAAAACGTAGCGACGGAATTTGCACCAGCGGTGCCCTTCACGGTGAGCGCAGGTCCGCCCAGTAGCCCTCCGAGATAGTCGGTTTGTGGGCCAGGTGGTAACGACGTCTTGAGGTCGGCGACGGCGTACGGAGTTGACTCGTTCTTGTTGATCGCAACCAGTACTACGCTGTCAAAAAACTGGCGCTCATAAACGTAAACGTCTTTATTTATCCAACGCTGCGTCATCGATCCGTAGCCGATCGCGGGGTTGTCACGGCGCAAGCGCGCGAGTTTCCCAATTAGTTTGTACGCCGTCGTGGTCGGATCAAAGCCCGGCATCATCGGCCGGTTATAAGGATCGGTGCCGCCGCTCGTATCGTTGTGCAGGTACTGTTCCGTTCCGTAGTAAATCGCCGGAATGCCACGCGCCGTCTGAATGAAAGCCAGCGCCTCATGCAAGCGGTTCTTGTTATTGTTAACCGAGAGAAAGCGCGCCATGTCGTGGTTGTCAATGAAGGTGACCAGGTCGTCGTCCCAGGTGAAGTCAATGGCTTCCTGCTTGATCACGGCATCAACCTCCGTCCAATTCGCGTTTGAGGCGAGGACACTACGGACCGCCGCGTTCAAAGGGAAATCGAGCAGTGAAATACCACTCTTGTTGGCGAACTTGTAAGAGTCGGGGTACAGGGGATCTGAACTATTCCCCTGATACCACTCACCAAAGAGAAAACTGTCGCCATTGCTGTAGATGGAATTCGCCAGTGTGTATTCCCATCCCCACGTCGCATGCTTAACCGCATCAATGCGAAAGCCATCAACGCCGTGTTGCTGGAAAAGCTGGGCGGAAGACTTTAAGCATGCATCCACCTGCCCGTTCTCTTGATTTAGATCGGCGAGATCGAAGAGCGTGTAGTACTGAACCTGATAACGATCGTCCCATCCGCCACCGGAGATGTTTGCGTTGTGATGGAACATACCTAAGGTGTCGTTTGGGTAGTTCCCCAGCAACGTCCCGTTGTCATAGAGAGCGCCAAATTCTCCGGCGTTAGTCTGAGTTGCATGGTTGGGAGCAAAATCCACGATCACCTTGATGCCATTTTGGTGCGCGACCTTCACCAGGTTATCAAAGTCTGTCCACTGGTTATCCCCACTACCAAAGTGTTCTTCGATACGCTTGAAATCTCGTGCCTGATAACCGTGATAGGAAGCAGTCGGATTGCCCCCTCCGTCCGGAATATTCGCATTGAGGTTATCGACCGGCGGCGAAATCCAAATCGCCGTTACGCCCAGCCCGGCAAGATAGGCCATTTTCTGTTGAATTCCGGCGAAGTCTCCGCCCCAATAAGCGCGCCAATTTGTTTTGGTCCCGTCGTACAGACCGGCGGATTGCGTCGGGTTGTTATTGCCCGGACTGCCGTCAAAGAAGCGATCCGTGACGATCTGGTAAATGGTTTCGCGTCTGAAATCGGCAGCCCGGAAAGTTAAAGGCGATGACAGAAAGGCTGAAACCAAGACTGAAGCGGCAAAGGACCATTGCAATCGTTTCTTCATCGTTAGCTCCATACCTAAGAGAGGTATTGCGATTCCGGTTCATGGCTATTTCCAAAGTAAGTGATTTGCAACCCGAAGGGTTGTCAGACAGTAGCCGGAGGTCGAAGCGAAGCGAAGACCTTCGGTCGAAGATTGATCGGATCGCACCCTGAAGGGGTGCCAGCTTTCGTGCCGGCTGAACCCGTAGGTCTCGCACCCCGTCAGGGGTGCTGACGGTCGATTGGATTATGTTCCGGTGGTCTGCGACACCGGCTACTATCTTGCAGCCCGACGGGCTGCCGCCGAACCAGGCGCTAATCAGATTTGTTCCGCACGCGCTCGGTTTCGTTTTGAAAAATGAATCCCAGTGTCTTGTAAATTAACTTGGCGCACAGAAAAGCGGACGCGTCGTGCCCCTCAACATAGGAGTATTCCGTCAAGTCCATGCCGACCACGCGTCGCTTTTGCGCGAGCGTACGAATCAGACCCATGACGTCGTACCAGCCCAGACCTCCGGGCTCAGGCGTTCCCGTTGCTGATACCAGCGACGGATCCAAACCATCGATGTCGACAGTGAAGTAGACATTGTCCGTGAGCGCATCAACTGCCGGTTCCCACCAATCACTGCGGCCCACGATGTCCTTGGCCCAGAAGATTTTTGTCGGCAATTTATCCACCACGCCGGCTTCTTCTGCCGAAATCGATCGGATGCCGCACTGCACTGCCGGTATTCCCAGATCCTTCACCACGCGGGCCATGATCGAAGCGTGCGAATGCGGCGTGCCGTCATACGTATCACGCAAATCCGCATGGGCATCTATCTGCAGTACGGACAAATTCGGGTAGGCTTCGGCGTGCGCGCGAATCACCGGAGAGCTGACCGAATGCTCACCGCCGATCATGGCCACGAATTTTTCGCTGGCAATCAGTTTTTTCGCCCGTTCGTAGAGTGATTGCATCATCCACGCCGGCGGCTCAATCGAGGGTGAAGGATCGAGCGTATGCAGGCCCAGCTTGTAAACTTCCGCGTCCGTCTCTTCGTCGTAGAGTTCCATGTTGCGCGACGCTTCGATGATCGCTTCCGCGCCGCGGCCGGTGCCGGTGCCGTACGAGACAGTGCCTTCGTAGGAAACAGGCCAGATCAAAATGCGCGCGGGATCGAAACTGGAGAATTCCTCTTCAGCGATGCCGCCGAAGTTAACGGGCAGGGACTGCGATTCGGTCATGCCGGGAGTTTAGCGAAGGTGGGGACCAGAAGCCAGACTTCAGAGATTAGAAGTCGGAGTTCAGGCAATCTGAACTCCGACCTCCGAACCTTACGGCACTTCGATCATCAGATCCTTGCCGGCGAAAATGAAGTTCGGCCGCTTGCGGCCTTTCATGTACTTCGCCGCCGTTTGTGACAGCGACGTGATCAGGATCGGCAGCGCGATCGTCGCGTCGCAGTTTACATATGCTGTCTGTGCGCCGCGGGCCAGTTTCCCGTACACCAGTGATTCGTCAAATGCGACGGCGCTGGATCGGCCGCCGGGATGCGGCGCGTCCGTGGAAATCTGAATCACGTACTTGTGCCCCTGCAACTGGTTCTTGAAGATGTTCACCGCCGCTTCGGTTTGATGAATGAAACTCTTGGCGATGCCGCCGCCGAGATTGATTACTCCGGACACGCGTGCCTGGGCCGCAATCTGCGCCATATCCAGCACGTCCTGCACGATATCGAACTGGAAGTTGTTCTTCTTCTCAAAACGCGATCCGGCGATGCCTACCGCGATACCGCTGTCCGCAATCGCGGGGCAGAAAATCGGCACGCGGGCTTTGTACGCCGAAGTCAGTACGCCGTCCTCCGCAGCAATCTCTGCCAGTTCGCGTCCCAGCAGATGGAGAAACTCGCGCGTTGAGTAAGGCCGTGTCTGGTCCAACTGGCTGGCAAACCCACCAACCCACTCATCAGCTTCGCGATACTCTTCATCACTGGCCAACAAGTCCCACATGCGATTGATCTGCGCCGACTCCAACTCGGCATCAGTCATGCTGGGGTGGGCCTGAAAATGATGACGGCCGAGCGTCTCATGCAAATCATGAAAAAGCATGGAGCCGGATAACACCAGCACGTCGACGAAACGATTCTTGATGACATAAGCCAGCAGCCGGCGCATGCCCGCGGGGATCAGCGCCCCGGAGCCGGCCACCATGATCGTCGTGTTATCGCCCAGCATGTCCAACCAGATGCGATGTGCTTCGGCCAATTGGCGCCCGCCAAATCCAGTGCCTTCCATCTTTTCCAGCAAACCGGCAACGGAGCGGTCCCGATCGACCTGGACCGGCCGGGTCGGCATCGTCAAGTATTTACTCGGTTTGGGTTTTCGTTGAGTGACCATAACTTCGCCTTAAGCCTCTTTCTTTTACTAACCAATGATTCTATGCGGCCCCACCGTCGCCACCTTGCGATAAAAAATAAGTCTTAGCCGTATCGATTGCCGTCTAGTTTCGCCGCCGGTCCCCACCGCCACCGTTCACCGCGACGTACGTATATGCGTCGAAACGCGATTCGTAGAAGTTAACCAGTTCCGCCCCTTCGGCTTCCGTCAACTCACCGTCTTTTATTCGCTGTGCAACCTGGCGCCGAAAACCGTCGTGCAGCAAGCCGCGTTCATAGCGCGCCCGTCCGGCCGCCTCGCCAACGGTGGTGCCGCGAATTACTTTCTTAATCAGGTAACCTTCCTGGTCGATATGGATGTGCGCTTCGTTGGGAGCGCCAAACAGGTTGTGACTATTCCCCATGACTTCCTGATAAGCGCCGACCAGCATGAACGCGAGATAGTACGGCTCGCCGGGAACCAGCTTATGAAGTTCCAAAACCTGCTTCACGTCGTGCAGGTCCACAAATTTATCGACGATCCCGTCTGAGTCGCAGGTGATATCGCAAAGCGTGGCGTATTCAGTTGGCGTCTTGTTCAAGCTTTGGATAGGAACGATGGGAAACAACTGATCAAGCGCCCAGTGATCGGGCAACGATCGGAAAACAGAAAAGTTGGTCAGGTACTTGGCGCACAACAGGCGGCGCAATTCTCCGAACTCTTCCGAGACGTACTTGGCTTGTTGCGCGTGTTTGTCCGCCCGCTCGCAAACGTCCCAGAAAAGCACTTCTCCCTTGGCGCGATCTTCGAGCGAGATCAAACCGAGGTTGAACATCGTGAACAACTCTTCGCGATGCTCGAGGGCATCGTGATAGTACTCACGATAATTCTTGACGGTAATCGATTCCCGAAGCTCGCCCAGCTCCGTAATTACCTGAGGATCATCCTCATCAATCTCAATCGGGGTAATATCTTCGACCACAGTTTCGATTTCGTCGAGCACGTTGGTGACGAGGATTGCGTGATAGGCGGACAGGAAACGTCCGGACTCTTGAATGATCGTCGGATGCGGAACGTTCTCATCGTCGCAAACCTGCTTGATCGTGTAGATCACGTCGTTCGCAAATTCCTGCGCCGTGTAGTTCGCGGAAGAATCAAAGGCCGTCTTCGACCCGTCGTAGTCCACGGCCATGCCGCCGCCCACATCCAGCAGCTCGATCGGCACTTTCATCTGATGGACTTTCGCGTAGACCCGCGCGGCTTCTTTCATCGCATTCTTGATGCGCTTGATGTCGGTTAGTTGCGAGCCGATATGAAAATGCAGCAACCGCAACATGTCGATCCGATCAGCTTCGCGCAGCCGGTTGATGACCTCCATCAGCTCCGTGGTAGTCAAACCGAATTTCGCTGCTTCGCCTCCGGATTTTTCCCAACGGCCGGAGCCTTTGGAATAGAGCTTGACGCGCATGCCGAGCATCGGCAGGTCGCCTTCTTCGCGGCCGGCGATGCGCAGCACGTGATCGAGCTCGCTGAGTTTCTCAATGACGATCACTACTCGCTTGCCGGCGCGGGCGCCTGCGAAAGCGAGTTGAATAAACTCTTCGTCCTTAAAGCCGTTCAAGACCAGCAGGCTGTCCTGCGTTTGCTCCAACGCCAAGGCCGCATACAGTTCCGGTTTCGAACCAGCCTCCAGGCCGAAGTCATAACGCGAACCCTCGCGCAAGTATTCTTCAACGACCGGGCGCTGCTGGTTCACCTTCATCGGGTAGACGCACATATGCGTCCCCTGATAGTCATATTCGCGAATTGATTTGCTGAAAGCGCGCTGCAGTTTTCGGACTTGGCTGGCAACCAGTTGGGGAAACCTGAGCAATACCGGCGCATGAATGCCGCGCCGCGAGAGGTCGTCGATTATCTCCTTCAAATCTGCGGCGCGCGGATCTCCGTCAGAAGGGTGGACAATTAAGTTTCCCTTGCGATTGACGTCAAAATAGCCTGCGCCCCAGTTTTCTATGCCATACGTTTCGACTGTTTGTTCTATGGCGGTCGTCAATTAATCATTTCTCCTGCCTGCATTTCTTCAGGGAAGCGCCTACCGCCAGCTTCTACAGCCGGGCAACTCAATCAAGTGACTGAATGGAGATTCACGGATTGGAACGCTATCCGCGCAATTTAACAGAAAATCATAGGTCGGTCTATAACTATTTTTAAGCAGACGCGCGCGTTTCGGCAGGCTTAAGTCTCTCTTATGTAATAACTTACGCCTGCTGAGCGATGGTGCGTCTTCAGCTTCTGAAAGATAACTGCAGCAAAAACCTTGACACCATCGCGCGCGTCAATATAATGCAAAGCTTTTTGATGCGCCCCGCGCCTTATGACGCTCGACGCGGTTAGTCCGATCACTCCGGTTTCCCAACCCTTCGCACCAAATGCCACTTCGGGGCGAAGAGCACCCCTAACACTCCCTTTTTCACGCAGGAGATCAAATGAACCCTAAAACTGTGTTGAAGTATGCCTCCGATCAAGGAGCCAAATTTCTTTCTGCCCGCTTTACCGATATGCCCGGATCATGGCAGCACCTGACTTTTCCAATCGATGAGCTCTCGGAAAGTTCGTTCGAAGATGGCTTTGGTTTCGATGCCTCGTCGATTCGCGGTTGGGCCGCGATTCACGAGTCGGACATGTTGCTCGTGCCCGATCCCGGCCGCTTCTGGATGGATCCCTACACCGAAGAGCCGACCCTGTGCCTGATCGCGAACGCAGTCGATCCGATGACCAGAATGGGATACATCAATGATCCCCGGGCGGTCGCAAGCCGGGCCGAAAGTTATCTGAAGTCGACGGGCCTGGCCGACACTGCTTACTTCGGGCCGGAAGCTGAGTTCTTTGTCTTTGATTCAGTTAAATTTCATAACGACCAAAATTCGGCGGGCTTCACAATCGATTCTGACGAAGCGCATTGGAACAGCGGCCGCGACGCGGACGAATTCAATGGTAGCAACATCGGTTTTCGCATCCGACCAAAGGAAGGTTACGTACCGGTTACTCCTACTGATTCACTTTGTGACTTGCGTTCCGAAATCTCTTTGACGCTGGCCAAGTGCGGCATCCGGGTGGAATGTCATCATCATGAAGTAGCCACAGCGGGCCAGTGCGAAATCGATTTCCGCTACGCATCGCTGCTGACGACCGCTGACAATTTGCAGATTTTTAAGTATGTCGTTAAGAACACCTCGTACCAGTACGGCAAGGCCGCGACCTTCATGCCGAAGCCGCTTTACGGCGATAACGGTTCCGGTATGCACTGTCACCAGTCTCTGTGGAAAGACGACAAACCGCTGTTTGCGGGCGATGGATACGCCGGACTTTCGGAGCTGGCACGTTTCTATATCGGAGGATTATTGAAGCACGCAGCGGCAGTGGTTGCGTTTGCGGCGCCGACAACCAACAGCTACAAGCGCCTGGTTCCGGGATTTGAAGCGCCGGTTAACCTCGCTTACTCCGCTCGCAATCGTTCAGCGGCCATTCGTATTCCCATGTTTTCGACGAACCCGAAGTTAAAGCGTCTGGAGTTTCGTCCGCCCGATCCGACCTGTAATCCGTACCTGGCATTTTCGGCGATGGTCCTGGCGGGACTGGATGGCATTCAGAACCGCATCGATCCGGGTGATCCGCTCGACAAGGACATTTACGATCTTTCTGCCGAAGCGTTAAGCAAGATTCCGAGTCTGCCGGGCACCTTGGATGAATCGTTGTTGGCGTTGGAGGCTGATCACGAATTCCTTCTTAAAGGAAATGTTTTCACGAAGGAATTCATTCAGCGCTGGATCAACTACAAGCGCGAGCGTGAGATTCAACCGTTGCGCATGCGGCCGCATCCATTAGAGTTCAGCATGTACTTTGACGTGTAGTAGGACAGGCATTCCTGCCTGTCCATGTCGTCATGCGGGATCCCGATCGCCGGCGCCGCGAAACTCCTCGGATAACTGTCTTCATTGACTGGCATATGGATATCACTCCGGTAACTCTCGCAGGCCGCCATGTGCGGCTCGAGCCTCTTTCGCTGGACCATCTGGACCGTCTCTGCGAGATCGGCTTCGACGAGGGCGTTTGGCGCTGGACGCTCGCGACCGTGCAAACACCGGACGAGATGCGGGAGTACGTGGCTGCGGCGCTCAAATCGCAGCATGAAGGCACCGCCCTTCCGTTTGCCACGATCGAACAGAGTTCCAATCGCGTGATTGGGAGCACGCGCTTTGCGAACATCGACAAAGAGCACCGGCGACTGGAAATCGGCTGGACCTGGATCGCTCCGGCGTGGCAACGAACGACCATCAACACAGAGGCGAAATACCTGATGCTCAGCCACGCGTTTGAAACGCTGGGTTGCAATCGAGTTGAATTCAAAACTGATTCGCTCAACGAGAAATCCCGCAACGCCTTGCGGCGGATCGGGGCCCAGGAAGAAGGGACTTTCCGAAACCATATGATCAGTCAGGGCGGCCGGCTGCGTCACACGGTCTATTTCAGCATCATCAATTCGGAGTGGCCCGCGGTTAAGGCAAACCTGGAAAGCAAACTCGCGCGATAATTTGCCGGGTGGGACAATCTTCTTATGAATGCTCTGCCAATAATCATCGGTTCGCTGTGCGTCATCGCCATCGCCTATCGTTACTACTCAGCCTTCATCGCGGCGAAGGTGTTGACCCTTAACGACGCGAATCCCGTTCCCTCTCAAACAATGTATGACGGGCAGAATTACTACCCGACCAACAAGTGGGTGCTGTTCGGCCATCACTTCGCCGCGATCTCCGGCGCCGGGCCGCTGATCGGTCCAGTGCTGGCCGCGCAATTCGGATTTCTTCCCGGCCTGCTCTGGCTGGTGATTGGCGTTTGTATCGGCGGCGCCGTTCATGACTTCATGATCCTGGCCGCCAGCGTCCGGCGCAAAGGGAAATCCCTCGCCGATATGGCTCGCACAGAGATCAGCCCGCTCTCCGGTTTCGTGGCCGGCCTGGCAATCCTTTTCATAGTGGTGATTGCGTTGGCGGGGTTGGGATTGGTGGTAGTAAATGCCCTGGCGGAATCGCCCTGGGGAACTTTCACGGTCGCCTTCACCATACCGCTTGCCCTGCTGATGGGACTCTACATGTATCGCTTCCGCAAGGGGCGCATCGGCGAGGCCAGCGCTCTTGGCGTCATCGGCTTGCTGTTTGCGGTCGTGGCGGGGGGCTGGATCGCTGAATCGAGTCTCGCTCCGGCGTTTACCTTTTCCAGGAATACGATCACCATCCTCATGGCCTGTTACGGATTTATCGCCTCGGTGCTGCCGGTATGGATGCTGCTCTGCCCGCGTGATTACTTATCGTCTTATCTAAAACTCGGCACGATTGCATTTCTAATCATCGGCGTCATCGTGGTCCATCCAAATCTGAACATGCCCGCGCTCACGCCGTTCACACATGGCGGTGGGCCGGTCATTCCCGGGAAACTCTATCCATTTGTCTTCATCACAATCGCCTGTGGCGCCATCTCAGGTTTTCACGCACTGATATCGTCGGGCACGACGCCAAAGATGATCGCCAAGGAAAGCGACACGCGGATGATCGGCTACGGCTCGATGCTGATGGAGGGTGTCGTTGGAGTGGTGGCCCTGATCGCGGCCACTTCGCTTTTCCCCGGCGATTATTTTGCCATCAACACCGCGCAGAAAACCGACGCGCAAAAAGCGGCCTACGTGAAAATGGTCGACGAGCACTCTGACGCAGGTTTCAATCTCAAGCCGCAGGAAATCGATCGCCTGGAACAGGAATCAGGTGAAAAGAATCTGCGCGGTCGCACCGGCGGCGCCGTAACACTGGCGCTCGGCATTGCCAAAATCTTCAACGGCATTCCCGGGTTAAGCGGGTTGATGAAGTACTGGTATCACTTCGCGATCATGTTCGAAGCTCTTTTCATACTAACTACGATCGACACCGGTACGCGGGTGGCGCGGTTTTTGGTCGGGGAATTTGGCGGGCGCTTTTATCACAAGCTGGAAGCGCCCAACTGGTTGCCAGGATCCATCATCACGTCCCTGCTGGTCGTGGCGGCGTGGGCCGCTTTCATCTGGTCGGGATCGATCTCGACTATCTGGCCCATGTTTGGCATCGCTAACCAGTTACTGGCTGCCGTGGCGTTGTGCGTCGCCACCACGATCATCATCAACTCCGGCAAGGCCAAATATGTTTGGGTCACGCTCGCTCCGCTCACGTTTGTGGCGACGACGACGTTGGTGGCCGGATGGAAATCGATTACCGACATCTTCTGGCCGCTCGCGCAAAAACCGGAGACGGCAACGCAAGGCTACATAAATATTGCACTGACAGCGATCCTGATGACCGCCGCGGCAGTGATTCTGATCGATTCAATGCGCCGTTGGCTGAAGTGGGGAAAGCGCCCGGAAAGCACTCTCGGCGGGCTGACCGAAGCGGAATCGGTCGGATGATTGAAGTGAATCACCAATCGCCGTTGGACACTCTCACGCTAAATGGGCAATAATACGCGATTCTAGATTAGCCGGCCGGGTCAGACTTCGAGCGCTCGTGGACCGTTCACAGTGCCGAATTGCGGATGGCTAACAGGGCTCGCGGGCAGCAATCTCGCCCTTATTTAGGACCGAAAGGAATCACACAATCGTGGAACTACCGCTGATCTCATTTGTCAGTCTGCTCTCTGTTTGCCTGGCAACCCTGCTTATTCGAAATCAAATTATTAACTTCAGGAGTACTCAACAAATGTCTTTTTTCAGTTCGCGCGCTGTGCGTCGCGTGCTTTCGTTTGTAGCTTTTCTGGCGACCGTGGCCATTGGCGCATCGCCCACGTTGGCCCAGTCACATGAAGGCGGCGAAGCCAATCTGGTCCTGCCCGATCTTTCGCAGGTCACTTTCTTTGGCGGCATTGATGGTCACCGTCTGTTGCTGTTCGGAATTCTGATCTGCCTTGCCGGCCTTGGCTTCGGCATGGCGATCTACATGAACCTGAAAAAGCTGCCGGTGCATCGCGCCATGCGCGAAATCTCCGAACTGATCTACGAGACTTGTAAAACGTATCTCGTCACGCAGGGCAAATTCATATTGATTCTGGAAGTTTTCATTGGCGCCGTCATCGTGCTTTATTTCGGCGTGCTGTCACGAATGGAACCGCTGCGGGTAATCATCATCCTGGCATTTAGTTTAGTTGGTATCGCCGGCAGCTACGGCGTGGCCTGGTTCGGGATTCGGGTGAACACGTTTGCAAACTCCCGCACAGCGTTCGCCAGCCTGGAAGGCAAACCTTTTCCGCTTTATGCAATTCCTTTGAAAGCCGGCATGAGCATCGGCATGATGCTCATCAGCGTTGAACTGCTGATCATGCTTTGCATTCTGTTGTTCATCCCGGGCGATTACGCTGGTCCATGCTTCATCGGATTTGCGATCGGCGAATCCCTCGGAGCGGCGGCGCTGCGAATTGCCGGCGGCATCTTCACGAAGATTGCCGACATTGGTTCGGACCTGATGAAGATCGTCTTCAAAATCAAGGAAGACGACGCGCGCAACCCCGGTGTGATTGCCGACTGCACGGGCGATAACGCGGGTGATTCGGTTGGACCAAGCGCCGACGGTTTTGAGACTTACGGCGTGACCGGCGTGGCCTTGATTACGTTTATTTTGTTAGGCGTGCGCGATCCGCTCGTACAGGTGCAGTTGCTGGTCTGGATTTTTGTCATGCGCATCATGATGGTGATTGCCAGCGCCATCTCTTACTTCATCAACGACGCGATTGCTAAGTCGCGCTATCGCAATGCCGACAAGATGAATTTCGAGAAGCCTCTGACCTCCCTGGTTTGGATCACCTCGGTTATCTCGGTCGTGCTTACCTACATTGTTTCGTATCTGACTATTCCAACGTTGGGCAACGATCCTACGCAATGGTGGAAGCTGGCCTCAATCATTTCCTGCGGCACCCTGGCGGGCGCGATTATTCCGGAACTGGTAAAGGTCTTTACTTCAACCGAATCGACGCACGTTCAGGAGGTCGTCACTTCTTCGCGTGAAGGTGGTCCATCACTAAACATTCTGTCAGGTCTGGTTGCCGGTAACTTTTCCGCGTACTGGCTGGGAATGAGTATCGTCGCGCTAATGGCGATCGGTTACTACTTCAGCACCATGGGCCTCGATGCTTTGATGGTATCGACTGCCCTGGTTCAGGTGGCGCCAGTCTTCGCGTTCGGACTTGTGGCCTTCGGTTTCCTGGGAATGGGTCCCGTAACCATCGCCGTGGATTCTTACGGACCGGTGACGGACAACGCGCAGTCCGTTTATGAACTTTCGTTGATTGAACAGGTACCTAACGTCGAAGAAGAGGTTAAGCGCGACTTCAACATGGACGTGAACTTTGCGCGCGCCAAGCATCTGCTGGAAGAAAACGACGGCGCCGGCAATACCTTCAAGGCCACTGCTAAGCCCGTTTTGATCGGCACCGCGGTTGTGGGTGCAACCACGATGATCTTCTCGATCATCATGGTGCTGACGGACCAGCTAAACAACTCTGCGGCTCTCGGAAGTCTTTCACTGCTGCATGCTCCGTTTGTGCTTGGCCTGATCACGGGCGGCGCTGTGATTTACTGGTTCACCGGCGCTTCAACTCAGGCAGTAACGACCGGCGCCTATCGCGCGGTGGAATTCATCAAAGCGAATATTCGCCTCGAAGGCGTGGAAAAAGCTTCGGTGGAAGACAGCAAGAAGGTGGTGCAGATCTGTACGCAGTATGCGCAGAAGGGCATGTTTAATATCTTTCTCACGGTCTTTTTCTCGACCCTCGCCTTCGCGTTTGTTGAGCCGTTCTTTTTTATCGGTTATCTGATTTCAATCGCGATTTTCGGTTTGTATCAGGCGATCTTCATGGCGAACGCCGGCGGCGCCTGGGACAACGCCAAGAAGGTTGTGGAAGTTGATCTGAAGCAGAAAGGTACGGCGCTGCACGATGCCACCGTCGTTGGCGACACAGTCGGCGATCCTTTCAAAGACACTTCGTCGGTGGCGATGAATCCAGTGATTAAGTTCACCACGCTGTTTGGGCTGCTGGCCGTCGAACTTGCAGTGGCTATCAGAAGCCCGCAGGGCCAGTTTGGCGAGAACGGGCTGATGATTAGCCATGTGCTGGCGCTGGCGTTCTTTCTGGTTTCCACTTTCTTCGTCTGGCGCTCGTTCTATCGTATGCGCATCGGGGACGTGAAAATCGAAGTACCGAAGACGCCATCCGGTATCAACGGCGACTAGTTTTCCGGCACAGGCTCTTCGCGTTGCGGAAAGCCTGTGCCTCATTTTCTTTTCGAGTTATGATAGACGCGAATCGTGGCCCCCTGGGAGTTGAAACTGTAGATTCGATCTGTACTTATGATCAGCTCGATACTGTTTCCTACTGATTTTTCCGCCGTCGCCAACAGCGCATTCCCGCTGGCCGTGACGATCGCGGCGCATTTCAACGCCACAATTCATTCATTGCACGTCTCCGAGGAAGGCGATCCGCATGTCACCGAAACCTCGCGTTACGAGTTCCCCGCGGTAGCAGAGGCCGCGACCGCCATCCGCATTAACGAATCTATCGTTCCGAAAGGCGACGATGATCCGGCGGAAGTGATCATGCGCGCCGCGGCGGAACGTGCCTGCGACCTGATCGTGATGGCCTCGCACGGCCGGTCGGACGTGGCCCAGTTTTTCCTGGGACGCAGCGTTGCGGAGCAGGTAGCCCGCGATTCAACTGTCCCTACGATCATTGCCAGGCTGTATGGCCCGCGCCGCACTACGCGGCCGATTGATCGTTTCGATCGGATTATCTACGCCACTGATTTGCGGCAAGACTCCAGCGCCATACTACCGACCGCGGCGGCCATTGCGCGCCGAACCGGTGCGAAATTAGAAGCAGTATGCGTGTTCGGCGAAGGCGATGAGCAGCCATGGGACGGTGGCCAGGCGACGCTGGAAAAGTTCTTTGCAGCAGCGGACGCTTCGGACTACCTGGGTAAATTCGATACCGTTAGCGGCGGAGTCGCCGAAGGTGTGGTGGAATACGCATCCCTCCACGATGCCGACATACTGGCAATCACTACCGCACTGTGTTGCGGCGGTGACAAGAATATGACCGAAACAGCCGAATTCATTATTCGTAATGCGCCGTGCCCGGTGCTTTGCGTGCGGCCTTAGCCGATTGGGATTGAGATGAACTCTTCTATAGCTCGAAGCGAAACTTTGTTAGGCGCCGCCCTTCCGCTCGACTGGGCGCGATCGGTTGGATTCGTAGTCGCTTTCAGTTTGTTGACAGCCCTGTCAGCGCAGATAGTGGTTCCGATGTGGCCAGTGCCGATGACGGGTCAGACATTTGTCGTCCTCCTGACGGGAGCCCTACTGGGATCTCGTTTGGGTGCGGCGGCAATGGTTGTTTACCTGATCGAAGGCGCGAGTGGACTGCCTTTCTTTCAAATGGGCCATGGCGGCATTCCGTATCTTCTGGGACCGACGGGCGGTTATCTCATCGCGTTTCCGGCGGCTGCCTTTGTCACGGGCGCGTTCGCCGAACACGGATGGGACAAACGGTTTCTTACTGCGGCGGCGGCGATGGCGATTGGCTCAGTGCTGATTCTGTTGAGCGGCTGGGCATGGCTTTCTCTTTTCATGTCCCCTAACGCCGCGCTTCACGCTGGTGTAACCAGGTTCATCCCCGGCGACATTGTCAAAATCTTATTGGCGGCTGCGGTACTGCCAAGTGGCTGGGCGTTGTTGCGCCGAAATCCTTCCACCAAAGATTGAATGTGACTCTGCCCTTCAACCTCCGGCTCCGATAGCGCCGCGTTAAACCGATCCGTACCGGGTCCGGAACCCCCACTCAATTCATGTACGTTCTCAAGGTTAAATCTCATCAGCGTGAAGAGCTGATCGAGTTTACCGCCGACGTGCAGCGGCAACTCGGTGCATCCGGCGAGCAGGAAGGCGTCGTCGTCCTTTACGTGCAGCACACCACCGCCGGACTGACCGTGAATGAAAATGCCGATCCCGATGTTCCGCGCGATATGTTGCACGCGTTGCGCACTTTGATTCCCCAACACGGCATGGGCTTTCACCACGGCGAAGAGAATTCAGACGCCCACATCAAGGCCAGCCTGGTTGGCCCGACCGTGACTGTTCCTTTCGCGGAGGGCAAGCTTCTGCTGGGCCGCTGGCAGGGAATCTTTCTTTGCGAATTCGACGGCGCGCGCGAACGAAAAGTGATCATGATGGTTCGCTGAGCGCTCGCGACGAAACGTGAAGGCGGTGTTTAAACAGAACGGCCCCACCGTTTCCGGTGAGGCCGCATTTCACTGATAGTCGAAGCTATTATGCTTCGTCCTTATCTTCTTTCATCATCCGGCCACGTTGTTCGTCCGAATACTCCAAACTTGCCGCTACTCCGGTTCTGCGATATTCGGCGACGTTGAATGACGTCCCTGCAAAAGCCCTCTTCATCGACGCGGGGCTGTAGTTTGCCGCCTTAGCCATTGAAATACCGACCGCGCCGGCTTCAGCAAAGGCATCCTGGTTAGCGCCCAGATAGACGAATTGCCAGTCATATTTTTCTGTCTGGTGATCAATCATCTGCTTAACCTGCTTCTTGGTGAACTTGTGGCTGGCATTCTCTTCACCGTCCGTGATGACCACAAACACAACCTTGTCCGGCCGGTTGGTTTCCGGAATTGCCGCCAGCGTCCGGCCGGTGCTGTTGATAGTCTGGCCCAGCGCATCGAGTAACGGCGTGCTGCCGCGCGGCTGATACGTGGCCTGGTTTAGATCGGGAACCGCTCGCACCGGTTTGGCCTCATGTACGACGTCCGTGCTCTCGCTATCAAACTGCACGAGGGTAAACGAAGCGTTATCACCCGCAGCCTTCTGCTCTTTCAAAAAGTCGTTGAAACCGCTGATGGTTTCATCTTTCACCGATCCCATAGATCCGGAACGATCCAGTAGGACGGCGATATGCGTTGCGTCTTTCATTTTTCTTTCTTCTCCTGCTCCTCCTCAGCCGGCTCGTAGCTTGTCACCGCCCGTAGGTTGTAGCGGGACAAAATCTTGTTGCCCGCCGAACGACGTCCGCGCAGCACATCGCTTAAATACGCTTCGGAAACGTCGAGTTTGGCCGCCAGGGCTTTCTGTGAACCCTCGGCGTCCGCATCGTCACGAATCAGACCCAGAAACTCTTCCTGCGTCAGTTTCTTCATACGCGGATTAGCTTATCGCCGGATTCAGCAAGAATCAAGCGTAAAACCAGGGTAATGCTTTGCTGATAGTAAAACCGCAAGCGAGCCGCCGCCCGAACGTTCACATTGGAAAGCGCACTAGTGCGTCACTTTCGGCTAGTGAGCGAGAACAATAATTCATTGCTCAAGATCTAACTCCACTAAACAACACCTGAGGAGGTTCCAAATGCGCGATCGAAATCCACTGACCTGCAAAGCGAGCGTCGCCTTCCTTTTGCCTGCCGCCATCGTCTTCTTGTTAGCCACCGGCTGCGCGAAAAAATCGAATCACACCACCAAGGTCACAGTTGCGGGTGAGGCGGTAACGAGGGTAGAGCCTGACGCCGCCGTCCTGATCTTATCGGTCGTCACCCAGAGCCCGACGGCGATCGCGGCCCAGCAGGACAATGCGCGCAAAACCGAGGCCGTTACCAACGCCCTCAAGACCAACGGCGGAGCCAACGTCGAGCTCAAGACCAGCGATTACGCTCTGCAGCCGCAATACGATTACCGCGATAACAGTTTGCCGAAAATTGTTGGCTATGACGCCCGCAACACCGTGATCGTCACCACCGTCGACCTGAAAAACGTCGGCGCTTTGATCGATGCCGCTTCCCATGCCGGTGCCAATAGTATCGAGAGTGTCTCGTTTGTCCTGCGTCAAACCAGTCCCGCGCGCGGCCGGGCGATGGCTGACGCTACGCAACAAGCGATTAACAAAGCCAACGCCGTCGCTCAGGCCCTCGGCGGCCGGGTCGTCCGTGTGGTAGAAGAAAGCGAGAGTTCGACGGTGGCCAATGAGACCTTGGTCGCGGAAGACACAAGAGCCTTCAAGCCTGCCAGAACTCCCATCACTTCGGGGCAATTAAGTATCAAGTCCAATGTTCAGGTGATCGTGGAAATTGAGAGCTAAAGTTGCCCCTGAACGAATCGATTTGTTCTCCAGGTAAACTTGAACGGTAAACACCAAATAGTTGTTTCGGCGGAGAACAATGCCTACACGGCATGGCAGTGCAAACTTTTCTACTATTCCTGCGTCACCCGGTTGCAACACCAGCCGATTGTAGTGGTCCATGATTCGGGCCGCGAACTGCATCGCGACTTTCATGACCTGGCAAAAGCCGGTTGCGCCATTCACCCCGCGCCCGGTTATCGATTTCACGGACGCGGCGATGACTACGCGTGCCGCAACACGCCCGGCACATTGATGTATGCAGGAAAAGAGCTGCCTCAACATCAGCTAATTGTGCTCTGCGATCCGGACATGATCTTCACGGGGCCGGTTTCCTTCCCCGAGAAACTCTCATGCGAGTTCAGTTCATTTATGAACTACGGACGCGACTTCGTCAGCGAGGCATTACGGCAGGTCGGCCTTGAAAGAGAGGCATTGGATCGCGCCAGTAACACGCTGCGCGGTTGCGTTCCGCACGTCGTGCCGACCGGCGTCGCCCCCGAACTGGGAGCAACGTGGTTGGATGCGATTGACGCTTTCGCACCGCGACGCTGGGAAGATGTGATGTATGCGTTTGGTCTAGCGGCGGTGAAGTTAGGACTGCGGGTACAACTGACGCATCTGGTCAATCACAACTTCTGGCCGGACGCAAAAATTAGTGCCCCGATCATTCACTACGCGTACGGCGACGAACGTTGGACCAAGCGCAACTATTTTCGCGACGATCAAATGCCCGCTCTCTGGAACCCTACGGCTCACGCTGAGGCAGGGACGATACTCGGCGAGATTCTGGCGCAGATCAGGGAGGCCGCAGAATTCTACCGCGAACCTTTCTCCGCGCCGGCGCTGGTCACTAAATCCACTTGACCGGGCTGGGACCGATCACCCAGGACACCATCACAAACTTTTCACCGCTCGTGATCGGTTCGCTACCGTGCAAATAACTTGAGGGGAAGACAATGGCTTTGCCGGCCTCCGGGGTAGCGGAATAATCGAGTCCCGGAAAAGAGGTTTGCCCCCCGGCAAAGTCATCGTTGAGATAACAGACAATGCTCAGGTAACGATGGTCCAATCCCGGGCCAGTGTCATGGTGCGGCACATAGTGATCGCCGGGTCCATATCTGAGCAGGTGGGTTCCCGAGTGAGCGGCAAGCTTGATGCGCCAGTGGGATTGAATCAATGGCTTCACGACGGAGTTCATGCGCGCGTCAAACTCGCGATGAAACTGCGCGGTAGGAGGCGAGTTTAGGGTCCTGGCTGAGCGCACCTCGGGGCGACTCAGGATCTCATAATTGAGTTCGTCCTCGGCATGCCGAACAAGCGCTGGCTTCCATCCTTCAAGGCGCCTGAGTTCTCCCACCATCGCCTTACATTCCGCAGCTGTGTAGAGCGCAACGGAAATCACGCCATTCGATTCTTCCCTATACGCCGGCATTATAGAAGCGAGCCATTGCAAGGAGTTGAGCGGTTCCTTGCAATGGCCCGGCACCGCACTTTCTATTCTAAGTTCTTTCTTCGCTGGTCCAACCAGGCTCAATAGCTCAACGCGCTTCGATCAGGCTGTGGCGGCGGACCCGGTGCTTGAAGCTGCTGTACCTCCGGTTCCTCAGGTGGGACGGATGGTTGATCGGGTTCTTGAATCGGATAAGCGGGCTGCTCGGGCGGAACCGCCGGTTTCGGCTGCTCCGGCGGGTTTCCCGGCTTCGGCATTTCCGGAGGATTCCCTGGCTGTGGCCGCGGTGGATATGGCGGATTGCCGGGTCTCGGATCAGTCTTGGGTTTATCGGGAGGATTTCCCGGTTGTTTCACCTGAGACTGTTCTTTATCGTCCGCCATTTGTATTGCGGGCGCAGTCCTTCCGTTGCCACTAACCAACTCCTGAGGCAAAGCAAATACGATCGTCGACAACAACTCGTCGCTGATTGGTTCACCTTGTTCACGGAAGACTTTCGACACGGCGGCCAGGCACTCAAGCCGCAGGCGGCGATTCATTTGAAATCTAAAACGAAGGTTCTGAGCCTCTCGCAGGGATTCACGTACATCCATTGGACCATCTCCTTTCAAAGTGAGACAAGAAAGCCTCGAGACTTAAGACTGGCGTAAAGATCGTCTCGATTCTGGGGCTTAGATTGGCGCGGAGTTTATACGCAACCCGAGGCCATTTCAAGCCCGCCAGCGGTCGTTTGAACTCAAGCGCTCTGTCACTTAATCATTAACGAATCCTGCGGCAAGATTGCGGGCTTCCCCAGGTGTTGCCAGCAACGAACGGGGCCATGCACGCGGCGCAGGCAGGGAGTGCCTTTCCTGGTACGAGCGCCACAGGTGTACTCGACAGCTTCGACGATATTTCCATCGGCCGTTCGCTGACGTTCGCCTGCTTTTTGTGCCGGCGAGCCAGTCCCGGCGGCAATTGTCGACGGAGCATCAGAAAGCGTCGATAACGCTGATCGTTGGATAATCAAAGGCGGCGCAGGCTGCCGCAGATATCGGCCCAGAGCGAACCCGCTGCAAAGCAGGAATGAACCGATCAGAAGTGGCGTCACCAATCGCGTTCGTCGAAAACTTGCCCCGCAGGAATCACATAATTGACTACCGGCCCAAAGGCGCCGGCGTTTGCCTGTAATTTCCCCGCCGCATTCCGAACAGAAATTGGGTTCGTACATCGCCGACCTCCGTGAAGATCGAAAGAGACGAGATTTGAATTCAGTGTTACGTGCGCCGGATCATATTCGATGTTTTAAAGTCATCACAAGAGCGCTTGCCTAACCAAATACCTCCGGCAAATGCCTAAACTCAAGCAACTCCCAGCCACTTTGCCGCGTCGGAGAATCTCCTGATTTGAACCTGGAACTTGCGATCTGGTGGAGATTCCGGGAGCCGAGGTAAAGCAGCCGCAAGAGCGAAACGTTACGGTTTCTCGAACAAATGAACTGGAGTATGGACCGGGAGGTTCGCAAACGCCGCCGCCGCGGTTGCGCCGCGCACTGAGCGCATTGCATACTCTGACATTCGAAAAGTTTTTATGGCCTTCCTAAAATTTTCCTTCAGTTCGCGTGCGGTCGCAAGTTTCGCATTGGTGTTAACGTTCTCGCTGTTGTTCGCGGCGCCGTTACGGGCACAGACACCCGATGAAGTATTCAAAAGCAATACTGCGCTGGTCCAACTAAACGTTGGCGTCGTTGATCGCCAGGGTCGCGCGATTACTTCACTTTCCCAAGCCAACTTCACAGTGTTCGAGGATGGCGTGCAGCGGCCCATTGTTGCTTTTGAACCAACCAACGCCCCGTTCAGTTTGGTATTACTTCTGGACATGTCGGGCTCGACCGTGACCTTTCGCCAACAGTTGCAACAAGCGGCCATGCGCTTCTTGGATGCGCTGGCCCCCGAAGACCGCGTCGCAGTGATCCAGTTCAACGGCAAGGGACCGAAGACGCTGCTGGGATTTAGCACCAACCGCAGGGACACCGCTTACGCCATTCAAAACGCAGAAGGCCGGGGAGAGACTTTTTTCTACAAGGCGCTGGAATATTCGATAAATCAACTGAGCAAGGAAGGCAAACGACGGAAAGGGATCGTGGTGATGACCGATGGTGTGGATACGGAAGTGCGCAAGGTCGATCGCGAAGCAGCGGCCGCCAGCCCCGACTCTTATGAAGCAGCATTGGCCGCCATCAAACCGGAAGTAAGCCCTCAGTTAAGTGCCGTCTTGAGCGAAGCGGACCGCGAAGCGGTATCAATTTTCCCGCTCGCGCTGCCGTCTGGTGATGCGAAACGATTGCCGTTTCCCAACCCCGTGCAGTTGGCGATTTATAAGGCGGCGCGCGCGCGGATGGAAACTTTGGCCACGCGCACGGGCGGCCGGCTAAACGAAATCAAAGGTCTGGATCAGTTGGCGAGGTTGTATGCGGAAGTCGCAGCCAATGTGCGGGCGCTTTACACAATCGCTTACCAGGCTCCGACCGAACGCTTGCACGATGGCCGTTGGCGGGAAATACGAATCGAGGTTAGTTATCCGGAATTAATCGCGCGCACTAAGCCCGGTTACTTTGCCCGCTGAGCGAATTCCCCTCGACTCATGGCAGGGTTAAGAAAAGGGCGCGAAGCGAGTTCCCTCTCCCTTGGGAGAGGGTTAGGGAGAGGGCGCGCAGCGTGCCAACTTGAAACTTCAAACCTGAAACCTTAAACTTCACCGTCATTAATCCAACCACGCACCCGTAGCTCAGCTGGATAGAGTACCTGACTACGAATCAGGGGGTCGCATGTTCGAATCATGCCGGGTGCACCATTTACATCCGCAGTTACAGTTTCCAGGTTAGAAAAGCTGTTTGATCAGACGTCCCTGGATATATGGATCGTTAGCGGTCTCCGGAATACTTGCGGCGACGGTATTTCAATTGCGCCGCCAGGGAAGACTGTGGTGGTGCGCCAGTGGTGATCTGTCTCCCTGGGCGAGCCATATCGGCAGCCGCCATACTTCGCAACACCTGTTCGATCCCTACACCTTTACCCACCTTCTGCACGGTTTCATAATCTGTGGACTCCTGGCGTTGTTGTTGCCGCGGCTGGTTGTTTACTGGCGTTTGATTCTGGCAATAGTGATTGAAGCGGCCTGGGAAATTTTCGAGAACACAAACTATGTGATCAATCGTTATCGCGAAGCGACAGCCGCGATCGGTTACACAGGCGACTCAATTGCCAACTCCATGGGCGATATCGTAGCGTGCGCTGCCGGTTTTGTAATTGCGTTCAAACTGGGCCTGCGCCGGAGTGTCCTTGTTTTTCTTCTAACTGAGTTGATCCTGCTCATATGGATCAGAGACAGCTTGCTGCTTAACATCATCCTATTGATCCATCCGGTGGAAGCGATTAAGTCCTGGCAGATGGGCGGTTAAGTTGATGGCAGGCTCCAACGCGCGTGACAGGCGTGTCGAGTTCAAGCTTTAGCTTGCCGTTTCCCCTTCTTGAGTTTTTACCCGCCATAGCAAGCTGAAGTTTGAGCTCTATACACTGGTAGGGATGAATCGGCGCTAAACTACGCCCAGAGAAAAAGGGGCGGCCACGGAGTGCCGCCCCTACAATTATCGCCAATGCTGCGTTGTTTTTAGTACTGGGCGCTGGCGGGAGGTGCCGTTCTGACTCGACGCCGGGCCTTGTGCCACAGACTGAACGTCTCGCGCGTCAGGTTAAAGATCGAGCCGCCGTTTTGCGCCACCAGCTTAATCCACGCCCAACTGTTCATCTGCGGAAAATAAATTCCCCGGAAAAACAAACGTGCGACCAGCATCCCGATGCGATATTGCACCGGCGCATCGTGAATAGATTTTAGTGCCTCGGAATTCCGCCGCGCGCTATACGATGAAGACCACGCCTCCTGGACTTCTTCCCGCGCCTCGCTAATCGTCATCTTCAATGGCGTATGGGCCATCACGAACGGCGCGAAATCCATCCAGTGTTTCGGACGGTCGAGCCGTCCGGCCTTTTCCAGCCGATCGTATAGCGGAGTGGCGGGGAATGGTGTTAGCTGTCCGAATACCGGCAGTCCCGGCGGCCAGGAATTGATCTCCTTCAAAGTCCGCGCGGCAACTCCTGGTGTGTCATTGTCCATACCAAAAATAAAGGACGTAATCGCGTAGATGTTGCGTGCCGCCAGGCGCTGCAGCACCGCGCCGTATTCGCCAGGCTTGCTGAAGTTCTTATTTACATCGGCCATGTTCTTGGGATCGATTGACTCCATGCCGATGAAGATCCAACGACCGCCCGATTCTGCGATCAAGTCAACCAGCTCTTCGTCCTTCAAAAGGTTCGCACTGATCTGCGCCACCCACGGCAGCTTCGCATCCGCCGCGATAATCGCTCGCAGCAGTGACTTAATTCGCTTGACGTTGATAGCGAGGTTGTCGTCGATAAAGAAAACGCCAATCTGTCCGCCGTCGCGACGCGCGCGCGCCTTCAGGCGCAACAGCTCGTCGACTACACTTTCATCACTGCGAAAGCGAATTGAATCGCCGAAAAACCCGGTTACGGTGCAGAACTCGCAACCGTAGGGACAGCCCCGCCCGGTTTCGATGGGAATCATGTGGAATGAATTCCATCCGCTCTGCGTGCGCTCCAGCAGCGGCCGCACAAATTTCGGCACGATATTAAACTGATCGAGTTTAAGTGTTTCCCAGGGAATCTGTGGATAGGGCTGCAGGCTGGGTTTGCGCGAATTGCCTTTTTCGTCCGGTTCAGGGACGTAGATGTCTTTCAGTTTTCCCCTCGCCGCGTCGGCCACAATCAAGGGCCAGGTTTCGTCGGCTTCTCCGAGTGCGATGGCATCGGCATGACGCTGGCCACCATCACGTCCTAACGCTTCATCGGGCACTTCGGTAACATGCGGACCGCCCATCACTACCAACACGCCCGCAGCGCGTAAGGCATCAGCCATCCGGTAGGCCTTCGCCACCATCCGCGTCATCGCACCGATTCCAACCAAACCAATCCCTTGTTCTTTCACATAAGCTACAAGCTCTTCTTCATTCATCGCATGCGCGTTGCCGTCTACCAGCAGCACTTCATGTTCCGGCGGCGTGATGGACTGCAGCAGGAACATCCAAAGGTGCGGCATGAAATTACGAGTTACCCCGTTATCCGGATTGTATAAAAGGATCTTCATTTTCGATTGCTCAGCTTGAAGGGTTCAGTAACTCATATAACCCTTTGGCTATATTGGAAAGAGTGGGCAACAAACAACACCAGGAAGAAGTTGGAGACTCAATCCGGCTCTGGAGGAAAAATATCGAACGGGAGTATACCATCTTATGTGCGATACCGTACATAACCGCGCGCCCTCAAGGGAGGGCGTTTGGTTGTCCCCGTGTTGACAGTGTTTTACTCCGAAAGCTGGGAAAAAGACTCAAGCTTCCAGTAGATTCAACGGCCCAAGACTAGCAAAGGCGCTACAGCCTGTCACAGTATCCCGATAACATCAAGCCATGATAGGTCAGCTACTTGAGTTGCGACGAGCGATCAGCCGGTAAACTGCGAGTACGATGATCGCGCCAATGACGGCAAGCACCAGACTCATAAGAAATCCGGGTTTGCTGACGTCACCCAGCGTATCCGTCGCGCGCCCGTAACCCAACAGACTGCGACCGATAAACCCACCAATGACTGCGCCCACTATGCCCAGCAGCGTAGTTACGATGCAGCCGCCGGGATCCTTACCGGGCATTAAAGCTTTCGCAATCAAACCGGCGATTAAGCCAAAAATTATCCATGCCAGAATTCCAAACATTTAGTTGCTCCTTTTCCTCAGTCCAACACCAGTGGCTGTTTTAGGGGACAAAATGCCAACAACGTAAAATGGACTCCAAATAACGGCGCGGATTAATCGGTTCGGCGTACCGTAACACAGAAAAAGCCGAACCCTGAACGTAATTCACTCGCCAGCGCGTTTCCCTCCAGTCCGGTGCCCGGCTCTCAGAAAGGGTCAAAAGCGAGGGCGCGTGCTACAATCAAGTCACACCGCGCTCACTTTCCGTCTTAACATTTCCTGTGTGTCGATTAGCGGAGGCGGCGATTTCCGCGTTTCCTGATCTTTGGAACCGGGAACGTTAGCGTGTTTCTGTTCTTTCACAATGCATCACGCGACATCGGGATCAGTTTCCTGACTCCTTCTTGTGCCGTTCGTTGTATTTCACAACATCTTCGCAAGGAGCGCCCGTATGTCAAATGATAAAGTTCTGCGTGGTCCACCGGCTAACCGTTTGCTTGCTGCCCTGCCGCCCAAGGAATTCCAACGCCTGCGGCCGAAGCTCGAACTCGTCACCCTCACTTTTGGCGAAATACTCTACAACGCCGGCCAAAACATAACGCACGTACATTTCCCTAACGATTCGATCGTTTCCCTGTTGTCGGTCGTCGGCGAACGATCTTCTCTGGAAGTCGGAATTGTCGGCAACGAAGGCATGGCCGGCCTCTCGGTGTTCATGGGCGTGGATATTTCTCGCACCCAGGCACTGGTCCAGGGCACTGGTACGGCGATGCGCATGAGGTCTGAGGAATTGAGTAACGAATCCAACCAGCTGGGCCCACTGCACCGGTTGCTGCATCGCTATTCGCATTCGCTGATGACGCAAATCTCGCAGTCGGCCGCCTGCAATCGCTTTCACACCGTCAACACGCGCCTGGCGCGCTGGATGCTGATGACCCACGACCGCATGGGCGAAGACACGTTTCAGTTAACGCAGAATTTCATGTCGAACATGTTGGGAGTGCGGCGCGAGGGTGTCAGCAAAGCGGCCGGTGAATTACAAAAGCAGAAACTGATTAGTTACAGCCGTGGAGTGATTTCGGTCCTGGACCGCGCTGGCCTGGAAAACGCCGCCTGTAAGTGTTATCAGATTATTAGAGACGAGAGTGACAGTTTCCTGGGAGCGAGTCCCGCGATTGGTAGCCGAAACTGATCCGCTAAGAGCTCAAGCGCGCCCATCGGTTTGGTTGAATTCCGCCTTCACAATCGCGTAACACTCACAAACGAATCCCTCCAGACCCGCCTTATCCTGGATAGTGATTAGTCCTCGCTTGCTACGGATAAATCCCTTCTCCTGTAACGTGAGCGCAATTTCACTAACTCCCGCGCGGCGAATCCCCAGCATCATTGCCATGAACTCATGAGTCAGCGGCAACTCATTCGATTGCACACGGTCACGGCACATCAGCAGCCAACGAGCTAATCGGACCGGCGCATGATGCAAGCGGTTGCAGGCGGCAGTCTGCGCCACCATTTTCATCAGCGCATGTGTGTAGCGCAGCAGTATTTGCTGTAGCGCGCCGGCGCGCTGAAACTCTGCCAACAATATCCCTACTTCCAGACGGACCGCGCTGTCCGGTAGTTGGACCATAACGTCGTCGGTCGATCGGGGAACACCCAGGATGGCCGAAATACCCGTCATGCCTTCGCGGCCAATAACACCGACCTCTACCGAGCCGCCGTCAGAAGTGACCGCTACCACCGAGATCATTGAGGCGATCGGAAAGTAAACATGCTCAATGGGGAGGTTGGGGCGATAGATGACTTCTCCTCGCTCCATAGTGAACGCCTGCAGATGAGGCGCCAGCCGGGCGTAGTCTTTCGGGGGGAGCGCCGCCAGAATTCGGTTTTGAAACGGGGGTTGGATCTTTTCGTTGGGTGACATTGGAAGCACTCCTCTCCTGTTGGCCGGCAAGCGGCACGAGGAGGATGTTGCTATGCAACTCCCAATGTCGAATGTTGGATTTGCTGATTGAAGAAATTAACGCAAAAGCACCCTACCACACTTATAGTTTTTTACGGTACGGAACCGGACAGACAAGCCGTTTGCGAATAAATAAATTGCCTCCATTCCCGACGAGCAAAAGGGGCGAGGGGTGGGATTTAGCCCCGGAAGGTGGACACTCACCCTTCGCAGACCTTCACGGCAACCTTGGACAAAAACCTGGAGTTCCCCAAGAGGCTTCTCCCCTTTAGTCTCTTTGAGTCTCGTGCTGTAGGTTAATCACGAGGTCTTAGAAATGACACAACCCCTGCACCGTGGTTTACCTCAAAAAACACACACGGTTCTAATTGTCGAAGACAACGAAGACGGCCGCTTTATGATGCGGACCTTCCTGCAGTTGAAGGGCTATCGCGTGATGGAGGCTCGCGACGGCATGGAGGCGATCGTCGCCGCCTCTACCGACATGCCTGATCTAATTCTGATGGATTTACAGCTGCCGCGACTGGATGGAATTGCTGTAACTCGAGAGCTGCGGATGCAACCGCAATTTCGAGATATTCCGATCGTGATCGTATCCGGTTGGGATCCAAAGCGGTACCGGGCACAGGCGTTGACGGCGGGCTGTGATGAGTATTTGCTTAAGCCGGTCGACTTTGCTCTCCTGGATCAGATCCTAACCCGGTATCTGCCACACGCTCCGCTCGGCGTGACGCGCACGAGTGGTGAGCTGGAGCGGGGCCCAGCGACCGGAATCGCGCCCCTCTAATCTAAAGGGTTCTTCGAATTCAGTTATCCGATTCCCACCGGCGCTCCGCAGCAGGAACCTGCGTTACCCTCGGCTGCTACCGGCTCGCGCACGCCACAGGAATTTGCGCTCGTTTGTGCCAAGGCCGGAGGCGACTCGACTTTATCGCCACACTCACAGGCTTCGGTCGCCGCCAAATTATCTTCCAGCACGACGAACACTTCCCACTCATTACCGTCGGGATCGCGCACCCACGCTTTGTCCTGCAACGCATAACAACAACTGGTTTGCATTTCTTCCCGGGTCAATAGCCCCGCCTCCGTCCAACGCTCCCGGGTCGCGAGTACATCCGCGGTCGAAGCCACCTGGATGCCCATATGCGACAGGGCACCCCTTTCCTTGAATGCCACTTCGTTCAAGGTGAAATTCAACGGCGGGTTTTGCACGTCAAACTTCGCGTAACCGCTCCGGACCTTACTCGGTTCCACGTCCCAGAGCTTGCGATAGAACGCCAGACTCTGCGCGACATTCTTAACATTAATAGCCAGGTGCGCTTTCAGCGCCTGCACCGGCTCCCGCTTCGTGTTTTCAGACATCATGAAACTCCTCCCAACAATGTATTCGTCTAAGCGAATATGACAACCATAGACCTGACTCATCATATATGTCAAGTCGTATGTGTTGGGTGTACAATGACAGTTATGAAAAAGGCATTTGATATGGAGCGGCTCTTTCTGGCGTTGGCTGATCGCACGCGGCTGCGCTTGCTGCATCTCATCGGCGAGGACGAAGTGTGTGTCTGCTTCTTTGTGGAAGTCTTTCAAACCAATCAACCGAAGATCAGCCGCCACCTGGCCTACTTAAGACGCGCCGGTCTGGTCGCTGCGCGGCGCGAAGGAAAATGGATGCACTACCGTCTCAGTCCACCGGACGAGCCCCACGCCAAGCGAATCTTCACGCAGGTTCTGGAGTGGCTAACGCAGGATCCGGAGATGCAACGGGACCGCACCAGACTGGTAAGCCTTTGCTGCTCACCGCGGCCGCCAGTCCAAATTCAGGGCGCTCCGCGGCCGGCCAGCATTGCCTGAGGTTATGCGCGCGACTGCCCGATTAGGTCTACACCGACACCAAACGGTGTTCGCTCTGCATCCGTCGCTTTCCAAAGACGCTGTAATTGCCAGATAAATCGCGCTGGAATGGCAATTGCCAACGCGAGTTACATAATCTCCCTCTAGCTAGACCAGGTGTAGGAGGATTCATGAAACTCAATCGTATTAAGCGGCTCGCAACTCTATTGGCCATCGCAGCGGTAGCAATCGTCGGGGCCAGCGCCGAAGCCAACGCGCAAGGACGCGGGCGCGATCGACGGCAGCAGGAAGAGCGCCGCCAAAATGACCAGCAACCGCCGGCCCAGGCTCCGAGCCAGGATCAGGAACAGCGTCGGGCTGCCCGCCAACAGCAACAACAGCAACAGGAACAGCAACGACAGGCGGAAGCGCAGCAGCGGCAGGCCCAGCAGACGCAGCGGGCCGAGCAACAGCGCGCCTCGCAGGAACAGCGTAATGCCCAACGCAATAGCGTGGGCGAACAGCGCAGCCAGCAGGAACAGCAACGTCGCCAGGCGGAAGCCCAGCAGCGTCAAGCGCAACAAACGCAGCGCGCCGAACAGCAACGCGTCTGGCAACAGCAGCGTCAGGAACAGGGCCGTCCGGAGTTCCAACAGCGCCGGCAACAGGAAGAACAGAGACGGCAGGCGGAAGCGCAGCAACGCCAGGTCCAACAGACGCAGCGCGCCGAACAACAGCGCGTCTGGCAACAGCAGCAACAACAGCAACAGCAAACTCAGCGGCAGGGCGATTGGCGCGGAAACGATCAGCGTCAACGTCAAACCGACGAGCAGCGACGGCAGGCGGAAGCGCAACAGCGACAGTCTCAGCAGCGGCAGTCAGGTCAGTGGAGCGGCTCGCGAACGCGCGACAATTCCGATTGGCAGCGGCGGCAGCAGGGATTGCAACAGCAGTGGGCTTCGCAGAACCGCGACCGCTGGCAACAGCAACAGCGTTTCTTTCAGCAACGCCAAAGTCAGTTACAACAGCAACGGCGCTTACAACGGTTGAGCTTTGAACAGCGTTACTGGGAGCAGCGTCGCCTTGATCAGCTTCGGCTGCAGAACTTCCGTTACAACAACTATGGTTCGCCAACCTACCGTTACTACCGGCAGGGAAGCTATTACCAGGTCGACCAGTATGGCGCCGATTTGTTAAGACGCGCGGTGAACTATGGCTATGAGGAAGGCTTCCGTGCGGGGCAGGCTGATCGTGAAGACGGTTGGGGCTTTGACTATCAGAGTTCAGGTGCCTATCAGGACTCAAGCTACGGATATGACGGCTACTACGTTGATAGCAACGAGTATCAGTACTACTTCCGTGAGGGCTTCCAACGCGGTTACGAGGATGGTTATTACAGTCGCTCGCAGTACGGTTCATACTCCGGCGGGCGCTACAACATCCTGACCCAGATCCTGGGTGCGATTCTGAATCTGCAGTCTTACTAAGCAATCAGAAGCGCTTCGGTAAACAAACGGCCCGCCACGGTGTTTCGTGGCGGGCCAAGTTTTTGTCAGAACCGCCTGCGATAGCGGGCGGACCTTGCCTAACCCAACCGCCCGGTTAAGGCCATTGGGCCCGCCCGCTACCGCAGGCGGTTCTGACTTAAATAATCACACCGTCAATCGCCTTAGACTGTTCCGCAGCCGACGTCACACTGGCTGGTGGTGTTCGCAGTTCCCAAACTATCCCAAACCATGACAGCACACGCAGGGTGTAGTGGGAAATATCGATCTCCCACCAGAAAAAACCCTGACGTTCCGATGACTGATAGTGGTGATGGTTATTGTGCCAACCCTCGCCCAGTGTGATCAGCGCCACAAACCAGTTATTACGGCTGTTATCTTCGGTAGCAAACCGGCGGCGGCCAAAAATGTGCGCCAGCGAATTCACTGTGAAGGTGCCGTGATACAGAACCACCGTGCTGATAAAGAATCCCCAAACCAGCATCTGCCAGCCGGAAGTTCCTGATCCCGGGAAATATCTCTGCAACACCGTCCCCAGCCCAAACATGCTCAGGGCCAACAACACGGGAGGTAGCGAGTAGAAGCGATCGAGAAAGCGCAGGTCGGCATACTTGCTGAGATTCGTCACCAGCTTCCAATCAGTTTCACTGGAGTCATCGCACAGGAACCACCCGACATGGGATTGCCAAAAACTATGACTAAGCGGGGAATGCAGATCGCTTTTCGTGTCGGCGTTCAGATGATGACGACGATGATGCGCTGACCACCACAGCGGACCTTTTTGATAAGCTGCTGTTCCGGTGAAGGCCATCAGAAACTGAAAAACCCTGCCGGTTTGGTAGGTTCGATGGGCCAGCAATCGATGAAAGCCCGCCGTGATCGCAAACATCCGCACCACATAAAGTGCGAGGCAAACGGCGACGGCGACGGTGCTAACGCCGGTCCAAATCATGCCCAGGCAGGCCAGATGCATGAAAAGGAATTGAATGCAGACTGAATAATTTAGTTTTTCCCGATCAGATGAGGGAAGAAGCGGAGGGGATAAAGATGCTGACATTAATAATCCTTAGTGCTGAACTCTTATTCACTATACGGTGTATTTCTGTTAACGCAACTGGCGGTGATTTTATGGAGTGCGGGGGCAGAGCGAAGCGGCGACCCCGCTTTGGATATCCGCATCTGGATTAATCCAAAGCGCCGTCGCCGCTTCGCTCTGCCGGCGCACTCCAAAGTTCAACGCGCCATCAACGCTTCGATTTCGCCGGCATCTTTCGGAACTTTGTCCGTCAGCACGCGCGGGCCGGTCTCAGTTGCCAGGACATCGTCCTCGATGCGCACGCCGAGGCCCAAATATTTCTCGGGAATGCCTTTCGTGTTGGGTGAGATATACAGGCCCGGTTCCACCGTCATCACCATACCGGGCTCGAGCGGGCGGGATTCACCGTCGACAAAATAACGTCCCACATCATGCACGTCGATGCCCAGATAATGACCAAGGCCGTGCATGTAGAACTGCATGTACTTCTCTTCCTTGATTAACTCTTCGGGCTCGCCCTGTAACAAACCCAACCGCACCATGCCTTCCGTCAACATTTCGATCGAATGGTTCTTTATGTCCAAATGGCGGACGCCCGGCCGGACCATCTCCACACATGCCATTTGCGTCTCCAGCACCAGATCATAAATTTCGCGCTGTGCCTCCGTAAACTTCCCGTTCACCGGAAACGTCCGGGTGATGTCGGAAGCGTAGCCTTTGTATTCCGCACCGGCGTCCAGCAAAAGCAGGTCGCCGTCATTCATCTTGCCATCGTTGTTGATGTAGTGAAGCACCGTGGCATTCGCGCCCGCGCCGACAATCGAAGTGTATGACGGTCCCAGCGCACCGGCCCGGCGAAAGACCTGCTCAACCAGGGCTTCGATCTCGTACTCCATCATTCCGGCGCGCGCGGCCTTCATCGCTTCGACGTGCGCTTCGGCGGCGATATCGGCGGCACGCTGCATGATCGCGATTTCTTCTTGGCTCTTGATCACGCGCATCTCATGAATGATCGATGCGGAATCAATTATCGTTTGCGGCACACTGATCGGTTTGCGATTCAGAGTACGAACGCTGGCAAGTTGGCGAATGATTGTTTCGTCCAGTTCCGGGTTGCCATCACCCAGCCGGTAATAGAGTTTTTCCGGACCGTTCAGTAAATCGCCGAGCTTCGCGTTGAATTCGGAGACCGGAAACGCTTCATCAGCTCCATACTCGCTGCGGGCGCCGTCGACTCCAGCGCGACGGCCGTCCCAGATCTCACGTTCCGGGTCACGAGGCCGCACAAATAGGGTGAACTTTGTCTCGCTTGATGGGTTGATCACGGCAATCGCTTCCGGCTCTTCAAAACCGGTGAGGTAGAAAAAGTCGGAATTCTGTCGATAGCGATAGTTCGTATCATTTGAGCGAACTGCCTCGCGGGCGGAGGGAATTATGGCGATAGAATTCTGGTCCATGCGTTTCATGAACTCAGCCAGCTGCGGTCGTAACATCGAGATTCTCCTGATTTCGTTGACTTAAACGGACGCGGCCATTGTACCTTGTGACGCCCGCGTGCGGTAGCCGCCCAATTGCGGATTGCGGATTACGGATTTCGGATGTGCGAATTCGAAGACGGTCCCTTGCTTTCTCACAATCTGCAATCGCCAGACAATAGCAATCAAACTCGCTTTGTTAGATAATTGTCTTAACCAAATGAGTGTCCAAACTCTATCTCCAGTTTCTGAAATAGCGAAAGAGATCATCTCGTACGATCCGGCAACCGGCGAGGAGATCGGCCGCGTGCCAATCGCGTCGGCGAACGATGTGAGCGCGGCCGTCAGCCGGGCGCGTCAAGCCCAGGCGGGTTGGGCCAAGCTCTCGTTTCGCGAACGCGGCCGCGTCGTCACCAACGCGAGAGACATCGCCCTGCGGGAACTTGAAGCGATCGCTTTGCTAATCTCCAGAGAAACTGGGAAGCCCATTGCTGAAGCGATCGCAATGGAGCTGGTTCCTACTCTCGATTTGATGCGCTACTTCGCGGGCTCTACGGAAAAACTGCTCCGCCCGCACAAGATCGACATCGGGCAATATGGTTTGATGGGCCGATCGTCCCGCATAATTTACAAACCGATGGGCGTCGTGGGGATCATTTCACCCTGGAACTTTCCCTGGGCCACACCGCTTGATGAAGTTGTCATGGCCTTGATGGCCGGGAACGCGGTGGTGCTGAAGCCAAGTGAACTAACGCCTCTGACCGGATTGAAGATCAAAGACATATTCGATCGCGCGGGACTGCCGGAAAACCTGCTGCAAGTAGTAAACGGCGACGGAGCGACGGGCGCGGCCCTGGTGAACGCGGGCGCCGACAAACTTATGTTTACGGGCAGCGTGGAAACGGGCAAGCGAGTGGCAGAAGCCGCCGCGAAAACGCTCACTCCGGTGGTGCTGGAACTCGGCGGCAAGGATCCAATGATTGTGCTGGAAGACGCCGACATCGGGATGGCAGCAAGGGCCGCGGTCTGGGGGGCCTTTGCAAATGCGGGACAGGCTTGCGCGTCAGTTGAGCGTTGCTATGTACACGAACGCGTCGCTCCGCAGTTTATCGAATTAGTGACAAAGGAAACGCAAGCGCTGAAACAGAACGTCGGCACTGCAAACGATACCGACATCGGATCGATGTCCAGCGAGCGACAGCTCGCGATCGTTGCCGATCACGTCGCGGATGCTGTGGACAGAGGCGCGCGGCTGATTGCCGGCGGTCGGCGCACACCGAACCTTGACGGATCGTTTTATGAGCCCACGGTGCTGACAGACGTGGACCATCAAATGGAAGTGATGTGTGAAGAAACGTTTGGTCCCGTGCTTCCCATCATGACTTTCAAAAACGAGTCTGAAGCAGTGCGATGGGCCAACGATAGCAAATACGGGCTGACTGCCAGCGTCTGGACGAAAGACATTGCGCGCGGAAACCGGTTGGCCGAACAGATCGATGCCGGCACCGTTATGGTCAACGAAGTCCTCTATACACATGGAATCGCTCAGGCCCCCTGGGGCGGAGTGAAACAGAGCGGGATCGGCAGCACGCACGGCCGCCCCGGACTTTTAGAGTTGGTGTCGGCCCGGCACATTCACGTGAATCGAATTACCTTCGTGCCGGATTTATGGTGGTTCCGCTATGACTCGAAAGCCGCTACTCTCTTTCGCGGCCTTGCCGGTCGTTTCACGAAGGGATCCATCTGGCAAACTTCGTTGTTGTTGCCGCAAATGCTAAAGCGGTTTTTTGCGCGACGCAGATAGGTTCACCAATCCTTTTCGGTTCCGCAGATTACGCAGATTTCGCAGAAGGAAACAGCGGCCAGCAAAAAGGCTTTTGGCTCTTGTGGCTGTTCTTATGTTTTCGTCACAGTCTGTGAAATCTGCGTAATCTGCGGACAAGGCTGGTTATCGATTAGACGCGAGGTGCAGGCGACCGGCGATTAGACCCAATCTCAAATCCTATGACCGCGTCCCAACGAATCGTTTCGTTTCTGCCTTCCGCCACTGAAATGGCTTACGCCCTGGGCCTCGCGGATCAACTCGTCGGCGTTACTCACGAATGCGATTACCCTCCCGCGGCCAGGACAAAACCCGTAGTCGTGCGCAACTTTCTGCCAGTCGAGGAGATGAGCCAGGCAGAGATCGATGCCGCCGTTAGCCAAAGAATGCGCGAAGGGCTGAGCCTTTATCAGGTTGACGAGCAACTGCTGCAGCAAATCGCGCCCGATTTGATCCTGACGCAGAATCTATGTCAGGTGTGTGCGCCTTCCGGAAATGAAGTGTCGCGCGTTTTGGAACTGCTGCCGGAGAAGCCGAGCATTCTTTGGCTGACACCAAAATCACTGGCTGAAATATTTGATAACCTGCGCGAACTGGGCCAGGCCACGGGACGTTTGCCGGCAGCCGAGGAGTTGATCGAGCAAGCGCGCGCGCGGCTGGAAAAGATCTCCTCGCTGACGCGCAGCCTGATTGATCGTCCTCGGGTGTTCTGCATGGAGTGGTTGGATCCGATCTACTGCAGCGGTCACTGGATGCCGGAAATGATCGCGATCGCAGGCGGTGTGGATGCGCTCGCTCGTGAGGGAGATTCAGTCCGCATCGCGTGGGACGAGGTGGCGAAATGGGCGCCGGAGGTTTTGATAATCAGTCCCTGCGGATTCAACCTCGACAAGGTGATCGAACAAAGCTCGCAACTGCCAAACTATCCGGGCTGGGCTGATCTTCCCGCCGTCCGCAACGGTCGAGTTTACGCGGTCGACGCTAATTCATACTTCGCCCGCCCCGGCCCGAGGGTAGTTGAAGGGACCGAACTCCTCGCCCACCTGTTTCATCCGGATCTTTTTGGCTGGGACTCTCCGAGTGCGTTTCAGAGGTTGGATCTCGCGGCAGGATAGGCGTTATTCATTAAGAAGGTTGTCGGGTTCGAGCTACTTTTGAATCCTCTTTAGGCTCGACCTACCAACATCATTGCTAAAGCTCCAAACCCTCTGCAGACTCTTCAGGAAGCAGTCGTGACTGCAACAGAAAAACAACAAATTTTTGCTTGTTTGGCCCCGGATTAGTCCGTATACTGCGCCCGTTCGAAACGGTTCTGAGCTTTGCCCTGGGACTTTCCAAATCGTGGGAAATAGTTTGGTAGGTCCTGCTCCTTTACGGGATGCGGCCTTACGATGGCTTGCAGTCCTTCACTCACTAACGTCCTAAACAACTTGAGGAGATTTAGCAATATGAAACGAACCATGGGTTTGTCGCTGGCTATCGCTGTGTTTGCCACGTTTGGAATCATGCAGTCTGCCAGTTCGCAGGGGAATATGCAGGAATTAGCCAACCAGAAAAAGATCATCGCCCGCACTCGCCACAACAACGATCAGGATGCCAACAGGGAAGCGCATCCCGGTGGCGACGCGCGGCCATCGAAGGGAAACGGGATTACCTATCATGGCGGGCCATTGATGGGAGTTGTGGGCGGCTCTCCGGTGGTCGCCTATTACATTTGGTACGGAAACTGGAGCGGCAACAGCGCCACTACCATCCTTACGGATCTCGCCCAAAACATAGCGCCTTCGGGCTATTACAACATCAACACCACTTACTACGATGGCAGCAATGCTCACGTTGTGAATCAGGTTTCATATGGCGGCAGCACGACCGATAACTACTCTCGTGGCACTTCGCTAAGCGATGCCGCTATTCAGGGGGTTGTCAGTGATGCCATCGTCAGCGGGCGTCTGCCCAAGAACACCAGCGGTGTCTATTTTGTACTGACCTCGGCGGACGTAACCGCGTCTTCCGGCTTCTGCACTCAATATTGCGGCTGGCATACCTACGGAACAATTTCCGGTAGCAACATCAAGTACTCATTTGTCGGAAACGCCGACCGCTGTCCGACTGCATGCGCAGCGCAAAACGTGGGACCGAACGGTAATCGGGGCGCGGACGCGATGGCTTCGATTATCGCTCACGAGCTTGAAGAAGCCGTGACCGATCCTAATCTAAACGCCTGGTACGACAGCCGCGGACAGGAGAACGCCGACAAGTGTGCGTGGACGTTTGGTTCGACCTACACAGTCAACGGAGCGTTAGCGAACATGCGGTTGGGAACTCGTGACTATCTGATCCAGCAAAACTGGGTCAACGCTTCGGGTGGCTTTTGCGCCAAGACCTATTAACCTTTCCTGTTCTCTGTTAAGCCGATAAGGCTCGGACATTTTAAAACCCACTGGCCGCCCCAACGGCAGTCAGTGGGTTTCTTTTGCGAGTAAACCTTGGCGACGCCAACGCGTTCGCTCCGCCAAAGGCGCGAACCGCTTGAATACGGCCCCTTCCCTCTCCACTGGGTCTTGCCGTAGTTTCAAAATCTCTGTACCTCCTGTGAACTTCAGACATCCCTGCTTGATTCCCCTGCGGTTCGCCTTTAGGATTACTACTCCTTTGACCCGCAGCCTTGAGAGGTAAGACTCAACTTTGTTAGCGCGTTACATGCACCGGCGAGAGGTTTGGTACTCGCAACGAGACGACAACCGCATCGTGCGGCCCTTTGAGTGGGGCACGTCCTTCATTGCCGATCACGTGAATGGAGACGATCCGCGGAAACTCTTTGCCGAATACTCGGAGCGCGTTCTGCAAAACAGCGATGAGTTTTTTGCGCTGCCGCCAATCGCTGATTATGCTTTGCAGGGCGATCAGTTGACGTGGACCAGCTCAATCGAAACTCCGGCGCCGGTAAACAACACTGTCCGGGCTCGTCTCTTTCGCGCCCGCAAAGAGCGCAAACGTAAACCGCGCGCCGCCGTAGTGGTTTTGCCCCAATGGAATGCGCAACCCGACAGCCACGTGGAAGCGTGTCGCATCTTCAACGGCCTCGGGATGACAGCCCTGCGCCTGACGTTGCCGTATCACGAAGAGCGCCGCCCGGCAGAATTGGAACGGGCCGATCATCTGGTGAGCCCCAATGTCGGGCGGACGATCCAGTCCATGCGGCAGGCGGTACTCGACACGCGGGCAGCGGTACGCTGGCTTAAGGAAGTCGAAGGTTTTGAACGCATCGGGATTCTGGGAACCAGCATTGGTTCCTGCATCTCGTTTCTGGCGTTCACGCATGACACGGCGATTGATGTCGGGGTTTTTAATCATGTCTCGGGATATGTCGCTGATGTGGTCTGGCGCGGCATTTCGACGCAACACGTGCGTGCCGGCATTGGCAGCGAACTGTCAGTTGATGAGCTGCGCGAGTATTGGAAACCGATTAGCCCGGTGCCCTTCATTCCGCGCTTGCTGAAAATGAAGCCGCGACCCACGCGTTTTATCGCTGCGCGTTATGATTTAACTTTTCCGGCCGACCTTTCGCACCAGGTGATTTCAGAAGTACAGGGCATGGGCCTGCCGCTGGATGTGGTGTGGCTTCCGTGCGGACACTACACGCTGGCGGAAATGCCCTGGAAGGCAATCGATGCCTGGAAGATCGCGACCTTCTTTCGCAAACATCTGTGATTACCCTACGATTCTTTTAGGGCGGCTACTGCCCGGCTTTTGATTCAGTTCAGAGCGGCGGGCTCGCCCGCCATTAAGCACTATTGCCCAGCAAATCCACCGACCGGCTGCTTGATTCCCTCGACGAGGCCAAGCGCGTCTTTGACAAGCGCGCGGTCGCGAAGACTCTTAGCCTGCTAAAACAACTGGCGCGTTTGAAAGTTGACGACGCCGAGTTACTGATTCGCTTTCATGAGGCGCTGCTTTTCCTGCGCGCGCATCCCGCGAATCGCTCCGTTCTGACTCTAACTGAAAAGTTGCTGCGGACGTTTGCTGCTCGCGTGGCCGATCTTCGCGACGCCGACGCTGATCTTTCGCCGCTCGATGATCCGGAGGTGTCCGGGATTGCGGGAACATCGGTCAGCAGCAATTTTAGTTTTGCCATCGTTCGCTGGCTGGCGCGAAGAAATCCTTCGCGGCCCGCGATCGACTGGGATTGGTTCGACAACGAAGACCGCTGGGGAGCGGTGACGTCGCAGTTCATGCCCCTGCTGGCGGAAGATGCAATCGTTGAAGCCAACGTGCCCTATCGCGAATGGCTGCATGCCGCTAAAGGAAAGACAACGGATTTGGCGTGGTTGATTGAGAGGTTTGCTTCCCTCGATCTAGCCGACAAGGCGAAGTCGGACCTGTACGATTCTTTGAAACTTCATGTGCTATGGACGCCCGCGTTTCGGGCCAGCCGCACGGGGATGCGTCTCCTAGTGCGGAAAACATTTTTTCACGATCAGCCCTTGATTAGTCGCCGTGATGTTTCGATCGCCGCCGAGTTCCAGTCGCCTCCGATCGTCACAAGAAGACTGTCACCGGCTGAGGGCGAGCGAATGCTTGATCTGGCGCGGGAAACCTCCGCCGCGCGTTATCGAGAGCTGCATGGATTCACGTATGGCGATCACCGCCGCGTCCTGCATGCCCATATCGGCCGTGGCGTCGACGTGTTCTTCAATGGCGTAGCGCCCGAACGGCGGCTGCCGCTCCGCGCTTACCATTCGGCGATGATCTTCAAGAACGGTATTCCAGTCGGATACTTCGAGGGCCTCTCGCTGTGTGAGCGCATGGAGAGCGGCTTTAACTTTTACTACACGTTTCGCGAAGGTGAAACTGCCTGGATCTACGCGCGCGTGCTGCGACTTTGCCGCCAGCTTTTCGGCGTCACGGCAATTTCAATTGAGCCTTACCAGATCGGGCACGAGAATGAAGAAGGGATCGCGTCCGGCGCGTTCTGGTTTTATCGCAAGTTGGGTTTTCGCCCGGTGCGTCCCGAATTGATGAAACTAACCCTCGCCGAAGAGAAAAGAATTGCCGAACGAAAAGGCTACCGTACGCCCGCCCGCGTGCTGCGCAAGCTGGCGCACGGCCACATGCTCTACGACGCCGGCGCCCAACGGAAAAGTGCCGACGTTGGGTGCGGCAACTGGGACCGTTTCCAGGTACGAAACATCGGGTTGGCAGTTCAAAGGCGGATGGCAACTGAATTCAAGGGCGACGTTGAGGCGATGCGACACCAGTCAGTTGAGGTTGCGAAAGAGGCGTTTCAGTTGAAGACCGGCAACTGGAATCAGGCCGAGCTGACGTCGCTGGGTGATTTTGCTTTAGTGCTGGCGATGATTCCGCAAGTGGCGCAATGGAGCGGACTCGAGAAGCAGCAAACCGCTGAGATCATTCGCAGCAAAGCCGGTCTCGACGAAGCGAAGTACCTACACCTGCTGCAGCGTCATCCAAAGTTGCGCGACGCCCTAATCAAGTTGGGATCGTAAATCTTGTCAGAACCGCCTGCGGTAGCGGGCGGGCCTGCCGATTGCGGAATGCAGATTTCGGATTGCGGATTAAAGACGACTCGTGCCGGTTTCCGCACTCTGCAAACCGAAATCCGCGATCAGAAGGCTCGCCCGCTACCGCAGGCGGTTCTGACTTTGTGCTCGACAATGGAATCGGGACGGAAATTCTCCAGTAAAGAAAAGTAGTCCGCATTGGTATCCAATGCCGCCTCCGGAACCAACCCCACGATCTCCGTGCCGGCAATCTCAATTCCCAGGCGCTTCGCTTCCCTGCTGACCGCTTCAAAGGCCTGGCCCAGTCCGGTCGTTTCATAGTTAACCAAATTCATTGAAACCTGGACCACGCCCCGCGAGTCGAGCTTGAATCCCAGCGCTTTGAGCGAAGGCAGACCACCGTCGCGCGCTCGCACTACGCCCGCAATTTGTCGCGCCACAGACAGATCATCCGTACGTAAGTTGATGTTGAAGGCGATTAGAAAAGGGCGCGCGCTAATCGCGATTGCCCCGGCACGCTGATGAACTCCCGGCTCGCCCACATCAGGCAGCCGAGCGGGATTGGCAGCAATTTCAGCGCGTAACTGCTCAAAGCCTTTGCGCCGCACATCTTCAAGTTTGACCCGATCCGGCCGCAGCGCCGCGCGTTCATAGAAATAAACTGGAATGCCCAGTTCCTTCCAGATGCGCGCACCCGTCTGATGGGCCAACGCCACGCATTGCTCCATCGAAACACCGCGGACCGGCACGAAAGGCAGAACATCTGTGGCGCCGATCCGCGGGTGCTGTCCGGTGTGCTCGCGCAAGTCGATCAACTCCGCTGCCAGGGCAACGACACGAAATGCGGCTTCGCCGATCACCGCCGGAGAGCCTACGAAGGTTATGACTGAGCGGTTGTGATCGGCGTCCCGATGCGTGTCCAGCACGAAAACGCCGGCTACCGACTCGATCGCCTGGGCCAGACGCGCGATCGTCTCCGGCTTGCGGCCTTCGCTAAAGTTTGGTACACACTCGACGATGCTTTCCATCATGGGAGCACAAAAATCGTAAGATACTTATTACAAGTTCCGAGTATCGACCTTACTTTGCAGATTCAACTTCGAAGTGCAACCCCGGTAACTGTTTTCGCTCCAGAGGAGCGAGATGTTTATAGTCTCATGCATCCCCGATTGTTCCGCGCTCCGTAGGAGCCCAATGTTTTGGTTGGTTCGCGAACATAATGTTTCGCTCCTAACGGAGCGAGGATTAATAAGGCCTGACTGGTGCTATAAACATTTCGCTCCAGAGGAGCGAAGACACTTTCTCAAGTTGCACTTGAAACTTGATCTACCTCTAACAAAGCAAAATGGTGAATCGCAAAAAGACTAGCACTGCCCACAGCCCACTGCCTATTGCGAACTGACCCCATGCCTCTGGACCGCTTCATAACTGAACGCAAGAACGCCTGGGAACGGCTGGAGGAACTGCTCTCCCGCGTCGATCGTTCGGCGCTGCGGCGTTTGAATCGCGAAGAAGTCCGCGAACTGGGCCATAGCTATCGGCGGACCGCCGCGGATCTGGCGGTAGCTCGGGCCGAGTCTCGCGATCCGCGATTGATAAACTATCTGAACAGTCTGGTGATTCGCGCGCATGGCCGCATCTATCGCGCCGACGCACATGGCGGCCGGCGCATTCGCGAATTCTTTACTCAAGATTTTCCGCAAACCTTCCGTCTAACCTGGCGTTACACGGCCACCGCGTTTGCGGTCTTTCTGCTTTTCGGCCTGATTGGTTTTTTGGGTACGCGCCATGATCCGGATTTCTCGGAGTTTGCCCAGGTGCATCCTTTCATGCGCTACACGATCGAAGCGAAAACCCACTGGTGGGAGGAACTGAACGAGTCCAATCAAATTGGATCCACCAGCATCTTCACGCACAACATCCGCGTCACGTTCTACGCGTTTGCGCTCGGCGCCTTCTTCGGATTGGGCACGCTATTTTCTATGGCCGTCTTTGGAGCAAACACCGGTGCGATCCTGGCGCTGACTTATCATGCGGGATTCGGCAATGACCTGGTGAGCTTCATGGTAGGGCATGGCGTCATTGAGTTGACGTGTGTCTTCATTGCCGGCGGAGGAGGGCTCTTGATCGGGTACGCTTTGCTGGTTCCGGGAGATCTCTCACGCGCCGATGCCTTGAAAGCGCGCGGCAAGGAAGCGGTTCGACTGGTGGTAGGCTGCGTGCCTCTGCTGGTGCTGGCAGGAATTATCGAAGGCTTCATTTCGCCGGCGCCCATCAACCCGGCAATTAAGTTTGGCATCGGCGCACTTACGGGAGTCGCACTGTTTGGGTATTTGTTGCTGGCAGGGAGGGACCGATCTGATGGGGAAAAGGGGAAAGGGGAAAGGGGAAAAGGGTAACACGGTTGATCTATCTTAAGGGAGCGCGTTTGATAGCAGCGATTTGATTGAACAAGAATTTACTCAGTGTAATCGCGTCCTCTCTAAGAAGTTCGTAAGAATGTTTCTCCACATATCCGACCTCCAGCGCAACACGAAGCAGACTTCTGGCCTCTCCGGCCGAGCCCTTTGCAATGATCAAAAACATCAAATACTCTTTACGCGAGGCCCTTTCGAATCCTTCGGCAATATTCGTGGGGATCGAAACGGCTGCTCGTCGAATTTGATCTCGCAAACCGAAATCCCGTTTAAGATCTCCTTCGTTGGTCAGGATGTACACTTTCTTAACAAACTGGATTGCCTTCTGCCAAACAATCAAATCTTCAAAGCTTCGTACCGGCTTTTTGTCCATCGTCTAAATCCTTTCAGCTTGCTTAGCTCCCCGTTTCGCCCGTTTCCCCCTTTCCCCTTTTCCCTCTTCCCCCTCGCTTCTACAGCAGCCCTCTTTCCTTAACCCTGAGATAAGTTTCCAACAGCGCCGGCGCGAGCGCGGCCGCGGTGACATCCAGCGCCAACCCGCCTTGTGATTCCACCAGCCGCAGGGCCGCTTCGCGCTGGTACATGATTTCTTCGGCCACTGATTGCGTAAAGAGTTCGCGGGTATCTTGCGGCGCTTCGCGGACTACGGCTTTCAGATCACGATCGCCAATCGTAACAACCAACGGAAGATGGCGCGGACGCAACAACCGCAGCGAAGTCAGCAGCTCTCGTGAGCCTTCCTCATCGACAAGGTCAGTGAGCACGACCACGAGTGAGCGGCGTTTGCTGTTGCCGGCAATGAACTCAAAGGCGCGAGCGTACGAAGGCTCGATCATTTCCGGTTCGACCGCATGCAGGGCCTCAAGGGCCGCTTCCATATGTTCGCGGCCGCGACGAGGCGGCAGGAACGCCTGGATGCGCCGGCCGAAAACAACGAGCCCGGAATTGTCACCACCGCGGGCCGCTGCCGACATCAAGGCGAGCGTCGCATGCACGGCAGAATCCAGTTTAGTTTCCTGCTCAATCCGCGCGGTCATCAACCGGCCCGCGTCAATCGCGATCAGGATTGTCTGATCGCGCTCAACCTGGTATTGCCGGGTAACCAATCTGCCGCGGCGGGCAGTGGCAGTCCACGAGACGTGGCGCAGTTCGTCGCCGCGCACGTAATCTCGCATCGATTCAAATTCCCGGCCCTCGCCGCGCCAGGAAGTTTTCCGATGTGAAGAAACGAGGGAGCGCGCGCCTAACGCTTTCAGCTCCGCCTCACGCGCGCGACGCATGTTGGGATAAACCTTCACTGACTGCGCTTCGCTCAAACGTTTTTCGCGCCAGGCCAATCCGAAACGCGAGAGGTAACGCACGGCGATGCTGCCAAAAACAAAGACTCCCCGCTTGGGAGGCGTCAGTCCATATACGAGTGCCGCGGAGCTCTGCGCCGCCACTCGCATCTTGCCCTCGCGCAGGCCTGAGAGTTTCATTTGCGGCGGGTACTCATCCTTCAGCACTAACACCAGCGGTCGCGGCGTATTATTGGCGACGTTCAAGCGCACTTCGTTCTCTGCTCCTACGGCAAAACGCCCGCCGAACTCCCGATGAATTCGCACTCCCCCCGGCAGCTTGCTGGTGCGCGAGTCCACTATCGCAGCCACCAGAATAAGAAGATCGTAGACGAGCGTAACCCAGCGCAGCCACGGTCGGCCCCACGCCAGCGACAACGGAATGAAGCCTACGGCGAGCAACAGGTAAAAGAGACGTGTGAAGACGAAGCGCATGCTGTGTCAAGTGGGCAGTGGGCAGTTCGCAGTGGGCAGTGGGCAGTTTGTTTAGTTGCAGTGGACTACTTAAGCGCGTCGCCTTGATGGAAAGTACTTCGGTTCTGACTGCCCACTGCCCACTGCAAACTGCCTACTGCACCGCCCACTGATCCCTACCGCGGCACCTCGGCAGTTTGCAGGATGTCAGTGATGACCGCATCAGGCGTCGCGCCGTCCAACTCCGCCTCGGCGCGAAGTGTCAGCCGATGGCGCAGTACGGGCCGCGCCACGTCGCGTACGTCATCAGGAGTTGCGAAGCCGCGATCGCGCAACGCCGAGAGCGCCTTGGAACAAAGCAGCAGCGCAACCGCAGCGCGCGGGCTGGCGCCGTAGTGGACCGACGGGTGCTCGCGCGTGCGACGCACGATATCCACGACGTAATGTTGTACCCCGGGCTCCATATGCATCGCGCGCACCTCAGCGCGGCAACGGGAGATGGCGTCCGGATCACGCAGCGGATTGATGTCAACCTGCTCGAGCCGGCGCGCATTGAAGCCGGCATTCCAATTCGCCACCACTTGCTGTTCTTCAGCGACCGAAGGGTAGTCGAGCAGTATCTTCAACAGAAAGCGATCGAGTTGGGCTTCCGGCAACGGATACGTGCCTTCGTACTCGATTGGGTTTTCCGTGGCCAGCACGGTGAAGATGGGCGAGAGTTGATGCACTTCGCCATCGATCGTCACCTGCCGTTCTTCCATCGCCTCAAGTAATGCAGCCTGCGTCTTGGGCGGCGTCCGATTAATTTCGTCAGCCAGCAGAATGTCCGTGAATACCGGACCGCGGCGTAAGTTGAAATTGGACGTCGAGATATTGAAGACGTTCGTGCCCGTAATATCAGAGGGCATCAAATCAGGCGTGAACTGAATGCGCCCAAATCCGGCATTAATTATCCGGGCCAGCGTTTTTACCGTCAGTGTCTTGGCGGTGCCGGGGACGCCCTCGATCAGCGCGTGCCCTTCAGCCAGGATAGCGACCAGGATTTGTTCGATGGGATCGTCCTGACCGACGATAATCTTTCGCAGCTCGCTGCGGATGTGTTCGACTGTGGCGGAGACGTATTCGGGCATTGGTTTCGACTCAGATAAGTTAATTGGTGATGATTAGAGCTTGGCCGCGGTCTGGCGCGTATCGCGCGATCGCATGCGCAGACCCAGTGCTCCCTCAAGATTACGCAGACGCTGGGCCAGTTGGACCACGCTCTGTGCATTCGTCGGTGCGCCGTTGATCACATCTTCACAGTTTCGCATCAACGTTTCAAGCTCTTCATGCTTTAGGCGCGAGCGCGATGAAACGCGCCGCGCAATCTCGCCGCGCGGTGTGGCATTAGAGGCGCCGCCGTAGCGCGCCAAAACCCTGCGCGTGCGCGCGTAAATATTTTCCAGCGCCAGATCATACGCCCGGGCCCGTTCCTGAAGTTCGGCCATTGAAGCTACAAACTCCAAACTCGAACGACGATCGACCTGTGGCAACGGCAACGGCCGCGCAAACCGCCGGCCCTTCGTCCAAATCAGGACGAGTATCAGAAGCGCAATCTGCGCGCACATGGCTACGACCGGAGTGCCGGCGAAGTAGGCCACCAAAGCGTTCTGCGAGGCCGATCGTCCCTGATGAAATTCATCGAAAGCGATCAAGCCTTTACTGCCGGCAACGACGTTGATTGCGAGTTGCAAATTATCGGCACTACTAATGCCGTTGTTGGCGAGGATGAAGGGATCAGCAAGTAGAACGATCCGCCCCTTGCCGTGCGCAAAATCCAGGAGCAGCGCACCGTTATCTTCTGCGACGTGGACCACAGGTGCGGACGGTTCTGCCGGCGTCGCTTCCGTCGCCGGCAGGGGAGCAGGCTCGTCCGAATTTTCCTCAGACGGAACGCCAGTGACCACTTGCTCCGCCTCAGAAACGCGTTGGGCGTGACTGTTGGCTTTGACTTTGATGACGCTGACAAAGCGCGATGGGAGGATCGCCTCGACTCCGTTGGTCAACACCGTGGGCTGCGCCGGCATGAGTTTCTTGACGCCGCTCGTCATCGCTTCCAGATCGTCGGCGCTGACTCCGTACGGTTCGCTCCCGGTCGATTCGGCCTTGATGGTCCAATCACCGGATTGCGACAACAAAGCGGGATCGGGCAGGCGATCGACTATTACCAACCGGCCGCCCTGCGCCACCCATTGCAAGAGTGCCGTCGCTTCGTCATCCTCGATCGGGCGGCGAGTTCTGCCGATGATTACAAAGGTGGCCGGGCGCACCGCTCCGGAAGCAAGCAGGTTGGCAGTGGGCTCGCGCCAGCGCAGGACTTGATAACCAGTTTCATGTAGAAAATCATAAAGCGCCCGCGTTCCGGTCGCCCCGGAATTCATCGTGGAACGATCGGGAGTGAATTCAGAGTCCGGCGTCCGTTCAACGTGAACATACGAGGCGCTGCTGAGCAGGGCCAGCGCTCCGATCACCACCAGAATGGTAACGATAATGGCAAGTCGTTGACGCATGTGAACTATGAAGAGCCGTTATTCGATTCGCCTCAGCGGTGCGAACGATCAGCCGCTGTGACTGTCGCGATCGTAGGAAAGCGCCTTGCGATATCCATTGCGAAAACTGGCCCAGTCGATTTCCGCTGCCGGCAGCAGGCCATAACAATGGCTTTCGAAACTGCGTGTCAGTTTCCGCATCTCTGCATGCAGCGGTTTGATATCACTCACGGAGCCGAGATAATCGCGATTAGTTTTGTGCTGGGCCAGCCGGATAATCTTGCGATCCCCGAGTTCGCACAGCAGCGCAATGTAAGCTTTCCGAATAGCCGCGCGCAGATCACCCATGCGGGCCAGCGCCTCCGCATCGGCCAAAAGATCGCCGGCGGTTTGATCCGGCTCCAATCTTTCACCGAGGATAATCCGCGCTTCCCGCTTCTGCTTCTTTCGCGACCCGCGATTCCGGAAAACGCGCGGGGCGAACTTCCAAACAACATAGCCGATTACTGCCAAGGCCAGGATGACAACAAAGATTTGTGCGATTTGCGAGATAACCCCCGCGCCCGTACTGGAACCCGTTGGTTCGGTCTTGGGGAATAAACTGCTCAGCCATTTCATCAAACGCTGCCACAGTCTTGCCAACAGGCCGGCCTCGGTGGGTTTCTTTTGGTATTCAGAGCGCCGCAGGATCTCTTCGAGCCTGGCCTTGTTTTGATACTTGCGGGCACTGTCGGTAGGGGCAGCGTTATCAAGTTCATTCAGCCGCACAACCAGCGCCTGCAGCCGGACCGTAATTCGATCCAGTTTTTCCAGGCGCGCCGGACCTACGGGAGCTTTCTCGCATTCACTCAAAGCCTGGTGCAGCCAAAGGTTGTTTACTTCCCAGGATCCCGTCGTAGCCTCTACGGTTTCTTTTACCGGCAGCAGGAGGCGAACCCTCTCAAAAGTCACTGCCAGGGTGGCCGGCTCTGCAGCTTCACTTGCATTCGCGTCGTCCGCCTCGAGTTCCTGCAGCAAAATAACAGCCCTGCCAATGCGCTCGCGATACTGCGCGACCGTCGTCGCCTGCAGTTGGGAAGCGCACACCAGCAGCAACAGGCACGCGCAAAGGTATATCCCGGGATAACGGCATGAGGCTTTAAGCGAAGGTTGGGGATCAGCCGGTTGCATTAGCAGTGCTTCACAGTCAGGAGTCGGGAACAACGTTTAGCCCAAGCCGAGAATGGATGGGTTGGGAAGGGGTGGCGGCGGCGGTCGCGTTCCTCTGTGGTCCATGACTAATGCCGGCGCGAAGGGCGATGCCACGTAATTCCGCAAGGTAGGCATCTCTGGTAGTTGCCGCGCTGCCATTAACTCGATGTCGTAACCTTCGTGCCGCACTCGTTCATCCACGTAAAGCAACGACAGGCCCAGCATCCAAACCGGCGCCAGCAGAATATAACTGCAGGGCCACAACATGTTGTAGGCGATTGCATACCACGCGGGCCAGTTGGATTCGTTCCACGGCGAGGGATCGATCCCGTTCAGGTAACCATACCAGCCCAGGGGCGCGACCAGGATCATCAAGGCTGAATAAGTGGCGAAGGAAGTGAAGACAGTCATGGCCATCAAGCGCCGCACATTTCCCTTGGCCAGTGAGAAACTGCGACCAACAGCTTCGAAGACCCGCTTGCCTTCCACCAGCATCGCTTGTGGAACGTAAGCCACCCGACTCGCAAGAAAAAAGAAGATCCATAAGGACAAGCCGGTGACGCCAAGGAATGCAATTGACCCTATAACTATGGCCAGCCATGCGGGGAGTACGGTGGCCAGTAAGAACCCTCCAAACGCACTCAGGGCGACGGCAAAATAAAAGCACGTAAGGCCGACCACTCCGGACACGATTAGCCATCCTGTCACCACCAGCGATGCGCCCAACAATGCCCAGAAGCGACTCTTAACCGCCGCATACGTAGCGCGGGCAGTGACCGGCTCGTTCCACAGTAAGTGCGTTACCAGGTTGCGCGTAGCGCCGCCCATCACGATCAGACTAAAGACTGTGCCGATGAAATAGATTCCAAGTCCCACCGCGATCAGTAGTAAATAAAACGCCAGGGCGGTTCCGGTGATCGCGGCGCCGACTTCACGAAAGCCGATCGTAAACATTACCGACCCGAGCGCTGACATGATTACCGGAGGGGCAGCAATCCGAATGAGGGTGCTGAAGTGGCGGCGATAGAGCCGCACGGCGCGATCGATAAGATCGCCGGCGCCGAGAGGCGCCAGCGCCAGCTGGTTGGCTACAAGAGGAGACATTGATTCCCGCAGTTAGGTCCGCTCGCAGCGGATGTTATCACACACACAATTTGGGAGAGGCGGGTTATCTGTTGCCGGGAACGGAAGTACTTTCGGTTAGTTTGCGGCGCGTTGCCACACAGTGCCGTCGTCATACTCGAGCCGATCTATGTACACACTTTCGTTATACTTGCGCTGCACTTCTTTACCGGATTTCTTGGCACTCAAGATTTTCACGGGTACGGTAGAAGAACGTCCCATGAGATTTGCTGTTTTGCCGGGCCGGATATTCACGATCCCGGTGAAGCGTTGCCGGCCGACCTCCGTGTCGGTATCCGGGTCAACAATTTTATAGATCCAAACCAGCGTCTTGATTTGCTTCGTTCCGGTGTTTTTGACTTTGGCTTCGTAGAGATAATTAACGGATGAGGGTTCTTCGGTCGTGGGCATGGGCGCCTTATTCGTCGGCAGCGGCAACGGGATTTCTCCTGCCTGTTTGCGAATAGTGTTTTCTCTTATGGTTCGCTTCGAATCGCGGACCAATTGTGCCTGTTGGTCATTGACGGCAAAGGGATCTTCGTAAAGGGCCTGAACGAAGATTTCCTTTCGCCAGCTAACCTGCATCACGACGACGCCAGGCGCCTCTGCTGGGGGAGTCGGAGTTTGAGCGGATGCGGCGCCTGCCAGTAGGAACCCCACAAGAAGCAAATAAAGACTTTTCACGATGCTCCCCTCCCGTTAGTTTTGGTATAGCCGGTATTGTCCCACCAGGATGATTACTGAGCAAGGATTCAGGCGGAAAGAGCCTGATTTGGATTTACTGAAGGGACCCCCTCCAGCAATACCATCTCAGGCCCTCCGGCCATGTGAAATCAACGGCGGCGCGCCCGCCTCGCTCGTCGATTGTTTGGCACAATGTTTCTCCTAACGCGCAGTAACTAGTTCAATTTGAAGTTGCCGGAATCGATCGGCTGATTAAAGACGAACTCCGTCAGAGTCATCGCCCACTCAGATTCCTGCGTGCCGCTTGGCGTATCCATCGCGGTCTGAATCTTATAAACGTGCGGCACCATGACTCCGCCTTCTTTACGGAAATCCGAGAATAGTTCGGTCAGGCGGTAACGGCTTGATCGTATTCCCGCAGAATTATCGACGCCGCTTTCTTTTTTCCCGGTTCCGATTTGCCCGCTCACCATGCGTTCATAATCAGTCCGAACGTGTTGGAATGTTTCGGCGTCAAAGAAAAGACTGATCGAGTACGCGGATCCCTTACGCGGTTTGTACTTGACGACCAGGGCCGGCCGATTTTCAACTTTTTTCTTTCCGCCCGAACTTACCTTGGCGCCCTTCTCAGTCAGCTTTGAAAGGGCCCAGGCCGTAGATAGCGTCCCGGTCATCAAACCTTCTTTGAAAGGAACTTCATCCTGGAGAATAAAGTCGCCCAGCGGCGTGCGGAAGCCCGGCCTGATATAGCTGGTGGTTACCTTATCAGTATCGTAGGCCACTCGCTCGAAGGGGTAATCGCTGCCGGCGAAGGTCATCGAAAGCAACATCTTTGAACCGTTTGAGGCAACCACAGCATCCCCGGTCGCTATGCCGCTGACAGTGCCATGATAAGTGAATTTGACGGTTCCCTTCGCCACAACACTGGTCAGTGATCCCAGAAGCTCAGGGGGACCCAGCGCTTCCAGATGCTTTGCCACAATCTCTTCCGGCTTCAACTCATCTTTGTCAGGCGCGGAGGGCCTGACCAGCAGGGGGGTCGTCAACACCAACATGAGAATGCTGGCAACTAGAGCACTGCGACGTTTCATAATTTTTTTATTTCTCCTTATGTCTTGTTCTTAGCGAAGAATAATTCAAGGGTCGAGATGTCGGGGAACTTGTGCGGGGAGTCTATCACAAGGCTACCGGCAGGGTCAGCAGCCTAACAAGGAAACGGGCGTCGCTGTAATTAAACAGCGACGCCCGTTCTAATTCCAACTCGAAAACTATGAGTTAGAAGTCAAACCGTGCGCCGAACTGCATGACGCGCGGAGCGTTGGTAGCGGTAATCCTGCCAAAGGTGGTGCTGTTGATGTTCTGGTCGCCCACCGAAAAATTGGCTCGATTAAGAACGTTGAAGACTTCCCAGCGCAACTGCAGAGTTCCGCGTTCAGTCACACGAAAACGCTTGCTGAGGCCCGCATCCCAATTCAGATAGATTGGGCCGTCCAGGAAGTTGCGCGCCAGGTTACCGGAAGAGCCCGGTTGTGCATAGAAGAACACCTGGTTCGCAAACGGAGCCTGGCCGATAGGAGCAGCAGCACGAATGCTGGTGATCGTGAAGCCAGCCGGAAGTGGCTGACGCAGGTCGATCACATTCGTCACGCCGGCACTATTGGACGCCGTCGCCGTGAGCACTGATGGGTCGACCAAAAAGACACCATTCGGCGTACGGAAGACGCCGAACAGTTTCTTGATTTCATCAGCCGACAAATTAGAGTTGGCTGACTGACGAGCCGAGCGGCCCGTGCGATTCAAGGTACCGCGCGGATCCAACACGCCGATAGGCACGCCGGAACTGAAGTTGACGATAGACGAGAGCTGGAAGCCTCCGAATACCTTGTCAACCCAACCACTGTGGTTCATCCAACGCTTGCCATTGCCGAACGGCAGCTCGTAAATCATGTTGCCGTTTACGGTATGGGCGCGGTCATAGTCCGGACGTCCGTAGTCCAGCTTCTGGGCTGCATTGTCCAGGTAGGGATTCACACGCGTTTGTCCGTCGTCCACAACGTCCGCAAGTATTTTTTGGAACGTGTAGTTGACCGCGTAAGAGAAACCGCCTGAGAAGCGACGGCGCAATTCAGCTTGCAGCGAGTTATAGCGGTATGTGCCGCCATTCGTCGTGAAGTTGGCAACGCCGGTGCTGGGGTTGGCCAGGAACTTAACGGTTCCGGCCAGCGCATTCTGGATGTAAAGCAACGCCAGATCAGGAGGCAGGCCCTGTTGGATGAGCGGCAGTACTGCCGGGTCATTCAGGAAACCACCACCAGGTAACAGGTTGAATACCGGCAGCGGTACACTGCCCGGAATCGCCGCGTTGAACGAAGCGTCAGTACACTTCAGCAACGGCGGATCCGCGCCCACTACTGTAGCTCCCTGCAGGCGGCAGTTATTCTGCGCCTTCAGGAAATCGCCCAGGAATCCGTTGTTGCGAATGTCGATCTGGTTGTAATCGATCGAGCGCACAAGCTCGTTGCTCATGCCGCCCACATAGCGGATTTCCAAAGCGTTCTTGCCGAATTCCCGCTGAATTCCTACGTTATATTCGTAGGTCTTCTGGACCTGGAGATTCGGATCCAGGAGCGAGACCGTGCCGAAGAAAGCGACGCCCGCACCGTTATTCAGGTTGTACGCCCGCGGGTAAGTTGCAATTCCGGGAATGATAAAACCCGGAAGCGCACCGAAGATGCCTGCTGGCGTGAACCGCGAACGCAACGAGGCAGTGCCCGTATTCGGATTGAGCGCGGACACGTTCGTTGATCCCAGACCAGCATTGTTCAGCAATGCGTTGTCGGAGGAACGAACATACTCGTCGTTGTTGTAGTTAACACGGAAGCCGCCGCGAAGCACGGTCTTGCCGCCGCCCGGAAGGAACTTGCCCATGAAGCCGCCGAAATCCGGCGTCCAGGCAATACTCACATTCGGACCAAAGTTGTTCTTGTCGGCCTTGAAGAAGTCGCCCTGGTGACCGGCATTCCCACCGACGAACTGATAAACACCATTCGGGTTCAGCAGGTCGTTGACCGGGTTCGCAAAGTCAGTGACTTTTGGTTCAAGGTAAAGGCCGCGCGGATCGTTCAAAGGCGTGTAGAGCTCGTAGCGCAAGCCGAGATTGACGGTCAAACTTGGCTTCACGCGCCATTGATCCGTGACATAGCCGGACCAGTTGTCGAAGTTCAACAAGCGAATCGCAGGTGAGCCCAGGACAAATCCTGAAGTCTGCGATTGCACGTTCGCCGTGATCGTTCCCGAACCGACTATGCCACCCAGCAGGTAGCGCAGGTTATCGGCGCGAGTCCGGTCCGTCGTATTTATTCCACCCGGAAACAGGGCCGCAGCTAAACGCGGAGTTTGCGTGTTGCCGGTGGTTGAAATGTTAAAGGTCGGGATAGTACCGGCCTGGTTCAGCGCTTCAATGCGGTAAGCCTGCCACTGACCACCAAAGTGGAACGTGTGGTTGCCATGCGACCAGGAAGCGTTGTCCTGCAGATTGTAATAGTCAGTGTTGCGACCCTGCTCGCGGAAGGTGCCTTCCGGATTGGTCACAATCAAACCACCGATACCAAAATCCTGCGGAATGTTGCTCTCAAAGAAGAACGGTTCGCTCCGCTGATAACCGCCGCGAACTTCATTGTTGAAGGCCGGCGTCAACGCCATATTGAAAGCGGCGATGTAGAGGTTGGTCGGACCGCCTTGATTCGAAAATACTCCGGTCGAGAAACCCGCAGCAAGATCGGTACGCGCATCAAGGATGTTGTTGCGCTTGTAGATAAAGTTGGCCGAGTACTTGTCGGTGAAATCCACGTCGAAGCGTCCCGCCATCGAAATACGTTTTTCGGGGTCGGAGCGGTTGAAGCGAAGTACTTGAAGATAGTTGATTCCGGTCAGCTCGGCGTTACCAGCCCCTGGAATCTTGTCCAGAATCCGGGACTGAATCAGGGGATCAACGGTCAAGACACCGCCAGAGGAGTTAAACGAGGTCAGGTTAGCACCTGCCAGATTAAGCCCCGCACCGGTCAGAACGTTCACAGTGCGCGTGACACCATCAGTACCTACGTAGGTAAAGTTGCCAGTGCGAGCAGCTGCCAGCAATGTCGTGGCTGACGCCGAGACCTGCTGCGCCAACCGAAATCCTTCATAGTTCATGAAGAAGTGGCCTTTGTTTCGGTAACCGGCGGAGCCGCCCTCGCCAAAGCGGGGCAATACCACTGGACCACTGAAGCTGCCACCAAACTGATTGCGGTTAAGGAAAGGCTTCGCAATGTTATTGGTATTGTTGAAAAAGCGATTCGCTCCAAAATAGGAGTTGCGGTTGAACGCGTACAACGCGCCACCAAAATCGCTGCCGCCGCGCGGCGTTGAGAGTTGCACCTGGGTCGAACCAGTACCGAGCTCGGCGCCGGCATTCTGGGTGACCACGCTGAACTCTGCCGTATCGTCAACCGTCGGCTGATCCTGGACGAAGCCATTGCGGATGAAGTTATCCTGCACGTTCAAGCCGTCACGAGTGTAGTTGACGGAAGAACTGCGCTGCCCGTTGATCGAGTTGCTGGTGGCATTTACGCCCGGCAACAGATTCAGCAGGCTAAGAGGATTGCGGCCATTGATTGGCAAGTCTTTAACTTCACGCGGGGAAATGGTCGTAGCCAACTCCGCGTTAGTAGAATTGACGACATCGGCGCCGGCAACCACTGTCACATTTTCAGTGATGGCACCGACTTCCAATGGCATGTTGACGGTATAGGCTCGGCCGGCGTCGATTTTCAAATCGGTCGCCGTAAAGGTTTTGAACCCGGGGGCGGTTACCTTAACCGTATAGGTACCAAATTCCAATTGAGAGACAATAAAACCGCCCTCACCGTTTGTTAAAACGGTGCGCTCCCTCTTGGTGGCATTATCTGTGACTATCACAGTCGCACCGGGAATCACGCCGTCAGGTCCGGAGACCGTGCCGACGAGACTTCCAGTGTTGGAGGTCTGTGCTAACGCTGCCACCGAAAACAGGCACAACGTTAGCACCAAAAACATCAATCGTTTCATAAGTGGGCTCCTTCGAAGATCGAAACGTTACTCAGGTCTACTTCCCCACCCTTGAATAGTCAAAAACAACTACTCAGCGGGCGCGAAGTTTGATTAAAGTCAGGCTAGGGTTGCTAGAAGGACTATCGCGATGCTCAAGACTTGTTAACAACGCCCGTAAAATAGCAAGAAGTATGCCGCCTTGCAGAAGGGGTTCCAAATCTTCAAAGAGTTAGACTTATCCGATATCCTCAGGCTCCCCAGAGGGGTGAATCTTGCCGTTTTTGGATAGTTGTACGAATCCGTGAATCCGGCACTAAAAGCCAAAAAACCGCTAACTCCGGATGGTTGCTGCCTCCGTCCCGGTCAATTTTTTGCGGCACCGGAAATACACGACGCTGGCCGACAGGAGAATCAGCACTCAACACTCAAGGGTTACGGCGAACCTTTTCATTCTCAGCTCGCCTGCAACTCTCTGACAAAAAGACGGGCGTTACTTCGATCGAAGTAACGCCCGAATAACATTTCAGGATGGTCCTGAGTACTAGAAGTCAAAGCGCCCGACAAACTGAATGCGACGGGACGGATAGGTAGCAAGCGAATGTCCAAAGTCTTCGCTGGCTAGAGTGTTGACCGGCTTATCAAAGTTAGTCTTGTTCAAGACATTGAAGAAGTCGGCCCGGATTGTGAACCGGTAACGACCCTCGCCACCAAACGGAAAACGTTTGAAGAGCGAGAAATCTATGTTGTTGTACTTCGGTCCATAGAACGAATTACGTGCGGTCGTACCCTGACGGCCGATGCCGCTAATAGTTCCCAGGCATCCCGGGTCGCCCGCAGGACACGGACTGTCGAACAGTTGCCGCGACGGGCCGGTTTGGGTTCGCGTATCGGTGTTACTGACGGCGGGAAGGCCGTTGCCTGGCGTAGCGTAATCACCACGCTGGCCTAAAGCGGTGCCGGCGCTATCGGTAAATCCAAAAATGCTGTACGGGCTGCCCGTCTGGTAGATCCAGATCCCGGACATCGTCCAGTTACCGAGTGCCGCCTTCGCCCAACGGTTGTGTGGGTGGAAAGGCAGCTCATAAGTCATGTTGCCTACGAAACGGTGACGCACGTCGAAGCCGGAGTTACCCCGCTCCACGCCGAGTCCACCTACAAACCCCGACGAATCGCGCGGGAAGCTGCGTTCCCCTTGTTGCGTGTCGATGGGATCGGCTGCATTGTCCATCGAATGGGCCAGCGTGTAAGCCGCCTGAAACTGGCCTCGACCAAATCTGCCTTGGTTCAGACTCTTGGTGAAGCGAAATTGCCCCGCGTGGTAGCTGGAGCGGCCAATCGAAACATTTAGATTCGACTGGAAGAACGCGGTGTTTCTTGAGCCGTTGAAGTAGTTGCCAATCGGGTCATTGGGATCGATGGTGTTGTGCGCACCGGTGATCGCGTTAACGCGCGTGACGCTCGTCATGTTGCCATCGACTGCGCCCAGCAGGTTCTGTCCCACTGAACCCACATAGTCAGCTTCAAAAAGCATGGCCCCCTTAAACTGACGTTGGATTCCGAGGTTCCAACTCTGAGTCATGGGCATCGCAAACTTCTCTTGAAACTGGTTATTGCCCGGCAGCGGGAAAAGCACCGGGAAGATAAACGAATCGTCCTGGACAAAAGCCGAAGGATTCTGCGTCGCCGGACGCGGGATCGCATCAACAAAGTCACCAACGAACTCGAAGAAATCACGTTGGAACGGCGGATTAGCGCTGGAGTTACTGAAAAGGTTACCAAACACACGGTCATAGAAAATGCCGTAGCCACCGCGTATCGAGGTCCTCTCCGGCCCACCGGTCAGCCAGGACAACCAACCATCCGTAGCGTTCGGACTCCACGCGAATCCCACGCGCGGGCCGAGGTTGTTCATATCATTCTCGTAAAGGTTGTAGCGCCCTCCCGAGTTTTTACCCACCAGTTCGAAATGGAAACCACCAGCAGGGGTCGGTCCGCTGGGATCAGCTCCGACCAGGTTCGACATCTGGCCATCCACCTCATAGGGCACGCCATTCCAGGTGTAACGCAGACCGTAGTTGAAGGTTAGGTTCGGCTTAACTTTCCAGGTGTCCTGCCAGAAAACTTCGAACTCACGCTGGCGATAACCGCGGTAATCCGCGTCGGTGCGCGCGCCATTCTTGTTGAAGAATTGCGACTGTGATTGGGAGGCCACCAACCCGTAGAGGAAGCTGGCAAAGTTTTGCACTGTCGCGAGCTGCCCTGAAAGCGGCACGAACTCGTCATTGTTCGGGTCCGCGTCGAAGTTCACAGGATTGTTTGTGAACAGCAGCGGAAAACCGAAAGTGGTTGGAAGGTTAAAATTCAGATTTTCCTGACGGAAGAAATTGCTGGCTCCGTTTGAATATACCCAGCGGAATTCGCCGCCAAACTTAAAGCTGTGGCCGCCGCTAATCCAGGTGAACGAATCACCAATATGGGTCGTGCCCGTGGTCCGGAACTGCGTGTCAAAGCCGGATGTCGGCGCCGTAATTCCCGCAATGCCGAGAAAAATCTGACCACCGTTGACTCCACCAAACGGATTCGCCTCATGCGGTGCGCCCGAGCGCGCGAGCGCGGTCAGCACATCCTGGCTGCGCGCGGCAGAGACCCCTCCGTCGCCTTCACCCGCGAAGACTAAGCGGAGACGATTGCCGCCAAAGCGAAACTCATTGACGAGGTTAGGCGTGAAGTTCGAAACCAGGCTCGTCGAAAGGCGATAGGTAGTCTGTGGACTAAGGATCGCATCGTTGGCCCCGGGAAACGACTCGCAACAGAACTCAAAAGTCCCGTCCGACCAGGCGAAGCTGCCTTTCAGGCTATGTTTATCGCTGATGCGGTGGTCCAGACGCGTCGAGATCTGATTTTGCTTATCGTTCGTCTGCGTAGAGAACCTGAAGGCATCAAACACACCCGGCAGGAAGCCCTGGCCGGGAGAGTTCCCCAACGGATAGAGCCGGTTAAGTAGCGCAGTGAATTCAGGATTAACCGTGAAGCCAAACGCATTGTTCGCGCCGGCCGAGCGAGCGTCTATGACACCCAGCCCCTGTGACGTTAAATTGAAAATTCCCAGACGCGCTTGCGCCGAGGGAACATCGCGAGTGACTTGTAATCCCTGATCGAAGACATCGCGGTCATAGTTGAAAAAGAAAAAGGTGCGGTCCTTGACGATCGGGCCGCCAATCTTTCCGCCGAACTGCCGCCGCTGAAGCGGATTGGCATCTCCGGTGGTGTCGAAGAAATCGCGAGCGGCGAATCTGTCGGAACGATAGTAAATGTAAGCGCCGCCATGAAACTCATTCGTGCCGTATTTCGTCGCCACACTGACGATGGCGCCGGTGTTACGGCCGTACTCCGCATTGAAGTTGTTGGTGATGACGCGGAACTCTTCGGTGGCATCCAGGCTGGGAGTGGAAACTCCGCCAAGGATGCCGGGAACGTCGGTGTCATTGTTGTCGATGCCATCAACTAAAAAGTTGTTGTTGCGTTCACGCTGGCCGTTCACAGTCACGCCCCCCAGCCGGCTCGTAGACTGGTTCGTTCCGGGCGCCAGCAAGAGCAGCGAATTCGGATCGCGCGATAACAAGGGCAGGTCGAGCATCTTCTTATTATCAATGAGAGTCGAGAGCTGCTGGTCCGTGGTGTTGAGTTGAGTCTCGGCGTCACCCGCGGTAACCGTGACGTTAGCAGTAGCACCCGATACACCCAGCACCAGCGGTGGCATATCGGTCGTGAAGGCGACGGAAACTTTCACCTTGGCAGTCGCCGGCGCAAAGCCGGTGGCGTTGGCTGTCACGGTGTAAGTGCCGACCGGAAGATTAGTAATCGAGTACGCGCCATTGTCGTCAGTCGTGGCAGTGCGCTTATCGCCAGTGTTGTCGTTTAGCGCTTCGACGGTGGCGCCGGTAACAAGGGCGCCATTGGCATCCGACACTGTCCCTCTGATGGTGCCGTCGGATGTCTGGGCCAGGCAGATATTGGCCAAGCCGCTGATCAGGATGAGGCAAAACAGGACTCGCAATACTTTAGACATAGAAATTCTCCCTCTTGTTTTCGTACCTCGAGCTATTCATTTTTCTGTCTGGGGATAGTCTTAAAGTTAAGCAAGGCTTATTCCAATGGCCGGGCGTCTTTTTTCCTTGAAAATTCTGCGAAAGCAAGGTCTGCGGCAGAAGTTACCGATCCAAAAAACCGAACTTCTTCATTTTCCTGGAAATCCCGGAAATGGACACGGTTAAAGACCGGTTTAGCAGGCAGTTGAGGAGGTTCAGTTGACCTGACTCTTCACCACTTGCAATTCATACCGCAGCTCTTTGCCACGAAGAATATTTGAGAGGTAGAACTCCCAAAATTTTCGCGTGAAACGGAGGGCGGGCCAGCGCTGATCCAGGTTAACCAGAACCTCGATGCCCAGCGCACGCCAGAGGTTGGCGAGTGAAACGTAAGTGCGGATCGGCTTCAAAACGACGTCGGTGTAAAACGGAAACGGCGTCCGGTCCGGCATGAAGCAGGTGAAGGAATAACTGTTGAAGTGATTGCGGTGCGTCGGGTCGGTGGGCCAATCAGGATTTGAATAATGCGGAGTTACGATTTTAATCACGCCGCCCGGTTTGGTTACGCGGTGAAGTTCAGAAACAAAAGCCATCACATCCGGGACATGTTCAATAACATGGCGGCTAATTACTTCGTCGAATTCATTATCAGGAAACGGATAGGGAAGGACGCCGAGATCGTGAATGACATCGGCGGCGGTGCGCGGATTAGAGTCTAAACCGATCGCGCCCGGATACTTGTTGCGGCCGCAACCCACGTCCAGAATTTTTTTGTCGCCCGCGGGAATTTGGTTCGACATAGCAGGTATGATTTATTACCCACTCCGGTACGTGCAAGCAGAAAATCAGACCAGGCGTTTCTAAAGACTCAACTTCGCCGCTGCAAGCGTTGACTGGGCGGGCGCGCCGACGCTGAAGGAAGATGCTCCCGCAATCAACGCGGAAAACGAATTGAAATCGACTGCCTTCACCGGCAGCCCAAACTGCTGTTCAATTTCCTCCAGCTTCATCCCGTCAAGCATTACAGCTTCATCACTCTTCAGCATCGTCCGCGGAATAATGACGAAGTCGCCGGCGACGGACGAACGGGCCGCCAGCAGATCGCCCCCGCTTACCAGGCCGGCGACGCTAACGTCGCCGCCGAAGTAGAGGTTGTCAACTGCGACCACGCTCAACCTGGTGCCAAACTTGCGGTTCAAACGATCGATCATGCGGCGCAGAACGGGAGCGAACAGAGTTCCCGTCATGATTGTTCCATGCACCGCGTGCGGCTGCACCGGCGCCTGGCGTTCAAGTTTGCGGATGAGCTTTTCAAACTCATTGGCAAAAGACCGCACCATCCCAACGCCATCCTCGATCTGCGGATACTCGCCATAATGCGCGCGCGCCGGCACCGCATGGCCAGCGCGCAAATAGATCTCATCGCCCAGGAAGGCGAACGTCGTTCCCAGACTCTGGCGTAGTTCGTTTTGAACTTCGCCGACCTCCGCAATCGTGCGCCGGCAAAAATCCGGTGTCACCGCAGTTAAGCGCTTATCGGTGTTATAGCGCGTCAGCCCCAACGGTACGATAGCCACGCTCTTTACCCGCGGGTGAAAAGGGGCGAGGTCCATGATCGTCCGGCGCAAGACGGCGCCGTCATTTATCTCCGGACATAAAACTACTTGCGCATGAATCTCAATTCCCGCATCCATCAGCCGCGACATTTTGGTTGAGATGTCCGCGCGCTCTTTGTCGACGCCAAGCAAGTAGGCCCGCACCTCAACATCGGTAGCGTGAACGGACACGTATTGCGGCGTGAGGCGCTGTTCGATCACGCGATTCATTTCTTCCTCAGTGATCGAACTCAGGGTGGTGTAATTTCCGTAAAGGAAAGAAAGACGCACATCCTCGTCGCGAATAAAAAGCGAGGGACGCGCGTCGTCTGGATTTCCCTTGCAGAAGCAGAACAGACATTCGTTGGCGCACTGCCGCGGTACAATCTGTTCAAAGCCCAGACCAAAGTCTTCGTCTTCCGCGCGCTCAATATTCAATTCCCAGTCTTCGCCGTTGGCCTTTCGCACGTCGACTACGAGTTCGGTTTCGCCTCCGGTCTGAAAGCGGAAATCCAGATAGTCACGCACCGGACGTCCGTTGACTCTCATGATCCGATCGCCGGTCTGCAACTCGAGTTCTTCAGCCAGACTAGCGGGAGCCACGGTCGCGATCTCCACGCCGCGGCGGCGGATCTGAGTTACAGCCGGAGTAACAGCAAACTCGTACATAAATCGATGCGTTCCTTCTAAGTCCTAACAGCCGCGCATTCAATGCTCGATAGTGCTCAGCTCGCACAGGCAGCTCGCGGGGCTTCTATCCAAACCGCGTAGTATAGCAGGTCGCTAGCAAAGCCACATGTGCTCCCGCTTTAGCTTTACAGGGTCCATACCGTTAATCAATATGGCCTACCTGGATCACCGCACTGAGGTGCGGTGCTTATGAGATTCAAACTGACGCATTGCTGCATCGGTACCTGGTGCCCTAGTTTGGTTTTCGTAACGCAAACAGTTAGTTTGCGCGCCCGTTGATTGTCACTAAACATCGCAATTAACAGTTTGCGTTACAAATCAGGGCACTAGCCACCGGTGCTTTATTGACAACGATTTGTCGGCACCCTAACCTTGCGAGTTTGACGGCCGAGAAACACCGCAATCCATGAGCGACAGCCCAGAAAAACCAGACTCGGCGACCTCAGAGACCGCGAGCGCTTCGACGGGAGGAAAGGCGCGCGTCCTTTTGGCGGAGGACGATCGCGCCGTGCGGCGTTTTCTGCAAGTCATTTTGGAACGCGCCGGTTATGAAGTGATTTGTGCGGCGGATGGATTGGAGGCGATGAAAATTGCGCTGGCCCAACCGGTTGACGCGGTGGTCACCGACGCCATCATGCCGCAATTGAGCGGTCAGGAATTGGTTCGCTTCCTGCGCAGTCACCCTACGCTGGCGACGCTGCCCATCATTCTCTTGAGCGCGTTTGACGGGAATGCTGCTTCGACGCAAGCGAGGGAAGCCGCGGACCTTTGTCTCATTAAACCGGTGAAGCCGGAGGAACTAATAACTCACCTGACTCGGTTGATCGATGAAGCCAGGAAGAGGGAAGCCTAAGTACTCAACTTCGGCTATTTGAAAGTCGCGCGAAATTCTCTCTGGTCGGCCCACACTTCAAGTACGGCACCTTGAACCCCATCGAGCCGCTTCTCCATCCGCTCCAGGCGCTCTTCGATTACCTGGAATCTGTCCTCGATCTTCTCAAAGCTAGCACGCATCACCGCGCCTTCCGCATTGATTCGATCCAGAATCGTTTCCAAACTGGGTTCGGTCATGAGTTCGGAATCACTCATCTGCCAAATTGTAAGGCTGGCAAGACGACAAAGCGAATGCCACGCAGGGTGACGCCGAATCGTGAAATACCGGATTCTTTGCTATGAGGTTTTTCGGATTCAGAGAAGCTGACTAAGCGGCGTGTACTCGCGATTCTGCGCCCCGGCCACGGCCTCGTAGGTCAATTTGCCGGCGTAAGTATTGACGCCTTCCATCAACCCCGAATCGCTGTTGATCGCCTCGATGAAACCTTTGTTAGCGAGTTTTAGAGCGTAGGGCAAGGTGGCGTTGGTCAGGGCGAAGGTTGAGGTGCGCGGCACTGCTCCCGGCATGTTCGCCACGCAGTAGTGCAACACGTCTTCGACATAATAAGTCGGGTTCGAATGCGTCGTCGGGTGCGTGGTCTCAATACAACCGCCCTGGTCCACTGCGACGTCGACGATCACCGCGCCGCGAGGAACTTCTTTCAACATACCGCGCGTTATCAGTTTCGGCGCGGCGCCACCAGGAACAAGCACAGCGCCGACAATCAGGTCAGCCGTGGAGATCGCGTCCTGAATCATGTAGGCGTTGGAAGCGAGTGTAGAAATCTTGGAAAGAAAAATATCGTCCAGCTCGCGCAGCCGATCGAGATTGTTGTCGATGATCGTTACGTGAGCGCCCATGCCAACAGCGATCTTGGCCGCGTTGGTTCCGACGACGCCGCCGCCGATAATCACGACGCGTGCAGCCGGCACGCCCGGAACGCCGCCCAGCAGCACGCCGCCGCCACCGCTCATCTTTTCCAAATAATGCGCGCCCACCTGGATCGCCATACGGCCGGCAACTTCAGACATCGGGGTGAGTAACGGCAAGGCTCCGCGACGATCCGTAATTGTCTCGTAAGCAATTCCGGTGACCTTGCGTTCGACTAACTGCTTGGTAAGTTCGTTGTCAGGCGCCAGATGCAGGTAAGTAAAAAGCAACTGGCCCTCGCGCATACGCGGATACTCGGGAGCAATCGGCTCTTTGACCTTGACGATCATTTCGCCCTGCTGCCAGACATCATCGGCGGTTTCGAGTATGGTGGCCCCGGCCCGCTGGTAAAGGTTATCCGCGAAGCCGGATCCGTCGCCCGCACTACGCTCAACTACGACCTTGTGTCCGGCATCCGTTAAAGCGCGCACGCCGGCCGGTGTCAGGCCGACACGGTATTCGTTGTCTTTAATCTCTTTAGGTAATCCGACAATCATTCGTTAGCTCCGTGGGCAGATTCGTACCTGGCCAACATCGCCAGGCGAGCGGGCGGCTGAACTATAAATGCTCATCAACATCGATCTGCGCGCGCTGCAGCTTGCCGCTGTAATCGACGTAGACTGATTTCCATTCTGAGAAAATATCGAGCACCTGCGTTCCGGCCTCACGATGGCCGTTGCCGGTTGCCTTGGTGCCGCCGAAGGGAAGGTGAACTTCGGCGCCGATCGTCGAAGAGTTCACATAGAAGATCCCCGTGTAAGTTTCGTTCATCGCGTGGAAAGCGCGGTTCACGTCACTGGTATAAATCGCCGCTGACAAACCGTAGCGAACGCCGTTGGCAATATCGATGGCTTCGTCGAGCGAGCCCGTCGGAATAACTGTTGTGACCGGACCAAAGATCTCTTCCTGCGCAATTCGCATATCGGGAGCAGCGTCGGTAAAGACCGTGGGCTCGATGAAAAACCCGTTGTCATATTCACTGCCGGGCAGGCGATTGCCGCCACAGGCAAGCTTCGCGCGATCTTCGCGCCGGCCGATTTCGACGTAACTCAGAATCTTTCGCAGCGCATCTTCGTTAATCACCGGACCCATCTCGGTTTTAGGATCGGCGCCGTTCCCGACGCGCAATTTACGCGCGCGGTCGACCAGCTTGCGGGTGAATTGCTTGTAGACATCTTTGTGAACTACTAAACGCGAAGATGCGGTGCAGCGCTGACCGGAAGTGCCGAATGCACCCCACACCGCGCCCTCAACCGCCAGATCGATATCGGCGTCCTCCATCACAATGATGACGTTCTTGCCGCCCATCTCGAGCGAGCAGATCGCGTTGCGTTCTGCACATGCCGCGGCGACCGAACGTCCTGTCTCGGTCGAACCGGTGAATGAAATCAGGCGCAGCGAAGGATGTTCGGTGATTGACGCTCCCGCTGTCTCGCCATAGCCGGTTACCAGGTTAACGACACCGGGCGGGATGCCGGCTTCTTCGCAAGCGGCCACCAGATTGTAAGTTGATAAGGGCGTGTCCTCGGCCGGCTTGATCACTACCGTGTTGCCGCAGACCAGCGCCGGAATCAGTTTCCATGAAGGGATCGCCATGGGAAAATTCCATGGCGTGATCAAACCACACAGCCCCACCGGCTGGCGCACGCACATCGCAAACTTGTTAGGCATCTCAGCCGGGGTCGTGAAGCCGTGCAGGCGGCGTCCCTCGCCCGCGGTGTAGTAGGTGCAATCGATAGCTTCCTGAACGTCGCCGCCGGTCTCTTTCAAGACTTTGCCCATCTCGCGCGTCATATCGGCAGCGTAGCGATCTTTCTTGCGCAGCAGAATCTCGCCCAGGCGGAAAAGCATTTCCGCGCGCCGCGGCGCCGGGGTCAACCGCCAGCGATTAAACGCCTCGAGCGCGGCACTGACCGCGGCATCAACGTCCTCGCGAGTGGAAAGCGCAAACCGCCCGATGACATCGCGGGTGTCGGCCGGATTAACGTTCTCGAAGGTTTCACCGCTTCTGCTCGAGACCCATTTGCCGTTGATGTAGTTCTGATAGGTATTAGCTGCCGCGCGTGTTTGGCGCGCGATCTTACGTTTCGCAGTTGATTTTGTGAGTGCTTTTTTTGCCTGGGCCATAAAATGCGTTCGGGTGTCGGGTGCCGGGTGTCAGGTACGGGCGCTGGTTAACCGGCACCTGACACCTGAGACCCGACACCGGTCTTTCTTACTGGTACGTAAACTGCACGATTCGCTGCGCGAGCTTTCCTGACTCCTCATCGAAGCGCGTCAGGTTCAAAACAATCGCGTCGCCCGGTTTCAGCGCACTCAACACGCGCTGAAAATCTGCCAGCGAATTAACCGGGACGCGATTGATGCGCGTGACCACTTCTCTTTCGCGCACCGGATAGGGTCGCGCGTCAGCGGCGATGCCGTTCGGGTCAACCTCTTTTACGTACAGTCCCTTGACGCCGCCCAAATGCCGCTCCGCAACCAGTTGCGCTGTCAGTTCGCCCAGCGTGATGCCGAGCTTCAAAGTGTTGCCCTTCAGCGAAGACTCTTTGTCCACGACCGGTGGCGCTAAATCCGGCGCACGGCGCGGCAGATAAATTGAGCGATCGCCGAGCATCACCGTCACCGTCCGTTTGTCCAGTTTGCCGTCTACGTCGCGCAACAACGTGAGCGTTACGTTCTGTCCCACCGGAGTGCTGGCGACGCGGGCGATCAAATCGTTCGCATCCTGCACCGGTTGGCCTTCGAACTCGATGATTACGTCGTTGGACTGAATGCCGGCTTTAGCGGCCGGGGTTGGTTTGCCATCCTCGCCCGCTTGCACATCGGCCACGATCGCGCCGCGCGCATCGCTCAAGCCATAAACGCGTGCAAATTCAGCGCGCACGGAGTCCAAAGTGATTCCCAGATAACCGCGCTTCACTTTCCCGCCCGATACCAGTTGGCGGTAGACAAAACCCGCTTCATTAGCAGGCAGGGCGAATCCGATCCCGTTGTAGTCACCGGTGGAAGTGGCGATCTGCGAATTTACGCCGATGACTTCGCCGCGCATGTTCACGAGTGGTCCACCACTGTTTCCCCGATTGATGGCGGCGTCGGTTTGTAGAAAACGTTGAAAGCTCGTGAAGAACTGCGATTCGCGTTCCTTCTTCGAAATGATTCCCGCGGTTACTGTTTGTTCCAGGCCAAACGGCGAGCCAATCGCCAGCACCCAATCACCAACCTGCGCGCCGTTGGAATCACCCAACTTGACGGTCGGCAGATCGCGCGGGCTTTCTACCTTGATGACGGCGAGATCAGTTTCGTGATCAATCCCGACGACCTGGCCGCGCAACTTCTCACCCGATTGCAAACCAATCGTGATGCGCGTGGCGCCTTCGATCACATGTTCGTTCGTCAGGATGTAACCCTTTGGATCGACGATGAAGCCGCTGCCAACTCCGCGCGCCGGGCGTTGCGCCTGGCGCCGAAACATGTCGAACAGCGGATTGTTCGGGGTTTGGTCTTCTTTGTCCTCGTTGTCCTTTTCGGCAACGTTGGGAGCAGCGGTTAACGTATCGATATTTACGACCGCCGGTTCAACCCGTTTCGCGATCTCGGCAAACGACGCCGACAGAGCTTCCGGGGCGCGCGCAATTTGGGCTTCGCTCTGCGCCACCGCCGGACGTCCGGCCAGCATGGCACCGATGCCCACACCCATCAGCAGGCAGGCGATGGCCAGCGCTGCGATCCAAACGCGTAACTTATGCAGCACCGTGCGTTCGGCGTCAGTTGGTTGTCCCTGGATACGATCGAACATTGAGCCACCGCTTTCTTTCGAAAAACTTCTCTTCCTAATACGTCGCGGGCCACTCCCGGGTTACGTGGCCTCCGAACGCGCTTAATACAGAAGGCGTCAAGTATAACTAAACAAGTTGCGGGCGGCAAAGAATGCCTGGTTTGGCGCTATGCCAATTGGAATCTCATTAGCACCTGACTTCAGTCAGGTGGTGCAGGGCGATAAATTCACTTTAAATATGGCCTATCTCGATCACCGCACTGAAGTGCGGCGCTAATGAGATTCGCAAACTCATCCAAAGTTTGACTCAATCTGTTGAAGTTTCGTCCAAACTAATGTCCGCATCGTCGACGAGTACAGCCGCATCCGCCTTGCTGCCCCGGCCGCTGAGGCGCAGTTCCGAAACCACGACGCCGGCGATCACCGCGATTGCGCCTACGGTGGACCAGCCGCCCAGCCACTGCGCCGCGCCCCACCACGCCACGGCAAACGCGGTGGCAAAAATCGGTTCGAGACTGAAGATGATTGCCGCATGCGTCGCCGACATGCGCGACTGTCCCCAGGTCCACAACAGAAACGTGATCACCGTAGCCACGAGGGCCAGGTAAATTAACTGCCAGGCCACCGTCGCTGACCAAACCGGCCAACCGCCTTCGACCTTCATGAGAGCCGGAAGCGAGCTGAAGGAAAACAACGACGCGGAGACGCGCAATATCGCCGACGCGATCACAAACATGGCGGCGGCCACTGAAATCTGCAGCACCGTCAACTGTCGCGCATCTATCCGGCGCGCGTAGACGCTCAGGAAAGTTATGTGAGCCGCAAAGAAGAAAGTGGCTATCAGCGTTAACCAGTCCCCTTCGTTTGCTGCGATCGCGCCGCGCGGCGCCAGGATCAATATTCCACCAAGCGACGCGAGCGTCACTCCGATCAGGTTTTCCAGATTGGGCCGAACGCGAAGCATTACCAAAGCGACGAACGGCACCAGGGGCGTTGTCAGGCTGGTCATGAAAGCCGACTTTGCCGGCGTGGTGTAAACCTGGCCGAACGCCTGGATTGCGAAACCCGTGCCCATCAGCAAGCCGAGCGTCGCCCCCGCCTGCCATTCGGCGCGGCGCGCCGCGAATAGTTGTTTGGGAAATACCGCGATGAGTATCAGCGCGGCGAGGCCAAAGCGGACAGTGATGTAAGCCAATGGCGGCCAGTGCGCCAGCAGGTCTTTGGCCACTACAAAAGTCGAACCCCAGATCAGCGTCGTGAGGACGAGGGCGGCATCCGCAGCAAGGTTGGATTTCAGTCGCACGGTGGATCAGTCGGCAGTCAGCGGTAACCAGTCGGCAGGAGGCAGGAGCAGATGGCAGGAGCAGTAAGAAGTAAGCAGCAAAAACGGCATGGCGTTTGGTTTACGCTCCTGCCGACTGCTCCTGCTGACTGCCTCCTGATCCTCACGGTCGTAGTAGAACTTTCATTACACCGGGTTCACCGGCTCGCTTCATCGCCTGCAGGCCGTCGGCAAGCGGATACTCTTCGCTGATCAAACTTTCCACATCCACTGCATTTCGTTGCAACAAATCAAGCGCGGGAGCGAACCGGCCGCAGCGCGATCCAATGACGCTGATCTCGTCGACGACTATGCGGGCCGCATCGATTTCCGCGGCACCATGAAACGTAGACTTCAACACCAGCGTGCCGCGGGGATGCAAAAGATCGAGTGCCAGGGCAAAGCCGGCGGCCGAGCCTGAGGCCTCCACCACGACATCAAACTCCCGTTTGAGTTTAGCCACTTCAGCCACTAACGCGGTTTCTATGCCGCGACGTGAAGCTATTGCCAACTTCTCCTGATGCCGGCCTACCAACAAAACCTGGGCGCCGGCGAGGGCTACGACCTGGGTGCAGAGCAAACCCAACTTGCCATCTCCGATGACCGCGACCTTCGTACCGGATGTTATCGAGGCGCGTTCAAGTATGCCGCATGCAGCGGCCAGCGGTTCAGTGAATACAGCGCGCTCGTCGGAGACATCCGCCGGCACTGGCAGCAGGTTACCTTCCGGAAGTTTCAGAAACTCAGCATGCGCGCCATCCCGTCCCACGATCCCGAGCACGGTGCGATCGGCGCAGTGACGTGCATCGCCACTGAGACAGAGATCGCAGGATCCGCAACCTGCGTTGATTTCACCGACCACGCGTTGTCCCGTTTGAATTCCCGCCGCGTTCTCAACCACGCCGACAAATTCATGTCCCAGCGTGCCCTGAAATCCTGCATAGCCGCGACCTATTTCAAGATCAGTATTGCAGATTCCCGACAGCGTCACACGGACCAGAGCTTCGCCATCGCGCCACGGTTTTTCAACGTCACGCACGGCAACGTTCTGATTCTCTACTCTTAAGGCCTTCATTAGTAGTGCGCTCAGAAACTAGTCCACCAGCTGTAACGCAACCTGTGAGTTTGCGACAACTCCAAGAAGTGGAGTGCCACTGCGACTTAAAAAACTTTACTGCGGCCGTAGGCGTTGTCCGCGGTCAACTCAACGCTTTGTTTGCGGCCCGCAACTTTAACGGGCAGGCGCCACTCGATTTCATTGTCACCGGACAACTGGGCAACTATCCACCAATCGCCTTCGCCAATATTCATAATTGCCTGGCCTTGCTTATCGAGGCGGCCTTTGATCGCGGCCCGTCCACTCATGCGTCCTTTCAAAAACTCGGCGAAGGTTGTGCCCGCGTGAGGCTTGGAAAGATATTCCCGCTGCGCCGCGGAGACGTCGATGGGATAAAGCTCAACCGCGACATCCAATGGCCCGTTGTAATTCGACGGTTGCCGCAAAACGATTTGCAGGCTGGTCTCCAACGAAGATTGCGGGTTGCCTGTCTGTTCCGGCGCGGGCAACTGGCGATAGACGCTCCAGCCCGCCAGCAACAGCGCCACGGGCAACGCCGCACGCAACACAATGATCAATCCATCGATTAGAGGGCTACGTGGTTTCACGCGATTCCAAAACTACCGCTTCAACTGTCTTACGTAAGTGACGAGTTGATCGATCTGACTTTCCGAAAGCTTATGTTCGAACTTCGGCATTTTCGCGCCGCGGCCATTGTTAATAGAGTTGAAAATGCGTTCATCGCTAACGTCATTCTGCCAACCGGCGTCGGCGAGATTTCGCGCATGCGTCTGCCTTCCCTTGGCAGTCCGCGAACGTCCGTCACCGCCATGACAGCTCGCACAATGACGCGCATACAACGATCGTGAATCCGGGGCAACCGCGGGTTCTGCGAATTCAACTCTGCCAATCCTTGCCTGCGAGCCCGGCAGGGCACTAAACAGGCCGGTGAAGAGCGCCAGGACAACGGCGCCGAACGTCAGTGTTAATCTCATCAGTGCTTGGTCCTTTCCGGTTTTGCATAATACCGAACGTAATGCTTTTTGTAACGGGCGCTAATGCTCCGCTCTAGCGCTGGCCACAAACCGCAGGCTAGCGGTTACGCTGCCGCACTTTGATTGACGTATCGTATGAACGAGCGACCCACCCGCTACCGCGTGGTGGTACTGACTTCATCGGGACCGATACACGACCGAGGGATGAGGTCAGTACCGCCACGCGGTAGCGGGGGGTCGTATCGTTGCGATTCAGCACGAAGCCGCAGCGGCTGGCCTCGCTGTTAGTTGAAAGCTTGGGCGATGCGCGATAATCTCAACCTTCATTAGAGAACACAGAACGTTTACGCGCCAGCACGAGAAAAGGATCAAGGTTGAAAGAATCCCTATCAGATAAATTTCGCGACGAGTGTGGCGTGTTCGGAATCTATGGCCACAACGAAGCGGCGCGCCTGACCTATCTCGGTTTGTATGCGCTGCAACATCGCGGCCAGGAGTCGTGCGGCATCGTTGCGTCGGACGGCGCGGAATTGCGTTCCGAACGGGCCATGGGCCTGGTCTCCGATGTCTTCGATCAGACGCGATTGGATCGATTAAAAGGCGACACGGCAATCGGCCACGTGCGTTATTCCACCGCCGGCGAAGTTTCGCTGCGCGAAGCGCAACCCTTTCTGGTGACTTGTCAGCACGGACAAATCGCCGTTTGTCATAACGGTAATCTGCCTTTCGCTAATGAAGAGCGGAAACGGTTGGAACGCGTCGGGGCAATTTTCTCATCCACTTCCGATACCGAAGTTGTTTTGCATGGTGTGGCCCGCTCGTCCTTATCTGTGACCGAAGCGATCCCGGAAGTGCTGCGCGAAACCGAGGGAGCTTTTTCGATGCTGTTCCTGACTCCTACCGCGTTAATCGCCATCCGCGATCCGAAAGGGTTTCGTCCCCTCGCGCTGGGGCGCCTGGGAGAATCGTGGGTGATCGCGTCGGAAACCTGCGCCTTCGATTTAATCGACGCGCGCTACGTTCGCGATGTCGAGCCGGGGGAAATGATCGTCATCGACGAAACCGGCCTGCACTCTGCACATCCTTTGCGCGAAGAAAAACATTCGATGTGCGTCTTTGAGCACGTTTACTTCGCGCGCCCCGACTCTTTGATATACGGCCGCTCGGTGAATGAGACACGACATAAAATGGGCCGGCGTTTGGCCATCGAACATCCAGCGGATGCAGACATGGTAGTTCCCGTGCCGGATTCGGGCGTCGCCGCCGCCATTGGCTATTCGGCAGAGAGCGGCATCACTTATCGCCAGGGGCTGGTCCGCAATCACTACATCGGCCGCACTTTTATTGAGCCGAAACAGTCCATCCGTTCTTTTGGCGTGCGCATTAAGCTGAACCCGGTGCGCCACCTGATCGAAGGAAAGCGTTTGATCCTGATTGACGATTCAATCGTCCGCGGCACTACGTCTAAAAAAATCGTGCAGATGATTCGCGAAGCCGGCGCCGCTGAGATTCACATGCGCATCTCCTGTCCGCCCACGATCAGTCCCTGCTATTACGGCGTGGACACTCCGAACAAAGCCGATCTGATCGCGGCGCAAATGTCTGTGGAAGAGATCCGAAAATTTATCGGCGCCGACTCGCTCGGCTATCTTTCGCTCGAAGGAATGTTGCAGGCAACTGATTTCACGGACGGCTCGGCCTGCGTCGCCTGCTGGAACGAAAAGTATCCGACGCGAATTACCCGCGAGGCTGAGACAATGCATGCGCGCGAAATGGCAAGTGTACAGTCCGAAGGCTAACGCAAATGACGCGACGCCAAACAGTCCCGGCCCTGGTCACGGCATCACTCGTTTTGATGCTTTTGAATGGTCGAAGTGTTCAGGCGCAACCCCAGGCGGCCGCCGCGCGACCAATTCCAGTCGAGTATTTGCAAGTGCCGGACTTGCCGGTAAGCATCAGTTTGGCCACGCTCGAAAAGACTGAGAAGGGATACGTCCTGAAGTGTGCCGCAGATAACAGTTCCGGCGATCAGATTCTGGGCATAACGTTTCTGCTACTGGTCGTGGACTACGAAAACAAAGTGCGCGCATCAGTCAGCTGGCCTGCCGGAATGCATCTTGACAGTTATTCAGGTAAAGAGTTTTCCCTGAAAGTTCCAACGAAGCTTTCAATCAAAAGTCGTGACCGCGTGGTGCTGGCTCCGGAACAAGTCTTCGGACGCGAATCAATCTGGCGCCTCATGAATGCCCGAGAGTTTATCGAAGCATTTGCCTTCAGGGATGAGTACCTCACGCCAAAGGTGCGCAAGGTAGTTAACCAGTTCGATCCCCCTTCAGCCGCAGTCAGGGTCATCTATTAGTTCGGTTGTTGCGGTGTAACGCAAACTGTTAGTTTGCGGCGGTCGGTTGCCAGAGATCGCAAACTGACAATTTGCGTTACGAAAAATGAGGATTGAGTGAATCGAACAACACGCGGATGTGGGTGCGCGATTGCGGTGCTGGTGGTCGTATTGATTGGCGGCGGTTTCGCGTTTTGGAAGTTTGGTTTGAACTGGTGGAAGACCCGCCTGCCGCCGCCGTCCGGCGGTGAATTACAAGTGCACGTGCTGGACGTAGGCCCTGTCGAAGGCGACGCGATCTTGATCATTTCACCCGGCGGGAAAACGGTACTTATCGATGCCGGCGATCGCGGCAAAGGGAAAGTGATCCTCGATGCGCTGAAACGCTACAACGTGCAGACACTCGATTACTTCGTGGCGACACATCCCCATCCGGATCATATCGGCGGCGCGGCCGAAGTGCTCAAGGGCATCAAGGTCGGCACAGTGATCGATAACGGCGTCGATCTCTCGACGCCGGTTCCTACTCCGGCGCCGGTAAAGCAAACAGGCAAAGGCGCGAAGGCGCCACCCGCGCCGCCGAAACCGAAGGGAAAGGTAAAGTCGGTAACCAGTTTCTTCGACGAGTATAAGGACGCGATCACTCAAAGTGGCGCGCAACATGAAAAGGCAGAACTGTTGAAGAAATACGATCTGGGCGGAGGCGTGCGCATGACGGTACTGGGTCCGTCAGATCCGTTCTTGACCGCCGACAAGATGAAGGCCGGCGGGAACGACATCAACGCTAACTCAATTGTCCTGCGGCTTGATTATGGCGACTTCTCGATGCTGTTGATGGGGGACGCGGAAGCACAAACTGAGCAGCGCATGCTGGGCAAAGATATGGATTTGAAAGCGAAGGTTTTGAAAGTGGCGCACCATGGATCGAAGTATGCTACCTCGCAAGACTTTATCAATCGCGTCCAACCCGCGGTGGCAATTATTTCCGACGGCGCCTGGAACCGCTACGGTCATCCGGCACAGTCGGTGCTCGAGCGCTTGAAAGCAGCCGGGGCAAAAATCTATCGCACGGATCTGCAAAGCGAAATCTCGATCACGAGCCGCGGCAAGGGCGATCCGGTCTATGTCATCAAACCGGCGAAAGAAGCCGCAACCGATTTGTGGCTCGGTCGCGAAGCACAGAAGGATGACTCGTCACGTTCGGGCTTCATTGCCTACGGCGACTTCGGACCGCCACCAAAACCAAAGACTGAGAAAAAGAAGTAAGACACGCGACCTGCGGCACATCCTTCATGAAACCAGTAACCTACAGCGATGCCGGTGTGGACATCGACGCCGCTACCCGCGCCACCGACAAGATCAAAGAACTGGCGCGGACGACTTTCAACGCGCGCACCCTTTCCGAGATCGGCAGTTTTGGAGGAATGTTCGACGGCGCGTTTCCGAAGATGACCCAACCTGTGTTGGTGGCTTCGGCGGACGGGGTGGGAACTAAACTCAAAATTGCTTTTGCCACCGGCATCCACAACACTGTGGGCCGCGACCTCGTCAATCATTGCACCAACGACATCCTGGTCCAGGGCGCGCGACCGCTGTTCTTTCTCGATTACATCGCGACCGGAAAACTCTCCCCCGAAACCGTGGCGGGAATCGTCGCAGGCATCGCTACTGGCTGTCGCGAAAATGGTTGTGTGTTATTGGGCGGCGAGACGGCAGAGATGCCGGGCTTCTATGCCGATGGCGAATATGACGTGGCCGGCTTCATCGTCGGTGTCGTCGATCGCGAACACATCATCGATGGCAAGAAGATTATCGCCGGCGATCTGCTGTTGGCGCTGCCTTCAGTTGGTTTGCACACCAACGGTTACTCGCTGGCTCGCAAACTTTTTTTTGAGAATGCCGGGCATCACGCAAACACCCATCTCGACGAATTAGGAACGACGGTGGGCGCGAGCCTTTTGCAGCCGCATGTCAGTTACTTGCGACATCTGGAAGGCTTGCTGGATTCAGGTGCGATCAAAGGTCTGGCCCATATCACGGGCGGCGGACTCACCGACAACATTCCGCGGATCCTGCCTGAAGACGCTGCGGTCGAAATCGAACGGGGCTCATGGCCGGTGTTGCCGGTGTTCGAGGTGATGCGACGACTGGGTAACATTGCCGAGGCGGAGATGTTTCGCGCGTTCAATATGGGGGTCGGTATGGTCATCGTCTGCGCGCCGTCCGATGCGCCCGCGATTGAAGCTCATCTCAGTCAACTCGGCGAGCCGTGCTACCGAATTGGGTGCGTGGTTGCTGGCGCGCGGAGTGTCAACATCATCTAGGGCATCCTACAAGACCACCCACAGCAACCGATCGCGAGTGCGCGCCAACTCCTTGGAGTCGACCGTGGCGAAACGATTTCCCATAGCGGCTGCAGGTTTTACGTCCAACCTCTTGATCAATGAGCGAGGCTTCGCATTTGAGCGAAGTGTACCCGCAGATTACGCAGATTTCACAGATTGGAAATCGAACTGATCCGACCGCAAAATGTTTTCGTTCTCCTCATCTGTGTAATCTGCGTAATCAGCGGATAGAATAGGCCGCATGCCCGGCACGCTCTATCTGGTTCCCACGCCCATCGGCAATCTGGAAGACATTACGCAGCGCGCGCTGCGCATCCTCAGTGAAGTCGACCTCATCGCCTGCGAGGACACGCGCCACACACGCAAGCTGTTAAATCATTACGCGATCAAAACGAAGACCATCAGTTACCACGAGCATAACGAGCAAACGCGCGCCGCTGAGCTGTGCGCGCAACTCACTGCCGGAGCCAATGTGGCACTGGTATCCGACGCCGGAACACCCCTCGTAAACGATCCGGGATTTCGCCTCGTGCAGCAGGCAATCGTCGCTAACATCGATGTCGTTCCGCTCCCGGGGCCGAGCGCGGTGGTGACGGCGCTCATTGGTTCGGGCTTGCCGACTGATGAATTTCTCTTTGGAGGATTCCTGCCCGCGCGTTCCAGTGCTCGGCGCGCGCGCCTGGAGAAAATGAAGCCGACTGAGGCGACGTTGATCTTCTACGAAGCGCCACATCGGATAGCGGCTACCTTGCGCGATGCGCTTGCAGTTCTTGGCGAACGCCAGGCCGCAGTGGCGCGCGAACTAACGAAACTTCATGAAGAAATCGCGCGCGGATTATTGAGCGAACTAGCCGGGCGCTTTGCCTCCGCCGGAAGCGTCCGCGGTGAAATGGTTTTGATCATCGATCGCCGGGAGATCGTGAATGTCGCTACCGAACCTGCTACAGCGAATGTGTTCGAGTTGGTGACGAGATTTGAAAGCGAAGGTATGGAGCATCGCGCTGCCTTGAAGAAGGCTGCCCGCGAGTTGGGAATTCCGCGCGCCGAAGCTTACCGCCGCTTCATCGCCGAGCGGGCGCGGAATTAAATCAGGCTGTTTCTTACGCCGACGGCGTTGAATAACTCAGCCCAGGGTAACACCCTCGGTGGCGATGCCCAGTAGTGATTAATTACCCTGAAAGAGTTGTAAATCGAGGTGTGGGAGTTCCTTCTTCAACTCTTTCAGGGTAAGAAACGGTAACTCCAAATCCGTCTCCAGGGTGTTACCCCTGGGCTGAGTTATTCAACGCCTTCGGCGTAATCAGGAATTAACTTTACCTGGCAGATGCTTTCGATAATCGGAAACCTCTCTTCGCACCCGATCTTCCGACCAGCCTAAATGTTTGCGCGCGATGTCGGCCGCTGCCAGATCGTCGCCAATCCCTTGTGAAGGATTCAATCCGATCATCGTGCGGCGTAGTAAACAATCCGCCAGCGTCGTCGCCAACTCGCGCGTAAAGGAAAAAACTACTTCGGCGGCGATGGCGTCGGCTTCAGCGTTGAAGGTGGTGCCCAGTGATGCATCTTGAGAGGCAAGCTCCATGACTTCCTTGGCTCGCCTACCATAGATACGCGCCAGCCGCTTATTTACCTTTTGCGGAAACCCGCCCGCAGTTGGAACTTCTGGCGACGCAGTCTCAGAACCGATAGCGCCCGGCAGCAGCGCTTTCCCGGTCACGCAAGCCGGCGAGTCTCTTCCGAGTTTTTTGAAAGCCAGATCAACCGTTTCCTCCGCGAGGCTGCGATAGGTAGTCAACTTTCCACCAACGATCGAGAGCAAGTTCGCATGACGCGCGTGTTGGCGAATGAAGTGCCGCCGGGTAATGGCGCTTTCATTCTTGTCGTCCACGAACGGCAGCGGCCGCACTCCGGCGTAGCTGTAAAGGATCTGCTCGCGACCTAGATACGCGCCGGGAATCACCCGGTTGGTCTCGCCTAACAGATAGTCGATTTCTTCCGGCGTGGCGTCGACCTGATCAAGATCGCCTTCGTAATGAATGTCGGTCGTGCCAATCAGGTAGTTAGCGTTCCACGGAATGATGAAAAACGGCCGGCCATCGGCGTGGGCTTCGATGTAAAGTGCGGCGGCCGGCGCACCGGGAAACGGGGCCACGATCACGTGACTTCCCTTCGTGCCGCCAATCAAACGCTTCCCCTTAATGCGAGATCGTTCCAGCACCTGATCGATCCACGGCCCGGCGGCATTGATTATTAGATTCCCGCGCGCGCTGTTGTTGCTGCCGTCTAGCTCGGTGATGAATTCAACTCCGAGCAGCACTTCGTCTTCAACTATGAAATGATCGACCCGCGCATAGGTGACAATGTCCGCGCCCTGTTGTTGCGCCGCCAATGCGTTCTCCAGCACGAGCCGCTCGGCAAACTCAACCTGCGCATCGTAATAGATTGCTCCGCCGGCAAGTCCCGTGCGGTTCAGTCCCGGAGCCTGCTGCAACGCTGCTGTCCGCGAAAGCATGCGATGCCGCGGCAGCGTTTTTGCAAGCGAGAGCAGGTCATAAGCAATCATCCCGGCGCGAATGGTCCATGGACCACGGCGTGCTTGTTGGTAGATGGGAATCAGAATCGGTATGGAGCGAACCAGGTGGGGCGCGATTCTTAAGAGTACTTCACGCTCCCGCAAAGACTCGCGGACCAGCCCCAACTCTCCGTGTTCCAGATAGCGCAAACCGCCGTGGATCAGGCGCGTTGAGAAACTGGAAGTGCCGCCCCCCATGTCGCTTTTGTCCAGGAGCAACACGCGCAACCCGCGCGTGGCCGCATCGCGCGCGATCCCGGCGCCGTTGATTCCGGCACCGATGATGATTACGTCGTAAGTTGAACTGCTCTTCATTTGGCGCGGGGGCCGAATTTGGAGTGCGCCGGCAGAGCGAAGCGGCGACGGCGCTTTGGATTAGTATCCCATGGCTTCACGCTGAAAAAAATCTCACTGATCGAATCAATCCCAAGCGGTGTCGCGCTTCGCTTGCCACCGCACTCCAAAAAACTACTGGGCCCAACCTTTCGCGCGTTCGACGGCCCGCAGCCATTGTGCTTGTAAACGTTCGCGTTCTGCTGCGCTAATGCGCGGCTCGTATCGTTTCGCCACTTTCCACGTCGCGGCGATCTCTTCCGTGTTCTTCCAGAAACCCACAGCCAGGCCAGCCAGATAGGCGGCGCCGCACGAGGTGGTTTCAGTGAGCAACGGAACTTCGATTGGCACTCCCAGAATGTCGGCCTGAAACTGCATCAGGAAAGCATTGCCGACCGCACCGCCATCGACGCGCAACTCCTTCAAACGCGTTCCCGAGTCCTGCTCCATGGCCGCTACCACGTCACGCGACTGGTAGCACATGCTTTCCAAGGCAGCGCGGGCCAGATGCGCTTTCGTGGTGCCGCGATCAATGCCCAGGATGGTGCCGCGCGCGTATGCATCCCAGTGCGGCGCGCCCAGTCCCGCCAACGCCGGCACAAAAAACACGCCGTCATTTGTTTCCAACGAGAGCGCGAGCGCTTCTGTTTCCGCGGCGCTTTCGATTATGCCAAGGCCATCGCGCAACCATTGCACTGCCGCACCGGTGATAAAAACAGATCCTTCGAGCGCGTAAACAACCGGCTCATCAGCAACTCCCCAGGCGATGGTTGTCAACAGACCTGCGTTGCTGCGTACTGGACGGTTGCCCGTGTTCATCAGCACGAACGAACCGGTGCCATAAGTGTTCTTTGCCAAACCTTCCTCGAAACAGGCTTGCCCAAACAGTGCCGCTTGCTGATCGCCGGCGATCCCCGAGACGGGAACGCTTTGACCAAAGAAAACCGCCGGGTCGGACTGTTCATAGATGAACGAGGAGGGTTTCACTTCGGGAAGAATTTCCGCGGGAATGTCGAGCAAGGCCAACAACTCTTCATCCCAACGAAGCTCATTGATGTTAAAGAGCAGCGTGCGCGAAGCGTTGGAATAGTCGGTGACGTGCGTGCGTCCGCCAGTGAGTTTCCAAACCAGCCACGAATCCACTGTGCCAAAAGCGATCTCCCCGCGCGTTGCTCGCTGACGCAGTTGCGGATCGTGGTCCAACAGCCATTTGATCTTCGTCGCGGAAAAATAAGGATCGATTACCAAGCCCGTTTTGGCGCGAACCGTTTCCGCCAGACCGGCAGCCTTTAATTGATCGCAAATGCTCGCTGTGCGCCGGTCCTGCCAGACAATTGCATTACAAACCGGGAGACCGGTGACGCGATCCCAAAGCACCACCGTTTCCCGCTGGTTCGTTATGCCAATAGCCTGGATCTCGCGGGCTTCAATGGATGCCGATCTCAAGGCTTCCGCCACCAGACTGAGACTGACGCGCCAGATTTCTTCGGCGTCGTGCTCGACCCAACCCGGCTGCGGATAGCGTTGCGTAAATTCGGAATAAGCACGCGCGCGTATGTTTGCGTCGTGATCGACAATCACCACCTTGGTACCGGTGGTTCCCTGGTCGATCGCCAGGATGTAGCCGTCTCTGCTCATGATCGTTGGGTTAGTTCTTAATGATGGTTGTGTTTGGGCGGTATTTCAGTTTAGAGGCCTCATTGGCTGACTTCAGTCAGTGTTAGGGCGGCATCCATACGACTTGACCGGACTACGGATCACCGCACTGAAGTGCGGTGCTAATGAGATTGCCAACTGAACCAACCTCGCGCCTGCGTAATCTTCGTAATCTGCGGATATACTAACAGCATCACAAACCAGCTATGACGGTCTCGGAAACAATTTCGCCGGTAGATGGCGCCGCACTGATCAAGGCCCACGCTTTCGCGCTCGGTTTTCAGAAGGCCGGCATCGTGCCGGCTGAACCATTAGCTGGTGACCTCCGGCGCCTGGAAGAATGGTTGCGGCGCGGCTACGCCGGTGAAATGGCCTGGATGGCTCGCGATCCCGAACAACGCACTGATCCACGCAAAATCTTTCCGGCTGCGAAGTCCGTCCTGGTCGTCGCGATTAATTACCAAACCCCCGCGCAGCACGACGGCGATCCTACTCGCGGCAAAGTCTCCCGTTATGCATGGGGCGATGATTATCACGATGTTGTCGGCGAAAAGTTGCGCGCCCTTCTACACTGGATCAAAGACCGATGGCCGGCGGCGGAGGGAAAAGTTTGCGTAGATATCCAGCCGATGATGGATAAGGCCTGGGCGCAACGCGCCGGTCTGGGTTGGATTGGTAAGCACACAAACTTGATTACACGCGATTACGGTTCATGGATCTTCATCGGTGAGTTGTTGTTGAATTTAGAACTGGCCCATGACAACGAGCGGGTCGAAGATCACTGCGGCGCATGCACGCTTTGCATCGAAGCGTGTCCCACTGATGCGATTGTCGAACCCTACCTCGTGGATTCAAACCAATGCATTTCGCATGCGACTATCGAATCGCGCGCATCGGAAATACCGACTGACCTCGCGGGCAATCTCGCCGGTTGGTTGTACGGTTGCGATATTTGCCAGGATGTTTGCCCGTGGAATCGCTTCGCGCAAAACAGTGAAGAAGAGCGTTTCGCACCGCGTTCAAATAATGTGAACCCGGGCCTTTCTGAGATATTGGAACTGACACCGGAAACCTATGCGACCAGGTTTCGCCGCAGCGCCATGAAACGCGCAAAGCTGGCCGGGCTGAAACGTAACGCGCGCGCGTTGCTGTCGGGATGTGAACCTCAATGAGTTTGTAGGCTGCGACGAGTTGGATTCCGAAGCCCGCATAGCGGGCGGCGATACCCGTAGCCCACAGCGCGAGCTGTGGGTCCACGTCGGCGATTGCAACCAAGCTCGCGAAGCGAGCGACATAATTCGTAACGTTCATCCTATTTATGCCGCCCCGCGGGGGCTCCGGTCTGTTAATCGCGATTTACCCTGACGTCCCTGAAGCATGCACGTTTATGTCCCGAATTGTTGCGAGCGGGTTGCGGAGTTAATGGCAAAACCATGCGGGAAATGGGCGGAGGATTGCGCAAATGAGGAACGAACCTGCGTAAAACCCAATCGTGGGCTGCTGATAACAGTGGCATTGCGTTTGATTGAATCAGAGCGGGAATACGGGAAATCTCTGTATTTGACCGGGCCGAATATCGGAAGATAGCAAAAGACGATGTGGAGGAAGAAATGATTAGAAGCAATAATCGCAATCTCAAAAGTCTATTTGTGTGGATGTTAGCGTTGGCTCTGTTCGCTGCGCCCCTCGCAGCTTTCGGCCAAACGCCAATCGTTGCGCCAAAAAATAAGTACAAGGTAGAAGACGACGTGCGGGCCGGCCGCGAGGCGGCCCAACAAGTCGAGCGGCAAATGCCGATCATTCGCGACCGCAATATCGATAACTATGTGGAGTCGGTAGGACAGCGCCTGGTGGCGGCTATTCCTTCCGAGTTTCAATATCCGCAGTTTCGGTACACGTTTGACGTGGTGGACGCTCGCGACATTAATGCTTTCGCGTTACCCGGTGGGCCGATGTACGTGAATCGCGGAATGATCCAGGCGGCGCATAGCGAAGGTGAGATGGCGGGCGTGATGGCCCACGAGATTAGCCACGTCGCTTTGCGTCACGCGACGGCGCAGGCCACTGAAACACAGAAATTCCAAATCGGCTCGGTGCTGGGCCAAATTGCCGGTGCGGTGATCGGTGGCGCTCCCGGAGCGATCATCGGGGCGGGAAGTCAAATTGGTTTTGGGGCCGGCGCTTTGAAGTACAGTCGTAAATATGAAACGCAGGCTGACATCCTCGGGGCGCAGATCATGGCGCGCGCCGGTTACGATCCACGCGACCTGGCCCGCATGTTCCAAACTATTCAACAACAGGGTGGCGGCAGTGGCGGACCGGAGTGGCTCAGCAGTCACCCTAACCCGGGCAACCGTTACGAGCGCATCAACCAGGAAGCCGCGCTGCTGCGAGTCAACACGGAGACGGCCAACCGGGACAATCGCCAGTTCCAGCAAGTGCAGGCGCAACTTCGTGGCATGCCGCGCGCTGCATCGATGGCAGAAATTGCGCGTAGCGGCCAACGCTATCCCAACGGCGAGCCGGCGGGAAACTATCCCAGCAACCCGCCCCGCGGTCGAGTTTCATATCCTTCGACGCGTTACCGGACATTCAGCGAATCGAACCTGTTTCGCGTGAGTGTGCCTGACAATTGGAGCCAGTTGGGCAGCCAGGGATCGTCAATCTGGTTTGCACCTGAGGGCGCCTACGGTCAGGTTCAGGGCACAGACGTTTTCACGCATGGCGTGCAGTTCGGCGTGTCGCAAACGCAGTCACAGAACCTGCAGCAGGCGACCAACGAACTGTTGAGCTCGTTAGGACAGAACAACAACCTGCGGCAGCAGACTGGTTTGACGCGAGTGTATGTGGGCGGTCGCAATGGCCTCTCAACTCGTCTGACTAACGTCAACGAGGCTACCGGCCAGCAGGAAGTAATCAACATCGTGACCACACAACTGCGGAACGGCCAGTTGTTCTACATGATCACGGTGGCGCCGCAGAATGAGTACAGCACTTACCAGAGCGCATTCAGCAACATTCTGCGTTCACTGCAACTGAACCAGTAGTGGCACAAGCGATTGCGGCTGCAGAATGCGGACTGCGGACTGCGGATTGAGGAAGAAAGGCGCTTCGTCTTTTAATCCGAAATCTGCAATCTGCACTCCGCAATCGGCGGGGAGTCATTCATTTATCTCAGCCAGCTTCGCCGCTTGCCACAAAGATTCCATTTCGTCGAGAGTCGCATTCTCAAACGCTTGCCGGCGTTCGCGCAACTTTGTTTCGATGTATTCGAACCGCCGGCGAAACTTTCGATTGGTTAGTTTCAGTGCCGCTTCTGGTTCCACCTGCAGGTGACGCGCGATGTTTGTCACCACGAACAACAAGTCACCAACCTCTTCGCGCATGCGCGTGTGATCGGCCTCGGTTTTGGATTCTGCATGGGCGGCGATCGCCGCGCGCAGTTCCTCGGTTTCCTCGTCCAGTTTGGCAAAGATGTCGGTGACCTTTTCCCAGTCAAAGCCAACGCGCGCTGCTTTGGTTGTCAGCTGGTGGGCCTCCATCAACGCTGGCGCTTTTCGTGATACGCCTGCGAGCAGGGAAACCTCCGCTTCGTCATTCGCGGAATCGCCGCGCGCGGCGCGTTTCTCTTCGGCCTTGATCGCTTCCCAATTCCGCAACACTGCCGCGGAGTCACCCGCCTCAACATCGGCGAACACATGCGGATGCCGTCGCACCATCTTTTCGTGGACCGTCGCGATCACGTCGTCGATATTGAATTCACCGCGCTCTTCGGCGACCTTCGCAAAGAACGTGATCTGAAAAAGTAGATCGCCGAGTTCTTCGCGCAACGAATCAGCGCGGCCTTCGCGCGCTTCTTCGAGGGCATCGAACGCTTCGTAGGCTTCTTCCAAAAGCATCGGTGCGAGCGTCGCGTAGGTTTGCTCGCGGTCCCAGGGGCAACCTTCAGGCGAGCGCAGGCGCGCCATCAGCGCGACGAGGTCGTTAAAGTTTACAGGCATGATTTTTCTGAGTTGAGCTGCGAGTGTAGGGTTTCAAGTTTCAGGTTTCAAGTTTGCAGATATGGAGCGCGCCGATTTGTCAGAACCGCCTGCGGTAGCGGGCGGGCCCGTCGATTGCAGATTGCGGCGTGCAGAATGCGGATTGGAAAAGAAATGGCGAGTCGTCGCTTATTCCGCAATCCAAAATCTGCAATCCGCAATCGGCTGGCGGTTCTGACTGCGCGTTGCGACTGTGCTGAGCCGGATGCTAACATCGCGGCCATCCATTAATTCCAGAAGACGGTGGATCATCCTTGCGATTAGAGAAGGTATGTGTGGCCGTCGAAAGTGAGAGATATGCCCGAGGAACAATCAGGTTTCAAAGTAACGGACCGCCGGCTATTCAACGCCGATGGTTCGCCGCGCGACATCGAACCCAGCGCCGAGCCGGCGAAAGAAACAACCAGCGCAACTGCAGAGCCGGCGACGGAAACACCACAACCGGCTGCCCCGCCGGAGAGCAGCGGCGCGGCTACACCGGATACTGCCAACAGTCAGGCCACACAATCACCGGACACGAATCAGGATCTCGACGCGGGTCCTGCCGAAGAACTTGGAGAGGACGCTGAACTGCCGGGCGCAGGTGATCCTGCCAGTTTCATAAACTTTCTGATGTCGCTGGCCACCAACGCGGCTGCGGCCCTGGGAATGATGCCTCATCCGGGCACGGGAGAAAGCGGCGTCGACCTGCAACTGGCGAAGCATTGGATCGACGTGCTGCGAATGTTGCGGGAACGAACGCGGAACAATCTCGATCCCAAGGAAGATCAGGTATTCGAAAGCATTCTGGCGGATTTGCAAATGCAGTACGTTTCGCTGACCAGCGGCCCGGCCCAGCAGAAGTTTACCGGCCGGGACATCATTGGCGGTCGTTAGTGGTCGGAAATAAGATTAGTCCGCTTGGGACGGACGGATTTTCCATCTCTCATTTGTCATTTCTCATTTGCCATTGAGGCGTCCTTTCCATCTCAATGAAAGATGACATATGGAAAATAAGAAATGGAAAATGGATTTGAAAACCTCAAACGATAACGTCCAACAATAATGAAACTGACCTTCCTCGGCACCGGGACCTCGACGGGCGTTCCCTCCATCGGTTGCGAGTGCGAGACCTGCACTTCTGACGATCCCCGGGACAAGCGCTTACGAGTTTCAGTGATCATCGAACACGCCGGCCAGTCAGTACTCATCGATACGTCGTCGGATTTTCGGCAACAAGCCTTGCGCCACGGCCTGAAGCGTCTGGACGCGGTCCTGATCACGCATTGCCACGCCGATCACATCTTCGGCCTCGATGACATACGGCCTTTGAACTTCCGTCATGGCGCGATGGGTTTGTACGCGAACGAGCGGGCGTGGGTGGACATTCGCAGGATCTTCAAATATGTGTTTGAGCCTTCACACTTTGGCGGCGGCCTCCCGCAGATCGTGCCGCACACCGTTGTTCCCGGCGCCGCATTTTGTTTGTCACCTGAGCTAGAGATTATGCCGCTGGAAGTAATCCACGGCCGGCTCCCGGTAATGGCCTATCGCTGTAACGATTTTGCCTATGCAACTGATCTCAGCGAGATTTCTGAGACCACGCTTGATCTAATGCAAGGCCTCGACGTGCTGGTCCTTGATTGTTTGCGTTTCGCTCCGCATCCCACGCACCTGTGGATGGAGAAGGCGCTCGAGTATGTTGAAAAGATCAAGCCGCGACGGACTTTTTTTACACATATTGCGCATGACGTGAAATATGCGCGGGATTACATTCGCCTGCCGGAGGGCGTGACCTGGGCCTACGACGGATTGAGTGTGAGCGATGATTAGAAACAGCCGATTTTCCATTTGTCATTTTTCATTTCTCATTCGCCATTGATCGCGCCGGACGAGCAGTCAACCAACCATTGATTACCCATGCGCCTCTTCCACGGAACCGACAACGCCGAGATTCAGCGCCCGACCGTTTTAACGCTCGGGGTTTTTGACGGTCTGCATCTTGGTCATCAGTTGATCATGAAGACGGTGGCAGAACGCGCGCGGGCCATCGGCGCCGTGCCGACCGTGATCACGTTCGATCCGCATCCGCGCGCCGTGCTGCATCCCGAATCTGCGCCGCCGCTACTACAAACTTTCGATCAAAAGATCGAGGCCCTCGGCATTCTGGGTATCGAACAAACAATCATCATTCGTTTTACCGAAGAGTTCGCACGGATTCGTGCCGAAGAGTTTCTGCGTGAGGTAATCGGCGAGCGACTGCAGGCCCGCGAAGTTTATCTCGGCCGCGGTTTTGCTTTCGGCCACGATCGCGAAGGCAATATTGAACTACTGAAGCGCGTTAGCAACGAACTCGGATTTCACGCCAATGAAGTTGCCGAAGTGCGCTTACGCGGCCAGCGAATCAGCTCGAGCCGCGTACGGCAAGTGCTCGCGGCGGGAAAAGTGAACCTGGCGCGGCGCATGCTCGGTCGTCCCTACGGCGTCGAGGGGCAGGTGGGGCGCGGCGATGAACGCGGACACCAACTGGGTTTCCCGACGGCCAATCTGGCGCCGCAGAACCGTGTGATTCCCGCTGATGGTGTTTATGTGACGGCAACGCTGATCGAGAACGAGTGGCGTCGCAGTGTCACTAACATCGGTACGCGGCCGACTTTCGAAGATAGCAATAACAGACTGGTGGAAACGCACGTGATGAACTGGTCTGGAAATCTTTACGGCGACGTGGTGCGGGTCCGTTTCCTGCACCGCCTGCGCGCTGAGAAAAAATTTGCGTCGGTGGACCAGCTGCGGACCCAAATTGAAAGAGACGTCACCCGCGCCCACCGTTACTTCGAAACCAGCGGTGTGCATCATTCGCTGGCGCTGGTTTAACAAATCTCCGTTCGCGCAGATTTGTAGGGGTGGCACTCCGTGGCCACCCCCTTTGTCTGCACTAATCTTGAATCATGGGCAAAAAAAGGGGGCGGCCACGGGGTGCCGCCCCTACAAGTTTTGCCCTGAACCCGAATTACTTCGAGGGTGCTTTCTCACCGTTGGGCGCCGGCAAATTCATCTGGTTGCGAAATAAGTTCAACAGCAAAAGCGTGCCGATCCCGCCGGCGCCTTCGCCGCCCGCGCCGCCGCCACCCGAAGCCATAATATCCGGAGTGATGCGCACGCCCTTCTCGCCAATCACTTTCAAGACTTCGACGAGCGCGACGCCCTGGGCGCCGAGCGCGTTGACCTGTTCGCGATATGCGACGCCCTGCGCTTCGCCCATCAGTTGGACCGTTTCAGCTTCAGCGCGGCCGGTTTGCTGGATGTAGTGCGCTTCGCCTTCGCCCTCGGCTTTGCGCTGTTCGGCGCGCTTGCCGGAGATCTCGACGCCTACCGTGGCCTGCATTAAATCCCTTTGATTATCGGCCTGCGATTTGGTTCTTTCCAATTGAATGCGCTTTTCTTCCGCCTCGCGCTGCGCGTTGTACATGCTTTGCCGCTGCTCCGCGAGAATTTTTTCAGTCTGCGTCTTCATCAACTCTTCGGGCAGATGAATGTGACAGATCAGAACGTTGACGACGTCCACGTGGTATTTCAGCAGGTGCGCGCGCACGCGAGCTTCGGCCCGTTCCTGTTCTTCGTGGCGGTTCTGCAGATACGCCATCGCCGAAGATTCTGAAGCCTGGTTCCGAAAAATCGAATCGATTAGCGGGTGCATCACGTTTTGAATCAAGCGCTCGATGCCGCCAATCTTGGCCACCATGAACGGCGCGTCTTCGGGTTTAACTCGGAAAACGACGCGCACTTCCAACTGCATGGTGAAACCGTCTTTTGAAATCACCTCGAACGGATTGAACGTATTGACTACTTCGCCGGCGGTCCATTCAACGGTCTGGTTGGTCGTAGGAATAACGATCGGCGTAATGGCCAGGGTGTTGACGTAGTAACGGCCCGGGCCAACTACTGTTTCCTGAATACCACGATACCCTTCCGGCACGACGTAAGCTTCGTGCGCGCCTTCGTCCAGACGACGGTCGGCAGGGTCGCCGGTCATCAACTCCAACTTGATTTCGTCGACCGTGCGATTATCGTCGATCTTGTCGAGGCGCGCGGCTGACTCTTCGGCCTGTTCCTGTTCTTCGCGTTCCATCCTTTCCCGGACTTTCGCAGCCATCTGTTTGCGAATTTCATCCGACGGATCTTTGCCGGTGTTGGAAACGATCACGGCCACCTCTCCCGGCCGGATTTCTTTCGCACTCTCCGGAATGACTTTGAAAAGGAGCGGGTTGATGTAGTAGGTGCCCGGCAGCAGGATATCTTTCTGCGGTCCGCGTTGTCCGCTGGTGTCGATGAATCCCTTGCCGTCCTGGAAATTGTCGTGGCCTTCGATTGACTCAGCCACGTAATCGCCGGGATTCAGCGGAGCGCCGTCCAGTGCTTCCACCAAACCGATTTGGTTTTCGCTGATTATGGTCGCATCGAAAAGCCGGATATAAAACAATCCTGGTTTTGATTCGGAGCCGCCTTCGATCGGCAGTGACTGTGTCAGGATGCGATAGGTGCCTGGCGTCAGAATGTCGACTTGCGGGCCGCGCTGACCGCCGGCGCCAATAAACAATTCTGCGTTCTGAAAACTGATGTGGCCTTCGACCGCCTTGCCCAGCAGACGTCCGGCATCGAGCGGCGAACCGTCGGCTGCCGTGATCACGCCGACCTTTCCCTGCGGAATGACAGTTGTCGGCGCCACCGAAACGCGGAACAGGTATGGATGAATCGGCCACAGTCCTGGTGGCAGAGTGCGGAGCTGAATGCCTTTGACGCCCCCTTGTTTGATGAAGGCGATGGGATCCTGAAAATTATTGTGCGCGTTTTGCGCGCGGTCCGGGGCAAAGATTCTACCCGGCTGCATTGGTTCGCCATCGATGGCTTCGATCACGCCAAGCTCGTCGGCGCCGATTTCAATCAGCGGCACCTTGCGCACGACACGCTCAAACGGATATTTGATCAGATGTAAACCCGGCTTCAGCACATCCGCCTGAATTCCGACTTCGCCTTCGGTCGCCACTACTCGTCCGGGCGGCATCTTCGATCCCAAATAGCGCCGTTCTTTGATCGCGATTTCACGAGCACCGACATTGACGAAAATGCGCTTCAGGATCACGAGCAGCACGATCAGGAATATCAGTGCCACGAAAAGCACAGGCAGAAGTGAAACAAAGTCAAAGTTTTGCATAGTAGATTCCTCTTTCAATTACCGAGGGTAAAGATATAGAGCGGTCAAGCGTCATTGCTCGCCTGCAAATCTCGCCGGGCAGAAGCGAGGGTACGTTTCAAGACAAAACCTGCACCGGAGCCTCGAGCGCGCGCAGATAGTACCCAGAATTCACCATCCAGTATAGCCTGCAACTCAGTCGCCGAAAGGTCGCGCAACCTGCCACTGCGCCAGGCTTGCATCGCGGAGTCGACCGCCCTTTGATAGACCTGCGGATCGTCAGAGAGCGCAGACAGGTGCAGCATCCTTGCGGTGGAGCTGCGATCGGAAGTTCCGCGCCAGTCATCGACAACCGCGCGCGCCAATGCTTCATTGATCCGCAGCTCATGCCGCGTTACGTGGGTCACCAACGAAAGCAGTTGCGCCGGCGTTTTCGTCTGCGACAGCAGGGTGTTTAGCACCTCGTCGTAAAACGAATTATCCGCAAACTCCCGCGCTTCCAACAGTGCGTCCTTGTCCCCGACGCTCGCGCGCGTCAACAGGGTGCTTCGCAGTGTTTCCCTGTTTCCGGCGCGCGCTGCCAGTTGGGTGTGCGTGGAATCGTCTTCGAACAGACCACGGGTTTGGGCCGGTCGCGGCAATTCCAAAGGTTGCGACTGGTCTGCGGGCTTCTGCCAAAAATATATGGCTATGGCGAAGAGTCCCAGGAGTAAAACGGAAGTAATGAGAAGGGTGACCATTGTGGCCCAGCGACGCATTCGCCAACTGGCTAAAAATCATCGCTGTCTATCTATTAATACGAAGAAGCCGGGTGTAAAGTTCTACAATCCATTGCGCTGATCCCAGCCAAATACGGCCCTTTTACGAGGCGCCAGGGAAGTGTCTCCTGAACCCGCAGTGTCACCTTTGAGTTTCCCTCAAAGGAATTTCTTAGCGTGCCGCAATGGCGAGCGGAAGGAAACCGCGTACACAAGTCTATGGCTGAGCCAACGCCGCTAAACGACAACGCGAGTGATTGTTACACAGCATGGCTGGCTGGCACGATCAAAGATAACTACAGTGATGTAAGCATCTTGCCGCAGTAAGTGCTTGCCCTCTCGCGATGGGCGCGTGTAAAGTAAGCCCGATCAACCCCGCGCTCTCCCAGTTCTAAAGTTCTAGCAAACTTCAGTCGGAGGTCATTACAAAGATGTCTTCTGGAAGCATCGACCCTAACGAGGCTGCAGCCGCACAGGAGTATCCCGATCGCATCGGCTTTAGTCCGGATAATCCGTTTCTGACGAATTTTACTCCTTACATTCCGGCCCGGGTCAACCTGCCTGAGCTCACGATTCTCCCTCTCATCATGGGCACGTTCCTGGGAATCGTTTTTGGCGCGTCATCGCTCTACCTCGTGCTGAAAGTTGGGTTGACGGTTAGTGCTTCAATTCCTGTCGCCGTTATTTCGATCACCCTGTTTCGCCTGTTTTCGAAATTTGGCTTGCGCAATGCCAACATTCTCGAAAACAACATTGTGCAGACGGCTGGTTCTGCCGGCGAGTCGATCGCTTTTGGTTTGGGTGTGACGATGCCGGCGATCATGATCCTGGGGTTCGATCTCGAAATCGTGCGCGTGATGCTGGTGGCGGTATTGGGCGGCCTGCTGGGAATTCTAATGATGATTCCCTTGCGCCGCGCGCTTATCGTTGCCCAACACGGTTATTTGAAGTATCCCGAAGGCACTGCCTGCGCTGAAGTTTTGAAGGCCGGCGCCTCAGAAGAATCTAAAGAGAATGCTTCACCGGAGGCCAAGGCGGAGTTGGAGAGAATGGGCGGAGCGGCCATCGGCGCCAAAACCATTTTCGCCGGCTTTGGTATCGGCTTCCTCTATCAGCTCGCGATGGCCGCGTTCAAAGCGTGGAAAGACGTTCCCGAAAAAATCTTTGGCAAACCCTTCGAGGCCGGTTCTGTCTCGGCTGAAATTTCGCCGACGTTGTTGGGAGTCGGTTACATCATTGGCCCACGCATCGCTTCGATCATGTGCGCCGGCGGTGTGCTGTCCTACCTGGTGCTGATCCCGATGATCAAATTCTTCGGCTCGGGTTTGGCTGAACCATTGGCGCCGGTCCGCGGCGATGACTTGATCAGTGGCATGGCGCCTGACGACATCCGCAACGCTTACGTGCTGTACATCGGCGCGGGAGCAGTAGCGGCAGGCGGCATCATAAGTTTGGGCAGAAGTTTGCCAACGATCTGGCATGGGTTGAAGGGCGGACTTCAGGATCTGCGCAGCTCCAAAGCCGCTGCCGGCAGAGTGCCGCGCACCGATCAGGACCTTTCGATGAAATGGGTCATCGGCGGAATTGTCGCGTTAGTGATTGCGATTGTCGCGTTCCGCACGCTGCATATGAATTTGTTGGGCGCGATCTTGATCGTCGTTTTCGGTTTCATATTCGTGACGGTGTCATCGCGATTGACGGGTGAAATCGGGTCGTCGTCGAATCCTATTTCCGGAATGACGGTCGCGACGCTCCTGCTAACCTGTTTGATCTTTTTGCTGGTCGGGTGGACCTCGCCGCTTTACTACGTGACGGCGCTATCCGTCGGCGCGATTGTTTGTATCGCCGCATCAAATGGCGGCACCACTTCGCAGGATTTAAAAACTGGGTTCCTGGTTGGCTCGACTCCCAGGTATCAACAGATTGCCATTCTGGCGGGCGCACTTGCGTCGGCCCTGGTCCTGGGACCGATTCTGTTGAAGTTGAACCAGGCGGGAACCGTCTATGCTCCGCCCACAACGTTTGAACCGATCGTCGACAAGGACGGCAACGACACGACTATACAGTTGCCTCCCGGTCTGGTGGCTGGTTTGCCGAGCTACGCCGAACCGGAAAAACCGAAAACTCAGGGCGACTATCGCGTGCTGAAGATTTCCAAGAAGGACAATCGCGCGACCTTGGAGAAAGAAGAGGCGACCCTTAGCGACCTGGGGGACGGCGAGTACCTGGTGGATTCGTCAGGCAAAGTCGTCCGCAAAGTGCGTCATAACTTCCCGAAAGATCTGCGTGCTGACACTTCTCAACTCGGCGGATCCGAAACGTTGACTGGTTCCCAGGGAAAGCAAGACACCGCCACCTATCGTACCTGGATCAAAACCGATCCTACCGGTGAACACGATGCCGAACGTTATCTGGTCGATGATCAGGGTGTCCCTCATTACCTGGTTGACCCCGGCATCAATGGCAGCCACAAATATCTGCCCGACGAAACCAAGATCGATAAATTCAGCGCGCCCAAGGCTACGTTGATGTCCTACATCATTAAAGGCGTTCTGAGTCACAAGCTACCGTGGGGCCTGGTACTGCTGGGAGTTATGATCGCGATTGTCCTGGAGATGAGCGGCATTCCGTCGCTGGCCTTCGCAGTGGGAGTTTATCTGCCTTTGTCTTCGTCGAGTCCGATCTTTATCGGCGGCATGGTGCGATGGTTGGTCGATCGTTACCTGCGACGAAAGTTCAAGGATAAGAAACTCAGCGAAGAACAATTGATTGCCGAGGGCGACAAGAGTCCTGGGGTGTTACTCGCTTCAGGCTACATCGCCGGCGGAGCACTGGCCGGCATTGTCATAGCTTTCATGGCCGGCGCGCTGAAGCCGACCACAGACGCCATTACCATTTGGTCAAAAGCGAAGAACCCGTTTTTCAATGGCGACTACGCAAATCTGTTGTCAATGATTCCGTTCGTGTTGTTGACCGGATTGCTTTATTTGGTTGGGCGCGACGTCCTGATGACGACCCGCGCAAAAAAGTGACGGTGAACTCGAGTAAGAAGTAAACTGAGGCGCGCTGCAATTCCGGGCGCGCCTCGAATTTAGTTAAACGAAGGAAATCTTTAAATGTCCGTTAAAGAGTCTTTTGTTAATCGCCGGCGATTTGTCTGGGTGCTCATCGCCTTACTTGTCACACCAGGACTGTCGCGGGTGGCTTTCACCCAAACCGCGTCACCACGCTCGCCATCCGATACGGTGCGCGAGTTTTACAACGCGATGCGCGAACGGCGCATTCGCGAAGCTTTTGCTCTCTCCATCTGGAAGGCGGCGATAGAAGGTTTGAAGCCGGATGACTTTGCGGAGCTACAGCCAGACTTTGAAAAAGCCGCCGGCAAGATTCCGGAGAAGGTTGAGATTACCGGCGAACAAATCAGCGGCGCCGTCGCGACGGTTTTTATGAAGGTGCCTAATGACGATAATCCGACCCAGTTTGAGGCAGCTCCGATCCCATTGATGCTCGTAAGTGGTCAATGGATTATCGGCGACAAGGACAATCTGGAGATCGTCAAGAAGGCCGGCAGCCGCTTCTTCTTTGAAACCCGCATCGAAACTCATCACACGGACGTAGATGCTTTGCTGCGGCGGATTCTGGTGGTCCAGCTTGCCTACAGCCAGGACCACAACGGGTTATTCGCGGATTTGCCGACGCTGATCAGCATTGGGTATATGCCGAAGGATATTGAAGGAACGGAATCAACCGGTTATCACTTTCATCTTAACCTCGCCAAGGATGCGAAGAGCTACGTTGCCGGCGCGGAGCCTGCAAAGTATGGGCGATCAGGCCGTCTCTCCTTTTCGCTTGACCAGACCGGCATCATCAAAAGCTCCGATAACGGCGGCCTTCCCTTGAAATAAAGAGATCGGGCCGCAATTAAGACGGCAGCTCAGAATTCAGTTGCAGCCTCTTGGCTCGCAACCTACAATGCTGGTAGCGAGTTTTCGCTTCCCCCACTGCCCTAACCCTCTTCAGTTTCTAATTAGATCTCGATTAACGAATCGAGCAGCCGTCGAACATATGCCGGAATTATTTCGATCGTTAGCATCACGATTGCGCGCGTACGTTGGTGACCGCCGCCATACGGATCGCCATCGCGCCCGCCTAAAGGTCTCCGTATCGTTGATTCAGAAAACCAGGAAGTTGAACGGCGCGCGCCCGGATGCCGCGCTGTTGGGCGAAACGCGCGATGTCAGCAGCGACGGGTTGGCGATCATCGTGCCGGCGATACATATCGATGGCCACCATCTGGTTGGCGAAGGTCGCGCTTTGCTGGTGGAACTGCAATTGCCGGAGCGAACGATCCCGATAAAGGTTGCGCCCGTTCGGTATGAAAGACTTGATGAAGATGAAGCCAATGCCGGCTATCTGATCGGCATGAGGATTATTGAGATAGGTGAGGGTGAGCGCATCTCTTACGATGAATACATTGCCCATATCCTTGAGAAGTAAGACGCCGCGCCGAAGCACTATTCGAAACGCAACCAGCCGAAGGCCTGCGGCACATGAAAGTTTGGTTCTTTGCTGAAAGTGGGTTGCCACGCCAGATAACGATCATTGCCAAGACCGACACACCGAAATAGATTCACGCGCCAAAGTTCTCCGCGTCGCGGTCTGTGAATTGGCGCTCCGTCCACGCTCCAGGGGATGCGCATAGCTACAACGAGGCTGTCTGGATCCACGCGACTGGCAACAGTCATTTCCGACTTGAACTTCCAATCCGTTACTCGCGTTTCCTTTTCCCAGGTAATACCCAGATCGATCCATTCGCCAGTCGGAGCGGCTTCGAATTCATAGTAATTCTCTGGCCTGACTGGATCCGGGGCAAGAAAAATCTCGCAGACATCGCGTTCCCAGAGGCCAGGGGTTTTGTTTTCAGTTTGCGGATTGGGATTTACGATCAGCGGCTCGTGTTGCTCGCAGACAAAGCGAACATGAAGCGCATCATCCGACCAGAGAATGCGCGCCTCCGCATGCCGGTTGGGCGGTGCGGGTTCTCCAGACCAGCGACGCTTAATCCAGACTGGCTCAGCCCTCTCCCAGCCTGCTGCGGCCAAATCGTCAGCCGCGAGATCCTGACTGATGGTTTGGGCCAGAACCTGTGGAGTTGATACTGCACTCATCGTCTCTCCTGCGTAGAAATGTATTTCCCAGCGCCTGTTCGGAGTTATGACCCACGATCATTTCGCTTTAACACCTGAGGTTTCAAGCGCCGCAAAGCATTTGTCCAGAAGTCGGTCCGGATCTTCATCGTAAAATATCTTCGACTTGGTCGGCTTTCCCAGAACCTTGACCAGGTTGGCGGCTTCATCGGCCACGCCACCCGTTCCCAGCAGACAGCCAATTATTTTTCCTTCGTCGTACGCAATGGTGAACTCGTTTAAGGACCCGATCGACCCGGCTATGAAAAGCACGATATCGCAGGAGCGCACCAACACCACGTTGCGACCCTTTAATCCAAAGCCGGTGTAGACGATCGCCTCGCAAGCATCAATCGGTAAATCATATTCCGCAATATGTTTGTTGATACTACTGGCAGGCGATATGCCGATGTGAAAAACTCCGGCCGCACGCGCTGCGAGCCCGGCGATTCGTATCACACCCGTCGTCGCGCCCGTCATCAGCAGGGCATCCTTACGAGCGATGGAACGCCCTAACTCCTCGGCCGTTTTTCGTAATGTATTCCCACTACCTTCGGTAATTGCATCATCCGCCGAACCCATTATTCCGACCTTGATCCTCATGAGAGCCCTTTCTCAACTTCATGGATTAATTCCGCGGCGGGTTGCACCGGAATTTTACCCTCCGGCAATCCCTCGGTCGCTGGATTGAGTCGTTCCCTGCCCCAACTTTTTTCCGTAAGCAGCCAGATCGCTCCGGGGATCAAGAACAGGATCCCGATGGCGATAGTGACTGTTCGAGGGGAAAAATGAAACCGATCCAATAACTCGCCGGTGAAGTAGTTCGAGGCAGCCATGGTTAATGTCAACAACGCCATTTCTGCCGCGAACACGCGACCGCGAAAGCGATCCTCAACGGTCTGTTGCAGCAGCACCGTGGAAAAAACCCAGAGGATGCTGCCGCCACAATGTGCTATCAGCAACACGGCCAGCGCGAAAAGATAATTTCGCGCACTCCCGAAAGCGATATAGAAAATACCGCCGATAAGAAATGCGATGCCGATCGAAGTTTGCATGCGGCGCGGCGCATCGCCCGCCAGACGACGCGCGGCAATGGGCCCAACTGCTGTACCGATCCCACGTGCAGCGAACAGCACACCGATTCCAGTGGCAGTATTTCCGCCCACCGGAAAAATCTTTTCTCCGAAGACCGCCAGCAAGGTCAATATTCCTCCGCCAAGTCCCCATGACGGCTTAACTAGCAACAGCGCCAGCACCCGCGGCCGATCCTTAACATAACGCACACCTTCTATCGTATCGGTAATTCCCAGTGCCTTGGCGACAGTAATTTTGCTCTTTTCACGGACTGCTCTTTTGGGGAAGCGGACGCTCGCTACGAGCAGTGCCGATCCAACGAAAGTCAGTGAATCAAGAACAAAGGCGGCGTCGGTTCCGAACCAGCCCGTAACCAGCCCACCGATCGCGGCCCCAAGCGTCAACATCACCGACCAGGTGACAGACGCAATCGCATTCGCCGGGAGTAATTCCTGTTCGGAAACGATCGAAGGGATGGCTGCAGTTTTTGCAGGCTCAAAAAACGCCGAGAAAGCCAGCTGGAAAACCGTGAGCACATAGACCAGCCACAACTGATCCGGCCTTCGAACAAACAAAAACCCTAACACCACTGCCGCGCGCATCAGGTCGGAAATGATCATGATCGAGCGACGGCTAAATCGATCCGCGACCACACCAGAAAGCGGCCCAATGAAAAACGTCGGCAGAAATCTGGCCACCAGTACTAACCCTATTGCCCGCCCTGAGCCGGTCAGGTTCAGCACAATCGTATAAACGGCTATGGTGTCGAACCAATCGCCCAGTTGGCTTACTACCTGGCCCAGCCAAAGCTGCCGAAAGCTCCGATTGCTACGGAGCAATAGCATGTAGCCCACGGGCTTATAAGGTTCCAGGTCTTTGAGTCTTGTCTTGCTCAACTAGCGCACCATCGCGTGGAAAAATAATGAGTCGAGGTTGCACTCTGACGTTGCGCCTTGTCAATAAAGCGGGTGATTCACAGTTGTGAGTCATTCCCTCAGCCCCAGCAGTTGTCTACTTGCCCTGTTACAAGGCGGATTGTGGCACTGGATCGGTCACAGATTCCAAAATGACAGACAGTACTTTGAAACTTTCGATTAAGCCTTCAGGCCTTTTGACCGACGCTTCATTCTGACGTGTCACAATGATTGTAAGAACGATTCGCCCACTCCTCTTTAACGAAGCCGGTTAGAAAACTTCAGCATTCCCGCTGATTCAGCGATATATCCACATGAATTGCGTTGCGGCACATTGCTTGTAAAGCGAAGGACGCGGCTAGAAGCGTTAGCGCGCTATCGGGCTCACCGCACTGAGCCCACTAGCCGCGTTTGAAAATAAACAACTATGGAGCGTTCCCTCCTAACAGCCTTGAGAAGGCATCTGCCGAATCTCACCCCCAAAACAGGCGGGCTGATGTGCCCTGCGCCCGCCTCATGCCCTGTCCGGCGCCGCAAACGAAAGCTGACTTGCTCCCGGCAATCGTTTGTGGCGCTGGATTCGTCTTGCAAAGGGACGGCTGAGTGAGGAAAACGCGGTTAGCGATAAGCAATTATGCTGACGGGAATCTAAATAAATAAAAGTCGGGTTAATGAGCTGGATGAAACTGATAGACCTCTCTGATTACAATCACGCGTCCAAACGTTATTTGTACGCGATGGTAACTGCAGGCGCCTTAATTACCGCTTGGGCGGTTTATCGCTGTATGTCGTATGACGCTCTGCAGTGGGCTGAATTCCTGGCGCTGCTGGGTTGCGCGATCCTGGCGGGTTCACGACCGATTTCAATTCCTAACACCAGTGCCAGCGTCACGATCGGCGACACTTTCACTTTCCTGAGCATATTGTTTCTAGGCGTTCCCGCAGCCGTTCTGATCGGTGCGGCGGATGCATTGGTTAGTTCGCACCGCACTTCCAGACGGATGGTTAGTTGGATTGCCACCCCGGCAGTGATCGCGGTCGCGGCCTGGCTTGCCGGTAATGCTTTCCATATGAGCGTCAGCGCCTATGCCCATTTCAGCGGCAACGTCATTAGCGTTCCCTTTCGGCCCATCCAATTGCTAGCGCCCATGGCCTTAATGGCTTTGGTCTACTACTTCGGAAACGGACTTAGCATTGCGACAATCTTTGCCCTTAGGGACCGCAGGCCGATTCTGGCATTCTGGCGCGACAGCTACCTGTGGACGTCATGGTCGTTCTTTGCGGCGGCGATTACCGCCGGCGTCATTTACACGGCCATTACTCACCTCGGTATTCAATACGTGCTGCTCGGTGCGCCATTTGTCGCCGTCACGTTCTCCACCTATCGAGTTTATTTTGAGCGTGTAAACGCTAAGACGCGTGAAGCTTCTGAAGCGAGCCAGTTACATTTGGCGACCGTTGAAGCTTTGGCCACCGCGATTGATGCGAAGGACCAGACCACTCACTGCCACGTCCGCCGTGTGCAAATCTATGCCGCGGGTATGGGCCAGATCCTGGGTCTCTCTGAGATGGAGATCGCCGCTCTCAAAGCCGGTGCTTTGCTTCATGACATCGGAAAGTTGGCCGTGCCCGATCACATTCTGAACAAGCCCGGCGGATTAACTCCCGCCGAATTCGAAAAAATGAAGGTGCACACCACGGTTGGGGCCCAGATACTAAGTCGGGTTGACTTCCCCTATCCTGTAGTACCAATCGTGCGCCATCATCACGAACAATGGAACGGACGAGGTTATCCGGACGGTCTTAAAGGCGAACAGATTCCGATCACCGCGAGGATCATGTCAGTCGTTGATTGCTTCGATTCTGTACGTGAGGACCGACCCTTTCGCCGGGGAATGTCGCGCGAAGAAGCCGTCACTTTGCTGCGAGCTGGTGCGCGCACGCTCTTTGATCCAAAAATCGTTGAACTCTTCGTTGATAATCTGCCGCGCTTTGAAGCGGAAATCGCTGCGCGCGGTTTGGAACAACTCGCCCTGGCTCACGATCCGCATGTGTCTTTCGATCCGATTCTATTTGCTGGCTCTCATGGCGGAGGGGTCGAAGACACTGCATCCTTCATGGCTTACGATCAGATCCGGAATGCCCATCGTGAAGTCTACGCCCTATACGAAATCGCCAGCACTTTTGGTTCATCGCTCGACATTCAGGACACACTGGCCATCCTCGTCGATAAAGTTGCGCACATAGTTCCCTTCGACACTTGTGTTGTTTACGTCTATGACGAGCTCAAGGGTTATGCGACCTCCGCACATGCAGTAGGAAAAAATGCAGCCGCTCTGCGCGCCCGCTGCATCGCTCCCGGTGAAGGTGTCACCGGCTTTGCCCTCGCGAACCGCCGTCCAATTAATCAGATTCATCCGAATCTGGATTTTGTCGGCGTGGAACTTGAGCCCAATAGCGACTATCGTTCCATGGTCGCTTTGCCACTGGTTAAGGACGAGCTCCTACTTGGCGCTCTGTCCGTTTACTCCACTGATCTTGCTGAATACACGGACGATCACATGCGGCTGTTGGAGACGGTGACGCGACTGGCTTCAGACGCGCTGGCCAATGCACTGCATCACGCCCAGGCGGAATCAAATGCGCTGACGGATCCCCTGACAGGACTGCCCAACGCACGTTGTATTCAGGTTCGGTTCGATGCGGAGGTTTCCCGCGCGCGCCGCACTGGCCAACCGTTCCAGGTAGTGATGCTGGATCTGGACCATTTCAAACAGGTCAACGATACCTTCGGTCATAAGATTGGCGACAAGATGCTCCGCGAAGTCGCAAATATCATTCACGCGCAACTGCGTGAATATGACTTCCTGGCGCGCTATGCAGGTGACGAATTTGTCGCCATCCTTCAAGATCTCGATGGCCCGGAAGTAACGGAATTAACCGACCGCATTGAAGCGGCCGTCTCAAAGTTTTCCTTGGCCGTCCGCGGCGAGCGACGGGCGCAGGTCGGAATCAGTTTAGGCGCCGCGACGTATAGCAAGGACGGCGAGTCTCTGGACCATCTCCTGATCGCCGCAGATCAGGCCATGTACTCGGCCAAATCGGCACACAAACTTACCGAAGCCGTTGCCGCGAATACACCGGCAGAGAATCCCCTCGATCTCTTAACCGGTAATCTCGCCACCACAGCCATCAACTGATCTGTCTTGACAATCCCCGATTGCTTCGCTTCAATCTGAAAGAGGACGACCGGCGCGCAGCGCGCATCCTGAATTCCTCTTTCAAATCCGCTCAGATTGCGAAGCATGTCAGCTTCTTCGGCTAAAACTAACGACCCAATACTCTCAACTGGCGCGACGCTGCTGATCGTCGATAACGACGCCGGCACGCGTAAAAGTCTGTGTCGCACTTTTGAACGGGCGGGCCATCGTGCTTTGACTGCGAATGACGCTCCGGCCGCGTTGCGGATGCTTCTCCAGAAGCAATGCGATCTAGTACTGCTCGACATTGAGTTGCCGGAAGTAGATGGCCTTGCGCTTTGTCGCCTGGTGCGGGCCCAGCCGGCTATGAAGCAACTGCCGATAGTAATTTTTTCTGCCAGCAACACCGAAACCAGTAAGGTTGAAGCTTTCGCTGCCGGGGCCGACGACTACATCATCAAACCATCCTCTCCCGCTGAGCTGCTCTCCCGAGTCAATTCGCACTTAAGTGCCGCCAAACGCGAGTGGCAGTTGCTGGGCAGTAATCGTGAGTTACGTTTCCTGGCCGATTTAGGACGGGGCTTGCTACGCGCGCTAGATCCGGGCCAGGTAGTCAGACGTGTGGCGGGCAGCACCTACGAAGCAACCGGCGCCGCACTCTGCGCCGCCATCGTTGATAGCGAAGGCTCGAGTGCCGTATGCGTATTCGATCGCGAAGGTAGCGCCGAGGGAATGTCGATGATTAACGCTGAGCGGTTCGCTGGTTGGCTGGCGGACGCGGCATCAGTCACCCCGACCAGATCCGTCGACGCTAGCCGCTTTCTCTTGCGCGATGAAATTCATGGCGTCGAGTACATTTCGCCCATCCGCTTCGGCGGCAAAACAAAAGGGGCACTAATAATCGCTTTCGATTCCATCGATGACTGCGGCGAGACCGAATGTCGCCTGAGCGATGCTGCGGCGCAACAAGCGGCGCTGGCTTCGCACATCGCTTCCTTGTACCTCGCGGCCCGCGAGTCTGCTGCGACCCTTGCCCAGGAAGTCGATCGCCGCACTGCAGAAGCAGAAGTACAACAGCGCTTCACAGGAGCAATTATCGATAGCTTACCGATCTCGCTCTACGCTGTAGACCGTGAATATCGAGTCGTTGCCTGGAACCATAACCGCGAACTCGGCGAACTTGGCATTCCCCGTGGCGCGGCTCTGGGCCGTAGTGTGTTCGAAGTGCTTACCAGACAGAAGCGCGATGTACTGGAACAGGAGTTCGCGCGCGTCTTTGAAACCGGCCAGATCGAACGCATCGAACAGGAATCCGTAAGCGAGACTGGCGAAACGAAGCACTGGCTGATCAGCAAGATTCCAATGCGCGCCGAAGGCAGCCGGAAAGTCACCCACGTCATTACCGTCGGTGAAGAAATTACGAGCCGCGTAAAAGCCGATCGCGCTGTGGCCCGCGCGGAAAAACTGGCCGCGGTCGGGCGCCTGGCCGCTGGAATAGTGCATGAAATTAACAACCCGCTGGCGACTATTGCTGCCTGCGCTGAGGCGCTGGAGACGCGCGTCCGGGAAGGAGCATTCAATGCGTCAGGTGAAGAGGACAGCCTGCGCGAATACTTAGGGTTAATTCGCGATGAAGCATTCCGCTGCAAAACCATTACGAATGGACTGCTTGATTTCAGTCGCACGCGGGCCGGTCGTCATGCCCGCGTAAACGTTAACGACGTGGCGCATTCGGCCGCACGTCTGGTCACTCATCAACAACGCGGCGACAAGATTGAGATCGTCATACAGGCTTCAGACGACATAGTTACGGTGTCCGGCGACGAAGGTCACTTGCAGCAGGCCGTGGTGGCCCTGGCGACAAATGCGATAGACGCGATGCCGCTTGGCGGTCGATTGATATTGCGCACTCGCCGCGAGGGTCCGCACGTACTAATCGAGGTAACCGACACCGGCGTTGGAATTCCTCCGGAAAATCTCACGAAGATTTTCGACCCATTTTTTACTACTAAAGAGATAGGCAGCGGCACCGGGCTGGGGCTTGCGGTTTCTTATGGTATTTTAACGGAGCACGGAGGCAAGTTAGAGGTCGAATCAAAGGTAGGCGCCGGCACGACGTTTACCATTACGCTTCCCGCCAGTCAGGACGGAGATCAGATTTCGTGAGCGAAGCCCAGACGACACGCCTGTTGGTAGCCGAAGATGAAACGAACCTGCGCATGGTGTTGCAGAAGGAATTGCAGCGCCTCGGCTATCGCGTACAGGTTGCGCCCGACGGCGAGGCAGCCTTGCGACGTTTAGAAGAAAGCAACGTCGACGTTCTGCTCTGCGATATCAACATGCCGCGCATGGATGGGATGGAACTGTTGCGGCGAGTGCACGAACGGCCTAACCCTCCCGAAGTAATCATGCTCACCGGCAATGGCACGATTGAAACAGCAGTCGAAGCCATGAAGATGGGTGCGTATGATTACCTCACCAAACCTTACACCATCAATGAACTCGACGTTCGCGTCCGGCAGGCGGCCGAAAAGCGCCGCTTGCGCGTGGACAATCAAAGGTTGCGAGAGCAACTCGCCCGCCAATCGGCGCTGCCAGAAATCGTTTCTGTTTCCCAGACAATGCGCGAAGCCGTGCGGTTGGTCGAGCGAGTTGCGCCTTCCGATGCATCGGTTTTGATCACCGGCGAATCCGGAACCGGCAAAGAGTTGATCGCCCACGCGATCCACCGTTTGTCGACCCGCGCTGACGCTTCCTTTATCGACTTGAACTGCGCCGCCTTTCAGGAATCGCTGCTGGAATCTGAGTTGTTTGGTTATGAAGCAGGTGCATTTTCAGGAGCTAAGGGACGCAAGCTAGGTCTGATCGAATTAGCGGATGGCGGGACGCTGTTCCTTGACGAAGTAACGGAACTGCCGGCCCCGTTGCAGGCAAAGCTGCTTCGCGCAATTGAGACCCGTACGTTTTTTCGTGTCGGCGGAGTGCGCAAGGTCGAAGTTAATGTGCGCATTGTCGCCGCTACCAATCGCAACCTGGATACTGTGATTGCGGATGGTTCGTTTCGTTCTGATTTGCTTTATCGCATCAATGGATTTCAGATCAGCCTGCCGCCACTCCGGGAACGGCCGGAAGACATCGAGCCTCTGACGGAACACACTTTGAAACAGCTGAGTGCGGCACCTCCCGAAATCACGCCGGAAGCACGCGCGGCGTTGCGCGCCTACAGCTGGCCCGGCAACGTTCGACAATTGCGTAATTGCCTCGAGCGAGGCGTTTTACTTGCAAACAACAACCTCATTACGCTTGACGAATTACCACCCGAAGTCGCGCGCCCCTCGGTTGGTTCTGCTTCGTTAACGAGTTTTTCAGTCGCAGCCGGATCGCAGTCGATGAGTGGATCGACTTCAGATAGCGGAACCCCAACGTCCTTGCGAGAAGTCGAGCGGCAACAGATTCTGTCGGCTCTGGAACAAACTGGCTGGCACCGCGGCAAGACTGCGGAGATCCTCGGCATCTCTCCTTCCACGCTGTATCGCCGCTTACGTGATTACAACCTCGATCGCCGGAACTCTTGATCCGCGACGCCTATCACAGTCTTTCCGTATAACAGGAAATCCTTCCGCTAATTCCAAAAATCCCACTAGGCAATTTCCTTGGAACTCGCTTAAGTCAATGGGGCTCTGCGTTCAACGTCGGCTAACAAAAATGGGCGGCGACGGGTCCGGCGAAGGATATTGACTGGCGTGGGGGTTTTGGGCTAAAAGCACTACTCCCAATTTTGAACTGAGGTTCGCCCCGATATGAGAAATCTACCCGCCGCCAGGCAGGAACGCCTGGTGGTTCAGGAATTACCTGACGAAGTTCTTATCTACGATCTCGACCGCGACAAAGCACACTGTCTGAATCAGACTGCGGCATTTGTTTGGAAACACTGTGACGGCCGCACTACGCTCTCGGAGTTGCACTCACATTTTGAAACAAATTTTGGCGCGCCCGTCGCTGATGAGATGATCTGGCTCGCGTTGGACCAGTTGGAAAAGTTTGATTTGCTGCAGGAGCGTTGGAACCGACCAGCGAATCTGAATCGCCTTTCCCGTAGATCAGTCATGCGAAAGATCGGACTGGCTGCTGTAATCGCGGTGCCGCTAATTACCTCTATCGTCGCTCCGACAGTCCATGCCGTTTCCAGTTGCGCGCAGCCGGGTGAGTCCTGTCAGGGCAACGGCAACTGCTGTTCAAATAATTGCGAAGCCACCGCCGGGCATCCCTCCGGAACTTGTGCTCCCTAAACTAAAAAGCAAAAGGCCAGGACGGAATGTCTTCCATCTGGCCAATAAGAACTGATGTCGTAGAGCCTCCGTTACTCACTCTTCAATTGCTTGCGATCGATTTTTCCGCGATCGTTTTTTGGGAGTGATGAAACGAAGTCGATCGAGCGCGGGTATTTGTAAGGAGCCAGGCGAGACTTCACAAAATCTTTTAAGTCCTGGGCTAGTTGATCGTTTGTTGAGACTTCTGCCCTTTGGCGAAGGACGACGAACGCTTTCGGCTTTATCAACCCATCACCGTCCGCAGCTCCAATGATTGCGCATTCCAAAACCGCGGGATGCTGCAACAGGCAATTCTCAATCTCGGCCGGAGCGACGAAAACACCCGAGACTTTCAGCATGTCGTCGGTGCGACCGTGATACCAATAGTATCCTTCAGAGTCTGCGTGAAACTGGTCGCCGGTCGTACACCAATCTCCCGCGAACACCTCTTTCGACTTTTCATGCGCGTTCCAGTAACAGAGTGCGGCCGAGTCGCCTTTGATCTTCAAAGTGCCCATCTCGTTCACGGCAACTTCTTTTCCTGCGGCGTCGACAATTCGGGCCTCGTATCCGTTAACCGTCCGTCCCAGGCTTCCGGGCCTTACATCACCAGGTCGATTGGTGATGTAGATATGAAACATTTCAGCGGACCCGATGCCGTCGCAAATTTCGACGCCGAAGACTTCCTTCCAACGGTGATAAAGCTCGACCGGAAGAGCTTCGCCCGCCGAATAGCAAAACCGCAGGCACGACAGATCATGCTGCCGCGCGTTGTCGGCATTCAGCATTGAGTTAATCATTGTCGGGACGGTCGTCAGAATTGTCGGGCGGTAACGATGGATCACTTCGAAAAGTTTTTCCGGCGTCGAACGTTCTGAAAAGAGCGCGGTGGCTCCGCCGACTGCAAATGGAAACAGCAAATTGGTTCCCGTGGCGTAGCCGAAAAAGAGTTTCGGAACCGAAACTGTCAGATCGTTTTCGTTAACGCCCATCGTCGCTTTGGCGAAAACTTCGGTGTTGTAAGGCAAGTCGTGTTGCAGGTGCACGGCGCCTTTTGGGTGGCCGGTGGAACCGGAAGTGAAAAGCCAGATTGCGATGTCGTCACGGTGCGTGTCGGCGGCGCGGCAGATGGGCGGCTGCGCTGACACTATTTCATTGAAGGCAACCCAGCGCGCTTTCCCGGTAACTGCGCTCTTCTCGCCCCCGGGAAAGGGACTCCGATCCGTCGCGGCTTCGTCGTCCCCGACAACAACAACCGCGCGCAGAAAAGTGGTGTCGCGGGCTGCTTCCGTGAAAGTTTTGATCAGCGAGCGATGAATCACGGCCACGCGGGCCCGTGTGTAATCGAGATAGTATTTGTAGTCATCCACCGGCAACAATGGATTGACCATCGTGATAACCGCACCGATGCGCGCCGCGCCAAACCAGGTCCAGACAAATTCCGGACAATCCGGCATGACCAGCAGAACGCGATCCTCAACCTCGACACCTAACTCACGTAGCGCATTACCGGTGCGATTCGACATGCGCGCCGCATCGCCATACGTATAGGTTTGATCTTCGTAATAAAGACAGACTTTATCGCCGCGTCCTTCCTCCAGATTGTGGTAGAGGAAGTAGTCGGCCATGTTGAACCGCTCTGGGAATTGGATCGTCATGTTCCTTTGACAGGGGATGAGGGTTCTTCATTTTGTGATGCCTGATCGCCGGCAAACGGGCATCCGGCTTCTTGGCTGCTTGCCGTCAGGTACGTGCGAGCTTCCCAGATTTCCGGAAAGAACCTTTTCGTCAGCGTAGTCTGAAGATACCCTACGCCTTCCGATCCTCCTGTCCCTCTTTTAGCACCCACCATGCGCTCGACCATTTTGATGTGGTGCGATCGCCAGAGGGAAAACCATTCGTCGTGTGCCAGCAGCGCTTCGGCAAGGGCAAACTCCTGCTCGTGATTTTCAAAATCAGCGAGGATGTCGCGGACTGCACGAACCCGCTTGCCGTACGGTCGCCCGCGCTCGGTCTTATCGGGTGGCACGTCATCGGCGGGCGCATCAAAACCCCGGCGGCGTAACAGCGCGTAAAAAGTGTCGCCCAGCGACGGCGCTTCCATGCGAGCTTGTAGTCGCCCGAGCGCAAATTCATCTGTTGCTGCCTGGCGCAGGACGCCTTCATCTTTCGCACCGGAAGAAAACTCAATCTCGCGAAACTGCATTGATTGAAAGCCACTGGCGGGATTCAGTTCTTCGCGAAAGGCGAGAAAGTTTACCGGCGTCATAGTTTCCAGAATATGAATCTGCTGGACCAGAAGTTTTTCGATCTCCACCACCCGGAGCAGCGCGCGCGCAGCGGTCGCGCCTCGATCTTCATCCATCAACCGGATCGCTGCGTCAATCTCATGGAGGATTTGCTTGAACCAAAGCTCGTAAGCCTGATGAACTGTGATGAAGAGCAATTCATCATGGTGCGCAGGATCGGACAGCAAACTCTGCAGGTCGATCAGCTCCGGCACGCGGAGATACTTGTTGTAGGAGAGCGGGGCCTCGGCGCCGTAGTCTTTAGTCATTGATTACCTGTTTTGAAGTGCGACGGCTCGATGGTTACCGCGAAGCGGGGCAGTAGCCCGACCGTAAGGGAGGGCTCCCCCTCGCATGCACTCAATCGGAGCCCTCCCTCACGGTCGGGCTACTGCCCCGTTAATTGCCTAAGAGCAAGCGCGCTCCGGGTCTCAATATGCGGCTCCGGCCTTGTCGCTCGTTTCAAAGCTCTGTGTGTCCCTGATAATCTTCATCTCACTGATGACGCGTTCGACTTCATCGTCAGTGGTATAAAAATGCGGCGAGATGCGCACGCCGGCGCCCGGCCGATAGTCGACGATTATTTCGCGCCGCACTAGTTCTCGCGTGACTGCGGCAGCATGATCAGCCGCGATCGTAACCGTGCCGCCGCGACTCGCCGGATCGCGCGGGCTGGTTACATGAAATCCCGCCTCGTCGGCCAACTCAATCAGGCGCGTTGTTTGGCGCACACTTTTTTCCCGAATTGCCGGCACACCGATTTCGTTGATGATTTTGTACCCGCTGCGCGCAGCGTACAGCGCCGGAATCGAAGGCGAGCCGTGAAGGAACCTTTCGATGCCCGGCGCATAGCGCAGGTCGGTGTCAAAAGCGAAAGGCGCTTCATGGGCCATCCAACCCGTTGTTTGCGGTTGCAACGTGGGAATTAAATCGGGACGCACATAGAGATACCCGGCCCCTGGTCCACCACACAACCATTTAACCGATCCGCCGGTGGCGAAGTCCACGTTCAGATCTGTAACACTGAAGGGAACGGTGCCGGCCGATTGGTAGACATCGAGGACCACCATGGCGCCTACTTCGTGCGCGCGTTCGATAATGGCCTTCGCGTTCTGCAAGAAACCGCTCTTGTACAGAACATGAGAGATCGGAACGAGCAAAGTAGTTTCGTCAATCGCCGCCAACATCCGGTCCAGCGGCACGGTGATGCCGTCGTCTGACTCGACCGTCTCAATGCGCAAGCGGCCATTGCGGGCGTGCGCTTCATAGACGTACATCACCGTCGGAAAATTAAGCTCCGAATAGACGATCTTGTTTCGCTCGGGTGTCGGCTGAAAGCAGGAAAGAATCAGCGACTGGCAAATAGAAACGTTCTGATGCATGACGACGGTGCGCGGCTCAGCGCCGATAACCCGCCCCACGTCATTCCCCACCGTAACCGGCATCTCCCACCAGCCCTCGGCCCATGCGCGCACACCGCGGGTGGCCCATGTCTCCGCATACTCCTGCAGCTGCTGGTACGTCGCGCGCGGCATGGCGCCCAAACTGTGCGAGATTAGATAGACAGCCTTTTCGAGGATGGGAAACTCGTCACGCCACTTGAGAAGATCATCGGTCACCGGAGACTCCGTCTGCTATCAAATTATTCGATACGATAATTTACCACAGAGTAAGCCCCTCCCCGCGTGCGGGGAGGGGTTGGGGGTGGGGTTAGCGCCGTCGCATCCTCTCCCCCCAACCCCCTCTCCGCTTGCGGAGAGGGGGTAAAGAACATCTGGAGTCCGGGGCAAGCGCAGCGCGACACCGCTTTGGATTCGTTCCTGTTACACGATTGAGACGGTGGGCTTTCGAGTCTATGAGCCGGCAGGGTCGTATATCTAAAGCGCCGTCGCCGACGCACTCCATGAGCGTTAGCCGTGGTAAATTGACAGACTCTATGTGGAAGTTTGCTAACCCAATCAAGCATCCGCTTCCGGAAACAAGATGGCCCACCGCCGAGGAGGCCGCTCGCTCACTGCTGTTCCGGCCGATCGCGATCGGTCCCATCACACTCGCGAGCCGCACCTGGGTGCCGGCCATGGTGCCCTGGCGGGCCACCGACGATGGATTTGTCACACAGGAAAACCTGGATTGGTACCGCCGCTTCGCTGCAGGTAAGCCGGGCGCGATCGTGGTGGAGGCCACCGGTGTGCGCGACATTCCCAGTGGGCCGCTGTTACGCATTGGCCATGATCGATTTATTCCCGGCCTGCGGAAACTCGTCGAGACGGTGCGCGACGCCAGCGATGGCGAAACGCGTTTGTTCATTCAAATCCTCGATTTCCTGGCGATCAAACGGCGACCGGATCCGGGCAAGTTCTTCCAACGCTTTCTGGAAGTGACGGAGGGCCATCGTAAGCGTCTGGCGCGATTGACCGGCGATGATCACTGGCTCAGCGCAAGCGAGTGCGCGTTACGTACTTTTCTCGAGGACGCTACTGACGAAGTGATCGCCAGTGTGTTGAACGAACGGGAACTGGAATCTTTGCAGCTCGGCTATCGCGAACGCGTAACGGACACTCACCTGCCGCACATCGCGGAACTCCCACAAACACTGCCGGCAATTTTCGCTGATGCTGCAGGGCGAGCGCGCGAAGCGGGCTTTGACGGCGTGGAACTTCATTACGCCCATGCATACACGATGGCGGGTTTTCTCAGCGCGCTGAACAACCGTAGTGATGGTTATGGCGGAACCCGCCCGGAACGCGCGCGGCTACCGTTGGAGGTTTATCGTGCCGTGCGCGAACGCGTCGGAAACGCTTACGTTGTTGGGGTGCGTTTCCTGGGTGACGAAGTGATTGCGGGCGGCAACCGCCTGGACGATGCCAGATACTTCGCTATTGAGTTCGCGAAAGCCGGCTTCGATTTTCTTTCACTTTCGAAAGGCGGAAAGTTCGAAGACGCGCAGCAACCAAAAGTCGGTGAAGCTGTTTATCCGTACACCGGCCGCAGCGGATACGAATGCATGCCGACGACCCTGTCCGATGAACTTGGACCATTTGGCCGGTCGATGCCGTTGGCTAGTGCGATCAAAGCCGCCGTCAATGATGCCGGGTTTCATGTTCCCGTTGTTGGAACCGGCGGCATCACTGTCTTCGATCAGGCCGAAGCGATCCTGCAACGCGGCGAGGCCGACATTATTGGCCTCGCCCGCCAGGCACTCGCCGATCCTGATTGGTTTTTGAAAGTCAGACTCGGACGCGGTGATGAAGTCAGGCGGTGCACTTATACGAACTACTGTGAGGCCCTGGACCAGGCGCACAAGCAGGTGACCTGCAAACTTTGGGATCGAAAAGAGCTCGATGAATCAGGGATAAGCTTGGCGAATGATGGCCGCCGGCGATTACTGGCGCCCAAGTGGCAGGGATAATCAATACTATTGTACTTCACTCGTATGAAGGCTGCGCACAACTCCCGCTTCGGTAATAAATGGGCTGTTCCGTTCGAGCACCAGATCGTAAACGGATTCATTAACAACAATCTGATCGACACTCTCGATGAATTCTACGCGCCCGTGTTCGTCAATGATCAGTCGGTCCCCGGGAAGAAGGTCTTTCGCTATTCGCCATTTTGGTCGTTCCTCACTACCCTCAGGTTGGGGGTTGGAAGCGACGAGATATTGCGCGATCTGATGTAATAAACCATCTAAATCGTCGAAGACCCGTGAGTTTTCAAAGCGCAAGAACTTGACGCCGCTCACTGCCAGTTGTCGATGTCGAATCCCGTCGGCCCATCGCCCCTTATTAGAGTCATGCACGCTTCCATCGAGCTCAATCGCTAACCCCACCTCAGAACAATAAAAGTCAGCTATATAATTGGTTCCCAGTGGATGTTGTCGGCGGAACTTGGCACCAGCTAAACGCCGCCCGCGCAAACACTCCCAAAGAATCCTTTCTGCCGAGGTTGAGTCCTTTCGTAACTGCCGTGCTAAGTAAGCGGTTGTCGGAGAAGTTCCACCGAGTTTCCACTGAACCTCAGCGTTCTTCCCCCTCCCCGCCCGCGGGGAGGGGTTTGGGGTGGGGTTAGCTGGCGCCTCTTCCTTTCCCCCCAACCCCCTCTCCGCTTGCGGAGAGGGGGCAAGAAAGCATTGGTCTGGCGTCACCCAAACAATCCCAATGTTTGATCGCAAACGAAGCCCAAGTAACCTTCCAACATGCGGTCGCTTCTGTAAACTAACCACCATGCGCAAGCCGTTCTCATAAGACAAAACAAGTTCGCCTGGTTGAATTTCTTCAATTACCCGCCACCCTTTTCCTGTTTTGACCTTGGTCCCAGCGCGGAAGCAATTCGATTCGCGCGACGCCTCATACCTCGCCACAAACTCCGGATCTCGCCGCTGCAAACTGTCGCGATCGACTTTCCCACTGCGGGTCATCAACACATACGCTAGCTCGACCGGATCGAGGTGCATGTACTGCCTCGCGTTCTCAAACCAAACCATGCTGTCGTAGGCGGCGGCCTGGTATTCTTCGATGACCGGCTTCCGCACTTTTTCGAATTCTTCCAAAGCAGAACGCACATCTGCCGACCCGGCAAAACACTTGTGTAGAGCGATCGCATCCTCGAACGCTAGTTTAGTTCCTGAGCCGATCGAGAAATGCGCCGTGTGCAACGCGTCACCCAGCAAGACCATGTTGCCGTAACTCCAACTCGCGTTCTTTACGAGCAGAAAGTTAATCCATTTTGAATTGTTGGATAACAACGAGTGGCCGTCGAGGTCCGGCGCAAACACCTGCTCCAGATAACTTCGGGTCGCCGCGTCCGTCATCTCCGCGAAACCGGCGCGCCTCCAGGTTTGTTCATCACACTCAATGATGAACGTACTGGTGGATTCGTTGAATTTGTATGAATGCGCGGCGAAAACGCCGTCTGGATTCTCGCGAAAGGTCAGCGTCAAACCATGGAACAAGCGGTGTGTGCCGTACCAAATATATCTATTCGTGCGGACTCCGAGCGTCGGTTCAAACACCTTCGCGTATTCCCGGCGCACCGTGCTGTTCACACCGTCAGCACCGATTACCAGATTCGAAGTGTCTCGCAACGCTGCAATATCTGCAGGAGACAGATCAGCGCGAAACTTCAGTTCGACGCCCAACTGCAGACAGCGGCGATGCAGAATGCGCAGCAGCTCCAGACGCGCGATGCCGGAAAAATGATTACCGCGAATCGTAACCTGCTGATCGCGGTGCCGGACGTCTACGTTGTCCCAGGTTTGAAAACTATCGGTGATTTGCCGGAACGATTCTTCGTCAGCCGCTTTCAGATTCGCTAGCGTCTTTCCGGAAAAGACTACACCCCAGCCGAATGTATCGTCTGGGCCATTCCGCTCATAGACCGTGACTTCGTACGCCGGATCGGTCCGTTTCATGAGGATGGCGAAGTAAAGCCCGGCTGGCCCACCGCCAATGATGCTGATTCTCATCGCCTCTGATCCGTCTGCGGTAGTTCAGACAATGCCGCGCCCAGTCTTTCCAGGCCGCCGGTAAAGAGTTCCGGCTCACAGCAGATTCCTACGCGCACATGCTGTGGCATTTCAAAAAATCGCCCGGGCACAATGGCCGTCTCATACTTGCGGTTCAGCAAATCACAAAGCATATCGACGCTGCCGTGGCGCAGAAGCGGAAAGATCGTCGTCCCCGATTCAGTTGGCACCGCCTGAAGCTCGTCCTGTGATTCCAGGAATTGATTAAGCGCGGCGCGATTAGTTCGGAGAATATTTTTCGCGCGAGTGGCGATGCGACGCAACTGTTTCAACGCCACTACGCTTAAACGTTCGGTCGGATGTGGCCCAACACCCTCGAAGATATCTTTCAACAGCCAAAATTTTTGCGCCAATTCAGGCGCTGCGAGGATCCAGCCACAACGCAACCCACTGAGGCCATAGCCTTTGGTAAGACTGGTGGTAGCCACAAACTCCGGCCCCAGATGAACGCATGAAGACGGTCCGGCTTCGAACAATGCCTCCAGATAAACTTCGTCGACCAGCACGCGCGCGCCGACGCTTCGCGCCAGCAATCCGATTTCTTTCAAGGTTTCGTTATCGGTCAGGACGCTGCTCGGGTTATGCATGTTCGTGAGAACAATCAACCGCGTGCGTTCGGTGATCTGTTCGCGAATCGCTTCGGGATCAATGCGAAAGCCGGTGCTGAACGGGCGCGCAAATCTTTTGATACGGGCTCCGAGGTACTCCGCCACGGCGAGCAGCGGATCGTAAGTTGGCTCTTCCACGAGCACTTCATCACCGTGATTCAGCAATGCCGCCATCGCCAGGTGATTGGCCATCGAAGTGCCACCCGAAACCGTGACGACCATTTCCGGCGTGACTTTGCAATGGGTTGCCAACGCTTCGAGCAGCGGCGGATAACCGTAGGGATTCGGTCCGTTGAGATCCAGATCCGCGAGTTCTACGTCCAGTTCGCTGAAAGGCAGATTGAGAACGCCGCTCAGGGCGAGGTCATATTTGACTCGCGGTCGCGTTTTGGCCCAGTGCATGTAAGCAGACTGTTTGATCATAATCTATTTGACAGGATCGGAGTCGACCGGCCGTTTGCGCCACAAAAAGTAAACCGGCAACCCTGCCAGCATGATTCCCAGGCCGATCGCGCTGTTGCGTGGATACTGGTAAACGGTACTCACAATTACCGCGCCGCAGGCGAGAATGAAAAAGATTGTCGTCAAAGGATGGCCGGGAATACGAAACGTATCCACCCGAGCTTCGCCGCGCGCACGATCCCGAGTTCGGAACAGGAACACGCACAGCGCCGTGAGCGCAAAGAAAACTACATCAACCGAAACCACGTAATTCAGTATCTGCTCGTAGCGGCCGGAAAGCGCAATTACAATCGCCAGCGCGCCCTGTAATGCAATCGCCATTGCCGGCACGCGCGCGCGATTCAAACGCGCCAGCCCGCTGAAGAACACACGATCCTGCGCCATCGCAAAATAAACTCGCGGCGCCGTCAACATGCTTTGACTTAGAAACCCGAGAGTGGAAACGGCAATCCCGATGGCAATGAAGCGCGCGCCGCCTTCACCTAGTGCCAGACGCATCACGGCCGACGCCGGAGTCTTCGTTTGCGCGAGGGTCGCCGGTCCCAACGCGTAGACATAAACGAAGTTCACTGAAAGATAAACCGCAATCACACCCAACACGCCTAGCAATAATCCACGCGGCAGGTTCTTGTGCGGCTCGCGCACTTCGCCGGCGACGAAGCAGGATGTTTGCCAGCCGCCATAAGCAAACTGCACTGGAATAAGTGCGGCGCCGAATGCCGTCAACATGGCCCACACATCCGAAGTCCCCCCGGCAATAGCAGTGATTCCTTCGCTGGGAGCTGAGTCGCTAACCGTCAATCCCCAGGCAACCAGCACAGCGATGGCAATCAACTTCAGAATCATGAAGACGTTTTGCGTCGTACTTCCCGCCCGCACGCCGAGGCAATTAATCAGCGTGAGCGCGCTCAAGGCAATCACCGCGACGATCGCCGCGTTACGATCGCCACCAGACAGGTGGCCCACTTCCAAAAAATATTTGGCGAAGGTGATTGCTACCGCTGCCATGCCTCCGGTTTGAATAACCAGCAGCAGCGCCCAACCGTAGAGAAACGCGATGGAAGGATGAAACGCGTCGCGCAAATAAATGTATTGGCCACCGGAAGCCGAAGTCTGCGACGAGAGCTCGGCGTAGATAAACGCGCCGGCCAGCGCAATCAAACCACCAACCGCCCAGGCGCCCAAAATCAGGATCGGAGAATGGACCTGCTGAGCAACCACGTAGGAATTGATAAAGATCCCGGAGCCAATGATCCCGCCCATCACCAGCATCGCGGTATCGAAAAGGCCGAGACGGCGGGCGAGATGGGACTCCAGTTGGGTTCTCTTTGAAGTTGTCTCGTTCACTCTTTCAAGAAATGCTTCGGAAATGACTGCGCCGCAGAGTTACCAGGGTGTAACCATGAACCCTCAACGATGAGCGATCTTCTCCCTCCAAATGTGGTTCCCTCGCTTGTCTATGTAAGCCAGGCCGTAACTGGTCTCCATCAATGCAAGCCCATCAAAGAATTCTTCGCCCATATCCCACCACATATTCTCGATGACCATTCGACCAGTAGTATCGATAAAGCCACCATGGCTCCCCAGTGAAACCGGTGCCAAGCCTTCCGAGAACTGTCCAGTCCTTACGAAGTTGGGCTTTATAACGATTTCCCCGCTTCTGTTTATGTAGCCCCATTTTCTGTCGACTTGAACCTCCGCCAGCCCCTCGCTAAAGGGTTCTCCGGATTCAAACCAGGGCGCGATCACAACTTTTCCCGTCCGATCTATGTAACCAACTTTGTCGTTATCAACAAATCGGGCCAATCCTTCAGAGAAACCACCGCAGCGCTCAAACTGTGGTTGAATTACGATCTTGCCAGTCTTATCGATGTAACCATACTTGCTTGCAATTAACACTAGTCCGAGCCCTCCGCAAAATCGCCTGCGCCATCAAACCGAAAAGGAATAACAACGGCTCCTTTTTTGTTTATGTAACCATATTTGCCGCTCTTCTTCACCAGTCCAAGGCCTTGTGAAAATGGCCACTGAGATTGGTGCTCACTGGAACAGACAGGAATGTCTGTCCTACTTCACGAGTTGATTCGCGATTACCAGTTTTTGGATTTCGGAAGTGCCTTCGTAAATGCGCAACGCGCGCACGTCGCGGTAGACGCGTTCGACCACGCTGCCGCGCACCAGTCCGGAGCCGCCGTGTATCTGCAACGCGCTGTCAGCAATCCGTCCGGCTGCTTCAGTGGCGAACAGTTTGGCCTCGCTCGCTTCCAGCGTCGAGCGATTCGTGTGGTCCGTATCTTTCAAGTAGGCTGCGCGATAAACCAGCAGGCGCGCCGCATCGAGCTCCGTCACCATGTCGGCCAGTTTCGCCTGGATCAACTGATGACTCGATAGCGGCCGGCCGAACTGCTGCCTGGTCTTTGCGTAAGAAACACTTTCATCGAGGGCCCGGCGCGCCAGACCACAGGCGGCAGCGCCCACACTGGCGCGGAAGGTATCGAGGGTTTGCAACGCCATACGCAACCCGTCGCCTTCGGCGCCAACCAGGTTCTCTGCCGGAACGCGGCAATTGTTAAATTCGATTTCACCGATCAGATGTGCGGCCAGCATCTGCGTGCGTTTGCGAACTGAAAATCCCGCCATGCGCGCGCCAACCACGAAGGCCGACAACTCAGCGCGGCCGTCGGCGCGGGTGCCGGTGCGCGCAAAGACGGTGTAGAAATCAGCGAGGCCCGCGTTGGAAATGAAACGCTTGCTGCCATCAATCACATATGCGTCGCCGTCGCGGCAAGCCGTGGTTTTGATTCCCGCTACGTCGGAGCCCGCCTCAACTTCGGTCAACGCGAAAGCTCCGATCGCTTTTCCGGTGGCCGCCCGCTCGAGCCAGAAGTCACGCACATGTTCGCTGGCCGCGACGCTGATGGGATATGTGCCCAGCCCCTGCATTACGAACGCCAGATCGGCGAGCGATGAAGAGTAAGAAAGCGCTTCGCGAATTATGCAAAACGATCGCAGATCGAAGGCCTGCCCGGGAACAGTCACCGCAAAAGGCAAGAGGCCGGCCTCGACCAAAAGACCAAGGTAGGCCCGAAAGGATTCGTCCAGACCCGCCTCTTCTTGAGCGGCCCGCGGTTCAACGTCGCGCGCAGTGAACGCAGCTGCGTGCGTCGCCAGCGCGCGTTGCGTAGCAGTAAAGAACGGAGTTGTTTCGATGAACCGATCCATAGTTTGACAGCAACTACTCCCGGAGTGCGGTGGCAGAGCGAAGCGGCGACACCGTCTTGGATTCTATTCCTTTCCTTCCCAGGTTTACGGCGTTATCCAAAGCGCCGTCGGCGCTGCGCTCTGCCGGCGCACTCCAAAATCACTTGAACTTCGCAGGACGTTTCGCTGTGAACGCGTCGTAGGCTTCGCGGAAATCCGTATGCTGCATGCAAAGCGCCTGGGCCTGGGCTTCGGTTTCCAGTGCGGTCGCGAGATCCATTTGCATTTCGCGGTTCAGCATCTCCTTGGTCTTCGCCAGCGCGAACGCCGGCCCGGCGGCCAGACGTTCCGCGAACTCTTTCGTGTTGGCGGCCAACGCGTCAGCGGGAACCACACGATTGTACAAACCCATCGCCGCCGCTTCCGAAGCTGAAACGAAATCGCCCGTCATCAACAGTTCGGTAGCTTTCGCCAAACCGACAATGCGCGGTAACAAGTAAGCGGCGCCCATGTCCGCACCTGACAATCCCACCTTCACAAACAGGAACGCAATCTTTGCGGTTTCACTCGCGATCCGCATGTCGGCTGCCAGCGCAATGCAGGCGCCGGCGCCGGCGGTGGTGCCGTTGAGACTGGCGATGACCGGCTTCGGCAATGCGCGGATGTTTTGAATTAGCGCGCAAGTCAGGCGCGTGAAATCCAGCAAGCCCTGCATATCGCGCCCAAACAATTCGCCGATGATGTCGTGAACGTCGCCGCCGGAACAGAACGCTTTGCCCGCGCCGGTGATGACTACGACGCGAACATCTTTTTCCTCACGCAGCGCCGCAAACGTATCGGTTAACTCCCGGTAAACGTCGAACGTGATCGCGTTCAAACGTTCCGAACGGTTTAGAGTGATCGTCGCCACGCCCGCGTCACTGAGTTCGTAAAGAAAGCTTTTGGGATTGATCATCGGCAGGCCGCTTCGCTGGTCCTATTTATCAATGGTTTCGGACACAATTTTTACCGGGACTGGTAGGGCACCTGATCGCAGCACCAGGGCCAGATCCTCAGCGCTCTGTTTTGTGAATCTGCCCGAAATCTCGCCCGAGTCGTATATCTGTCCTTTAATATAAGCGATCGATTTCACTTCGTCGTTCAGAACCACGCCAAGGTAATTATTGATATTGCCGGCGGTCCAGGCCCCGAACTTCCCGGCGCCCTGCTGCCCTAGCGAAAACATTATCGAATATTCGTCACGAACCCCCACTGATGGGGCCGCAGACGCATTCCGAAGTTCGCTGCCATCAACGATCGCGGGAACTGCTACGACGACCCAGCGCGGCGCAGGCGAGCTGGTTCGCAGTTCCTGGGTGGCAATCGGGTCATCCCTTTCCCGGTAAGATAAGATTCGCACGGTGGTTGGATCTTGTCCCTTAACGAAAGATGCAGCCTCTTCTCTGGTGGCAAACGTCTGCACCGGCGAGGGACTTGGCGGACTGATCACTTGCACAAACTCCAGCTTGCCACCGGCCGTGATCAAAGACTTCACACGTTCCCGATCGGCGATCTTGGGAAGGTCGACCAGGATGCGATTGTCAGTCCCACTCTGCGCTTCAACCTTATAGTTCGGCACGTGGGCAGCGTCCAGGCGCCTCTCGATCACCCTCATAATCTGTGTCAAGGTCGCTTCCTTGTCAGACGCGGAAGGAGCGATCTCCAAAACCAGATGCCAGCTCCGTTGGCCCTTTGAACGGAATAACGAGGAGCCCAGGGAACAGGCGAGCCCCGCGGAAACAAGCATCAGGATGGCAAACGCGCTGAAAAGTTTCTGTCTCATGAGGGTTCGTTGCGCGACGACAGACGTGCGTCAAAACAACTCGCGTTACAAGTAAGCTACGCCTTCGATCTCAACCCTGGCGTTGTCGTCGAGCAGGCTCTTAACTTCTACCAACGCCATTGCCGGGAAATGTTTTCCCATGCGGGCGCGATAACTATCGCCGATTTCGTCCGTGCGTTTTTTGTACTCCGCTTTATCGGTAACATAAATCACCAGCCGCGCAATCTGTTCCGCTGTGCCACCCGCCGCGTTGACGACTGTGATTACATTCGCCAGCGCTTGATCGAATTGCGCCACGAAGTCGTCACTAACGATCTGTTGTTGACCGTCCCAGGCAATCTGTCCGGCGATGAACAGTAGCCGGCCCCCAGGTTCTGTGAGCACCCCATTGGAATAACCGCGCGGCGCGCCGAGTGATTCCGGATTGATGAATGTAAATGACATTTTATGATTTCGGATTTCGGAGCGCAGAATGCGGATTGAAGGCCAACGAACGGCTCTTTATCTTCGTTTTTAATCCGCAGTCTGCAATCTGCAATCGCAGTGGCCCGCCCGCTACCGCAGGCGGTTCTGACATCCTCAAAGCACGGTGCCGCCGTCTACATTAATGGCCTGTCCGTTAATGCCGCGGCCATCTTCCGAAGCCAGCAGCAACGCCAGGGCCGCAACTTCTTCCGAAGTCACCAGTCGATTCTGCGGGCTCATGCGTTTCAGGGCCGCGAGGGCATCGTCGGCATTCTTCCCGGTTTTCGCCGTAATGTTTTCAATGCCGCGCGAAGTCATTTCCGTATCGACATAACCGGGACAGATTGCGTTTACAGTCACACCCTTAAGTGCGACCTCGAGGGCAACGCTGCGCGTCAGTCCCAACACGCCGTGCTTGGACGCAGAGTAGGCAGCAATGTAAGGGGCTCCGGTCTTTCCGGCGATGGAAGCAATGTTAATGATGCGGCCCCAGCCGCTGGCCATCATCTCCGGCACCACGGCGCGCGTGCAAAAGAACGTGCCACTTAGATTAACTCCGATATGACGCTGCCAGAGTTCGTCGCTGGTCTTATCCACTGTCGCGCTTTCAGCAATGCCCGCGTTGTTGACGAGGATGTCAGGACCACGGCCGAACTGATCGCGAATTTGAGAAAACATCCGCTGCACACTTGCAGCGTCAGCGACGTCACAGGCAATAGCAGCGGCGATGGCCCCACTGGCGCGGATCTCTTTGGCTACACTTTCAATCTGATCAAGACTGCGGGCCGCAACCACGACGCTCGCGCCCTCGCGCGCAAACGCCAAAGCAATGGCGCGGCCAATTCCGCGCCCGCCGCCAGTGATTAACGTTAGCCGGTTCTCGAGTTTCATGGGGATTAGTTTCGAGTTCGAAATCAGGTATCGGGTATCGGGCGTCAGGTATCGTGTGTCGGGAGCTGACCCGTGTTTCCGAACTCGAAACCCGAAACTCGAAACCCGAAACTTTCCTTAGTACCCCGTAAACTTCGGTGGCCGCTTTTCCAGAAAAGCGCGTACGCCCTCTTTCGCATCCTGAGATTCAAAACAGCGCGCTTGCGCTTCCATCTCAAATTGCAGCATGCGCTCAAGGCTTTCGCTTTGTCCGAGGTAAACCGCCTGCTTGGTCAGCGCAATCGGATCAGGTGGCGAGTCGCGCAAACGCTCGGCCAGCTTTCGCGTTTCGGCCTCCAACTCTTCGTCCGGAACCACCCGATTCACTAAACCGAGATGCAGAGCTTCCGCCGCGTCGATCGAATCGCCCAGAAAGAAAAGTTCACAGGCTTTATTAGGCGACACCAGCCGCGAAAGAAAGTACGTGCCGCCCCAGTCAGGATGCAGTCCGACCTTTACAAACGATTGCGTAAACGTCGCACTGGCGGCGGCGAGTCGCAGATCGCAAGCCAGCGCGAGATTGCAACCGGCGCCGGACGCCGGACCGTTCACGGCGGCAATGACCGGCTTTGTCATGTCCCGTATCGCGGTTACCACGCGCCGGGCTGCACCCAGGAGTCGTGCGAATTCTTCCGCGTCGTCGCGCTCCATCAGTTCCGCCATCGCGGCCACATCACCGCCGGCGCTGAAGGCCCGCCCGGCGCCTGTGATAATGACGACACGCACTGCTCGATCACTGCCAGCCTGTTCCAAAGCTTCGGCCAGATCGCGCCGCATGTGACCCACGAAAGCGTTCAACTTCTCCGGCCGGTCCAGCGTGATCGTCACGATGCCGGCATCTTCACTAACGATTAAATGTTCGTAGGCCATGCGGTCTCAGGTTTCGGGTTTAAGGTTTCAGGTCCAAGGTTTCAGGTCTCAGATCTCAGGTCTCAGGTCTCAGCATGAGGTCAGTACCACCACGCGGTAGCGGGTGGGTCGCAGATTCGGAGTTCGCTACCGCGAGGCGGTGCTGACCTCACCGCTGTCGAACTCGAAACCCGAAACTCGAAACTTATTTCCCCTTGAATTCCGGCTTCCGTTTATTGACGTAGGCGTCGAGGCCTTCCTTCGCGTCTTCGGATTGAAACAGTTGCTGTTGCAACTCGCGCTCGAGCGCCAGGCCCGATTCGAAAGACATTTCGCCGCCGGCCTGGACTGCCAGCTTGATGCGACCCACCGCGCGCGTCGCCTTGCCCGGCAGCGTGAATCGTCGCGCATAATCAATCGCCTGCTGCATGAACTCGCTTCCGGATTCTGCTGCGAAGATTTTGTTGACGATTCCCAACCGCTCGCCCTCTTCGAAATCGAACAGCTCGCCTGCCGCCATCAACTCAATCGCTTTCGACTTCCCCACGAGGCGCAGCAATCGTTGCGTGCCACCGGTCCCGGGCAAGACTCCAAGTGAAACTTCCGGCAAACCCAACTTGCCTGCGCCCTGGCGCGCAATCCGCAGATCGGCCGCCATCGCTACTTCCAAACCACCGCCCACACAATGCCCATTGATTGCCGCGACGACTAATTTGGGCGTCGCCTCCAATCGTGACAGCGTTTCGTTCGCGTGCAGGCAGAAATAGTATTTGAACTCCGGCGTGACACTCGTCAGCATATTGATGTTAGCGCCGGCGCAAAAAAACTTCTCGCCGCTGCCGGTGATGACAATTACCTGGGCGCTTTCGTCCATGCGCGCAGACAGGATCGCGCGATCCAGTTGCTGCATCATCTCGTAGCTATATGTATTAGCCGGCGGGTCATTCAGTTCGATGACGGCTACGCCATCATCAACGCGGTAGGTAATCAACTGCTTCGCGGCGGTGGGTTCCGACTGCACTTTTGCCTCTGCTTCTGCCATGCTCGAATAACTCCGGTTAGAAAAAAACTACTTCGTTGTTGCCACGGGTGAAGGCGACGTCGCAGCTGCTGATTTAGCAGCCGGCTTCTGATCTGAACCCGCGCCCGCCTGGCGCAACATCTGTTCGATCTCTTTATTGCGCAAGCTGATCGCAAAGTCGAGGGCCGTCGTGCCATCCACTTTTTTCGCGTTGACGTCCGCCGCCCGCTCAATCAGAAGCCTCACAACGTCCGCGTGCTGCCAGTATGTCGCCTCAATTATCGGCTGGCGGCCGTCCCGATCGCGGGCGTTGATGCTCACGCCTTTGTCCAAAAGATCTTTGACGGCTTTCAGGTCGCTCTTTTCACAGGCTTGTAATAGAGCGGCCTCTGGTTCAGAAAGCGCCGGAACGTTGGTCGCACCAGGAGTTGGCTGAACGTTGTCAATTGGGCGAACGGCCACGGGCGCGGGAGGTCGGCTGCACGCCGCGAAGAGAAGCAGCGCCGTAAGAAAAATCGTAAGCGGGCGAGCAACGGTCATGGATTGTTTCCTCATGATATACGAAATTGTGGGTCCGCCGGCCAAGCTTTGCGTGAACTGCTAAGAATGCGCATTGCCGGGTTGCAGGGGCGCGCTCCAGACACTCAGCTGTTCCGCACTATTCGCCGACTCCGCTCCCAGCGCCTCAACAGCCGCGCCTCCCAAAAAACCGGAAAAAAACAAGCGCATGATGTTCCTTACCACCTGGTCCACCGAAAGCTTGCCGTGCGGGTCGTACCAATTGTAAATCCAGTTCATCATTCCGAACAGAGCGTAAGTCGCGACTGTCAGATCAATCGCCGGATTGCGCGCGTGCAGTTGCTGCGCTTCCTCGAGAATGCCGCGGGCGAGTTTCGTGTAATTCTGTTTTTTCCCGGACACGCGCGCGTGCAGTTCTGCCTCCAGTGATTCGGCCTCATGTGACAGGACCTTCATCTCCGCCATATTAGCGGCAAAGAACGACAGATGGTTTTCGATAAAGATGCGGAGCTTTTCAACCGGATCAGCCGTTTCGCGCAAGCGCTCTTCCAGCCGCTGCAGCACGCGCGCAAAACAATTGTCCTGAATCAGGAACAGCAGTTCTTCTTTTGAACGACAGTAATGATAAAGGCCGGCGAGACTGACCCCCGTGGCGCGCGAAATGTCACGCATCGAGGTGGAATGGTAACTCTTCTCGGCAAAGATGCCCGCGGCCGTGCGCAGGATGAATTCTAACTTCTGATCGTGACGCGAAAGATCTTGCATGACGGCTGTGCTTTGTATTTTGTGCTCGTCGCGGAGCGACGGTTGAGTTTAGCCCGGTCTTTCAAGACCGGGATTGCGCACCCGGCTAAAGCTTATTCGTCGCGTCAGCGACGATGGAACCTCTTCTCGGAACCATTGGACGTTGTTTCCACGGCTTTGCCTCCACCGTCGCTGACGCGACGATCACTGCTTTCCCAAACGACCGATCCGTGGCTTGAAAGCCACGGCTAAATTCCGTCGACGCTACGCGTCGAGAAAGAGTTAGATCGTTCTTCATAAACGTACATACTCAAATTCAAAAGGCTTGCCCTTGACGCCCGCGGCCGGGGGCGCGATCCATCCGGCGATCTTGCCCGGCTCGGTGACCGGATGCATCAGGCTGCGCACGTATTCGCGATCCGCCATCGTCGGTAACCACTCCGGTTTGCGACGCTCAAATTCTTCCGCCGTGATTAGGTTACCCTCAATATCGAAAGCGTGTTGCGCATACTCGCCGACGTGACGATGGAAACGCGTGTTCGGCAAATAAAGCGTTTCGCTGACGCCGCCTTCTGCCAGATACTTGTTCCAGCGCGCCAGTGCCCGTTCGGAATCCTTCACATACTCCTGACGCAATACTTCGTTCAGCGCGTTCCGCACCGGGACTTCGCGCGGCGTCAGTTTTCCGCCTTCAATCCCCATCAAGGTGTAAACGTCGTTCGCCGCGAGGTGCTCGTCGTATTTCCGCTGCTCCTGATAGCGGCCTTTCAAACCGGCGGCAAAGAAATCCGCGGCGTTGGAACTGATCTCACCGCCAAACAGATCGAGCGAATAGCTGTACCAGAAGTTTATGTAACGCTGAATGATGTCCAGAGGAATGCCGCCGAGCGCGCGCACATCGCCATCGGTGCTTTCGCGCATGAGTTGCGCGGTACGCTTAACCACCCGGCCGATGCCCGTCTCGCCGACGAACATGTGATGGGCTTCTTCCGTCAGCATGAACTGACAAGTGCGCGCGAGGGGCTCGAACCCCGATTCCGCCAGGGCCGACAATTGATACTTACCGTCGCGATCCGTAAACATCGTGAAGCAGAAAAAGTTAAGCCAGTCATCGCAGGGTTGATTAAAAGCTTCCAGGATGCGCGGTTTGTCCGGATTTCCGCTGCGGCGCTCCAACAACGCATCGGCCTCGTCACGACCATCGCGGCCGAAGTAACGTTGCAGCAGGTACACCATAGCCCAGAGATGACGGCCCTCTTCAACGTTTACCTGAAACAGATTGCGCATGTCGTAAAGCGAAGGGCACGTCTTGCCGAGCTCGCGCTGCTGTTCCACCGAAGCCGGCTCAGTATCACCCTGCGTCACAATGATGCGGCGCAAAGAGTTGCGGAACTCGCCAGGGACTTCCTGGTACGCCGGCTGGCCATAGTTATCGCCAAAACCGATTTTCGCATCAGGCTTTGGCGGCTCAAGGAAAATGCCCCAACGGTAGTCAGGCATCTTCACGTAATCGAAGTGGGCCCAACCCTCCGGCTCGACGCTGATCGCGGTGCGCAGGTAGACGTCTTTCTGCTGAAATCCGTCCGGCCCCATTTCGCACCACCAGTCGAGATAGTTCGGCAGCCACTTCTCCAGCGCCCGCTGAAGTTTTTTATCTTCGGACAGATTTACGTTGTTAGGAATGCGATCGTATAGATTCATAGCTGCACCTATCAATTCTTTGTCTCGCTAATTGACTTCGCCAGTTCATCGAAAGCTTTTACGCCCGCTCCTGTCTCATCAACAAACTTGGCATCCTCTCCCTTGCTCTTCTTGTGCCTCATGGCGAAATAGCCGTACGTGATGCCCTCGTTGCGAACGTAATAAGCAATCTGCAGTTCGAACTTTTCATCAGCTGTAGTCAACACGTTGCCTGATTGAGCAGTTACGTCCTGGTGCGACTGTAATGGTTTCACGTCCCAAACCACCGGCTCTTTTGCTTCATGCAGAAACATGTCCGCTACCATCTTTTTCACTTCATCGATGAAGGCGTCCACCGTTTGGCCCTCTTTTGGATATGCTACAAACATTCCCCCGGGTTTCTTCGGATCCAGCAGCAATTTGCCGGTGTGGCCCGGAAAATCCACCGCCATATAGCCACTCGGAGTTTTGAATTTGATCGGCAGGCGGGCGCTCGCCTGGGTCGTGGAGCGCATCGGTTTCGCAATTGCCGGACTGGCCAACTGCGCACCGAAAACAACTATTACTGCCATCGCATTAATAAAACGTACCGTCGATTTGTTCATCCTAAAATCCTTTCCTACTTGCATCAGGCTGCCCTGGTTAGAAATCATGTCCGCTTATAATCAAACTGCGCCTGCGTCGGCTTCCCATAATTTGTCAGCGCGCCTTGCGGGCCCACCGCGTTTGGTCTTTGGAAAATCCAGTTTTGCCATGCCGTCAATCGGCCAAAGATTTTAGTGTCCATGGTTTCCGGCCCGGCAAAACGAAGCGACGCTTCCATCCCGGTCAATGCGTCCGGCGACAGTGAAGTGCGCTCTTCAATGGCGACACGGATTTCATCTTCCCAATCCAAATCGTCGGGCGCAAAAGTGATCAATCCGGCGTCATCTGCGGCAGCGGTATCCAGACGGCCTTCATTGGCCAGAACCTCATCCACTTTTTCCGGTGTGGCCAGAAATCGGGATCGCAACCGGGTCAAACCGTTGCCCATCGGGAAGGCACCAGCGTTCAGCTCGCTAACCGCCAGTTCAACCACCTCATCCGGATTGTTCAGCATGTAGGTTCGATCAGATGCCAGCGCCAGTTCCAACAGATTGCCGGCGAAACAACTTCCCGGCTCAACGATCGCGAAAAGACTCTTCGCTGTCAGATCCAGACGGCGCAGTACGCGCGCCATGTGCGCGATCATCTCGCGCACCAGCCAATGATCGCGATTTGCTGCCAGCGTTTTATCGACCGCCAACACGTTGTCAATCTCTCCCGCCGTGCGGAGGCACACGAGACCGATCTCAGGTTCGTTTACCCGCAAGTGCAGCAGGAGATCGTCGAGTTCGCGATACGCCTGCAGCGCCCAATAGCTGTCGCCCAGTTGCGCAATTTCATCAGGAGTCGCGGGCAGATCCGCTTCCGGACCGCGCACGGTGAGATCGGCATAGCGCTGCTCACGATTCAATTTACAACTGACGTACTTGTAATCGCGGCTGTCCGCACTCTCCTCAAAACTGAGTCGACTCAGTTTGATGCCGCTCAAACCCTCGCGCGGAGAACCACTTATTATCTTGCGCACGCGCGCGTCGATAGACTCCTGAAACTTGCTGGTAGCGAACGTATCGTCAATCAGTCCCCAATCCTTCGCGCGTTTCCCTTTCAAACCTTCAGCAAGCGTGGAAAAAACATCGGCGCGATCGCGGCGCACTTTTCGCTTGTCGACCAGACGCGTTAGACCGCCCGTCCCCGGCAGTACACCCAACAGCGGAACCTCAGGCAGCGACACTGCAGAGTTACCGTCATCAACCAGATAGATTTCATCGCAGGCAATCGCCAGTTCATAGCCACCGCCGGAAGCGGTGCCGTTCAGCGCCGCCAGGTATCGACGCCCGGAATGGTGCGAATCATCCTCGATGGCGCAGCGCGTCTCGTTGGTAAATTTGCAGAAGTTAACTTTAAAAGCGTGCGACGACGTGCCCAGCATGTAGATGTTCGCGCCCGCACAAAAGATACGGGGCTTTAAACTGGTAACGACCACGACGCGAACTTCCGGGTGTTCAAAGCGCAAACGCTGCACGGCATCGGCGAGTTCAATATCCACACCCAGGTCATAAGAGTTGAGCTTCAGCTTGTAACCTTCTGCGAGGGTGGCGTCCTCCTGGACGTCCATGGAAAGAGTGGCCACCGCGCCGTCCACACTGAGTTGCCAGTGCCGGTATTGGTCCGGTGACGTCTGAAAATTAATCATTCACACCTCTTTTGATTTCCGAACTGCGATGGCAGCGCAAGAGGACCAATTAAGCAATATCGGGCCTAAATGCTCGCCTTATACCATCGGTTCGAACGTTCGTTCGAGCCAATATCCTAACCGGGTTGGGCGTGAAGGGTCAAGTTGGGGCGTTGCATAAAACACGTTATCCGCTTTCACACGCGAGTTCGGGCTCCTGCTTGACAGTTCCGTCGCAGCACGCGTAGGGTTTCAGCCTTCGGAGCGACAACAGGGGGGATCTAGCTGCCACTGCAACGTGGAGGCGCATCTGTTCTGGTGAACGGCGCGGTCTTCAAAACCGTCAGTGAGACTGTGAGAACAGGCTCAGGTAGGTTCGATTCCTACACGCCTCCGCCATCCGATTGCGGAATGCGGATTTCGGATTGCGGATTGGACTGGAGGGCGAAGGGCACGACTCCTGAAGAGATGAAAACGAGGACCCGCGTATACGCCTTGCGAATTATTCGTTTGGCAGAAAGCTTGCCGAACACTCCAACAGGCAACGTGATACGGAATCAAATCTTACGTTGCGGAACGTCTGTGGGGGCGAATTACCGAGCGGCGTGTAGGGCTAAGTCAAAGCCGGATTTCATTTCGAAAATGGGCATAGTCGAGGAAGAAGCAGACGAGACGATGTACTGGATTGATCTATCGATTGATGCCGGGCTTCTCAAGCGTAACCGCGTGCAAAGTATTCTTAAGGAAACGGATGAGATTTTGGCAATCACTGTGTCGTCTATCAATACCCCCCGGAGTTCCAGGCGGGTTTGAGTTTTTGTTGGCTTTGAATCCGCATTCCGAAATCCGCATTCCGCAATGTTAAGTGATTGGGTCGCCTTAAACATGACTTCCGGCGTGGGGCCGCGCGGGGCGCTCAAACTGCTGGAACACTTTGGCTCGGTCGAAGCCATCTTCGGCGCCAGCCGTGTAGAGATTGAACAAGTGCGATTACTGCCCGAAGCTGTCGACAGTTTGATTGCCCGCGAGGCCCACGCCCGCGCGGAAGGCGAAATTGAAGCAGTCCGCAAAATCGGCGGAGACATCCTGATCCTTGATGACGGCATCTACCCTCCCCTGTTGCGCGAGATTTACGATCCGCCGATTGTCCTTTATGTAAGGGGCGCGTGGTCGGAATGTTTTGACCAGCCCTGCATTGCCATCGTCGGCTCGCGCCGCTGTTCGACATATGGGCAGAATTCGGCCCTCATGCTTTCGCGGGAACTAGCGCAGCGGGGCGTGACGATCGTTTCGGGCCTGGCCCGCGGCATTGATGCGGCGGCCCATCGGGGCGCCCTCGAAGCCGGCGGCCGCACGGTGGCGGTGATGGGAACCGGGCTGGATCAGGTTTATCCGCGCGATCATCATAAGCTGGCCCAGCAAATTCTGGACGGCGGTGGGGCCCTCGTTTCGCAGTTCCCGCTGGGTACACCTCCGGTGTCGGAAAATTTTCCCTACCGGAACCGCGTCATCAGTGGTTTGAGTCTGGGCGTGCTGGTGATTGAAGCCGCGGAGAATTCCGGCTCACTGATTACGGCGCGGCTGGCGATGGAACAGAACCGGGAAGTTTTCGCGTTGCCCGGAAACATAACATCGCGTACGTCGTTCGGCACGAATTACTTAATTAAAGGAGCGGGCGCGAAATTAGTGCAGCAATGGCAGGACATCGCCGCGGAGTTACCGCCGCAGATCGCCGCGCGAATGTTGCCGCCGCCGGTGGGCCGCAAGGACAAAGAAAAGGGGCTGATCAACCAGTTGGCGCTGACGCCGCAGGACCTCTCGGAAACTGAGCGGACGGTTTTCAAGTTGCTTTCTCCCGACAACCCGGCGCACATTGATGACCTGGTGGAAACCAGTAAGCTCACTGTTTCGCAGTTAACCGGGACGTTGCTGACCCTCGAAATGCGCGAGTTGGTGCGGGCGCTGCCGGGCAAATGTTTTGTGCGGAAGCTATAAAAAGTTCAGAAAATAGATAATGGCAAAAAACTTAGTCATCGTGGAATCGCCGGCCAAGGCGAAAACCATCAATAAATATCTGGGCAGCGACTTTCTGGTGAAGGCCTCGATCGGTCATATCAAAGATCTGCCTTCCAAAGGTCTGGGCGTCGATATTCAGAATAATTTTGAACCGACTTATGAAGTAATTCCGGATACCAAGAAACGGAACAACAAGAAAATTGTCGCCGAACTGAAGAAGGCTGCGAAAGAGGCCGACGCGATTTACCTGGCTGCTGACCCGGATCGCGAAGGCGAAGCCATCTGCCAGCATCTGGCCGAAGAGATCGTTCCCAAAAAACCGAAGAAGCCGGCGTTCCGTGTGATGTTCAATGAAATCACGAAGCGCGCGGTCAACGAAGCGTTCAATCATCCGCGACAAATCGATTCCGACCTCGTCGATGCGCAGCAGGCGCGCCGCGTGCTCGATCGTTTGGTGGGCTACAAAGTTTCACCCTTGCTGTGCCGCACCATCGGCGGCCGTTTGAGCGCCGGACGCGTGCAGTCAGTCGCGCTGCGCATGGTGGTAGAGCGCGAGCGCGAAATCGAAAAGTTCATCAAGAACGAATATTGGACCATCACCGCCAATCTTGCGGGTAAATTGCCGCCGGCGTTCGATGCCCGGCTGTGGAAAGTCGGCGAGCAAACGGTAAAGACCAGCGGCTTTGAAGATGAGATTAAGAAGAACGAGTTTCTGATTGGCAACGAAGTCACCGCCGCTGAGATTCTTGGCGAAGCCCAGACACAGTCTTTCCAGGTCACTGAAGTAACCACCAAGGAACGCAAGCGTAATCCCGTCCCGCCTTTTATCACTTCGAAATTGCAGCAGGAGGCAGCGCGCAAGCTCGGTTTCTCGGTTAAGAAAACGATGATGCTGGCGCAGAAATTGTACGAAGGCGTGGACATCGGCGCGGAAGGCGCCGTCGGTCTCATCACCTACATGCGCACCGACTCGACCCGCGTTTCCGATGCCGCCCTGAATGAAGTGCGTGAATTTGTTGCGGCGCAGTACGGTGCGAACTACCTGCCGGAAAAACCGGTGCACTACCGTTCCAAGAAAGACGCACAGGACGCGCACGAAGCGATTCGCCCGACGGATGTGACGCGGACGCCGGACGCCATTGCGCAATACCTGAACAAGGAAGAGTTGAAACTGTACCGTTTGATCTGGCAGCGTTCCGTGGCCTCGCAAATGATGCCCGCGTTGTTTGACCAGACGACGATCGATATCCAGGCCGGCCGGTTCATTTTCCGCGCCAGCGGCTCAGTGCAAAAGTTCGACGGCTTCCTCAAGGTTTATCAGGAAGGCCGCGACGAGAAAACTGAGGACGAGGATGAAGCCGAGCGGACTTTGCCCCTCGTGACTAAAGGCGAGGTGCTGGAGTTGAAAACCATAACTCCCGACCAGCATTTTACTGAGCCGCCGCCGCGCTTTACGGAAGCCACGCTGGTAAAGGCCCTGGAAGAAAAAGGAATCGGCCGGCCTTCCACCTACGCGGCTATCATGACCACGATTCAGGAACGCGAATACGTGGAAAAGATTCAGGGCCGTTTCCATCCCACCACGCTCGGCAAAACGGTGAACGATTTGCTGATCGATGGCGGCTTCGGTGACCTCTTTAACGAAACGTACACCGCGCGCATGGAAGGCGAACTCGACGAGATCGAGGAAGGCAAACTGAAATGGACGGACGCGCTCAGCGAGTTTTATGGGAAGTTCAAAACGGATCTTGATAAGTTTGAGATCTACATCAAGACTCTGAAGGAAAAAGACACCCCCACCGAAGAAGTTTGTTTGAAGTGCAATACGCCCGGCATGGTCCAGAAATGGGGACGCTTCGGTAAGTATCTTAAATGCCTGGAGTGTGGCGCGACGCGCGATCTGGAAGCCGCCCCGAACGGGAACGGCGATGCGGCCGCGACCGACGCGGCCGGCAATGCCGAGCCGGAGGAACCGGAGTCGTGCGAGCTGTGCGGTAAGCCGATGCAGTTGAAGCGCGGACGCTTTGGCCCGTTTCTCGGCTGCACCGGTTATCCCGAATGTCGCAACATCCGCAAGATTGCCAAGTCGGGAGTTGTCGCTCCCGCGCCGGTCTTGCTTGACGAGAAGTGTCCCGTCGACGGCGCGCAGATGGTGAAGCGCTTCGGGCGTTTCGGCGAGTTCGTCGCCTGCTCAAATTATCCGAAGTGCAAATACATCAAGCGCGAGACTACTGGTGTCGCGTGTCCGCGTCCCGGCTGCAAGGGCGAGATCGTCGTCAAGAAATCGAAACGCGGAAAACTGTTCTACGGCTGTTCCGAGTATCCGAAGTGCGATGCAGTCTATTGGGACAAGCCCGTGATCGAACCCTGCCCGCAATGCAGTGCGCCGTTTCTTCTGGAGAAGACCACCAAAAAAGGCACTACGCGTCACTGTGCCGTCGAAGGCTGCGAGTACAAGAGTGAAGTTGCCGCGCCGGTCGAAGCAGCGAGCTGAAACGCGGTCACAAGGTGATCGCTAGTTTTGTCCGCGTCGTACTCGTAAGTTCCGTATATGTAACCCGGCAGGGTTGCCAGAAAGTAGCCGGTGGTCACAGCGCAGCGAAGACCACCGGTAAGCAACAAGATAGTTTGCCGCACCCTGAAAGGGTGCCATCTCCTCTTAGCGGGCTGGCACCCTTTCAGGGTGCTGTTTCTCTTCCGTCGCCTGTCCGGTGGTCTGTGACCACCGGCTACTCTCTGGAAGCCCTTCGGGCTTCATATTCGGAAGATGAACAGCGGGGCTCTCCTCACCGTCGGGCTACTGCCCTCTCCATGTTAAAATCTCATCAATGCGCAAAACCGCAATTGTCATCGCCCTCGTTTTGCTCGGATTGGCCACGCCAGCGTACGGCAAATCTTGGATCAACGATCAGCCGGCCCTACATCGAACATCAAAGCCCAAAACTCATTCGACGCGGATCAATTGCCTGCCGCCAGGTACCGGTTTGAATGAAGTCGTGTCATACGGATCGAACGGCCACGGAAACGTCACGGTCCAGACAAAACTCGCCCAGCTCAAAGCGCGCTGCCGCAACCGCAAATTAATTGACGCCAAGGGTCGCGAGATCCGCTTTCATCGGCCCTCGTGCTGGGGCAATCCTCCGGCTGACTACCTGGAGATTCAGCAACGCGAAAATGAGGAATTACTAAAGTTGCAGAAGACCTATACCGTGATCGTGTTCGGGTGCAACCCGTCGATCCAGTAACGCATCCCGTAAACATTCGAGAAGCCACTTCATGATTACTTTGCGCCACCATCGCTTTACTTACCTGCTCGCGGGCATGGCTGTTCTGGTCATCGCAGTGATGCCGCTCTTTCTGACTGCCAGTTGTCGTAGCCTGCAGCAAACTCCCGCGGAGATGAAGGCGCGCGAAACGTTGCGCGCCATGACTCGCAACGGGCTGCCGCCGTCAGAAGAGCCGGTCGCGCGCATCGAGTCTGACTTTCCGCGGACCACTGCCGCCGCGCTCGCGCGTATCGTTCGCGCGCGAATCAAACTCGACGCGCAGGATTTTGCCGGCGCAGCTGCGATGCTCGACAGCAACATAATTCGCGATCGCACCCTAATCGGTGACTACGCCTTGTACCTGAGGGCGACCGCGTTGGATCGCAGCGGCCGTCAGGTTGACGCGCGGGCGGCCTATGACAAAGTCGCGTACGATTATCCGGATTCCTTGCGCGCGCGTGATGCCGTGCTGCGATCGGCCCAGATGCTGATCGATGATTTGCAGGCCGGCCGCGCCCTGGAAGTTTTGCGGGATCTAAGTGCGAAGGATGACGCCGCAGCGTTGCTGTTGCGCGCGAAGGCTTACGAGCAGAAGAACGACACCGCGCAGGCATTGGCCGCTTATCGTCGCGCTTATTTCTACGCGCCCGCGTCCAAGGAAAGCTACGAGGCAGCTAGCGCTATAAATCGACTAAACTCAAGCACAGTTCCAGCGTCCGTGGATGAAGCTACCACTCGCGCCGAAAAACTTTTTGCCGCCAGGCGTTATCCGGAAGCGTCAGACGCTTACACTGAAGCGCTTGCACAGTTCCCTGGCAGCATGACCTCAGAAATGCAATTGCGGCGCGCTATAGGGGCGGCCATCTCGCGACGCCCCGCTGACGCCGTCGCGTTGCTGGCTGGTGTACCCCAGTCAGCCGGAGAACTAAAAGCGGAAGCTCTTTACCAAGTAGCTCTGGCCTACGCGCGCGCGCGCCAGTGGCCACAAGCGCACAACACCACTGACGAACTGCGTCGCAACTTTCCACAAAGTTCCTGGACGCCAAAAACCTACGCGCAGGTCGGCCAGATCGCTGAAGATGCGAAAAACATATCCGAAGCGAGCTCGTTTTATCGCGCGGCCGTCAACGCCTATCCCGGCACTGCAGCAGCGGCAACGCCGCAGTTCAAACTCGCCTGGGCCGCGCATGACGCAAAAAACTTTGCCGAATCATCCCGCTTACTGACTGAGCATCTGGCGCTGTACGCCGACAAGAATACGGACAATCGCGGCCGCGCCGGCTACTGGGCGGCGCGCGATGCTGAACGCTCGGGCAAACTCGCCGAGGCACGCGCCCTTTACCAGGCGATGCTCGGCCGTTACGACGCTAACTGGTATGGCTATCTGGCCCAACAGCGCCTGGAAACAATGAAACGCAACGGCAACGCGCCGCAAGCAAAGTTCGCCGGCGATTCCATGGTGGGCCGCGCCGTCGCCAACCTACAAACTGTCAGCGTTGCCGAAGAGACCGCGGGCGCCGATGAAGACGCGCGCATCGCCAAAGCCGATCAACTTTCAATCATCGGCGGCGACGATTGGGCCTTCGCCGAACTGGATGTTGCGTCCAAGTCGGCGCCCAACAGTCCGCGCGTGAACCTGGCCGTCGCCCGCATCTATCGCTCGCGCGAAGACAACGTGCAGGCGCTGAACGCTCTGAAGCGCAGTTATCCGGATTACTCACAAATGAAGCCGGAAGAACTGACCCGCGAAGAGTGGGACGTCTTTTACCCGCTCGCTTACTGGGACATCATTGCGCAGGAATCGCGCGCGCGCGGCCTCGATCCCTATCAGGTAGCGGGACTGATTCGCCAGGAAACGGTTTTTGATCCGCGCGCAAAGTCCGGCGCCCACGCTTACGGATTGATGCAGGTGTTAGTGCCGACGGCGAGGCTGACGGCGCAAAAGTATGGAGTCGATCGCGCGATCACAGTTGAGTCGCTCTACGAGCCACGTTTGAACGTACAACTCGGGACTGCCTTCCTGAAAGATCAGATCGACAAGTTTGGCCGCATCGAATATGTGGCGGCCGCCTACAACGCCGGCCCCGGGCGCGCGGTGCAATGGCGCGCTTCGCTGCCGCTCGAACTCGATGAATGGGCCGAGGCCGTGCCTTTCCAGGAGACGCGCGGCTATATCCAGGGCGTCGTGCGCAATCGTCTACAGTACTTGCGTTTGTACGATGCCGCGGGACAGTTTCGACCGGAAGTCGGAACGCAGCCGGTGACCCCAATAGCAACACCGGGCGCGACTCCGACAAGCCAGCCGGAAAACCCGAACGTGCGTAAGCTGCGGGTCGTTGGTGGCGAAGAAGAGTGAGTTGATTGCGGAATTCGGATTGCGGATCGCGGATTCAAAGATTCACTGCGGAGCACACTTTGCTGCGGTTCTTGTTTCCTCAATCCGAAAGGGCTTCCGCCCCCCTAACGGTCGGGCTATTGCCCCCGCTAGTTGCAAACCGAGGCTTGAGATCCAACGACAAGCTGAATGGAGAAACTGGCAGAATAAAAGAAATGGCAACGCTTGCTTCATTGATCCTGGTAGCGCTTTCATTCTCCGCGTCACACGCGGCCTACTCTCAGGCACGAAAACCGGCGCCCTCTCCCACGAAGACCATAACCATCAATACAGAGCCCAATGCCATCGTTTGGGTCGATGAGATCCGGCGTGGTGTGAGTGACCCTTCCGGAAATATCACTCTGAAAATTTTTTCGTCCGGCCGTCACACGCTGCGGGTCCGCGCCAACGGATTCAGGGAAACGTCTGTTCCGCTTTTGGGTGTGCGGGCCAACCTGAACGTAAAGCTGGCGCGCACCAACGACCAGGCAGAACTGGCGTTCCAGGAGGCGGAAACTGAGCGCGACCAGGCGAGGGACGCGGCTTCAAAACAACACGCCGCGGAACTTTACCGGAAGGCCCTGAAGTTGCGGCCCACGTTTCCCGCCGCCAACGTTGGGCTTGCCCGCATTTTATTGGACCTCGGTGAAATCGATAGCGCGCTGGAAGAAATCACGGCCGCGCGCCGCGCGCGCCGGAGTTACCCTGAAGCTTCCGCCGTCGAGGGTCGAATTTATCGCGAGAACACGGCCACTGATCAGGCCATCGCATCCTTTCGCCGCGCCATTCGCGAGGGAAATGGATTCCAGCCAGAGGCGCACGTGGGTCTCGCGCGCATCTGGGAAGAAAAGAATCAGTTTGAGGATGCCGCCAAAGAATACGAGTTGGCAATCAAGCAGCTTTCCGAAAGCGAGCCGGTGATTTATCAACTGCAAGGCGCGGTTTATGAAAAACTGCAGCGGCCGAAGGACGCAGTCACTGCATACGAGAAGTATTTGGAAATTGCACCCAACGGTACCTATGCCTCCGCCATCCGTTCCATCATCGAGCAACTGCGGCGCGAGGCCGCGGGCCAGCAACTAATGCCCGAGTAGTTCACATTCTTCATTTGTGGTCGCCTAACCTATGACTAATCCTGCCGCCGCCCATTCCCGGATTTCGCGCAAAGCGAGCCGGTTCACTGAATCAGTCATTCGGGAAATGACCCGCGAGGCCATGAAGTATGGCGCGGTGAATTTATCGCAGGGCTTTCCCGATTTTGCTGCGCCTGAAGACATCAAGAGCGCGGCGATGCAAGGGATAGCCGACAACGTTAATCAATACGCCATCACCTGGGGCGCGAAGCCTTTTCGCGATGCAATCGCCGCCAAGACCAAATGGTATCTGGGCCTGGATATCGATCCGGAGACTGAGATCACGGTGACCTGCGGATCGACCGAGGGCATGATCGCCGCGATGATGGCCACCGTCGATCCCGGTGAAGAGGTCGTCGTCTTTGAACCGTTTTATGAAAACTACGCGCCTGACGCGATCTTGTCCGACGCGCGCCCGCGCCATGTGGCGTTGCGCGCGCCCGATTGGAGTTTCGATCGCCATGAGCTGCGTGCCGCCTTCAATGAAAAGACGAAGGCGATCATTATCTGTAATCCGAACAATCCCACGGGCAAAGTTTTCACGCGGGCAGAAATGGAATACATTGCCGGGCTCTGCCGGGAGTTCGACGCGCTTTGCTTCACCGACGAGATTTACGAACACATCATCTACCCCCGCGCGGGTGCGGAGATTGCGCACATCTCAATGGCCCAACTGCCGGGCATGCGCGAGCGCACAGTGATCGTCAACTCAATGTCGAAAACGTATTCCGTGACCGGGTGGCGCGTCGGTTATTGCATTGCCCCGCCGGACATAACCAGTGCGATTCGCAAGGTCCATGACTTTCTCACCGTTGGAGCGGCGGCGCCTTTGCAGGTTGCCGGAGCGTATGCGTTGTCGTTACCCGCGAGTTACTACGATCATCTGCAGGCGGAGTATGAAAGACGCCGCGACCTGATTCTGCCGGAACTGGAAAAAGCCGGCTTCAAAACCTTTCGACCCGATGGCGCTTACTACATCATGACCGACATCTCCAACTTTGGATTCAAGAATGATGTGGAATTCACGCGCCACTTGATTCGCGAGATTGGCGTCGCGTGCGTTCCCGGTTCTAGTTTCTATTCCGATCCGGCGCTGGGCGCGCAACAGGTGCGCTTCTGTTTTTGCAAACAGGACGAAACGCTTTTTGAAGCAGCTAAGCGACTCAGCAAACTGCATCGCTAGTTTGTGCTCCCTGGAAAAGAGCGGGGGCAAGCCGCCCTTCCTGACTGCAAGTAGTTTGTGTTGGGTCACACCGACAGCGTTACAGTCCCAATATTCAACTTAGCAAACTTGCAGTCCGGAAGGGCGGCTTGCCCCCGCTTTTCTTTCATTACACCGACATCGACTGAAACAATTGCTTTGCGCCCGCGTATGAAGGGGAACCAAGGTCTCCTTTTCCGTTACCACAATTCCCGGAGGAAAATTGATGAAACGCTCGCTCGTCTTCGCGCCCTGCCTCGTTTTGCTTGCCGCCTTTTCTGTCTTTGGTCAACAGATGGCTGATCCGAACTTCGATGCCAAGGTGGCAACCCCCGCATACAAAACTTCAGGGCCGAAGGTTCTGTTCGACGAAGGGCACAACAATTTCCATACCGCGACCGGGCGTTATAAACCCTTCGCCGATTTGATTACCAACGACGGTTACCAGATCGTGCCGAACAAGGAAAAGTTTTCCGCCGCGACTCTGAAGGATTACAAAATCCTCGTGATTTCGAACGCCCTGGGCGCGCCGCGCATGAACGATCCGCTCGCCGGGAATGCTGCATTCACGGACGAAGAGAGTGACGCGGTTCGCGATTGGGTAAAGGGCGGGGGCGCGTTATTGCTGATCGCCGATCACGCTCCGATGGGCGCCGCCAACCAGGCTCTGGCGCAACGTTTCGGCGTTGAAATGAGCAAGATGTTCACGCTCGACAACCAGAACTACGAGAAGGATTCACAAAACCCGGGCTTCATCGTTTACACGCGCGAAAGCGGGCGACTGGTTGATCATCCGGTGACGCGCGGCCGCAATGACGCTGAGCGCGTCAACAAGATCGTCACTTTCACCGGCCAGTCTTTGAAAGGGCCCGCTGACAGTGTGCCGTTTCTCAAGCTCGCTGATTCGGCGCAGGATGCTATGCCGGGCAACAGTACGCCAGTTTCCGCCGCCGGCCGCTCGCAGGGTCTGGCGATGAAATTTGGCAAAGGCCGCGCGATCGTGATGGGTGAGGCGGGGATGCTTTCGGCCCAGATAGTACAACCGCAGGGCGTGAAGTTCGGCATGAACCGCGAGGGCATCGACAATCGTCAACTGGCCCTGAATATCATGCACTGGCTGTCGGGGTTATTGAAGTAGTGCATCCGCAGATTACACAGATTGCGCAGATTGGTTAATAGTTTTAGCTCATACCAATCTGCGTAATCGGCGTAATCTGCGGATAACTGTTCTTAGCAACGAGAGTCGATTAGTAATTTGTGAGGATATCTTCCGGCGCGAATCCCATCTGCTGCAAGCGGTCGCGGGTTTGCGCGATCATCTCGCGCGAGCCGCAAACCAGCGCCACCGGCGCAGCCAGATCGGGTAGCACATGATCGAGCAGCGACTGTACATAACCCGTGGGCCCTGACCAATCGTGGCCATCGGGACGCGAGATCACCTGGCGCAATTCCACGCCGGCTGCCTCCCAACTTTCCGTCTCATCCCGATAGCAAAAATCGTCGGGCGTGCGCGCTCCATAAAGCACAACCAGCTTTCCAAAATCCTGCTTGCGATTCAGTACGTGACGCAAGACTGAACGCAACGGCGCAACTCCAGTACCCATCGCAACAAACACCAGATCCTTACCCTTGAGCGGATCGAGCGGAAACCCGTGACCGGCCACGCCAATCAAATCAAGTCGCGCGCCTCGTTCCATTTCGTAAATCAAAACGCTGGCCCCGATCGTGCGCTTGACCAGGATTTCGAGTTCCCTGTCTTCCGGCGCGCCGGCGAACGCGAAGTAAGCCGGGGGCTCCCCCTCAACTTGCAACATCGCCACTTGGCCAGGAATGAATGAAATGCCGTGACCATCCGTGGCATTTACCGGCAACAGATCAAACGCGCGCACGTCGCGCGCCTGATCGCGGATGTCTGTGATCACGAGCGGTGTGTTTTGCTTTTCCATAAGAGAGTTCAGTTAGACCTAACGTGGGTAAATGGTAAATGGTAAATGGTAAATGGTTAAACGTATACGAACGTGTGCCATTTACGATTTACCATTCACTATTTACTATTCACTTAGACCTAACGTGGGTAAATGGTAAATGGTCAAACGTATACGAACGTGTGCCATTTACGATTTACCATTCACTATTTACTATTCACTATTTACCATTCACCGCTTTTCAAACGATGCTCCCGGCGATCTTAATGATGATAAGATGCGTCTAAGGCGCGAGGTACAACAATGCAACCTTCGATTTCCAGCCCGGCGCGCGGGTATCTCGCCGGCGCGGCCATCTTAACAGTATCTGTCTTCTTGTTGGCGGCAACCGCTCAAGCCCAATCCGGACGCCGTTCGCCTGCTCGCACGACAACCGTCCCGACCATCTCCGGCCCCAAGACCGTGGAAAAGAAACCGGATAAGCCACTGGCAGATACGCGTACATCCCTGGTGATAGCGGTCGAAGAACAGAACGCGTTTTCGCGGATTCCTTATTATCTTTCGGGGACGATTCGCGATACTTGCGGCGACGCGCTGCGAAAATCGCCCTTGCTGAAAGTAGACATCGCGACGAGCGAAATAAACCATGCCGACGCGATCAAAAGAGCTAAGGCTGAAAAGGAAACTTACGTGGTCTGGCTGCAACTGGGAAGCGATTCATTCGACAGCGGCCGCGGCTCCAGCACCCAGGCTCCTCAGGATTTGTATATTCGTTTCACCATCCTCAGTCCCGTGACCGCCAAGGTAAAGGCGTCGGGCCGGACCTACCAGCGGATCAACCGAACGGGACAAGGCGGCGTGCTCGGGCGCATCCCCGGTTCACAGGGCAGCTCCGTCTATTCCGAATATGCTTTGAAACAGGCCGCGAAAGAAGCTGCGGAAAGAATCCTGGATGCGTTCAAACTCAACGTCCCAACCGGTCCCCTGCCCGGTTACGCGGTTGCATCCAGGTGAAGTAAACCCGCTTCAAGTTTTCGCTGATATCAATTTCCCGTGGGGGCGGTGCGTTCGGCATCCTCGTAAAGACGATCAATCAAGTCCCGATACTTTTCATCGATCACGCGGCGTTTGACTTTCAAGGTTGGAGTCAGCTCTCCGCTTTCGATAGTCATCTCGTGCGGCAACAGCACGATGCGTTTTACGCGCTCGTACTGGGCCAGGTCCGGAGTCAGCGCCGCAATTTGTCGCTCGAACAGATCAATAATCCGCGGGTGGCGGCAAAGCTCTTCATGAGTTTTGGCGTCAATGCCTTTCAGTTTGGCGTATGACTCCAGCCGCTCCCAATCAGGCACGATCAGTGCGGCCGGGAACTTGCGCGCGTTTCCCAGCAGCACCACCTGATTGACAAAGCGCGAGCCCTTGATCAATTGCTCGATCGGCTGCGGCGCGATGTACTTGCCGCCGGAAGTTTTCAATAGTTCTTTTTTGCGATCGGTGATCGTCAGAAAACCGTCGCCATCGATTTTTCCAATATCGCCGGTCTTGAACCAACCATCTTCGGTGAAAACTTCACGCGTCTGTTCCGGCTTGCGCCAGTAACCCTGCATCACATTCGGTCCGCGCGTTTCGATCTCGCCATCGGCGGCCAGACGTACTGCCACATTGCGAATGGGCTGGCCCACCGTGCCGATCCGGTTGTCCTCCAGCGTCGAGGCGGTAATCACCGGCGCAGTTTCCGTTAACCCGTATCCCTGCACGATGGGAAGGCCCGCTCCGGAAAAGATGTAGCCTATTTCTTCGGAGAGCGCCGCGCCGCCGGAAACAAAAATCCGAATGCGGCCGCCCATGCCCTGCCGCCATTTGGTGAATACGAGGCTCGAGGCCAGCTTATTTTTCAACGCCAACACCGGAGACACTTTTTGGTGATTCGCCACCAGGCGGGCGTGGGCTTTTCCAACTTCAACCGCCCAATTAAGTAAGGCACTGTTCGCTCGCCCTTTCTCCGCAGCTTTATCCTTGATGCGCGCATAAATCTTTTCGAAGATGCGCGGCACCCCGACGAATACCGTCGGGTGAACTTCGCGCATGTTGGCGCCGGTCTGCTCCAGCGATTCGGCAAAGAAAACACTCATCCCATGGTGCAGGTACATGTACATCGCCTGGCGTTCAAAGATATGCGAGAGCGGCAGCACTGACAGCGAGACATCATTCTTGCCAAATTCAAACTTTTCCGAACAGTCGATCAAGTTCGAGACGAGATTGGCGTGCGTTAACATCACGCCTTTTGGCTCTCCGGTTGTGCCCGACGTGTAAATTATTGTTGCCAGCCCGTCCGGCTTAGGCGCGGTAAGTTCAAATATGGAATCTGGATTTTGCTTTTCGGCTTCGGCGCCAAGTGTTTCCAACTCGGCGAGACTGTGCTGCACGAGTTTGCCGGCATCGCTGGAGGTTCCCGGAACGCTGTTTGCGGCGGCCGTTTCGGGCGTGTGAAAAACGACAACGTGCTCCAGTGATGGACATTCGCGAAGCACGTCCATTACTTCGCTCAGCTTCGCCGGGTGGGAAATGAATAAGACGCGCGCTTCTGAATCCCGCAGGATGTAACGCACCTGAGGAGGCGTCAGCGTGGGATAAATCGGAACGTCGACGGCGCCCGCGAAAAGGCAGCCGCCGTCCGCCAGCACCCATTCGGGACAGCTCTCGGAAAGGATTGCGACGCGATCACCACGACGCACACCTAGCGAATAAAGTCCGAGCGCGATTCGACCAATTCGCAAAAGCATCTCGTCAGATGAAATCTGTTGCCAGCGGCCGTCGCGTTTGTAATTGATGGTGTCCGGCTTTGCGTGATCTCGGGCCACGTGCTGAAACACTTCTGTCAGTGTGGTGGGCTCGCCGGCATAAAGCGGTACGCGCGCGGGCGCCGGAGCTATGGACACCGCGGGTGGTGAGGAGGAATTCACTTGGCCGCGACTCCGTTCAGGAAGATGTCCAGCACTTGATCCGCCATCGGCGCCAGTTTGTAGCGGCGTTTTGAGATGATCCAGTTCGTCGCCATTTCATCAAGGGCACCGAACAGGATCTTCGCCATCACTTTGGCGTTCAGTTCTTTGCGAAACACGCCGGCGCGCTGGCCCTCTTCAAACGTGCTGCGAATCAGGCCCAGGTATTCGGCAAAACCGGCGGCGGAAAACTCTTCCATGAACTTCGTCGAACCGCGCAGCTCAACCTGGAAAACCACCGCCAGATCGCGGTCGGCTCCCAGACGTTCCAGGTGCAGCCAGGCAATGCGGCGCAGTTTTTCTCCCGGGTTTTCAAGTTTCGCCAATTGCTCGCGCGCATCCGCGACCGCGGTATCCACACTGCGATCGAAGATCGAATGCAGTATTTCCTCTTTGCTTTTGAAGTAAAGATAGACGGTGCCATCGGCTACGCCCGCCGCGCTGGCGATGTCCGCAACCTTGGAATTGAAATATCCGTTACGCGCAAAGACGCGGGTCGCGGCACGCAGAATCGCTTCGCGTTTATCGCCGACGGGGGCGCGGGCTGAATTTATCGAGCGGGCTGCAGGCATTGGTCGTTCGGGGTGCGTCTAATTGAATGAAGCATCACTCAGTACTTTGCCAGCCTAACCTTCGTCAATCATTTCCGCAATGAGCCGCGTTAAAATGTTAATCGTAAAAACGGCACGCGCCCGGGTCGTAGCCCAACCGGCGGAGTGCATTCAAATCTCGCGCCTAATCCGAAGTGTGTGTCCGGGAAACGTCATCACTCCCGCCACCGGGGGTTTCGTTCGCGTCGATGTGCAGTGACGCACCCCGCAAGCGGAATTCCTGAGTGGGAAACGGAATCTCGATCCCGGCGTCCCGAAACAGTTTGTCGATACGATAATTGATGTCACTCCGAATTTGCGCGTGCACGCGCGGTCGATTGGTCCAAATCATGAGCCTAAAATCCAGCGAGAAATCACCGAACTTAAGGAACTGCACTTTGGGCGCGGGATCCGTCAACACGTTGTCGATCCCCTCGGCAGCCGACAACAGGGTCCGGGTTACCAGATCCACGTCAGTCCCGTAAGCGACCCCCACCGGAATTGAAAGCCGCGCGCGGGGATCGCCGTACGACCAGTTGATCAAGCGTTGGCTAATCAATCTGGAGTTGGGAACGATGATCGAAATGCGATCGTTAGTCAGAACTATGGTAGTGCGCAGGTTGATACTTTGCACGTCGCCTTCGTCTTCGCCGATCGTGATCCGATCGCCGATGCGCACCGGGCGTTCAAACAGTAGGATGAAGCCGGACGCAATGTCCGCCGCGATGTATTGCAAGCCAAACCCGATTCCCAAAGACAGGGCCGTGAAAACGACGGCCAGCGCCGCGAGATTCAAATTGAAAGCAGCCTGCAGGGCAAAGATGATTCCGAGCGCGACGATCAGATACTGGGCCAATCGGCCAATCGTGTAGCGAATCCCGGGATCGATGTAGGCGCGCTTCGCAATGCGCCGCTGCAGTATCTTCTTGATGGACCGCGACAGCAGAAACGCCACCGCCAAAACTGCAAATCCCTGCAGCAACGTAGCGAGCGAAACCTTGAGGTTGCCAAACTGGATTTCGTGGTTGAAGTAGCGCGCCAGGCGGGAAAGCAAGCCGCCGGCGTCCTGAAAGAAAAGCAAGGAGGGCCGAATCGATCGCGGGAAAAGAGTGCGGCCGGAACTAATACCGGTCACAATTATTCTGATAACCAATGATCCAGGCAACATTGGGCATGACTATACAACTATGTATCCGCCTTTTGAAAAACCTTAACCATTCGCTTGTGCTTTCAACTTTGCAGGCAACTCAACCGGTCTCAAAGTTATCGAACCCAACCGAGTAGTTTCGCAAGTTGTTTTTAGGGTACTGCTCCGTTAGTGTGTTGCTCTTGTCCGTGCCAACAGACTGCTTGCTAAAAACGTTCTCAGTCCCGTAGGGACCGAATGTTTATAGCCAAAGGGCGATCCAAAAAAATGCCGTAAGCTCCGTAGGAGCGAAACATTATCGGCTCACATTTCGCTCCTACGGAGCTAGAGTCGTTAGTACGCGGTCGTTGCTATAAACATCCGGCTCCTACGGAGCTTGACGGTCGCGGCGTCTGCGACTTGGCGCCACTCTGATCTCAGCAACACACTAACGGAGCACTACCGTTTTTCAGAAAACGCTTGACACGTTTGGTGGTCTTGCCTTATACAAGACGATTCGCGCGACGGTCATGTCACGCGAGGTAAGAGAGAAACTTCTATGATGACGAGCAGGACATACACAGAACACGCCGCCAAAGGGCAGCCCTCGGGCGCCATGCGTGGCGTCTGTCTGCTGACCAATCCGGGCTTGTCACCTGTCAATACTTTTAGCGGCAGACTCGGAAAAGCGACGTCCATAGATAGCCGTTATATCAGGCAATAATTCGCGGGAGCGGCCTCCCGCTCCCAAATCTCAAAGAAAAATCGCGAGAATTGTTAGGAGCGGGCAGCTTCCCTGGGAGGCTTAAAGCCCCGCTCCTTTTTGTTTTTTGACAATCGAAGTACCTATTTGCGCAAAAACTCCAGGCGAATAGTTCGCCTGGAGTCTTTGATGAAGGCAGGGAGCCTTCCGGATGACGACGCCGTTGCTTTGCGAGAGTCCCGAGCGTCGCCATCCTCAGGAGAAGTGTGCCTCGAAGTGTATTCGCGGTACGTCTCTCTCTGCCTTCATCTATTTTTTAGCATAACGAATTTGATTTTGCATGTGTGGCTGAGCAGCAAAAGCACCTGACTGTAAATCAGGCGTCTTCGGACTACGTAGGTGCGAGTCCTACCACATGCACCAATCGATTGCGGATTTGCGGATTTCAGAATACGGATTGGAAAGACTGTCTGTGTCATCCGCAATCTGCGATCCACAATCTGCAATCTGCAAGCGAAGGATTCTCGGTTCAAATCCGAGTGCCACTGCCAAGAAGTCAGAACCACCTGCGGTAGCGGGGGGTTGATCGTTGCACATCAGCATTCGTTCTCGCCAAGCTAAACCGCCTGCTACCGCCGGCGGTCCTGACAAGTTTTGGAAGGCCCGACAGTAGAGTGAGTCAAACAGTCTTGAAAACTGTGGCGGATTAGACCGTGTAGGGTTCGACTCCCTAGCCTTCCGCCAGCCGATTTCGGAATGCAGATTTCAGAATGCGAATTAGCATATACCATCGATTGCCCCGGCGAATCTGCATTCTGCAATCCGAAATCCGAATTCGACGGAGGCGTCGCCTAACGGTATGGCAACGGTTTGCTAAACCGTCGCGCAGTGCGTGTGCAGGTTCGACTCCTGCCGCCTCCGCCAACCGATTGCGCAATGCAGATTTCAGAATGCAGATTGGCAAGAACCGTAGATGGCTCGGCTAAATCTGCAATCTGCAATCTGCAATCCTGATTCGAAGGACCTGTAGCTCAGCGGAACCAGAGCGCGACCCTGCGAAGGTCGAGGTCGCACGTTCAAATCGTGCCAGGTCCACCAGACCATTGCGGAATGCGGATTGCAGAATGCGGATTTCCAAATAAACGATGTCGATCCGTTACTCTTAAAATTCTGCATTCCGCAATCTGCAACCCGCAATCGGCACGCCGGCGTAGCCCAACGGAAGGAGGCGCTAGTCTTAGAAACTAGACAGTGTGGGTTCGAATCCCTCCGCCGGTACCATTCAATTTCGGATTGCTGATTCCAGATTTCAGATTTGAAGAGATAGCTCGCGTGAAAACTCTTTCGCGGTCCGACAGTCTTAGAATCCGCAGTCCGCAATCTGAAACCAGCAATCGGGATGGGGCGTTAGGCAAGTCCGGCTGAAGCCGCTTGATTTTCAATCAAGAGATACGTGGGTTCGAATCCCACACGCCCTGCCAATCTCAGGCCGCCACTGACTACATCTGTAAATGCGGCGGCCACCTTCGTTTTCCATAACTGCTTCTGTGGGTCGTAGCTCAACTGGAAGAGCACCGCACTGTGACTGCGGCCATCGAGGGTTCAACTCCCTTCGACCCACCCAATCGATTGCGGAATTCGGATTGCGGATTGCGGATTGGCTTCTAATCCCCGAAAAGTTGATTACCAATCGATCCAAAGAAGCACGCCAATCCGCAGTCCGCAATCTGAAATCCGCAATCGTCGGGAACTGTGGCTGAGAGGTGAGGCACCTGATTGTCGATCAGGCCGATGACGGTTCGAGTCCGTTCAGTTCCGCCAATGTAGGACAGGCATTCCCACCTGTCCCTATCTTTTCAAACCAAGCCGGGCGTCAGTAGCCAAACCGGCAAGGCACCTGCCTCTTAAGCAGGGGATTGTGAGTTCGAGTCTCACCTGGCGCACCAGGATCAGTGGGCAGTGGGCAGTGGGCGGGATAAAGCCGCATCACTGCCTGTGGCAAACTTTTAGTTTTCAATTATTCTTTAGAAAGGAGAATCAACATGCCTTACGAAAAACTACCAATCGGTGGGGCGCACGCCGATGTTCTGTCGTGGGCCGGCCACGAATTCAGCATCGAAGAACAAGCGATGTTGCGAAATGTTTCGCGCTTGCCATGTCTATTCAAGCACGTTGCCTTGATGCCTGACGCACACCTGGGCAAAGGCAGCATGGTTGGCTCAGTGGTGGCCACAAAGGAAGCGGTGATTCCCGCCACCGTCGGCGTCGACATCGGTTGTGGAATGATGGCCGTGAAGACGCCATTCAGAAGCGGCATCCTTGACGGCAAGTTAAAGGAGCTTCGCCTCAAGATTGAAGAAGAAATACCGGTTGGTTTCCATGCGTATAAGGAATCGGTCGATGAATCCTCGTACTGGGACGGCTGGAAAGACTTTGGCGATCTGCACCAGGGTGTACTGGATCGGAAGAAGAAGGCGATGACCCAACTGGGCACACTCGGCGGCGGCAATCACTTCATTGAAGTTTGTCTGGACACAGAAAACTTCATCTGGTTGATGTTGCATTCGGGTTCCCGCAACATCGGCAAGGAACTGGCAGAGCGTCACATCTCAACGGCAAAGAGTTTGTGGCAATTGTCTCAACTTCCTTCACCCGATCTGGCCTACTTCATTCAGGGCACGCCGGAATTCGCGGCGTACTGGAGAGACCTGAAGTGGGCGCAGGCTTACGCGATGAAGAACCGCGAGATCATGATGACGCGTCTGTTGCGGGTCTTTAACCAGATGTTCAATCATCGTGAACCGTTCAAGCCCGAGATCGCGGTCAACTGTCATCACAACTACGTGGCGCTCGAAGAGCACTATGGCGAAAAAGTTTTCGTCACTCGCAAGGGCGCAATCAACGCGGACAAAGACGTATACGGCATCATCCCCGGCTCGATGGGCTCGAAGTCTTTCATCGTGCAGGGTCGGGGGCTGGCGGAGAGTTTTAACTCCTGCTCTCACGGCGCCGGACGCAAGATGTCGCGCGGCGCGGCCAAGCGGGCTTTTACGCAAGACGATTTGGCGCGGCAAACACACGGAGTTGAGTGCCGCAAGGACATAGGTGTGCTGGACGAAATTCCCGGCGCTTACAAGGACATCAAGGCAGTGATGCGCAACCAGAGCGATCTGGTGAAAATCGTTGCCGAGATCAAGCAGGTAGTCTGCGTCAAGGGATAATAAAGTTTCGAGTTGCGAGTTTCGGGTTTCGGGTTCAGCAACCCTTTTGACTCGAAACTCGAAACTCGTAACTCGAAACTTATGAATCGGGGTGTGGTGTAACGTTAGCATCCGAGTCCTGGGAACTCGTGGCGACAGTTCAATTCTGTCCTCCCCGACCATGCCCCCCGATTTCGGATTTCGGATTGCAGATTTGACTTCTCCTAAGCTGGCCAGCCAGAGATTCATCCATCTTGCTTCCAATCCGCAATTCGAAATCCGAAATCGACAAGCATCGTTGGTCCAGTCGGTTAAAGACACGGCGTTGCCAGCGCTGAGACACCGGTTCGAATCCGGTACGATGCTCCACCTTCCGATTGCGGATTGCGGAATTCGGATTGCAGATTTACCTGCAACGCAGCGGGTTGATTAACGCGCCAGGTCGTTAGCTAGGATTGTGAAATAAATTCTAAATCTTCCGGGCTTCAAATCCGCAGTCCGCAATCCGAATTCCACAATCGATAGGCTCCTGTAGCTCAACTGGAAGAGTGCGACGCTTCGAACGTCGAGGCTGCGGGTTCGAGCCCTGCCAGGAGTTCCAACTTTGGAGTGCGCCGGTAAGCGTCAGCGCGACGCGCTTTGGATCGATTCTTAAGACACAGGTTGTCCTCACCCTAAATCCAAAGCGCCGTCGCGCGCACTGTCGGCGCACGCCAAACCAGCGGGAGTGATGTAGCTGGAAACATGCGAGTCTTCCAAACTCGCTTCGAGAGTTCGAATCTCTCCTTCCGCTCCAACAGTAGGACCGGCATTCCTGCCTGTCCCTGATTTCATCACAATCTGGACAGACAAGAATGTCTGTCCTACTGCGCGCGTCGCCAAGCGGCCAAGGCGCCGGATTGCAAATCCGGTATTCGCGAGTTCGAGTCTCGCCGCGCGCTCCAAATGTGTAGGACAGGCATCCCTGCTTGTCCCTTTTAGAACAACCTGGACAGACAAGAATGTCTGTCCTACTGCGCGCTCGAATTTCTGCGGAGCGCATAAACTTTCAAGGGCGGTGATTCGCACCTCGTGAATCAGTTCCTCATCTTCGTCCTTGACTCCCTTGACCGCGGCTTTACGCGGGTGAAGACAGAAACTCTTGGGCCCGCCGCTACCGCAAGCGGTTCTGACAGGGATCTTGATCCGTTTTCATCCGCGTGGATTTGCGGCCGCTAATCATTCATTCAATACGAAAGGAGGTGCCGGGTGATGCCACTCAACGGCCGAGTTCTGCTTCTGAATCAAACTTACGAGCCGCTTGGCACCGTCGGTGTCGCGCGAGCGATCATTATGACTTTCAAGAACACCGTCTTCGTCGAGGAATGGGACGGGGATCGCGTGCTGCATTCTGCGCACGATGAATTCCCCGTGCCGTCGGTAATTCGCCGGCGCACTTACATCAACGTTCGCCGCCGCCGGGAACAATCGGGCTCGAAGCGCCTGCGCATTTACATGCGCGACAAGTTTCGCTGCCAGTACTGCGGTGAGAAGAAAGGTGGCACAGAGCTAACCCTCGATCACATCATGCCGCGATCGCGCGGTGGCGATAACTCACCAGTGAACGTCGTGACTGCTTGCGTTCCCTGCAACAACCGCAAAGCCAACCGCACCCCGGGCGAAGCGCGCATGCCGCTTTTGACTTCACAGTCAGCTTTGCGCGTGAAACTCGAACGCGTCGTGCTTTGCCACTATGCAGAGGCGCGGGCTGAGTGGCGCAAGTACCTCTTCATGGACATGCACGACGATCGTGACGTCCGTAAGCAGGGGTAAGAAAGGTGTTGGGTGTCGGGTGTCGGTTGAGACTTGAGACTTGAGACTTGAGACTTGAAACCTGACACCCGAAACCCGGCACCTGAAACCGGCTCCGGTCGGATAGCTGAGACGGATTAGCGTGGGTTTGAAAAACCCGAGAGGTTGGTTCGATTCCAACTCCGACCACCAGATAGAGTTACGGGTTTCGAGTTTCGAGTTCACTTCAGTCTCAACTCGAAACCCGAAACTCATAACTCGAAACTGGCATTTCTCGCCCGAGTAGCTCAACTGACGGAGCGCTGGTCCTACAAACCAGAGGTTGAAGGTTTGAGTCCTTCCTTGGGCACCATGGTCAGGAGGCAGAAGGCAGTCGCAGGAGGCAGGAGACCGGGGACAAAAGACGCCATCTCGTGCCGACTGCTCCTGCCGACTGCCTCCTGCTTATCGGGGCGTGACTCATTCCGGCAGAACGGTGACTGTCTGGGACCGTGGAGTTCAGGGGCTTCGTCGGCCTCACGCCCCGGCCAAGCTTCAGGAGGCAGACGGCAGGAGCAATTTCAGGCGGCAGGCGGCAGGAGCAGGCGGCGGGAGCAGGAAGCAGGAAACGGAAGACGGCAGTAACTGTCCGTGATCTCCTGCCGACTGCTCCTGCCGTCTGCCTCCTCCGCACCAGGCTCGCGTACCCGGCATCGGTCTTCTAAACCGAACCTTCAAGCGTCGGGCGGAAAGGCAAGAGGTTCAACTCCTCCGCGGGCTTCCACAAATCAGAAAGAAAAATTTTATGCGGAGTAGCTCAAGCTGGAAAGAGCGTTCGTCTCATAAACGAGAGGGTGCGGGTTCGAATCCCGCCTCCGCGACCAATCGGGAGAGTTTCGAGTTGCGAATTTCGGGTTTCGAGTTTCGGGGACGAACCAAAATCAGTGACTCTTTCGGAACTCGAAACTCGAAACCCGAAACTCGAAACTCTCTTACGGGGCTATGATCTAACGGTATGATGCCTGCCTTGCAAGCAGGACGTAGAGGTTCGATTCCTCTTAGCTCCACCAAAATCAGAGTATCAGGATTCAGAAGTCAGTCAACGAAACCCACCGAACTCGTAACTCGAAACCCGAAACTCGAAACTTTTCCCTGGCGATGTAGCTCAATTGGATAAACAGAGCGTCGGTCTTGTAAACCGAACGATAAGGGTTCGACTCCCTTCATCGCCTCCAAGTTCGACTCATGAGTGATTGGATAATTGAGGGGAGACCGATTTTCCATATGTCATTTTTCATTTCTCATTTTTCATTTAGGGACAATTCGCCTTGTGCGCTTCCCGGCTTTAGTTAATCAGGCACAGAAACAAGCCGTATAACGTTCCAATGAAAATGAAATATGGAAAAGGAGAAATGGAAAATGATTTTCTCTTAACACACCCCTCCCTCCCAACCATATCCTGTGGCGTAGCCAAGCTGGTAAGGCACCGGATTGTTAATCCGGCCATCGAAGGTTCGAACCCTTCCGCCACAGCCAATTCTTATTGACCCGGAGCTCGAGCGACAGAGCGGCGGCCTTTTAAGCCGTGAGGTGCGGGTTTGAGCCCCGTCGGGTCAACCAAAGGTTTCGTGCTTTGTGCTTTGTGCTTTGTGCTTTGTGCTTTGTGCTTTGTGCTTTGTGCTTTGTGCTTTGTGCTTTGTACTTCGTGCTTTGCTTTCTGAGCCATGACGCACGCTCCCCGGCTGCGAGAACAAAGTACCAAGCACGAAGTAGAAAGCTCGTCCGCTGCGAAACCTGACACCCGTTACCCGAAACCTGATACCCATTTCCGGGGCATAGCTCAATGGCAGAGCAGCCGCCTTATAAGCGGTGTTAGCGCCAGATAAGCGCAAGGTTCTGGGTTCGACTCCCAGTGCCCCGACCAACGAATAGTCTCAAGTCTCAGATCTCAGGTTTGGTTCTTATTCACTTAACGCTGTGATCTGAGGCTTTGGGACTTGGGACCTGAGACCGGATTGCGGGATGGTGCAACTGGCAGCACCTCGGACTTTGACTCCGAAGATGAAGGTTCGAATCCTTCTCCCGCAGCCAATAAATTCACATTTAACGCAAAAAGGTACTTCGATTGTGATTTGACGAATAGCAGGAGTCGTCAAAAGGGGGGTGACTTATGTTCATGCGCTTTGTCAGCAGTGAAGTTGATGGAAACTCGCACGTTTCGACGGGACTGTTCTGCGCCGCATTCGCACTGCTCGATGAGATGGCCCCGTCTGAATACGAATACTCCGCGGTGCGTGAACTCATCGGCTGGTTCAACGTGAATCTCAGAGGTCCGTTTGAATATCGACTCAGATCAAGTTGGCGAGCACCCCGAGCAATTTGCTGGTTCCGGTGCTCGGCCCATGAACATCTAGCCCGGGCCCGTGAACTGGCAATGATTCTTGACGACCGAAACGTTTTCATTCGGACTATCAAGTGTTACAAGACCGGTTACGTGCTGTATGAAGACGATGTTCAGGTCCTCGCGCAGCCATTCGCCGATATGAGATTTCGCTTATGATAAGCATAGATGGAGGTAACGAGATGAAGCTAGCAGAAGCACTAATTCTACGCGCTGATTGCCAGAAGCGATTCGCCCAATTGAAATCGCGGCTGCTTACGAATGCCAAGATCCAGGAAGGCGATAAGCCGGCCGAAAAGCCACAGGACCTGTTGCGGGAGCTGGAGGGCGTTGCGGGTGAGCTTGCTGATCTGATCAAGCGAATCAACCGAACCAATTCGGCAACCATCGTAGCCAATAACAAAACACTCTCGGATGTGCTGGCTGAGCGCGACGTACTCGCATTGCGCCGCGGGGTGTACAACGATCTGGCGCTGAATGCCTCGATTTCTCATGGCCGGTTGACGCGATCAGAAATCAAATACCTGGCAACAATCAATGTTGCCGAAACCCAGAAGCGTGCCGACGATCTCGCAAAGGAATATCGCGAGCTCGACGCTCGCATTCAGGAACTCAACTGGCAAACTGAACTAATCTGAGGTCACGCGTTTTGAATAGATCTCAGATTTCACCGATGCAGATGGTAGTCGGGAGAGACAGAAGCGAGCACAACCCGCCAACTGGGTTAAGTTGGATTGCGCTCTTTGAGCGCTCACATGGTGGCGTGCAGGGGCGCATGCCAACGGGTTCGATCCCCGTCTTACAAACTAAGCCCAGCAAAGTCACAGGCGTACCTGGCAACGTTAAAGTAACTACCGCGTGCTGATCTGTTTCATCCGGTGAGGGTGGGTAAGGGGCCTGCATCGCCTCGAAGTTTAGATCGAGAGTTTTAGGATGATCGCTGGTCAGGCAGGACCAAGCCTTGGAAAAGAAATGGCGGAGGGGACAGGACTCGAACCTGCATATCCTTTCGGACGGCGGTTTTCAAGACCGCTGCACTACCATTATGCGACCCCTCCGCGAGGTCTAGAACTATACCGCAGGCTTCGACGGATTCTCAATGAGCGCCGCCTCTCCATTTGGAGTGCGTGGCAGAGCGCAGCGGCCGACACCGCTTTGAATTTGTATTGGTAGCTAAGCTCACGATATCCAAAGCGCCGTCGCCGCTTCGCTCTGCCGGCGCACTCCATATCAGCTCTCATACTGAGCATTGGATTTCGCTAATCGTATTGACACAAGCGACGGCGAATAATATGTTACGCGCGTTCCTCGAAACGTAACCTTAACGAATAGAGCCGAACCGCAGCCGACCTCATGCCCGCATCAGTTGTGATCAAATCGCTCTGCAGTTAGAAGAGCCTAAGGACATTCTATGCGACGTTTTCCGGCGGAATTTTCTGACCTTCTTTCACCCAAGGGGTTGCGAATTCTCAATGGCAACTCCCGCGGAGACTGTGCGCTTTTCAAAGACTCGGAAGCCTATTTCGCGAATTTCGCAAATCTGATCAGACCAGATGCGATCGATGATTGCATCAGAGTAATGGACCGGCAGCTTTATCCGACTCTGTCGGTGGAACAAAGAAAGATTCCGCCGGAATCGATCACCCGCATGAAGATCAACTACGAAGAACGCCTGAACAAGACGATGCACATTAAGACGGCGTTTCTGCGGCGAAAGGATGGTCGATCATATCGAGCCGCCGAAGCAATTGGTTTGCTGCAAATGATGCGTTCGGAAAGTTTTCGTAAGTTTGCGGAAGCCGTGACCGGATTTCGGCTGGAGCCGGAGTGGGGTGTACAGGTTTCCTGCTACGGGCCGGGCGATTACGCCGGACCCCACAACGACCATCATCCGGAGAATGGGGTCTTGAAGCACGGCTTCATCGATCTGCATGTGACGTTCGCCAACAACGCCGTGGCTCATCAGTATCTGGTGTACGCGGAGGGCGGCCATTTCGCAAAGATTGTGAGCATCAATACACGGGGCGGCGTATCGGTCTACCAATTGCCGTTCTGGCACTATACGACTCCGTTAGCGGCCAAGCGCGGACGAGAGACAGAAGCGCGTCGTTGGTTATTGCTTGGTACCTTTCAGATCGAGGACGATTGAACGCTGCTGCTACACTGCAAGGGTCAGGTGCGAAAGAACTGAAGATTTTCCATATGTCATTTTCCATTTCTCATTGGTGGATTCAAGTTTCAAGTGCAACTTTTGAGAAACTGCCTTCGCTCCAGCGGAGCGAGATGTTTATAGCACCAGCAGGCCCTTATTAGTTCTCCCTCCGTTAGGAGCGAAACATTAATGGACGCTGGCGAACCAACCATGACATTGCGCTCCTTCGGAGCGCGGAACAATAGGGAACGCAGGGGACTATAAACATCTCGCTCCGCCGGAGCGAAGACTCGGTGTTGCACTTCTAAGTTGAATCTGCGAATGAGAAATGGAAAATGACATATGGAAAATTTTCAGGTTGTTAGCCGGCGATAGATTCCGGGCATGCGCTCAGGCAGGTTCAGGACGTCGTCAATGATCGTATAACCCACGTCCCCATACAAATCTCGCAGTTCGGCTTCTGACTCGCGATCGATGGTTATGCAAAACGGCGTAATGCCCTGGTTTTTCGTCTGCCGTAACGCTTCGCGCGTGTCCTCTCTGGCATAGCGCGCGTCGCCGTAGTCGTGATCGTAAGGCCGGCCGTCTGAAAGGACGATCAGCAAACGCGTGCGCGCTTCCTGCTTCGCCAGACGCGCCGCCGCATGGCGAATCGCTGCCCCCAGCCTCGTGTTGTTTTGATAACTAATGCCGCCTATTCGCTCTTGTACTTCGTCCGAATAGGTTTCATTGAAATCCTTAACAATGTAGAACTTCACGTTACGGCGGCCTTCGGAAGTAAACCCGTTGATGGAATAAACGTCGCCCACCGCTTCGAGCGCCTCACTCATTAAGACCAGTCCTTCCTTCTCGATCTCAATGATGCGTTGGCCCGGATGCGTGTAGGGTTGCAACGGATGTCGCCCGATGGTGCGCGCGGTCGACGAAGACTGATCCAGCAGGAATGAAACTGCCACATCTCTCCGGCGTCGCAACCGCTTCGTGTAAATGCGTTCGGAAGGCTGGCTGCCGCCGACGGCCCGCGCTGCGCGGCGATCGATCACATAGTCGACGACGGCGCTCAAATCGAACTCTTCGCCGTCGAGCTCATTGACCACGCGCACCAGGTTCTCCGGCTTCATCAACTGGAACTGATGACGAATCGAAGAAATTGCGCCGCGATGCCGCTCGCGAGTTTGTTCGACGAATGCCCGCGGGCCGTGCGCGACCTTTTTTTCCACGACGCGACACCAGCCGACGCGATGATCGGTCAGGTCGCGGTCCCACTCGTCATAATTATATGCGACCTCGCCGGCCTCCAAATCCTGTTCGAAGGTTTGCGCCTGGTTCCAGGCTTCGCTGCCATCGAGATCGTCGGGGTCGCCTTCGTTGTCGGTATTCCACGCATTGAACAATTCGCGCGCATCGCGTCGCGGCGGTTGGGCGGCAGTTTCCTGCGGTTTGAAAGTGTCAGTAGGAGGTTCCCCTTCATCTTCGCTCGCCGACTCATCGGGAATCTCCAGCTGTTGTTCTGAGTCGGCGGGAGTGATCGATTGAAACAGCGAATACACGCGGCTGGTGGCCATCAGCGAGTCAGCCACGGTCGTGCCCTCGGCGGTGAGGTATTCGGCGACGATGGTTTCCAACTCGGAAATAATCTGACCATACATTTGGCGCGCATCGTCCAGTGCGCCACCGAGCAACGTAACCTGGAACAGCAACTCAAATGGGACGAGGGCTTCGGGCAGATCGATGATTCGCGGCCGCCGGCCTCGTAAATGGTCCTGAATTAAATCAAGGTCACGCGCGAGGCCGCGGTAGCGCCGCCGCAAGCGTTGATCAATACGTCCATTTTCCAAAGTGCCGAAGATGCGCCGTGCCAGCCGCGGCGTGGGAAAGAGATTCAAGACGTCTTTGTAGGACAGGCATTCCTGCCTGTCCACTTTTTGAACTGATAGTTGTTGTTCTTCAGATTCAGGGACAGACAGGAATGTCTGTCCTACGGCGAACGCATCTGCATCCGGATCGTAGAGCGCTGTTATGGCTTCTTGCGCCGCGCGCAGGTCGTCGCTGTCGTGCTCGTAAGTGCCAAACTCGATCTGCCCGGCGCCGTGTGCGGCCAGGACTTTATACAGTCGAAAGTCGAGCTCATCGTCGTCGAACTCCGTCACTGCCGGTGGTAGGTGAATGGTGCGGCCATCGTCAATCCGCGATTCAACCGACACTGCCGCGAGCGGTACGATCTCGACCGTTTGGCCCGTCAGAGCTTCCACATACAAACGCAGCAGCGGCTGGATCGATTCCAGAGTTAAGCCGGCGCCGCCCTTATGCAAAGTTGCGTTGCTGCCGCGTGTTTCCAGTGCGTAGTAGCTGCGGCGCGCCCGCGCGTTCCCCGGGCCCAACGAGAGTCCCGCGTGCGCCCACCGCTCAAACTGTTCGATCGACACGGTCCGGAGCGCCATGCCGCTGGCGCGCAAGCAGGCCAGAGCGGCTTCGGCATCAATCCGCGCTACTTCTTTGGTCAGCGAAATAACCCGGCGCGCCAGGGTGATGCTCGGTTTGCGATTCACGCCGCCGGCAATCGTTTGAAAGAACAGCGGGCCAGCCCGAATGAAAGCAACCACGCTGGCGTTCCCCTCGCTCGAGACACTGCTGAGCAAATCAATCCACTCATCAAAGACTTCCGGCAACGCGCGCATCACATCGCTGCCCGCGATCAGTAGTTGAATGGCGGCACTGCCGCTGCGTTCCAGAAAACTGGCGGCGCGATGGAAAAGCTTCAGGACATTTGCTTCGTCGAGACCGGCAATGGCCTGCGGCATTACGGCCCACGCATCGCTGGCAATTCCCCCCGCGCGCGCTGCGAACGCAGCGGTTAGCGCGATCGCCGCAGTCGTGACCGCGTCGGTTTGACCATCAGCGCTCGACGGATGCTCAGTTTCATACTGCTGCAGATGTCTTATTACTTGCGGAGCTGCGTTTAAGAAATCACCGCTATGCTTAGCGGAGCGCCGGGAAATCTCCGCAGCGATTTCAAAGACCGAGGTCATCAGACCTGGATCGCGAACTTCACGGGCAACCAGCGGCGCGGTGGTAAAAAAAGTCGCCAGGGCTGCGGTGCTGGAGAGCGTCGATTGCCGCGTGCAAATTTGAAAAACCAAAGGCCGCACGTGAGCGGGAATCTCTTCAAGGGGCTCCAGGCCGGCCTGGAAAAACTCGACCGCAGTTTCAACATTGCCCATCGCCACACGCCGGCCCAACTCGCCCCAGGAACGCAGCTCTTCAGGTTCCAGGACCTGGGCGGCAGTGGGCGCGGCGCGCAAAAACTCAATGCTGGCGCGCAGGGAAACGCCGGCGATCGACGCGCTCACTTCCAGTGCCGTACGCGCATGGTCGAGCGGCAGCTTCGCCACCTCGCGTGCCAGCCCCGCGATCGTGCGCCGTTCCGCAGGCCCTTTGACCGTGCGCAGATGCTCGCGAAGTTCCCGTTCGAGGTTTGGCTCGGAGATTTTGTTCTGGGAATGATCGGTCACTGGTAGGTTACGGGATAGATTTTCACAAGACGTCGGAGGCTAAATAAACAACTCCGCGGAAACGTGGAAGTAATCGGCCAGAGTTTTCGCTTGCGCTTTACTAACTGCCCGCTTGCCGTTTAGTACTTCCGAGACCCGGCCCTTTGAGCCAAGCAGCGGCGCGAGGTCTCCCTGACGCAGTCCGGGCGCACTCATTAGCTCTCGCAGGACTTCATGCGGCTCTGCATCGTTAAGACGGTATGACTTCTCTTCAAAATCTGCCATTAACTTACCCATAGAGTTAGGAGTTCTCCCTCCTCGGGCGTCAACCTCGTGCCCTTGGACATCAACTCCTGGAAGAGACCGAGCATCCGGTCATTCTCGTTACCAATCTCAAAAACGGGCCCAAGAGCCCGAAAGTTCCTCCGAGGTTCCATTCATTTGTTTCACCAGTCTCGCTAACTTGGCGGTTTTATCTCTTTGCGTGAACATGACTGATTACGCCCTGCGGAGAGCTAAATCACCGTAGTGACGATCTCGCGGATGCTGCGTTGCAGTTCGCGGTCGTCGGTGATAGGTGAGCACATCGCGACTTCGGCGGCGGATATTGGTGGAATGCCAAACGCGATTAGTTGCGCCGCGTAAATCAGCAAGCGGGTCGAGACTCCTTCTTCCAATCCATGGCCGCGCAGGTTCCGTACTTTCTGGCCGATGAGAACCAGATCGCGCGCCGTGCCTTCATCGACTCCTCCTTCGCGAGCAACGATCTCCGCCTCCATTTCGGGTGGCGGGTAATCGAACTCAATGGCGACAAACCGCTGCCGGGTCGATTGTTTCAGGTCCTTCAGAATCGACTGGTAGCCGGGATTGTACGAAACGACCAGCATGAAGTCAGCCGGCGCTTCCAGAATTGTGCCGCGCTTTTCAATCGGCAGGCGGCGGCGGTGATCGGTGAGCGGATGGATGATAACGACCGTGTCTTTGCGCGCTTCGACTATTTCGTCGAGGTAGCAGATCGCGCCATTGCGCACTGCGGAGGTCAGTGGGCCATCGTGCCAGATCGTTTCTTCGCCTTCCAAAAGAAACCTTCCCACGAGATCGGTTGAGGAAAGATCTTCATGACAGGCGACGGTGATCAATGGACGTTCCAGGCGCCACGCCATGTGCTCGACGAAACGGGTTTTGCCGCAGCCCGTCGGTCCTTTCAGAATCACCGGCAGGCGTGAAGCGTGCGCCGCTTCGAATAATTCAATCTCGCGACTGACGGCCAGGTAGTACGGCTCGTCGGCGACGCGATATTCTTCTATAGCTCTTTCGGGCATGGGATTAGAAGTTTCGGGTTTCGAGTTCGGGTTTCGAGTTCAGCCTCAATTCGGTTCTAGTCCGCTTTTACGGTATTCTAGAGTATTAGAGACAATAACTCGAAACTCGAAACTGATGAAAATCGCAGTAGCAATGAGTGGTGGTGTTGATTCGTCCGCGGCGGCGGCGATTTTGAAGGCCGAGGGGCATGAGCTGGTAGGCTTTTCGATGCAGCTCTGGAACCAGCGCCGCGGTATCAGTGTGGATGAGAACGGTGAACCACTGCCGTCGCGTTGCTGCTCGTTGGACGACGTTTACGACGCGCGACGTGTGGCCGAGCAACTCGGGTTTCCATTTTATGTGCTGAATCTGGAACGCGAATTCGAGCGCGACGTGGTGCAACCGTTCGTGACGAGTTACCTCGACGGCGAGACACCAATTCCCTGCGTGCCGTGCAACAGTCGTTTGAAGTTCGCCTCGCTCGATCGACTGGCTACCAGCCTCGGCTGTGAAAAAGTTGCAACCGGACATTATGCGCGCGTGGAACATGACGCGACTGCCAATCGCTATCGCCTCTTCCGCGGACGCAATCACCAGAAAGATCAATCCTACTTTCTCTGGGAACTAACCCAGGCGCAACTGGCGCGTTCGTTGTTTCCGCTCGGAGAAATGTCGAAGCCGGAAGTGCGTGAAGTCGCGCGCGACAGCGATCTGGCAGTAGCCGAAAAAGCGGAGTCGCAGGAAATATGTTTCGTTCCCGACGGTGATTACGCCGGCTTTATTGATCGCTATCTGGCGGCGGAAGGCGGCACAGCCCGCCTGCCGGGCGCGGGGGAAATCGTCGACGCCGCGGGCAAACATCTCGGCGAGCATGACGGCATTCATCACTACACGATCGGTCAGCGGCGCGGGATCGGTGTTTCTCACGAGCGCGCGCTCTACGTTTCCGCGATTGATGCGGTAAAGAACCAGATCGTGGTTGGCCCCGAGGAAGAGCTTCTCAGAAGTGATTTCACCGCAGCCGGTGTGAACTGGATCGCGTTTGACGAACCGGCAGTGCCAGTGCGCGCTGACGTGCGTGTTCGGTACCGCCATCAGGCGGAACCAGCGACGATCGAGGTCAGGCCAAACGGTCGCGTGCGGGTAACTTTTGACCTTCCGCAGCGCGCTATTACTCCAGGTCAGGCGACGGTATTTTATCGCGGTGACGAAGTCGTCGGCGGCGGCTGGATAACCAGGTAGCCTCGCTTCAGCGTGCGGCCGTTTCAAAATTCCCTCCTCTTTCGTCCTAAACACAGGCTAAAGCGAGCTACCTAGCTTTAAACCTTTTCCCGCCGCTCTGCGTACACATACCGGACAAAGAACTCCTCAAAAACTAACTATTTATTTGAACAGGAAATAATTATGGCAATGACTCGTGGCAGGAAAATCTTTCTCATAGTCGGTGGAATTGTGTTGGCGTTAGTGTTGTTGGCGGCCATCTGCATCGGGCTGGTTGTTTCGGCGGTGCGCGGCAGCGAACCGACAATTCACGACAACAGCGTTCTCGTCCTGCGTGTGGCCGGGTCGATGCCTGACTATCTCCCCGACGATCCGCTGCGCCGCTTGCTGGGTAACGACGATCAATCGCTGACCAGTTTGATGAATCAGTTTAAGAAAGCCAAAGTCGACAAACGGATTCGCGCCATCCTGCTGGAAGTTGATATGTCGGACGCGGGTTGGGGCAAAGCGGAAGAAATCCGCTCGGCGATTGCCGACTTTCGAACTTCCGGCAAACCAATCTACGCCTACATGGAGTTGGGTCTGAATAAGGAGTACTACATCGCCAGCGCCTGTGATCGAGTTTACGTGACGCCGCCGGGAGAACTTTTCATAACGGGATTGGCCGCCGACGTCATGTTCTTTCGCGGCACACTCGATAAGCTCGGAATCTATCCCGACCTTTTTCAGATTGGAAAATATAAGAGCGCCGGCGACACGTTTACGCAGAAGCAGATGACCGACGCGCACCGGGAATTCATCAATTCGTACCTGGATGATTTGTTCAACCGCTACGTGGAAACGATTGCGACTGCGCGCCACAAGTCGGTTGCCGATGTGAAGGTCCTGATCGATAACGCGCCGTACAACGCGCAACAGGCGAAGGACGCGGGATTGATTGACGGCGTAGCTTATCGCGACGATCTGGAAAAAGAACTCAAGCAGAAACTCGGTTACAAAGACTCCGACGAGCTGCGCATCACGAAGACGAGCGACTACCGTCAGGTTTCGCAGGAATCGCTGGGGCTCAACAAAGGCGAAAAGATCGCCATCATCTATGGCAGCGGCGACATCGGTTCTGGCAGATCAGAGAATGGTCCTACGGGCGGACAGTCAATCGGTTCGGATACGATGGTCAAAGCGCTGAACGATGCGCGCAACGATAAAACGATCAAGGCGATTGTATTGCGCGTCGACAGCCCCGGTGGTTCCGGCCTGGCTTCGGACGTGATCTGGCACGCGGTAGACGCCGCCAACAAAGTGAAGCCGGTCGTTGTTTCCATGAGCGACATGGCCGCCTCTGGTGGCTATTACATCTCAGCCAGCGCCACCAAGATCATCGCTGAGCCTTCAACGCTGACTGGATCGATCGGTGTGGTCGGCGGCAAGCCAGTGATGCGCGGCCTTTATGATTGGCTGGGTTTCTCAAACGAATACGTGCTCCGGGGAAAGAACGCGGGCATCTTCCGCGAAACTGAAAAGTTTTCTCCCGAAGAGCGGAAGAAGTTTGAAGAATGGCTGTCCGCGACTTACTACAACGACTTCGTTCCCAAGGTCGCGAAGGGTCGCGGCAAGGATCCGAAGGAGATTGATTCTGTGGGCCAGGGCCGGGTGTGGACCGGAGCGCAGGGCAAGGATCGCGGACTGGTAGACGAACTCGGCGGGTTGGATCGGGCCGTCGAAGTGGCGAAAGAGTTGGCGAAGATTCCTGCCGACAAGGGTGTGCGCCGCGTCATACTGCCCTTCCCCCGCACCTTCCTTCAGGAGTTATTCACTGGCGACGACGACTCCACTTCGATGAGCGCGGAAGCAAAACAGCAACAAGCCATCCTCTCGATGATGCCGGCCGATGCGCGCCGCGCCTTTCGCTATGCGAGGCTGATGGATCGGGCGCGGAACGGTGAAGCCATGTTCTTGCTGCCGTACGATGTGAGGATCAAGTAAAGAGTGGGACAGACATTCCTGTCTGTCCTCATTGCGCGTAAGAGGACAGGCAGGAATGCCTGTCCTACTTGCGACTCTGCAGCATGCGCAATCCTTCGAGAAATTTCTTGTCGTTGAAACGCGCAAAGCCCGCCTTTGTCAGCCGCGCTAATTCCTTAAACAACTTTTCGTCCACGCTCCTGAAGTTGAAACACGACTTTCCCTGCATTCTTCGCTTAAGTTCCGGCGACATGCCCGCCAGCAATTCCGGAGACGCGTAAACCGGCATGAGGTGAAAACTGACGTAGGCTTTGCCGGCGCGCACTCCGGCGAAAAAGAGCGGCTGTTTATTCTTCATGATGTGGCGCGTGTTGAGATAGTAGTGTTCATCTGTATCCTGCAACACATCGCATTTCGGGGCGTAAAGTTTAAGGATCGCCTTCAACCTCGCAAAGACTCCCGCGAAATCATCCGGTTCAGCCATTGCTAATGCCCTCGATCACTTCCATTCCATTCAGGTACGGCCGCAACGCTTCCGGAATCACGACCGATCCATCCTCTCGTTGAAAGTTTTCCAGGATCGCGATCCACGCGCGGCCGATCGCCAGTCCCGATCCGTTGAGGGTGTGAACGTACTCCGGCTTGGCGCCGCCCGCGCGGCGGAAACGAATCTGTGCGCGCCGCGCCTGAAAGTCCGTGCAGTTTGAAACGGAAGAGATCTCTTTGAACTCGCCATATGACGGCAACCAGACCTCGACGTCATAGGACTTTGCCGACTGGAACCCGAGATCGCCGGTCACATGCTCAACCACGCGATAGTGCAATCCCAACTTTTGCAAAATCGATTCCGCATCTCGTGTCATCGACTCTAACGCTGCGTAAGAGTCTTCCGGTAACGTCAATTTTACGAGTTCCACCTTTTCGAATTGATGCTGCCGGTAAATGCCTCGCGTGTCGCGACCATAACTTCCCGCTTCCGAGCGAAAACAAGGAGTGTAGGCCGCAAACTTAAGCGGCAGCACCGACGCTTCCAGAATTTCCTCGCGATGATAGTTTGTTACCGGAACTTCACCGGTGGGAATCAAGTAGAGTTCCCGTTCATCGTTTAGCTTGAAAAGGTCCTCGGCAAACTTTGGCAACTGGCCGGTGCCAAACAGCGAGTCGGCATTCACGATGAAGGGCGGCAATGTTTCCCGGTAACCGTTCTCGCGCGTCTGCACGTCGAGCATGAAGTTGACCAGGGCTCGACTCAAACGGGCGCCGGCCCCGTTGAGAATTGCGAAACGGGCGCCGGAAATCTTCGCGGCCCGCTCCAGATCGAGTATGCCCAACGCCGCGCCGAGATCGACGTGGTCTTTCGGCGTGAATCCAAACTCCGGCGGCATGCCCCAACGCCGCAGCTCTACATTTTCCGCTTCGCCTTTACCAACCGGAACGCTTTCATGCGGCACGTTGGGAACCGTGGTTAGCAACTCGCGCATGCGGCTCTCAGCTTCATCACGGGCTGTTTCAAGCTCCGCCATTCGTTGCTTTAGTTCGTTAACCTCTTGCCGGCGCGCGTTGGCCTCATCCTTCTTTCCTTCCTTGATCAGAATCCCGATCTCGCGGCTGGCGGCATTGCGCTGCGCATTCAGTTGATCGGTCTCGCCAATCAGCCGTCGCCGTTCGGCGTCGGTCAGGCCGAAGTCATCCAACGCTTCAGCAGAGAAGCCGCGCGCCTTCAGCGCCGTGCGCACCCGGTCGAAATTGTCGCGCACATAGTTAAGATCGAGCATTTGTCACCCCGGTTTATAAGGTATTCAGATGGGCCTGATGAACTAAGATTTTAATGGACCGTGGTTCGGGATTGTACACATGAAAAATCTTTTGACAAACGGGCGACTTAGTAATACTGTTTGCGCACCTCGCAGGACCATTGCGGTAGTTTGAAGCGTAGTCTGTTACGGCTGAATTCTCACGAGCTTGATTCCTTACAATCTCGCCAGATCCAGCTTTCGAATAACCTGGGCGTTGACTGTTCTCGCGGGCGACGCTGAATAGTCATACCCACATCTCCAATTTTCGCGCCAGGGGTTTGCCCTGGACGAGCCCCTGTGCGAAGCCGGGAGAACATTATTATTCGTCCAACCCAATAATGCAGGTTCTTGTGCCGGGCCTCAAGCCACCTCGAGAATTTGCCTCAACATTAGAAGGAGTCGACATGAGCAAAGAAAGACCAGATGAGACCAAACCACGACGCCTGGCGTTGGAAGTGCCAAAAGGCGTCAATCTAGCCAAGATGTCTGACGCTGAAATCGAGAAATTGGCATTGGACATGTCGCGCAAGGTCGCCGGGTCATTACCCAAGGGAAGCGCTGTCGGTGGCGTCGAAGGCGTAACCCTTATGCAAAGAACCGGAATCGGGGTCGAGGTTGGTTGGTCACGCGGCTGCGGTCGCGCGGAGGTGAGCCGCGAGGGCTTGGTCGTAAATCCCGAAGTCTTCGTCGATCCGTTCCGCGCCGAGGATATCGCGGGCAAGTCAGGAAGGATCACCATCAACACCAAAGGCCAAGCCGCCACGGCTGCAACCCGAAAAAGCAAGAAGAAGTAAAAACCGATGGCCACGCAGCAATCCGAAGTCGCGGCCACCCGGATAGCAACATTAGCAAGAGGCTCCAAGCTGCTGGTCATGGACCGGGTCACTGGGCGCTCCGTTTATGTGCCCATGGCCAGCAGTGAGCTAGTAAGGTTGCTCGGCACGGAGGAGGACCGCTTACCACCCGAACTCGTTAGCCTGCGCCGTGATTTGCAGACGGAGCTGGCGGGCTACGGCGTTGGCGGAGCGGTTCCACCTCGCCCGCAGACGCTCAACACACTAATCATCAAGCTAACCAACGCCTGCAACTATGCGTGCAGTTATTGTTACGACTACGAACCCGAAGAAACCGCCGCCACGCTGGAGTTGCAGCTCGCCATCCAGGCGGTATCGCAAGGCCTGGAATTATGTAGTGAGGGATTGCAGGTTATCTTCCACGGCGGCGAGCCCTTTCTCGCCTTCGAGCATATAAAACACATTGTCCTGGCGGGCGAGAAAGTGGCTGCCGCTCTGGGCAAGCAGCTAATCTTCCGCGGGCAGACCAACCTCAGTCGCCTGACCCCGGAGTCGGTGGATTTTTCCCGCCAGCACGATATCCTTTGGGGCTTTTCCCTGGATGGCCCACCGCGACAAAACGACCGTTTTCGCGTACTGAGGAGCGGGGCCGGCAGTCACCATCGGTTCGAAAGAGCACTGGCGCAATTCCCGGAGTTCGTGCGGAGTTGCAACGCGATGGCCACCATCACATCTGCCAATTACGACAACCTACTGGAGACCTCACGCTATTTTCAAACTCTCGGACTGCGCGGCTGGGACTGGTCACTCTTTCAGCCCGTCGGACGCGGCCGCCAGAACGATGGCCTTTGTTTCGAGATTGAGCGGTTGGTTGATTCCTGGAACGAACTATTCGATGCCGTCGTGAGCGGTGAATTCGCCGGCTTTTCTGTCTCGCCCGTCCTGAAATACGTCGATAACTTCGTCAATGGACCGGGGCGTAACATGTGCATGCGAAAAGAATGCGGCGCCGGGCGAGATCTACTGTCCATTTCATCCGATGGCCAAGTGGAAGCCTGTGACTGTATTGATCCGGTCGGGCCTCTCGCTAATCTGGGTAATCTGAAATTGGTCACGCTGACCAGGGCCCGCGACTCGGAGACGGCCCGGTTGATCCGATCGCGCGAAGTGGAGCAAGGGCGTTGCCAGCGTTGTATCTGGCTAGCCGTTTGCGGCGGCACCTGTTTGGCGCGCGCCCAAACCCTGAATGGAATCTGTGAGGACGAGTGCCAGTTGGCGCTAAACGCATTCGATCGAATCTCCTCCGAACTGGCAGAATCAACCCGACTGCGCGACTACCTGGATAATTGTTATGGTTCCCGAAATTAAAATTAGCAGTCAGAACCCGCTCGCCCTGCTGCTGGCAGAAGCGATCGGAGGAATCTCGCTTGACCTGGCAACGCCGCAGCAACTCAGAAGCCTGGCTCAGGTAGTTGTTGCCGAAGACCTGCTTCACTATGCCACGGCGATCCGGGCCAGCGCCCACTTGTTGGCGGTGGACGAAGATATGGAAGCCTTCGTCACGACGCACGTCGAACACCTGTTATGGGTAGAACACCGCAAAGCCGTGTGGCGCAGCGGGCGCATAACTTCGCCGCAGTCCGTGGGCTGCAATTTACGCGTCGAAGGGCGGGAGCACCTGGACGCTACCGCAGGTTTCCCGACGGTGTTGCTTACTCCGATGACGCTGGCTTTCGAGGATGCGCTGTGGATGACGCACTCATTGGGCGACGGGCGCGCGGTCGCCTTGTACGGCGAGGATATTATTGATGACACCACCTTTGCCGAGGTCGCTGCAGTATTGAACTTGGCTAACGTCCGCCTGGTGGGCGCGACTCCGGCTTCGGCCCGCGAAGTGCTGCGAGTGCTTCGTCGCGGGGGCTGTTTTCTCACCTATCCCGACTTTGTGTATCGTGGCCACAAAGTACAGCACGCGCGGTTTTTCGGAATGAGGTACCCGTTCTCTTCCTCATTCATCGCCCTCTGCGCTAGCGGCGGCAACATGCTGCTGCCATGTTATCTGCGGCGCGAGGATAATGATCTAACTATCCATTTCGAGCCGCCCGTCCAGTTGCCTTCCCGCGACGAAGGTGCCGTGGATCGCCGTTGGACCATGCACTTGGTAGGGGCCACGGTCGCGCGATTACTGGAAGAAATGATCTTGTGCAACCCGGCGCAATGGCTCCTGCTGTTGACTCTCGTGGCGAAAGCTGACCAGCGAGCTGAATGATGAAAAAAATCCTCTATCTCTGCATGCCCTTTGCATCAGCCTCCTGGGGTAGTCTCGCACTCAGCACTCTCAAAGCCATCGGCCAGCGCGAGGGAATCAGCTCGGACATTAGCCACCTCAATATTCCGTTTGTCGCCGCCATTGGCGAAGAGCGCTATAACCAGCTGCGCGACAAGATTCATTCGGAAATCTGCTTCACCGTGGCGCTTTTTCCGGATGTCGCTCCGGAAGATCTGTGGCATCAGTACCTGCGCGTCAATCGGGGCGCGCCGGTGCCTGAGACGGCGACCCTGGCACAATTGGAAACTGATTTCGTAGAGATTGCAGCTCGCCGGGCTCCCGGCTTGCTGGACCAGGCAATGGCTGAGATTGCCTGGGACGATTACGACATCGTGGGATTCACCACCGGCTACAACCAAACCGTAGCCAGCCTGGCTTTGGCGCGCCGCATCCGCGAACAGTTTCCGGAAAAAGTCATCATGTTGGGCGGCGCGGCCTGTGACGGCGAGATGGGCCCAGCCTTGCTCCAGGAATTTCCGATGCTGGACATCGTCGTCAGCGGCGAGGCCGATACCGTGATTGTTCCCCTCATCCGCGCTCTGCGGGCCCACGAGCCCGTGGATCATCTGCCGCGGGTCCATGCTCGCACCGGCACACGGGTGGCGCCGGGTAGTTCGCAAACCCGAGCCGGTTTGTCAGTGTCCGGTCAGGATGGGTTAAGCCTTGAGGGGGAAAACAAAATTCGGATGGATGATTTACCAGTCCCCGACTACGATGATTATTTCCGACAGATCCGGAGTTTGAACCTGGAGGACTTACCCCGCCTGACTTTTGAATCGTCGCGGGGATGCTGGTGGGGACAAAAACACCTCTGCTCCTTCTGCGGCTTGAATGGCACCAGCCTCGCCTATCGCGCTAAATCCCCGGAGAAAGTCCTGGCTGAGATTCGTACGCAATACTTGCGGTATGGCCGTAAGAAATTTCAGGCCACTGACAATATTTTTGATATGACTTACTTCAAAACTCTGTTGCCCGGTCTGAAATCACTTCACGAAGAGCACGGCATTACTCTTTTCTATGAGACGAAGTCAAACTTGCGTACCGATCAGATCCGGGCCCTGAGCGAAGCCGGCGTTAATGAGGTTCAGCCCGGCATTGAGAGTTTCAGCGACCACGTCCTGAAACTGATGGACAAAGGCACACACGGATTGAATCAGGTGCGATTCCTTCGCGATTGCTGTGCGCACAATATTACAACTCACTATGGAATCTTATGGGGCAATCCCGGAGAGACAGCCGAAGATTACCAACAGATGGCGGACCTCATACCATTTATCCGTCATTTGCCGCCGCCCAATTATTTTGTACCTGTCTTTCTGGAGAGGTTCAGCCCCTATTTCATGAACCCCGATCAGTTCGGGATCCGCAATATCCGCCCGGCGCCGATATACCCGATCATGTTCGGCGGGCGTGCTTTGGATTATGAGAAGATAGCTTATATCTTTTACTACGATCACGACTCCGACAAGAGTGCAGAGCTGACTCTGGCGCGGCAGCGGCTGGCCGATGAAGTGGCCGACTGGAAGGAAGACTACCAAGCAGACGCCTTAATCTCGGCTGAGTGCGACGGCGTGCTTTACATCGCGGATCGGCGCGGTTCAGTCCTGGAAATGTTGCGCTTGACGAACCTCGAGCAAGACGTTTTCGCCTTCTGCGAGCAACCTCGTACTGAGCCCGAAATTAAAACCGCATTCCCGCAAGCAGAGCAACAGGGGCTCGGGCAGTTCCTGGAGCATCTCATTAGTGAACGCCTGATGTTGGCTTGGCCGGGAAAGCCTCTCGCCAGATACTTATCGTTGCCCGTGCGGGTCTCAACCCATTCCTTTTACGAGAAAGTGCTGCAACCTGCTCGCCCGTGGTCGGGAGGTCCCATCTCGCACATGGCACCGCCCGTGCACGACCAGCCACGAGAGATTGGCTAACGCATCTCAACCTCCCTTCTCAGCAATCGTTGTTGTTTCAAATGGAACTCCCCAACCCGCGAGATTAGCGTTTCGTGCAACGTCGCCGGCGGGTACGTTCGTTGAGGAGTGCGAAAGCGCTACGAAAATGCGTATCGGCGGACTCTCGTAATCCAAACTGCCTCAGTCCTTCACAGGTTCGGCATTTGTGATAATCCTCTTTGTTATGCTATGAAAGCTCTCTTTGTTCGCCGCCACAAGCCAGGCGAAAACGGCAGGACTTTTTTTGAAAATCCGGAATCCGGAAACTGAAATCTAAAATCTGAAGATGCCAACTAAAGTACGCAAAGCTGTTTTCCCGGCCGCCGGCCTGGGCACGCGCTTCCTGCCGGCGACCAAGTCTTCACCGAAAGAAATGCTGCCCCTCGTGGACAAGCCATTGATCCAATATGTGGTCGAGGAGGCTGTGGCGTCGGGCATCGAGTCGGTAATCATCGTCACCGGGCGCGGCAAGACGACGATCGAGGACCACTTTGATATCTCGTTTGAAATGGAAGCGCTGTTGCGCGAGCGAGGTAAGACCAACGAGCTGCAAGCGATCCGTAAGATTTCCGATATGGCCCGCATCAGCTATGTGCGCCAGCGGGAGGCGCTGGGTCTGGGCCACGCAGTCTTGCAGGCGCGCGATCTGGTGGGCGACGAGCCATTCGCTGTGATGCTGAGCGACGATATCATCGATGCAGAAGTACCGGCGTTGCAGCAACTGATTAACGTTTACGAAAAATATGACGCGCCCGTGGTCGGCACCATGCAAGTGGCTGGCGAAAACATATCGCGTTTCGGGGTCCTCGATGTCGACGAAGTCAGCGACGGCGTTTATAAGATTAAGGACATGGTGGAAAAACCCGCGTTCGCGGATGCCCCGTCAGACCTCGCAATCATCGGCCGCTACATCCTGACGCCGGACATTTTTGAAGAAATCGAAAAAACTGCGCCCGGCGCGATCGGCGAGATTCAAATTACCGATGCGATGCGTTCGCTCCTGAAGAAACGGCCGTTTTACGCAGTGCGATTCCAAGGCATCAGGCACGACGCCGGAGACAAGCTCGGCTTCCTGATCGCCAACATCGAATTTGCACTGAAGCGAGATGACCTCGCATCTGACTTCAAAGAGTATCTGCGTTCGCTGAAGCTGGATTAGACCACCCGGATCATAGCAGCCATCCCAAAGAGGAAAACATCGTGAGTGTTGCAGGAAAACAATTTGACGGCCGTGCAGCTATCGTTACCGGCGCCACGCGCGGAATAGGGCGGGCCATCGCACTCCAATTGGCGCGCCGCGGAGCGAATGTCGCGTTCAATTATGCGCAAAGCGCTGAGGCCGCCGAGACGCTGAAAAGTGAAATTGAAGAACTCGGGGTGCGCGTGCTGGCAACCCAGTGTGACGTCGCCAATACTGAAGCTGCGGCAGAGATGGTGAAGCAGACGAAGGAAGCTTTTGGACGGATCGATTTTCTGGTTAACAACGCCGGCATCGTACGCGACACGCTGATCCTGCGAATGAAAGAAGCCGATTGGGATGCTGTGCTGGATACGAATCTGAAGGGGGCCTGGAACTTTGCAAAAGCTGCCTTGCGAGTAATGCTGCGGCAGGATGAAGGCGCTTCCATCCTAAACATCACTTCAATCAGCGGCGTGGTAGGAATGGCCGGGCAGTCAAACTATTCCGCCTCGAAGGCCGGTATGATCGGTTTGACTAAGGCCCTGGCGCGCGAAGTAGCGAGCCGCAAAGTGACCGTCAACGCGTTGGCGCTGGGCATGGTAGCAACCGACATGGCCCAGGCATTGGATGAAAGCTACCGCACGAAACTGATCGAACAAATTCCGCTCGGACGATTCGCTGAAGCCGACGAAGTGGCGCGCGTTGCTTGTTTTCTCTTATCAGCAGACGCTCGCTATATTACCGGCCAGGTGATTCAAGTGGATGGCGGTCTGGCAATGTGATCCGATTGCAGATTGCGGATTGCGGATTGCGGATTGCGAAATCGACTGAATCATTAATCCGCATTCCGCAATCTAAATTCCGCAATCGAAAAAGGGGAGCCCCGCCAACTCTTTCGAGCTGGCGGGGCAAATACTTTCCACGGCAGGTTCGGGTAAATTGGGTGGCGTCTGGTAAAGAACTGAGAATCGTCGCTTGTGGCCGATCCCGTAGTTAAGGCGGTGTACGGGCGAGATAATTCCTTTGCGGCCGGATAAATAAAACCGCAATTCCAGGGTCGGCGATAAAAAAGCCCTGGAAAAATCAATCAAAGACCGGATCTCGAAACTGCTTCCTTAGCGTGTGCGAAATTATACTCATTCCGCTTGCCGCGTCAAGCAGAATCGTCAGATAAACTTGACACATTTGTGACAGGTTGATCCTGATCTGCTACTTCCCGCCGCGCATCTCGCAAAGCCGGTACGCCTGGCGGCGCACCCCTTCAGCAACATTCCGGTTCTGAGTCAGGTGCTTCAAGTCTTTGGTCCGTATATGCGGAAGTAGATGAAAAGCGGTAGGCAGAGGTGTTCGTGGATTTCGTGTCAGGTTATGGATGATGGGATACGAGCGGGTCCAGGTGCGATTCAATCCAATGATTCGCAACACTTCATCAGCCACCGTCCGCATCGCCGCGATGTTCTCGACTTCGTGATCGGTAATCCTCGGGTTGTTGATTACCGCCGTAGCCACAATCTTGTTCGAATCTCGAATCAGGATGCTGCGGGCTTCGCGATCACCTTTCTGGCCCAGCTTCACGCGGTCCTTCACGGTCATAAACATGATTCGCCTGATCAGGGAAACGCGTTCCGGCGTAATCTCCAGGCCGTCGAGGCGTTCGCTGTTGATGATGCGCTCTGCGTTCGCGGCCAGCTGCTCAGGAGTCTCGACTACAAATTCCTCGAAGATTTCCCGCGGCAGCCACGAATCGTCGATGTCTTCATCAGAGACCTCGATGTGTTGTGCAATCAGCCAGGCATCCTCCAAAGACATTCCGCCTGACGACGATAAATCTGAGTTTTCAAAAAACTCGGCTGCCGCTGTGTTTCCCCGGGCCCGCAACTCCTGGGCGATTTGTTTGGCGCCTCTTTCTTTTTCAAAGAATTCACTGCGCGTTTCCCGGGCGCGCCGTTCGGCTTCGGGAGTGCGCGCAGCATTTCCGATGATCGCGTCGATGATCGCCGGCGCGCGAATCAGGCGCTGTTGATTCACGGCGATTGACTCCAGCAGCTGGCCATCGGTGGTTACGGTGGCAAGAGTCGCGACCGCTTCATCCGGCGTGGTGGGATTAAGGGCGACGGCCTCCTGCATCTCGCGATCAGTGGCCCTTTGCGCGGCGAAGTACGCGAGTACTGAAGGCGCGGTAGTGCTCGCCTTCGCTACTTCTAATAATTCACTTTGCTGTTGTTGCTGGAGAGTGGCGGCGGCCGCCTCGGCCAGTTCCGCCTTCTCGCTGGAATGAAGAAAAACAAGGGCCTCAAGCAGATCGGCCTGCGGCAAAGGCAACAAGCCACGCGCGGCCGCCATCGTTGCCGCCGGCGGCGCTTTGCCGGCAATGATCGCCTGCACGACTGGATTTTCGGAGGTAACGTTGGCAGTCATGGATTGTATGCGGGGTGGATAGGGTGAAACTGCTTAGTAGATATCAAAAGTGTATTCCACCTCGGCCCTAACTGAGACTGGCTTGCCGCCCTTCATTGCCGGAACGAATTTGATTTTCCGTGCCACGCGCATTGATTCTTCCGTCAACCCGTCAGGCAGCGTCTTTATGGGATAGGCGACAACCCGGCCGTTGGCAAGAAAGAGCACGCGCAAAATGACCGTGCCGCTCACCTTATTACGGCGAGCTTCTTCGGTATACGGTGGTTCGAGTTTGCTTAAGATCCGGGGTTTTACATCCACCTGCGACATCTGGAAAAAAGTTTGAGTCGCGGGATCATTATTACCCAATTCTCCGAAGCTGTTCAGCTCGTCAGCTCGAGCGATCCATTCTTCGCGCTTTGAATGCGAAAGATTTGGATTGAGATCGATGTACTTTTGAGCGCTGCTACCTCCCAGAACTAGTTCCGTTCGGATCACTCCTAATTTTCTTACCGTATCCTGAAAATCGCCTACGCTGCCCAACTGACTTTCCAACAGATTGCTTCCCAGCTTGGCCGCTTTTTCGTGGGCCTTGCGAGCATCCGTTGTTTTACCGATCTTTTCCAGTGCCAACCCCAGATAATGCCACGCGCGCAAATCATCGTAGCGCTTGGCCGAGTCTTTCAGCGCCTTGATCGCTTCTTCGTTTTTCCCCTGTTGATAAAGAGTGATGCCCTGGGCGGTCTGGTCCGTCGCCGCCGTCTTGATGCCCTGCGGCGTTGCTGCTGGTGCGAAAAAAGCGAGCACCGTGTTCGAGCCAATTACCGTGCACAGAAAAAATATTAATGGGAGGCATTGTCGATAGCGGTACATTTTTCGGCCTCAATTTGTCTTGAACGTATATTCCAACTGCACATACATGGAAACCGGCTTCCCATCTTTACGCGCCGGGATGAACTTAATTCCGCGCGCTGCGGCGATCGCCATCGCGGTCAAACCGTAGCGGAGGCCTTCAGTCGCGTGTATCCTGATGACCCTGCCGTTGAGGCTGAACACTGCCTTCAATATCACGGTTCCGGAAATCCCATTGTTACGGGCCTCTACGGTATAGTCCGCGTCCGGCTTACTTAGCACCCGTGCCTTCTCGTGGCTATCCTGAGGTCGAGACACGGAAAGAATTTCCGGATTTGTCTCAATGTTCGCGAACTCGTGCAACGAATAGATCCTGATCTCCCATTCCTGGCGCTTCGATCCTGACAATTTTGGATGCAGGGCAACAAATCTCACACCACTCCGCGCCGCTAAGGTAAGCGGATCTCTTATGAGTGTGACGTCCTTAATAATCTCTTTGTTGGGTTTGTTTTGATCGAGTGCGTTAGTAAGAAGATCATCGCCCAGCTCAGCCGCCATCGCATGGGCCTTGCCGGCCTCACCTACATCGCCTTTCTTTTCCAAGGCTAGCCCCAGATAGTGCCAGGCGTACAAATTGGTTCGGCTGACTTTTACAACTCGCTGAAGAAGTGGCAGCGCTTCGTCGATTTTTCCTTGCTGATAGAGGCCAATCGCCGTTTCCGTGTCTCTCGCCGCTGACTGAGTGTCCTGTAGCCCCGCATGGACTAGACCTGGTTGAAAGAGGGCGACTGCGCGCGCGGTTTCATCCGGCAACTTGGTCTGCTGCGCTTTTGCAGACGCAAATCCCACACAGAGAGACACCACCGCAATCAGGACGCTTGTCAGTCGTAGCTTGAATAACACTTTCATCTTCGCCAGAACCTTCAACTCAAAACTCCCTTTCAGACGGCTTGGGAGGGAGAGCCTGCCCGTCTTTGAACTCGTAAACAAAGGTCGCAAACTGTGAAACGCGGCGGCCCTCTCTGATCGCCGGTTCAAACTCCATCAGGCGCGCCGCTTCGATCGCGGCTTCAGTCAGACCGTGTTTCGCAGGCTTTACCGCAAAAATATATTTAACTTTCCCATCACCACCCAGCACCAGCCGCAGGCGCACTTCTCCCTTCGCTTTTGCGGCGCGCGCGGCGTCGGAATAAACAGGCAATGGTGCTTTAAAGACGCGGGCTTTCTTTTGTACCTCGCCGGCGCCGAAAACAGAGCGGCTCTCAGGCGCGCTTACTGGTTGCGCGTACAGCAACAACGTATCTCGTTGCTCGCGCCACATGGCAACGTTGGGTGGATTCAGTTTGATGATCTCGTCGGCGGTGGCCGCCGTCCGCGCGAACCGCGCCGCTAACTCGTCCTGCCATTGAGCCACTTTTTCCTTGTGGTCGGCGGGAGACGATGCGGGCTCAGGCCCATCGGCAAATTTCTCTTGGAGGGAGGCGTAGTCTTTCCAGAATTTCTTTTCGAGCTGGGCCTGGTCAGGTTGCTGCACTGCGCCGGCCCCGGTTCTGACGTTTACCACAATCGTCACACTGGCAAAAAGCAGGAGCAAAGCAATATCCCGCCGCACCTTAATGTTTCTAAGTTTCATACTTTCTCAAGACCATTAATCAATCGATGCTGAAAGAGTATTCGAGCTGAGCGTACATCGAGACAGGCTTGCCATCCTTTATCGCCGGCGTGATCTTTATCCCACTTGCCGCCTCAATGCATTGCTCCGTCAATCCTAACGGCAACGACTTTATTGCGAGTATGTCACTGACCTTACCTTCCGCGGTAAAGATTGCCCACAGTACGACCGTGCCCGTCATGAAATTTTCTCGCGCGGCTTCAGGGTATCGCGGGTTCGGCTTGCTCTGAACCCGGGCCTTGGTCGTCAATTCGGAGGTACGAAAAACGGACTTCTTTTCAGCCGCGTCCAAATGGCCCCGGAGACTCCGTTCTTGCTCCATCAGGAAGGGATCGGTTTTACGTTCGGGCGATAGTTCGACGTACTGCGCTAAGCTATGTAAGGCATCCGTTAATATTTGCTGTCGTTTGACTGGGTCCGTCTTACTAATCGCCCCGCCGAAAACCAGCTGCAACAAAATCGCCTGGTACTTCAGAAAGTAAGAAGAAGCGAAGGTGGGATTGCTTTGAATGGATGCTTCGGCTTCCGCCAAAGATTTGTCGGCATCGCCGCTGAGAAGTTGGACCAAACCGAAAACGTAGTGTGTGTCAGCCTGCTGGACGTTAACCAGGTGTCGCCCTTCTTTCTCGGCTGCTTTGACATTATTAAGCAGCAGTAACGAGCGAGCGCGGCCCACGTGCGCCATGATATAGCTGGGATTTAGTTTTAGTGCCTGCTTGAAGGAATCGTCGGCATGCGCAAATTCGCCGTTGCGGGCCTGCGCTATTCCCAATAGGTACCACGCGGTCGAATTCCTCTTGAAATGATGAGTGGCATTACGAAGCTCAGCCACGGCCTTATCAGGCGCTTCGTTTTCGGCCACGTATAAACCCCTTTGGAGGGCGCCCGTGGCCTCCTCTTTCGTCGCCTGGGCGCGCAAATCGACGCATGCCGCCAAAACGATTAGCACGAGACTGGCGCACAGCGCCCAAATCCTCTTCAGGCTGGTTCGCCCTAGAAATGAATCCCGCTTATACACTTCAGATCGTGGAGCCCTGGAGCCTCAACCGACCCCGTGGCATTTTTTGTATTTCTTACCGGAACCGCAGGGACACGGTTCGTTGCGGCCGACTTTCGGTTGATCGCGCACCATCGGTTTCGCTTTCGCGGCTTCCTCGCCTGCCGCCGCGGCACCCTGATTAGGTCCGGTGAAGTTCAGCGCGGACGCACGACGCGCCCGACGCTGCTGCAAAGTCTCCGGCGCCTGTTCGGCCACCACCTGTAGATTGAATAGCGAACGGATCGTGGTCGTGTCGATGCGATCCAGCATCTGCTGGAACATGTCGAAACTTTCTTTCTTGTATTCGACGAGGGGATCCTTTTGCCCATAGCCGACCAGACCGATTCCCTGCTTCAGGTGATCGATTGCCAGCAGGTGGTCCTTCCACTGCGCATCAATAATATTGAGCATGATGAAACGCTCATAGCTGCGCATGGTCTCTTCGCCGATTTCCTGTTCTTTCGCCGCGTATTTTACCTTCAGCTTCTCCCAAATCACGTTGGTGACTTCTTCTGAGGTGAGCTTCTCAAAATCGATTGCTTCGCCCGCAACGTCCAAATCGTAGATCGTCTTGATCTGGATCTCGTAGTTGTCGAGATCCCAGTCATCAGCTGAAACGTTTGGATTCAAATACTGCTTCGTCAGATCGGACAGCAAATCGTATGCGACTCCGGCCGACGGATCACCCGCATTCTGCGGCGGATCGCCGAAAAGATAAGCCCGCTGGTCCGGCTCTTCCATCAACTGGCGGCGCAAACCGTAAATCGTTTCACGCTGCTTGTTCATGACGTCGTCATATTCCAGCAGGTGCTTACGCGATTCGAAATTGCGGCCTTCCACGGATTTCTGCGCCGACTCAATCCGTTTCGAAACCATCTTCGATTCAATGGACACGCCTTTTTCCATTCCCAGGCGTTCCATCAAGGCCTTTACCTTGTCGCCGGCGAAGATGCGCATCAGATCGTCTTCGAGGGAAAGAAAGAAACGCGACGATCCAGGATCGCCCTGGCGGCCGGCGCGGCCACGCAACTGGTTGTCGATGCGGCGCGACTCATGACGTTCCGTGCCGATGATGTGCAGCCCGCCGCGATCAACTACTTCTTTGTGTTCCGACTCGACGATGCGCTTGGCCCGCGAAAGGGCTTGCTCCCATTGCGTGTCATCCACCTCATCGGGATCGATTTCTTCCTCTTTCAGGAATTCGCGGGCCATGAACTCCGGATTTCCGCCCAGCAGAATGTCGGTACCGCGGCCTGCCATGTTGGTCGCAATCGTGACTGCGCCTTTGCGCCCGGCTTGCGCCACAATTTCCGCTTCGCGTTCGTGATACTTCGCGTTGAGCACGTTGTGCGGCACCCCGGCCTTCTGCAAACGTCGCGCGATCAGCTCGGAGTTTTCAACGGAAACCGTACCGACGAGGGTCGGTTGGCCCTTTTCGTGACACTCCTGAATTTCTTCGACGACAGCGTCCCATTTCTCCGGGAGTGTGCGATAGATGACGTCGGAGTTGTCGCGGCGCACCATCGGCTGGTTGGTGGGAATCACGGCCACATCCAATTTGTAAGTGGAATGAAACTCCGCCGCTTCTGTTTCCGCCGTACCAGTCATGCCGGCAAGTTTTTCGTAAAGCCGGAAATAATTTTGCAGCGTGATCGTAGCGAGGGTTTGGTTTTCCTTCTCGATCTTCACGCCTTCCTTAGCCTCGACTGCCTGGTGCAGACCGTCTGACCAGCGCCGCCCCTTCATCAAGCGACCGGTAAAGTCGTCGACGATGATCACTTCGCCTTCCTGGACCACGTATTGATGATCCAGGCGGTAGAGCGTGTGGGCTTTCAACGCCTGTTCGACGCAGTGCAGCAATTCCATGTTGGCGGGATCGTAAAGGTTACCGACGCCAAGCAGTTTTTCGGCTTTGTCGACGCCGTCTTCCGTCAGCACTGCCGTGTGCTGCCGCTCGTCGACCAGGTACTCGCCCGTTTTCTTACCGTCGATCTCTTCACCCTTGCGCAACTGCGGAATGATCGCGTCCGCTTTGTAGTATTTGTCGGTCGCTTCATCCGAAGGTCCGGAGATGATCAGCGGCGTGCGCGCTTCATCAATCAGGATCGAATCCACTTCGTCAACGACGGCAAAGTAATGTCCGCGCTGCACACAGGTCGCGAGGTCAAACTTCATGTTGTCGCGCAAATAATCGAAGCCGAACTCGTTGTTGGTGCCGTAGGTGATGTCCGAGGCATAGGCTGCTTTGCGTTCAAAGTCATCCATGTCGTTTTGGATGCACCCGACCTCCAACCCAAGGAAGCGATGGATCTGGCCCATCCACTCGGCGTCGCGCGAAGCGAGATAGTCATTCACCGTGATGACGTGGACGCCGCCGCGACCGGTCAGCGCGTTCAGGTACGAAGGCAACGTGGCCACCAGCGTTTTCCCTTCACCCGTCCGCATCTCCGCGATCTTGCCCTGGTGCAAAACCAGTCCCCCGATTAGCTGCACATCGAAGTGCCGCATCCCGGTTGAGCGCACACTCGCCTCGCGAACTACCGCAAAAGCTTCCGGGAGAATTTCATCCAGAACTTCACGTTCCAAACGCTTCAGTTCTTCCGGATTGCGAGCGTCCGCCACCGCCAGCGCGACCTTTTCTTTGAACTCAGCGGTTTTGGCGCGCAGCTCATCATCGGAGAGCTTCTTGATTTCAGGCTCCAGCGCGTTGATTTGAGCAATGATCGGCTGAATAGATTTTAGATAACGTTGATTACTGCTGCCGAATACTTTAGTTAATGCTTTATCGAAGCCCATACGTTAATTAATCCTGTTCTTAAACTCGCTACAGAAAAAGGCCCGTCAAAAAATCGATACTTTGGGCGTTTTTTGATTCTAGTTGAGGGTGGGAAGGGAGGCAAGCGACCACTCGCCAACCATCACGATGCGGCCAGTTGTCTTTTGATCAGGTCAACCACTGGCTGGCGCGGCATTGTAAAGTTGAACTTAATCCGCTTGCCATCAGGTGAAACGGTCGTGTTCTTGAGCAGCACTTCCTCGTCATGACCTTCGCGAGATTTCGCGCCCCACGAGAGCAGGCCGCTGAAAATGCCCGCCAGTCGTCCCGCGCTGTCGGCCGAAGACGCGTCTGATTCTACCGTTGCGACCACTTCGCTTTGATCCAGCTTCACCGTGAAAACGACCCTGGTACCGGGATTGTCCTGGTTAATGCGCTTCAAATAAATTAGAAAGCCACTGTCATTGAGCGCCGCGATCATCCGGCCGGACAGCTCGATCAGATTTGGATCGCCGGCTTTCTTGGTGAACTTGGGATCCTTCAGCTTGCCGTTCGCATCCAGCGTTGATTCGATCACGATTTCAAAAGGTTGATTCAGATCCAGCTTGCCCTGGTTCTTCATCTCGTTCGCATAGTTGCCGAAATCCTTCAGCGCCTGTTTATTGATCTCGCCTTCCTGCGGCAGATCGACATTGTTAGCGGCCGCGACTTTGTCCAACTCCTTCTGCGCATCGGCAGGCGTCTTTCCCTTGTCATTACCGGCGACCTCGCCTTTCTTGTCGCTTGCCCCGGGCGAGCCGGAAGGCGTAGGCGAGTTAACAGCAACCGCCGGCGAAGCGGAAGCGGTTGGCGCCGGAGTCGGTTCCGGTGTCGGCGTCGGTAGGTTAAATGGTTTTTGATTTCCTGCCTGCGAAACTATCGTCGCGCCCAACGGATCGGTTGGGACGCTCTCGACCGGAGGAAAAGGCTCGGGCGCAAAATAGCCATCCGGATAACGAAACTTGCCTGACGCCAGATCCACGATTTGCACTTCGTCACCGATCGCGGTGCGGTTGTAATCGCGGCTGACGAACTCCGCTCCTGAAAAAAGGAAAGCGATGTTCAAAGCGTCGCGAAACGCCGGTACGTAAAAAACGACCGCCAGCACCGCAGTGTGTACTCCCAGAGACGCAGCCACCAACCGGCCGATCTTCGGCCAGAACGGATTGCTGTTTACTTCAAAACTTTCGAAAAGTGACGACATTTCTGAACTTTGATCTACAAACATCCGCGCCCTTGCTCCAGGTTAGACGCAATCTGACGCCCATTCGTTGTGAACTGAATGTCTTACGTTAGCACTTCGCGGATTGAATCGTAAGCGGGCTAACTTATGGTTACAGTTACGACCGGGAACTTCACGTTGTTGCCTCTTTTTAGTGATTTCCCTGTGACAACTGTTCGCAATTCGGCCCGGCGGCGCGAAACCGGCAACCATTAAAGACGTGTGAGTTAGAATGGTTTCATGCGACGAGGTGGAAAAGAACGCCGGGAGCGACATGCACCGCGGAAGCGAGCTGGTTCGGCCCCCGGTGCGGGCGGGAAAACATTTGCCGGCATGGGCCAGCGCTCCGGTCCCGAGGAAACGCCGGCTGCGCAGACGCCGCAACCACGCGAGTTGCGCCGCCTGCTCGAAGGGATTGGCCTCCCGCATCCCGCTCCGTTCAAACCCGATCCGTTTCAACTTGAAGCCCTCGCGGCACTCGAGTTTGAAGACGTGCTTGTGACTGCGCCCACCGGCAGCGGCAAAACGTGGATTGCGCGTGAAGAGATTCGCCGCCTGCTCGCATCCGGGCGGCGGGCCTGGTACACGAGCCCGCTAAAGGCGTTAACCAATTCAAAGTATCAGGAGTTCTGCGATGAATTCGGCGCCGAGCAGGTCGGGATTCTGACCGGCGATCGCAAAGTCAATCCCCAGGCGCCGCTCATCGTCGGCACCACGGAAATCTACCGCAATCTATTGTTCGATGCGTTGCGCGGCGGTGAAAACGTGGGCGCCGATTTGGTCGTGCTGGACGAAGCGCACTACCTGGGAGACGAGGATCGCGGTCACGTCTGGGAAGAAGCGATCATCCTTTCGCCGCCGCGGATTCGCTTGCTGCTGCTGTCCGCAACGATCGGAAATGCCGACGAGTTTGCGGGATGGATTTCAGAAGTACGGGGTGTGCGTTGCGGTGTGGTCATGCGGCCCGGCGCACGGCCGGTACCTTTGCGCGCCGCTGTGTTGCTGCCCGATAAACGTTTGTTGCCGCTGGTTGATGACGCAGGAAAACTAAATCCGGAAGTCGTAAGCCTGGGCGAACGCGGCCGCGAAGAACGCGATCGCTGGCGCTCCCGGAGGAATCGGTAGGGGCGGCACTCCGTGGCCGCCCCCTTGACGGTTGCAATGCGTCGGTCGCGGCTGGAAGAAGGGGGCGCCACCGAGTGCCGCCCCTACAATTGTGACAGACGCTCTTGCCCCTTGGTAGAGGTTCGACGCTTGAAACTAAACTTGCCTGAGATGCCACCGGCCACGTTGCTGGCAGCGCTTGGCTCCTACAATCTTTTGCCGGCGATTGTGTTTCTGCCGACGCGCCGGCGTTGCGATCAGGCTGCGTCCGAAGCCGCCCTCGCCCGCCGGCCGGAAACCGACGAACGTCGCGAAGCGCGGCGTGACTTCATGCGCAGCTTCGTCGAACAATATCCCGAAGTGCGCGATCACCGCCACTGGACCACGATCATTCGCGGTGGGGTTGCTTCACATCATGCGGGCCACATTCCCGCGTGGAAACTCGTAATCGAAAAACTGATGAGCGCCGGTTTGCTGGACGCCATCTTTGCGACCGCCACCGTGGCCGCCGGTGTCGACTTTCCCGCGCGCACGGTGGTCTTAACGGTTGCCGACGCACGCACTGGTCGCGGTTGGAGGCCTTTGACTGCTTCCGAACTCCAACAAATGACCGGACGCGCCGGCCGGCGCGGACGCGACCGGGTGGGTTTCGTAATCGCCGCGCCCGGCGTGCATCAGGATCCACAACGGATCGCCGAGCTCTTAAAGGCCCCGCCGGATCCGCTTGAGAGTCAGTTTCGCGCGACCTATACAACACTTCTGAATCTGCTGGACGCGTTTGGCAACTTCAGTCAGGTGCGCGAAATCGCTGAGCGCAGTTTCGCGCACCGCGATGCCATGCGACACATCACGCGTTTGCACGCGGAGCGCGATGAAGGCGAACAGCAGATCCGGCAACGACTGTCGGCGTCTGGATGCGACTTACCGTTTTCGGCGGTGCGGGCGCTCGAACGATTAACCAGCGCCAGATCGCGTATCGGAGAAACACTGCCGCAAACCCGCGCGGAAATGTTTCAGCAGTGGCTGGAAGAAGTGGTGCAACCGGGCCGCGTCGTGGGCATCGGCCGCAGCGGCAAGCGTCTGGTCCTGATCACCGGCCGGCGCGAAGGTGGGATTGTGGGAATGCGCGAAGATGGCCGTCCGGCATCATTGGCATTGGCCCGAGTCGGCAAAGTTTTCGCGCCTGTCTTTTCTCTGCATCCCGATAAGCTCGAAGAGGCATTCGCGGAAATTCATGCCGGCGGCGGCAAACTCGCGCTGCCGGAACCAAGACTGCGTGAATCTCGCGCCGACGAAGAAGCCACCATGGCGATCGTCGACAGCACGATCGAATCTCTCGTGCCGAATGAAATGCCCGACGGGGAACGTCGCCGGTGTGCGGAGGTGCTTTGGTCGTTGCGCGACGAGGCCGAGATTGTTGAGCGCGCGGAACGTCGCATTGCGACTCTGCGCGCGGAGGTTTGGGATCCCTTTGAACGTCGCGCCCGTGTCCTGGACCACTTTGGCTACGTGGAGTTTGCCGGAGAAAAAGTTACGGAGCGGGGGCGGTGGCTGGCCGACCTCCATGTCGATCGGCCGCTATTGATTGGCGAAGCACTCGCGGCCGGCTTATTCAACTCCCTGGGCGTAACGCAGACTGCGGCAGTGATGGCGGCGCTGGCGGCCGACGAAGATCGAGACTATGGCGAGTTGGAACTGGATGACGAACTCGTGACTACGCTTTCGAAGTTTGAAGAGATCGCTTACAAAGTTTCTACGGCGGAATGGGAAGAGGGGATCGAACCGGCGGGCGAGCTGAATTTCTCTGCCGCCGCCGCAGCTGCTCATTGGGCGGGAGGCGAAGAGTGGGCGGCCCTCGTCCAGGGAACGCGCGCGGAAGAAGGCGACCTCGTCCGCATGTTGTCGCGCGCCGGCGAAGCCTTAATGCAAATAGCGTCATTGAAAACCGCGCATCCCGCCGCCGCACGGACGGCCGCCGCCGCTGCGGAAATAGTCTTACGCGAACCAGTAAGGTAGGACAGGCATTCCTGCCTCCCCCTTCGAGGTTTCAACTCGAAGGGCTGTCAGAAAGCCCGAGGCCGAAGCGAAGCGAATTTAGAATCCATGGCCTGGAACGCTCGTTCCCCTACGCCGAAGGCGTTGAATAACTCAGCCCAGGGTAGCACCCTGGTAAACGACATGAACCGCGATTCGATACCCTGAAAGGGTTGAATAGTCGATGGCCTGCCGAAAACATATTCAACCCTTTCAGGGTAGGTGCGGATGATTGGCCCCCAAACCCAGGGTGTTACCCTGGCTGAGTTATTCAACGCCTTCGGCGTGAAAAACCCCTCGGGCTGCCTTTACCAAAAGCGAAAGCCCGCGCAGACGCACGGGCTTGATTCCACCAGTTTCCTAAAAGTCAGTTTGCGTCGGGAGGTTTCGCCAGCAGCTTCAATTGCTTCTTGATAGCATCATCCAAAGCCGCCCCCTGACGCGAACTCGCGCCGATGCCCCGATAACGGAGGATGCCTTCCGGATCGATCACCACATAAGTAGGAAAGGCGCGAATGCTGAATAACTTCGATACCTGGTTTTCCGTATCGCGGTACTGGCGCCAAACCATCTTGTTCTCCGCCGTAAACGCACGCAAAGTCTCCTCGTCGTCACGTGTGTCGATTCCGATCAGGACAAACGCCGGGTCCTTCGAGTATTTTTTGTTCAGTTCTCGCATCGCCGGCACTGACGCAACACACGGATGACACCAGGTGCCCCAAAAGTCGAGAACGACGACCTTGCCGCGCAAATCCTCCAGCTTGACGAACTCGCCCTCAGAAGTTGTAAATGAAAAGTCCGGAGCGTATGGCTCGCGTGCCCGGCGCGGATTCTCAATCATCTTGCGCGCCGCTTCCGAATTGAGCCCCTTCGGTTGCAACTCCAAAAACTTCTGCATCTCTGCAATGCCTTCGGGGTCGCGGTCCTGCTGCATGAGTACAATCCCGAGGTTGTAATGAACCATCGGCACGACGTCCGTTCCGATCGCTAGTCCCTGGCGAAACACAGCTTCGGCTTCCTGTAACTTCTTTTGGTTCTTTCCCTCCGCTAGCGCCTGCAGCGCCAGCCCCTTGAGGTTGTACGCCGGGACCAGGACCTGCGGGTCGTTGCCACCCAGCTCGAAGGCCTTATCGCAACTTTCAATAACGTTCTTGTGCTCCTCCAAACCGATGTAAGCCTGGGCCATGGCGAGATAACACTCGGGCGACTTCTTGTCTCGCATTTCATTCGCCCGCTTAAAACTCTTCAGGGCTTCTTCGAAACGCTGACGTCGCAGGCTCTGAATTCCTTTTTGGAACTCGGCATCAAAGGTTGCCTCTTTTTCCTGCCCCGCATTCGCCTTAGCGTTCCCGGTTGCCGTCGATCGCGACAATAAAAAACCGCCGGCGCTTAACATCAAGCAAACCAGCAGCGCCATACGAAACCCCCAAAAACTTAGCCGGTGCGAATCAGGAACCTTAGAGTTTCCGAAACGAAGCATTTCTGTCTCCCAGCACAAACTATTCCGTCATTTTATCTCATCCAAACGAGTCTTTGCCTCCAGCATCATTCCCCGCAGTTTGTTCAAATCGTCCAGCGTCAAAAGGACCGTGATCTTATCGCAAATTCCATTCGACAACGATGCGGCGATGCCACTGCGACTTTGACGGAAGACGTTGATCTCCATATCGCCATTCGTGCGGTAGCGAGCTTCGAAGCTGGTCAGCTTCGTCGAAGTTTCATTGACGCGCGCGAGCGTATCGAGCGCTTTTACGAGGGGATCTATTTCCTCGTAATCGATGAACGCCCGATCCTCGCGCGGGTGTTCGCTTGTTTCTTTGACGGCGATCACAATCCCGGTGGCTCGCGAGGGCGCGAGCGTATCGCGCAACTCAACTGCGTCAATGCGAATGTCGCCGCCGCGCGCGTCCAGGACACCGACCTGAGTAAATCCCTTTAGCAACACTCTTTGATAGCGAGTATCGATGGCTTCGAGCTTGGTCCGCGGCTCTAATGGCTCGCAACTTAAAGGGCGGCGAAACTCCGGACCCGGCCGTTGGGCCACGGCAGATCCGCACAAAGCGAGCGAAACGACTACAAAAGTTATCGAAAGAATTGGCTTCATCACACTGCTCCTCATGGTTTTGTCATCGCCGGGCAAAATGACTATAAACATCATGCTCGCTCGGCTAGAATACGCTCTCGTCACTTAATCGTGAATCCGAAACGAGGCTCGCGGCCTGTCGCAGGACCGCCGAAGCTCTTTCACGCGCGACATGGAACAGCAGATCAACTTTTGTAAGACCATGACGATGTTCGCATCGCGTATGCCAAGGTAGGAGAATGGCCGCCGCTGGTAAAGGCCGCCAACTGGCTCAGTCATTTGGAATATGATTGGCGCAGCCCTGTGTGGCGGCACATGCTGGCTGAGTTTGCGCGCGATCATGCCTTTATCCGCTACGACGAACGGGGCAACGGCCTCTCGGATTGGGACGTCCCTGACCTTTCGTTTGAAGCTTTTGTTAACGACCTGGAAGCCGTGATGAGGCGGGGCCGCAAGGTAGCTTTGAAAACGCTGCCTTCAGAATTCACCGACGACAAAGACCGGTTGCGCCGTTTCCAGCAGGAAGCGCGCGCCGCCTCAGCCCTGAACCATCCGAACATCATCACCATCTATGAAATTGGCGGCGCGGCCGGCACGAACTTTATCGCGCAGGAGTATCTGCCTGATGAACTGCAACGGATCGTGAGCCGGACATTACAGAAGAAGAAATCTGATCGCTATCAGACCGCAAACGAACTGTTGCGTGACCTGCGCGCCCTAAAACAAGAGTTGGAGTTTCGTGAACGCTTGAGTTCTGTGGAATAGTCCAAGCTCTTCACTGGGACCGCGGGCGTCTCGCCCGCCACTGAGCGCACAGCGCGAAATCATTAATCAATTAAGTGTGGGGAGCCACGCGCCTGACGGCGCGTTTGCGGGCGGGACGCCCGCGGTCCAGTGAAGAGCTTGAGCTAAAATCTACGACGCTTGTCGCAAATTAGGTCGCTCTTCAACTTCCTTGAGTCGCTTTTCGCGGCTGGCGAGCGTTTCTATTTCAGCGAGGACTTGCTCTTCAGTCTCCAGTCGTAGCTGAGCTTCATGTTCAATCCGCTGCCGCAGGGCGCGCAACTCTTCAAGTCTAGTTTCATCTTCTTCCGCCCGTCGTTGCAGCTCGTCAATCTTTTGTTGCTCTTCCGAAAGACGATGACGAGCTTCCTTAAGCCGCTCCTGCTCCTTCTGCTCCCGCAAACGAACGTCGGCCTCCAGACGTAGCCGCTCATTCTCAGCGCGCCGCCGTCCGGTTTCACTGGCGGTTATCCGTTGCTGCACGTCGTTCAAGCGGCGCGCTTCTTCTTCGGCTGTGGCCCGGGCTGCTTCCACTTCGGCGCGACGCCGCACCAGCTCTTCGTTCCTGCGTTTGAGCGAATCCTCTTCGATTTGGATTCGCTGGTTCTTTTCGTCGAGGCGGCGATTGATTTCGTCGTTGGCCCTTTGGCGTGCTTCCTCTTCGGCCTGTAGCTTCGCCGCCTCACTTGCCCGGCGACGTGTTTCCTCTTCGGCCGCCCGCGCTCGAGCTTTATCTTCCGCCTTCTCGCGAGCTTCTTCGAAACGGCGGATCGATTCTTCGTCGGCGCGCCGTTGGGCCTCACTGGCCTCGACGCGCTTTTGCTGCTCGGCAGCGATCTCCCGTAGTTCCTGGAGTTCAGCCTGCAGTTGTTCCTCTCGGCTGATAAGGCGATTAATCTCCGAGGCAGTCTTTTCTCCCTCAGCCTGTAATTCATCGAGCCGGCGCTGGTTCACTTCCGCCTGCAAGCGAGCGGCGGCTTGGGATAGCTCTCGTTCCTGCTCAGCCATGCGCAAGACTTCGGTTTCCGCAAATCGCTCGCTCTCTGCCTCGGCGATTGTTTTGCGTTGCAGGGTGACGCCCTTACGTAACTCCTCAATTTCAGCGCGCAGCCGCTGTTCAATTGCGGCGCGTTCCTGCGCTTCATCGTCCGCCTTGTTCCTCAACGCGGCAAGCTCTGCCAGGCGCGTAGTTTCTTCGTCGCGACGCAGCTCGGCCGCAGTTTCGATCTCTGCGTGGGCAATAAGCGTCCGGCGGCGAGTCTCTTCCAGCCGCTCTCGCTCTTCAGTGGCCCGCAGGCCCACTTCTTCTTCCAGTCTCGCGCATTCCTGCAGCGCTTCCTTGCACGCTTCTTCCTCGAGTTGTATCAGTTGCCGGGCCTCTTTCAGTTGGCGCACTTTTTCCTCGGCTTGCTGGCGCGCTGTTTCCAACTCCACACGCTCGCGGCTGAGTTCCTGGCTAACCTGGACCGACGCGTGTTGTGCTGCGCGCAATCTCTCTCGCTCGAGCCTCTGCTGCTCTTCCGCCTCATGTAACCGTGCTTCTTCTTCGGCGCGCTCCCGCGCCAGGGTTTCCAAACGTTCGCGGTGCGCGGCGGCGAAACGGCGGGCCTGTTCAACCACCTGCCTGGTTTCGGCTTCCAAACGTTGGCGTTCTTCTTCAGCACGCCGGCGACTTTCCTCATGCGAACGGCGGCGGGCGTCGTCGATCAACTGGCGCTCGGCGACAGCGCGCTGGTGTGTTTCCTCCAGCAGCAAGCGTTCGTCGCTGGCCTTTTGCTGCGTTTCTTCGCGGCGCTGCTTTTCGTCTTCGGCGCGCAGTCGTGCGACCGCCTCGATGAAGAGGCGCTCCTGCTCATCGCGGCGCGAGCCGACTTCGAGGTCAAATTGTTCGCGGTCATCCTGCCGTGCGGGCGTGGGATCTGTTTGCATGGACTGAGACACGATATCCAACTTTCGGGGAATGTTTTCGCAAAAACAGAGACAATTATTCTTGCCGGAGATCCTCTCGGCGGCGCGGTGTTTACTGAGCTAACAGCCTAAGAAAAGGGTTATTAAGGCCGCCCTCCCAGTTTGTTACGCGTTTTGGGAAAGGAGCGTCGGGTCCTTGCGAGGAACAGGACGCCTTATACACCTTGTCGGCCCGCGTGACAATATTTTGGCGAGGAAAAAACAATGGCAGGTAGGCGGGTACTGAGTCAGCTTCATCTTCTCATTAGCACCTGACTTCAGTCGGGGGGCATGGGGATACATTCACCGTCGAACCGTTTCAACGGTTTAATCGGAAAACCGTTAAAATGGTTAATCAAATATGGCCTATCCCGATCTGAGGCGGGGCAGTAGCCCGACCGTAAGGGAGGGCCCCCGCTCGCATGCACTCAAGCGGAGCCCTCCCTTACGGTCGGGCTACTGCCCGTGCTCTGGCGTAACGCAACCGGCTCCGCCATTCTTGACTTAGACGCCGCCATTGAAGAGACTTGTCCGACTTCATTGTCGCAAGCAAACACAAATACGAGGTGGCTTATGAAACGCTTGGGAAAAGTGTCGCGCTGGAATCTCGTCTGCCAACAAGGTGTGTCCTTTGTTTGTGGAGTTGCCTTGCTGGCAGCGGCACTGACGGCCGTGCCGCTTGGCTACAACCCCGCCGGAGTTTTGGCCCAACAGCCGGCGACCCGGGCCAAGCGTCCCTTGACGCATCAGGACTACGATTCCTGGCGTTCCATTCAGGCGTCACAGATTTCGCGCGATGGCAAATTCGTCGCGTACGCGTTCATGCCGCAGGACAATGACGGCGAGATCGTCGTGCGCAACGTTGCCGGTGGCGTTGAGTGGCGCGCGGCGCGTGGTTATCGCCCGCCGGCGCCGCCACCGGACGATCCGAGCGTCAACGTTGGTGAAATAGTTGCCGCGAACGCCCGCCTCGTTCGTCCCGTCTTCACCGCAGACAGTCGCTATCTCGTGTTTGCCGTTGAGCCGACTAAGGCGGAAATTAATAAGGCCAAAAAGGACAAGAAGAAGCCGGAAGAAATGCCGAAGAACGGGATGGGGATCATGGACCTGTCCAACGGCAATGTCACTCGCATCGACAAGGTGAAAAGTTTTCAGGTCCCCGAAGAGGGATCCGGTTACATCGCCTATCTGTTAGAGCCAAAACCCGACGAAAGGAAGAACGACGACCAAGCCGCCAGGCCGCGGGCCACCGAGGGCGCAATGATTTCCACCGAAGGCGCTCGGCCAACGCCGACGCCACAACCGTCGCCTGCCGCCACGCCGTCCGGAACTCCAGCTCCATCGCCCGCTCCAGCGACTGAAGATGCAAAGCCCGCCGCCCGGCCGGCTAAGAAAAAGGAGTACGGCAGCGATCTCGTCTTGCGCGATATGGCGAAGGGAAACGAACGCCGCTTCAGCGACGCTCTGGAGTTCACCTTAAGCAAAGATGCGAAGGCGCTGGTGTTCACAGTCTCTGCAAAGAAAGAAGAGACGAATGGCATCTACATGGTGTCGACGCTGAACGATGGACCACCCACGGCGCTGCTCGGCGGCAAAGGCAAATACCAGAAACTCACGTGGGACGAAGACCAGACGCAACTGGCCTTCATCAGCGACAAGGACGACGCAGCAGCAAAACAACCACGATTCAAAGTCTATCGCTGGAGTCGCGGCACCACAGTCGCTAATGAGATCGTCTCCCAGCAATCAACGGGATTCCGGAAAGATTTCGTAGTTAGCGAAAAGGCTAACCTCGCCTACTCGCTCGACGGCAGCCGCTTGTTCCTGGGAACAGCGCCACCGCCGGAACCGGAAAAGGATCCCAGCCAGGAACCCGCCGCTGACGAAAAAGTCGCGGTGGACCTTTGGCATTGGAAAGACGATTACGTCCAGCCGATTCAGAAAATTCGCGCCGAACAGGAACGGAACAAATCGTACCGCGCCGTCTATCACTTTCGCGATCGCAAGTTTGTCCAGCTTGCCGATGAGACGATGGAAAACATTTCGCCGTCTAACGACGGTCGTTATGCAATCGGATCGGACAACCGCGCGTACCGCCAGATGGCCGATTACGATCCCGGCTTCACGGACTTCTACCTGGTGAACACGACCACCGGGGCGCGCAAGCCGATCGCGATGAAACAGCGGTTTGGCGTTTCCCTTTCGCCTAACGCCCGGTTCGCGATCTTTTTCGACGGAAAAGATTGGAACAGTTACTCAGTAGCTGACGGCAAGATCGTAAACCTGACACGCGCGCTCGGCGTCAACTTCTTTGACGAAGACAACGACACGCCTTCGGTGCCTTCGTCATATGGAGTCGCGGGTTGGACCAAAGACGATGCCCAGGTGCTGTTCTATGATCGTTTCGACATCTGGCAGGTTTCCCCCGATGGCGGCCGCGCCAAAAACCTGACTGATGGCGTTGGCAGAAGAGAAAAGACCGTGCTCCGCTACGTGCGCCTGGAGCCGCGCGATCCCACGGTGCGCTGGATCGATCCCGCGAAACCGCTGCTGCTCCGCGCGGTCAATGAAGAAACACGTGATTCGGGTTTCTATCGCGACCGAATCGATGGCGCGTTGCCGGAAAAACTGTTGATGGCCGCCAAGGACTTCAGCACTCCCACGAAAGCGAAAGACGCCGACACCTTGTTGCTGACAGCGTCGCGCTATGACGAGTTTCCCGATCTATTGGTCACCGGTCTGAATTTCAGTGACTTGAAAAAAGTCAGCAACGGCGATGCGCAACGCGCGCCATACAACTGGGGCACGGCGGAGTTGGTCCCTTTTCAAAATGAAGACGGAGTCGCGCTCAAGGGCCTGTTGCTGAAGCCCGAGAATTTCGATGCGCACCGCAAGTACCCAATGATTGTGTACATCTATGAGCGGCTCACGCAGGGCCTTCATGCGTTTCGCAATCCCGGTCCCGGGACCTCGATCAATCCGACCGTGTACGTCAGCAACGGTTACCTCGTGTTCATGCCCGACATCGTTTACACGATCGGCTATCCCGGCCAGAGCGCGATGAAGTGTGTGCTGCCCGCAATTCAGGCAGTGGTAGACCGGGGTTATGTGAACGAGAACGCGATCGGCATTCAGGGACACAGTTGGGGCGGTTATCAAATCGCGTACATGGTCACGCAAACCAATCGCTTCAAGGCGGCGGCGCCCGGCGCACTGGTTTCGAATATGACCAGCGCGTACAGCGGCATTCGTTGGGGCACTGGCCTACCGCGCCAGTTTCAGTATGAACACACGCAATCGCGGATTGGCGGCAGCCTCTGGGAATATCCGATGCGCTACCTGGAAAACTCACCGGTGTTTCGCGCCGACCGCGTGCAGACGCCGCTGTTAATGATCCACAACGATGAAGACGATGCGGTGCCCTGGTATCAGGGCATTGAGTATTACCTGGCTTTACGCCGGCTGGGCAAAGAGGTTTACATGTTTAGCTACAACGGCGAAAAGCATGGCCTGCGCAAGCGCATCAATCAAAAGGATTACACGCGCCGGCTGCAGGAGTTCTTCGATCATTTTCTCAAGGGAGCGCCGGCGCCGGAATGGATGGAAAAAGGAATTCCCTTTTTGCAGCGCGATAAGGAGAAGGAGAAATATCGCGCTACGGACGAAGATGATATTCAACCTTAGGCTGACCTTGTAAGAGCACGGGCTTTCATTTTCCCTTCTCTGCTTCGCGGAGAGGGGTTAGGGGAGAGGTCGGGCGGTGCGCCTTTACCCCACCCTTAATCCCTCCCCACTTGTGGGGAGGGAGAAATCAATGAGGTATCACCTCGGGCGGTTAAGGTTTCGCTGCTCTTCACTTCAAATGGAACGATCAACCGCCCGCCACCGCAGGCGGCTTTGACAAAAACTTATGGCATTAATTGGGGCCAACGAACTAAAACGCAAATTATTGATCGCGGTCGACGGTCAACCGTACGTGGTTCTGGAAGTGTTCTTCGCGTCGCCCACTGCGCGCGGTGCGGCGACCATGGTGCGGACTAAGTTACGCCACCTGTTGAATGGCGCCGTCCTGGAGAAAAGTTTTCGGGCCACCGAAAAATTTGCTGAACCTGACGTGGAATACGCTCCCGCGTCTTTTCTTTACAACGACGCGCATGGCTATCACTTCATGGACGAGAAGAGTTACGAGCAATTTACTTTTTCGGCGGATGACGTGGGCAGCGACCGCGAGTACCTGAAGGAAGGCGTGGTGCTGCAGGTCTTGAAATACAACGGGGCCGCGGTTTCCCTGCAACTGCCGCAGTATGTCGAGCTGGCAGTAATTTCCACGGAGTTGGGAATGCGCGGCGACACTGCGGCCGGCGGCGCGACTAAACAGGCAACATTGGAAACCGGATTAACAGCCCGCGTCCCCTTGTTCATCAAAGAAGGCGAAATCGTTCGCGTCAACACGCAAACGGGGGAAGTCGCCGGCCGGGCGTGAGGGGAAAGTGGGCAGGGAACAGTGGGCAGTGGGCAGTGGGCGGTGGGCAGTTAAAAGAAAAACTCTGCCCACCGCTTACTGCCCACCGCCAACTGCCCACTGCCCACTGCGCACCGCCCACTGCCCACCGCCCACTGCCCACCGCCCACTGTCTCCCGTCCCCCTTGACTGCTATCCCGTTTTGTCATAGAAGCAGCACACGTTTTTCGAATCCCCGTCGAAGGAGTCAGAAATTCTATGAAGAAGTTTGTCTTGCTCGTCTCTTTCCTGGTTTTCGCGGCCGCCTGCACCACGGAACCGCCTGCCAACAATGCACCGGCCAACGCTAACACCACCCCGGCAAAACCTGCGGCAACCGCGTCAGAAGCGGATGCGATAGCGCGTGAAAAGGCAGTGTGGGATGCCCTAAAGAAAAAGGACATGGACGCTTTTGGCAGTATGTTGGCCGCCGATTACATTGAGGTCGGCGACGACGGGGTCTTTAACAAGGCGGGGATCATCAACGATTTGAAGGAGCTAACCGTCAACGACGCCACGTTCTCAGACTGGAAAATGATACCGATTGATAGCGATGCTCTGGTTCTGACGTACAAGGCCACCATCAAAGGTAGTTTTAAAGGAAAGGACTTCCCACCGGGTCCCTATCTAGCAGCGTCCGCCTGGGTAAACCGCGATGGGAAATGGCAAGCGTTTTTCTACCAGGAAACTATGACGAAACCAGCCGGAGCGGCGTCTCCCACGCCGACTCCCAGGCAGACACCGGAGGCCGCCACGACTCCGGGCCCGAAGCCGCCGGAGCCAGGTGCTGACGTAACCGCCAACGAGAAAGCCGTTTGGGACACATTCAAAACTAAAAACTACGATGCCTTCGCGGCGATGCTGGCCCCGGAATTCACTGAGCTGGCACCGGACGGAGCGCACGACAAAGCCGGGACCATCGCGGGCGTTAAGATGATGGACGCTGCCAAGTTTACGCTCAGCGACTGGAAGGCCGTGAAGATCGATGACGACGCTTCCCTGGTAACTTACTCAGTGAAAGACCCGGCTGGCGAACTCGAACGGCACACCACGATTTGGGTGAATCGGAACGGAAAGTGGATGGGCCTGCTGCACATCGGAACTCCGGTGCCCAAGGCGAGCGTTCATCCTGAACCCAAATAGATGTCCGAGCTGGCCCTGGGGCCACTCCACATTTCAAATTCGATCATGGAAAGGGGCGGCCACGGAGTGCCGCCCCTACTAACTTAGGAGTAGCAACTCTATGAGGCAGCGCTGCGTTCGGCTTCTAATAGTTCTGGTTCTCATTTCCTGCGCTTCGATCGCACAGGCGCAGAGTCCGCCGCCCGATCTGGATGCGTTTGTGGCGCGCGTGCTCAAAGAGTTTGACGTTCCCGGTGTCGCCGTCGCCATCGTTAAAGACGGCAACGTGGTGCTGACCAAAGGTTATGGCGTGCGGCGCGCGGGAAGTCCCACACCTGTCGACGAACACACGCTGTTCGGCATCGCTTCAAACACTAAAGCGTTTACCGCCGCCGCGCTGGCCATCCTGGTCGATGAAGGAAAGTTAAGTTGGGATGATCCGGTAACCAAGTACCTGCCAACTTTTCAGATGTACGATCCGTACGTCACGCGTGAGATGACCATCCGCGATCTGCTGACCCATCGCAGCGGGCTGGGCCTGGGCGCGGGCGACCTGATGTTCTGGCCGCACACAACTTTCACGCGCGATGAGATACTGCACCGCCTCCGCTACATAAAACCGGCTTCCAGCTTTCGCAGTCGTTACGCTTACGACAACATTCTTTACATGGTGGCCGGCCAGGTTATTCCTGCAGTTACGAAGCAGAGCTGGGATGACTTCATCAAGGAGCGCATCTTTTTGCCGTTGGGCATGACGGAAAGTAATACCAGCGCAAAAGCGATCACACCGGCCGTTAACGCGATTTCTCCGCACACGAAAATCGAAGGGAAGCTGACCCCAATTCCCTTCAACGATCTGGATAACTCCGGGCCGGCGGGCGCTATCAATTCTAACGTCGTCGAAATGGCGAAGTGGGTCATAGTCCAACTTGATCGCGGACTGGTGCGGAAGTCGGCCGATGGCAAACAAAGACTATTCAGCGAGCGCCAATCACGCACGATGTGGGCGGTGCAGACTCCCCTGCCAGTCAACGATCCGCCTCCGGGATTGGAACCGTTGCGGGCAAACTTTGCCGGTTACGGATTAGGTTGGGGCCTGACTGATTATCGCGGCCGGAAAATCGTCTCGCACACCGGGGGGCTGGCGGGCATGGTTTCGCGCGTGGCGTTGATTCCCGATTTGAAACTCGGTGTCGTAGTGCTGACCAATCAGGAGGCAGGAGGCGCATTCCAGGCTATCACCTACCACGTACTCGACCATTACCTGAATGTGCAACCGACAGATTGGATCACCGCCTTCCGGACCGTCGCGGAACGCGGTGTAATGAATGCGAAAGAAGCGGAACGCAACCAGCAATCGGCGCGCGATACCAAATCAAAGCCTTCTCTGCCGCTCGCAAAATATGCCGGCCGGTACACGGACGCCTGGTATGGCGACGCGACGATAGATCGGGAAGACGGTCCCGGCGGCGGCAAACTGATATTGCGGTTTAGCCATTCGCCGGGAATGGTGGCGGATTTGGAGCACTGGCAATACGACACTTTCATCGCCCGCTGGCGCGATCGCAGTCTCGCCGCCGACGCTTTTGTTTTCTTTGCGCTGAAACCCGATGGCAATATTGAGCAGATGAAGATGCAGGCCGTCTCGTCGCTAACGGATTTCAGTTTCGATTTTCAGGATTTACTTTTTCTACCGGCTCCTCGTTAGGAAGCTGCAGGAGAAACGCTATGTCCACTCACGAAGACTCGTTCCAGGTTCCGCTGCCGCCTGATCAGGCAAAAGCTTTGTGCGGTCAGGCAATAACGTCCCTCGGGTTGGCGATCAAGTCTGACCTCGGATACGGGTTCATTTGCGGCGAATCGTTTCAGTTTGGATTTACCTGGCCGGTAACCATGAATGTGATGATCAACCACGGCGATGGCGGCATGAGCCGCATCAGCATTGCTGGTTCGAATTTTGGTTTCGGGCCCATTCAGTCCAGTCACGTGCGCGGCCAGGTGGCCGGGTTGCGCCAGCGAATTGAACAAATTGGTTATCAACAGTCGCTGGCGCCGCCTTCGACCGTTGTGCCGCCTCCATCGCAGGCCACCGACTCCACGTCAGCACGGCAGGTGCTCGTAAATGGAAAGCAGTTGCGCGACGATCAGGTCGCTATGCTGGAGCAACGCTACAACTGCCAACTTCCTGATGGCTCCTACTGGTACGACAAGATGTGCGGTGCGTGGGGAATGCAGGGCGGGCCGGTGCTTTGCACGATCGATCCGAACCTTGACGTCGGCGGGCCGCTGCCAGCCGATGCTTCCAATGGCAACACTGGCGTATTCATCAATGGCCGCGAACTGCATTACCTCGACACGGCTTTGCTACAGCGCGTGGTGCCGATGATTGTGCCGGGGCGTTGGTGGTTGGACGTTTATGGAAACTTCGGAAACGAACGCGGGCCGATGCTGGGCAATGTCTGGACGCTGGCGCGGGCACTGGCAGGCGGTGAAAGTGAAAATCGCAGCAGCGTCCTCAGTAGTTGGGACCGCACCGGCGTGGCAGTTTTCAGTCAGTCTTGACGATTTCAGATTGGGGATTGCAGACGGCAGGATGCGAATTATCACGCGTCGGCGGTCATTTGAACCTGCCTATGCCGTCGCGGGCTTGAAGAACCCGCGCACGCTCCGGACTACCTGCCTGAAGAACCTGATCAGTTTTGGTAGGACAAGAAATGAAACGATCAGCCCTGCCGCCACAACCACAAACAACAGTACGGGCAGAAAAACGGCAAGCAGAATTGAACTCACCGCAAGAATATCTTCCCCGGTACTAAGCACAATGTTTGAAACTGGCTCGGGACTCGTGTTGACCACAGCCCGGGTCGCCGCTTTGGTTCCGTGCGAACTCAAAGCCAACCCGCCGCCGACAAGAAAAGCGATCACCTGAATGCTGCGGTCGAAATCACCAAAAGCCGTGGCCGCCAATACTGCGCCTGCCGGAACTCGAATGAAGGTATGGACGATGTCCCAGGTGCTGTCGACGATTGGAATCTTGTCGGCAAAGAATTCGACTACATACAAAACTACCGCGATGCCAATCACCCACCAATTGGTGAGCATGTTGAGTTCGCCTGGCAACTCGAGATGCGCGAAACGGCTGAGGAGCCCGAGCGTCGCGACTGCGGCATAAAGATTAATGCCCGACACCCAGGAACTGCCCATGGCGATTGCCAGTGTGGAGATGAAACTCATAGCGCTGGATTATACGATAACCGGTCGGGCTTGGTTCGCCTGGGGTTTGACTGAAATGCATTCGCAGATTTCGCAGATTACACAGAAGGGAAAGAGAACTGGGAGAGAGCTCATGTTTATGATCTTGTCGTGATCTGTGTAATCTGCGAAATCTGCGAATGCATTTCAGTTGGAAGTAAGCGATTCGAGTTCCTCAAGCGAGCGGGGCCAGTCCGTGCGCAACAGACGTGAAAGGGCGCGGTCGGCTAGCAGCTTTCCGCCTGTCTGACACACCGGACAGTAATTCGTCTCGTTTGCGGCGTAACGAATTCGCTGGATTTTTGCACCACAGCGAACGCATGGCTCGTGGTATCTGCCGTGAACCGCCATGTCCTTGCGGAATGCAGTTACTTTTTCCGGAAACTTTCCACCGGCTTCCGCGCGCAGCAAATCGACCCATCTCGTCAGCGTCTCGCGGGTGGCGCCGAACAGCCGCGCTATCTGGTCCGGCGAAAGTTTCTGGGTGAGCTCTATCGGCGAGAGTTGCGCCGCAAAAAGTATTTCATCGGAGTAGGCGTTGCCGATGCCACTGAACAGACGTGGATCGGTCAGGGCCCGCTTCAAAGTATGGTTCGCTGAAGTTAGCACCTCTGCGAAGCGTCGTTCGTCAATTTCAAAGACTTCCACGCCGCCCGGATCCAGATGCTGCAGGCCTTCCCCTGCTTCAACTAAATGCAGCGAAGCACGCCTTTGCGATCCCGCTTCGGTTAACGAAAGAGTTCCGTTACTAAATTGGAACGCCGCGAGGCCGCGGTTCTTTGGTGAGCGCGAAAGCTTGATTGGGCCAGGATGCCAGTGCAACCGGCCGGCGATCATCAAATGAAGCACCAACCATAGTTCACCCTCGAGCCCGAAACAGATACGTTTGCCGAGCCGTCGTAACGCGATAACCTTGCGCCCTTCGACACTGCTCAGTGGCGGAACTGCCGTACGCAACAAAAAGGGAGTAGCGAGCTGTACGCGTTCGAGCGTTTGGCTGAGAACGCGCTCCTCCAGGGCTTCGATGTAAACAACGATGTCGGGCAATTCGGGCATAGCTATCAGCCTACAATAAAAGTCAGATCATTAAAGAGGATTTCACACGGTCGGGCTTCGGCGTGGGGGTTTGCTCAGTTAGAATCCCAACCCAATGAGTTTGATCATCGGCACAAAACTGGGTCGCTATGAAATCCGCGCGAAGATCGGCGAAGGCGGGATGGGCGAGGTGTACCGCGCCCGCGACACGAAGTTGAACCGTGACGTGGCGGTCAAAGTTTTGCCGCCGGCGTTTTCCGCCGATGCCGATCGCCTGCGGCGATTTGAGCAGGAAGCACAGGCTGCCAGTGCGCTGAATCACTCCAACATTCTTGCTGTTTTTGATTTCGGCGAACACGACGGTGCGCCTTACGTTGTGGCCGAGCTTTTGGAAGGCGAGACGTTGCGCGAACGCATGTTCGCCGGCGCCCTGCCGTCGCGCACAGCTGCCGGGTATGCCTGCCAGATCGCCGCGGGATTGTCAGCGGCACACCTCCGCGGCATTGTGCATCGCGATCTAAAACCCGAGAACATCTTCCTGACCCAGCAAGGTGGTCTGAAGATCCTGGACTTCGGACTCGCTAAATTAATCGCGCCGCCCACCGGCTCCGAAGCCCAAACCGATATCCCAACGCGCCAGGTAAATACCGGAGCCGGCGCCACCGTGGGTACCGTCGGTTACATGTCGCCGGAGCAGGTACGAGCTGAACGAGTGGACCATCGCTCCGACATCTTTTCGTTTGGCGTGGTCCTTTACGAAATGCTTGCCGGCAAAAGCGCTTTCCGCAGCGGCTCGGCAATTGAAACTCTGAACGCCATCCTGAAAGACGATCCCGCCGAACTTTCAGTGTTGAATCCGAATGTTCCCCCGGGCCTGGAACGCGTGGTGCGACGTTGTCTAGAGAAGAAACCGGAGCGACGTTTTCAATCAGCCAGCGATCTTGCGTTCGCGCTGGAAGAACTGTCCGGCACAACCCGTTCGGCGCCGGCGTTAGCGACCGTGCCGGATCGGAAATTTAAGCGCGAACACTTAGCCTGGTTGCTTGCCGGTGTGTTCTTCGTGGCGATGAGTGTATTGGCGTTGTGGTATTTCCGGCAGTCACCGGCGGATCCCAAAATGACGAGCTTCCTGGTTTACCCTCCGGATCGTTCAACCTTTAATAGTTACGATTTGCCTTATCCCGTGGCGGTGGCCCCCGATGGGCGGCAGCTGGCCATGGTGGTGAACGAGGCGGGACGAACGCGTATCTGGATTCGCCGTCTCGAGTCTTTGGATGCTACTCCTTTGGAGAATACGGACGGAGCGCAAAACCCATTCTGGTCGCCCGACGGCCGCTTTATCGCTTTTTTTGCGGGCGGGAAACTAAAAAAGATTGCTGCGACCGGGGGCGTGCCAGTCGTAATCTGTGAAGCGCCGTCGGTCGGGAACAGCGGAACATGGAGCGGCAGCGACGTTATTCTTTTCACCCAGAATATAGGCGCTGAAGGTATCCAGCGTGTTTCCGCGGCGGGCGGCCAGGTTAGTCAGGTGACCAGACCCGACGCAGCGCAGCAGGAGATTTATCATTTCTGGCCTGAGTTCCTTCCCGACGGCCACCACTTCATATTTTTCGCGGGTGCAAAGAAAAGGGAAGATTCGAACCTTTACATCGGATCGCTGGACTCGGATCAGAAACAGCTTTTGACTGCCGCCACTTCGCGCGCTATTTATTCGCCGCCCGGATTCTTACTCTACCTGCGGGAAGGTGCACTGCTGGCCCAGCCTTTCGATCTGCAAACGCTGCGGCTGACGGGCGAGCCGGCAATGATCGCGGATCACGTGGGCAACTTCAGCTCCACCGGCAACTCCTACTTTTCAGTTTCCCGAAACGGCGAAGTACTGGCCTTCCAGGTTCCCGGTCGACCTTCGCGGCTGGTATGGCTGAATCGTAACGGCGCCGAAACGGGTTCCATCGGCGAGCCGAATAGTTACAGCATCCCCAGACTCTCACCCGATGGACAGAAACTCGCAGTGAACGTAATTGACCGGAAGGATGGAACCACTGATATCTGGATTTGCGATCTGTCCCGCAATTCGTTCGCCCGCTTTACTTTTGAATCCGGAATGGAGAATGGCTCGGCGTGGTCGCCGGACGGGCGGCGCATTGCCTATTCACATGACATAAGCGGGCCTCCCAGTCTGTTCGAAAAAACTGTAGGAGGGGCGGAAGGTCAGCCACTCATCCCGTCGCAGGAGGGCCCACAACTCCCGCTCGACTGGAGTCCTGACGGGCAGTTCCTGCTTTACCGGGACTATTCCGCAAAGACTAAAAGTGACCTCTACATCCTGCCGATGGTGGGTGAGCGAAAGCCAATTCCGTTTGCCAATACGCCATTCAACGAAACAAATGCAAGATTTTCACCGGACGGCCGTTGGATCGCTTACTCGTCCAGTGAGTCAGGAAAAACCGAAGTTTACGCCCGCCGCTTTCCCGGCGATGGAGAGCGTTTTCAGATTTCAACCGCCGGGGGGAATCATCCGCGGTGGAGAAGCGACGGTCGAGAGTTGTTCTACTTAAGCTCTGATCCAGATCAGACCATGATGTCAGTTCTCGTTAGCGCGGGCGAAACGTTCACGTCCGGAACACCGACGGCGCTTTTCAAGATAGAGAATCGCAACGGGCTGGATTTCGACGCCGCCGGCGATGGGCAGCGATTTATTTTAAACACCCGGGCGGGAGCACCTTCCGCTCCGTTGACGGTGATTACCGGTTGGGCAGCCAACTTGAAACGTTAACGCTTCCCCGCGGTAATGAAAAAGGGCGCCCACGGAGGGACGCCCCTACAGTGCTGTCGCAAGACTTCAGTACGCCTACAGTTGGATCTTAATCAATCTTCCGGTGAAGATTTCGGTCACGTAGAGCGTTTGCGACTTCAAATAACTGATTTTAAGTCCGATCAAATATTTCGCTTTGATTATTCGGCGGATGGCAAGAACCTCGTTGTAGGCCGCGGCCCGGTCAGTAGTGACGTAGTTCTGATTAGTGATTTGCGATGACTGCCTCCTGACTTTTCTGCTCCGCGTCTATCCGCGAAATCTGCGGCTGGTTGTTCAGGTTTGACACTAACGCTATGGCAATAAATATCAGGTTGGAAAAAGCCCTAACCGATGAGGAACATTTCGCGCTCTTCGGATGGGGCGAAAATATCTTTGGCGTAGAGGATAAGCGTTTTAGCTGGCGGCCAAAGGATTGGCATTTCATCGTCGAGGAGGACGGTCGCGCCTTGAGTCATGTGGGCGTCATGGAAACATCGGTTCGCGTTGGCGAGAGTGATATCAAGGTGGGAGGCATCGGCGGTGTGGTGTCCGTTCCCGAAGCTCAGGGTCGCGGGAATATCCACGCCGCAATGAGTCGCGCTGCCGAGTTCATGCATGACAAGTTGGGAGTTGAGTTCGGCATGTTGTTCTGCCTGCCGCGACTGGTGCCTTTCTATGCGCGCCAAAATTGGCAGCTCTTAACCGACCCGGTCGAGTTCGAGCAGCCATCAGGCAGAGTCGTTTCTCCCTTCCATTCCATGGTGCTGGCTTTCGATAATCGCGTCTGGCCGGGAGGAGAAGTCAAAGTGGGCGGCTTCCCCTGGTGACTGGTTTTTCAACAGTTTCCTGCGGTTTCTTTTGCAACTTGGCGGTCTTTGAATTCGTAAAGCATTTCGTATGGAAGAGGTGCGGGCCAAACGACGCCGTGCCGATAAGGAAGCGGAGGACGTTTATGTTAGACTTGATGTCCGCGAAACCGACAGGCGCCAGTAAAGCTTTAACCGTTCGCGGGGAGGTTTCAAATATGCACGAAGAAACAAACACGGGCAACGATTTCACCAAGCCGCTGCTTGATGCGATCAAATATATTAACGAAGCTACCTACGCACTGCTGCCGCCGGATCTCGCTCATAAACTGGGCGACCTGGAAAAAAGCCTGTGGAGCGGCGTACGCGGCTTTGCCGAAAAAGAACTGGGATGGATTGACGAACGCGTCGAAGGCGGCGACCGCCTCCGCAACGAGTGGAAAAGCGCCTGTCGGAAAGAAGACGCCCCACCGGCGACCGGGCCCGATTCAACTCAGACCGTTTAGGCAACAAGGCCGGCTGAAAAAATGGAAGTTCTGATAGCTGAGGAATACGGATTCTGTTTCGGTGTGGAGCGCGCCGTCGAGTTGGTCGAAGACGCGTTGGACGAAGGCGTCCGCCCGATTCGATCGCTGGGGCCGTTGATTCACAACGCGCAGGAGATGGAACGGCTGGGCGCGCTGGGAGTTTCAACCATTGATTCACCCGACGAAGCCGGCGCCGACACGATAGCCGTAATTCGCGCCCACGGCGTTACGCCCCAGGTTCAACGCGAACTGGAAGGCCGCGCCGCTAAAGTAATCGACGCCACTTGCCCGTTCGTCACTCGCGTGCAACATCTGGCTGAGCGGGCCGCTAAACAAGGCCGCGATGTGGTAGTTGCCGGGAATCCCGATCATCCGGAAATGATCGGTGTCGTCGGCTACGCGCCCGACAATACCTACGTGGTTCGCGACGCGGGTGAAGTGGCGGCGCTACCCGCGTTGCGCGCACCGCTTGTCGTCTCGCAAACCACTATCAAGCTCAAAACTTTCTTAGAAGTCGCGGAAGCCGTCCGCGCCAAATCCGACGCAGAGCCGGAAATAGTCAACACCATTTGCTCGGCCACCAGAGATCGGCAGGATGCGGCGCGCGGGTTGGCAGGCCAGGTCGAGGCGTTCTACGTCATTGGCGGCCGCCACTCTTCAAACAGCGTCAAACTGCTTGCGGTTTGCCAGGAACAATGCCAAAAGAGTTTTTTGATTGAAACTCCCGCCGAAATCAATCCGCAGGATTTGGAAGGTGTCGAACGCGTGGGCCTGACTGCCGGGGCCTCAACGCCAAACTGGTTGATTGAACAGGTGGTAGATCGATTGAAAGAAATTGGCCAGCAGGTCGCGAGCGTTCCCGCCTAATCCGCTTACCGCCGGCCGAAACTACTCTCCGCTTAATTCCGACTGCTCTAAATAATTTACTATCTGGCGCGCTTCTTCAGAGTCGTAATCGACTGCCTGTCGTTCCAATACATCCCGGGCAATAGCGGCGTCGACCGGATCGCGCAATAACCCAACCAGGACCGAGGTAGGAGCGGTGACGAGACTTTCGTGCGCGAGCGCGCGGATGACCACGTTGCCGGAGCGAGCCAGCTCGCAAATCTCCGCGGGCGCCAGGCGTTTTGCCAGTGCGTCGGCAAGGACATCGATGCGCGCATAGTCGCGGCGGTCGTGCGCTCGCTCAACCAATTGCGCAAAGACTTCGGCAGATTGTGTGCGGTCTGAAAGAACGGTCGCACAGGTTTCGGCCATCTTCTCCAGGTTCGTGCTTTGTTCGCTGCTCAATGATTCGCGAGCCTCACTCGCACGCGCGTCCAGCACAGTCAACAAACCACTCAACTCCCAATCGGCGCGCGCGTCATAAGGCAGAGCCCGCACCGGCGCCACCGGACGGGCGGCATTCGCGGTGAGCGCCTTTTCCATCAGGTCGCGCGTAGTGGAACGCAGTCCCTGCCAGGCGGCCGCAACCTGCACTCCAAAATCTTCAATAGTAATGTTCAATTCAATTACTCCCTGAACCTGAACGCGACGATTGTACTACAAGGCTAACGCTCGCCATTCGGATTTACAAGGCGGCCGGCGCGGGTAACTCTGATTCGCAAGAAAGCCCGGGCCGGAAATCAGGGACGCTTTCACGCTTGCGCCGGATTGTGATCGATGATTTCCACAATGCTGACGAAGGGTATCTTGACGATTTCTCCGTCCGCGCGTTCAATCTTAACACTCGGTTGAGTCAAGGCCTGAGTCGTTTTCAGGCTCTGCACCGTGCCACGAACACGCGAGCCATTGTCGGTAACAATCTCTACATTTCGTTTGCGATAGAGCGGCTGCAAAGCCGCCAGAGCTTTAGTGATTTCCAATTCTTCCTACGCCTTCCGGATATGCCCGACTTCGGGCTGAGATTTAGTTGGGGGGCTGAGCGCTCTTGGAGCGCACCATGATGCCCGTCTCGCCCAGCACGAGGAGGCGGCGTGAATCACCGAAGGGAATACCTGAGGCGGAGTAGGCCAACAGATAGCGGTTCTTTCGCAGTTCATCACAAATGCTGTTTGCTGCAACGCGTGCGTTGTCGATGGGGAAAACCAGACCGCCCGTGCCGTTAGCGAGTTGGTCGATTACCTGGACCGGTTTGGGCGTATCGCGACGCATTGCACCGCGCGTTCGATCGGAGGCCTGGACTGCATAAACCGTGATGTCCATTTCCTGCAACTTGCTTAAGGCCTCGTTGAACTTTGTCTTGCTGCCACGATCCAAGCCATCGCTGATTACAACTACGACTCGCTTCTGACCAGTCAAAGGCCGCAACGCTTCTTCAGCCACCGCGTTCAGCGCGTCAAAAAGATGGGGATCGCCTTTCTTGCGAAAACTCTTCAACGCCTTCTCAATCCCCGCAGCGTCGTCGGTCCAGTCCGCAACGATCTCGGCCTGATCGTCATAACCCACGATCAAGAGTTTGTCGCCTTCGTAAATCTCGTAGGCGAATTCGCGCGTCGCCTCTTCCAATTTTTCCACGTCCGCGCGGATGGTCAACGAATTGTCGACCAGCAGAACCATGCGGGCTGGAGAGGGATCGGGCGAAAAGCTCTTGATAGTTTGCTCGACGCCATTATCGTAAAGCGATACCTGTTTTCCGGTAATGGGCTCACTGCGCTTGTCCTGGCGCACGGCGACGATGTTCAGGACCGTCGCGCCTTCATTGCTCGAGTGCGAACGTCTTCCCGCTTGCCCGGCGGCATGAAGAGTCGAACTGATTACGGCGAGTATGGCAGCGCACAAACATAAAAAGAGAGCCAGTCCCTTTTTTTGGATTCGGATCGCTTTCCAGGTTCTCATGCGTGGTGATCGCAGCGTTCAGCGATGACTGATCGGTTAAGTATTCCCAGAAGGTTTACTCGACGCGGTCGACTCAGCGGGAGCCTTCTTTGCCGTTTTGGTTTCCTTACCCTTTGGCTTATCGCCAGTTGTAGCGACCTCCGCGGACGAGGAGCTCGTCTTTTCTTCGGCGCGCTCGGCGCCTTTCCCCTTGCCGGCGTAATCCGTTACGTACCACCCCGTACCTTTGAAATGTACCGCCGATGCCGACATCAATTTGTCCAGCCGGCCCTTGCATTTCGGGCAACGGGTCCGCGGCTTGTCGTTGATCTTTTGGAAGACCTCACTATGTGTCTTGCACTTTCGGCACTCGTATTCATAGATTGGCATTTAATCGTCCAGGCTCTCCAAATGGATTTGGTTGTGTCGCAATCGAATTATACGGAGCTACCTGGCAAAGTGACAAACCGACGGTACCTTTATGATGCACATCCGCCTGCCTGAGATCGTCCCCACCGAAAAAAGATTCTTTTTACCAATTTTTTTCGTAGCGATCCGGTACGAGGTCGCTTTCCAAACGCCTGCAACAATTGTTCATCATGAACGAAACGGGCTCCTAATTGCCGCATTGACAGGCAATCCTGTCGGCCCGTTTAAGTACAGTAAATTCAGCGGTTAGTGCTAACGTAATATCTCGCAAAAGCAACCACCACAATAGGTTAGCCATCTGAATTCCGGTCTCGATTTGCAAGCTCTTTGTAATCGGTTCCACCATGCGCAGCCCCCAAATTCTGCGAGGCAGAATGAAAACCTTGATGGCCCTGGGCCATCGCTCACATGGAGAACACAACAATATGAAGTTTCCCCTAAGTATGCCCCATTTGCGCTCGATTAAGTTCGCCCCATTAGCCATAATTTCCTTTTTCCTTTTCACCAACATAACTGGAATTCTCTTCAGCCCGGCGTTCGCTCCCTCGGCAAATGCCAGCGAAGTTCAATCGATTCCCGCAGACATCCCTTCGTCAGGAGATGAAGCAACGGATTGGATCATCTTTCGGGCCGCCGAAAAAGAAGGGCTCGATCCCCGTTTTGTGCACGCCGTCATCTGGCAAGAATCCAGGTACAAGCCGCTGGCGGTATCGCACGTTGGCGCGCAAGGGTTGATGCAATTGATGCCCGCGACAGCGCGCCGGTTCGGCTGCGAGAACGCAAACGATCCGGCTGATAACGTTGCTGCCGGAACCAAATACCTGAGCTGGCTGCTGAAGCGGTTCAACGGCAATGTGGAACTGGCGCTGGCCGGTTACAATGCCGGGGAAGGCGCTGTCGATAAATACAACGGCATTCCTCCGTACAACGAAACCCAGAACTACGTGCGCCGGATAACATCGCGGTACGGCAAAACGTACCATCCAATCCTGACGCCTGCCGAAGCGAAACTTGCTTTTCACCTGGCCAGTGGAAATGGCGCAGCTGAGCTAACTACGACTGAATAGTTAAACTGCCGGTTCGTAAATAATTAGGAAAAAGCGCGCGTCCGCTTGCTTTGCAAGTTGGCGCGCGCTTCGTTATGATCCCGGCCAATACTTTTATGCGGGCTAATCAGCCTGCGATTCCCGTCCGGAGCAACACCGTTGGCAACGCTCATGTCCGAAACCGCCCAATCCCTTTCACTTGAACGCAAAATCAAGATGCACGAGGCGCGCGAATCGATTATCGAGCGGCTGGCGCTGGATCTGCCAACCACTATCAATCTGGATCGCTTTCTGGGAGTCATCGTTTCCGAGTTGGGCCGGATGATGAGCGTGGACCGCTGCGATGTGATTCAGTTAACGGCGGAAAGTGAATTGCGCATCAGCCATGAGTGGCGCGCCGACGAAGACATTCCTTCCAGCCTCGGAACGGCAATTCCCCTCGATCTGAAACAACTCGCCGATCTCGTCGACATTACCCAACCGATCCGCCTGGACGACACTTCGGCGCCCGGTTTGGATCACAAGGTGCGATTTCTGGCGAAGAGTTTGAACACGCGTTCGTTACTCGTCGTGCCGGTAATTCAGGGCGAAGACGTCCTGGGTCTAATCGGTCTGCATCACACGCGCACACCCCGTGCCTGGCTCGACGAAGAAGTAGCTTTTCTACAATCCATCGCCCGCCAACTTGCGATCGGCTACCAATACACACGGCTCTACACGGACAAGAAGCGTGAGGCGGAAACAACGCGCGCGTTGCTGGAAATCGCGAACACACTGAATGCCAGATCGGACTTCGGCGAAGTGACTTCGGTCGTCCTCGAACGCGCCGTCGCGCTGGTCGGAGCTGACTATTGTGCCCTCGGAGTTCTGGATTCCACTGGCGCGCGAATAAGTCTGGCAGCATTTAAGGCGGCACCCCAGGCGGAAACCGATTCGGTTCGCGGCTTGATCGAAGCGCATGGCCAATCGCTGGACATCACCGAAGTTCCGGCTATGGTCGAGGTGTTGCGAAACGGAACCACGCTGCGCCTGCTGGAAACTGATCTACCGTTTCCCATTCGTCTGATCTTCAACGCCACGCTTGGCGGTCGCGCCGCCCTCGTGGCGCCAGTGCGTATCGGCGGACACACTTTTGGCTTGCTCGGTTTGGTCTGGAGCGAGGCGCGCGAAGGATTCAAAGATCATGAGGTCGCACTCGTCGAAGGCATCGGCGATCAAATCGGCACGGCGCTGGAACGCGATCAACTCTCCGCGGAAGTCATGCGTTTAAAGAGCGCGCTGCACGAACGTTATGGCGAAGACAGGATCATCGGGCAAACACCGGCCATTCGCCGCGCGATGGAGTTGGCCTTGAGCGTTGCCGATACGCAAACATCGGTGATGATTCAGGGCGAGTCGGGCACCGGCAAAGAACTACTGGCGAACTTGATTCATTACAACTCCGGCCGCGAAGACATGCCGTATATCAAACTGAACTGCGGCGCGATTCCGGAAACACTGCTGGAGTCAGAATTGTTCGGTCATGAGAAGGGCGCGTTCACCGACGCTCGCTCGCGGCGCCGGGGACGCTTTGAAGAGGCGAACGGCGGCACGCTGTTTCTTGACGAAGTTGGCGAGATGAGCTTGTCGGCGCAGGTGCGCCTGCTGCGCGTGCTGCAAGACGGAGAGTTCACACGAGTGGGCGGCAACGAAGTACTCAAGAGCGACGTACGCGTCATTGCAGCCTCCAACGTCGATCTTGAAAAAGCGGTTGAGTTGGGTTCGTTTAGACGAGATCTGTTTTACCGGCTGTCCGTTTTCCCAATTCACTTGCCGTCGCTGCGCGAGCGTCGCGAAGATATTCATCCGCTCGTCATTCACTTTCTCGAATACTACAAACAGAAAACCGGACGCTTCGTTTCCGGGATTTCGCGCGATGCGATTGCCGCGTTAATGAGCTATGACTGGCCTGGCAACGTGCGTGAGCTGGAAAACGCGATCGAGCGCGCCGTGATCATTGCTTCCGGCCGCCAGATCGAACTTGACGATTTGCCGGTCGCGGTCAGCAAGAGCACGCTGGAAGAAAAAGCCCGTCTGCGCGGTGAGCGCGCCAAAGCCGCCGGCGAAGGTCGCACTACCAGCATCGAGATCGACATCCCTTCTTCGATGGAAGAGATCGAGCGTCAGGTGATCGAAGCCACGCTCGATTACACTGCCGGCGACAAAACGCGCGCCGCAAAGGAACTGGAAATCGGAAGAAAGACAATCTATCGCAAACTGGAGCAATACACCGGCAAAGGGGAGAAAACGCCGGATCAGAATGACTAGCAAAAAGTTTGGTATATAACGGACTTGCCCCAGGAAGTGTTCGGCTGGCAGAACGAAGTTCTAATGATAAGAATGAGGACCGCTGAACTTTGAGGGTTGTGTTGGAGATTTGCTGATGACCTTAGTAGACACATCTACAGTGAGCACTTCACCGCTGGTCAAGACCTACACCCTCGAAGAGTTTTGGGAGCTGCCCGATCCCCCGGATCGGTCAAAACTGGAACTGATTGCGGGGGTCCTCTACATGACGCCACCACCCGGGTATCTGCACGATGATGCTGCTAGTCGGCTCAACCGAATACTTTCAAAGTACTTGATTGAATCCGGTAATCAAGGAAAGCTCCACATTCCGCGCGCCGCCATTTGGACCAGCGCTCGCACTTATCTCGAGCCCGATTTGTTTTATGTGTCGGCCGAGACCGAAGCGCAGTTGGTTCCCGGACGCCGCACTACCGCCGATTTGGTGGTCGAAGTCATCTCTCCCGGTTCAGCTATCTACGATTGCAACACGAAGGCAGACACTTACGCGCAGTTGGGCGTGAAGGAACTCTGGCTGGTCGATGAAGCGGGAGCGAACATCGAAGTGCGTGCCCTCGCTAAGGGAAAGTTTGCTCCGGGAAAGGTGTTTGCAAAAGACGACCGTCTGAATTCACTGGTCCTTCCCGGACTCAGTTTTGCAGTAAGCCAGATCCTCGGAGATGAATAATAGTCAAATTCGCAGACGGCGCTGCATTCGCGCATCGATTAGCATGTGACAGATGACCGCCGCGATAATGATCGCTCCTCCGATCAACGCCCATCCACTTGGCTGCTCGCCAATCACCAAGAAGACCCAAAGCGGGTTCAGCAGCGGTTCGATGTAGCCCACGATGCCGGCATCCAGCGAGCGCAGCCCGCGCGCCATCCCCGCTGTGAATAGCGTATAGGCAACGCCGATCTGCACCACGCCCAGATACAACACGCTCATCGCATCGTGCGATGTCATGTGCGGCAGGACGGCAAGGCCCGCGGGCGCTGCAATCAGGACCACCAGCAAATTTCCGTAAATCACGGAAGAAGCGCGGTTCACGTTTCGCGCCGACGAGTGTCGCAGCAACAGAAAATAAAAAGCGAAACAAACGCCCGAGGCCAGGGCCATTAAGTTACCGCTGATATCCTGTGGCCGCAGTTTGCCCACAAAGAAAAGCGACATTCCGGCCACGCACACAGCAACAGTTATCAGATCGCGCCGGCGAAACTTTTCGTTGTAAAGCAAAGGCTCAAAGATGAGAATGTAAACGGGCGCAGTGTATTGCAGAAAGATCGCGTTCGCCGCCGTCGTCTGCTTGGTAGCCAGGACAAACAGAACCAGCAAGACCGCGTAGAGTAAGGCGGCGAGCGCGGTGACGCGATTTAAGCGAAAGCCCTCCCGGCGAGTGAAGAGTGCGACGGTAACGGCCGCCAGCAGCGAACGTCCGAACGAAAGCTGCAAGCCCGACAACGAAGTCCACTTAATAAAAAGGCCGCCCGTGCTCCATAGCACCGCGGCGGCCAGAACAAACAGAAGTGGGGAACGAGAAGTTTCGCTTACGGACTTTGAAGCACGTGAATTTGCCAATGCTGCGATGATTCGACGCGGAAAGAATTTTGCCGCCCTCGCGCTGAAGTGATTACTCGTCCGCGTTGCCGGACGCCAGCTCCCTGTCCTGCAGCCGCTTTCCAAACACGCCGTTCCATGGCGGAATCACGATCGACACAGCGCCGTGTGCCTGGGCCTGACAGGCCAGACGGATTACCGGTCGCGGCTCAGTGGTATCGATGTAACCAAATTCTTTAATCTTTTTTCCTTCGCGCGCCGCAACGTCAGCGAGCTTCTCTGCCCCGCCGAGAATTCCCACCCAGCAGGTACCACACGAAGCCGAGCGACACTCGACGGGAATGGGACCTTCGATCCGGCGCGGATCGATCTCCCGCCAGTTGCGCGACCGATCATCGGCCGCGCCCCAGGCCAGGTCCTGTGTGTTGTTCAATTTGTATTTCGCCCGGTCATCGTTTTCGTCGTAAGTCACCGTCCACTTTTTGTCGACGGTGCGCAGGAAACCAAAGAGTCCCTGGCCATCGTCCTGGGCGCGCTCTCGCAAAATCTGCTCCGGCGATTTGCGCGCGTGCTTCTTGTCGATCAGCACTTCGCCCTTGGTAGCCCTGAAGGCAGCCAGGCCGGTTTGTTGCACGGTCATGAACGCGACCGCGGTAATGCCCGCAGTCAGCGATAGTTCGACCTTCAAGCTCACGGCCGCGCGACCGGCGACATCCAGAATTCCATCTGCCAGCTTCGCAGGATTGCCGTTCGTTTGCGCTTGCTCTGGGACAGCCGGCGTACGGTACTGATCTGCGTACTCAAGGACCGCGCGCTTGACGGCCGGCCAATAGCGATGTCCGTAAATAAACTTGTGCGAGGAATCGATCTGGTCCTTCAGTTCATAGTCGCCTTGCAACAATAGCTCTAGCACGAGCTTCGCGCGATCCGGCGCCTGTTCGAGGGCGCGTTGCAGTGATAGCGGATAGAAGGCAAACCAGATTTGCGTCGCGCTCTTGTCGACTTCATGTATGGAGCGCAACAAGGTCGTCAAAGTTGCGGCCCACGCTTCTTCATCGTGGCGCTCGAGGAAAGATTCAAAAGGGGCTGCGGTTGCAGCCTTCGTTGCAGTATTAGTCATAAGTATTAATTGATTCGATACTAATTAAACCACACAGTTGGCCAGAACGCAGAGCGAGGGGGCAAGCCGGCTCGGTGATGACGTGCGTACCACCGAGGTTTAGTTTCGGGTTTCGAGTTTCAGTTCGCGGTTTCAGCTTGAGAGAGATCCTAACTGGGTATCGGGCTTGGCGTCAGAACCCGAACTCGAAACCGAACCGTTGACAACCGTTAACTGGCAGGGTAAAAGTCGTTTCAAATCGGTGGTGAAATTCCTGAATTCCAATCACTGAGTTCGCGTTGAAGTAACGACAAAGGAGACTCGTTCATGGAAACCGAGACTGATGCCACCAAGGCCAAAACTTTCGATAGCGCCTACAGTTTTTCATTCGCCATCGCGGTCGGCCTCATCCTGTTCATTGCCGGTCTGGTCATAGCGCTGACGATGGGGGAAGGCACGAGCCTCGGTCTAATTTTCGGTATTCCCCTTCTGATCGCGGGCCTAGTGGTCCCACTTTTCATGATGCGCGATTTGTTTAAGGGAACTGAGATCAGCGCGCCCTGCCCGTCATGCGGCACTCCGATAAAAACTACGGAAGCGACGCTTCATCTGACCTGTCCGACTTGCAGTCGAGTTATCAGAGTCCGTGAAAAACAATTGTATTTGGCGGATGACGAGACGGCGGATTAGTCGAAGCGGCGTTAGAACGGTGTTATCCAATTCCTGGACCAGTAGTCACTCAGGGTCAAAGCAAACATAATCCCCAGCCAGAAAAGTCCCGAACCTACAATTACCCAGGTCAGGCGCGAACTGTAGCGTACGTGCATGAAGTAAAGCACGACCAGCGTTGCCTTGATCACCGCGATCGTCAGGGCCAGGACGGTATTCAAGTGTCCGCCCAGATCGATAAACGCCGCCCCGACCGTGGCGGCCGTTCCGACCATCAGCGCACCGAAGATCGCAAAGTAGATTTTTCGGGAAACAATATGCTCACTCATATTGGGTAAATGGTGAATGGTGAATGGTGAATGGTAAATGGAATGGTAAATGGTGAATGATGAATGGCGAATCGCAGTTTCCATTTACTATTCACCATTTACCATTTACCCGTGTTCTACCCTCCGTGTTCCAGATGCCGGCCCAGCAAATAAAGCAAGGGGAACAAAAAAATCCAGACGATGTCCACAAAGTGCCAGTACAGCCCCGAGATTTCGATCGGTGCGTGATATTCCGGACTGTACCGCCCGCGCAATGAAAAATAGAGCATGAAGGACAACAGCCCGATGCCTATGATCATATGCAGGGCGTGCACGCCGGTCAGCGCGAAGTAGATCCAGTAGAACAACTCTACGTGTTTGACGGATTCGCCCTCGGGCAAATGAAGCTTGTGCGGATCGTTAGGCGCCCCGTGCTCCTGCACCGCGGGATGGAATGGGCGTCCCGGTATTAACCTTCCGGGGACCAGGCTGTCGCGATACTTGTCGCGATATTCGACGCTCTTAATACCGAGGAAGGTCAAACCCAACACCATCGTCGCTATCAGGAAAACTACCGCCATGCCGCGCTGGCCGACCTGCGTGCTGTAGACCGCCAAAGCCATCGTCAAACTGCTGACGATCAAAACCCCGGTGTTGATAGCGCCGAGATTGATGTCGAGGTGGTTGCTGCCCGCCACAAACGCTCCCGGATAGGCGGAGCGAAACAGCATGTAGGCGAGGAACATGCCGCCAAAAAACATTATTTCGGTGACCAGGAAAACCCACATTCCCAGCGTCCCCGCCTCGCGCTGCTGCTCCATGTTCTCGAAATGGTGCTGCAATGCCGGATGGCCGGCTGCGTGTTCTGTGGCTATGTGACTTTCCGTCAAAACTTAATTCTCCAAAGTCCCACTACGCCTTCTCGGCTTCCGGTCGAAACTTGCCGATCACCTTCAACTCTTCGACCGGCGCAAACTCGTATGCTTCCCAGGTAACTATCGGCGTGCTTTCAAAATTCTCGGTGGGCGGCGGCGACGAAGTGCGCCACTCCAGCCCCGGAAGATGCCACGGGTTCGCTTCGGCCACCGGGCCATAACGCAACGTCCAAATCAGATAGAAAAGGGGAATCAACAACCCGACACCCAGAATCGATGCTCCCGCGGTCGACAGGACATGAAGTACTTGAAACTCCGGCGGGTAAACGTGATAGCGCCGCGGCATACCCAGATAGCCAAGCACAAACTGGGGCAGGAACGTCAGGTTGAAGCCCACAAAAACTATCAGCGCCGAGAACCTGCCCCAGCCCTCCGGATACATGCGTCCGGAGATTTTTGGCCACCAGTAATGCAAACCTCCCAAGTAACCAAAGAGCGCACCGCCAACCATGATGAAGTGGAAATGGGCCACGATGAAATATGTATCGCTCACGTGAACGTCGACGGCCAAACTTGCGAGAAACAGTCCGGTCATTCCGCCAACCGTGAACAGGCCGATAAAGCCGAGCGCATAGAGCATCGGCGTGTCCCAGGAAATCGACCCGCGGTAGAGCGTCGCCGTCCAGTTGAAAACCTTTATGGCCGACGGAATTGCCACGGCAAAACTCAGGAAAGAAAAAATCATTCCCGCGTAAACCGACTGGCTGGCCACAAACAGGTGATGGCCCCAAACCAGAAAGCCGAAAACCGCGATCGCCAGGCTGGAGAACGCCACAAACTTGTAGCCGAAAATGTTCTTGCGAGAAAAATTAGCAATCAGCTCGCTAACCACGCCCATGCTGGGCAGGACCATGATGTAGACGGCGGGGTGCGAATAGAACCAGAACAGATGCTGGAACAGGACTGGATCGCCACCCAGCGCCGGATCGAAGATCCCGACGTGGGCCAACCTCTCAAACGCGAGCAACAAAATGGTGATTGCGATTACCGGCGTGCCCAGCACCATAACCAGGCTGGTGGCGTAATGGGCCCAGATAAACAGCGGCAGCCGGTACCACGTCATCCCCGGCGCGCGCATCGTGTGAATGGTAACGATGAAGTTCAGTCCGGTGAGGATTGATGAAAAGCCATTAATGAAAATTCCCAAACCGGTGGCCACTACATACGAATTGGAAAAGGTAGTGCTGTAGGGAGTGTAAAAAGTCCAACCCGTATCAACGCCGCCCGCGAGCAGCGCATAGATCGTGATCAGTCCACCGGCGATGTAGATATACCAGCTCAGCAGATTCAGCCGCGGGAACGCGAGGTCCTTCGCGCCGATCATCATCGGCACCAGAAAGTTTCCCAGCGTCGCCGGAATGGACGGGATCAGGAAAAAGAACACCATGATGATCCCGTGCTGCGTGAACATTTTGTTGTAGGTGCTGGACTGCACCAGATCGCCTTGCGGCGTGAGTAACTCCAGGCGGATAGCGATAGCGTAGAGACTGCCGATGAAAAAGAAGAATGAAATGGAGCCCAGATAGAGCAGGGCGATGCGCTTGTGATCTTTGGTCAGCAGCCACGACTTAAGGCCGTGCTCCGCATTGATGTAATTAACCCGCGGCGCTGTTGGTTTAGTAAATGTTCCCATGATCAAGCCGACCGACTGCTACTTTCGAATCTGAACTCCTAAAGCGGCTTTGCCGCACTAGCACTCTTTCTACCTCTGCGGCGTTGCAACCGGCGCCGCAGTAGCCGGCGGCGCTGCATTCGTCGCGGGCCTCGAAATTGCGCTCAGCGAACGGACGTACGCCGTCAATTGCAACAATTGCTCTTCGGTAACCTGGCCCTGAAACGATGGCATGATGGGACCGAAGCCCGAAACAATTTTCGCTTGCGGGTTGATGATTGATTCACGCAGGTAATTTTCGTCGGCCTTAACCACCTGGCCGTTATTCAACTGCGTTTGACTATTGAAAACTCCCTGCAGCGCCGGCCCTCGTCCGCCTTCCGCGTTGGCGCCATGACAGGAGGCGCAGCCCATCGATTGATACAGTTGCTGCCCGGCGCTGGAGGCGGATTGCTGGTTCGCATTGCCGCTCAGCCAGTTATCAAAATCCGTCGGCTCCATCACAATCACCCAACCGCCCATGCCGGAATGGTTCATCCCGCAATACTCGGCGCAGAACAGGTGATAGCGGCCCGGCTTCGTAGCTTCGAACCATTCGGTGACGTATTTACCGGGCACGACGTCGGCCTTGATCCGGAACGCCGGCACAAACAAATCGTGGATCACATCTTCGGTCGCCATGATCAGTTTGACCTTGCGGCCGACCGGGACGTGCAATTCGTTAATCTCGCGCTGCCCGGTAGAATGCTGAAATTTCCACATCCATTGTTTGGCGACCACGTAAACTTCGATTCCGTCTTTGGGCACGCGGTATTGCGCGAAGTAGACGCGAGTCCCCCAGACGAAGAAGCTCATGGCGATCAGGAATGGAATGATGGACCACAGCGTCTCTAACTTGTGCGAGCCGGCGATGGGGCGCGGAATTTCGAAGGGCGAGCGGCGGCGATACTTGATGACGAAAAAGATCAGCACCCCGGAGATCAAGATCGTGAAGAAGAGCGTGACGCCGCTGAGATAGAAGTACAGGGCATCCACTCGACCGGAGAGGGTCGAGGCGCTTTCAGGTAGAAATGGAATCCAGGATTGCATTACGCTTCAAATCTAGACGCCAATTTCAAATTTGAGATCTGAGATCTCAAAAACAAAAAAGGAAAACCACGAACCGCAAATATCGGCCCGACTCTCAGGTAACGAGTCGACCCGGGTATCGGTCCGATCCAAAATCGGCCCGACCCAGACCGTAACCGACGTTACTGAACTCGGGATCGTTCAGCCTCAGGTTTGGCGCCGCCTCAAATGCACCGCGCCCGCGCCGCCGAGCAAAAACATACCAATGACGCCCGCCATTCCCAGCACCGTCACAATTCCGCCCACCCGCACCATGTTCATCACTACTGCCCCATACTTGCCGGTCGCCGGATCGTAGTGATAGCAGTAAAGCAAAAGCTGATCGACCGGCGTGCCAATCTTGTTCGCCGATGCCTGCACCAGTCCCAGCCGCAGATCCTTGGGCGAGTATTCAATGCCGTAGAAATAATGCGCAATCTTTCCTTCCGGCGTCACCACCATGATGCCGCTGGCGTGCGCAAACTGGTTCGTGGCGGCGTCGAAGTTGTACCTGAATCCCACCGCGTCGGTTACCCGCCGGATGTTTGTCTCGTCGCCAGTCAGAAAATGCCAGCCACTGGCAATCGTCGCCTGCTTCGCCGCCGGAAAATATTCCACATAAGTCTTTTTCTTTGCCGCGGCCAGCGTCGCTGTCTCGCGCGCATCGAAGCTAATCGTTACCACGTCAAACTCATCGCCGGGCACAAACGCCAAACCCTTGAACGCCCCCACCATTCCGTTCATAACCTGATTGCACAGCATGGGGCAGGAATAATAGACGAGGGAAAGAATCACCGGACGCTTGCCGAAATACTGGCCCAACTTCACTTCCTTTCCGCTTTCGTCCTTGAAGACTGCATCCAGCGGAAGTTGCTCATTCAACTTCTGATCGATCCCGACCTTCTGCAGCGCGGGGGGCAAGCCAGTGGAAACTTTACCGGTCTCAGGCCGCGCGCCGTACAGCGGTGAACTCGGTCCCGGACCGCCGATCTGCGCGTGGACAGTGAGCAGCAGGCAGTGGGCAGTGAGCAGTAACACGATTAGCATTGAGACCCGGAGTCCGCGCAGCGGACGATTGAAAATAGCCCAGCACTTCAGTGCTGGGTTACTGAATTCGCGCAACTCCGAGAGCCCGTGAAACGGGCGACTGAAAACAGCAGCGTCAAATACCAACTCAGTCGCCCGCTTCGCGGACTGCATCAGTTGCAAGGTCTCGCTGCCCCAGCGATAAATCGCTGGGCTATTATCGGTAGTCCGCTTGGCGGACCAATTTGTCCGTCTTGTCATCAGTTTCCTGACTTACCTGTTTTCGCCCGGTTGCTGCCTCACCGGCAAACCCTGCCCTTCCAGAATTTTCTTCTTGGCTTCCTCGATCGGCATGCCGAAATGCTGGCCGTGTTCATCAACCGGTCCGAACTCCAAAGCCTTGCGCCATTTCTCCTGGACGATTTTCAATTCCGCATCGGGCTCTCGCAGCTCGAGGTTCTGGCCTTCTACCGTATATCCACGCGCGGCTTGCAGGCGCGGGCCGGATGGCAGGCGCTCCTCCGCAGTCAGGGCCATTGGCCCCGCCGGTCGCGCCTGTTCGATGTGGACCTCTTCGGCATCAAGCGCCCGGAACATTCCCCACATCAGCAAATGCACCGCAATTCCCAGCACCACGAGGGCGACGATGAACTTGACCACCCCACCGATGCTGATGTCGCTGTGCTCATGCGTGACATCAAGATTTTTGATGTAGGAAACGTCGGGCGTTTCCGTCACATGCTCTTTGCCGTTGCTGCCGTGCTTTGCCATTTAAGAACTCTGTTCGCGAATAGTTCAGCGTTAATGACTGGGAACCTCTTCACTAAATGGCCGCGCCGCGTCCTCCAGGACCGATTCAAGTTGCGGGTCGTTCAACGGCACCAAAAGCCGCTTCTGCAACTGCCGGCAAAATGCCGCGATCCAAAACCCGCCGATTGCCAAAGGCGCCGTCACATCCATCCAACTCAAATGAAACTGCCCGTGGTGAAACTCCGGTTCGATTAACCAAAACAAATCCACCAATCGCATGAAGAGCAGAAATGCCGCCAGCATCGCCAGCTTGTGCGCGTTGCGTTTGAAATCCCGCGACAGCAGCAGCAGGAAAGGCAGCGCAAAGTGCAGCACTATCACCGCGAGCGCAATGCCGCCCCAACCGCCACGCGTGCGATGCAAATACCAGGTCGTCTCTTCCGGCAAATTGCCCGACCAAATAATCAGGAATTGCGAGAAGGCAAAGTAGGCCCAGAGCATTACCAGCGCCAGCAACAATTTGCCTAAGTCATGAAAATGCGAAGGCGCAACCACGGTGTCCATAGGCGCGCGATTGGCCAGCAGCGACAACGTGGCGATCACAAAAGCCATTGCGCTGAGCGCCCAGGACGCAACAAACAGAAAGCCGAACATCGTCGAGGCCCATTCCGGATCCAGCGACATCACCCAGTCAATTGAGGCAAACGTCGTAGTCAGCACGAACAACGCCAGTCCCGGCCCGCTCAAAATTTTCATGCGCCGGCGGAAGAGTCGATCGGCGGTGCGATCCTGTTCGAGCGACCAACGATTCAGGAAGTAAGTGAGCACCAGCCAGATGGCGAAATAGATCGCCGCTCGCAGCAAAAAGAAATTGCGATTCAGGTAACGGGCCGCCTTTTCCAGGAGGGCGGGCGTTTTTGCCATCTCCTCGTGGTGCATCCACGGATAGATCTGGCTCAGGCCCAGCGCCAGCGGCACGAACAGAATCAATAACACCGGAATAGTCCGGGTGGCGGCTTCCAGAATGCGACGAATGACGAGTCCCCAGCCGCCGCCAGTCAAATGCTGCAGCGCCAACAGGGCTAGACAACCCAGCGCAACACCGGCCCAAAACACAAACCCGATCAGGTAAGAGCGAAAGAACTGCGCGCGTGAAAAAACTGCACCCACCACCATCAGCGCGCTGAACACAATTCCGGCGATCAGCGCCAGACGCTGAACGCGGGCAACTCCCGCCGGGGCCATGTAGCGTGATTCAATCACTGCGCGTGTTCCTTAGCCGGTTCTGGTGTACCCGCGGCCGCCGGTCGAATCGGGCCTAACCCGGTAGTCGGATGCTGGCTCAACTGCAGCGCGCGAATGTAGGCGATGATGGCCCAACGATCCGCGGGCGGAATCTGCGCCGCATAACTCGGCATCGCGCCCCAGCCATTCGTAATCACATCAAAGTAGTGGCCCACCGGCGCCTGCCGCATCTGATCGCTATGGTAAGTAGGAGGCGGACGGAAACCGCGCCGGACAACCAATCCGTCGCCATTGCCAGTGCCGCCATGACAGGCGGCGCAAAATATTTGATAACGTTCCTGACCGCGGTTCATTGTGTCCGTCGTGATCGCGAAGGGAAACGTATCAACATCATCGGGATAAAGCGCGAGGTGCGACCCGCTGCCTGAGGTTGCGCTGGATCCGGCGTTTGGCGCCGGCCTGCCCGGTTGTGGTGCCGCTGATGTTTGCGTAGTTGCTAACCTGGACGCGCCACCGACATTGCTTTTCTTCCCCGTATAGAACTCGCGATCAGCTCGCAAAAACCCGCGCGCCACAGTTCCTTCGACGAGGGGACGTGATGACAAACCGTCCCGGAAGAAGCCGCTCGCGCGATAGGTGATGTACTTCGGCTGGTCCTGCATATCCTGGCGGCACGAGGTAGTGAACAGCAGGCAGTGAGCAGTGAGCAGCAAGAAAAATAAGACGCGATGCCTTTGGAGTGCGCCGGCAGAGCGCAGCGGCGATGGCGCTTTGGATTGATTTGCACCTCGCCACTTGAGTGCAAGAGATACCAATCCAAAGCGGTGTCGCGCTGCGCTTGCCACCGCACTCCATAACGGCTCACTGCTCACTGCCCACTGCTCACTTTCTTCTCACAATTCCACATCGCTAACATCTCTTGGTCCAAACTCCTGCATAAAACCGATCACACTGTCGTGTTCAAACTTAGGGTCCTTTGACTCGATCACGAGGAAGAACCGATCGCGGGTAGCCAAAGCAAAATTCGGCGCGTTGAAAACCGGGTGATAAGGCTGCGGCAGTTTGTTCAAAGCGAGCATGCCAAAAACCGCCGCCAGGGCCGCACACAAAATCGTGCATTCAAACGTGATCGGAATGAACGCCGGCCAACTGTTGTAGGGTTTGCCGCCCACGTTCAAGGGATAGTCGATGACCTCCATCCAGTACTGCATGAAAAAGCCGCCCAGCCCGCCCAGCACACCGCCGATCAGCACGATGAGCGGCAGCCTGGTGTGATGAAATCCGATCGCCTCGGATAATTCCTCAATCGGATAGGGCGAATACCCATTGATGCGCCGGTAACCCGCTTCATAGGTGCGGCGCGCCGCCGTCACCAGATCGGTCGGGTTATCGAACTCGGCCATTACTCCGTACAGTTGCGGGGCTTTTGTCTTCATCTAGAAAAACTCAAAACCATTTTCCATATGTCATTTTCCATTTCTCATTTTTCATTGGATCTAACCAGGGTCCGCAAATTCAACGTATGCCGCGAGCCCATGAGGTCAGGACCCACCCCATCACCGCAACCGAGCGCCACCAATGACAAATGAGAAATGGAAAATGACATATGGAAAATTGTCTCTTCTCTTTCTCCCTAATGATCAACCTTCGTCAACCTCAGCCTCCGGCAAAATCGTGCGCATCTCAAAAATCGAGATCATCGGCAGGAAGCGTATGAACAGGAACAACAAGGCAAAGAACAATCCGATCGTGCCGACAAACATGGACCAGTCCCAGCCGCTCGGTTGGTACATGCCCCAGGACGACGGCAAAAAGTCGCGGTGCAAACTGGTCACTACAATCACAAAGCGCTCCAGCCACATGCCGATGCTGACCACGATGGAAATCAGCCACAACACCAAAAGGTTCTGGCGAATCTTTTTGAACCAAAGCAGTTGGGGACACAGACCATTACAAAGAATCAGCGCCCAGTAGTAGCCGGCGTATGGTCCATGCATGCGGTTGTAAATCATGTACCGCTCAAACGGATTGCCGCTGTACCAGCCAAAGAAAGCCTCCATCATGTATCCGTACGCGACAATCAGCCCCGTCGCCAACATGACCTTCGCCATGTTGTGCATGTGGCGCATGGTAATGAAACTTTGCAGTCCATAAAACCAACGCAGCGGAATCGTCAGGAACAAGACCATCGCGAAGCCCGCGTAGATCGCCCCGGCCACGAAGTACGGTGGAAAGATCGTCGCGTGCCATCCGGGGATGATGCCAATCGCAAAGTCGAAACTGACGATCGTGTGCACCGACAGCACGAGCGGCGTGGCCAGCCCTGCGAGCAGGAGATAAGCCATCTCATAACGATGCCAGTGTCGTGCGGAGCCGCGCCAGCCCATCGCCAGCATTCCGTAGATCAGGCGGAACGGTTTGCTCTTCGCACGATCGCGGAGGGTGGCAAAGTCCGGGATCAGTCCTATGAACCAGAACAGGGCCGACACCGAAGCGTAGGTCGAAACCGCGAATACGTCCCACATCAAAGGGCTGCGAAATTGCGGCCAAATTCCCATTGTGTTGGGCAGCGGAAACAGCCAGTAAGCCAGCCATGGCCGGCCCAGGTGAAACACCGGATACAAACCGGCGCAGGCGACGGCGAACAGAGTCATCGCTTCAGCAAAGCGATTGATAGAAGTGCGCCACTGTTGCCGCAGCAGTAGCAGAATCGCCGATATCAAAGTGCCGGCGTGACCAATTCCGATCCACCAGACAAAATTGATGATCGGCATGGCCCAACCAACCGGCTGGTTAGTACCGAAGACACCAATGCCATTGAAGACCAGGTGCGTAATCGTCATCAGCAGCACCTGGGCCAGGGCAAACGAGATCGCAAAGCCGATGAACCAGCCAATCGGCGTTTTGCGGGTCAGCACGATGGAGCTGATCTTGTCGGTGACCGATCCGAATGTCAGCTCGCCGCCCACCACGGGCGTAGTGACGTGAATCGATGCTTTGTCTTGTGACTCGCCTGCCATTAATTTCCGAATCGTTCGTCTGCTATCAATCTCCAACCGCGAACAATCTCTGACCGTTTAGCGGCGGGCTACTGCCCGCCGATCCTTCATTTGGAATCCGCAACTCATCAGGCGCGCGGTAGCCCGCCTCTAAACCCTACCGTCATGGACAGGCAGGAATGCCTGTCCTACTACTCGATCTCCGGGTTCGGGTGGCGCAGCGCCGACAAGTACGTCGTGCGCGGGCGCGTGTTCAGCTCCGCCAGCAATGAATAGTTCCGCTCTTCCGCCTTCAACCGCGAGACCTTGCTGTTCGGATCGTTGACGTTGCCAAAGACAATCGCCTCAGTAGGACAAACCGACTGGCAGGCAGTAACAATCTCGCCGTCGCGTACCGGCCGGCCTTCGAGTTCCGCATCGATCTTCGCAGTTTGAATTCGCTGCACGCAGTAAGTGCACTTTTCCATGACGCCGCGGCTGCGCACGGTCACTTCCGGATTGCGCATCAACTGGTACAGCGGCTGTTCGAAATCCTGGTAAAGCAGGAAGTTAAAGCGGCGCACCTTGTACGGGCAGTTGTTCGAGCAATAGCGCGTGCCGACGCAACGGTTGTAGACCATGTCATTCAGGCCTTCCGCGCTGTGCACGGTCGCATGCACGGGACACACCGGCTCGCACGGCGCGTTCTCGCAATGCATGCAGGGGACGGGTTGGAAGAACGGGCCTTCCGGATTCTCCGCTTCGCCTTTGAAGTAGGTGTCGACGCGAATCCAATGCATCTCGCGGCTGCGCACGATCTGTTCCTTGCCGACGATGGGAATATTGTTTTCCGACTGGCAGGCGACCACGCATCCGTTGCAACCAATGCAACTGTTCAAGTCGATGGCCATGCCCCAGGCGTAATCCAAACCATTGCCCTGGTTTTTGTAATCATAGTCGGGATACATGGAACGTTCGTGCAGCTCTTTCTCTTCATGCTCCGACTCTTCACGCAATTTGTGTTTGTCTTTCTTGTATTCCTCGAGCGAGCTGGAGCGAAGCAGGTCGCGGCCTTCCATGTTGAAGTGCGTTTGCGTCTGGGCAAGCTGATAAACGCCCGCGGCTTTGCTGACCTGCAAGCCCGGACCACCCCACGGCGCGCTGGAAGTGCGCAGGTAGTAGGCGTCGAATCCCTGGTTCGTGCCGACGCGTCCCGCGCGCTGGCGGCCATAACCCAGATGAATTGTGATCACGCCATCAGGTTGGCCCGGCATGATCCACGTCGGCACCGTCATCGAGCGCCCGCTGTAATCCAGCGTCAACTGATCGACGTAGATGTCGCCGCCTTTGCGGCCCATCGTGCTGGTAATGCCGAGTTGTCGCGCGGTGGCCGGGCTGATCATCGCGGCGTTGTCCCAGGTAATCTTCGTCAGCGGCTTCGGCAACTCCTGCAACCAGCCGTTGTTCGCAAAGCGGCCGTCGTAGATTGTAGGATCTGTGCGAATAACCAACTCGTACGCGGAATTGCCCTGGCCCCCGGTTGCAGAGATCGCTGCCATCGATTGAGAGATGCTTGCGGGGTTAACCGAAACACTTTTCACCGGCAAGGCACTGTTGGGAACAAACCCGTCGTGCAAGCATTTGCGCCAGGCGGATTCAAAGCTAGCGGCATCTGACAAGAGCGCAATCTCAGTCTGTGGTCCGTTCACCGTTTCAACTAGCCCTGCCGTACGCCAATAATCCCGCAATAACTCATAAGGCTTGCGATCGTAGTTATCAGTGAACACAGCGAGCACTTCATGCGCGGTTTTTCCTTCAAACAATGGCGCGATCAAAGGCTGCACGATTGTTGCCGTCCCATCATAGGAACGCGCATCGGTCCATGCTTCCAGGTAATGAGTTTCGGGAACGTGCCAGTGACAGTAGGCGGAAGTTTCATCCTTCGTTTGGCTGAGATGAACGCGCAGCTTCACTTTGCCGAGGCGCGCGGGATCGAGTTTCAAATCCAGCGGCGTGTTGTAAACCGGATTGCCGCCAAGAACTACTAACAACTCGACCTGCCCGGCGTCGATGTCGTTGATCAATTCGCGGAGTGATTGGGTCTGATCGACGGAATTCGCTTCGATGGGATCGGTGTAGAAAACGGTTTTACCAATGTTGCCCAGCGCGTCATTCATGGCGTGGGCCAGTAAATGGACTACGGGCGGTTGTTCGTCGCCCGCGATAATAATGCTTGCGCCCTTATGGTGAAGGAGGTCGTTAACTAGCGGTTCAAATTCGGGTTCGTTAACAGGTATACCAGTGCGACCGGTATCCGGGTTTCTACGCCTTTCCCATACCTTTTCCGGATCAAGGCTGGATGGTGAAGCTTTGTTGCCGATTGCGATAAAGAGACCGTAGGCATACACCGACATTCCCGAAACGGGCCAACGATGATCCGCGCTCGCGCCGGTCGTGGTCGGCGTGGTTTCATAAACGTACAGCCGGCTCATCTCCTCGCGCTCTTTGGTCACGCGCCGCCGCGCCGCCCAATCGCGCGCGTATCGCAAAGTTCCGGGTAGCGCAGCCAGAAAATCTGATCCCAGCGAAAGCACAACATCGGCTTTGCTAAAGTCGTAAATCGTATTCACCGGCTCGCCGAACGCCGTCATCGCGCCAGCGCGCACGTTGTCGCGGTTCGCAGGTTCGTACTGGTGCCACTTCGCTTGCGGCAGATCGGTTAGGATTCCCTTTAACTGGGCGGCGAGCGTCGGCGACGTGATTGTCTCAGTCAGAATCCGCAAGCCCGCGCCCTGTTTCGCTTTCAACCCGCTGTTGCCGTCTGGGCCGTTCAGCATGCCGCGAATCTCGCCGACGAACGCCGACCAGGGACGAATCTCTTCGCGATAACTCAGCGTCTGCGCGCGATCGGGATCGTAGAGCGATAGGATCGAAGCCTGGGCGAAAATGTCCGTCGCCGTCGCTCCGCTGCCGTGCGGATCACTGCTGCGATTGTTGGGATGATCGGGATTGCCTTCGACTTTGGTGGGCCGGCCTTCGTTGCTGCGCGCCAGCAGCGGCGTGGCAATGCCGCCCAACGAAAACGCGGTCGCAAAATAAAGTGGCTTGCCGGGAACTTCTTCCTCCGGCTGATTGACGTAGGGAACGATCTTTTCCGGCGGCTGATAAGCGCAACTGCTGAGGCCGGCGAGCGCGAGGGATGCGCCCATCAATTTCAAGAACGTGCGACGCTCAACCGGATCGTTCCACTCCTCAGCCTGCTGCGGATACTCCCGCAAGACAAACTCATGGAACTCCGCCGAATCAGCCAACTCATCCAGCGAACGCCAGTATTCTTTGGTGTTATTGACTTCCGTCTGTGGACTTCCACCCGACACGCCAGCGTTGACGGCATTTGCCATGATCGCAGCGAGGTCAGTACCGTCCGCGGTAGCGGATGGGTGGCCGTGAGCCTGCGCCAGCTTTGCCTGTGACGCGAGGATCTGGTCGCGCAGGATCTTGAAATTAATGTGACGGTCTTCGGACATTCTGTTTATCCAAACGGGGTCGCGACCGAGGAAAGCGCTGACAGGTCAGCGCACTCCATAACCTCACCGGTGGCACGTGGAGCAGCTGGTCAAAATGTTTGGGCCCTGCACGTGATACAGCTTTAGCAAATCGCGTCCCTGCGCGATCTCTTCTTTCGAATTGTTCTGCGGCCGCCACTCCATATCGAAAATCTTTTCCCGCGGGCGCACGAATTTTTCCGGATTGCGATGACACTCCAGGCACCACTCCATCTGCAGCGACGAAGCCTGGTAAGCGATCGGCATCTGGTCGACCCGGCCGTGGCAGGTCGAACAACCGACGCCCTTCTTCACATGAATACTGTGATTGAAATAAGCGAAGTCCGGCAGATCGTGAACGCGGATCCACTCCAGCGGCTTACCGGTTTTGAAACTGGCGCGCACCGGTTCCAGATAAGGGCTGTCCGCCCAGATCTGTTTGTGACAATTCATGCAGGTGCTGGTCGAAGGCATGCCGGCCGACGCCGCTGTCTCCACAGAGGTGTGACAGTAACGACAATCAATGCCGTCATCGCCCACGTGGTGTTTGTGGCTGAATTGGACCGGTTGTTGGCGTTCAATCCACTGTCCGGTGTTCCATCCCGAACGGTTGATCGAAGCGGTCACCCACAGCGCCGCCAGCAATATAAAGATGGCGCCGAAGATAGTGGCCCGCGCGAGATAGTTCGTACTGTGACGAAAAATCTGTGGCATCGCATCGGACAGGCATTCCTGCCTGTCGGGACAGTTGGAAGTCTGCCTTCTCTTAAACTACTTAATGATATTGCTAAGGCCGACTACTTTAACAGATGAGTTTATTTTTTCAAGTGAAGGGTTGATCGCGGATTTAAAGGTTGCGTCTTCAAGCGACAACGGCGCGAAATGTAATAGCCCGGGCCAACGACCCGGGATCAGTGGCGAACAAACGCCAGGGCCCTGAAAGGGCGGCAAAGCAATAAATCGATGTAATCGCTGCTATCGATACGAATTCGATTGCGCGCTTTCAGCGCTTGGCGCATACGCTACACCAGTACCCAGGCCGTTGGCCTGGGCTCTTACATTTCGCGCCGTTGGCGCTTAGCCAATGACTTTTGATTTGACATAAAAAGGGGGCGCCCACGGAGTGACGCCCCTACAACTCTTGACGCTCTACAACTCTTATTTGCCGGCGCTTTGCGGGGCGTCGCGGGCCAATAGCGCTGCACCGATCGCCCCGGCGTCGGCGCCGAGTGTCGCGGCGACTATCCTGGTGGCTTCAAAGCACGGTTGGAAAGCGCGGCGCCGCGCTTCTTCGATGATGGGTTTCAAGATTAGATCGCCCGCCTCCATTACGCCCCCGCCCAACACAACGAGTTCAATGCTCAGCAAGTTGATGACACTGGCGACTGCGGTCCCGATGTATTTCCCCGTGCGTTCGATCATCATTAGCGAGAAGTCATCGCCGTTGGTCGCTTCGCGGGCCATATCGTCGGCGGTGAACGACTCGGTCATTGCCAGGCGCGACAGCGAAGAAGTCGAATCGCGATTCAGTCGTTCCTTGGCGCGGCGCACAATATTCGGACCCGAGGCCACCGTTTCCAAACAGCCGCGATTGCCACAGACGCACTCAATTCCTTCGGTGTCGATCGTGATGTGCCCAATCTCACCCGCGCAACCGGACGCTCCAATCCAGAGCTTGCTGTCCATGATCAGCGCCCCGCCAATCCCTTCGCCGATCGTGATGTAGAACATGTCGCGATGTTTGCCCCCAACGCCGGCTACGAATTCGCCGTAAGCCGCGGCGTTGGCGTCGTTCTCCAGTTCCACCCGTAGACCGGTGGCTTTCATCAGTTGCGCATGGACGTCGCCGCTGACAATCGAAGGGAGATCGGAAGAAACTAAAACGCGATCCGTGTCGCGATTAACCAGGCCCGGAATGCCAACGCCCACCGCGGCCACGTTTGCCGAAGCTTCGCGCAAACCGGCAATCACGGTGACGATCTGATTGGCGATGTTGTTGCGCTCCAGCGGGGTCTGGCGCCGCTCACCAACCGTTCCGGTGGCATCAATTAGCACCGCACGCAGGTTGCGCCCGGAAAGATCGATGCCGATGTAATTCGCTGTCGCGGAAGTAGGGTTGGTCATAGTCAACGAAAATCTTTCAGTGAAATAGCGATAGTTTGGCAGGGAATGGGCGGATTGTAATAAACGGCCCACAGGCTGTCAAACGCGGGCCTTCTGCGTGTAAAATGCGGCGCGGCTTAAGAATATACCGCTGGCTGGACAGTGAACCGGGTGCTTGCGTCTCAGGCAAACAGGACTCCTAACGATGCCGGATTCTATAAACAGCGCCGCCGCTTCCGTTATGAAAGTGCAGACTATTCTGCTGCCTACGGACTTTAGCGATTGCGCAAATTTCGCTTTGCCGTATGCTGCGAACATCGCGCGCGCGACTGGCGCCTCGCTGATTTGCCTGCATGTGGTCGAGACAGTTGTGCCGGCCGTCGGCTACACTGGGATGTCAGAGCCTTTACCGATCGGAGACATCAGCGGGCAACTCGAAGATTCCGCTGAACGGGAACTGCCAAAGTTTGCCGAAAGCGAAGCTTGCTCCGGCCTGAAAGTCGAGGAACTGATTGTTCACGGTGAAGCGGCCACGGAAATTGTCCGCGTCGCAAAAGAGAGGAGCGTAGATCTGATCGTCGTTTCATCACACGGACGCACCGGCTGGGGCCGAATTCTTTTTGGCTCGACGGCCGAAGCTGTAGTGCGTCATGCGGAATGCCCGGTGCTGGTCGTTAAGCCCCCAGCGGAAGAAAAACCTGGCTAGCAACCGGCGCGCTTCGCTTTCGAGTCGCCCTCGCAGCCCACTGCCGTCGCCCGCTCACTTTCTATGAACACTCTCCAGTTCGTTTACGATCTGATAGGGCAGTACGGCCTTTACTCAGTCTTCTTCCTGGTAATGGTCGAGGGCGATCTGACGCTGCTGATCGCCGGCGTGCTCGCCCATAGTGCGTTTTTTGGCGAATACAGTTTCGGATGGGTTCTGCTTTATGGCACGCTCGGCGGCGTTGCCAGCGATAACCTTGCGTATGGTTTGGGCCGCGGCTGCAGCAAGACAATTCGCGATCGATCCTTTTATCGTCGGGCCGCACCGCGTTTGCAAAAACTGACCGATAAGTTCGGTCCGCTCTCAATCTTTCTGTCAAAATATATTTACGGCTTGCGCTGGGCTTCGTGTGTTTTTTACGGCGTGGGCCGGATGCCTTACCTCCGTTTCCTGATAGTTTCGTTCGGCAGTTGCTTCGCCTGGGTGTTCATTCTCAGCGGTGCCGGCTATTTTTTCAGCAGCGCGGTAATGCGGCTGATCGGGGATTTTCGTCACCTCGGCAAAATCCTCCTCGTGATTGTGGTTGCCGGAGTGGCCGCAGTTTATGTGGTGAAACGTTTTTGGATTTCCCGGAAGGTGGAAGAAGCGCAGCCAGAGCGTTTGCAGGAACTGGAGCAGGCTGCGCTCGAGGGGTTTAAGGAACTCAAGGAAGAGATTCACGATCGGATCCACTTCAAATCTCAAGCCGCGCGGGACGAAGACGCGTCCGTTCCCAAGGCAAAGGAAAGTGACACGAAAACTGCCGATTGATGCTTGGCCGATTGCGGAATTCGGATTGCGGAATGAGGAATTAAGAACCCGCAGCAGAGTTGTGCCCCATAATCGATCTTGGAATTCCGCCTTCCGCAATCCGAATTCCGCAATCGACTGAATCTGTTATGATCATAGGACGGATAAATTTTGAATCTGCAATCCGCAATCCGAATTCCGCAATCGTAGGACCGTCATAGAATTTCGAAACAATGATAATTGAATCCTCTGCACCTACCAGGGTTGATCTTGCGGGCGGCACAATCGATATCTGGCCGCTTTATTTATTCCACCCGGGCGCCGCCACGGTAAATTTTGCCACTTCCCTGCGCGCACGTGTGCGCATTCAGACCAACGACGATCGTCGCATCGTGCTGGAGTCAAAAGACCGTAACGTAACCTTCGAAACCACTCTGGATGCCGTCGATGATCTCGCCCGCGAAGAGCGACTGGAGTTGCTCGCCAAGTTAGTTCATTTCTTTAAACCGCAAACCGGATTTCATTTGACGGCGCTCAGCGAAGCTCCAGCAGGAGCCGGCCTCGCGGGATCGTCGGCATTGGCGATCGCATGTATCGGCGCGCTGAACCGTTTGACGGGCGAGCGCTTTGAGCGCCGCAAGTTCATAACGATTGCTGCCAATATCGAAACTACCGTGATCAAGGTTCCGGCCGGTTTTCAGGATTACTATTCGGCGCTTTACGGTGCGACGTCGTGCATTTATTTCCGCGCGGACGGGATTGAAAGACAAGCCCTCGCCATCGACGAAGCGAAGCTCGAAGAGCGCATTGCCATTTGCTATACCGGCGAGCCCAGGCTTTCCGGAACGAACAACTGGGACATTACCAAGCGTCACATCGACGGGGATCCGGAGCTGTTTCAGTTATTCGAAGGCATACGCGATTCGGCGTTGCGCGTTCGGGATGCTTTGCTGGCCAACGATTGGGAACGGATGGTGGAAACGATGCGGCAGGCCTATCCCAACCGCAAACGCCTGGCCCCGGGCGTCACCACGCCACAAATGGAAGCGCTGGTAAAAACTGCCCTGGCGCACGGCGCGGAAGCAGCGAAAGTTTGCGGCGCGGGCGGCGGAGGATGCATCGCATTCCTCTGCGCCTCCGGGCGCCGCGAAGAAGTCGAGCAAGCCCTAACATCGCAGGGCGCTGAAGTTTTGAATTGGAAACTCGATCGCGAAGGTTTGATCGTGACGGAAAACTAGCCTACCCGCCTTCTTCCGATTTTTGTTTCGCGGCGGCGGCGAGTTGGGTCAGGCGCGCGATCTTTTGTTCGAAGGTCTCCCCGGCAACGGGTCCCGAATCTACAAATCCAGCATAGGTTCCACGATGCAGTGGACCGCCGGCTTGGCGAGGCGCGGGCTTTGGCTTGTCAGCGGCCGGCGCAGTCGGTTGGACTTCAACTGATGCGGCCACCGCGTCGGGCGCGAGATCAGCCGGCGTTTCCGGTGCAGCTACTGGCGACGCGGTTGCGGCGGCAGGACTCAACGGCGCCGCTGAAGCCTGGCCCGTGCTTGCTTGCGCTTCCGCCGCCGGTCGATGCGTGTCGGCCGCCGGTGAAGAATCCGCGGGTGCCACGGGCACGGTCGTTTTGGCGGCAGCCGGTTTCGCCGGCGCGTGCGCATTGTCCGCCAACGCCTCGGCCAGGACATACGCGCCCTGCGCATTCTTTTTGATCACCGGCATGGTGCCGCCCGCGGCTTGCAGCAAGGCCGTTAGTTCCGCTTGCACAAAACGATGTTGCTTTTCCGGATCGCGCAGGTGGCCCAGCGGTGGTCCCATGTAAAGCGTGCCGCATACCTGACACTTAAAAAGGACATCATCACCGCGCAGGTGAACTTCCGCTGCCTCGCCCGCCGTCTTCAATTGTTTCAAATGTCCGTTGCAGAGCTTTCCCTTTTCATTTTTTTGATTGCAGACCGTCTGCGCGTTCGTAATCGCTTTGGGGACTGCGGGTGTCTGGTCGGCCACAGACGGTGTCGTGACGGCAGTATCGGAAGCGTTAGCTGACATACGATCAGTTTTCCCTTACCGGACAGTTTGAAGGAAGGCTCGGAGCGAATCTTACTCACGCCTCCGTCCAAAGTCCAACGGTAAAAGTCCAACGTCCAATGTCCAACGTCTTTTTTTCTCGGGTCGCGTTTGCCCTTAGACTTTGGACGTGGGACGTTGGACTTTGGACATGACCTCCCGTGTTATTCTACGGCCGCAATGAACAAGGAATTACTGGGTTCCGTATGGCGTCACTTGCCGCGCCGTCTGCGTCACTGGACCGCACGCTTCCGCAAGGAACGATTCACTGTCACCGCCGCGGCCGTAGTGGTTGACCAGGACGGTCGCATCCTGTTGCTGGACCATGTGTTTCGTAAGGGGAACGGTTGGGGCATTCCCGGCGGATTTGTCGAGGCCGGCGAGCAGCCGGAAGAGGCGGTGCGGCGCGAACTGCGCGAAGAGGCCGACCTGGAACTCGAGAGTGCTGAGTTCGCCTTCGTGCGTACGCTGCGGAATCCCAGTCAAATCGAAATCATTTTTCGTTGCCGCCCATCCGGACGCGCTCGCGCCCAAAGCGTGGAAATCAAAAGCGCCGCGTGGTTCGCCCGCGATGCTCTGCCTTCCGGTTTGATTAATGATCAGCGGCGATTGATCGAACGGGCGTTGCCGGATGGAGCAAAACCACTCGATTGAGGTATGCTGTGCGGCGCAAAACGCAACTTATCAACTTGGGTTTAGCAGCGGGTTACTGCCGGCGCCGTCGGGTAGCCCGACTCTAAACAATTTTGAGGAGACGACGACATGGTCCAACTGATTCCACCTCCCGATGCCATCATGCAAATACTGAAACGCACCGGAGCGTTTCGCGAAGGGCACTTCATCTATCCCAACGGCAAACACACGCCGCATTATTTTCAGATGCCGCTCGCCTTTCGTTACTACGACACGGCGCGTGTCCTGGCCGTCGCCCTCAGCCGCAAGTTTCGTTTGCAGCGCGACATTGCCAGCCAGTTGCCGAAAGTTTCAGTTATTAGTCCCAGCTCCGGCGGGATTCCGGTGGCCTTCGGGGTGCGCGATGCGCTGAGTGCGGAACAGATTTACTGGGCCGAGCAGGAAGGCGGCCAGCGAATGTTTCGCCAGTATGTGAATCAAGGGGAAATCAACCCGTGCATCATAGTTGACGACATCATCCGCAGTGGCCACGCGATCGAAGAGACCGTGCAACTGGTACGCAGTCTGGGCGCGCCCATCATCGGCTGTGGCGCCATCGTGCGTTTCACCGGTGCCCCAAAAGACATCGACGGCGTGAAGATCGAAAGCTTGATTGAATTCGACGCGAAGTATTATGACACCGGCGCCGAGTGCACGGAATGCACCTCGGGCGCGCCGGAAGAAACTGTGCGTTTTTAGTAGGGCAGGCATTCCTGCCTGTCCGCTATCACTGACACTGAGATTTCAGAACTGGAAAAAAGGACAGACAGGAATGTCTGTCCCACAACTACATTTCGTGCCTGTTTGACAGGGCTTTGTCCATCGTTACTTCGTCCACGTATTCCAAATCGCCGCCCACCGGCATGCCCATCGCTATGCGCGTAACGCGCAGGCCCAGCGGTTTCAGCAAACGCGAGATGTAGTTCGCAGTCGCTTCGCCTTCCGTGTTCGGATTTGTCGCCAGGATGACTTCCTGAATCTCCACGCCTTCGTTGTTCTCCGGCTGCAGGCGCGTCAATAAATTATCCAAACGCAAATTGCTCGGTCCGATGCCGCGGATCGGAGAAAGCGTGCCGTGGAGAATGTGATATAGCCCTTTGTAGCTGCGGGTTTTTTCCACGGCGACAAGGTTGTAAGGCTCTTCGATGATGCAAATGATGGAACGATCGCGCGACGGCGAGGAACAGTAATGACAAGGGTCAACGTCGGTGAGGTTGTTGCAGGTGGAACACTGAATGATGCGTTCCTTCACTTCGCGCAAAGCTTGTATGAATCGCTCCACGTCGGCTTCGGGCGTGCGCAAAATGTGAAACGCCAGCCTTTGCGCAGACTTCTGACCAATGCTCGGCAGCCGTTTGAATTCGTCTATTAACTTTGTAACTGGTTCGGCGTAATCAAGCATCTTCGGATTTCAGATTGCGGATGGCGGATTGCAGAATCTTAAAACACAATGATTGGTAGCGGCTTTCATGGGCAGAATCAGCGCGGAGGGAATCAGCCAATCCGCATTCCGCATTCTGAAATCCGCAATCAGAAGAGGTTTCCCAATCCCGGAGGCAACATCCCACCCAGTTTGCCCTTCATGGCTTCGTCGACCTTGCGGTTTGCTTCATTGATGGCCGCGACAATCATGTCCTGCAGCATCTCAACGTCGCCTTCCTTAACGGCTTCGGGATCAATCGTCAAAGAGATGATTTCGTGATTGCCTTTCATGGCGACTGTCACGACGCCGCCGCCGGCGGAAGCATCGACGCGCAGTTCTTCCATTTCTTTGGCCATCTTCTCTTGCATGACCTTGGCCTGGCTCATCATCTGCTGGATATTAAATCCGCCCGGAAATTTCATTTGCTCACCTCGCAGGAAATCGATTTCAGTAAGTTTTAGAGAAAAAGCATCCTAGCTTTCATTCTCAGCGAATGCAACGAACGACATGAACTGGCAGCTGGAATACACTCAACACCTTGGAGTGAGGCGGCCTGACGCCGCTTTGGGCAGGGTTTAGGTCACCGACCTTATCGCGTTCAAATAACGACGGGCCATAGCGGCGTCAGGCCGCCGCACTCCAAGGTGTTGACCTAATATCAACCTAGGCCGTCATGCTATAACCTTCATCATGGAGATATCGAGTTCAAATCATGCGATGGCGGGTCAACAAACAGAAGAACGGACCATAGAGTCCGATATCAAACTCTATTATGACCTTCGCTATCCCGACCGGAGCGCGGCGCCGCTGCTGCTGGCGTTGCACGGTTACGGCGCGAACAAGCGGCAGATGATGCGGGAAGCAAAGCAAATTGCTCCCGATGATTTCGCCATCGTTTCGCTGCAGGGGTTCCACCAGCATCTGAAAGAACCGAAGGAACCGGGCGGTCCGTTGCGTTTCGGATTTGGGTGGCTAACCAACTTTCATCCGGAGGATTCCGTCGCCATCCATCATGGCGCGTTGCTGAATTTGATTAAGTTGTTAAGTAACGAAGGCATCGCTGATCCGGCGCGCGTTTTTCTGCTTGGCTTTTCTCAAACCTGCGCGCTGAATTACCGCTTCGCTTTTACGCATCCCGATCGCCTGCGCGGCGTCATCGGCGTCTGTGGCGGCGTGCCGGGAGATTGGGAGAGCGGCGAGCTCTATCAGCCAACCAACGCATCAGTTTTCCACCTGGCCGGTGAACAGGATGAGTTTTATCCGCCCGCGCGTATAGCGGAGTATGCGTCGCAATTGCGGAGCCGCGCGTCCGAGGTAGAGTTTAAGAGCTACCCTGCGGCGCATGAAATAATTCCGGCGATGCGTGACGACATTCGCAACTGGCTGGTGTCTAATGCCAGGTGAACCTGGCGATTGCGGATTGCGGATTAGAAAACTACGCCTGTTCCTCATCAATCCGCTGCAGGCCCGCCCGCTACCGCAGGCGGTTCTGACAAGAGCCGGGGCAATTAAGACGCGATGAAAAACTCATACAGAATCGCAACGATTACGATATTCCTGATTGTTCTGTGGAACCTGTCGTGCCGGCAACAACAATTTCAGGCGAAGCCCCTCATGCCCCCGCCGGAGTTGACGGAAAAGCGACCACTGCCTGCGAACAGCTCGCCACAGCTCGCTTCGCTAATGACCGGCACGCTTGAGCAAGTTGGAAAAACTACGGGCTACGATCCTTCTTACCAGAGCATGGATTATCCGAATGGCGACGTGCCGCTTGAAACCGGCGTTTGTACGGATGTGATTGTCAGAGCCTTTCGCAAAGCCGGCATAGATCTGCAAAAGGACGTCCATGAGGACATGGCAAAGAATTTCTCGCTCTATCCTAAGAAGTGGGGATTAAGCGCAACTGATACCAACATCGATCACCGGCGCGTGCCTAACCTGCAGACATATTTAACGCGCCAGGGAAAATCATTAGCGATTGAAGGTAGTAGCGACAACTTTTTGCCTGGCGACGTCGTCACGTGGGACTTGGGCGCCGGCACCGATCACGTCGGAATGGTTGTGAATGTTTGGCACAAACCGGCTAAGCGTTATCTGATTGTGCATAACATCGGCAGTGGCGCCCGGATGGAAGAAGTGCTCTTTTCCTGGGAGATTACGGGGCATTACCGGTACTTCTCGAAGTGAGTCTAAGAGCCACTCCCCAACTTCTCGATTTGTAAAGGCGGCTCTCCCTGGCCGCGTCGTCCCCGCAAAGATGTGTCTCAGTGAGTTTAGTTCGAAAGGCAGATTGGATTTACTTATGAAACTAACAATCGCTTTGCTCGGCCTAATAACCATAGCCACGCTGGCTTTAGCGGAGCCTGCATCTGCGCAATCGCCCCAACGGAAAACAAGCCCCAGAATTGCTGCGGCGATCCGAAACGTCATCAATGCTCAACGCGACGCGTGGAATCGCGGCGATATCGCCGGCTACATGGATGGCTACGCGCGCTCAGCCGACACGGTCTTCATTTCCGGCGACAACATTACTTATGGTTGGGAGACGGTGCTCCAGCGGTACCAGAAAGGTTATGACACACGCGAAAAAATGGGGGTGCTCACTTTTTCCGAACTGGCGTTCAATCAGTTGAGCAAGGACGCAGTAACCGTGACTGGCCGTTGGCATTTGCAACGAGCCGCCGATGAACCACATGGCCGCTTCACATTAATCTTCCGCCACACCAAAGCCGGATGGCGGATTGTTCACGACCACACCTCGTCAGCGTAAATCCGCAATCCATAAAACTAGCCTTCGCGTGACGTCCTGTGATACTCATCAGGCGCTCTACACTCCATAAGCAACCCCCAAGAGAAGGAGACAAGATGGGCAAAATAAACTTCGCGCGCGTCCTGCTGGGCGGCCTGGTGGCCGGTCTGATTCTGAACATTGGCGAGGTCCTCTTGAACGATATGGTTCTGGGAGCTCAGATGAAAGCATTTTTCGCTGAGCACAAGTTCACCGAACCCGGCACTAACTTCATGATCGTGGCGGTAGTGCTGACTTTTTTGCTCGGTATTGTGATTGTCTTTGGCTACGCGGCCATCAGACCACGCTTCGGCGCGGGAGTGAAAACAGCGATCATTGCCGGCCTCTTCGCATGGTTCGGCGTTTACTGCTACTCCGGCACTATCGACGGAATGCTCTTTGGCATTCCCATGAACGCGATGCTGATGGTATGTGCGTGGGGATTAGTCGAATACATTCTGGCCGCGATAGCTGGTGCGGCGCTCTACAAGGAAAGTTAGAAACCCCGCAAGTCGATTTGGCAAACTCATTCGCGGTAACAAACTGCAAACAACTGGTAACGCTTGCCGGCCCGGTGCGACCACGCATCGGGCCGGAGTTGCGCGACCTTTCTGTCATCGCTGACGGCGCGCTGCTGGTCCATGAAGGCCGCATAGCGCAAGTGGGATTTCGCAGCGAGATCGAGCCGCTGATCGCCAGTGACAGCGAAGTGATTGACGCAGGCGGCCGCATAATCCTGCCAGGTTTTGTTGACGCTCACACCCACCCCGTGTTCGGCGGCAACCGTGCCGCTGAGTTTGAAGAACGGGCCAGCGGTGTCTCTTATCGGGAAATCGCGGCCCGCGGCGGCGGAATTCAATCCACCGTGAACGCGACCCGGGCCGCTTCTCAGGAAGACTTGATAAGTTCGGGAAAACGTTACTCGTCCTGGTTTCTCCGCAACGGCACCACCACCGTCGAAGCAAAGTCAGGCTACGGCCTTTCGCTCGAAAGTGAAATAAACATCCTCCGCGCAATCAGGCAACTCGATCGGGAAACCTCGCTCCGTTACGTGCCAACTTTCCTCGGCGCGCACTCCGTTCCCGTTGAGTATCGCGGGCGCCGCGACCGTTACATCGATCTAGTTATTAATGAAATGCTGCCGGAGGTCGCAAAGCAGAAGCTCGCGGAGTTCTGCGATGTCTTCTGCGAGGAAAATGTCTTTTCCAAAGATGAAGCCACGCGAATTCTATCGGCCGCGCGCGGCCACGGATTGGGTTTGCGGATGCACGCAGACCAACTCTCGCTTTCAGATGGCGCAAAACTCGCGGCAGAACTTGCAGTCACTACCGCCGACCATCTGGAGCACACAGACAGCGAAGGCATTGCGGCTCTTAAGTCTGCCCACGTACAGCCCGTGCTCTTGCCGGGCTCGGTTTACGCGCTCGGATCCTCGCACTATCCGGCGGCCCGCGAGATGATCAGTGCCGGCCTGGCGATCGTGCTGGCGACGGATTTCAACCCGGGATCGTCGCCTACGCCCGCGATGCCGATGATCCTTTCCCTGGCGTCAACGCATATGCAGATGAGTCCGGCGGAATCGATTAGCGCCGCGACGATTAACGCGGCTTACTCTCTGGGACGCGGTAATGAAATCGGCTCATTGGAACCCGGCAAACTGGCAGACTTTGTGATTCACGATGCGGAAGATTATCGGGAGCTGGCTTACTTCTTTGGTTTACAGCACCCGTGGAAAGTTTTTGCGGGCGGTGGGCTGGTTGATGTGTCGGCTTCATGAGGCATCCACAGATTACGCGGACTTCACAGATTTCAAAGGCCACTGAGACAATCAAAGTGTTCGTGGTCTTCTAGATCATCCGTATCACTTGGATTTCATTTTGCTGTGGTTTAATTCCCATGCGTTCTGATTTCTCTGTGTAATCTGCGGATTCAGCATCATTCAGCGCGAAGGCAAATCTCCGCGGCCGGAAATGGTTCGTCATTCTTTGAACGGGCTACCCACAACAGCACCGTATAAATTCCCGGCTGAGATTGGGACAGGACGACGGGAAACCAGAACTCTGCCTTCTCCCGCTCAATAACTCCCTTGGTGCCATCGACATAAACGGATTTGCGCGGCAGTTTGGGCCGCAAGGTTACGCGCACCTCAGGCAGCCCCCAAGGCCGCGGCGTTCGCAACCACGCGATCGAAGGCGGCGCTGGCAATGGCTCGTAGTAGACGTCGGCCGCAGCCAGGACGTGTTTTTGGTCAAGCAACTTGCCGCTGATCGGAATCGTGGCGCCGACGTTCGCTTGCGTGCGAACGAAATTGATTTCGACGTAACGCGATAGGTAGAGTTCGTCGAGACGCAGACTGTAATTCCTCAACGCGATGCCAAACCCCACATGCGTGTGCCAGGGTTGCAGAATTGTCCGCCGATGACCGTCGTTTGGCGGTATTTCCTCAAACAACCTGGTATGCATCTCAAGCAAATCGGCCACCAGACTGGCTGACGTTAGTGACTGCACATTGTCCGCGGACGAAACGTTCTCCTGCACCGCATCAGTGCCACCCGCAAACGAGTACCGGTGATAAGGCTTCCGACCATCGCGACCCCAGTGACTGAGGAACTGACCGTCGACCATGTCCAATGCGTGCTGCGTTGCCACCCGGCACGCCAGATCGTCAAGCACCAGGCGCGATAGACCGGTGCGACTCCGTTCTTCATTCACCAACATGAGTAGCCGATTACGTGCCGTCAGGATGTAATCGTCAGCAGCGCGCTCCTGCATTCCGGCAAAATGCCTCATCGGATCAGAAACCACTGCAAACGTGAGCACGGGAGCAGCGGCTTTCAGGAATTTACGCCGAGCTGGATCACACCGGTTGACACTTGGATCGCTCAAGCCTTCCGCCTGATCATTTTTTGCAACGGTTGGTCGCTCCATTGATTCGCATAATAATCTACGGTTTCCGATTTGGGCACCAATAGACGCTTTTTGGAGTGCGCCGGTCAGAGCGCAGCGGCGACGGCGCTTTGGATTGACTGCTAAAACAAGAGTCCTGATATAGAGAGTCTTGATCGGTAGAGTCACCATCCAAAGCGGTGTCGCGCTACGCTTGCCACCGCACTCCAAATTCTGTGTGCCACTCGAAATAAGTTTGTTGACTGTGGCGCATCTCTCATTTATTATCCCCGCAACACTGGAAAGGAGGTGATCCAACAAGTATGAGTTCTTATCACAGTGAGGTGGCTGAGGCCTGACCTCTGGACTGATAATCAGAATTTGTTAGGATTCTCGTCCAGGTAGTCTTTGCTCAGAACTTCCGACAAGTTCGTTGCGTTTAATTCGCCTTTGGCTGACGCAACGACTGCAAAGTCGGGAAAGCTATAAGACAGCGGGCCAATCCGAACAGTTCACCGGAAAGCCGTCGGCGTTCATCGCCGGCGGCTTTCTCTTTAGCGTTCGTAACGCAAACTGTTAGTTTGCGATGGCTGAATCGACTCGACGCTCGCGCCAACTAACAGTTTGCGTTACAGAATCCAATCACGACGACGGCCAGGCGTCTTGACGAATCAACCTTCGCGCCGCTATAGACATCACAAGAAATCCCCGACTCCGGAAGATCCAAATTAATAAGCAGAGTTGGGATGCTGACATCTTGCAAAAGAAGGTCGCGTGGAAACACAAACGCGGTCACCAGTTTTTTACGATCCCCAAGGACGGCGCTGGCGGCGAGTAAAGCGTAGCTATATCGCACTCGCAATTTGCGTGACCGCCCTGGCCGGCGGCTTCATTGCCAGCGTGCTGGTCAATCCGCTGCTCCCGCGCCTCAACATCCGGCCACTCCCGAACCTGCCGCACAGTTCCGACATCAAGCCAGGACCACCGGTCGCGGCCGTGCGCAACCCGCGGGCGCAAAAGGCAAAACATGCGCAACTTGATTTGCAGAAGGCGCTCGCAACCACGCGCGTCCTGCCGGCGAAGCGCCCTTCACAGACTGCCATTGAGCCCCCACGCGAATTTGCTCTGCCTGCTCCGGCGTCATTTGCTTCGCGTCCCTTGAGCATCGGTTTTTATATCAACTGGGACGAGTCCAGTTATGCGTCGCTGCTGCGAAATCTGAATCACCTGGATTGGGTGGTGCCGCAGTGGGTTCATCTGGTAAATCGTGACAGCGGCAATCCGATCGACACAGACATTCACGCGCCCGCGCTCAACCTGATCCGCCAACAGCGTCCCCAAACGCTGATCCTTCCGATGGTGCAGAACCTGACTGATGAAAAATGGGAAACTGATGTGTTAACGCGGGCCATCGTCGACGAACCGGCGCGGCAGCGCTTGATTAGCGCGTTGAGCACTTTCGTCGATGAAAACCGATTTGCCGGGGTTTGTGTGGACTTTGAAGAGCCGGCGCCGGAAGCGCTACCGAATCTCCTGCTTTTCATGCAGGAGTTGCACGCCGCTTTTCGCCTGCGCGGATGGCTGGTGGCGCAGGCCGTGCCGTTTGACGATTCCGGATGGAACTACAAAGAATTCGGCGCGGCCACCGATTACCTGATGCTGATGGCCTATGACCAGCATTGGGCCGGCAGCGATGATTCCGGATCCGTCGCCGGCCAAAATTGGTTTGAACGCGATCTGGGCGATCGCATGCGCGAACTGGATCCCTCAAAGACGATCCTTTGTCTCGGAAACTACGGGTACGATTGGACCGCCGGATCAAAAACAGCCCGGGAAGTTACGGTCCAGGAGGCATTGGTCTCAGCTAAAGACTCGGAGGCGGAGATCGAGTTCGATCCTGACTCGCGCAATCCGCATTTTGACTACGATGAAGAAGACGGTTCGCATCATCAAGTCTGGTTCCTGGACGCCGTGACGGCCTACAACCAGATGCGGGCGGCCAGCGGCTATCATCCCGCCGGCTTCGCCCTGTGGCGCCTGGGTTCGGAGGATCCTTCCGTGTGGTCCGTTTTCGGCGCCGATCAGATCGGAAAAACTCCGCCACTCCTCAGCCGCATCGTTTATGGCTATGACGTCGATTTTGAAGGCACTGGCGAACTGCTGAAAGTCCTGGCCCGGCCACACGATGGCGAACGCAGTTTCGACCTTGATTCCACGACTGGTTTTGTTACTTCCGAAAAGTATCTCTCGACACCATCGTCATATGTGATCGAGCGGGCCGGCGATCGTCCGGGGTTGATCGCGCTTACCTTCGACGATGGACCAGACCCGCGCTGGACGCCGCGCATCCTCGACATCTTGAAACAGGAAAATGTGCCGGCGACTTTTTTCATTATCGGCAAAAACGGGCAGGACCATCCCGACCTCTTGCGCCGCGAGGTGACCGAAGGCCATGAGATTGGCAACCATACTTTCACGCATCCCAACCTCGGAGAGATTCCCGGGCGCATCAGCGATCTGGAACTGAACGCGACGCAGCGGCTGATCGAATCGGAAACGGGCCGATCGACGGTGCTGTTCCGTCCTCCGTTTTTTGGCGACGCGGAAGCGGATAAGCCGGAAGAAGTTGAGCCCGCCTTTCGCGCGCAACAGATGGGCTACATTCTGGTAGGGCTCCGGCTTGATCCCAGCGACTGGCAGACTCCCGTTAGTCCCCATGACATTGTGACGCGCACAGTTTCCCAGGCCCTGAGTACCGATCCGGACAAACGTGGACAAGTGGTGCTGTTGCACGACTCCGGCGGCGATCGTTCCGCCACGGTGGCTGCTCTGCCTGATTTGATTCATGAACTGCGACGCCGTGGTTTTCGTTTTGTACTGGTCTCAGATCTAGCCGGACTATCGCGTGAACAGGTGATGCCGCTGCTGCCGCCGGGACAAAGCGTTTACACCCGCACTGACTCGATCGCGTTTTATTTATCGGCGACCTTCAGCTGGCTTTTGCAGTGGGCGTTTTTGATCGGCATCGTTCTCGGGCTCGGCCGGCTGGTCGTGGTGGGCGCGCTCGCCTTCGCCCAATGGATACGTTCACGCAAGCGCCATCGCCTGCCGCCGGATGGTGCGGAGCCGGCCCTGGTTTCAGTGATTGTCCCTGCCTATAACGAAGAACGCGTAATCGGAGAAACGATTGCGAGCCTGCTGGGATCCGACTACACCAACTATGAAGTTATCGTAGTTGATGACGGTTCGCAGGATCGCACCAGCGAAGTCGTGCGTGAACGATTCGGAGCCGACGCGCGCGTGCGATTGTTCACTGAACCGAATCGCAGCAAGGCCGCGGCATTGAATGTTGGGATGGGTCATACGCGCGGCGAACTTATCGTGGCGCTCGACGCAGACACGATCTTCACGCCACAAACGATCGGCGCTTTGGCGCATCGTTTCGCCGATCCGCAAATCGGCGCTGTGGCCGGTAATGCAAAAGTCGGCAATCGCATCAACATCATTACTCGCTGGCAGGCTCTGGAATACATCACTTCACAAAACATGGACCGCCGCGCTTTTGCCAGCCTGAACTGCATTACCGTGGTGCCTGGCGCCGTTGGCGCCTGGCGCCGCGAATTAATCCTGGAGGCTGGCGGTTTTAGTTCGGACACGCTCGCTGAAGATCAGGATCTGACGCTAAACATTCGCAAGCTCGGCTACAAAATAGGTTACGAAGAAGACGCCATCGCCTGGACCGAGGCGCCCGATACGCTGCGCGGCCTGGCGCGCCAGCGATATCGGTGGGCCTTCGGCACGTTGCAGTGCATGTGGAAACATCGCAACGCCCTCTTCAACCCGAGGTATGGCGCGCTGGGTTGGGTCGCCATGCCCAACGTCTGGATTTTTCAGGTTCTGTTTCCGCTGATTTCACCAATCATGGATCTGATGCTGGTTTATACGCTGCTCGGCGCGGGCCTGGAGCGCCTGCAGCAACCGGTGGGTTACTCGTTCACCGATCTGCGGCGCGTCCTTTTTTACTATGCGTTGTTTCTGACCGTCGATTGGTGCGCGGCCGGTTTCGCCTTCCTGCTGGAACGCGGCGAACGCTGGCGGCTACTGTGGTGGTTGTTCCTGCAACGCTTCTGCTACCGGCAAATCATGTACTACGTAATGATCAAGTCAGTGGGTACCGCAGTGCGCGGCGCGCTGGTGGGCTGGGGCAAGCTGGAGCGAAAAGCCACGGTAGAGTTGCGACCATGAATACCCCGAGACTTTAGGTGTGTGATGACGTCGACGCGGAGCGTCGGTGGAATTTAGCCGTGGCTTTCAAGCCCCGGTTCGTCAGGGGCGAGAGTGTCGATCGTCGCGTGAGCGACAATGGAACAAACCAAGCTTGCGTAGTAGTTGTAAGAGTTTTTTCGGTCGGGTTTCTGCAGACCAATGAAAAAATGGTTCGTCTTTGTGGTTCTGCTGCTGGCGGCGCTCGCTTTCCGCGTTGCGGTCGCGCACTTCCTTGCCAACGACGATCCGGACGACGGCCGCGTCTATGCGCAGCTCGCGCGCAATGTTCTCGAGCAGCATGTTTATTCTCTCGACGCGCAGCCGGAGTACGAGCCCACACTGATACGGTTGCCGGGTTATCCGCTTTTCCTTGCCGGCATCTATTCCGTCTTTGGCCACACAAATAATTCTGCCGTTCGGATCGCGCAGGCAGTGCTCGATACCGGAACGTGCGTCCTGGTAGCACTACTCGCGTTTTACTGGGACCCGGATGACAAGCGAAAGCGGGCCAGCGCCGTCGCGGCTTTCGTTCTGGCTGCGGCGTGTCCGTTCACGACTATCTACGTCGCCACCATACTGACTGAGTCTGCGACGAGTCTGTTGGCGGTAGCAATGTGTGTATCAGCGACTCGAGCGTTTCGGAGTCCGGAACTTCGGCGGCGAATCATCTGGTGGTCCATCACCGGTTTGCTGGCTGGAATCGCCGTCCTGTTTCGTCCCGACAGCGGACTGTTCGCGGCAGCGATTGGTATCACCTTATTGCTGACGGAAGGAGCGCCTATTTGGAGTGCGCTGGCAAGCGCAGCGCGACACCGCTTTGGATTGGCGCATGAGCTTTCGACAGCACCTGAAGATCCAAAGCGCCGTCGCCGCTTCGCTCTGCCGGCGCACTCCAAAATGGCGTTCATTTCGGCCGTGGTTTTTTCGCTCGCATTCATCGTCACGCTCGCGCCGTGGACCATCAGAAACGCGCGCGTGTTTCATTTGTTTCAGCCACTCTCACCCGCGCATGCGGAGATGCCGGGCGAATTTGTGGCGCGCGGTTACTTTCGCTGGTTGCGTACCTGGATCGACGACCCGCGTTACATCGCACCACTCTTGTGGGCCATGGATTCAGAGCCGATTGCAATAGACGACATTCCCGATTCCGCGTTCGACTCCGAGGAAGAACGCGCGCGCGTGGAAGCGTTGCTCAATCAATACAACCATCCGCCGGACGAATCAGATAAACCAGACGAAGCCGCCACGCCGGAACCATCACCAGAAGATTCAACCAAGAAAAGTGACGAGGAAGCCGAGCAAAGCAGCGACGACCAGCAGGACGAGAGTGATGAAGAAACGGACCAGTCTGACACGAACACCAATCAGGAACCGCAGTCAGTGGAGATGACGCCGGCGGTGGATGCCGGCTTCGCACAACTCGCTCAAGAGCGCATCGCTCATCACCCGATCCGCTACTACTTCCTGCTGCCAGTGAAGCGCGCCGCGGCCCTCTGGTTTGACACTCACTCGCAATACTACCCGTTCGAAGGCGAGTTGCTCCCGCTCGAGGATCTGGATCAGAAGACCCATCAGCATTTCTGGCTGCCGCTTTTTGCGGGATTGACGTGGCTCTACACTTTGCTGGGCGCGTTGGGTGCGTGGCTACTGTGGCGCTCGCGAAATTTTTCGGCTAGGAGGTGGGTCGTGCTGGCGGGCTTGATAATACTTGTACGACTCGCGTTCTTCTCAACCATCGAGAATCCGGAGCCGCGCTATGTCGTGGAAATCTTTCCGTTCCTCGCGACAATGGGAGGGATTGCGTTAAGTAAACTGATCCCGGTCACCAGCGAAGTAGTTGACAAACCAAGAGCGGGGGCAAGCCGCCCTTCCTACTGCAGGTTTTCCGCGTTGATTCCCAGATTCAACGCCACCCACTTGCAGTTAGGAAGGGCGGCTTGCCCCCGCTCTAACTTGGAAAATTCCAACCCTACGGAGTTGTTTTAGGCGGGGTTGATTGCTCCGAAGGCAGAATCCTGCCGGGAGTAGGCGCGTCAGGTGAAGTATGCAGGTGCACCGCTTTCCAGTCTTTGCCCACGCGTCGAAAAACTATCGTCATGCGTCCGGTCGCGGTTTCCGGCGCGCCGCGAAACGTTTGCGATTGCGTCCATAAACAAGTAACCACCGCTCCATCGCGACCCAGCATCAGAACTCGCAAATCCCGCACGTCGAGTTTCACGTCCTTCATCTCTGCATATGAGCTGGCGCGATTCTGGCGCATCTGCTCCCAACCGCGCGTGACCGTGCCATTGTTATTGAACAGGACCAGGCGTGGAGAATTCCAATAAGCATTTGCGACCGTATCAATGTTGGTGTGGCGAATGCCTTCGAGCAAAGAGTTGAAAGCGGCCAGGACGCCACTGGGCGTACCCACGGGCGCACGAGTCGCTGTTTGACTGGCGGGTGGTTCCGCTGGCGCAGCACTCGTTTTCTTCGGTGTGGCGGCTGGCTTTGGCGTAGCGGCCGGCTTGGGCGCTACGGTCCGCTCTCTCGTCGATGAAGAAGGGGTGGTCGAACTATTCGAGTTCTGGGCCATGGCCCAGGAGGCCGCCGCCAGCGTGAAGCAAAGAGTAACCAATAAACGTTTCAACATCGGCAGTTCGCTCCTTATCAACGTGAGTCGCGATCGAGGCTGGAATGGCAGCGCCAATTTACCACAGCTCAGCCCCGGTAGATTCGGTAAGCTGATCTTAATCTCAATGTCGTCGGGATTAGGAGAACTCAAACCAGGGCTGCTGACTCTTCAATCTTCGAACGGCACGTTCCTGGCCGATTACATCAAAGACTTCAAACATCGAAGGTCCCACGGCCTGTCCGGTCAGCATCGTGCGTGAGGCGTTGATCAGCAACCCGGCCTTCACACCCGCTTCGTCAGCAAAAGCGCGCAACGCGGCTTCCGCCGTTTCTACCTTGAAGGGGTCGACAGTTTCAAGTTTTTCTGCGAGCGCCGGAAGCAGTTCCTTCAAACGCGGCTCTTTCAAAATGTTTTTGCGCACTGCTGCTTCATCAAAGTCGAAGTCTTCGGAAAAATACGCGCGCCCTTGTTGCGAGAAATCTTTGAGGGTGAAGAAGCGATGCCTGATCAACTCGACCGTCTTTTCCAACCAGGGCCGCTCATCGTCTACATACTCTTCGCGCCAGAGCTTGCCGGCTCTCAGCTCCGCTTTGACCATCGGCAGCAAATCAGCCAACGGCATCGTACGAATGTATTCCGCATTCATCCACAGCGCCTTTTCATCAGTCCAATGCCGCGGATCGTTTTCCTGAAAATTGAAGACGGCGGGCGAGCGGTGAATGTGATCCAGGGAGAACTGTTGCATCAACTCTGCCACGGTCAGAATCTCTTTACCATCCGGTGGTGACCAACCGAGGAGCGCCAGGAAATTGCGAAAAGCCTCAGGCACAAATCCGCGATCGCGATAGGTTGTTAGCGAAACCACCTCACCGTGTTTGCGCTTGGATAACTTGCCCTTGTTCGGCGCCAGGATTAACGGTAAGTGTGCAAACTGAGGTTGCGGCGCCCCGAGCGCGGCATACAGCAACACTTGCTTGTGCGTGTTCGTAAGATGGTCCTGACCACGGATCACATGCGTGATCGCCATCTCGATGTCATCGATAACTACGGAAAGATTGTAGAGCGGATGACCGTCCGAACGCAGCAGCACGAGGTCTTCGATCTCGGCATAGTTTCGCGCCTGCTCGCCATAAACCGCATCGCTGAAATGCGTGCTGCCTTCGCGTGCGACCTTCAGGCGAATCGCAAAAGGCTCGCCGGCTGCAGCCCGCCGATCAGATTCTTCCTGCGAAAGATCGCGAAACGGATTGCTGCGATGATCGAGTCCTTCGGCGGCATGCGAGCGGGCGCGATCGACGATGCCCTGTTTGACAGTGGCGTCTTCGCGTTGCTCTTTCGGCGTGAAATCCCGATAGGCTTTCCCTTCATCAACCAGGCGGTTTGCTGCGGCGCGATGTTTGTCGGCATTGTCCGACTGGAAAACTATCTCTTCGTCGTAATCCAGCCCTAACCATTCCATGCCCTCAATGATCGAACGCGTCGATTCTTCCGTCGAGCGCTGCAGATCAGTGTCCTCGATGCGGAGCAAAAACTTCCCGCCCAACTGGCGGGCGTAGAGCCAGTTGAAGAGCGCGGAGCGCGCCGCACCAATGTGTAGGTAGCCGGTTGGCGATGGCGCAAAACGAACGCGAACTGCCGTGTTAGTGGTCATTTGTAAGTAGTCAGTTGTTAGTTACCAGTCCACTAAAGTGCTCGGCACGAGCGGCATAAAAATAGTCAGTAATCGGTGGCCAGCTTTCAGCAAAAACGCGTGCAACTGACTACTGACCACTGACTACTGACTACCGAAATTTGTGGCGGAGATGACAGGATTCGAACCTGTGATGGGCTTTTGACCCATAACGGTTTAGCAAACCGCCGCCTTCAGCCACTCGGCCACATCTCCGCACCACTTGGGCGAAGTTCATTCTAATATCCGGCCTCAGATTGTCAAGGCAACCTCTCTGAACAGGAGGCAGGCGCAGACGGTAGGAGCAAGCGCAGGGATTTCCTGAACCATTGTCCATTCTCGGAGCGACAGTAAGGAGAATTACGAACCCGTTCCCGCCCCTCCTGCCTCCTGCGCCTGCCGCCTGCCTCCTGCTAAGGCAGCCCGCTGCGGCGTTCCAGCAGAATCGTATCGCGCCAGACGCCATTCAATTTGCTGATTCGCTCGCGCCGCCCAACTTCGCGAAAACCGCAGCTCCGGTGCAGGGCCAGACTCGCTTCGTTTTCCGCTAACATGACTGCCTGCAGTGTCCAGATTCCGTTACTCTCAGATTGGTCAACCAATGCTTGCAGCAAACTCCGACCGATACCGTTCCCTCTGTGCGCCTGCCCGACGTACAGACTGGTTTCTGCAACGCCGGCGTACGCAGCCCGGCGACTTACCGGACTCAGCGCCGCCCAGCCTTTTACTAAAGAGCCTGTCCGCGCCACCAAACGTCCGAAGGGAAGATGCGAGCTCTGCCATTCGTCAAAGGCCGGTGGCTGCGTTTCAAAAGTGGCTTGGCCCGTGTCAATTCCCTCCTGGAAGATCTGCCGCACCTGCTCCCAATCCTCATCCAACATCGAAGTGATTTGGAAAGTCATCGGTAACGCTCCTCCAATGGACAGGATTAACATGATAAGAATAAAAACAAACAGCCGGAACCCCAAAACCTCCACCCTGCTGCCTAATCATGCAAATCATGTCCGACGTTTTTCCATAAACGAAACGGCCCCGCCAAATATTTGACGGAGCCGCATCCTTTTTTCTTAATCCGAACTTACTGAATCTCGCCCGGCTTGACTGGCGCCTGGTCGCCCCGGTTTCGGTGCTGCTCGCGCATGTCGTCACGGTGCTCTTTTCGTTCACTTCGCAACTGTTCGAGTTTTGTCTTCTGCTCAGCGGTCAGAATTGAGAGCAGACTCTCATGCGACTTCTGCATAGAGGCGCGCATCTCATCTCGCAATGCCTTAGCCCGGGCTTCCTCCGCGGCCGTCAAGCTTCCCTGCCGCCGCTTCTCAGCCAACTGTCGCAACTCGTCGCCTTGGGCGCGCATGCCTTCGCGATTTTGCTTTCCTGCCGCACGGAGCTGTTCCTTCTGCGCGTCTGTCAGATCGAGCTGCCGGAACAGGCCGGCGCCCATTTCACGGCCACGCATCCCTTCGCGTCCCTCACGGCCTTGCCGGCCCGGCCCGCGCAAGCGCTCGGGTCGTGGACCACGCTCATTCGGTGGACCTTGCGGCTGCTGGGCGGCTGCCGTAACTGCAAATGCCGATAACAAAGCGGCAGTCAGACTGGTCCCGATTAATTTATTTCGTAAAGACATATGTTTTCTGTACTCCTTAAGAAGAATCGATGGATCCGCGTGGGAAACAGTCGCGGGAAACGTAGCGTTCAACGTTCAACCACTTAGACGCGGCTAATCGGCGTTTGGCCGAAGTAACGCATAGTGGCCGATTGACGGAAAAAGTCGGCATTCCGGAGCCAGCACGGAAATTCTATTGACAGCCGACGGCTCAACTGATAGAAAGTACTTTGCAAAACAAAGCACGTACGCAACCACGAGTGCCGGCAATGATTTGCGGGGTTAGCAAAAAGCTGGAAGGCCACGATACAATACGCCGCGATGAAACTCTTAGCAGAAATCAATTCTCCTGCGGACCTGCGCCGTTTGTCGCCTGATCAGTTGCAGCAAGTGGCCGATGAAATTCGCCAGTACATCCTCGAAACCATGTCCCGCGTCGGCGGACACACGGGCGCCTCGCTGGGCGCAGTCGAGTTGGCGGTCGCGCTGCATTATGCTTTTGATACGCCGCACGACCGGCTGGTCTGGGACGTGGGCCATCAGGCCTACGCTCATAAGATCCTCACCGGACGCCGCGATCAGTTGCCGACTATCAAACAGTACGGCGGTCTGAGCGGGTTCCTGCGACGGGACGAATCCGAATACGACACGTTCGGGGCGGGACACGCTTCCACGTCACTATCGGCGGCGCTGGGAATGGCTATCGCGCGCGATCGCAAGGGCGAAGATCACCACGTGGTCGCCTTGATTGGTGACGCTTCCCTCGCCGGCGGCATGGCCATGGAGGCGATCAACCAGGCCGGCCACCTGAAGACCCGTCTCATCGTTTTGTTGAACGACAACGAAATGTCGATTGCGCCCGCGGTCGGCGCACTTACCGGTTACCTGAATCGTCTGCGCGGCGCCCAGCCATATCATCGCTTCAAAGATGAAGTGGGTGGGACGTTGCTTTCTATTCCGTCGCTCGGCGAGCGTTTGCATCACGCGGCCAAGACGGTCAAAGACGCGCTCGCGGCGGCTGTGCTTCCCGGCGCACTGGTGAACGAGCTCGGCTTCAAATATATCGGCTACGTCGATGGCCACAATCCGCGCGCCCTGGTGGCTGCGTTGCGAGAAGCTCAGCAGATCAAAGATGGTCCAGTAATCGTTCATGCGCTGACCACCAAAGGCAAAGGTCATCCGGCGGCCGAAAAGGATTATTACAAGTGGCACGCGACCGGGCCTTTCGATCTGGCCAGCGGTCAGGCGGTGAAATCTCCCGCCAAAGCTCCCACCTACACCCAGGTATTCGGCGAGACGCTTTGCGAGTTAATGGAGAAAGACGAAAAGATTGTCGCGCTGACCGCGGCGATGCCGGACGGAACTGGTGTGGCAATGGCTTTGGAGAGGTTTCCGGATCGCTCGTTCGATGTGGGCATAGCGGAACAGCATTGCGTAACTTTCGCGGCGGGTATGTCGTGCGAAGGTCTGAAACCAGTCTGCGCCATCTACTCAACTTTTCTACAGCGCGGTTTTGATCAACTTGTCCATGACGTTTGCATCCAGGACCTGAACGTGAAGTTCTGCCTGGATCGCGGCGGCATCGCCGGAGGCGACGGACAAACTCATCATGGCCTGTTGGACATCGCCTACCTGCGCGGAGTTCCCAACATCGTGGTGATGGCGCCTAAGGACGAAGGCGAAATGCGCGACATGATGCTGACAATGATGGAGCACGTCGGTCCCGCCGCGATTCGGTACCCGCGCGGCAATGGCATCGGCGTCCCACGCACCGAACCGCAACTGCTGGAGATCGGAAAAGGTGAAATCCTGCGCGACGGTGGTGAGGTTGCGATCGTGGCTTATGGTTCTATGGTCCATCCTTCGTTACAGGCCGCGGACCATCTGGCCAAGGACGGCATTGACGCTACCGTCGTGAACGCGCGCTTCGTGAAACCGCTTGACGCTTCCCTGATGCTCGCGCTGGCGCGCACCAAACGCCTTATCGTCACCGTCGAAGAAGCTTATCTCTCCGGCGGCTTTGGTTCGGCCGTAATGGAACTGCTCGAAGAGAACGGTTTGCAGGACAAGGTGCGCGTCGTGCGCATGGGAATTCCTGACCGCCTGGTCACGCACGGCGATCCGAAACTGCTTCTGGCGAAGTACGGCCTCGACGCCGACGGCATTTACACGCGCGTCAAAGAATCGGTCGAAGTCCTGGACGATCGCCGCGCCAAACGCCAGAAGGTTTAAACTGGGGCGACTCCGTTGCCGCCCAGTTAATCCTCGAAAATCTCACGCAAGCTTTTGGAGCGCGGGGGCAAGCGCAGCGGGACCCCGCTTTGGCTTTCTCTGGATTTCCGCGCTGTATTCTTAAATCCAAAGCGCCGTCGCCGCTTCGCTCTGCCGGCGCACTCCAAAAAAGTGCACGATTTGGGCACGTTTCCTACCGAACTGGTAAACCCGCCGCGACTTCAACCAATCAAACCCGCGTAACTTTCGGTCAAAGCGCCCGTGGCCCTCGTCTTGCTGAGTGAACCACGGATGATCGCGCCCGTGCGAAACCGCGGCAAAGAGATGGAAAACCTTACTCGAATAAATGTTCCGATTGACGTTCAGGAGGATGCTGCGCCCCTGCCGGTGCCGCACTTCGATGAAGAGGCGACTTTACTGAGCGCCCGGCCAGTCGTCCCGCTTAATCACCGTATTAACTTGGGGGGAATGAGAAACTATCTGCTGACGGCCGCGGTTCTGTTGACGGCTGCACTTGTCGGCGCCATTGTCGCGTTATCGATCGATCGTTTCCAGCACGGACAGCCGAATCGCGGCGAAGTAGCCCAGCCAGCTCTTGCCAGCCAGCCTGCTGTAGATACACCGGCTGAACCTTCGCCAGAAGAAACTGCAGTAGTGACCCGGGAGACTGAACCCGCAGTTGCGCCTGCAACGAAAACACAACAAACAGTCTCACAGAGGGCGGCCGCGCCGGTCGCGAAAGCGGCGCCGCCGCCAAAGACGAATATTCGATTCACGGAAAGCTTAGTTCCGCGCCGCTCGAACCATCGACAAGTCGAGGGCGAGAGCCGTCCCCGACGCGTTAATTCACAGCGCAGAGCTCGATCGCGAGACATCAATCGCATTCGTGAGATTTTCGAAGGCCCTAACAATTTTAGAGTTCAGGGCAGTAGCCCGACCGTGAGGGAGGGCTTCGTTAAAGTGCATTGAGTGTGGAGCCCTCCCTCACGGTCGGGCTACTGCCACTCGTAAACTAATAGTTCACATACTTGATAAACGTAGTTGACCACTGCATGCCGCCGTGGCATCATGCAGGCGAAGGCGTCCCCAGAGTTCCCCCCTGCTAAGGTTTCGCCCTGCCCCAATCTCATTTCAGAAGATCTACCCGACGTTGGTCTCTCCGATGACAGTGCATTCTCGCGCGTGTGCGGCGCGAAGGGAGTAATCTCGATGAAGAAGCAAACATTTCGTGAGCGCGAATGTCTTCACCGCGAAGCCGGGACCGAAGGCGATTTTTATAATGGGGTATTTTACGTGCAGGCGATCCAGCGTTTGTCCGCCGAAGACGCGCTGAAGGTCGCGGGAAAGATCAGTCCCTTCTATTGGATCGACGCTCCCCACATTCTGGTCTGGCTGTGTGACGGTTGCGCTGCTGAGCTGCATTTGAACGAAGCGCCGCGGGCATTGGTCCATAGCGCTCGACGTTAGGACCTGGTCCAAAGTCCCACGTCCCATGTCCAATGTCTGTCTTTCCCAGGTCGCCTCTTACATTCGAGGCTGAAGGTTAGGAGACGGACGTTGGACTTTGGACTTTAGACAGCCCCTCGTCGTCCCCGCTGTTCTGCTGTAAAGTGTCGCAGCATGAAGCGCGAGCGCATTGACAAGTTGCTGGTCGAACGCGGACTCGCCTCGTCGCGCACCAAAGCGCAGGCGATGATCATGGCCGGCGCCGTGCTTGTCGAAGAGCAGCGCATAGAAAAATCTTCCGATCTAATCTCTCCGGATGCCAGTGTCCGAATAAAGGGCGCGGACGATCCCGCCGCCCGGTATGCGGGCCGTGGTGGCCTGAAACTCGAAGCAGCTCTGCGTGAATTTGCCGTCGACGTTCGCGGACTGGTGTGCCTGGATGTCGGCGCTTCAACCGGTGGCTTCACCGACTGTCTGTTGCAAAACGGCGCGCGTCACGTGGTTGCGATCGATGTAGGTCACAATCAACTTGATTGGCGCTTGCGCAACGATCCGCGCGTTTCCTTGCGCGAAGGCGTGAACGCACGTTACCTGCGTCGGGAAGATTTTGACTTTCAATTCGACCTGGTGACGATTGACGTTTCCTTCATCTCCGCCACAAAAGTCCTGCCGGCGGTCCTAACGTTGTTGACGGAAACGGGCCGTGTGATTACGCTAATCAAACCGCAGTTTGAAGTGGGACGAGGCGAAGTGGGACGGGGCGGTATTGTGTCCGATCCGGAACAGCATGCCCGCGTGGTTGCCGAAGTCAACGCCGCTGCCCGCGAACTGGGTTGGGACGTGACGGGCGTAATCGAATCGCCGATCAAAGGCGCCGAAGGTAATCGAGAATTTCTGGCTCTGTACAGTCGGGCGTTATCCGAACCCTCAAATTAGTTTAACCAAGAGATTCTGCTTTATGACGTTTGCTTCCATTCAGCGCATCGGGGTCGTAGTTAAGCAGCATCAACCCGACGCGCTTCAGACATTGTGCCGGCTGACGGAGTGGCTGAACCAACGCAGTATTACCCTCGTCGGCGGTCCGGAGATCGAGCGCGAGCGCATCGAACATGAAACTGGCTGTTCGGTCGAGGAGGTCCAGGAAGATCAACTGGCAGCTAGCGTGGATCTCATCCTCGTGCTTGGCGGTGATGGCACGATGATTGGCACGGCGCGCATGCTGGGTGATCGCGAGGTGCCGGTGATCGGCGTCAACTACGGTGGGCTGGGCTACCTCGCAGAGTTTCGCATTGAGGAATTGTTCGGCGCCCTGGAATCAATTCTGAAGGGTGAATACAAACTTGAAAAACGCGTGATGCTGGCGGTGGAATTATTTCGCGGTCCGGACAATGTCAGTCGCAACCGCGTACTTAATGACGTGGTCATTAACAAATCCGCCCTCGCCCGGATCATTGAAATTGAAGCCTATCTGAATAACCAGTTTGTGAACTCGTTTCGCGCCGACGGCCTGATTGTTTCCACGCCGACGGGATCGACCGCTTATAACCTTTCCGCCGGCGGCCCGGTTATTTATCCCTCGATGAACGCCATCGTGATCACACCTATTTGCCCGTTCACGCTTTCCAATCGTCCCATCGTTGTTCCCGATGACGCCGAGATCGAACTTCGTCTGAAGACCGAGGAAGAAGAAGTGGCCCTGACGCTGGATGGTCAGGTCGGATTCCCTTTGAAAGTGGAAGACCGCGTCTTAATTCGCAAGAGCCGGACCACGTTCAACCTGGTCCAGCCAATGAACCGGAATTACTTTGAAGTGCTGCGCGACAAATTGCGTTGGGGAAGGTAGATCTCAGGTTTCAGGTTTCAGGTTTCAGGTTTCAGGTTTCAGGACCGAAACTTAGAGATGAGCTAAGAACTTGAAACTTGAAACTTGAAACCTGAAACCTGAAACCTGAAACCTGAAACCCGATAGCCGAGGTCACTATGCCTGACAACGACGATAACAAAACACCCAAATCGCAAATTGACGCGGATGCGTTCGAGCGAGAGGTCACTACTGATCTCGATGAAGAGACGCCAGACAAACCGAAGGGTTTGGCGTTGCACACGCGCATACTCATCGGGTTGGCCGTCGGTGTGATCGCAGGTGTGGCGGTGAATTACTCGTTTGGCGGCGACCATCCCCGCGTCGGCTGGGTAATCGACAACATCACGCAGCCGATTGGCCAACTCTTTCTGCGTCTGTTGCTGATGATCGTCATTCCTCTCGTTTTTTCTTCCCTCGTCATCGGCGTGGCGGGCATCGGCGACATTCGCAAGTTGGGGCGCGTCGGACTGAAATCGTTCGGCTACTGTTTGGTTATTTCCGCGATCTCGGTCGTGATTGGTCTCACTCTGGCCAACACTATTAAGCCGGGTAAGCGAATTGATCCAGCCACGTCGGCCGCTTTGCAAGCTCGCTATGCCAACGACGCTACCAAGCCGCTTGATGATGCAAAGAAAGCCAGCACCACTAAACCCACACCGTTAATGGCGGTAGTGGAAACCATCGTGCCGAAGAATCCGGTGTTCGCCGTTGCCGGTGAAAACCCGAACATGCTGCACTTGATGTTCTTTGCCTTAATCATCGGCATTGCCATCACCCTCATTCCCGTAACGGTCACTGCGCCGCTGCTGCGCGGGCTGCAAGCTCTTTATGAAATCACCGCCAAGATCATCGAGATGATAATGAAGGTCGCGCCGTACGCGGTGGCGTGCCTCCTCTTCAACAACACGGCGCGCTTTGGACTGGATCTCTTGCAGGCGCTGGGTTGGTTCGTCTTAACCGTACTGCTGGGTTTGTCGCTGCACATGTTCGGGGTCTACTCGCTCTCGATCTATTTTCTATCGAAAATGTCGCCGATTGATTTCTTCCGCCGCATCAAGACGGTAATTCTGACTGCCTTCTCCACGTCGTCTTCAAACGCGACGCTGCCCACCGCCTTGCGAGTGTCGGAAGAGAACCTGGGCGTGCCGCAGGAGATCAATAGTTTCGTACTGACGGTCGGCGCAACTGCCAATCAGAATGGCACGGCTCTATACGAAGGAATCACCGTTCTTTTTCTGGCCCAACTCGCGGGCGTCGATCTTTCAATCGGTCAACAATTGATGGTGCTGTACCTGGCGATCCTCGGAAGCATCGGCACGGCGGGCGTTCCTTCCGGCTCCATTCCTTTCATCATCGTCGTTCTCGTCACGATTGGTGTGAACCCGGCGCTGATCGCAATCATCCTGGGCGTGGATCGCATACTCGATATGTGCCGGACTACCTTGAATGTGGTCGGCGATATCACAGCCGCAACCTACGTGGCGCGCTCAGAAGGCTATGAACTTTTGAAACATCACGACCCGGCAATCGTGCGCGCCGGCGTGGGCCGGCCTTCTGTGTGAACGAAATCTCGTTGTTATTGAGATGGTGAAAAACAAATCGCGCGCGCTGCTTGAAAAGATCATACCGAGACGCTTCTCACGACTACTGCTGGCCGCCGCTGTTTTCCACGTAGTCCTGGTGCTGACAATTTCCTTGATCGGCAGGACTCGCATCACGCCCGGGTCCTTTGACGAATCAGGCATCGGAATCTCTTTTGCCGTCGACTCCGTCGCCTATCGGTACGAGACCGAGAAGATGGCGGGGATCATTCAGGAGGGGCGCTTCCGCGATTGGTGGAAACATGTGCCGCGTTACCGGGCTCTCTCTCATCTCCGGCCATACTCAATCTCGTTTGCGCTGCTGGGAAGATTTTTTGGTTACGGCATTCTCGCGGCTGAGCCGGTAAATCTTTTCTATTACCTTTCCATTCTGGCCCTGACCTTCGCAATTGGCGCGACCGTGTTTGATCGCAACGTGGGGCGATACGCCGCCGCGGCTGTGGGGTTGTGGCCGTCGCTGCTCCTATACACGACGCAGATGCTCCGCGATCCGCTGGCAATTGCTGCAACGCTGCTGCTCGTATTCAGTTTGACGCTTTGCATCAAACGGGCTCTGTCCAGCGGTCAGGCGGTAGTAGTTGCGGCCATAGCTTGCATCGCGCTGTTCCTTTTGTGGCTGGGCCGGGCAGACAGTTGGGAACTTATTTGGATCCTGTTATTGCTGGCGGCAGTTTTCTGCGCTTTGAGCCAACTAAGAGATCGCAAGTGGGGAATCGGAAAGATTGTAGCGACGATCGCAATCCTGCTCTTCGCATTCTGGTTGCCGCGGGCGTTGCCGGCGTTTCGGCTAACAGAGCTGGCGGAGCAGGATGCGCAGATCCGTTCCGTTGCAGCCGGCAGCAAAATGCTTATCGTGCAGGAAGAGGCGAAACCTTCATCTGCACCCTGGGAGAAGCTCTTCCAAAATGTCGGCTACCTGCGGCACCGTTTTATTGAACGCTATCCAGACGCCGGATCGAATGTCGATGCCGGCGTTGAGCTTCGTAATACCGGCGATGTCTTGCGATATTTGCCGCGCGCGGTTGAGATTGGTTTTCTCGCGCCCTTTCCCAATATGTGGCTGACCCGCGGGGCGCAGGTTGGCAACAGCGGACGTTTGCTGGTAGGCGCCGAGATGCTGGCGATGTATCTCATTATTGTGTTACTCGTAATTACTCTGATACATCTTTGGAACAGTCTCATGGTCTGGTTCCTTTTCGCTGCCGCCGCCAGCGGCTGCATTGCGCTGGCTTACGTTGTGATTAATATCAGCAGCCTCTATCGTATGAGGTATCCATTTTTTATCTTGCTGATCATTCTCGGCATGAAAGGCTGGTTCATCGCAAAGGAAAGGCTAAGTGCGAAACAACTAACAGAGCAGCACGGCTAACGGTTGGAGAGATAAGATGTCATCGTCTGAAACAGAGTCACCTATTAACCAGCAGGGGCTGGATATCCGCCCCACGCCGCGTGATGAAATGTCGCTTTATCCGCTCGATACTTTTGCGTACGAGTTCCCCGGCCGCGAAATACGGATCAACTTTGAAATGCCGGAATTCACGGCCATCTGCCCGTTTTCTGACTTTCCGGACTTTGCCATTATCCGTCTTGAGTATGTGCCCAACGAGCGTTGCATTGAGTTGAAGAGCCTGAAACTTTACATAAACTCTTTTCGCGAGGTGAAGATCTTTCACGAGCATGTCATCAACGTGATCCTGGAAGACTTTGTGAGCGCCTGCGATCCCCTCCGGCTCGAGATCGAGGGCGACTTTCACGTGCGCGGGAATATCAAGACGGTGGTGAAGGCGAGCTACGCGAAGTCTTAAAACCGATTCGATAATAATTATATGGATTCAACCACTATCGCCATCATCGTCGCTCTCGTGGCGCTCTTTCTTTTCCTGTTTGTGGCGCGGCGGATGTTTCGGCTCGCCCTGAAACTCTTTGTCGTGGGAATCATAGTTCTCGCATTGCTTGCCGGCGGCGTCCTGGGTTGGTGGCAAGGCTGGTTTAATCCCACCGCGAACACCGAACGGTCTGCCCCGGCGCGACGCACTCCCTCCCGTTAATTCATCATGGCAGAGACCGATACCGATGGCGGCGATCAGTTTGATGCGCGTATCAGTCCCGCCAAGCTGAGCGAACGCACGCCGGGCTTGTGGCAGCGTTACCGGCGCTTGCCCCGAAATATCTTTGCCATCAGCCTGGTCAGCTTGCTGAATGACGTCTCCAGCGAAATCATCTATCCGCTGCTGCCGGTATTTCTTTTCTTTACTCTCGGTGCGTCACCGGCAATCGTCGGCGTCATCGAAGGCGCAGCAGAGTCACTTGCCAGCCTATTAAAACTTTTTTCCGGCTACTTCAGCGACCGGCGTGGTAAACGCAAAGTCTTTGTCGTTATTGGCTACGCCCTCGCAAACCTGGCGCGACCACTGCTGGCTTTTGCCACCAACTGGCATCAGGTGCTGGCGATTCGTTTGACCGACCGCGTCGGCAAAGGCATCCGCAGCGCGCCGCGCGACGCAATGATTGCCGACGCCGTGGCCCCCGAAGAGCGCGGGCTGGCCTTCGGTTTTCATCGCGCGATGGATCACACCGGCGCCGTGATTGGCCCACTCATCAGCTACCTGCTGGTCATGATCCTGGCGGCCGATCGGAATTCCCTGACGAAAAGTGATTTCACCAAAATCTTTCTCCTGGCTGCGATTCCCGCCCTCGCGGCTGTAATCGTCGTGAGCTTTTTTGTGCGCGAATCCTATAGCTCCGGTGCGCAACCGGGCGCTACTTTGGACGCGGAACCTCCCCAACCCGTCCGGCTGTCCTTTCGCGGATTCAATGGTAACTTCAAACGTTTTCTGGCTGTGCTTGCCCTGTTCACCTTGTCGAATTCATCTGATGCTTTCCTGCTCTTACGCGCGCAGGACGCCGGTGTTTCCATCGTCCTCATTCCGCTACTGTGGGCTGCGCTTCATGTGAGCAAAGTGCTGAGCTCGATTTTCGGCGGCGACCTCTCTGATCGCCTGGGACGCCGGCGGCTGATCGTTTCCGGCTGGCTGCTGTACGCGGCGGTGTATGCCGGCTTCGCCTTTGTCACTTCGGCGATTTCGGTTTGGATACTGTTTCTGATTTACGGAATCTATTTCGGCTTGGCCGAAGGCGCGGAAAAAGCCCTGGTAGCCGATCTGGTGCGGCCGGAACAGCGAGGCACGGCCTTCGGGTTGTATAATCTGGCTTTCGGCATAACCGTTTTCCCGGCGTCACTATTGATGGGCGCGCTTTGGTCCTGGCGTGGGCCCGCGACGGCGTTTCTGGTCAGCGCCGCCCTGGGAACCACAGCAGCAGTGCTGTTGCAGGTGCTCGTCAAACAACGCGCGAGCGATGCGATCGATAAAGGCTAGCGATAGATCCGCCTGCGCCGCCGAATGATTTGATTCCGCATTTTTATGGACAGTAACTACAAAGTAATTCGAACTGACGCCGAGTTGCGTTCGGCCGTCGAGTCCTTATCGCAACAAGTGGCGATCGGTTTGGATACTGAGACTACGGATCTCGATCCCTACAACGCTCGCCTGCGGCTGATACAACTCGCGGCGCCGGACGGTGTCCGCATCATCGATCTTGATGCGTTTGCTAACGGCAACCTGGCCCAGAGCGAAACGTTTGCTCCGTTGCGCCGGCTGCTGGAAGCTCCTCGTCCGATCAAGATTGCACATAACGCGAAATTCGACGCCAAATTTATCAAGCACAACCTGGGCGCTGATCTCGGCGGCATTTTTGACACCCTCCTCGCCAGCCAATTGATTGGCGCCGGTGATATTGAGACGCGCCACGGCCTGGACGCAGTCTCCGCTCGCTTTCTGAATGAATCGGTTGATAAGACAGAGCGACTCAGCAACTGGGACCTGGAACTTTCCGAGGCGCAACTCGAATACGCCGCGCGTGATGCCGCGATCCTGCTGCCGTTGCGGGAAAAGTTGATCGAGGGACTGCGATCTGACTCGCTAATCAAATGCGCGCAACTCGAGTTTGAATGCGTCATGCCGGTCACCGATATCGAACTCACCGGTTTCTACATGCATAAGGACCGTTGGCTGGAACAACTGGCCATCGTGGAAAAACGGCGCGGCGAACTGGCTGAGGAACTGCAGGAGATTCTCGCCGAAGAGTCGATGCAAGGCTCACTCTTCGGCGGGCCCGCGCGCGAAGACATCAATCTTGACTCACACCAACAGTTGACTCAGGCCCTCGGACGTTTGGGAATCCCTGTGCCTGATTCCACGCGCAACTGGAAGTTACAACCGCTCGCGGCGCAGTATCCGGTGATTGCGCAACTGCTGGAATATCGCACCGTGCAAAAAGCCCTGACCAGTTACGGCCAAAACATGATCGAGTTGATCAATCCCGCCACCGGTCGTTTGCATGCTGACTTTCGCCAGATTGGCGCCCCAACCGGGAGGTTCGCGTGCACGAACCCCAACATCCAACAGGTGCCGCACGCGGTTGAATACCGTCGCTGCTTTAGCGGACATCCGGCGGGCCGGAAACTGATCATTGCCGACTACTCCCAGATCGAGCTGCGCATCCTCGCCGAATTCTCCGGCGACCAGGGCTTCATCAGTGCCTTCAACTCCGGCGCGGATCTGCACCGGGTGACGGCGGCGGAAGTTTTCAACGTCTCCTTGGATCAAGTTAGCAGGGAACAGCGCGACTTTGCCAAGCGTTTGAACTTCGGCGTCGTCTATGGCATCGGCGCGCAACGCTTTTCAATACTGACCGGGCTCAGCGTACCCGAGGCTGAGAACGTGCTGCGCAAATACTTCGCCACCTATCGCCAACTCGATACTTACCTGCACGAAGCCGCCGACCGTGCCGTTCGCGATCGTGAGGCCCGCACCGCGTCGGGACGCCTGGTGCGATTTCGCTTTGACGAAGAGGACCGCCAGCAGATCTCCATGACGAAGCGCAACGGGAAGAACACGCCGATTCAGGGAACCAGCGCCGACATTCTCAAACGTGCTTTGCGCCTGCTACGCGAGGAACTCAAAAACACCTCGGGGAAGATCGTGAATATCATCCATGATGAAATTGTGGTGGAAGCCTTGGACAGTGATGCTGAAGAAGTGGCGCGGCGCGTAGAACACGCGATGTGCGCCGCCGGCGAAGAGTATCTGACCACCGTCCCGGTCAAAGTCGAAACTGAAATCGCGGACGAATGGGTCAAGTAACCTAGAGGCTAGATACTAGAGGTTAGGGGGTTGAAGGTAGGGACTGGGAGCTAAGAAGCATGTGGAGTTCCTATTCCTAGCCTCTAGTCTCTAGCCCCTAGCCTCTATTTCGGCGATGCTGATTGATGACTTCATGCCACAACCGGACTTCTCTGAAGTGCATCAGGTTGTAATCGAGGCGCGGCCCGAAGCGGTCTACCAGGCGCTCTGGACCACCGACCTCGGCGGTTCGCCGATCATTAAAGGCCTGCTGGGTTTGCGCTCCCTTCCGCAACGGTTAATTCGTCCGGCCGGCAAAATAAGCAAAGTCCGAAAAATCACGCTCGCCACCATCATCGCCAACGGCTTCGGCGTGCTGGCCGAAGATCCCGGCCGGGAAATTTTGTTGGGAGTAGCTGGTCCATTCTGGCGACCGACAGGTAATGTGCTGCCATTTAATGAAGAAAACTTTCGCGGGGCTGTTCCTGCCGGCATGGCACGCGCACTCTGGAACTTTGCCGTGCAGGATGCGGGCAGCGGTCGGACCGTTTTGGTAACTGAAACCCGCATTGCGTGCGGCGACAATTCCCGCCGCCGGAAGTTCGGTGGGTACTGGCTTTTCGTCAGACCGTTTAGTGGGTTCATTAGACGGCTGATGCTGAGCGCAGTTAAGCGCGCCTGTGAGCAGAAATGATGACGGGATGCTTCGTTTCAAAGCGACGGCCGCTCTGAGGGTCGGCTTTGCCGCCGGATGTGCCATCGCTATAGCTCTCGAGGCAGCCTCACTGCGCCCTACGCTAACTAGCAGTAAGCTCGCATATCTTGCCATGCCGCAATTGCAAACTAACAGTTTGCCTTACGAATTGGAGCCTGACGGCGAATGACCCTTCCTTGACAGTCGTGCCAAGCTCAAATAGTCTTGGCTGACCCGGAAGTAAAGACTCGAGGTACCTGCCAGCTAAGCTACCGCACGAGCGATACAACTCTTGCATGTTTTCAGAGATTATTACTTTGCCCCCTGTCGATGATCATCTCTGCTATCACGGCCCAACCTTCGGAAACTTTTACTCTGCAAGGAAATGGTCAATAAAGAACCGGGAAGAATAGTTTTTGGATCCACATTATGGCCCGTTGGGGCTCATTAGAAGTTAGTCACCTGAGGAAATTACGTTACATGGTCAAGGACGAAATCATTTCAAGGATTACCGAGAAGCGCGCGCGCATCGGCGTCATCGGATTGGGTTATGTCGGCTTGCCGTTGCTCGCCGAGTTTGCCCGCGGCGGCTTCACCGGCATCGGCTTCGAAGTTGACGCGCACAAAACTGCCCTAATTAACGCCGGCACTTCGTATATCGGCGATGTTACTTCCGAGGCGATAGCCGAACATGTAGCGGCGAAACGGTTGAGCGCCACCACCGATTTTGATCAGCTCAACGAATGCGATGCCGTCATCATTTGCGTCCCTACTCCATTGCGCAAGACCAAGGAGCCCGATGTTTCCTATATCCTGGCGGCCGCGGAAGAAATTACCAAGCGCCTGCATCGCGGGCAATTGATAATCCTGGAGTCGACGACTTATCCAGGTACAACTGATGAAGTTTTGCTGCCGATGTTTGCGGGGACCGGATTACAGTTGGATGAAGATTTCCTGCTGGCTTTTTCGCCGGAGCGGGTCGATCCCGGCAACGCGCAATTTCAAACCCACAACATCCCCAAGGTCGTCGGCGGCGTAACAGACGATTCGACTGAGGCCGCGGCGCATCTTTATTCACAGATTGTCGCCAACGTGCACGCAGTGACTTCTGCCCGCGTAGCCGAAGCGACCAAACTCCTGGAAAACACCTTCCGCGCGGTCAACATCGGCATGGCCAACGAAATGGCCCGCCTTTGTTACGCCCTGAATATCGACACCTGGGAAGTGATTCGCGCGGCTGCGACCAAGCCTTTCGGCTTCATGCCGTTCTATCCCGGGCCCGGCATTGGCGGCCACTGCATTCCGCTCGATCCACACTATCTCTCGTGGAAAGCCCGGCAGCACGGATTTGATTCCCGGTTTATCGGGCTGGCTGAAGAAGTTAATTCGCGCATGCCCGATCACGTGGTCCAACTTATTTCTGACGGCCTTAACGACGAAGAGAAATCCATGAAGGGCTCGCGGGTCCTGTTAGTGGGCGTCGCCTACAAGCGTGACATCGACGATGTGCGCGAAAGTCCGGCCCTCTCGATCATCGATCGCCTGCGCAGCAAAGGTGCGCACGTGCGTTATCACGATCCTTACGTCGCGGAACTGAACTTTGACGAAGCGCACACTGATGCCAGCGGCGCGCCTCTGCGTTCGGTGGAATTAACGGAAGACGAGATTCGCTCATCAGACTGCATCGTCATCGTTACCAATCACAGCCAGATCGACTATCAGCGGATCACCGACCTGGCTCCACTAGTGGTGGATACACGAAACGCGTTGAATGGCGATATGCGAAAGACCAGCCGGGCGCGGATCATTCGGCTATGAAGTCCAACGTCTAAGATCCAAAGTCCAAAGTCAAATCACGAAGCGGACTTGGGACGCTGGACATTGGACTTTGGACTTTTCTTGATGCTCAAAGTAATCAACGTCATCGGGGCGCGGCCTAACACGATCAAGGTCGCGCCCATTGTGGCAGCCATGAAGCGGCGCGAGCGAGAGTTCACGCCGCTTCTGGTTCATACGGGCCAGCATTACGACGCGGCCATGTCCGACGTTTTCCTGCGCGATCTGAAACTGCCGGTTCCGGATGTACATCTCGAAGTGGGCTCGGCCTCGCACGCGGTGCAAACGGCAAAGGTGATGGAGCGTTTTGAGCCGGTCCTCACGCGGGAGCAACCGGACTGGGTGCTGGTTGTGGGCGATGTGAACTCGACCCTGGCGTGCGCCCTCGTTTGTTCGAAACTTGGTATCAAGGTCGCCCATGTCGAAGCCGGATTACGAAGTCGCGACCGCAGCATGCCCGAAGAGATTAATCGGCTACTAACCGATCAAATCGCCGATCTGCTGTTCACGCCGTCGCAGGATGCCGATGCCAACTTGATCGCCGAAGGAATCTCTCCCGCGCGCATCAAGTTTGTCGGGAACATCATGATCGATTCGCTCGTGCGCCATTTGCCACAAGCCGGGCAGTCAGAGATTGCCGAGCAGATCGGTGTTCAAGGAGTTGATTACGCCGTCTTAACATTGCACCGGCCCACGAACGTGGACGATCGCGATACCCTGGTAAACCTCCTGACGGCGCTGGAGGAAATCGCGCAACGGCTGCCGATAATTTTCCCGGTCCATCCGCGCACCAGGAAAACCATCAATGAGTTTGGACTTGATGAGCGCATCGCGAACAGCGGCGTGCGCATGATTGAGCCGCTTCCTTATCTGGATTTCCTGAGATTGTTCAGCGGCGCCCAACTGGTGTTAACAGATTCCGGCGGTCTGCAAGAGGAGACGACCTTCCTGGGAATCCCCTGCCTGACATTGCGGGAGAACACCGAACGACCAATCACGGTCTCGCTGGGAACTAACACTGTGGTCGGGACCGATCCGCAGCGAATTAGGGCCGCGGCTTTTGCGGCGCTCGATAAAACCCTCACCGGAGCGCCGCATGCTGTGCCGCCGCTTTGGGATGGCCACACGGCCGATCGTATCCTCGATGCCTTATGCGAACACTGATTCAGTCAGTCTTGAGATAGCGATGCCTGGAACAGCATGGTCACGATTAACGGGCGTTTTCTTTCCCCTCTCCGCAAGCGGAGAGGGGTTAGTGGAGAGGTGACGATGCCGCGAGACCCCACTCCGAACCCTTCCCCGCAGGCGGGGAGGGGGAAAATATCAACCGCAAACTCCCCTGCGTCGTTTCCCAGACGGCTGCGTCACTTCGTTCTAAAAAAGATTCTTCCCATCGCGATCGTGACGGTGATTTGCATCCTGGCAATTGAAGTCGGGATACGAATCGCTTATCACATCAGAAATTCTCGCGTTGAATACGTGATGGTTCCGTACATGGTGCGGAACTTCGGCGCCGTTCCCCCGTGGGCCAACGGCTTGCGCATTCTCGACCCGGATGATGAATTGATTTGGCAGGGACATCCACATGCGCGACAGACCTATCTGGATCTGTTTTGTCCCATGCCTTCGGAAGAAGAACGCAAAGCCCTGGTCGGCCGCTTCAGCCCGGCGGTGCCGGACCAGTTCAAAAACAATCCGAAGTGGTCAGTCGCTTTTAATTCCGACGGATTTCGTGACGACGAATTTCCGGCTACCAAATCACCGGATACGATTCGCATCGTCGCGCTGGGCGACTCCTGGACGTTTGGCCATAACGTTGATGTTGAGCAGAGCTATCCCCGCCGGTTGGCGGCGTTGCTGCGCGCTGATTTTCCTGACAAGAAAATTGAAGTTCTGAACCTCGGGATGCTCGCCTACACATCTCACGAAGGTCTGAAACTACTGCAGCGGCGCGCGCTCGCCCTGCAACCTGACATCGTGCTGATCGGCTATTCGATGAACGATGCGTCGATTCCGGGTTGGCACGACAAAGACGTCTTTGTGGCGAAGCCAAAACGCTTCAGCCTGCGACGTTTCGTTACCGAGAATTCAGAACTGTACAAGTTGGCCGTTTACCTGGGCCAGCTCAACAAGTTCAAGTCCGTCACGATGGGCGAAACGATTAAAGCGGTCAGCGATCCGAACGATAATTTTCTATTTGAATCCTGGGTCAGCGCGGACGCCCTGGAAGCGAAGGATTACGAACGCCTGGAAGCGAAGGTCCGAGTCCCTCCCGCCGATTACGACCGAAACATTCGTGAGATGGTCCGCATGGTCCGGGAGCATGGCGCCATTCCAATTCTGCTCCATAACGAGTTGCGGCCGGGCAGTCCCTATCAGACGACGCTGCACCAGATTGCGCGCGCAGAGAATGTTCAGCTGGTGGACACGTGCGATTTAATCAACAGCGAACGGCAGCGAATGGAACGCGAACTGGAGCAGAAATTGGGACTGCAACCGGAAAGCGGTACCGGCCAGCGCTCGAGAGACCCAACCGTGAATGTTATTTTTCGGGTTCTGATGGACCACAGCTCCGTGCCGCGCGCGATGTTTATCGTCGGCCCTTATCCTGAACTCGGCAACAACGTACCGAACAAAGTGCAGATGTTCGACGATGGCACTCACGGCGATCAAAAGGCGGGGGACAACGTGTGGTCGTATACCGCTACATTTCCGGCCGGTCGAAAGATCTTTTATGTGTATACGAACAGTGGGACCGAAGGAAAATGGGAGAATCTGGATTTACCGAAGATACGAAACTTCATAACGCAGCCGGCTGCCGGTCCTATTTACCGGCCGATCGAAACCTTTGGGAAACTTTATCTTCAGGCCGACGGCTTTCACACTGACGCCGGCGGCTACGAGATCATGGCCCACGCCGCGCGCGACGCGATCCTAAAGACCGACAAGTTTCAGAGTCGGCGGTAAGGACCACTCAAGCTCTTCAACGGGACCGCGGGCGTCCCGCCCGCAATTGAGCGCGCAGCGCGACATTTGCCAGAAGCCCGCACTTGCGGGCGGCATATCAGTAGCCCACAGCGCGAGCTGTGGGTTCAGCGTCGCCCCTGGATTCCAGCTCGCGAAGCGAGCGACATAACTCGGAAGGTGTTCGTGGTGCGGCAATCTATGTCGCCCCTCTGGGGCTCTCGTTTAGTTGCTTGCACCTTCCCGCAGCTTGCGCTGTGGGCTACGAATATGTCGTTGGCTTTGCCAACTGGTTGAGAACCAACTCAACCCCCTTCGCCATCCACTCACTCAATCCGGTAAATCTTGACCCGCCGCCTCGGGCCATCCTGATGATGAATCGGAATTCCGCTGTTGTAGAAACCCAGCATCGTCGATAACGGCAGTCGATCCGCAAGGGCAAATTCCGTAACCGGGTTCATCTGGTAGCGCCGGAGATGCGCCAACACCGGCTCAGGCGCATAGACGCTATCCGTTGTCACTACGAAGTCACCAGGGCGCAAGTCAGATTCGTCCGGCAACACAGGTTTCATGCCCGCCTGCTCGCCATAAAACTGCAATCCCCAACGGCCCAAATACCAAGTGCTGCCGGCGGACGGCATCGTTGCAATTGTTCGTCGTGCTTTATCGATCGCGGCCTTTTCAACATAGGCATCGCGAAAGTCTACGATGTAAAAAAGCAGGCCCAACACCACACTGCCAACCGCAACCCAGCGGATTGCTCTAACGGTGACGGTCTGCGAGTGTGCCAGTAATCTTCCGATTAATAGTGTACTGACTACCAGCAGCAATAACATGCGTCGCACCGCTGGAATCGGCGAGAGTAGAAAGTAAGCAAAAATCTCCAACAGCCACCAGCCCGTCAGAAATAATTCGAACTTGTATTCCGCGAGGTTATTCAAAGTACTCCGCAGAGTTGCAGCGTTCAGCAACAGGCGCTTGATGACAAAAAGCAGACCGGCAAAGAAGCAGATGCCGAAAGCACTGAAAATCACATGTGCCAGCGTGAACTGTTTGTGCCCGCCCCACTCCTGAAATCCCGTTGGCGCAAAAGCAATCAAGAGAAACCCGACGGCGATTACCATTGCGGCCACTACCGTCCACGTTCTTCGAATTCCCAAAGCAATCAAAGCCAGTAAAGCGAAAAACGGGGCCACGGCGCCCATTATCGTGACCAGTGGCCACGACAGGTACGCATACTTAGCCATGAGATTCACGGAGCCATAAGTCTGCGATTGAGCCAGAAAATGAGAGCGCCCCGCGCTGGAAAAAATGAAACCTTCCCACAAAAGAAAAAATGCGCCCGCAACGACTGCCGCCACTATTCCGAGCCTGATTCTTTTGAAGAGAATCGCGTAAAGCAACATAACTACCGGCGCAACCAGGCCGTTGTATTTTGTTTGCGCCGCGATCCCCGCGACCAGACCGGCAACCGCTGCCAGGCCTAATGATTCGCGATCCGACGCGCGCAAAAAAATCCCCAGGGCAAACAAGATCAAGGCCGCCGACGGTACATCGAGCATCAGGTTGAAACTGGGAAGAAATACCGGCGACAGAACCAACATCGCCGTCAAAGTCATCTCGTGCCGGCCGGCAAACCTGCGCAACAGTGAGTGCAAGGAAAAGACCAGCAACAGCGCATAAGGGAACAGCCAGACCTTCCACCAGAACGGATGCTGTCCAAAAATCCTGATGCCGATGGCCCACCAGTACTGCATCATCACCGGCGCCAGCGCCTGCACTGCGGGTTCCGGTCTGTCGTTCTGAAATATACGGAAGCCGTAAGGATCGAGCGGATGGTGTGCGATCTGTTCCGCGTGATAATGATAGAACGCGTCGTCAATGCAAACAGGCTTGAAAGCGTTCAGCGCGGTGAAGAGAACGGCAAGCGCCAGCAGTCGAGTTACGGGAATGGAATTCACAATCATTCTGGTTGCGGACTAGACGTTTTGGCCGCACGTATTAGCGCTCTTGAAAAGTGGGGTAATATAGCACTCCGATGCGTCAGCTCCAGTCTGAATTACCGAATCCGAAGGGACCGCAACGATCGCTTTCGCTGTATCCGTGGCCCGCTACCTGGCTTTTCGAGAGCTCATTACACTTTCTCTCAAACGTGGAAAAATCTAATTGAGCCGGCGACTCTTCTTCGCATTGCTGCTCCTCTCCCTGTTGGCGGTGGCGCTTGTCATCCTGGCCACAAGGTTTGGCATTGGCGTCACACCCGATTCGACTGTCTATCTTGAGGCGGCGCGCAATCTAACGAAGGGTCGCGGTCTGATCGCGCTGGCTGCTGATGGTGAGTTCAGACCGATGACTCACTACCCGCCACTTTACTCTTCGCTGCTGGCGCTGATCGGATTGGGCCACTTATCCCTCGAAGAAGCTGCCCGTTGGTTGCAGGCAATTCTCCTTGGCGCGAATGTTCTATTGGTTGGTTTCGTCATTTCCCGGTCGGCGCGCTATTCGTTTTGGCTTCCCATTGTGGGCGCACTATTGATGCTGACTGCTCCGGATGTGGTAGCGGTCCACACGCTGGCACTTACTGAGCCACTGTTTCTTGTGCTGGCCGTTGGCTGTCTCGCGGCATTGGTTGAATACTTGAAAAATATTCGTCCTGGCTGGTTGATATTGGCTGCGTCGCTCGCCGCGCTGGCGTTGCTGACACGATATGTTGCGGCAACTTTGATAGTGACAGGTGTGGCAGCATTGTTATTGCTGCATAAAAAAGGTTTGCGTGGCGGTTTTGCGGCTGCAGTCACTTTTAGCTCGGTCGCCTGCCTGCCGATGGCCCTGTGGCTTGTCCGCAATGTGCTTTTGACCGGTTCTCAAACCGATCGGCGAATGATTTTTCATCCGCCCGGAATTAAGCAATTCGTGGCGGGCTTTTCCACTGTCGCCTCCTGGTTGCTGGTGGGAAAGGTGCGAGGAGATCTGCGGATCGGAATCTTTCTGGCGGAAATAGGGTTGACCGTTTTGTTTTTAGTTTATCTGCAAAAGCGAATTCACCAGTCACCCGTTCCAGGCGACTTCGGTTGGACGGAGGGGGACGACGAAGATTCTGATCACTTGCTGATGGTGCTCGTCATCTTCATTGTCAATTATGTGGGGTTCATAATTATTGCTACGTCGCTCTTCGATCTGGTGATCTTCGATGAGCGAACGTTGCTGCCGGTTCACGTCGTATCCATCGTTCTGGTTCTAATATTCGCGTCCGGATTGCTGAGGCGCTTTCCGCACATTCGTGACATCAGAATTGCGTGTCTCCTCGTCGTGATTGCTGTGCTTTTTTCCTATTCCGTGCGCACCGCAGGTTGGTTCGAACGTACGCGCCATGACGGTCAGGGTTACGCGAGCCGGCAGTGGAAAGAATCAGAGACGATCCAGCGCGCTCGCGAACTGGCGCCCGGAATTCCGATCTATTCAAACGCACCCGATGCCGTCTATTACCTCACCGGGCGACCGGCAATACTGGTTCCGGAAAAAACTGTTTTCGTTACCGGCCGGCCAAATCAGAACTATGAAACTGAGTTGGCGAAGATGGGGAGCAGGTTGAAAACTGAAAAAGGCGTACTGGTTTACTTCAACACCTTGCCGGAACGCTGGTACCTGCCATTGGAGAGCGAGCTAAGAACCGGGCTATCGTTGACCATGCTCTCATCTGCTATTGACGGATCACTAAGTGCATATGAAAAGGGCAAGCGATAACGAGCGACACGGAGAAAAGGCTGCCGCACAATACAAAAATCGCTGGGCTCAAAAAGGCAAACGCTTAACGACCTGGCGGGCCTTCTTAGTTTCGCGTTCTAGTCTTAATCGCAGAAGGAGTTGTCTGCCAGCTTCCGTGGGATGAAAACCGCTTAACTCACTTCCCTCGACAAGCCCAAAATCGACCAACGCCAGGATCGTCTTATACTCAGGCCCTCCCCTGCTGATGCTGTAAGTCCTATTCTGATTGAACCTGAAGCCGAGCAACCAAAATAGATGAAGAAGACCTGGCTTTGAATCTCCAAATACCTGAGCAACTTCATTGACCGTTTCAATAACCTCAGCATCGTATTCGGAAAGATTTGTTTCTTCATCCGTTAGAATCTTATACATCTTCTCGAACGTTAAACCGTTGTAGGTTGTAGAATCCGTGGACTTGGCTGCTACTTGGAATCGCAGCTCTGCATTCTCTTTTCCCAAGCGGGCGATCTCTTCTGCAACCGCGCCGGTGTTGACTTCCTCACTGCCCGGAATCCAGCCAATCAAATCATCTCGTCGACTGAACTCCGACATCGTTTCCATAATGGCCAGTTTGATATCCCTCGGATCTCGCCAGGGCCTTACTATTTTGCTCAACACCTGCGTCCTGAACTCCCTTAGCTTTTGTGGGTTTTCTTTCTCAAGAACGCTGGAGCCTACACGCTTAACCTTTTCCTCAAGATGATCTTCTTCAATCACGACGGCGAAAAACGGCTTGTCCTTTGCGACCGCATACTCATACTCGAGGTGAATGTAGCTTTTCCCACTTTCAGGTTCGATACTGCCATAACGTCCTCCGAGAATCAGTAAGTAAACATCTGACTCATTAATCCATCGCTTGATGACACTCATCTGCGATTGATCGCCGGCAGCGAAGAGCTCCATCCCAGCCGGTATGTGTCCTGCCATTAGGATGGCTTCAACTGCAGCTTGACGCTCCTCGTGAAGGTCGGTGTAGGTCGATGAAACGAATACTTGAAGCTTTTTCTTATGAGCCATTTTTCCCACTCCGCCTTAGCGATTCATAGAGGGCAAACAGGTTCGTAACATGCTGGGAAATGCCAAATCGCTCCAGCGCCCACTGCCGCGCTGTCGCCGCGAGGCGTTCACACTCGCCCGGATGATTCAAAAGATTGATCAGTTTCGCCGCCAGGTCTTCTGCATTTCCCGTCTCAAACAAAACCGCTTGCGCGCCATTATTTGAAACTTCGCGCACCGCCGGTATGTCTGAAAGTACTGCCGGCACTCCGGCCATCATCGCCTCGATGACTGCGATCGGCGAGCCTTCGCGGCGGGTCGAAAGCACAAACACGTCGAGTGACCGGAGCACCTCTGGAATGTCGCCGCGCCTTCCCAGAAAATGTACGCGGTCTTGAATGTTGGCTCCGCGGCAAAAGTCGACGCAGTCATCAAAAAGGCGCGGTGCGGCGTCCGAACGGCCTCCAATAAAGACAAATCGCGCGCGTGGAATTTTCGCGAAGAGCGCCGGCAAAGCCCGACAAACTGTGAGCTGATCTTTTTCCGCTACCGGCTGAAAGTTACCAACCATGCCCAGCAGCATTTCATCGTCAGTCAGTTTCAACTCCTGCCGGAGGGTTCGCCCGGACGTTTGCAATCGTTGCGGATCGACTCCGTTGGGGATGACAAAACATTTGCCGTCCGCACCGCAAACATCGCTCTCCTCGAGTTGCTGCAACAGGGTCTGGCTGACGATCACTTTCGCATGCGTACGTGGCAACACAAACTTCAAGGCCAGTTCGTTTTTGGTGCCCGGATAAATACCGTGCAAGGTCAGAACTCTGCGTGTATCGCTGCCGCGAGTCGCCAGGTAAAGGTGCAGCGCTTCCACCGGCTGGTGACTATGGACCACGGACACGTTGCGCCGGTTGATGATCCCCCGCAACTCAGCCGCGAGGGACAAGTCAACGGGCAATTTCCGTTTCAGGCGAATAAATTCAACTCCCGAGTCGCGGAAATCATTCTCCAGATCGCCGCCGCCAGTTGCCACAAAGATCAGATCGAGGCCGCCGGCCTTCGCGTTGCGACAAACGTCCAGCATCATCGTCTCGGCGCCGCCGCGGTTTAGTGAATCCAGAACGTGAAGGACTTTGATCAAAATAGACTTGCAGGGGTGCTCTCCGAGGGCGTCCCCTTCTTCCGCTGACAATGGGGCCCCCACGGAGTGACGCCCCTACGATTTCATCAACCGGTTTGAAATAATGCGGGTTATCAAATATAAGCTCTTAATTCGATCTGCGCCGCAACCTGACCGGAACAGCTCGCGAAATCCTGATGAAGCAAACCCTGACTCTCGCAGCTCTCGCCGGCGCCAACATTCTTCTGTCTCTGCTGTTTCAGTGGTACGTCATAACACAACTGGGTGTGGGAATTGAAACCGATGCCCTCTTTGCCGGCATGGCGCTTCCCACTTTGATCCTCAGCGTAGTCAGCAGTTCGCTGACGCATGTGCTGGTGCCGCTGCTGGCAACGGAAAATGAAATCACTTTTGGGGAAAACGCGTGGAGCTTCTTTCTCGGCATCACGGTTCTCTTCACCACTCTCGCCTTCGTACTTTTCATTACCGCCAGCTTCTGGGTGCCTTGGCTGGTGCCGGGCTTTTCCCCTGCCGCGCGCGCGTTAACGGTTAGCCTGACCAGAATTCAACTCGTCAGCATGATCTTTACGGCATCCGTTTCCGTGCTCTGGTCCGTCTATCACGCGCGCAAACAATTCATCTGGGTAGAACTGTCCACAGTTTTATCAAACCTCATCGCGTTGGTTTTGATTGTAAAGTTGCTGGCGCTTTATGGCATCGTCGCGGCGGCGCTGGTCATTGTATTGCGAACTCTCTTGCAACTACTTTGGCTGCTGCCCGGATTGGGCCGTTGGCGACGGCCGAACTGGAACTCGCCGGCGATGCGCGAGGCCTGGAGCCGCATCAGACCATTGCTGATTGGCACCGCCTATTACCGCACTGATCCGTTGGTAGATCGCTTCCTGGCATCCATGGCTCCCGCCGGCGGACTCTCATTGCTATATGTGGGCCAACAACTGTATGGCGTCGCCAACGTGGTTGCTGAGAAAGCGCTGGCCGCGCCGATGGTCCCGCAATTGGCGATCGAAGCCGCCGCCGGCCGCTGGTCCACATTCCGCCATATTTACCAAAAACGTTTGCTGTTGATTGGCAGCATAACCACCGCAAGTTACTTCGTATTCGTGTTGACCGGTGAACGCATTCTGAGTTTGCTAATCGGACATGGCGGGGTCACGAGCGCCAATGTGCACTTGCTCTGGCTGATCATGATCGCTCTCGCTGGCTTCTTCATCGCCGGCGCGATGGGCCAGATTACGTCGACGACGTTTTATGCGATGGGCGACACGCGCACACCCACGCGCATGTCGATCGTAACCTACACCCTGTACATACCGGCGAAGGTCCTGGGGTTCATGCGCTACGGATTGATGGGCCTGGCCGTTGTCACCAGCGTCTATCTTTTTGTTAACCTGATAATTCAGATTCTGTTACTGGAAGGCTTCGTGATTCCGAAACGAAAAAAGGTCTCACGTCTCGGCGAAAAAGAGTCTCAAGTCTCAGGTCCCAGCTCTCAAAATGAACCTTGAGAAGTGAAACCTGAGACTTGATAACTGAAATCTGAGACCTGAGACCTGAGACTTGAGACTTGAGACTTGAGATCTGAGACGCTTAGATGATCAAAGTGACTGCCCTGACGGCGAGCAAAGTCGATCCCTCCAGCAGGTTTCGCATTCGGCAGTTCATAAAGCCTTTGCACGAACTGGGAGTTGACGTTTCCGAACGCCGCCCCCTGCTCAATCGTTACAAGATTGAGCCGCTGCCGTGGCTCGCAAATGCTCTGCGCTTGCCGGGACTGGTGGCGTCGCAGTTCAGCGACGTGACCTGGCTGGGGCGCGAGCTGGTTTCAGGCCGTGTGACCTTTGAGGGCTTCGCCGGAAAAAAACGCGTCTTCGACGTCGACGATGCGATCTGGCTCCCTTACCAACAGGCCGGACAGCCCGATTTTTCCGCGGAGATCGCGCGGCGCTGCGACGGAGTAATCGCCGGCAACCGTTTTTTGCAGGAGCACTACGAACAGGCGGGCGCCAGGGTTTGGCTGGTGCCCACGTCCGTGGACTCTGAACAGTGGCAACCGCCCGTCGCTCGCCCAGACCAGCCCTGGACCATCGGTTGGATTGGCTCGTGGTCGAATCTGAAGTTTCTCTATGACATCGAAGCGCCGCTCGCGCAGTTTCTGAGCGAACATCCGGAAGCGCAACTGCTGATCGTTTCTGATCGTCAGCCCGCGTTCACGAAACTTGGCGACCATCAATGGCGTTTCGCCGAATGGTCGGCCGAAACTGAGATCAGCATGGTCCAACAAATGGATGTAGGTCTGATGCCGCTGCAAGACGCAGAGGAAGCGCGCGGCAAATGTGGTTTCAAGATGCTCACTTACATGTCAGTCGGATTACCGGTGATTGTCAGCCCGGTCGGTGTCAATAAAGAGATAATGGGCTACGATGAAGTAGGATTTGGTGCCAGCTCCGAGAATGACTGGTACGCCGCTCTCGGACGATTGTTTGAAGAAGCCGATCTCGGCCCACGATTGGGAACTCAAGGACGGAAAGTTGTTACCGAACACTACTCAGTGAAAGCGAACGCCCCAAAGCTGGCCGCGATTTTTCACGAGGTAGTTGACGCCGGCCGCTAATAATCGATGGAACGAAGCTTAGCTAACAATGAGGAAATCGAGGTCTCTATTGTGATGCCCTGCCTGAATGAGGCAGAGACACTCGCGGTCTGTATTCAAAAAGCCCAACGCTGCCTCGCCGAGAATAATGTCTGCGGAGAAATTGTGATCGCCGATAATGGCAGCACCGACGGTTCACAGGATATCGCCGCGGGCCTGGGCGCGCGCGTCATCAACGTTTCGGCAAAAGGATATGGCAGCGCTTTGATGGGCGGCATCGCCGCAGCTCACGGACCATACATCATTATGGGCGACGCGGACGACAGTTACGACTTCAGCGCGCTGGGGCCGTTCATTGCCAAACTGCGCGCGGGCAACCAGCTCGTCATGGGTAACCGTTTTCGCGGCGGGATTGCGCCGGGCGCCATGCCGCCACTGCATCGGTATCTTGGAAACCCGGTACTGACGACAATCGGCCGGATATTTTTTCGCAGCCCTTGCGGAGATTTTCATTGTGGCCTGCGCGGCTTCAGCAAGGCGGCGATTCTGGATTTGGACTTGCAGACTACCGGAATGGAATTCGCCAGTGAGATGGTGGTAAAGGCGACGTTGCAACGATTGAGAATTGCGGAAGTGCCGACGACGCTTTCTCCTGACGGACGCACACGCGCGCCGCACTTGCGCAGTTGGCGCGACGGTTGGCGGCATTTGCGCTTCTTGCTGCTCTACAGTCCGCGTTGGTTATTTCTATTTCCCGGCGCTTTGCTGATGCTGCTCGGGCTGCTGACTATGCTGTGGCTGTTGCCCGTGCCGCGAGTGGTTGCCGGCGTGACTTTCGATGTTCACACTTTATTGTATGCGGCGGCGGCGATCATTATCGGCTTTCAGGCAATCCTGTTTGCTGTCTTCACAAAAGTGTTTGCGATTAGCGAAGGCCTGCTGCCTCCGGACAAACGGCTCGACAATTTGTTTCGCTACATCACGCTTGAGGGCGGATTGATCGTCGCGTCACTGCTGATCCTCGCCGGCCTGGCGGGCACGGCCTATTCGTATTGGTTTTGGGACCAGCTTTCATTCGGAAACCTCGATCCGGCGCGCACCATGCGCATTGTGATTCCGGCAGTGACCGCCCTGACGGTGGGTTGTCAGACGCTGTTTTCGAGTTTTTTCCTCAGCATTTTGGGGCTACGGCGACGGTGAACCGATTGCAGAATTCAGATTGCGGATTGCGGACGAGAGGGGAGTTGTTCCTAAATTTTGATCCGCAATCGGCCGGGGCTCACAATTGATGTTCTTAGGTTTTCGGGGAACTTCACAATTGTCTGACGATGCGGCAAAGCACGAATCAAGATCGCCCGATCAGATCAGGCAGCATTACCTGATCGAGAAGGAACTGGCGTCCCGCCTGCGCACGGCACGGCGCGAAGAACGCAAGCAACTCTATACGCAAGTCTATGACGAACTTTTTCAGAGAGTTCCCGACCATCCGCAGCTGATCCTGAAGCGTGACGATAACGCCCGCCGCCGTCACGTAGCCGAACGAGTGGCGTTGCTGGAAAAACTTCTTTCGCCCAATGCAACGTATCTGGAACTGGGACCGGGCGATTGCTCCCTGGCGCTGGAGATCGCAAAGCGCGTGCAGAAAGTTTATGCGATTGACGTATCTCATGAGATTGCTGCGGGCGTCGCCCTTCCAGGTAACCTGGAACTGATCATCTCAGATGGATCAAGTGTTCCCGTTCCTGAGAATAGCGTTGACGTTGCCTACAGCGATCAGCTGATGGAGCACCTGCATCCCGACGATGCGGTGGAGCAATTGCAAAATATTTATCGGGTGTTGAAGCCGGGCGGAAAATATATCTGCATCACGCCTAATCGATTTTCCGGGCCGCATGATGTGTCACAGTTCTTCGATGAAGTGGCGACAGGATTTCATTTGCAGGAATACTCTTTGGCGGAACTCACGGAACTATTTCGCACGGTGGGATTCAGCAAGTTGGAAACGATGATTGGCGCCCGGGGATTTCACCTGAACACGCCGACGGCATTAGGGACTATATTTGAATCAATTCTGGCAAAGGCCCCCCGCAAATTACGGAGAACTCTTGGCCGCACGTTACCATTGAGGTTGGCCCTGGGAATAAAGTTGGTCGGAACAAAATGACGGTCACGTCTGACAGCATTTATCAAACCGGTGAGTACGTGGAAAAGAACCCCACGTACCACGTCGAGGATTCAACCTGGAAGGCGGAACAGATTCTTCGCTTGATGAGGCAGAATCAACTGCAGCCGCGGACCATCTGCGAGGTGGGCTGCGGCGCGGGCGAGATTCTGCGACAACTACAAACGCAGTTGCCGGCCAATACGGAATTCTTCGGTTATGAGATTTCGCCCCACGCATTCGCGCTCTGCGAACCACGAGCAAACGAGCGGCTGCAATTCAAATGTGAAGACTTGCTGGCCGGCCCCACTCCCAACTTCGATCTCCTGCTCTGTATCGACGTATTTGAGCACGTTCCTGACTATCTAAGTTTTCTCAGGGGCGTGCGTTCCAAAGCGCGTTACAAGATTTTTCATATTCCGTTGGATATGTCGGCCCAATGGGTCATGCGCGGGCGGCCGATCCTGCGCGAACGCGATCAGGCCGGGCATCTTCATTATTTTATGAAAGACACTGCGCTGGCCACGCTGCGCGATACGGGATACAAAGTGCTGGACACTGCTTACACCGCGGGGGCCATCGATCATCCGCGAAGTTTGAAAGCAAAGATGGCCAGCTGGCCCAGGCGATTAATGGCAAAAGTGAACGAAGACTTTGTAGCGCGCGTGCTGGGCGGATATTCCCTCCTCGTGCTCGCCGAATAATCTTAGCCCGCCGAATCTCCGAAACCCTATGTGCGGTATTGCCGGATTGATCAGTGTTAAGCCCGAAGCTCGCATTGGCGCGATGCTTTTGAGTATTGAGCATCGCGGCCGTGACGACGAAGGCCTCTGGACATCCGGGCCAATCAGCGAGGGCCAGGCGGTATCGCTGGGCCAGCGCCGCCTGGCGATCATCGACACCAGTAGCGCGGGTCACCAACCGATGCTTTCCGCCGATGGCCGCTATGTCATCACGTTCGGCGGCGAAATCTACAACTATCGCGAACTGCGCGATGAACTCGAAACCAAGGGCCACGTCTTTCGTACGGCAACCGACACCGAAGTTCTCTTGACTGCCTTCGCCGAGTGGAGCACGAACTGCCTGACGCGCCTTAACGGAATGTTTTCCTTCGCCGTTTGGGATAATCAGGAACGGACCCTGACACTCGCGCGCGACCGCGTCGGTATTAAGCCGCTCTATTACTCGCAAACCCGCACACCGAACGGCGCTGCCGCTTCATTCGTTTTCGCTTCCGAAATAAAGGCCATACTTGCGAGTGGCCTGGTTCGCGCGTCGATGAACCTGGAGGCACTTAATCAATACCTCACGTTCCTCTGGACGCCCGACCCGCACACACTCTTCGAAGGAGTTTGGAAACTACCGCCCGGTCACTACCTGACGGTGAAGGACGGCCGCGTTGAAGTCCACGAATGGTGGGACATCTCCTTCGACGAAATCGAAGCAGGTCGCAGTGAATCATGGTGGCGCGATCGCGTTTACGAAACGCTCGATCGCGTGGTCGGGATGGAGATGGTGGCGGACGTTCCGCTCGGCTCGTTCCTGTCTGGCGGCGTCGACTCATCCGCGATCGTCGCCTTGATGAAACATCACGGAGGCGGCAAAGAAGTTTCGACCTACACGGTGGGAATGGAGGCGAAGGACTTGCGCTTCGACATAATTCCTGACGATGTAGTTTGGGCGCGGCGCGTTGCCGAACTGCTGCACACGGACTATCACGAGATCATGCTGCAGCCGGACATTGCCACCCTCCTGCCGAAGCTCGTTTATCACGCCGACGAACCGATTGCCGATCCGGCGATGCTTTCCAGTTTCCTGATATCGCAAGCGGCGCGCGAGAAGTTAAGAGTGATGCTTTCCGGAATGGGAGGCGATGAGGTGTTCGCCGGCTATCCCCGGCAACTGGCGATGAAGATTGCAGGCGGACTTGATCCTGTCCCCAAAATGCTGCGCCGTCCGGTCATGAATTTTCTCGCCGGCGCGCTGCCGGGCGGGCGTCCGGGAAAACTTACTGGACCACTGCGCAACGCCAAAAAATTCGCCACTAGCGCCGCGCTGGATTTTGAGGAGCGCTACCTCGGCTTTGGAACCTACTTCACCGATCGGATGAAGTCTCAGCTCTTCACGAATGAAACCGGCGAGGCAGTTAAGGGCATGGATGCTTATCGCGAGCACCGCCGTTATTTCGCGCGAGTCAAAAACGCAGCGCCGCTTAATCGCTTGCTCTACGTCGATCTAAAAACGTTCCTGCCTTGCCTCAATCTTGCCTACACCGACAAGACTTCGATGGCCGCCAACCTGGAAGTTCGCGTGCCCTTCCTGAATCATGAATTGATGGAGCTGGCGGCACGTATGCCTCCGGACTTAAAGCTTCGCGGTCTGAAACGGAAGTACATCCTGAAGCGCGCTGCCGAAAGACTCTTGCCAAAGGACGTAGTCTGGCGCAAGAAGGCGGGTTTCGGCGCGCCCATACGTTCGTGGTTGCGAGGACCGTTGCAGCCGCTGGTGGATGATTTGTTATCGGCAGAGACGGTGCAGAGGCGAGGACTCTTTAAGCCGACTGCGGTTCAGCAGATCATCGACGCCAACCGATCCGGCCGCGACGATTTCAGCCTGCAGGTCTTTCAACTCTTAACGCTGGAACTGTGGCAAAGGACTTTTTTGGATAGATAGGAGAGTTGAACGGCTAAGAGCGGGGGCAAGCCGCCCTTCCTTACTGCAAGTTAGTTGTGTTGACTCTGCCTTTCGAATGAAGGTCACCCTAGAATACTTGCAGTTAGGAAGGGCGGCTCGCCGCCGCTCTTTCGCCCTCCCCCCTTTGCCCTGAGCCAAGCTCCTAACAATTGTTTGAGCCATTCAAACGTCAACGGGCAATCCCGTTTGCAACGACTGCTTAATCCGGAAAGTCGCGCGCGTAGTGGCTGCCAGATCCTCGAGCGCAATTGGCGCCGGCCCGCCTTCGGAAACCATGCGACAAACTTCGCGCACTTCGTTGGCCTGCCCCTTATCCTGACCACGTAGTCGCAATCGCTTCTCTTTGCCGCCGCTGAGCAGCGTCGCGTTGCGAAAATCGTCCAGGATAAAAGTCTTACCGGCGCCAAAGATTTCTACTCGTTCTTTGGCTAGCGCCTTGTCACCCTCGGCGAGATAGGCGATTGAACCGTTCGATCCGTCTGCAAAACGTAGTGTGATAAAAACTGAATCCTCGCTAACGACTTCTGCATTGCGGCTGGCGAGCGGCTCCGCATAAACGCGCGTCGTGATTGAGCCGGTAAGGAACTGCATCAAGTCGATGAAGTGACAGACCTCGCCAATGATCCGCCCGCCGCCTTCGCGCGGGTCCTGAATCCAATGATCAGTGGGAATGCGCCCGGCGTTGACGCGGTAGTTAATCGAGAGTGGCGCCTGTGTGTCGCTGAAAAATTCCTTCGCGGCGATGGCCGACGGCGAGAACCGCCGGTTGAAGCCCACCGCCAAGCCGCGACCGGACCTGGCCGCCGCCGCAAGCGTGCCTTCCAACTCTTCGTCGTTCAGCGCTAAAGGTTTTTCAACGAAAACGTAGTGGCCGCGTTCCAGCGCTCGCCTGGCAAGTTCCGCATGGGAGTCGTGCCGTGTGGCAATCACGATCAGATTAACGTCGTCGTCGTTAATAACTTCATCCGCGCCCGCGACGCATTGGCGAAACCCGTATTTCTCACCGACCTCGCGCGCGGAAAGGCCGGACGCGGTGGCGACTGATTCGAATTTCGCCCCGGCGGCACTCAGATTTGGCAACAAATACCTTTTGGCGTAACTGCCGGCGCCGATCAATCCCACGCGCACTGTTTTTTCCGGAGCACTGCCGCGCGTCGCTTCTTTAGAAAGTGTGATTCGCGTTACCAGCTCGCCGGCATCGTCGTACCGCAGCACGATGCCGAGGTACGGCTCTTTTTCTTTTCCGGTGATCAGATCGTAAGCCCGCTCCGCGTTCTCGATCGAAAAGCGATGGGTGATTAACGACCCGACGTTGACTCGCTTTTCCGCCAGTAGATCAAGGAAGGCTTCCACGTTTCGTCCTTCGGTCCAGCGCACATAGGCAAAAGGATAGTCGTGACCGCGTTCTTCGTATTCCGGATCGTAGCGGCCCGGACCGTAGGACATGGAAACTTGCAGCGTAAGCTCTTTGTGATAGTAGAGCTCTCGCGGAACATCAAGCCCAACCAGTCCGACCGCGACAACTCTGCCTTTGAGACGCGAGATCTCGCCCGCCATCTCGATCGGCTGGTTCGATGAAGTTGCGGCTGTAATTAACACTGCATCGGCGCCGCGCCCGCGCGACCACTCCAAAACTCTTCCTTCGGCATTATCGTCCGGCGCGCAACCTTCGTCGGCGCCCAGACGGCGCGCCAATGTAACTCGCTGTTCATCCGGATCGATACCAAAGACGCGACAGCCGTTCGCTTTCAACAACTGGACTGTCAGTTGGCCCAGCAGGCCCAATCCAATCACCACGCACGACTCACCCAACGTCGGATTTGCGAGGCGCAGGCCCTGCAGCGCAATCGCGCCGAGCGTGCCAAACGCGCCGCTTTCGAAATCCACTTCAGCGGGAAGACGAACACAGAGGTTTACCGGCACAGACAAAACTTCCGCATGCGATGCATAACCCGCTCCGGCGCAAGCAACACGATCACCGGCGCGAAACTCGGTCACGTCCTCGCCGACGGCAACCACGGTTCCCGACGCGCTGTAACCGAGAGCGACGACGGAATCAAGTTTTGCGCGCACGGCAGTCACCGTACTGCGCAGTCCTTCAGTTTGCGCTTTTTGGATCACCTGCCGGACCAGGTCAGGACGCTCCCGGGCTTTGCCCAACAGGCTGCGTTTACCCATCTCGACGGTCATGCGCTCAGTGCCCGCGCTGATCAGCGACGCTGCCGTGCGCACCAGGACGCGTCCCCTTTGGGCGATCGGCGGTGGCACGTCAGCCACTTTTAATTCATGCGAGCTGAGATCTTGTATGACCTGTTTCATAGATAAGTTTCGTGCAAGGCAAACGTCGTTTTGTTAGCATGCCAACCTTGTGACGATTGTGTTGGACCATTCATTCGCAGAAGAGTGGAAACTACCCTCTTGCCTTTATCTAGTCAAATAAACCGGCTCCGCACTCGTACCCGCGAGCTGGTACGCGACTTGTTCATTTCACGCGCGGAACCAGCGTTAACCCGCCGGCGCCTCGTCGTGATCTGCCTGATCATTTTTCTCCTGGCCGTCGGAGTTAGATTACTGCAGTGGCAAGACAACCGGCCAATTCTACCGCGTCTGTTTGCCGGGATGGTCGAACATCACAAAGAGAACGCGCGCTTGCTCTTGAACGGCGACCTTGCGGGTTTCGTAAAGGGCCCGGCACCTCCCGGCGACGCGAACATCCTGATGTACCCGCCTGGCTACCCGATGGTGATGGCGGCTGTCTTCAAAATATTCGGCGAATCAGATTCATCGCTGCGCATCTTCCAGATTATCTGCGACGCGGCAGCGGCGGTGTTGTTGTTCTTTTTGGTGCTGGAGTTGCTCCCGTGGAAGGTTGCGGCTATTGCTGGCCTGCTGGCTGCGCTGTCGCCGCAGCTCGCTTATTATTCACTGATTCTCATACCGGATTCGCTCGTGACTCTGCCTCTGTTGCTCGCACTTTATTTCCTGGTTCGCGCAATGAAACAGGATAGTTTGCGGGCGGTGGCTACGGCGGGGTTCTTCATTGGGCTCTCGTGCTGGTTGCGATCGAATGCGTTACTGCTGGCGCCTCTACTGGCGGTGCTGCTTCTCTTGCTGCTGAAGCCCGGGCGACGCTGGCGGCACGCGGCGGTGTTGGTAGGCGTGGCGTTCATAGTGATCGCGCCCATCACCATTCGCAACGTTTTGGTCTTTCATCATTTTATTCCGCTCTCACTCGGCACCGGGCAAATGTTGAACGTGGGCATCACGGACTACGATCGGGGAAAACGTTTTGGCCTTCCAGGTACCGACCTGGAAACAGTGAACCGGGAGGCGGTCGCATACGGCCGGCCTGATTATGCCAGCTCCCTTTTTGGCGGAAACGGTGTGCAACGCGAACAAGATCGCACCACGCGCGGACTGGCCGTTGTGCGCTCGCATCCGGTTTGGTTCGCGGGAGTAGTTTTGCGGCGCTCACTTTCCATGTTGAAGTTCGAGCGCGTGCAGATCATTGAAATTGAGCCTGGCGTCAGCCATTCGCTGAAACTTGCTGACGAAATGAAACCTGAGTGGTCGGTGGAATCGGCCGAATTGATTGACCAAGCCGGGAAGGCGCATCCGGTTTACTTGACGACGAACGTTAACGGGTTGCGCGTTGAGAGCCGGGGCTTTGCCCAGACGCTAATTTCTTCCCGGCCCTTGCCGGTAAAGTCGGATAGCGATTACTTGCTGCGGATTCCGCTCAAGATCGAACAGGGGAACGTGATTTTCACCGTCATCGACGCGGATCAAAAAACCGTCTACGCCGCGACTCCGGTGTTTCATGCGCTGGAGGTTTTACCGGAGTTGGGCCAGCAAACCCATGTCGTGGAAATTCCGTTTGTCACGCGCAAAGCCGGCAACGTGCAACTGGTTTTGGAAAACGAAGGTACCAGGGCAGCGGCGACGATTTTAGAAATCGGAAGCGTAGATGCCTTCCGCCTGGGTCCGGCGTCATTTGTCTGGACTAAGTACCCGCGCGCAATAATTCATTTCGCCCAAAAACTTTTTATCACCGCATGGCTGATTCCGTTTGCGCTTTGCGGTGGGATTTTGCTTTACGCGGCCGGCGCTGGGCGCTGGCTGGTCGTTTTGCTGGCAATTCCTTTTTACTACTTATCAGCGCAATCTTTTCTGCATACGGAATATCGCTACGTCATGTCGATTCAGCCCTCACTTTTCGTTTTGACGGGGGCCGCGCTTTATGTGATAGCTAACATTGTATCCAGCAATCTGTCCCGCCTGATCGCCGCACGAGCCACGCCAACTCAGGAACGCAAATCATAATTTCATTGACAACTTCCCTGTGCTTTGTTAGTTATGCACCGATTTTCCGCGGCCGTTATTAGTTCCACTGCTTCAATTTTGATCCCGCCATCTTGGGAAAGCTTGAAGACAGATGACCAATAAAATAATGCCGGCGCTTATCGGTGGGCTTGTCGGCGGCGTTCTTTCGTTCATTCCACTTCTGGGTTGCCTTTGCGCGATAGGCGGCGGAGTCTTAGCCGGTTATTTGTACATCAGGAAAGCCCCGGAGCCAGTGAAGACCGGGGAAGGCGCAACGCTCGGTGCGATTGCCGGAGTTTTAGCCGGGCTGATTCGTATCACGGGTGGTTTGTTGCTGGCGTTTCTACTTTCGCAAAGCGAGGGGCTGGAAGCGCAACTTCATTCGTATGGAATCCAAATTCCGTTTAGCGCATCCGCCATCCTGGTGGTGGCCACTGTTTTTGGCGGGCTAATCATACTGATCCTTTCGATTGTCGGCGGCCTGATCTCAGTGCCGCTGTTTGAAAAGCGCAAGCGCGACGCAACGGCACCCCCGCCGCCGCCGCAGGACTTTGCAGCGAGTTAACCTGGTAACACGGCTTCCGGATTTGGATTGCCCAGACGCCAGCGATTTCAGATTAGATAACCTAAGTCAGACTAACTAAGAGGAGATTCGATATGTCGCAAAACTGGACCCCGCCCCCGCCGCCCAATGCGCCGCCGGCAACCATCCCTAACTACCTGGTCTTTTCAATTCTGACTACGGTGTTTTGTTGCTTGCCGGCCGGTGTTGTTTCAATTGTTTACGCCGCCCAGGTTAACGGCAAGATCGCCGCAGGCGATTATGCCGGTGCCCAGGCCGCGTCGAAGAACGCCAAATTGTGGGCGATGATTTCGGCTGGCGTTGGCTTTGCCATCATCGCGCTCTATATTATCTTCATCGTAATTATGGGCGGCATTGGCGCCATGAGTAACGTTCGATGAAGATTGGATTTTGGGCGGACTGTTTCAGTGACTGAGCGTGAAATATTTCATCAGCGTCTGAAGATGTCCGCCATTTGGGGCGTGCTGGCTCTGGGAGCGACGTACCTCTATCTTTTTAATCCTGCAGCCGCAACCGGTTATCCTGCGTGTCCTTTTCGCATGATAACCGGTTTGCAGTGTCCGGGGTGCGGCACGCTGCGCGGCCTCCATCAACTTCTCCACGGACATCCGCTGGCGACCTTCAAACTCAATCCCTTGTTGTTGGTCACGCTGCCGTTTCTAATCTTCGCACTCTTCATCGCCACGCGCTCCGCGGTAATTGGCCGGGCTGAAAAAAGATACTTCGTTCCCGCGAACTTTATCTGGGCCTTTCTGGGACTGGTGTTGTTCTTTTGGATCTTTCGTAACACCTCGCTGTATCCGTTCGTTTCCTGAGTGGCGCAGACTGAAGTTTGCGCGACGTTTGAGGACAGGTGACCCAAGTGCGCAAACCAATTTCATCGTTTCTCGCCATTGCCTCATTAATATTTGCGTCCCTGCCCATCGCTGCGCAGCAGGCAGGCCGTGAGCAGTCATCCCCTCGTCCCTTGCGGCCGGTACACACGTTTTCGATTGTGGCCCGCGATCCGGTCACAGGTGATTTGGGAGTGGCGGTGCAATCACACTGGTTTTCAGTGGGACCCATCGTGCCGTGGGCGGAAGCCGGCGTGGGAGCAGTCGCCACGCAATCATTCGTCGATCCGGCCTACGGAAAGCTGGGTCTCGATCTGATGCGGGCCGGACGCAGTGCGCCTGATGCCTTGCGAGCATTGCTGGCCGGAGACGAAGGACGCGAAGTGCGTCAGGTCGCCATGATCGACGCCTCAGGCCGCGTCGATGCCTGGACCGGAAAGAACGACATTCAGGCCGCGGGCCATCACGTCGGCAAAGATTATTCCGTACAGGCGAACCTGATGCTGAATGACAAAGTTTGGCCCGCGATGGCGAAGGCGTACGAGGCCAGCCAGGGCGACTTGGCTGAGCGCATGGTGGCGGCCCTCGACGCCGCGCAAGCCGTTGGCGGAGATATTCGCGGCCGGCAATCGGCGGCGCTGATCGTAGTCACTGCAAAATCAACCGGTCAGAGCTGGAAAGATCGCATCTTCGATCTGCGCGTGGACGATAGCCCGCAACCCCTGCAGGAGTTGCGGCGATTGGTCACGCTACAGCGAGCTTACAATCACATGAACGCCGGCGATCTGGCGGTGGAAAAGAAAGACAACGAAGGCGCGCTGCGCGAGTACGGCGCTGCCGAAAAGTTGGTTCCCGATAACGCCGAAATGATTTACTGGCATGCGGTCGCCCTCGTGAACATGGGCCGCGTCGACGAATCGTTGCCGCTATTCAAACGAGTGTTTGCCATGGATCGTAACTGGATCGAACTGACGCCGCGACTACCAAAGGCGGGGTTATTGCCGAACGATCCGAAGCTCATCGAGCGCATTGTGGCGGTGGGGAAATAGAAGCGTCCCGATTGGCGAGGACCAATGCGATGCATCCGGCGGGTCGTTAAGCCGGCGAAGCTGGCGGCATATCCGTAGCCCACAGCGCCAGCTGTGGGTGAGTGTGAGGCGGATTGGTTCAGCCGCGTCAGCGGCGACATTGATTTTTCGCCGCGCTATTTCGCCCGTTCCGGGCTTGGTAACGATTCCAATGCTTTACCCACAGCTTGCGCTGTGGGCTACGAATATATCGCCAGCTTCGCCGGCTGAAAACGCCGCTGTGGTTAGTATCAATGTCGAAAACAATCTTGATTGCGCTATTTCTCATCGGCCTCCTCGCCGGTTCCTGCGCCCGCCAATCGCCGACAGTTTCCAATCAACCCAACGCGAACCCCGGACCGACGCGAAAGGCCGCGACGCCGCAAATCCAGGTAACCAGCACCGCCTTCAAAGAGGGCGCAGCCATCCCGCGACAATTCACTTGTCAGGGAATCAACATCTCGCCGCCGCTGGAGTGGACGCCTACACCCAACGCAAAAACAATCACCATCATTGCTAACGATCCTGATGCGCCTGCAGGTGAGTGGACTCACTGGCTGGTGTACAACCTGCCGGCGGCGACCATGGGTTTGATTGAAAATATGCCGGCTGAGGAAAAGGTCGCCGGCGGCGGCATGCAGGGTAAGAATGATTTTGGAAAGACGGCCTACGGTGGTCCATGTCCGCCGAAAGGCACGCATCGTTACTTCTTCAAAGTCTATGCGCTCGACATCGAACTCCCGCTGAAACCTGGCGCCACCAAAGATCAACTGCTGAAGGCGTTGGAGGGACACATCCTCGCGCAAGGACAGTTGATGGGAACATTCGCAAAATAGAATTACACGGCAGCCGGCAGCAACCCTTTGATTTCCCGCACTACTCGGTTTACTTCTTCCTGGTCGGCGAGCGCGATCATAAAAAACTTGTAACCCTGGTGGAAACAGATCACGCCGTTCGCAAACAACCACACGCCGTCGAGAAATGGGTTTCCCCCCAAGAGCCAGCTCACTGGTGCTCCCGCAACCTGACCGGGCTGCGCGATCTGCGCGAACATCGCCGCGCCCATCGCGCAACTGAATGCACCTAACAATGGCGCGCCTACATACTTCGCCATCTTGCGCTGAAACTCCACGCGCTCCCGCTCAGCCTCAGTAAGCTTGCCCGCCGCCACCAGCGCTTCCTGCTTACGCAGGTAAGCGTCAAACTTTTCACTCGCCTTCTTCAAACCCAACACCGGCAATGCCGAATGCGTCAGCCAGTGGGGATGTGCCCCCAGCAGCACGGCGTCGATGCCGGTAAAGGACGCACCCAGTCTGACCCCCAGGATTAATGAGAACGATACGGCGGCGGCTTTGCCGGGATTCTGTTTGACCCAGTCTTTAGCTTTGAAGGCAGCGGTAGTTGCGGCCGACGAAGCACGCGTCACCCGCGCGCTGGTGTCATAAACTTTTGCCGCCCGATCGTAATGCTTCTTGGCTCCCTTAAAGATCTCGCCGGCCTTCTGCTCTGCCTTTTTTCCGGTTTCCCCCGTGGCGCCACGAATCACTTCAGCGGCCTGGCGCGCACCGCGGGACGCCGCGTCCGTTGCGCGGCGGGCGCCCTCGCGCAATCCCTGCTCCTGGTCCAGTTTCTCTGCCTCGGAACGCAGCCTTTCGGCGCCGCTGGCAACGGTCTCTGCACCGCGACGGGCCGCATCGCCGGCCACTCGCGCGCCCTCTTCGACTATGCCCTTGAGATCGAGTTTCTCGTCGATTTCGCGCGCTTTACGCCGCGCTGCCTTTTGCCAGTCATCGAGTTTATCTTTGTAATCGGCCATTTCTTAAAGCCCCTTCTTTCCGGGAGCAGGGTCACGGTTTATCGCCGTCCTCGCTTTGCCTGCGCAATTGCTGTACGTCCAGCGGGGTAGCAGAGTTCGCCAAATCGGGCGCTTGCTTGACACGGTTTCGGCCTTGAGCTTTGGCCGCGTACATTGCCGCGTCGGCCGCGATAAAGAGTTCGGAAGCAGTCTTAGCCGACCGGGGAAATTCCGCCAGACCAAAACTCGCTGTGATTCCCGCCTGTTGCGGCATTGCTGCTTGTTCGATCGCCGCGCGCAATCGCTCACTAACTTCGACGCCGCTGTGCATCTCCGTCTCAGTTAGCAGCACGGCAAACTCTTCGCCGCCGACGCGCGCGGACAAATCTATGCCACGCGTTTCCTCTTGCAACACGCGGGCGAGCTGGCGCAGCACTTCGTCACCGGCTTCATGCCCGTGCGTGTCGTTGACGAGTTTGAAATGATCGATGTCCAGCATCAGCAGACAGAACGGCCTGCCGGAGCGGCGCGTCCGTTCGACTTCGCGCTCCAACTGCCGCTCAAAACGACGGCGGTTCGCAAGTCCTGTCAGATGATCCGTGAAAGCCGCTTCCTCGCACGAGTCGAGATAGCGTTTGAAGTCGAGCAGGGTGCGCGCCCGCGCGAGTAACAATTCCAGGTCGGTGGGATCGGTGATATAGCCGAGGGCACCCGCTTCCGCGCCACGCCGCTGGTCTTCGGCCGCATCGCGGGCCGCGGTTTGAATGATCATCGGAATGAATCTGGTCTGGGCGTTGGCGCGGACCCGGCGGGCCAACTCATAACCGTCCATGACCGGCATCATGACGTCCGTAACGATCAGGTCCGGCGGGTTTGACTCAATTGCCGCCCAGGCCTGCGCGCCATCCTCCGCCAGATGCACTTTGTAGCCGGCGATCTGCAACGCGACCTGCAGGAGCGTCCGCTTCTCTTGATCGTCATCGACCACCAGAACCTGCGGTTTGCCAATCATAGATTCTGGATGCTCCGTATAATGCGAAAGTTTGCCCCGACTGGTAAGCAATTAGCTGATCTGAGCCAGGGTCGTGCCCTGGGTTCGTTTTTGTAACGCAAACTGTGAGTTTGCGCCGTTGAATGCCACCCGCGATCGCAAACTGACAGTTTGCGTTACAGATTAGGGCACTACTTGAGCCAGATAAATCTTGCACGCACTTTTAACGCATGTTAGAGTGCGCTGCTTCCGTTGGTCGCTTTCGCTTGAAACGCATGACCTCATCGAATTCGACCCTTAAACAGAAGATCTAAACGCCTTTAGATAACCGCGGGAACCTCCCTGGAACTGCGGTAACTCTGCCATCGAGATCGCTTGCGATCTCAAAATCATCGAACCAGCGGTTTGCATCGACCATAAACGTTCTAAAGTAGATCTAACTTTGCGCGCACCTCTCCCGGTGCAGTCAGGCAGCGAATCATGCAGAAAAAGCTAAACGACAACCTGTCACAAAGCGATCGCGCGTATCTAGTCTCACGTTTGCAATTCGGAGCCGATTTGGATCCCTCCCTGGTGCAGCGGCTGGCCGCGAGCGCCGGTGTTCGTGACTTTCGCCGTCGCCGCACGATCTATCGGGCCGGGGACGAAGCGAGCTGTCTTTATGCAATCGCCGAAGGCCGCATAAAACTTTCGCGCCTGGACCATGAAACCGGCCGCGAAGCCGTGATCGACATTCTGCCAACCGGCGCCCTGTTTGGGGAATCAGCACTTTATTCTGAGACAGCCACTCGGGGAAACTGGGCCATCGCGCATGAAAGCTGCCGCCTGTTGACCTTTTCAGTGGGGGATTTTCGCGATGCGATGATTGAGGATCGCAGGCTTTATGATTACACCTTCCAGATGATCGGTCAACGACGCGAGCAAGCCGAACGGCGCATGGCAAATTTCGCGCTGGATGCCATACCCGCGCGCCTGGAAAAACTGTTGGCCGAGTTTTCCGATCGCTATGGCGTTGATGGAAACGATGGGGTCTTGATCGATATTCCTTTGCCGCATCGGGAGATCGCTTCGCTGTTGGGGTCGACTCGTGAAAGCGTCACGGTCCGTTTGAACGCGATGCGCCGCGCCGGCACCATCGATTTTGTGAAGCGAAAAATCCTGGTAAAGCATCGCGATTCATTAGCGCTGGCAAGTAGGACAGGCATTCCTGCCGGTATATTACTTTCTAAGCCCTGATCAGGAAACTTGGGACAGGCAGGAATGTCTGTCCTACCGCGGCGATTTCCTTACGCATACGCCTTCCGTTATCCTTGGTTCATGAAATGCCCTACTTGCGGCAAACCAACTGAATGGACTGATAATCCCAACCGGCCTTTCTGCTCGGAACGTTGCCAACTGATCGACTTCGGGCGCTGGGCGGACGAAGAGTTTCGCGTCCCAGGTGCCCCGTCAGAAAAACACGTCACCAGTGACGAGGGCCAAAACTCCTTAGCTGAAGACGAACACCCGCGCGAGTAACGAAACTCCGGTTCTGATTGCGAGTCCTCGATCAGTTTCTTCCTCTCATTAGCACGTGACTTCAGTCAAGTGGACATAGGCCCCAGATTCATCCTCGGACCGTGCAAATATCGCCATGTCGATCACCGCACTGAAGTGCGGTGCTAATGAGATCTTCAAACTGACCCCTACTTGATTCCGCCTCACCTTTTGCCATTACCGCCCGTCGTATAGAATGAAGCCTCGCGATTAAAGTCGAACGTCGTTTATTGTCCTGCAGCGATCACCGTGACCATAGTTCTCGAGTTTCTGCCCACATTTGTCTTCGGGGCGATCCTGCTTTGCTGGTTCACCTTTGCAGGCATCTTCCTGTTTCGCCGCAAACCTCCGGCAGCCCCGGAAAGTAAACGCGCCAGCGGTTCTTTGTTTGGCGTAGCGTTGCAGGGGCTGGCGTACGCAATCGTATGGGCGGTCCATCGTCCTGCATTCACGCCTCTGTTCCGGATGAGCCCGCCATTGGAAGTCGGCCTTGCCATCATCACGGTGGGATTGGCGGTGGCGTCAATTTGGCTGGTAATGGTGGCTGTGCGCACTTTGGGCAAAGAATGGAGCGTTACCGCGCGCCTGGTCGAGGGGCATAGGTTAATAACCTCAGGTCCGTATCGACGGGTGAGAAACCCCATCTATACGGCGATGTTCGGTATGTTGCTGGCCACGGGTTTGGCAATAAGTCATTGGCTGGCCCTGCCGGCCGCGGTCGTGGTATTCGCAGTCGGCACGCGCCTGCGCATTCAGAGCGAAGAGAAGTTGCTGCATGAGGCATTCGGACCGGAGTTCGAGTCCTACGCACACAACGTTCCCGCCGTGATCCCCAATCTATTCAGTTTCACCACTAAACAAAGCCACTGAGGAAATTCTTCTTTTGAGACGAGCAAAAATATTAGCCACCCTGGGGCCAGCCACACGCGAACCGGGAGTTTTGGATGCCATGCTGGCAGCCGGTGTTAACGGCGTGCGCGTCAACATGTCGCACGGCTCGCAGGAAGAAAAGGCAGAAGACATTCGCGCTGCGCGACAGGCGGCGGAAACGATGCAGCGGCCCCTCGCAGTTCTGGTTGATCTTTCCGGTCCGAAAATTCGCACCGACGGATTAAAAGACCATGAGCCGGTGCGGCTGGAAACTAACGCGCAATTCATCATCACCACGCGCAAAGTTGAAGGCGACAGTCACGAAGTTTCTACAAACTATGCCGGCATGGCCCGGGACGTAAAACCCGGCGCGCGTTTGCTGCTGGACGACGGCGCGATTGAGTTGACTGTCAAGTCGACTACAGAGACTGATGTCATTTGCCGGGTCGTCAATGGCGGCATACTCGGAGAACGCAAGGGAATTAATCTGCCGGGAGTAAGTCTGCCAATCCAGTCGCTGACGGACAAAGATCGCAGCGATCTGATCTGGGCTGTCGGGCAACATGCGGACTACATTGCTCTCTCGTTTGTGCGCCGCGCTGAAGATTGCGCCGAAGCCAAGGCAATGATCAAAGAAGCCGGCGGCACGGCTCCCTTAGTCGCCAAAATCGAGAAGGCTGAAGCTATCGATCATCTCGACGCCATCATTGCCGCCGCCGACGGCATCATGGTCGCTCGCGGTGATCTGGGTGTTGAGACCAGTGTCGAGCTGGTTCCGGTTTATCAGAAACGCATCATTGAAAAAACGAACGCTGCCGGAAAGTTAGTAATCACCGCCACGCAGATGTTGCAGTCAATGATTTCGAATCCCCGGCCAACGCGTGCGGAGGCGTCCGACGTTGCTAATGCGGTTTGGGACGGCTCTGACAGCGTCATGCTGTCGAATGAAACCGCAACCGGCAATTATCCGGTGGCGGCCGTGGCCACGATGGCGCGCATTATTGATTCCGCGGAGACTGGGCGCGACAGCGAACCCGAAGACATCACCAAACTGATCGGCAAGCAATCCGGCCGTGTCAGTCGCGCGCTTTGTGAAGCGGCGGCGTTCGCCGCCAACGAGATGGGAACAAAGACGACTGCCGTTTTCACGGAATCGGGGCTGATGGCTCGCCGCCTCGCAGCGTTGCGTCCGGAACAGCGCATCGTCGCTTTGACGCATTCCCGGGACGTACTTAATGAGCTCGCGTTGATTTGGGGCGTAGAGCCGCTGATCAGTCCGCCCTGCGAAACCACCGAAGAAATGCTGGTGACCGGCGAGCGAGTTTTGGTGGAAGCCGGTATCGTTGAGCAGGGCGAAATGATTGTGCTCATGGCCGGCAGGCTTTCTGGCCGCGGATTGTCGAGCTCGGTTTCGCTCTATACGATCGGCGAAGACAGCAGCAGCCGGGAAACGTAAACTGAAAAGACTTCAATGCTAAAACTCCATACTCGACCGAAGCAGTTTGCAGTTTTCCTGCTGATCGCTGCGCTGAATTTATGGGTCGCACAACCGGCCCTCGGACGATCTGCGTACGCGGAACAAGGCCAGCGCGAACGTCGCACGGTCACTGACCCAACGCAATCAACTGCGGACGCCGGCGCGCCCAGGACGCTGGCGGAATTGCAGGCGCGCATCAATGAAATTGTTCGCAAGCCCGAGTTGGCAGCCGGTTTTCTGGCGGTGAAGATTGCCTCGCTGGAAACCGGCCGCGTCTTGTTTGAGGCCAACGCTGACAAACTTTTGCGTCCGGCTTCGAACATGAAAATCTATACGGTGGCGACAGCGCTCGATCGGCTGACGCCCGAGTACCGGTTTTCCACGTCCGTTTATGCGGTTGAGAAGCCGGACAAAAATGGGACCATCAAGGGAGACTTGATCGTTCATGGCCGCGGCGATCCTTCGATTGCCGCGCGTTTCAATGATGGTGATTATTTCAAAGGCATTAATAACCTGGCGGATCGCATCGTGGCCGCTGGCGTAAAACGCATCAAGGGTGATCTGGTCGGCGACGAGAGTTATTTCAACGGCGCGCCACTCGGCAGCGGTTGGGAGTGGGAAGACTTGCAATGGTGGTACGGCGCCGAAGTCAGCGCGTTAACCATTAATGATAATTCGCTGGATCTGACCGTTAAGCCCGGCGCCAAAGTCGGCGCTCCTTGCATCGTTACGACTGGCCCACCCGCGCCCTTCGTGACAATCATTAACCGGGCCACCACGTCCGCTGCCGGCAGCAAAAGCGCTCTGGAGGTCTATCGCGGACCGGGGGAAAACGCGCTGGTGCTCAGCGGGACATTGCCGCTGGACGACAAAGGCTATACCGGTGGCGTGGCCGTGCCCGATCCGGCGCTGGTTTTCGTTTCGATGTTGCGCGACGCGTTGACTAAACGCGATGTGAAAATCGATGGTCGGTCGCGCACGGTTGTTGAACCTATCGGCCGCACTGTTGATTCAAATCCATTGGCGCTCGCTATGATAGCTGGCCAACCGGAAGCGCCCACGCTGGTCGAACTGACAAATTTGCAATCGCCACCTTTGAGCGTAGTTGCAGCCCAAACACTGAAACCGAGCCAGAACTTATATACGGAGCTAATCCTGCGCACGCTTGGCAGGGTCCCTGGGGTCCGGAAGCAATCTGACGAGCAGGCCGGTCTGGAAGTCGTAAAGAGTTTTCTACGGCAAGCGGGCATCAACCCCGACGGCGTGGTATTAAGCGACGGCTCCGGTCTTTCGCGTAACGACATGGTGACCGCGAGCGCGTCCTTGCAATTGTTGATTTACATGAGTCGCCACCGCTACGCCGATGTCTTTCGTGATGCCTTACCCATCGCCGGTGTGGACGGCACATTGCGTAGTCGGATGAAAGGAACCGCGGCTGCGGGAAATGTGCGCGCCAAAACCGGTTCGTTAAGTTCGGTCGCTTCGTTATCCGGATATGTCACCAGCGCTGCCGGAGAGCGCCTGGCGTTTTCCATGATGCTGAATAACTACGCCGATGCCAGCGCCGTGCGGAAGGATTCGATCGACGCGATCGCGGTGCTGCTGGCATCGTTTTCCGGAAGATCGCAATAGCAACTTGCAGGAGGTTCCCTCATGTCTCTTGATGCCTTAATCGAAAACTGGCAAGAAGTCCGCTCCGGCTTAGTTGATGAAGCGGAAAGTATTCCTGCCGACAAGTTCAGCTTCCAAGCCACGCCGGATACGCGTTCAGTCGCCGCCTTACTCCAGCACGTTGTCGAAACTCAGAAGATGCTGAGCGGGGAAGTTTGTCGCGCGGATACCAATCTGCTGCGACAGCCTTTTGCTGAACAAATAAAAGTCTATGCTCCGGAGGTCAGCGGCATCAGCGACAAAGACGGCCTCGTAGCGCTGCTGCGCCGCAGCATGGACGAGACGGCTGTCAAAATGTTGAATGCCAGCGATGAATTGCGTAATCAGATGAAGCGCTTCGACGGCAAGTCGATTACGAAACACGCCTGCATCTCTTTTGCCATTGCCCACGAAATGTATCACCGCGGACAACTGACGGTGTATTTGCGCTTGCTCGGGATCGAACCGGTTTTGACGAAACGCTTTCGCAAGCGTTTTGGTGATCCACAGCAGGCCGGCGGCTGATTCGATGGCGATCAACTTCACAAAGTTTCAGGGCTTCGGCAACGACTACATCGCCTTTGAGGCCGCGCAACTCTCGGGAGTTTCCAACCTGAATGAGTTTGCCCGCGCAGTTTGCGATCGACATTATGGCGCCGGCGCCGACGGCATAGATGTCATTTCGCCTTCACCAGATCCGGACGCAGATTTTGTCGTTCGCATTTTCAACGTCGATGGCAGCGAAGCCAATCTTTCAGGAAACGGCACGCGGTGCGCCGCCGCCTATCTTTACTATCGTGGCCTGTGGTCACAGCAGGAACTGCGGCTCAAAACAAGATCGGGTATTAAGCTTTATCGGCTGCTGGAGCGATTGGGTCCGGGCGGTTATCTATTCGATTCGGAGTTAGGTCAACCGAAGTTCGACAGTGCCTCCGTTCCTATGCTGACCGGCGCGCCGCTTGATCCGATTATCGACTTTCCGCTCGAGGTTGATGGCGAAAGTTATCCCGTCACGGCGTTACAGATGGGGAACCCAAACTGCTGCGTGTTCGTCGAGGATTTTGCTGCTCTCGATTGGCGCCGCATTGGCAAGGCTATTGAGAACCACCCGCTGTTTCCGGAACGGACCAATGTGATCTTTGTTCGGGTCCTGGATCGTGGCAATATTGAGGAACGAATCTGGGAACGCGGCGTTGGCGAAACTGAATCTTCAGGCACGTGTTCCTGCGCGGCGATGGTGGCGTCGGTGATTAACGACAAGACGGATCGTCGGGTCCAGGTCCACGCCCCCGGCGGCATTATCCCGATCGAATGGCGCGATGATGGCGAGGTTTTGCTGACAGGCCGCGCCGACGTGGTTTACACTGGCGAGTGGTTAACGAGTTTAGCGTAACGAGTTTCAAGCTTTAAGAGGTCCCCCACCTTGCAAGTCCGTTCTTCTCCCTTCGCGCACCGCAGTGCGCCGGCACCCACCAGATTGGGGTTTTGGCAGTATGGCCTGTTGCTGCTTGTGCTTGCGCTCCCAATGGTTTCCGGGGGTTGCGCCGGCAAACCCATTGAAACACCCGCCGCAGCTCTTCCTTTGGCACCCAAACCTCCCTCCGCAGTTCCCATGTGGCTGGGTAATGCGGAGCGAAATTTTTACGGGACTGGTCCATGGACCGGCCGGCCGCTGAAGGTCGTCTGGGAAGTTGAGACAGGCTGGACCAGCGGGCGCCTGCACAAAGATCTATGGGGCGGCACGTCGTGGCCGGGCCAACCATCGATCCGCGAAGATCGGGTTTTTTTCCCGTCCGCAGATGGCAACGTTTATTGCCTGAACAAGAAGGATGGCAGCGTCATTTGGAAGTTTAAAGGTAAGGACAGTCAAAAAGCGACGCCTGTAATTTTCGAAGAAAAAGTCATCGCCAGTGGTATCGACCACCACATCTATTGTCTGAACGCCGAGAACGGATCGCTTATTTGGGACTACGAAACCGGATTCGAAGTTGACGGTTCAACGATCGTCGCGGACGGCCGCGTTTACTTCGGGGCCGAAGACCGTAACCTCTACTGCCTTAACCTCGCGAATGGTTCACTCATTTACAAGGTCCCGGTGGGCTCAGTCGAAGGCAGCATCACCATGAAAGATGGCCGCATCTACCTGGGCACTGAGCAGGGCGAACTCTATTGCCTTGACCCGGTTGACGGGCGGACGATCTGGAAATCCAAAATCGGGGCGGATTCAGATTCAACCCCGGCGGTCGTGAACGGGTTTGTCTACACGGCAGCCGAAGACGGCGTGGTGCGCTCTTATAAACAGGAAACCGGGGAGTTGGTTTGGAAGTTTGCAACAGATGGAGCGCGCAAAGGTGGCAAGAGCGAATTCATCGGCATTTGGGCCAGTCCCATTTACGTCGATGGACGCATCCACATCGGAGCGAGTGATGGCTACCTGTATTGTCTGACCGCCGACAAAGGCGAGTTGGTCTGGAAATACAAGGCACGCGGTCCGATCTGGGGAACGTCGCCCGTAGTCGAGGGGCGCGTAATTTTCGGCGACAAGGCCGGCTGGGTACACATGATTTCAGCGGCCGACGGCACGCTGATTTCCGAAATCAAGATTGGCGACAACATCAACGCGACGCCGGCAATTCTAGACGGGCGAATTTACGTGGGGGCTTTCAACGGTAAGTTGTATTGCCTCAGCGAAAGCGAACCAGCCGACGGAAAAGCGGTGGCGAACGTGCCGCCGGTGCCAACTCGCGCTCCGGCCCGCTCGCGTTCGAAAACCCGGCGCGCCCGCCGGCATCCTAAGGCTGCGCCGGCTCTGCCCATCACTCCGGCAATTCCTAATGATCCTGCTAGTTGACAACACAATTGACGGCCAAGGGGCCAGCCCGCGGGAACTGCGAACTGCCCTGGCGCGGATCCGCCCCGATCTCGATATTGTTATCGAACCTTACGGAAATGTTTCCCCGCAGCTCGTAGCTAACGCTAAGCCTGGCCACGTCATTCTCAGCGGCCAAAGTCACCCCTGGGACGACTACCAACCCGAAGCGCTCGGCGGCGTATTTGAAGTTATCCGGCAGGCCCGGCAACCAATCCTGGGAATCTGCGGAGGGCACCAGCAAATCGCGGTCGCGTTCGGCGCGCCCGTGGGCCTCATGAAGCGGACCGGACCAGGCGAGGGCTACGTAGGGGCATTTCGCGAACGCGGGTTTTTCCCGGTGGAACTGCCGGGCGGTCAGACGAGCGGGATCTTCCGGGGCCTTACGGACTCGATAACTGTCTGGCATTCCCACTGCGACGAGGTTAAGGAACTGCCTCCCGATTTCCGGCTCACGGCGACCAATGAGACTTGCCCCATCCAGGCGATGGAGCACACCTCTCAGCCCCTCTTCGGGGTCCAATTCCACCCCGAGCTTTTCGACGACGAACATCCGGCCGGGCGTCGAGTGGTTGAGAATTTCCTCGATTTATAAGGCTTTTTGCTAATCTCGACCCGGAAACGCGAGTCGGGGCGACTCCCGGCGGGCTTTGGCGGTTGGACACTGCTGGGGGCCTATGCTAGCCTCTCCATGTTAACAAGCGGACGATCATGTTCGCTTGTTTTTCTTTTTTCAACCTTAACTTTTAGAGTTCTTTCGGCGCACCGCATCAAGGATGCAAGCCCCCAACTCCGGCTGACTGTCACTTGACTCCTAGAGCCGGAGGCCGAGTCATAGGAAAGAATGGACTCGCGCGTCGCGTCGCCGGAAGATAGCTAACCACCTCGGACAGGAGAACCGATTTGATGAAATCCCTATATGGCGGAGGCGCGGTTACCGCCGCGGCGCTCATCGTAGCCAGCTTTTTTACCTACGCCCGGCCGTCCATCGCAGAAACCAATTCCGTCCAGCAGCCTGCCAGTAAGCAATCCAAAACCGTTGAAAGCCAGGATCCGATTCCGGCGCCGGAGTCTGCCGCAAGGCTGGCAGTCAATGCCGAACCGGCAGCCCGCCCCGCTACAGTTACCGGAAAGGTGATGGAACTGGTGGAAAGCTCGCCGGCGACTAGTTCAGTTTCCCCGGCGCCGGTCCGGCCGCTCCAGACCTACGTCGCGACCGCGTATAGCCTGCGCGGGCGAACTGCCAGCGGCAAACTCGTGTCTAAGGGCTTGATAGCGGCTGATCCCTCCGTTCTTCCGCTAGGCAGCCGGGTGCGTTTAGACGCCGGGCCGTATAGCGGCGAATATCTGGTAGCCGACACCGGTGGCGCCGTGCGCGGACGTCACATAGACATCTGGACTCCGAGTTCCGGTGAAGCCATGCGCTTCGGACGACGTAACGTGAAGCTTACCGTGCTGAGCCTGGGCGCTGGGCGAAAGAACCGGGCGCGAAAGGCAGTGCGATAGGGCTCGCTCAAAAACTAGAAGATGGGGTGAATCAGGCGAATGCCGGGTTCACCTTTTTTATTTGCTTAAGTATCTTCTGGCAGAGCGCGAACTGCCACGGTACAATCACCGCCAAACGTTATCGTTATGGTTGAGCAAAATCGAATGAACAAGGACATTCCTATAGCCGCACCCCTGGTCGAAGTGCGACGCGGAGCAATTACCGAATCGCGTCACCGTGGGCACATCGCAGCCGTTGATCCGGACGGAAAGATTCTGGCCCAACTGGGAGTACCCGGCACGGTAACTTTTTTGCGTTCTTCGTGTAAGCCTCATCAGGCCATTCCTCTGATTGCGTCGGGAGCGGCAGACCGTTTTGGCTTTAGTGAAAGCGAAATCGCGGTGGCCTGCGGATCGCACAGCGGCGAACCGATTCATACGGCAGCGGTGAGTTCCATGCTGCACAAGATCGGCCTTACGCAGGATGCCTTGAAGTGTGGCATTCATGAACCCTTCAGTCCCGCAGTGGCCCGCCAACTGCGCGAATCGCGTACCGAGCCTAATGTGCTGCAGAACAACTGCTCGGGAAAGCACGCGGGAATGCTCGCGCTCGCACTTCATCTGGACGCGCCTACCGAGACTTACGACCAGCCTGAAAATCCGGTGCAGCTGCTGATTGCCCGCACGGTTGCCCGGTTTTCCGATGTCGATTTGGAAGATATTTCTGTCGGCATCGACGGTTGCGGCGTGCCCGTGTTCGGCATAACCGTTCGGGCCATGGCCCAAATGTACGCTCGCCTGGTTTCAACGCCGGCAACTTTTGACGATGATACCCGGGCCGCTTGCCGGCGCATCGTCAACGCGATGATCAAACACCCGGAAATGGTGGGCGGCACAGTTGATCGTTTGGACACTGAGCTAATTCGCGCCGGTGCCGGTCGGTTGATTTCAAAGGTCGGCGCTGAGGGCGTGTATACCGTGGCCGTTCTTCCGGGCGACGATTGGCCCAATGGATTTGGTCTGGCGCTGAAAATTGAGGACGGCGAGGATCGACGCGCGCGGCCCACCGTCGTGATCGAAGCCCTGCGCCAACTCGGCGTGCTCAAGGACCAGTCGTTGGAAGCAGTTGCTTCGTATGCGTTTTTTCCCGTCACCAATCGTCGTGGTGACGTAGTCGGCGAGGTACGAGCTTCGTTCGAACTGGAGCGCCCCGCAGGGACAGCCGGCGCATAACTACTTCCATGGCCCAACCCATAAACACGGACAGCCAGGCAGCCGGTTCAATGCAACCGCCGCTGATTCGCGACGAGCGAGGCGGCATTGACGTTGACTCGTTACCGGATGTTATTCAATGGTTCCTCGACTACGATCAGCGCGTGGCCGTGCTCCGGGACCCGCGCGTTGAAGAAGTGTTTCAATGGAAGCAAGAGCAGAGTCGCTCGGCGGGTGAAGACGTCTTTCTCTTCAATCGCGCGGAGGATCGCGTCGCGATTGGGATTCTGCAGGCACTCTCCGAACATTCCACGGAAGTGGAACTTCACAGTTGGATGTGCCAATTGCTGAATGCCCTCGACACAGCTACCAAAGCTACGGAAGACGTCGCGGCCGCCTATCGGCTGCAATTGGCCGCCGAAGGTTCCGTAGTCACCGAGTCAAAAAAGATCCCCGCCGCAAACGCCCGCACGAACTTTCTCATGAATTGCTGGCTCGAAAGTCTCTGTACGGCAGAAGTCCGTGTTCTCGGCTGGCTTTACCATGAATTCTATGGCCGCCCATTCCGTCCGGATAATTTCTAATGTTATTCAGGAAATCGGAGAACCCATCAATCGGCATCCTGGCGAGTGATTTTCGTTCACCTGCGCGGAAGACTGTATTGAAGTTTTACGACCTCTGCGGGCCGATCTAGAGAACCAAAAGATCCTAAGCATTCCTACCCTTTCAGATTCCCTTGAATTTATTGAACAGAAGAAAAATTCTCGAGCCATTTGTCGTACTGGCACAATCATTGCTAAGCATTCTGTCAGTTAAACGTAGAAGGGTTTAAAGGGTAAATCGGGTCAGGCTCGGAGACCAATGAGTGGAGGCTTTGGGGGAGGCGTCCTCTCATTAACAGAAGCAAGCGGCGGCCCTTTCGGGGGAACGGGGTCGTCACTGGCCGATAGGTCAAAGGGCATTCGTTGCTGGGCTGCCGGTTGTCGCCTGTCAGAGGCTTGGGGGAGCCTCCTCAGGAAGACCGGCAGCCCGCAAAGTAAGTAGGCTTTAAAAGAAGTCAACGAGCATAGGGCGGGAAGACGCGGTTGGAGTGAACTCCAACCGCGTCTTGGTTTTTGCGCTAACTGAACTTACGACTTACCGTCACTGAGAAGCTTTGAACGGTCGCCGTCAGCGGTCATCTCATCAATATTCAGCCGCACCATCCCTCCCGCATCGGAGTAGGCGGGACCAGCTTGTTGCGCGCGGCGGCGGCGAAAGAGAAAGACCCCAAAAATTCCGCCAATACCCAGGCAAATCAATAACGAGAGGCCTGAACTCTGGATCACGGTTAAGAGCACGCCGGCCGTCGTTTGGGCGTAGATCCGTTGAACTTTTTCAAACCAGTAAGGGTTCTCGCCCAGCCATTGGACCACCTGCTCGTACTTCACCTGATCGATAAGCTGCGTTGCGGTCTTTTCATCCGGGGCGTCGAAGACGAAGACTGAGTAGTTACCAACCCGGCGGTATGCGGAAGGAAGGCGGGTTCCAACAGGTTGCCCAGGACCGCGAAGCTCATCAAGCTTAGCAGTGATGCGCCGATCGTTATCTCCGGCTAACTGCGGTGTGGTGAATTCAACAATGACAAGTTGAGCATCACCATAATTAGCTACGGCCGCTTCGGCGCCTCCCTCAAAATTGATTTCATCGAGAATCGGCTGATTGGAAATGATGCCTTTCAGTCCGTCCTTGCTCACCGCATAATGAGCTCCTGTCTGCACATTCTGCCAATCGGGTAGGTGCTTAACGAGGACCGGTAAATCGTTTTCACCTGCGTCCAACTCCCGGGCCAAATCCGTCGCAAGGCTCACCAGCGATTCCTCATACGAGCCGTCCGCATCCGTTTGCAGTTTGACAAAAGTATTGCCCTTTGCAAAGAAGACCCAGCGCGGTCCCACAATGCCCGCTATTCCTATGACACCAGGCCGTATCCTTTGATTGAAGGATCTGGATCTGGTGAGAAGCGCATAGGCGCCTGAATCTGTTCGCGTTTTGCTCAGATATACGGTAACCGTTTCCCCGTTTTCAGCAGAATACGTGCGAGCTGCGTGGGAAACTACGTTGTCCTCCGACAGGCCTTCTTCAGAGAAGCCGCGCGCTGGAATTGAGGCGCTTCCTTTGGCGGTGAAGGAGCCAATCTTGTCAGGCAGTTGTTTGGCAGCCTCACCCAAACCAGAATCGACGATGGCGAACGACGATGGAACGATCGACGCTAGCAGGGCTATGACTATGATCGACGTCGCAAAACGCAATACAAACCTCAATGCTGCAGAAGATATCGTGGTTATTAGAACCCGGAAGCTGCTGGATGTTCCCGCAGTCGTTAGTTCCCGAAAGCTCTAAAGACCACCAGTCTACTGCCACCGTCGCAGTTCACGCAAAAGCAGGTCGGCATAGTGACGCGGAGTGTTGATGTTTTTCAGAATCGTGGTTCCGCCTAATTCGCTGGCGTTATCGATCACTATGTCGCCGAACCGCAACATGCGTTGCCAAATGCTGGCTGAAATGGTGACGTCCTGAATCTTGCTCAGCGGAATGTTCCGGGTCGTCCGCGAGATCAAACCATAGTCGATTTCAATCTTGGAGTCGGTCAGCGTGTAACGCAGCATATTGCGTTTCAGATGGTAATAGGCCGGAACCAGCAACAGGGAAAGAGCCAACGGAAGCGAGATGTAAAAAGGAACTTCAATTCCCGGAATCATCGCCAGCAGCACCGTCAACAGAATCGCCGCGATGACCGCCGCCGCATAACCGAGCTTGATGAAGATTAGAGTGGGACGAACAGTAAAGATCACGCGTTCAAGATCATCATCCTCGTCAGCATGCTCGATTTCGCTGGCCGACATCCGCGCAATCCGCGTTGCTTCCGGATCAGTTGCCGGAACTCCACAGTTCGCGCAAAAACGAACTCCGGCCGGCACATAGGAACCACAGTTATTACAATGCATAGTCTGACCTCGTTTGATTATCGCAGCGCTTCGCGGATGCTCGCGAGCACATCACCCGGATCATAAGGCTGAGTCAGAACTTCGCGCGCACCTAATCCCAGCGCTTCGCGCCCCGCGGCGTCATCTCCGGACGAATTCAGAAACAGCACCGGGATGCGCAGTGCGCCGGGACTCTGTTTGCGTAAACGATTGATCATCTCCAAGCCGTTGATTTTGTCCAGTTCGGACTCCAGTATCAAAAGATCAGGCCGCTCAATTCTCAGCAGACTCAGCGTCTGCTCGCCATCAAAAGCGGCTCGGACTTCATACCCGGCTGAACGAATGAGCGAGTTGAGCCGGGCCATTCGCGGTGCATCGGAAACCGCCAGTAACACGCGGCGCACTCTGATGGAATCGTCGACAGGTTCGACGGCAGATGACTTTCCCAACTCCCGAAATTCCACGCCAGGCTCTGCGGACTTACCCGAAGTTACTGTGGAGAGGAGACCAGGCAACGCGTTCGTTGTCCCGACGTCTTCCGATTCAGAAATCTTTACCTCGATGGTCTCGACTTCATGCGCCTGCTGGTAAACGTGTAGATCAGCGCTGCGCACCGCCGCTTCACAAACCTCCAGCAGTTTTTCGACGTCAGTTCCGTCGGCGGGAAACGATGCCACACCGATACGCAGATCCGAGTCGGGATGTTCCTGTGCAAACTCGTCCCGCAACTTTAGCAGCGTAGAGTTTGCCAACAGCCCATTCACTCCCGGCAGGCAAACAACGAACGCGTCCGGACCATAACTGGCTACCGAATCCATTCGCCGCAGACGCAGTTTGAAAAATCCAAACGCTTCTCGCCGGTGTTTACCGGGCCGACTCTCCAATGGTCCCGCTGACAGACGGTCCGGTTTGATCAGCCCCAATGAACCCTGGCGTTGCCGGCTGATCTCGTCTCGCACGAAATCCAATAGCAGTAGAAAATTATCAATCTCGATCCGTTGATCACCGATCAAACCCGACGCCTGTCTGCCGGCGGCAACGCGCCAGCACAATGAGTCCAGCCGCGCCAGCACCTCAGGAAACGGTGTCGTTCGGACAAAACAGTCGTCGAAGCCGACACTCGCCGCCACTTTGCGAAATGTCTCGCCGATAGCGTCACAAACCCCTACCACTGGTAGCGCGTAAGTGCTCGGCTTACTATGAAGATCGCGCGCAAAGCTTAGCCGCTGATTACCAATTGTTTCCGTACCCGCCAACTCGATCAGCAAAACATCCGGAATGAAGTCGCCCATCGCGCGCTCCGCCGTCACGATAGAAGTTGCCAGCGTTTCGTGACCGGCCGCCTCCAGTTGCGCCTGATAAACAGCCCTTGCAGATTCGGTAACAATCAATACCCGCAGGGCGGTAGCTTGATCGAGCTTCTGGGCAGAATCCGCCATATTTCCTCGAATGTCGAAAACCATTAACTAAGCGATCGCGATCGGCGTGACGCGTGGCGAATGATACCGAAATAAACGCTGGGCCGAAACACAAAGAGAGGCGAACCTTTTAATCAGGTCCGCCTCTTTCGTTTTTGAGATTATTTCAACTGCAGTTTTTATTGACTAACTAATTGCAATCGTCCGTCTGGCAACCGGACCGCAAAAACTGACCGCTCGTATACATTCAGGGCCACGGGCTGGCGCGTTTGGACGGACGCGAGTTCTGAGCGATTCAGCCGGCGAGCATCTTGTAATGCATTGGGATCCCGTATTAACGCGTAACGACGGTAGATGCGCCGGACATATTCCTGTGTTTCCTGATATGGAGGTATTCGTCGTCCGTACTTTTCGACCGCGCCTTCGCCGGCGTTGTAACCAGCCAGCGCCAACTGCACGTTGCCGCCAAAGTAATTCAGCAGGAATTTCATATAGCGCGCTCCGCCTTCAATATTCTGGCGCGGATCGTAAATGTTGTTCACGCCAAAGCGGGCGGCCGTCGGCGGCATCAACTGCATCAAGCCGCGGGCGCCTTTGTAGGAAGTAGCGCGCGGTTTGAAACTGGATTCCTGATGCATGATCGAATAGAGGAGTATCGGATCGACGCCATTACGCTTTCCGGAATCAACAATAAAACCATCAACCTGGGCATTACCGGTGGTGAAGCCATCCAGAGACCTGCTGACGTTCAGCGGAATGGAAGCCGGTTGCGGATAAGCCATCGCGGCAAGCCGTACGTTCCCTTCGTTCCTGGAAGCAGACGACAATCCGGATTTACCCGTCACCGTTCGGGGCCGCGTTGGAATGGCGAGATTTTCAACCTGAACGCCATTTGGGGTATCGAAATTATCGTACCGGTAGAGGTTGCCCTGAGCCAGCGCCGCCGAAGCAGATAGCAGGGTAAGAATAGTTACCAGGAGGATTTTCGTCATTGTAAGTTCCAGAATCTCTTCGAGAAAATTGGTTTGCGTGGGGAGCGCTCCGATATGGGCTTTCTAATATGATTTGAGGCTGGGCAAGTACGAATTCGAATGGCTCGGACGAACCAAAGGAATACTAACATGTGGTTCAACAAATCACAACTATGGTGAAATTCGTTGAACGCCAGGTGAGCTTGGCGATTTTGCTGCGGTTTTGGGGGCCCAGGGAAGATTGGCGTTGATTGAATGGCGGGTGTCCCACCTCGTCTGTGAGCACAATCGGCGAATCGCCCAGCCGACGCTGTCAGGCATGACAGGAGCTCCTGGTGTTCACAAAACGTGCTCGCAAACCCGCGGCGACTGTCGGGGCATTGCCATGCAAAAACTTTAGCAGAGAACGGAAATGCAGCTTTTCAGGATCGGCTTAGGCGCGAATGAGGCCGAGAGTATTATTCGTGCGCTTTAAGCCCGAACTTGGTTCAAATTAATCCAACGCGCGCTTACAACGCGTCTCACAATAGAGGAAAGAAAAATGAAAAAACTGATCGTAGTTGCCCTTTCCCTGCTGTTCGTTTCTACCGCGGCTCTTGCCGCGCAAAACACTAACTCTTCCTCGGCCGGCGCCTCGGCCACGACTACAAAGAAGAAACGTGGTCCAGTCTTTCGTGCCAACAAGGACCAGATCAAGCAAGCTCAAACAATACTTAAGAACCGCGGCTTCTACGGCGGGGTGGAAACAGGCAAGCTCGACACCGATACTCGTGCGGGATTGAAGAAGTATCAGACTGCCGAGAACATTAAAGTCACCGGAACGCTCAACCGGGTAACACTGGAAAAGATGAATATCGTACTCACTGATAAGCAGAGGACGATGTAACTGTGTCACGACCAGTCACCGGTTACGAGCGTATTGAAACAAGTAGGGGCGGCACCCGCGGCCGCCCCACTTATCTCTCTGGAAACTTGTGCTTACAAATTGTGCCGGCGAGTTAGGTCAAGAGCCTTTCGATCACCGCGTAGCTGGCCTCGATTGCTTCACTAAGTTTTTCCGGTTGCGATCCGCCGCCTTCGGCCATGTCAGGCTTACCGCCGCCCTTGCCGCCTATGATTGGGGCAATTTCTTTAATGACCTGGCCGGCGGGAACCTTTTTGGCAAGATCGTCAGACGTACGAACGATCAGCGACGCTTTACCGTCGCCGGTTCGTCCCAGCACTACAACTCCGGATTTGATCCGGGCGAGCAAAGTATCTGATAGCTGGCGCATGCCGGCGGCGTCCAGCCCACTGGCATCTCGGGCCAGCACTTTGACTCCCGCAATATCTCGAGCGTCGTCGCCGTTTGCCGCCGCACTACCGACGGCACCCGTGGCAATTTTCAAACGGAGGTCGTCGGCTTCACGTCGGGCCTTCTTCAATTCATCTTGCAGCTTGCCGATCACCGCCGGTAACTCTGCGCGTGAGGTTCGCAAATCGCTGGTCACCCGGCCGATGATTTGTTCGTCCTCACGAAAGCGCTCGTAAGCGTCAACGCCGGTTACGGCGCGTATGCGTCTCACACCCGAGGCGATTGATTCGTCGCTGGTGATCTTGAATACGCCGATGTCCCCGGTAGCGCGCACATGGGTGCCGCCGCACAATTCTTTTGAGAAAATTGCTTCCGCGCCTTTGATAGAAAGGACGCGCACTTTCTCGCCATACTTCTCGCCGAACAGGGCCATAGCGCCGGAACGCATTGCGTCTTCGACTGCCATCTCGTCGGTCTGCACCGGCTCATTTCTAAGAATGTGATAGTTAACCAGGCGCTCGATCTCTTCAATCTCGCTTTGCGTCAACGGCTGGTAATGGCTGAAGTCAAACCGCAAATAGTTCGGGGCCACTACGGAGCCCGCCTGTTTCACATGCGTACCCAGCACCTCGCGCAACGCTGCATGCATCAAGTGCGTCGCCGTGTGATTGCGCCGCGTTGCGTCGCGTTTTTCGCCGTCAACTTCCGCCGTGACAACATCGCCAACTTTCAGAGTTCCCTTTTCAACTTTGATTTTGTGAACAATCAAACCCTGCGCCGGCGAGTAAGTGTCAATAACCGAGGCGACGAAATCAGTACCAGCCGTAGAACCACTCAACCTGCCTACATCGCCGACTTGTCCGCCACTCTCGGCATAAAAAGGCGTCTGATCCAAAACGACTTCCCCTTCGTCGTTCGCACCCAGCGTTTCAACTGGCACTTCCTTGATCAGCTCTACCACCTTTGCGTCGTCGACGCTGGTGGTTTCGTATCCCCTGAACAATCCCCGGCCTACCTTACCCGCCACTCCGGCATAGACCGGTTTTGCTTTCGCCTGTTTCTCCGTTTTTTCCGTCGTAGTTCCCTGCTGCAGCCCCTGCAAGGCCGCATCGAACGCTTCATTGAATCGCTCTTCATCGGTGACAAATCCGCGCGCTTCCAGACTGACCCGAATCAGATCCCGTGGTGTTCCGAATGTATCGTACAAGCGGGCGAGTTCGGGGTATGGAGGTTTATCTTTCCATTCGCGTTGCGCGAATAGTTCCTCTAGCTTTTGCAGCCCAACAGTCATCGTCGAACCAAATCGCTCTTCTTCCAGCTTCACCATCTTTTCAATGAAGCCTCGTGAGCTCTCAAGCTCAGGAAAGGCTTGATGCATTTGATCGACCACGAAGTTCGTCACTTTATAGAAAAATGGATCGACAAATCCCAGCGCGTGACGGCCCTGATAAATGGCCCGCCGCATAATCTTGCGCAGGACGTAATTGCGCCCCTCGTTGCCCGGCAAGATACCGTCGGCAATCAGAAAGGCCGTCGCCCGAGCGTGATCCGCAATCACACGCATGGCGAAACCCTCGGCTGATTCCCCTTCATAGTTGCGGTCAGCGAGTCTCGCCGTGAACTCGACAATATTCTTCAGCAGGTCGGTCTCGTAGTTAGACTTGACTCCCTGGAGCACGACTGAGAGACGCTCCAGTCCCATCCCGGTATCAACCGAAGGCGCCGGCAGCGGCGTCAGTTTGTATCTGACTGAGCCCTCCCTCACGGTCGAGCTACTGCCACTTTCGACTTCGCTGCGATCGAACTGCATGAAGACCAGGTTCCAGATTTCCGTGATGATATCGGTGGGGCCATTAACGTTCGCCGCGCAATTTTCTGCATCGGTCGGACTGTCACCCATGTAGTAATGGATTTCGCTGCACGGACCGCACGGACCGGTATCACCCATCTGCCAGAAATTATCTTTCTTGCCAAAGCGCAGAATGCGTTCGCGCGGCGCGCCGACTTGTTCCCAGAAACGTTCGGCATCTTCATCCGGGCCCACTTCATCGTCGCCTTCATAAACCGAAAACCACATGCGTGCCGGATCCAACTTGAACTCATTCACGAGCAGGTCCCACGCAAGCCTGATCCCCTCTTCCTTGAAGTAGTCGCCGAAAGAAAAATTCCCCAGCATCTCGAAAAATGTTTGATGCCGCGCCGTTTTCCCTACCTCGTCCAGGTCATTATGTTTGCCCCCGGCACGGACACATTTCTGTGAAGAGCAGGCGCGCACATAGTCGCGCTTCTCCAGGCCGAGGAAAACATCCTTGAACTGATTCATGCCCGCATTGGTGAATAGCAGGGTCGGATCATTGGCAGGCAGAAGCGGTGACGAGCGTACCCGGGTGTGTCCGTGGCGCTCAAAATACTCCAAAAACTTCTCGCGAATTTCATTTCCAGTCATCATTATCGCTGAGTTTATCACGCGGGTAGTGAGGCGGCGAAGCAGGGCCTTCCGATTGCGGAATGTAGATTGCGGATTGCGGATTGGAAGCGAACTCTTCCTAATCATTACTCCGCAGTCTGAAATCCGCATTCCGCAGGCACTACTGACAAAAGCGTGTCATACTGCCGCCGAAACGAGGTGTCCCTCATGTTCAACCTGAACTCGCGCTGCATAGTTATCATCATCTGCCTGGTAGGCACGACGATCGCTGTTGCCTGCATAAGCTTTGGACGCAATCGACCGGTGGCCGCCTATCAGCAGTGTAGCAACGATCTGGTAGTCGTTGAGCCACAACCAGACGCGCCGGTACGCATTTCTGTTTTGCAGACCAACTGCGGGCAACCCGATTTCGCCGATGTTAGTTTTAAGGTGGAAACCACCGGAACCCGGCGCATCAGCCAGTACGAGGTGCGCATGAATGCAGGTTACGAGGGCATCAGCAGAAGTGACAGTACGATAATTTCAGGCTTTGGCTCGATCTATCCCGAGGATCCAGAGTTCTACAAACACCAGGAATCGTCTGAGTTTATTGGCGTGACTCTTAAACGCGGCCTCCTCAGATCGAATGTGGATCAGTTGAAACTATTCGTGCAGTCAGTAACGTTCAATGACGGAACGGTGTGGAACCGGGCGGCGGACCCTGCACGATCCAACTGAAAACGCGCTAACTCCCTTCATCCAGTTCCGCCTTCGACACTGCGCGCACTTTCTCGCTCACCAATTCAAAAGCGAAGCCCTGTCGCAGCAGATGGTCAAATAAACTTTTAGCCTCAGCTCGTGTTTTGGGCCGGCCACGCAGTCGTACGCGTTTCGCGATAGCGCGATCGATCACTTCACTTTCCGGTACTTCAGCAAAAACCGCATCGAGCGCTTTTTCCGCGACGGCTTTGTCTACCTGCTTCAACCAGAGGTCCCGTTCCAGCCGGCGCCGGCCAATAGGACGTTCGCGCAGCCGCAGCGACGCATAGCCTTCCGCGAAACGCGCGTCGTCCAGATAGCCGTATTCACAGAGGCGGCTGATAACACTCTCGACGATCGTCTTGCTAGTCCCAGTGCCGACCAATAGCCGTTCGCGCAATTCCGCAACCGAACGCGATTTCGCGGCGAGCAATTTCACGGCTCGTTGAAAAGTCCGCTCGCGGGCCTTTGCCGGATCGAGCGCGGGAGCCGGAGAGTCGTCAGTCTTGGTTTTTGAGCGGAGTCTTCGCATGGGGACTTACTTATTTAACCATGAATTGCGCGCCATGCTTTAGCAGCGACTCTTGAGGACGGATTACCGCCCGGCGTTCTGGGATACCAGATCCGCCGGGTTGTTGTGCCGCTCGACCCAGGATAAATGTAGCCCGCGTCGCGGGCGGCAATAACAGTAGCCCACAGCGCAAGCTGTGGGTTCACGTCGGCGCTTGAAACCAAGCTCGCGAAGCGAGCGGGCATAATTTTCAAATGTTCGCTCGTCGCAACGAACTCTTATGTCGCCCCGCTGGGGCTCGGGGTCTGGTGGGTGCTCGCTTACCCACAGCTCGCGCTGTGGGCTACGAATATGCCGTTGGCCTCGCCAACTGGTTGAACTCCCAACTCTAACGAGGGCCCTTGCGAAACAACCTAAAACATTCGGACCAGCGCGGTCCCCAGTTTCCTTGAAATGTCTCTCGCGAATCTAAAGAAAGGTTCCGTTTGCAAAGTCCAATTTGGCGGGCGATAGCTCACTCACAACTCCGGCGCTACAATGATCGTAATGGACGGCATTCTTTTAATCGACAAGCCCGCAGGATTGACCTCGCACGATGTCGTAGCGCGCGTGCGGCGCATCCTGGGCGTGCGGCGTGTGGGCCATACCGGCACGCTCGACCCGTTCGCCACTGGCCTGCTCGTGATAATGGTTGGCAGGGCCACCAGACTCGCGCAATTTCTCAGCGGCGCCGAAAAAGAATATGAGGCGACGATTCGATTTGGTTTCGCAACCGATACCGGCGATCTTACCGGCACCCCGTCCAAGACCGCCGACCATCCTTCAAAACAGGTTGCCGACATTAAGCCAGAAGACATTGAAGCGGCGCTGGCTTCATTGCGCGGCCGAATTGAACAAACGCCTCCGATGTACTCGGCCAAGAAGATTAAGGGTCGCAAACTTTACGAATTGGCCCGGCGCGGCGAAGAGATCGAACGGAGTTCCGTATGCGTCAACGTCACTACATTTGAAGCATCGCAGCCGCCCCAGTTCAATGACGACGGCACACTGGACGTGCCAGTGCGTGTAGTCTGTTCTGCCGGAACTTATGTCCGCACGTTGGCCGAATCAGCTGGCAACTTCCTCGGCGCCGGTGCGCACCTGGCAACTTTGCGCCGCACGCGTGCTGGCCAGTTCAGCATTGAACGTGCGCTCACGTTGACCACTTTGGAACAATTGGTTTCTGTCGGTGATCCGCCGGAAGGATTTCTGATCTCGCCGGCTGAGGCAATTTCGCACCTGCCGGCGGTAACCCTCGACGCGGAACAAGCGCGTCGCACTGCGAACGGCATGAGTTTGCCAATTGCGGCGAGCAGCATTGGATGGGAACGCCGGCAGCAAGTTAGAATGCTGGACGCGAGAAGTAATTTGCTTGCCGTGGCCTCGTTTGATGAAGTAAAAGAACTTTTGCAGCCCACGGTCGTAATGACCTCGCAGTAGGACAGGCATTCCTGCCTGTCCCGGATGGATGACGGTCGGCCGAGAAATCGGAGAAGGGTCAGGCAGGAATGCCTGTCCTACTAACTATGAAAAAGCGTTACTGGATTGCTGGAGCATCGGGCCTGGCAGGCGCCGCAGTTGCCGCAAAACTGATGACGCGGCCGGTCGATGTCGATTGGGAGAAAAGCGCCGATCTCGTTTATCACCGTCGGCATTCTCGCTTCATCGAAGTCGAAGGCATTCCTGTCCACTACCAGGAAGCGGGTGATCCTAACGCTCCGGTACTGGTTCTGATTCACGGATTCGTATCGTCGACGCTGGTCTGGGCGGAAGTGTTTCTGCCACTCGCCGGCGCTGGTTTTCGCGTTATCGTTCCGGACCTGCTGGGTTACGGTTATTCGGGAAAACCGGCGGAAGGCGATTATACGATTGAGGCGCAGGCGCACATGATTGCCGGTTTGATGAAGCGCCTGGAAATCCAATCCGCGATCCTCGTCGGCAGTTCATATGGCGGGGCGGTCGCTGCCACCATCGCATTGGACCATCCGGCACTCGCCGAGCGGCTCGTCCTGATCGGCGCGGTCACGAATGACGAGCCGAAAAAGTTTTTGCTGCTGCGGGCTACGCGTTCGCCGCTACTCGGCGATGTGCTGGCGCCCTTGTTGCTGGGATCGCGTTGGGTCTTGCGGCTGCGAATGAAGAAGAGTTATCACCGCTCCGGCCGAGTATTCGATGAAAACAAGCTGGCCTCGCGTCATCACGCGCTGGCAACCGTAAACACGCAACGCGCCGTCTTGCGCACCCTGCGAGGCTGGCATGCCGGTTACATTCAACGGGAAGCACACTTGATCCAACAGCCAACGCTTTTGATTTGGGGCGAGAACGATCCCGAAATACCACTTCGCGACGGCGAGCACTTGCGCGATGAAATGCCCAACGCGCGCCTGATCGTGTTTCGCAAATGCGGCCACCTGCCGCAGGAAGAATTCCCGCAACAGTTTGTCCAGGTCGTCGCCGGCTTTTGCAAAGAACCTCTCGCCATGAGTCCAGTTGCAGTTGTCCCAGGATCAAGTTGAAAGACCGCGGCAAGTGGTACCCTTCGATCCTCACTTGTTAATACATTTATTCATGCCCACACCTCGAGATTCAAAACGCGCTTTTCGTTTTGCCACAATGCTTGTGACGGGAGTCATCCTGTCAGCCTCCTTTGCGAACACAACGCACGCCAAGCCAGCTTTTGTCGTAAAGCCGCCGGCGGCCTGGGTGCGTACGAGCGACGTCGAGATTGAGCGGCGTTCGGCCGCCAACGCCGCTACGGGAAGCACTACGCTGGTGCTCGACGATAATGAAATTCGGATTAGTAAGGCTTCGGTGGAACGTTACTACCACTACGCTTTAAGAATCGAAAACACCGCCGGCCTTGATGACGTATCGCAACTTAAATTCTATTTTGAGCCAAGCTATCAACAACTCGCGATTCATTTCATACGCATTCAGCGGGGCGGTGAAATAATTCAGGCGCTCAAGCCAGCCGAGATCAAAACTATTCAGCAAGAAGAAGAGCTGAATCAGCAACTCTATAACGGCACGTTTGCTTCAATCGTCTTCATGAATGATCTGCGGGTCGGTGACGTGGTTGACTACGCCTACACCGTCAGCGGTGACAATCCGGTCCTTGGGGGCCGGTTCGCAGACCGAATTTATTTAGCGGACTCGCGACCAGCGCAAACGCTGAGGGTCAGAGTTCTCTGGCCGGCTGGTCGGACGCTAAATCTGCGCAATATCAATACCGAAATTAAACCTGTGATCCAGAATGCAGGCGAGGAAACGGAATACCTCTGGGAACGAAACGATGTACCGGCGGTGCAGCGTGAAGACTCCACGCCGGGCTGGGCCGAGCCGTTTCCGGCAGTGGACCTCAGCGAATTCGCGCAGTGGAGCGACGTAATAACGTGGGCGCTTCCGCTTTACAAGATACCGCCACCCAGCAATGAACTCGCGGTAAAGGTAGCTAAATGGAAATCAGAACTATCCACGGATGAGGGACGAGCGCTCGCGGCGGTTCGTTTTGTGCAGGACGAGGTGCGGTATCTCGGCATTGAACTGGGGCGTTACTCGCACCAACCCAACCCACCAGCGAAGGTCTTTGCCCGGAGGTTTGGTGACTGTAAAGACAAGTCGATGCTGCTGGCGACGATCTTGAACGCGCTGGGAATTGAAGCAGCGCCCGCCTTGGTTAACTCGCGTTCCGGCAAGAGCCTGGACAGCAAACAACCATCGCCCTTCGCTTTCAACCACGTGATCGTGAACGCAAAATTAGGCGGGAAGACTTACTGGTTGGATCCGACCATTAGTTATCAACGCGGTAGCCTGGATCAATATTATGATCCTCCGTATGCCCGGGGATTGATTCTGCGCGAAGGCAGCGTGGGTCTGGAACAGATTCCACCGCCCTCGCCGAACGCGGGCGGAACAACGGTGCAGGAACTTTATACCGTCAAGGACTATCAGGCGCCAGTCTCGTTTGTGGTAACCAGCGTCTATAAGGGAAGCGATGCCGACGGGATGCGCTACCGGCTCTCCAGTCAATCTTTGGAAGAACTGGCTAAGGACAACCTCAACTATTATGCGAATCGGAATCCTTCCATCCGGCTCGATGGCGGGCATACAGTCGTCGATGATCCGAATGCAAATGCGATAACGGTCACAGAACGTTACGTCATTGAGCACATGTGGAATGAATCACAACAGTACTTTCTCGCCGATCAGGTCTACTCCAATCTGGATAAACCTGACGTGGCGAAACGATTGCTGCCCCTCGCAATCGAACACCCTAACTCCCTGAGGCAAACAATTGAAATCGAGTTGCCTGCGGAGATCGATCTGCAAACTGATTCCGGCGTAATTGCCGATGAGGCGCTTGAACTTACGTACAACCAAAACTACGTGGGCAAAAAGATCACTCTGGATTACTCGTTAAGGAGTTTGGACGATCACATTTCCGCAGCGGCAACGAACAAACACCTGGATACGATAGAGCGAATGCGGAATGCTGTTTGGTTCGTGGTGCCGCGCGGCCACGCCGGAATAATCGTGAACGACGTGAGCGGCTACAGTGTGGGAAAGGCGATCACATTCCTTTTGATCCCATTGGTAGCGGTCCTGCTGGTGCTGGGCTACAAACGGCACGAACGCGGAAAGCGCGTCATCAAAAGGCCTCGCGATGTAAAACCACTACCCGGAGCTTCACCGGAGTCGGCATTCTCGGTAAAAACACCCGGCGAGATCGACGCTTACCTGGCTAAATTCAAATGCGTTTGCGGAAACAGTCCCTACCACCCGGAGGCTCCTCCGCTTCAGGAACGCTTTGTCTACGATGGTCAGCGCTTCGTGGGAGTAAGAATGAAATGCAGTGGTTGCGGACAATTCCGAGACTTCTATTTTAGTACTCCGACGGCGGAGCCTGGTTTGGTGCCGGGCTAGAATCCTTGGTAACGCAAACTGCGAGTTTGCGATCGTGAGTAGCATCCAACGCGTGCGCAAACTAACAGTTTGCGTTACATCAAGTCGATCCTCTCGGCAGGTCTCAAGGAAACTCCTAGCCGTTTTGCCAGTCCTGCACCGCCCCATCCCATCACTACATCGTGGTTCCAGGCAAAGAAGGGGCGCGCGATCGGCGCCAGGAGGTTCATCCAGGATTTGGTAGTCGCAACGTTCCAGTCGTAACGCACGGTTGTTACTTCCCCGTCGTTGGAGAACTGCCAGCGGCCTTTACCCTGAAGTTCGCCAAGAGCTTCGCCTTCGATCAGCGAAAGCGGTTCGATCCGGGTCGTCTTCATATCAAAGACTAGCCGGTAAGGCAGTTTGCTTTTCCAGGTGTAACGATGGACGGCGCCGATGTGGTTCGTATTGCCATCCTCCAGCTTTTCTACTTTTTCGACGCCGCGCCACCACTCCGGCCACTGCTCCGAGTGATAGATCAGATCCCAGACTTCAGCCAGCGGCGCGGGCACATGCCAGATGGTGATGAATTCGTAGGCGGCCACTCGTTATTTGGAGTGCGCTGACCTGTCAGCGCTTTGGTCGGTCGCGATCAGTCGCGACCCTGTTATGAGTTGCGTCTTTTCAGGAGCATGCGGCGTCAAGCCGCCGCAGAGCAAAGCGGCGACAGGTCGCCGCACTCGATAGAACGCTAGCTCATGTTCAAGGCTTTCCCCACCGACGGATCGCGCCGCACGCGCCAGATCTTTGAGTCGAGATAGTAATGAATCAGCGCGTAGCCCCAGAGAAATGAAATCACAAGCTGAGTCGCAAACGATTGTTCCGTAACGAGGCCAGTGCCCTTCTTCAAACTCAGGTAACCGAGAAATTGTCGCGGCCCCTGATAAATCAATCCAAACAGAATTCCGCAGGCGATGTAAAAAGGAAGACGGCGACTAACAAAAGCAGCGGCGCCAAACTTCCGGCGTGAGTCTGATTCCAGTGGGCTCTCTCTGATTCCCTCCCCGTCAGCGGAGAGGGTTAGGGTGGGGGTAAAGGCCGGGCTGACCTCTCCCCAACCCCTCTCCGCTCGCGGCGAGGGGCTAAATCGGTACTTCTGATTGTGAAACCAAATTAGCCGGTGATACTGCAGGTTGTGATAGATGGTCAGAATGGCGACGATCGCAATCGGCTTATGCGGCATCGGCGTCAGCAAGACGATCCAATGCATGGGCAACGCCGCCGCCAGCAAAAGATATTTCGGTACGTCCAATGGCAAGCCCGATACAGCGCGCTGAATCTGCCGGCCGATCCACGCAACCGCCAACACAATTGTTCCTACCAGCAGGACAGTTGCCAGAACGCTGATCCCGCTTAGCAGAACCCTGGGTACCCGCGCCATCGCTTCCGCGTCCTGCGCAATGAACGCAACGAACGGATAGTTGAATGCAAACAACAACAGCAGGCGATCGAGCGCGTTGTCGAGCGGCAGCAAATCCGAGTTTTTCTTCTTATACAACACCATGAAGCCGTAGTGTTGTTTGACGAGATGGTAGTAGGCCCATAGCGCGGCGATGAAAAAGAAGACCATGCCGGCCCCGGAGATCACCGCCAACGGCCCGACAACAAAAAACAGCAGCGAGCCCAGCAGTAAACGCCGGCGCGACTGCCATTCAGAGCGATCAAAGTAAGTGCGGGAGAAAGTTCCGAAGACGTGCGGCGCATCAATGAGGATGGCCCACGCTGCTACCATGGGAAGCAACGGCAGCGTGCCCGTGATGTAGAGAAGAAAGAGGCCGTAACTGGAAACGACTGAACCGATGAACCAGATCAGATCATCGCGCGCGCTAATGATCCAGCGCAGCGAGATAACACTGGCTCGGTCCTGTTCGGCGAGCAACTGGGTCGCAGTGGACATGGCGCGGCAATTCTAGCACCGGCGCCCGTGTAGCCTTACGTAAATTCGTCAGACGGTTTCGGCGCGGGTCCCGGTGGTTCGCAACACGAACGTCAGAACGATGCCGGCTACGAAGCCGCCGATGTGGGCCATGTAGGCCACGCCTCCCGTTTCGGCGGTGTTGCTGATTGATCCGATTCCGCTGACGAACTGCAACACGATCCAGATACCGATTACGGCGATCGCCGGCATGGGAATAATTCCGCGGCCCATTAAGACCTTTACCTGTCCCCGCGGGAACAGCAAAATGTAAGCGCCGAGCACGCCCGCGATTGCTCCCGAGGCACCGAGGTTGGGAATATTCGAGCCGGCACTGAACGCAAGTTGAGCCAGCGTCGCAGCAATACCACAGAGCAGATAAAAGATTAGAAACTTCAGATGCCCAAAATTGTCTTCGACGTTATCGCCAAAAATCCAAAGGTAAAGCATGTTGCCGCCGAGGTGCAGCCAGCCCGCATGCATAAACATCGACGTGAAGAGCGTCGGCAACTCACCACCCGGATTTTCGATTAGCTCGCGCGGGATCACGGCCCAGTGCCGGATGAAGGGCTCGCCACTGCTAAGTTCAACGAAAAAGAAGATCAGGTTAAGAGCGATCAAAACATAGGTCACAATCGGCGTCGTCCGCCGCCCAGTATCGTCATCCCCAATCGGAAACATCTCAAAACCTCCTCCACAACAGCCGCATTAACTATCGCCGCGTCTTACAACTGGCATGCCTAAGGAGCTCGCGCCGGCCAGTTCCCCTGGCTGAGCGCAAAACCGCTTTCGTTATTTGGATAAAAGCGTCCGGCCCTTTATCCGCGCGATCAGGTTCCGGTGAATTTCGTACTCAGAGTCCATGCAGCGAAATACTGAAACGGTACAGAGCGCTCAACTCAATTGGTGATATGAGACCTTACTGAAGTTTGAACAACGGGTGTCAGCGAAACCGCGTCGGCGTGGGCCTCCCTCAAAAATTATTAGCCAAGTGAAATTCGGCTTTGCCGCCGGATGTGAGGCGGTGGCTATGCCCCGACGTAGGAGGTGCTTTAGTCTCTAGGGCTATGCCCTTGGTACGGCCTTTGGCTCAGTAAATTCCTGGGGCTAAGCCCGAACCAAGGGCATGGCCCGGAGATAGTCTGGCTGCTGGCGGCGGACTTATTCCTAGTGCGCCACTGCTGACCGGCGCAACATCCAGCCATACAACCAAACAATCAAACCGACGAAGCCGAGAATTCCCAGCCAGGGGGCCAACGCAAATTCCTCGGGCACCAGCGCGAGCGGCGCATCTTTCGAGAGACCGACGATGAGACCCGCGTTGATTACGCCCCACAAGCTCTCGCCGACGATCAATCCTGAAGCCACGAGCGTACCCAGTCGCTCAGCGCGCTCCGGGTTCGGAGATGAGCGAGCGCGCTTGTTGTACCAATGAGAGATCACCGCGCCCACAACCACGGCGAAGGTTGCCGACATAGGAAGGTAGATCCCAATGCCCACCGCCAGAGGTGGAATGCGCACTTTCCCCATTGCACCCAGCGTCGTGTCGAGCAGAATGAGACCGACGCCGACAGCCGCGCCAATACCAAGAAACTTCCATGGCAGGCTACCTCCGATTGCGCCCTTAGCGAGGGCTGAGATCAGCGTTGCCTGCGGCGCCGACAACGGATGGGCCGCCACCACATCGACGTTGGGGGCTCCCTCGAACCCGTAGGCCCGCGCAAGCAGGTTGAGCACGAAAGGAATCACCGCCGCGCCTGCGCCTACGCCGACGATGAGCGCGATCTGCTGGCGCATAGGCGAGGCGCCTACGAGTTGTCCCGTTTTCAGATCCTGCAAATTGTCGTTCGAGATCGTCGCACACGCGAAGACGATCGCCGTCACGAAGAGCGCAAAAGCGACGAGCGCGGGGCGCGTTTCCGGCGTCGGCGAGACGGCGAGAATGAGCACCGAGGCGCAGAGAACGATCGACAGAATGCCGACTCCCGAAATCGGGCTGTTTGAGGCGCCAATCAGCCCCGCCATGTAGCCGCAGATCCCGGCGATAAGAAAACCGCCGATCAGCACGAAGGGAACGGCAATGAGTGTGAGCTTGATGGCGCTTGGCGCAAGCACCGACTCCCGCGCGAAAGTGAACGCCAGCATGGCCGCCACGATGAGGCAAGCAGCGGTAAGCGCGAGAATCCACGGGGCCGAAAGATCGCGGTCCTTATCGTCCTCGCTCACTGACCGCGACGCGGCCAGCGTACTCACCAATCCACCGACGACCGGCTTTGCAAGTCGGGCCAGTGTGTAGACTGCGGCCACAGCGATGGCGCCGGCGCCGATGAAACGCACCTGCGTGCGCCAGATAGACAGCGTGTGCGCGGCGAGCGATACATCGGCCGCAGCCGGCTGCATCGAGGTCAGGATCGGCACGGCGATCGCCCATGCGATTATGAGACCGGTCAGCATCGCCATTCCCACCGATAAGCCCACAAGATGGCCGGCCCCGAGCAGCGCGAGTGACCACGCGAAGTCATAGCCGGTTGAGGCCATGGTTCCTAAACGGAAGAAGCCTCCCAATTGAGCAGCAGCGATACGCGTCGCCGCCACGATGGCGAGACCCGCTGAGGCGACTGCGCCGAAGATTACCGCGGTGAGTCCTTCCCTGGCCTCGCCAGTTTCATCCTTGGTTTCGCCGCGCGTGCCTGATCCGACTTTCAATACTTCTGCCGCCGCCACGCCTTCGGGGTAGGGCAGGTCAGAGTTCGTTACCAGCGCGCGTCGCAGCGGAATCGTGAACATCACACCCAGCACGCCGCCGCTTACACAGATGAGAAACGATTGCCAGAAAGGAAACCCGGTCCACCAACCGACGATAACCAGTCCCGGCAAAACGAAAATGATCGCTGAGAGCGTACCGGCCGCGGACGCAACGGTCTGGACAATGTTGTTTTCCAGGATGGACGAATTCTTCACGGCGCTCAGGATGGCCATCGAGATCACTGCCGCCGGTATCGACGACGCAAACGTGAGCCCGACCTTGAGACCGAGATAGACGTTGGCAGCCGTAAAGATCGTCGTGATGAGCGCGCCCAGAATCAGGCCGCGTATCGTAAGTTCTTTGGGTTTCATGGGCCCATATTACGTCCAGGTGGCAATCCACGACAATATTTTAAGGTCGGGCTTTGCGTCTGTTTGCCAGGAACTGCTTCAGGTTGAAGATAGGCCCATTAAAGAGAAGAGGAATTTGGTAGCGCATACGGGACTCGAACCCGTGATCTCTGCCTTGAGAGGGCAGCGTGTTAACCAACTACACCAATGCGCCGCATTGAAGAGCGTTAGTATAAGTAGGCGCTTGCGGGATTGGCAAGGCGGGGAGTTTTTAGGTAGTGCCCTAATTTGGAGTACGCCGGCAGAGCGAAGCGGCGACGGCGCTTGGGATCGTCCAGAGTAAATATTACCGCCATCCAAAGCGGTGTCGCGCTTCGCTTGCCACCGCACTCCAAAACTACCCGTTTTTAGGGACGAAGTATCGGGCTTCTCCACCGTATCGACGAGGGCGGAAGCCTTCAGCCTGCGGGTTACACAAACTAAAGTTTGAACTCTATACACCTCTCGGGAGCGGAGCCTCAACTTCCGTTCGCAGGCGTATAGAGTTCAAGCTTTTAGCTTGTTTCCCGGCCGCATCACAGATACTTCCTGACAATCTGGCTCGTGGGCACTCTAGCCTTAGACGATGCAGGGTTTGATAGAGACCGACTTCTGCCCGGCACATGAAGATGTACTCACTCAGCACGCCTTTGGTGCGAAACAGGTTTTTTGATTCGCGGAGGTAGTTATGTAGGAATGCAGGGTCAGCAAAATCGAAAACCTGCTCTTGCTTGTCGGGTTCGGGCGGATAGACCATGCGATAAAAATTTTCAGAGAAATCAATCAACGCCCGGGTCGTCGCCGGTGTTAGCTTTGAGCCTAAGAGCTGGTGATGCTCTTCTAACAAACGCCGAAAGTCACGACTGTTTCGATCGCCCGGATACAGATAGATGCTGCGCAGGTAGGAAGCGGTTCCCGGTCGCAGATACTTTACACAGCCGAAATCGACCAGCCCGATGCTGCCATCATTGGTGAAGAGGTAATTGCCCCAGTGTGGATCGGCGTGCAGTCCCTCCACCTGCAACAGTTGAAAATAGTAAAGCTCAAACAGATTCGCACCCAGTCGATCACAGAGCTTCTGAGAAGGACGCTGGGCCAGAAAGTCTTCCAGGTGTTTGCCCGGCACCAGCGACATCGCCAGGACTTTGTCGCCCGAGTACTTTCGAAAAACGCGGCACTTTGACGAATGGCAACGGAGCCAAATGCTTTTCAAAGTATTCGATGTTGTCGGCTTCGCGAAAATAATCGGTCTCGGCCAGGATTTGTTTTTCTGTTTCATCAATTGCAGCCTTCGGAATGTGGCCGGACGCCTGGACCGGCTTGGCGACCGCGCGAAACCATTTGAAGTCATTCTCAATGGCCTGCCGAATGCCCGGATATTGAACCTTCACGGCAACTCGCTGGCCCTCGCGAGTAACAGCGCGATGCACTTGTCCCAGAGAGGCCGCAGCAAAAGGCTTCAAAGTGAACTCCTTGAAAACCTGTTCCGGCTCCCGCCCCAAACTGGCCTTTACCTGCACCTTCACAAGGGACGGGTGCATACCGGGCGCTTCCATTTGCAAAGTGGCCAGCTCTGCCAGCGTCTCAGCGGGAAGCATGTCGGTTTGCAGGCTCAACATTTGGCCCAGCTTCATGGCTGGACCACGCAATGACTGCATCTCGTCGCGCATCCGCCGCGCCGCGCGCGTGTGTGTCGACTTCAACTTGGTTGCGCTTTTCGCTTCGCCTAACACAGCGCGCTGCAGCAGGTAGCCCAAATAGCTGCCGGCAATACCCGCGCCCATGGAAGCGAAACTGAACGCGCGCCTGGCCGGCGTGTTTTTCTCAGACTGCATCTATCGTTTTCCCTGTTTGAGAACGGAGACCCCAATGCTCAATGAGCGATCGAGAAAAGCGAGCGTGTTCTGTTTGCCCGGCGAAGAATCGTAGAGCCAGTAAAGCAGCGCGCCGAGGTAGTAAATCCAGAAGGCCTCGGGACCTATCCAACCAAGCGGGCTGCGCCGGTAGTTGGGTATCGACTCTTCGATCAGCTCTTCGACAAATCCCAGGTAGCGATGTCGCAGCTCCTGCGACTTATGACTAAAAACTCCGAGGGGTGAGGACGGCTTCAGCGCGTGGATCAGGGCCGAACCGATAAAACGTTCGTGCGGAGCCAGATACTCGAGCTGGCTATGGACCAGGGTAAAGAGCTTTTCCTCCAACGGCGCCTTTCGCAGGCGCGGATCTTCCCGCACAATTGCCATGGCGTGGTCCACTTCCAACTCAAAAAAGTGAAGCGCGATGTCGTCCTTGGTTTTGAAGTAATTGAAGACTGTGCCTTCAGCCACTCCGGCTTTCCGGGCAATCGCTTTCGTCGTAGTTGCGTCAAAACCTTTGGTTTGGAAGAGGCTCAACGCCGCGTTCACAATTTGGCGGCGGATAGTCTCCTTGGTTTGAGCGCGACGGCCGACCGGGCGTTTCGCAGGTTTAGCCCGGCGAGTTTTAGCCACAACCCGTCGCGGTCTGGGCGCTGACACTGTTTTCTTCTTCTTAACAACCATCTCTTGTTGCCCTCGCCCACTAATTCGGATAATCCATGAGTGCGCTCACCAAATATATGAGTGCACTCATAATTAGTCAAGCCGCAACTGTGGTTATTTGGAGTGCGCCGGCAGAGCGCAGCGGCGGCGGCGGCGCTTTGGACTTTGTGCGGATTCAGGATTAAAGAAATCGATCTCCCGTAATTGTGACTCAACTCCTTGTGCGGCGGCTTGACGCCGCTTTGTCTGCGATTGGTTCGCGCCCTTGAAAAGAGAATCCACTGACCGGTGGCAAAAGCGGCGTCAGGCCGCCGCACTCCAAGGAGTTGACGCTGAGTCATCACGTCCTTTGACATTTTTGAGCAGCCGTAGCGCGAGTGTTATACTCCCGCCGCAATCACGTCCGGAAAATAAGCTCGCACTTCTAAACAGAACTTCATGAACATTGTGGTACTCAGAGAGACGGCCGCCGGCGAAGCGCGCGTCGCCTTGATGCCTGAGTCAATCAAGAAACTGGTCGCGCTCAATGTCGCCGTGCAGATTGAGAGCGAGGCCGGGCTGGCCGCGGCGCGCACCGACGACGATTATCGCGAAGCCGGTGCTGAAGTTTCATCCGATCGAGATGCTTTGCTCGCGTCGGCGGATGTGCTGGTCGTGGTGAACCGGCCGGAAGCGGAGGATTTCAAACGGCTCAGGCGAGGCGCGGTGGTGCTCGGTTTTCTGCGACCGCTGGATGAGCCGGCTGCGTTGCAGCCCACGCTGGAAAGTGGCCTCACGACGTTTGCGATGGAATTGATTCCGCGCATTACGCGCGCGCAGGCCATGGATGCGCTTTCATCAATGGCGACCGTCGTCGGTTACAAAGCGGTCCTGCTTGGCGCCGAAACCATTCCGCGCATGTTTCCCATGTTGATAACGGCCGCCGGCACGGTTCCGCCCGCACGCGTGCTGGTGCTGGGCGCAGGTGTCGCCGGTTTGCAAGCAATCGCGACGGCGCGCCGCTTGGGCGCGGTTGTCGAAGCTTACGACGTGCGTGCTGCGGCGGGCGAGCAGGTGCGTTCCCTCGGTGCGACGTTTTTGGAAGTCGATTTGGGTGGACTTAAAACTGAAGACGCGGGTGGTTACGCAGTTGAACTTTCAGAAGAAGCTCTGCAGCGCGGGCGCGACCTGATTGCCGAGCGCGCCAAGACCGCGGACGTCGTCATCACGACTGCGCAGGTGCCAGGCCGCCGCGCGCCGCTGCTGATGAACGAAGAGGCGGTGAACGGAATGAAGCGCGGCTCGGTCGTAATCGATCTCGCCGGCTCAACCGGCGGCAACTGCACCGCCAGCAAGCCAGACGAGATCGTAAATCGCAACGGTGTCATTATCATGGCCCCCACCAACCTTGCGGCTACGGTCCCGGTCCACGCCAGTCAACTCTATTCACGCAACGTGACTTCGTTTCTCAGCCTGCTGATAAAGGACGGCGCGTTGCAGATCGATATGAACGACGATGTAGTCGGGCCGTCGTGTGTAACGCATGAGGGTCAGTTTGTGAATCAGCGAGTAGCTGCTGCACTGAACGCGGGTAAGTGATTTTCCTTTTGCGTTCTGCTGGTTCGGCGGCCCACTGTTTGAAAGGATCTGGAGATGACACCAGAAACACTAATCGCTGCCCTTTATGTTTTCGCGCTTGCCGCCTTTCTCGGCTATCAGGTGATCTCGCGCGTGCCGCCGTTGCTGCACACGCCGCTGATGTCGGCGACGAATGCGATCTCGGGCATTTCGCTCGTGGGCTCAATCGTTACCGCGGGCGCGCACTACAACAAGATAAGCACGATCCTGGGATTCGCGGCGGTGGTTTGTTCCACTACGAACGTGGTTGGTGGCTTTGTGATTACGGACCGGATGCTCGGGATGTTCAAACGGAAACCGGTCCCAAAAGAAAAATAGACTCATTGCGCTTTTGGGCTTTTGGTCTTTTCGCAGATTTGAGATTTAACAGTTGAGATTTGAGATTTGAGATCTCGGATCTCAAATTTGAAATCTGAAGATTCAGAAAGATCTAATCTGAAATCAAAATTCCGCAATCCGCAATCGAAAGATGCACTGGCAAACCTACTTTATTGAATTCAGCTACCTGCTCGCTTCAATCCTCTTCATCCTGGGATTGAAGGGCTTGAGCCATCCCGAAACTGCCAAGCGCGGGATGCATCTGGCTGAGTTCGGCATGCTGATGGCCATCGTCGGCACGCTGATGCATCTTGAGATCGTCAGCTACACCTGGATCATCACGGGGTTAGTCGTTGGCTCTTTGATCGGCTTAGTGATGGGCGTCTGGGTACCGATGACGGCGATGCCGCAACGGACCGCGCTCTCGCATGCGTTCGGGGCCTTTGCGGCGGCGCTAGTTGGCATTTCGGAGTATTACCGGCACTACGGATTCGGCGGACATCTCGATCGCATCACGATGGGCGCTCTTGGTTTTGAAGTCATGCTGGGCGCCCTGACGACCACCGGCAGCCTGCTGGCCTTTGCGAAGTTACAAGGACTGGTGCGCGGCACACCACTCACGTACAAAGGCCAGAACATCTTCAACATGGCGCTGCTGCTGACGACGGTGGGCATCTTTGTGTATCTCATCTTCATGCCCGCATCCATGCCGCTCTTTTTTCTGATGGTTGGCCTGGCGTTCATCTTCGGGCTGTTGCTGGTGCTGCCGATAGGCGCCGCCGACATGCCGGTGGTGATGTCGCTCTTGAACTCTTACGCCGGCCTCGCGTCGGCGGCAACCGGATTCGTGCTTTCGAATAAAGTTCTGATTATTGCCGGCACGCTGGATGGTTTTTCGGGCTTCATCCTTTCGATCCTGATGTGTCGTGCGATGAATCGCTCAATGGCAAACGTGCTCTTCGGCGCTTTTGGCAGTGCTGCGACGGCATCCGCAGGCGAAGCGCAACAGGGCACGATGCGCGAAATCAACCTCGAAGACGTCGCGGTCCAACTCGCTTATGCAAAGCAGGTGGTCTTCGTTCCCGGTTACGGAATGGCCACGGCCCAGGCGCAGCACATCGTGCGCGAGTTGGGAGAGACGCTCGAGAAAAGAGGCGTCACGGTAAAGTACGGCATCCATCCCGTCGCCGGCCGCATGCCCGGTCATATGAACGTGCTGCTCGCCGAAGCGAATGTTCCCTACTCGTCACTTTATGAGTTGGAACAAATCAATCCCGAGTTCCCTGCCACCGATGTTGCGGTGGTAATTGGCGCGAACGACGTGGTGAATCCGGACGCGCGCGATAACCCCGGCAGCCCGATTGCCGGCATGCCGATCCTGGAAGTTGACCGCGCGAAATCCGTCGTGGTGCTGAAGCGAGGCCAGGGAAAAGGATTCTCGGGGCTGGAAAACCCGCTCTTCTTTAAGGACGTAACCGGGATGCTTTACGGCGATGCGAAAGAATCACTGACAAGATTGGTGCAGGCGGTGCAACACGCGTGATCGCGCATCTACATTGCGGACTAGCGTTGCACAAAAGTATATAAAGCCTGCTTTAGCGCCAACGGCGCGAAATGGAAAAGCCCAGGCCAACGGCCTGGGGAGTCGGTGCTGCATCTTCCCCGAGCGCTGAAGGCGCGAAATTGGAGATGTATGAGCACTAGTTGCATGAATAACTATTACTATTTCGCACTTTCAGTGCTGAGCACCGTTGCTTCTTATCGAATCCTGGGCCGTTGGCCCAGGCTATTACAATTTCGCGCCGTTGGCGCTTGAAGCAAGACTGGCATTAGAGAATAGCTTTTTGTGAAAAGCCCTGTTAATTGAGCCGAAGGAAAATCGATGCTCCTGAAACTAAACGACCTGATTATTAATACCGATCAGATTGTCAAAGCCGAGTTCAATCGCAAGACTGGAAAGCCCTCTCTAACAATCTACTTTACGGACGGCGGATACCGGCCGAACCCGCCGCAGATATCGTTTCATAACCTGGTTATGATTAGTGGCGAAGATGCCGAGTTCATGTGGAATGCTCTCTCTCAAATCTCCGAAGAGGTTTCTCCCCGGGCCTCCAATCCCCCCAAATGAACGAAACAATTTTTCGAATGCTAACCCGTCAAGAGACGGTCTTCTTCAATTGAAACATCGACTGCGACAACGTATTAAAGAATAGCCCGGAGGACTGATGCGAAAATTTCTTGCTGTTTTTCTTCTAACTGCCACGCTCGGCATGCCCGTGCCCTCGCTTTACGCGCAGGGCACGCGCCAGAAACCGCGCGCCACTACAGCGCTAGCCGCCCAAAGAGGCGCTGATCTAATCACCGAAGCCCAACTGAAAGATTATTTGTCGTTCATCGCATCGGACGAGATGGAAGGACGCGATACTCCTTCGCGAGGCCTCGACACCACGGCGAAGTTCATCGCCATGAATCTCTCGCGCTGGGGACTTAAGCCGGCGGGCGACGATGGTTACTTTCAACGCATCACTCTCCTCCGCAATCAACTTGATGGCGCGGCTTCGTCCGCGGAAATCAACGGCCAACGGTTCAACTTCGGCGAAGACTTTTTGCCTAACCCGGTAAAGGCGAACCTCAGCGGACCCCTCGTCTATGTGGGTCATGGCTGGGTGGTCAAATCAAAAGAGATCGATGCCTACAAGGGCATCGATGTGAAAGACAAGATCGTCGTGGTCTTTGGTGAAGGTTTGCCGAAGGGCGTCACGCAGGCCGATCTAAAAGGAACGCGCGGCGAAGACTGGGCCAACCCCGCGCTCTATGCGCAGCGTCACGGAGCCAAAGCCGTTTTAGCGATTCCCGATTTCTCCATGTTGGTGAATTGGGACCGCACGCGCGAACGCGGTAACGCCCGGGGAAATACGTTCGTGGAAAAGTTTCAGACGCAAACGAATACTGCGGTACCGGCGATTTGGATTTCACTAAAAATGGCAACTGCTTTGTTTCAGGGTGAAAAGTTTGAAGCTCCCGCTTTGTTGAGCCGCGGCAACTCGGGTGAGGCGGTCGAGCCCTTCGAATTAAGCGCGAGCAAAAAAGTTAGTTTGAATATCGCCGCGCGGCAGGACCGCATTCCTACTCAGAATGTGGTTGCTGTATTTCCGGGTAGCGACCCGCTTTTGCAGAACGAGTATGTGGCGTTGGGGGCCCATTACGATCACGTTGGCGTGCGCGCAGTGGCCGGCGATGGCATCTACAACGGCGCGGACGATGATGGTTCCGGGACCACCGCGCTGCTGGCGATGGCCGAAGCGCTGGCCCACGCGAAACTCCGTCCGAAGCGTTCAGTGCTTTTCGTCTGGCATGCGGGCGAAGAGAAGGGCTTGTGGGGTTCGCGTTACTTCACGGACTATCCGACGGTTCCCCTCGACCATATCGTGACGCAACTAAACATCGACATGATCGGCCGCAGCAAAAAGGAAGGCGACACCAACCCGCGGAACAAGGATTTGTCCGGGCCCGATGCGGTTTACGTAATTGGTTCGAAGATGATGAGTTCGGAACTGGGTGAAATCACTGAGACGGTCAACAAATCTTATTTGAACCTGACTTTCGATTATCGTTACGACGACCCGGCGGATCCGAACCGTTTTTTCTTTCGCAGCGATCATTTCAACTACGCGCGTAAGGGTATTCCCATTGTCTTCTTTTTCGACGGCGTGCATGAGGATTATCACCGGCCGGGTGACGAAGCGCAGAAGATTGATTATCAAAAGATGGCGCGCATCACTAAGACGGTTTACATGATGCTGTGGGAGATTGCCAACCGGCCGGCGCGGCCGAAAGTCGATAAGCAATTGCCGGCGGAATTGACGAATAGAAACTGACCTTTGTAGGGGCGGGACTCCGTGGCCGCCCCCTTTTGGCGTTTGCGGAACCCGACGATGGGGCGGCCACTGAGGCCGCCCTTACATCGTTTTGGCTCATAGCGCGAATGTGATACACAACCGCTGAAGTCGGGCATCAGATCAACGAGAGAAGAACATACGAATGGGCACCAGCAATATTGAATCGGTAATGCATGAAGGGCGCGTCTTTCCGCCAGCGAAAGAGTTTGCGGCTAACGCTCACGTTGGCTCAATGGCTGAACTGGAAGCGCTGCGCAACGAAGCATCAGCAGACCCGGAGGGATTTTGGGCCCGTATGGCGGAAGAGTTGCACTGGTTCAAACGCTGGGACTCAGTATTGAAGTGGAACCCGCCGCATGCCGAATGGTTCGGCGGCGGCAAGATCAACATCTCTTATAACTGCCTCGATCGACATTTACAGACCAGCCGGGGGAACAAAGCAGCGATCATATGGGAGGGCGAACCCGGCGATCAGCGCACGCTGACTTATCAGCAATTACATTTTGAGGTTTGCCGCTTCGCTAATGTCCTGAAGGGTCTGGGGATTGAATCAGGCGATCGCGTTGCGCTTTATATGCCGCTGATTCCTGAACTGGCAATCGCCATGCTGGCTTGCGCACGCATCGGGGCGCCGCATTCCGTGATCTTCGGCGGCTTTTCCAGCACGGCCCTGGTTGATCGTATCAACGACGCGAATTGCAAAGCGGTGGTCACGGCGGACGGCGGTTGGCGCCGCGGCGGCGAAGTGAAACTGAAACCCGCCGTTGACGAAGCGTTGCAGTCAACTCCTTCCGTCAAAGCATGCGTCGTGGTCCGGCGCACCGGATCACAAATCAAAATGCAAACCGGCCGCGATCACTGGTGGCATGAGTTGATGGAGACGGTCAATGGAAAGTGTCCGGCGGCCGAACTTGATAGCGAACACCCGTTGTTTATTCTCTACACTTCCGGGACCACTGGAAAACCGAAAGGAATTCTGCACACCACGGCCGGATACTTGCTGCAGTCACATCTGACCACCAAATGGATTTTCGATCTGAAGGAAGAAGACACATATTGGTGCACGGCGGACATTGGTTGGGTAACGGGTCATAGTTATGTTGTTTATGGTCCACTCTCAAACGGCGCCACTTCGTTCATGTACGAAGGAGCGCCCAACCATCCGGAGCCGGATCGCTTCTGGCGCATCATTGAACGCAACCGCATCAACATTTTCTACACGGCCCCGACCGCTATTCGGGCGTTCATCAAATGGGGCGAGCAATGGCCGCTGAAACACGATCTGTCCAGCCTGCGTTTGCTGGGCACGGTGGGCGAACCAATTAATCCCGAAGCGTGGATCTGGTACCACAATGTCATCGGCAAACAACGCTGCCCGATCGTTGACACGTGGTGGCAGACGGAAACCGGCGCGATCATGATTGCTCCGCTCCCCGGCGCGACTCCTACCAAACCCGGTTCCGCCACCAAACCTTTTCCCGGCATCGAGGCAGACGTGATGACGCGCGAAGGAAAACCCGTGGGCGCGAATGAGGGCGGCTATCTGGTAATCAAGCGTCCCTGGCCCGCAATGCTGCGGACGATTTGGGGCGATGATGAGCGATACCGCGAACAATACTGGTCGCAGATCGAGGGCATCTATTTTGCCGGCGACGGCGCGCGACGCGATGCCGACGGTTACTTCTGGATCATGGGACGCATTGACGACGTCATTAACGTCAGCGGTCACCGCCTCGGCACGGCCGAAATCGAAAGCGCACTGGTTTCACACGAAGCCGTGGCAGAAGCCGCCGTGGTTGCCCGCCCTGATGAACTGAAGGGTTCCGCGATCGTCGCGTTTGTGACGCTGGAGGGCGGGCGCGCAACCTCGAACGAGTTGAAAGAGGAACTGCGTCGTCACGTCGCTAAAGAAATTGGCGCCCTCGCGCGGCCCGACGAAATTCGTTTCAGCGATATGTTGCCTAAGACCAGGTCGGGAAAAATCATGCGCCGCTTGTTGCGCGAGCTGGCCACCAGCGGCAACGTTGCCGGCGACACGACCACCCTCGAAGATTTTTCCGTCCTCGAGAAGTTGCGCACCGAAGAAGAATAGGGTTTAAGTCCCGTCAAAATCTCGCTGTGAAATTCGCGGTTTGCGTATATGATACGCCGTTGAAGTTCAGCAGAAGTTCCAATTGGTCAGGAGAATGAATTAGATGCCTCGCAATCCAACTATCGATACACGATCCGGGCCTCGTTATTTTGCCGCGGTGGAAATCCAGGCGGAATGGGATACGCAGGACGGCGGTCACGTGGTGGCCGACGGTGAAACCGAAAACATCGGCCCGGATGGAGCGCTCGTCCACTTACCGCGCGGACTCCCAGACGTTGGCAGTCGTGTCCGCCTGCGAATCCTCGGTGATAAGCGCCAGACGCTGCAGGTAGTTGCCGAAGTGCTGCGCATTGAACGCAACCCCGGCCATCCGTTGGCCGCGCTGCAATTGCTCGATGCCACCGATGAATGGCGTGGTCTGGTCTGGGAGCCTGCGGCTCCGCAAGTATCAAGCTCTGATTCCGAAGACGATGAGGATGACGACGACGACCTAACCCATTAGCCCGAACGCGAAAGGAGTCCCGACTCATGCTTGATACGACCCCAGGCGCTCTATCCCCTCAAGACCGGCGCAAGTATCCGCGTTTCGCTATCAACTCTCGACTGACTCTGGCAGTGGAAGACGAAAGCCAGGGAGAATCCATAGGCATCGGCGAGCCCGGCGACATCAGTATCGGAGGTTTGCGCGTGCGCAACCTGCCCGCGTGTCCGAATGTGCGCGTCGGCGACCGGCTGGTTCTTTTGCTAATCGACGAAGATGATGCGCTCTCGCTGCGTGGAGAAGTCGTTCATCATGGAACTGAGAATACGTTTGGAGTCGAGTTCCAGCGCCTGTCATTGATGGACAAGGATGACGTGAACGGCCTGATCCGGCGCATCGAAAGGCGCGAGCTTGAGCAGTAAACGGGAAACCAGCGAAGCAGCGGAAGCGGCGTCGTTCGCGGCTCCCGCCTGGCTGACGCGCGCTGTCCTGCGAGTAATGCTGATCGCGCTGGCATTGGCGGCCACGCTGTGGATCGTTTACAAGCTGACGGCGATCATCCTCCTCATCGTCCTGTCCATATTTTTTGCTTATCTGGTCGCGCCCCTCGTAGAGTTTGTGCATCGCCCGATCAAGCTGGGCGGCCGTGCCCGCACCATGCCCCGCGGAGTGGCGATTGGCATCGTCTACATTTTCCTCTTCGCCACCGTCGGCCTGGTTATCTATCTGCTGGTCCCGCGCCTGGGTTCACAGTTTCCCGAATTCGCCGAACAAGCGCGGCTGTACTCCCGCACGGTCGGGGGCAGCATCGAGCATCTGAATGAATACCTGCGGCAACACAACGTGCCGCAGCATTTCGTCGATGCCATCAACAGCAACGTGCCTCGCCTGGCCGAAAAGATCGGCGAGTTTGTCAGCGTCGTCGCCACCAGTGTCGTGGGATGGATGCTGGCTTTTGTCCCCTGGCTGATCCTGATTCCTATCTTTAGTTTTTTTCTTTTGAAAGACGCGGAAAGTTTTCGCCGTTCAGCGTTGCAGATGCTGCCGCGCGGCCGCTGGCGTTGGCGTGGTGACGAATTTTTTCAAGACGTCAACAGCACCCTGGCCGCGTACGTACGCGCGCAACTGTCAGCGTCCGCTCTGATCGGCGTTATCTGCGGCATTGGCTTTGCGCTGCTGGGATTGCCAAATGCTTTGGTATTGGGTGTGCTCGCGGGCGTGCTGGAGTTTGTACCGCTCGTAGGACCGCTTTTGATCGGCGTCATCGCCGTGCTGTTGGCGACGTTACATTCAGGTCCGGGAACCGCATTGTTGGTGGCGTTATTCCTGGGCGTGCTGCGGATTGTGCAGGACTATGTGATTTACCCGCGCTTGATTGGGCACGGCATTCACTTGCATCCGATGGCCGTGATTCTTTCAATCCTTTGCGGCGCTGAGCTCGCGGGCGTAGCGGGCATCTTCCTCGCGATACCGGTGATTGCATTGTTGACCGTCAGTTATCGTCACTGGCTGGAACATCGCGGCAGCGAAGGCCTGGTAGCGGATCTGTTACAGCCCGCGGAACCAGTTGTCCCGGCGATCGCCAGTCTCTCCGGCACCAGTTCAGTGTCTGAGCCTGACTTATCGGCAACCACCACGCCTGATGAAATGGCGCGCGCGCGTCCGGATCTCACCACCGGCGAACTCAAGATGCCTGCAGATTAAATGCTCCCTGTAAGTTGGAAGCTTAAAGTTGATCAAACAGAGGCTTCATTAAGTAGCGGTCACTAATCTACGCTCACTATCAGCGGCATAAGCGAGGCAAGCGCGAATATCCGTTTCAGTAAGGTCCGGATAGTCGCTGAGAATCTCTTCATACGTCATTCCGGCCGCCAGCCATTCCAGCACATCCGTAACCGCAATTCGCATCCCCCGAATGCAGGGCTGACCGCCACGCTTTTCAGAATCAATTATGATGACGTCCTGGTAGTTAATTAGTTCATCCACTTAGAAACTTCGATTCCCTTGCAATCCCAAAGTATGACGCAGTGCGTTGTTGACTCCGCTCATGTCATTCAATCGGCCAAGTTCGCGATCAATTTCGCTCTCACCGATAGTCGCAAGATTGTCAGTCATGACCACAGAGTCCATTAGGATCCGAGATTCCTTACCCTCGGATGAATTCAGCAGCAGTGTTACACGACTTGAATGACCGGCTCGCTTCATGTTGCTTGTGATCATGGCCACTATTGTTTGTCCCAGCCCGGTATTCAGATCATTTGATTGGATTACAAGCGCCGGTCGGCGCTTTGCTGTCCGGAGATTGGAGTCAGGAAAAAGCACGAGCACAACAGCGCCGCGCTTATAGGGCATCGTACGCTCCCATTTCTGGTTGGTCCCAATCTTCGGCAAAGGCACTCAAGCGTGTTCGGAGGTCGGCAGCCTGAGTTTCATCTATACCGCGCTCTGAAAGACTGACTGCGCCAATTGGCATGAAAGTTACTATTACACGCGCTTCTTCCATACCTGCCGGTGCTTGTTTCAGCTCCACTTTACCGTCACGATAGATACCCTCAATTGTCGTGGGTTTGATTAACATTTCCTTCCTTTATAACACCTCAGAAATAGTCGCGCAACACACAGCAGAGCGCTGCCTAACGCTCTCGTCGCTACAAATCTTGCTATATAATATGTCTACCGTTCGTGGCCAAATTCAATGTTTAGGAGGAACTCTCTATGCAAATTGAAGAGACCGACACAGCCGATTTTGTCAGCTGCTTGCGAGAAGCAATTCGAAACAAACCCTATGTAAAGCCTTTTAATGGGCGAAAAAATGCGTTGGTCTTTTCTTTTGACAAAGACATGCGGCCTTTTCACAATTACTCGAAGGGTTGGCACCTCCAAAAGCCATACTTTGACAGAACGCCGAGCGTTGTAAGGCAAATCAGAGAAGTGTTGTTTACTCATCGGACAGACGGAGGCCGAATATTCCTCGATAACTCACGGGTATACTTCGTTGACGGCTCACTGCGCCGTACTGACCTATGCAGTATTCGATGGCCGAAAGGAAGAGATGTTGTTAGCGAGATACGCGATTTTAAGATTAGGCTGGGACCTCGATTGACCTTGACTAGAGTCTATTTTAAGAAGAGACACTGATCGTTCGGTAGGCTGCCATTTGTTTCAATGTTCGACACTATGCTTGTGAATTGGAGCGTTCCATCAATGCTATAAACCGCTGAAAGTGATGTTCGGCATCATGAGGACCGGGGGCGGCTTCGGGGTGATATTGAACTGAGATGATTGGGAGGGTCTTGTGGCGCATGCCTTCGACGCACTGATCGTTGAGATTGATGTGCGTCACTTCCACGTCATCAGGCAGGCTGCCGGCCTGGACTGCGAAACCATGGTTATGTGACGTAATCTCCACGCCGCCGTCCGTTAGATCTTTCACCGGCTGATTCCCGCCGCGGTGACCAAACACCAATTTGAAAGTCTTGCCGCCCAACGCGCGTCCCAGCAATTGATGGCCGAAACAAATGCCGAAGGTGGGCGTGCCCGACTCGGCGATTTGCCGCACTTCTGCGACTTCCTTCGTCATCGACGCCGGATCGCCCGGACCGTTTGAAAGAAAGATGCCATTGGGATTCAGCGCCAGAACCTCGCTTGCGGACGTGGCTGACGGCACGACCGTGACGCGACATCCGGAGCGTGCCAGCTCTCGCAGCGAATTCAATTTCACGCCGTAGTCGTAACAGACGACGTGAAAACGCTCCGGCCCTTCCGCCGGAACTTCGTAGATTTCTTTCGTCGTCACGACGCTGGCTAACTCCCGATTCTCCATCGCCGGCGAATTGCGCGCTTTCTCAATCACGCGGTCGGCGTCAGTTTCAATCGTCGAAAGGCAGGCACGCATCGCCCCCTTGTCGCGAATGTGGCGGACAAGAGCCCGAGTATCGATGCCTTCGATAGCGGGAATGTTCCAGCGCTGCAAATAAGAAGTGAGCGTCTCTTCGGATCGCCAGTTCGAAGCCATCCGGCTCGCTTCGCGAACAACGAAGCCTTCGACCCAGGGCCGTGCTGATTCGGCGTCGGCGGCGTTAACGCCGTAATTGCCGATCAACGGGTAAGTCATGCAGACGATTTGTCCCGCGTATGAAGGATCAGTCAGAACTTCCTGGTAGCCGCTCATGGAAGTATTGAAAACCATCTCGCCGCACACTTCGCCGTCCGCCGCCCACGAGCGGCCATGAAATACGCGACCGTCTTCGAGTGCCAGAATTGCCGGTTTGCTTTCTGTCATCTAGTTCACCAGTTCCGGCCGCCACACCAACGCCATTAGTATTTCGGTAAAGGTCGTGTAGTACTCGAATGCGTGCTGGTTCGCGTTGGCCATCATTGCCCGGCGCATTTTGCGCAGCAGTGGCAGGTCCTCCGGCCGCAGCACGGCTGCCACGTCTCGTTCCCCGTCCGGTACTTTGCTAACGAGGTCCATGAACGGCTGCCTATTGCCTTGGAGATAAGCATCGAAAGCTTGCACAAATTCTGCTCGAGTAGTTTTCGGTTGAGCTCGCGGCTCGACGCGTTTAGGGTTTGCCAGCAGCTTAAGCAAGTCGGCTTGTTCTGCGGGCGAGCGCCCCACCTTGTTGGCTGCTTTGAGCGCGCTAAAAGCGTCGGGCGTAGCCTGATAGAGTAGCATCGTCAGCGCTCGCTCGCGGGCCGGGTGTTTCGCGTCGGCGGCGACCTTCAGCAGGGCTGGCGTGGCGAACGTTTCATCCATGCTACCGAAGATGAAGAATGCCCCGATGAAAGCATCGACCTTCACCGCGCCGTGCTCCGCCAGGAAATAATCCGCCTTGGGATTAGTAAGCCACCGTGTGGCGCCCTCCGAGACGTCGAATCCCTCGACTGCCCGTTGGGCCATGACGGTAACCCACACTTTGGGATCCACGTCGTTCAGGTCCACCATCGTGTACTGACGCACTTGTTCCGCTTTCGACGCGGCTGATGGATCCAGTGAGACGAGCAGGTTACTGCCGTCGAAACGGAACCAGGGATCGGATTGTGAATCGGCGATCGCATTGCGCAGGCAGAAGATCAAAGCCGGCTTTGTTTTTACCGTTTGCCAGAAACGATCCATCGCCGCAGTTTTGGCGTTTCCTTCGGCCTCAGACGATAAACGGGAAGGCTTAAAGTCATACGTCGTCCGCAGTTCCTTTTGGAACTGAACGCAGGAACTCTGCTGGCCGGCAGTCGAGGACGCTCCCAGCAGCAACGGCATCAAGAGGACAAGGCAGCGGCAGCGGAGAAAATAAGGTGCGCGAAACGTCATCACTATCGAAATCTCAAACTCCAATCTGGCTTCGCAGAAACTGTTGCGCTTCGTTCAGCCAGCGCTTTTCAGTGCGGTATTTATAAGCCGGAGCAGTTTTGACCGCCTCGATGCACGCCTGCATGGAACTGGTCGCTTCGCGGCGATGGCCCAGGCCGGCATGCGCGCGGCCCATCAAATACAGGCCTTCCGGATCCATCTGCCGGTTGTCGAGGAACCGTTCCAGCGCCTCGCGCGCATCTTCAAACTGGCCGGCCGCAATGTATGTCGCGCCGATTTCGCGCCAGACTTCGTGTTGCGCATGCATTTGATCGCGGCTGACGACCTGTTCAAAAGCGCTAATCGCATTGCCCCAGCGACCCTCCGCGCGGGCAATTCGGCCCAACTGGTAATGAGCGTCAACCTCGTCACCATCAATGTGCACTGCCCGTTCAAAGCGCTCGCGGGCCTGCGCCAACTCGCCGCGATTCTGATGAATCAGTCCCAGGTTGTAATGCGCCGAGGCATCTGCCGGATTAAGTGTGGCCGCTTCCAGGTTCTGTTTGAAGGAGGCACGTGCCTTATGCGTCCGTGTCAGTTCCCCGAAGTAGCCACGCAACAGAAAGAAAAGCATGAGCAAGAGGAACGGCGAGACAAGGATGCGATTGAACAGCAGCGCCCACAAGGGCGATGTCAGCAGTGCGCCCACGAAACTGGCCACAATGATAGTTATCGATCGCAACAGACCAACGCGGAACGCGACGCGTACGCCGGCTACGGCGCCAATAGCGAACAGCGTCAACTTAACTGTTCGAAACATATTGGCGGCAACAATCTGCGGGTCGGTCAGCTGTGCCTGAAACTGCGCCTGCATCTCCGCCGGCATTTTGATCATGGCCGTTATCTGCGGCGCTGATTGAATTGAGCTGGCAACGTATCCCGCCTGAAACCCGGTGAAGTGAAAAAACGCAGCGACCAGAATCGCGTATACATCGGCGGCCATCACAACGTAAAGCATTACGGCCGCGAGAGCCGCGTACTCCTGTTGGATCACAACGCTAAAACTCCCGCGCCGTTCAAAGATGTTCGTGACCAGAGCGATGAGCGGAACGAAAACGATGCTTACTTGCAGCAGCGAAACGGCGGCCTGAAACAGCGCGCCAAAAAAAACGCCCAAGGGATTTTGGGCCAGGGTGTGATTGCCCGCCAGCCATTGTGTCGTGAGGATGTAGATGAACTGGACAATAAAAGCCGCCAGCATCATCGGCGCGAGCGATCCTCGATCGCGAGCTTCGCGCATCCCGCGCATCGGCGCGAAAAAGATCATTGATATCAGTCGCGGCCAGCTAGCCATGGAGTTCTGGGCTTTCGGGTTGGTGCGCTTGCATCGCAGAGTTCATGAACTTTCACCGCGGCATTACGGTTCATTTTCCGCAGCCGGCGTCGGATCGAATGCCGGCCGAAAACTTGAGGGTGGGGGAATGGTGGCGTAATGCGCGTCATGGGAAATGATGCTCATCGTCGTTAGCGGCCAATAACGAAAGAGGGCCTTGCCGTAAATGTATTTCTTAGGCACCAGACCCCAGCTTCGCGAATCACTCGAATTGTCCCGATTATCCCCCAGCACGAAATAGTAGTTTGCTTTTACGCGAACCGGAGACAGCCGGGCGCCGCGTCCCGCGTTGAGTTGCGAATCGAGATACGTCTCGTCCAACTCCTGACCGTTCACGCGCACGCGCCCTTCGTACATTTCCACGTAATCGCCGGGCAGCCCGATCACTCGCTTGATATAGCTCTTCGAAGGGTCTTCGGGATACCAGAACACCACGATGTCGCCGCGGGAGACGCGCGGCATCCAGCGATACTCGTCGTAATAAATTAATTTGTTAACGAAAATTCGCTCGCCGTCATGCAGGTGCGGCAGCATGGACGTGCCTTCTACTTTGACAGGCTGAATAATAAAGACGACGGCCAGCACCGCAACCATGAGCGCAAAGATCAGGTCGCGCAGCAGCAACCTGCCTTCGCTCCAAAGGTGGCGCCGGGCCACATCGCGCGGCCGGTAAACTTCGATATCCGGATCGTCATTCGCATGAATGCTGCCGAATGACGGTAGGCGTTTGTTTCGATTTCCAAACATATTTAAGTCGTACTGCAACCCTCAGGTGTACGCCGTACTAGCCGGCCTCGTTCGGGTTCGATTTCCCGTTCACACGCAGACCCAAAAGTCTGCGTAACTCTCAACCTCTGTTGAACTCGTCCATCGTCGCTCGCTGCCTCAACCTTTGTCAACGCGAGCGCCCTGCAGCCTTCCCGGTCGCGGCGGGACGGTTCCGGCGGAGATGTGCTTGACAGTCTTTGGTCTGGTTCCTATCATCGCAGCACTCAATTACCGACCTTGAGCCACGACCCGATTTCATCAACTAACTGGTATGGAGGGCGAGCAGCCGTGATCAAACTGGACATTATCAATCGTGTGGCCGATCGCACGGGCGTGCCCAAGATGAAGGCCGAACAGGCCGTCGATGCTCTTTTCCATTCCATGAAGGAAGCTCTGACGCGCGGCGAGCGCATTGAGTTGCGTGGTTTCGGTGTATTTGTAGTCAAGCCACGAAAACGCGGCGTCGGTCGCAATCCCCGCACCGGCGAAGAGGTCGCGATCCCCTCAGGCAAAACCATTCGTTTCAAACCTGGCAAAGAGCTGCAGGCCCATGAAGGCGCCGATGAAACTCCGGCCGCCGAAAACAATCAGCCGGAAGTTGATTCGCGATATTAGATCGCTTACTCCATTGTAAAGTTCCAAACTTCCGCTCCGTCTCCCACATTTAATTAGCCTCAGTCATTCGATCTCCGCCGCATGTCACAAGCAACCGAGTCGGTGCCGTCGTTTCTTGAAGTCTCCGCGCCTGCGCGGGTGCGAAACATGGCGCGGCCCTCGGCTCGCGAGTGGGCACGACACCTGGCGCTGTTCGCGCTAACGGTGATTACCACCACGATCGCCGGAGTGATGCTGATCAGCCCCAACGTCGAACCCGCTATCAGACCTCCCGCGGGAATTTTCGGCTATCTGCTGTTCTTGCCACAGTACTATCTGGCGTCGGTGGCGGCGTTGATGGTCCATGCCCTCTCAAATCCGCCGGTGCTGCTGCAGGGTGTGCTCTTCTCAGCTTCCCTGCTGGCAATCCTGGCAACACACGAGGCCGGCCACTACATAGCCTGCCGCCGTTATGGGGTCGATGCTACGTTGCCGTTCTTTCTGCCGGCGCCGCCGCTTTTCCTGGCCGGAACATTCGGCGCCTTCATCAAGATCAAAGCGCCAATCCCTTCAAGACGTGCGTTATTCGACATCGGTCTGGCAGGTCCCCTTGCGGGTTTTGCAGTCGCTTTACCCATCGCGATCGCCGGGATCGCGACGCTGCAAGTGGTCCCGCCCTTATCTGGCCCGGGAACCACTTTCAACGATCCGCTGCTGTTTCGTTTGTTGGCGCTGGTCTTCAGTGTGAATCTGAACAATGGCGTGCCGAATCCGTTCTACATGGCGGCGTGGATCGGTTTGCTGGTGACCGCTCTGAACCTCATGCCGGTGAGCCAACTGGATGGCGGCCACGGCACCTTTGCCTTGTTTGGACCGCGCGCACACAAAATCATTGGACGAGCGGCCTTTGCCACGATGGCAATGCTGGCGGTGCTCGGATGGATCTGGCACGGCAGCCCCAGCGGCTTTCTGTACGCCGTGCTACTCGGAGTAATGCTGCGCGTTCGTCATCCCCAGCCGCGTGAGATGCAGCCGCTCGGACGGGCGCGCATCGCCGTGGCGTTGCTTACGCTGCTGGTCTTCGCGCTCTCGTTCTGGCCCTTTCCGATCACTATCACTTGACGTGTCAGTTGGGTTTCAGCCTCATCACGCCGAAGGCGTCGAATAACTCAGCCCAGGGTAACACCCTGGGGAAAAGGCGAACCATCGGTTGCTTACCCTGAAAGGGTTAAATAACCTTCGACGAATATTCAACCCCCTTCGGGGTATGAACGCAAATCTGTCATTTACCCAGGGTGTTACCCTGGGCTGAGTTATTCAACGCCTTCGGCGTAACACTCTTTGGTTTGAAATACTCAACCTTTAGTCCAAACTGCGGCCGTCCGCCTTTAAGGTTATACTCACCCTGCATCGCTACTTTTCCATGTCCGAGGCCAATCCAAATCTGAAGGAACGCGTGCGCGCGTTTTGGCAGGCCAATCCCTGCGGCACGAAGTTTAGCGACGCGCCGCCGGGCACTCGCCTCTTCTTCGAAAGAGTTGCCGCGCATCGTTACGCCACCGAGTGGCACATTCCCCTGGCCGCAGATTTTGCCGCCGCGCGCGACCAGCGCGTACTTGAAATCGGGTGCGGTTTGGGAACTGACGGAGCTGAATTTGCGCGGGCCGGGGCCGACTATACTGGCGTGGACCTGACTGAGGCCGCGGTAGATCTGGCGCGAAGAAATTTTGCTTGGCAGCAACTGCCGGGAAATTTTGGTACGGCCGATGCTGAAAAGCTGGAGTTTCCCAGCGACTCATTCGACATCGTTTATTCGCACGGCGTGCTGCATCACACTCCGGACACGGCCGGCGCTGTGCGTGAAGTGCATCGCGTACTGCGTCCGGGCGGCCGAGCCATGGTGATGCTTTATCACCGCGACTCTTACAACTATCGGATCGGCATCAAAATCCTGCGCCGGGCGGGGACGCACTTGCTGAAAAGTGATCGCGGCCGGAAACTCATCCATCTGGTCACGGGAGAGTCGCCGGCTTCATTGCAGGAGCACGCTCGGCTCCTGCAACAGGAACGCGAAAACTATCTGGCGGCCGACGAGTTCCTCAGCCAGAACACTGATGGCGCCGGCAATCCGCTGGCGCGCGTCTACACACGGGCTGAAGCGCGGGAACTGTTCAAAGATTTTGCAAAAGTTGAAGCGCGCACGTATTTTCTCCATAAGCGTTGGCTCCCGGTGATTGGCGCAGTGCTGCCGCGCAGCCTGGAATCATGGCTGGCCTCACGTTGGGGCTGGCATCTCTGGATCTACGCCACTAAGTAGGACAGACATTCCTGTCTGTCCCTGGTTGTGCCAGAAAGAAAAGGACAGGCAGGAATGCCTGTCCTACTTTGGAATTAATGCGAAACATACTCATCACTGGCGGAGCCGGATTCATCGGATCACACTTGGTCGATCGCCTGCTGGCGGAGGGCGACTGGCACGTGACTGTCGTCGACGACTTCAATAATTTTTACCGTCCTGAGATTAAACGCAAAAACATCGATGCCCATTTGTCCGATCCGAACTTTCGACTGATCGAGGCTGACATACGCGATCGCGACTCTTTGGCAAAGGCATTCACCGGCGCGAACTTTGATTGCATAGTTCACCTCGCGGCACGAGCCGGTGTGCGGCCGTCGTTGGAAGAGCCAGAACTTTACGCGGAAACAAATATCAATGGCACGCTGAATTTGCTGCAGCTTGCGCGCGCGGGAAACGTCAAACACTTTGTTTTCGGATCGTCATCCTCCGTCTACGGCATCAACGCGAAAGTGCCTTTCAGTGAAGACGATCACATCCGGCAACCGATATCGCCCTATGCCGCCACCAAGGCCGCCGGCGAGCTGCTCTGTCATACCTACTCGCATCTGTACGGCTTGCGGTGTGTGTGCCTGCGCTTCTTCACGGTTTACGGCGCACGTCAACGGCCCGACCTGGCCATTCATAAATTCGCAAAGTTGATCAGCGAGGGCCGCCCGATTCCCATCTTCGGCGATGGCACAACCCGGCGCGACTATACTTATGTCGATGACATCATTGCGGGCGTGCGCGCCGCGATCGACTATCGCGCCAGTGATTATGAAGTGATTAATCTCGGTGAATCCCGCACTGTCGAATTGAGCGAACTCATCGCCCTGCTGGAGAAAGAGTTGCACAAGCAAGCGATCATCGATCGTCAACCCCTGCAACCCGGAGACGTGCCTCAGACCTTTGCCGATATAACGAAGGCACGCACCCTCTTGAACTATAATCCGCAAACTCCGATCGAGGATGGCATTCGACGATTCATCCAATGGTTTCAGAAGAAGTAGGCCCACGTCACCGCACATCTTCACGGCGGTCTAAACGAAAAAAGCTCGTACTCTTTGCGCTCTACCCTCTGACTCTGTTGGTGGTCTTTTTTTTGACTGCCGAAGTTGCGCTGCGACTGAAAGGCTTCACACCCTGGCGCCGGCCCGAGGTCGCGGTAAGAGTTGAGCCGGGGGGTAGATTCTATCAAAGCCATCCGACGCTCGGTTATACGCACATCCCGGGCAGATACACGGTGTATTTCTGGGACACCTCATTTACCGCTACTCACTTGCCCAACACCCTGCGGGTTACTCATCTACTCGAAAGCTATTCGATGTCGCCGGCGAAAGACGAGGTCTGGATCTTCGGTTGTTCCTTCACTTACGGCTGGGGACTTAAGGACGAAGAGACTTATCCCTGGCTCATCCAGGAGCGTTTTCCCGAATATGAGGTAGTTAACTTCGGCGTAGGCGGGTACGGCACGATCCATTCGCTGCTGCAGTTTCGTGAAGCCCTGAAATCCAGGACTCCGAAAGTGGCGGTGCTCGCCTATGCCAACTTTCACGACGAGAGAAATACTTTTTTAAGACAGCGTCGCAAGTACGTCGTGGCGGGAAGGAACCTTGGTCCGGTCGCACAGCCCTACGCCCGCCTGGACGCGCAAGGCCATCTGAATTACCAATTCGCTCCCATCGAGTATAGCGAAGTTCCCCTCATGCGTTACTCCGCTCTCATCAATTTCCTTGAGAGCAAGTACAACGCACGGGAGGATAAATTCGTACGCAGCCACGACGTATCGCGCGCCTTGATTTTGGAGATGGCGAAGATCGCCGGAGAGCACCACGTCAAGTTTATCCTCGCCGGAATCTTTAACTCCGCGGGCACAGTCGAGATGCTAAACTTCGCGCGCGCACACGGCATTACCAGCATCGACCTTTCGGTGGATTTGAAGGTACCGGCGAATAGACTTCCCGACGAACATCCCAGTGCGTTAGCGAACCGGCAATTTGCCGATAAGCTGGAGCGCTTGTTAAGCGCAGAGGTTTTGCCTGCAGATAGGTAAAGGCTGCGTTACAATGGCGCGACTTCGGTTTTGATACCCATAATGATTACGCCCGCAAAAGCTTTCCCTGAAGTACCGCGCGATTCATCGAGTGAGTCCGGCGGAGGTAAGCGAAGATTGACGCGAAGCCGCTTCGCCGGTGGATCACGATTGGACGCGATCATCTTATTGACCGTTTTGGGCTGGCTGATTGTTACGCTTTCGTACCTCTGTTGGTGGATGATGACGGGTGAATGGGAGTATGAGGGAGTTTGGATACTGCCGCTGCTTGGTTTCGTTATCTATAAATTACCCATATTGTTGGTTCTTCTGTTTGTCGTCGTGGCGATGGAGATTCTTCTTATTCGCGAGCCGGAAAACCCAAATAGGTCGGCCTTTTGATTTCCTATGCGAGTTATTGCAAACGAGGTTGCCGGTTCCCTCCCGCAGGAAATGCAGGCGCACACCTATGCCATCACCTATGAAGAGGAGAAGAAGCATTGGTGGTTTCTCGGACGCCGTCGCATCCTTGCGGAATTTGTAGGTTCGATCTGCCGCCAATTGAAACTCGAGCGGCCTCAGATTCTCGACGTCGGCTGCGGCACGGGCGCGAATCTGGAGTTGCTGGCTGAGTTTGGCGATGCCGCCGGCGTGGATGTTTCGCCGCAGGCAATCGAGTTCTGTCATTTGCGCGGTCTGGACCAGGTCCATCTGGGAGAAGCGGAACACCTGCCGCAATCGGACAGCTCAATCGATCTGTTGACAGCGCTGGACGTAGTTGAGCATCTGGATGATGATGTCGCCGGGTTGAAGGAAATGCGGCGAGTGCTGCGGCCGGATGGCCGGCTGCTCTTGTTCGTTCCCGCCTTCATGTTCCTTTGGGGCGTGCAGGACGATGTCAGCAATCACCGGCGGCGCTATACGCGCGAGGGGTTACGCCGCGCGGTAACCGCAGCCGGCTTTCAAGTTGAACGCCTGACTTATGCGAACCTGACTTTCTTTGCGCCTACGCTTTTCGGCCGCGTGGTGATGCGCATCACCGGTTTGCGCCCGGAGTCTGAAGCCAACATCAATGTTTCAGCGTTGAACGGTGTGCTTGGTCAAGTGTTGGGAGCAGAGCGATTTTTCCTGCGCCACATCAATTTTCCGTTTGGAGTTTCATTGATTTGTGTGGCGCGTCCAGCAAAGTAGATCAATGGGTTGACAATACCGGGACAATCGTAGGGGCGGCACTCCGTGGCCGCCCCCTTCCTAAATCGAAGCCTCCTGAAAAGGGGGTGGACACGGAGTGCCACCCCTACGAAGATCTCTGCTGGTAGTTGTTTTTGCGAGACTGCGCAGCAAAAGGAACGTCCTTCATCATGAAAGTTCTGGAAGAACAAATTAGCGTGCGCGGCGTCTCTGGATCCGGCGACAACGGTCCCGAGGTTTCGGTTTTTCTTCCAGTCTTTAACGAAGAGCCGAACCTGCGACCGCTGCATGCGAAGTTGGATCAATCGTTGAGCGTGTTGGGCCGTTCGGCGGAAATCATTTACGTGGACGATGGCTCCAGCGACGGCAGCCTGGAAGCGTTGCGCGAGATCGCGGAAACAGATGACCGGGTGCGCGTGGTGGCCTTGCGCAGAAATTACGGCCAGACGGCGGCCATGGCGGCCGGCATCGACGCAGCACGCGGTCAGGTTCTGATCCCGATGGACGCAGACATGCAAAACGACCCGGCAGACATTGTGCGTCTGCTGGCAAAGATCGACGAAGGCTATGATGTCGTTTCCGGCTGGCGCAAGAACCGCAAGGACAAGATGATCACCCGCAAAGTCCCTTCGATGTTGGCGAACCGTTTGATTTCGTGGATTGGTGGCGTGCCGCTGCACGACTATGGTTGCTCGTTGAAAGCCTATCGCCGCGAATCGCTGCAGGACGTTCAGCTCTATGGCGAGATGCATCGCTTCATCCCGATCTACGCCTCCTGGTCCGGCGCACGGGTTACCGAAATTCCGGTCGAGCACCATGCGCGGACGATGGGCAAGTCGAAATACGGACTGTCGCGAACTTTGAAAGTCGTCTTCGATCTAATCACGATCAAGTTCATGGCTTCTTATCAAACGAAGCCGCTGTATCTTTTTGGCTGGGCCGGCATGTTGACCTTCGGCGTGTCACTGCTCTCGGCGATATTCGCCTGCCTGATGAAGTATGCGGACTGGCCGCATCACGCGGATTTCATTCAAACGCCGTTGCCGGTCATGGCCATGGTGATGCTGGTACTGGGAATACAATTGTTTTTGATGGGCCTACTGGCAGAGATGCTGGTGCGCACCTATCACGAATCACAGGCGAAGAGGATCTACGCGGTGCGGGAAAGAATTGGATTTGGTGCGCAGTGAGGAGTGGGCGGTGGGCAGTGGGCAGTGGGCAGTGGGCAGAAGGAATATCGTAGTGACACGTAGGAAACAATGCTTGGACTTTGTTAGCGACATCACTCTGCCTCTTCTCCTGTCTCGTGCCTCCTGCTGTCTGCCGTACGACGTCTGCAGAACGCCCACTGCCCACTGCTCACAGCCCACTGACAAACCATGTGCGGAATAACCGGCTGGGCCAATCTTGATGCGCGTACGCCGCCGCCTGAAGGCGCGCGCGATCTGCTGCACTCTATGTGCCAGCGGATGGTCCATCGCGGGCCTGACTCAGAAGGTTTGTTGGTGCGCGAGGGCGTGGCGCTGGGAATGCGCCGCCTGGCGATCATCGACCTCGTTACCGGCGAGCAACCCGTTTTCAATGAGAACGAAACCGTTGCCGTCATCCTCAACGGCGAAATCTACAACTATCGCGAACTGCGCACCCGCCTGGAAAAACGCGGACACCAATTCCGCAGCACCTCAGACACCGAAGTCCTGCCGCATCTTTACGAAGATTACGGCACTGGCATGGTCGAACACCTGAATGGGATGTTCGCCTTTGCGCTGTGGGACGCTAATCGCAAACGCCTTTTCATCGTCCGGGACCGCTTCGGCGAAAAACCTCTTTACTGGGGCATCTTCGACGGCACGCTCCTGTTCGCTTCCGAACCGAAAGTGTTGCTGGCCCATCCGGCGGTGCGGCCGGGGCTGAATCTGAACGCGCTGCGCCACTACCTCTCTTATGATTACATCCCCGCGCCGCTTTCGATCTATGAAGGCATTAACAAATTACCTGCAGCCCATACGTTGACGCTCGAAGATGGGCACGTCGATGTCAGGCGTTACTGGCGTTTGAGTTATCAGAAGCGCACGCCGATCCCTTCAGAGCAGGAAGCTGCCGAACAACTGCAAGGTTTACTTGCCGATTCGGTCAGCATGCGGCTGGTTTCCGACGTGCCCCTGGGAATACTACTTTCCGGCGGCGTCGATTCGTCTACGATCGCCGCCATGGCAGTTCGCGCTTCTTCGGAAGCGGTCAAGACGTTTTCGATTTCGTTTGCGGAGTCTTCGTTTGACGAATCATCGTATGCGCGCGCGGTCGCCAAGTTCCTGGGAACAGACCATCACGAAGAACGACTCAGCGCCGATCTCGCGGCCAATCTCGTTAGTGAGATTGGCTCGTGGATGGACGAGCCGTTCAGCGATCCTTCCCTGGTGCCGACCTATCTGCTTTCGCGGTTTACACGCAAACATGTCACCGTAGCCTTGGGCGGCGACGGCGGCGACGAACTATTTGCCGGTTATCCGATGTACTGGGGCCATCGCTGGGCCGAAGTTTACAATCGGGTCCCGCCTTTCGTGCGTCGCAACCTCGTCGAACCGGCCGTCAATCTATTGCCGGTGAAAACGAAGAACATGTCCTTCGATTACCGCGCGCGGCGATTTGTTATGGGCGCCGATTATGACGAAGTAACGCGTCATCATGTCTGGTTTGGGTCGTTCACTCCGGTGGAACAGGACGCGCTGCTCACCGACGAAGTGAAGCGCGCGAGTGAAGCGGACGTTTACGGGGAAGCGCGCGAGCTGATCGGACATTGCGATTCAACCGATGTAGTGGAACGCATGCAAAGTCTGGACACCCAGCTTTATCTCGCGGAAGACATTCTCACCAAAGTCGATCGCGCCAGCATGGCCGTCTCCCTTGAAGTGCGCGCGCCATTTCTTGATCCACGGATTGCTGAGTTCGCCGCGTCGTTGCCTTCTTCCTACAAATTGCATGGACGCAAAACCAAGTACATTCTGAAGCGCGCAGTGAAGGGCCTGCTGCCGCCCTTCGTGATGAAGCGCGGCAAGAAGGGTTTTGGCGTGCCGGTGGCGGAATGGCTGAAAGGCAAACTCCGGCCGATGGCCCGCGATCTCTTGTCCACCGAACGTCTGCGCCGCAGCGGATTGTTTGATCCGGTGTATGTCGCGCGACTGCAAAGTGAACACGAACGCGGGACTGCGAACCATCGCAAACTGCTTTGGACACTGTTGATGTTCGAACTCTGGCACGAGAGTTTTGTCGAGACTCCGCGCCGGATTGAAACTTCAGTGCGCACGCGTCAATAGTCAGAACCGCCTGCGGTAGCGGGCGGGCCAGACGATCTCGGATTGCGGATTGCGGACTGCAGATTCAAAGATGACGCGGGTCTTCGTCTAATCCGCAATCCGAAGTCCGCAATCCGAAATCGAGAATGCCAACGACGATCATTGATGCTCACCGAAGTCTTTGGGAATGGTGCCGCGCCCGTGACTTTGCCGGCTATGACCCTTTTGACGGGCTGAACAGCCGGCTGTTCTCCGCTCTTCCTATCAGGCATTCACGCACTGCGCGTTTGGCCTGGACGCAACTCTTCAAACGCTCTCCGCTTAACCTGCGTTCGCTGGCCCTCGTGCCTTCCGGCCGGAATTCGAAAGGCACCGCATTGTTTGCCTTGGCCGCGCTGGCAGACTTTCGTCGCCTTGGAACCGCCGAATCTGAGGCCGAAGCGCGCGCGTTGCTCGACGATTTAGTTCAGGAACGTTTGGTGGCTCCGAACAGCGGGGCAGCTTGTTGGGGTTACAACTTCGATTGGCAGGGGCGGGCGTTCTTCGCACCTAGCGGGACGCCGACCATTGTGCCCACTGCGTTTGCTGTGCGAGCGCTTACGGAAGCGGCGGTTGCCTTCGACGATGATAAATACGTGGAAATCGCCCGCAGTGCTTGCGATTTCATCCTGCGAGATCTGAATCGAGCTGATGAGACCGAAGACGAAGTGTGCTTCAGTTATTCACCCCTCGATCACACCCGCGTCTTCAACGCGAGTTTGCTGGCTGCTGAAACCCTCGCCGCTGTTGGCGCTCTGACAAACGAGCAGGAGCTGGGGGATTGGGCGAGGCGAGCTACCCGCTACGTTATCAGGCGCCAGCGCGAAGACGGATCATGGGCCTATGGCGCCGATGGTTACCAGTCGTGGGCCGATAATTTTCACACAGCGTTTATTCTCGGCAGTCTGTCGCGGGTCCTTTCGACCTTGTCAGAACGAACGATGGTCACTAGCCCCCTCCCCACTCATGGGGAAGGGCTCAAACATTTTGGCGAAGCCCAATCCGCGATCCGACGCGGGTATGATTTCTGGATCGAACGTTTCTTTCTTGCGAACGGTTGGCCCAAATACTACGCTGACAGGCTCTATCCCGTTGATGCGCACGCCGCCGGAGCAGCGCTGGCTACGCTGGCGGACTTGAGTTGGTTGGATCCAACCGCTTTGGACCTGGCGCAAAAAGTGGCGCAATGGACCATCGCAAATCTGCGCGATTCGCGGGGCTTCTTCTACTACCAGCGCCGCCGCTTTTACACCGTGCGCACGGCCTACATGCGCTGGTCCGAAGCATGGATGCTGTATGGCCTGTCACGCCTAATGGAAGCCAAAGGGAAAAAGGACAACGGAAAAAGGAGGTAAGAGAGATCGATGAAGGATATTCGTGAAAGGACCTTCGAGTTTGCTGTCCGTATAGTTAAGCTTTGCCACGAACTTGATAAAAACCCTGGAGTCAGTCGTAATTTGAGCCGCCAGCTTCTCAATGCCGGCACCTCTGTGGGCGCCAATTCAGAGGAAGCTCAGGCTGCACAAAGCAAACCTGATTTCATTAGTAAGAATTCCATAGCTTTGAAGGAAGCACGGGAAACTCACTACTGGTTGCGCCTGCTAATTGCCGCCGGAATCATGCCTGAAAGCAAGATCGCGGATTTAAGAGATGAAGCTGAAGAACTGAAGCGCATTTTGGGATCAATTGTGGTTTCCGCAAAACGGAATCAAAGGCTTTTGTAAGAAGATTTCCCTTTTCCTTTTTCATTTTTCCTTGACCGTATGCGTATCTGGATCGATCTTGCAAACTCGCCGCATGTTCCCTTCTTCCGCGTTCTGATACCGGAATTTGTCGCGCGTGGCCATCAGGTGGAAATAACGGCGCGCGACTTTGCCCAGACTGTCGAGCTGGCAACTAACGCGGGAATGTTACCCGCGGTGATTGGGGGGCACGGAGGCAAGCGGCTCAGTGGGAAAGCCGGCAACCTGGTTGGGCGCGCCGCGGCGCTGGCAAAATGGGCCCATGGCCGGGGAATCGATCTGGCAGTCAGTCATAACTCCTACGCTCAGATCGCGGCGGCCGCCGCGTTGGGAATCAAGAGCGTGACCCTGATGGATTATGAGCATCAGCCCGCAAATCATGTCGCCTTCCGTTTGGCCTCGCGCGTGATCGTGCCCCGCGTCTTTCCCGCGAGTGAGCTGCGGCGTTACGGCGGCGGCGCAAAAAAAGTCAGCCGGTATGACGGCACCAAAGAAGATGCCTACCTCGCCGAATTCGCGCCTGATCCTTCGTTTCCAGCAACGTTGCGCGCGCTGGGCGTTAATGCCGAAGACATCCTGGTAGTAATTCGGCCGCCGGCCCATGAAGCGCTGTATCATCGCTTTGAAAACGAGTTATTCGACGAGTTGTTGACACGACTGAGCAATGCTACCGGTGTTAAAGTCCTCCTGCTGGCGCGGAATGAGGCGCAGAAGTCAGAATACGCCGCGCGCGGGTGGTCCAATCTGATCCTGCCACCAAAAGCGCTCGACGGCGCCAACTTAATCGCGGCCGCCGATTTGGTCATCAGCGCCGGCGGTACAATGAATCGCGAAGCCGCCGCCCTCGGTGTTCCCGCCGCAAGTATCTATGCCGGCAAGTGGGCGGCGCTCGATGAAGAACTGGTGCGCGAGGGCCGCATGCTGCGTCTTAGTTCGCGTGAACAAATTGAGTCGTTACCGTTGGTGAAGAAGGAAAGCGCGAACCCGCGAGCTGCGATTCGTGTTCGTGAAGAAATCGTTCGTTTGATACTGGAGTGAATCCGCAACGCTGCTGGTGGCCCGACTTTAATGAAAGCAGAAAGAATAGCGAAGTCGCTGCCCAACGCCAGTGCCGTGCGCGTCCCCGCGCGCGTGCCGGCGTGGGTTGTGCCGGCCGTCAAAACCTTTCTAGCGTTCGTCGATCTGGCGCTGGCGTTGCTTTCATTTCTCGCCGCATTTTATTTTCGCCATCGCGCGCCAATTTTCGCTCACACGACTGATGGCAACCTTACGTTTACCAACGCGTTCAGCCCTTACGCGGCTTTGCTGCCCTTCATCCTCGTGCTCCGTTTGCTGCCGCTGCGCTATTACGATCTGTACCGTTTGCGCGGGGAATTCTCTTTTGTCGAAGATGCGGTTCGCGTTTTCAAAACTACCGCGATCTCTTCGCTGCTGATTGTGGCCACGGCGTTCATGTATCGCGGCGTCGTTACCTATCGCACCTTCTCGTACTCACGCGCGATCTTCCTGCTCGATTTTGTTTTCTTCCTGGTGAGCATTGGCGCCGTGCGAGTGATAGTTCGCCTGGCGCAGACTTACGCGCGCCAGCGTCAAATCAATTTGATTCCCACGTTAGTTGTTGGTCGCGGGCCGGAAGCGGCGCTTTGTATCACGGAAATGCGGGAACGGCCGGAACTTGGCTATCGCGTGATCGGCGTGGTGGAGAACGCCAACGTGATCGCAAATAGTGGCGACACGTTCGAAGGCGTTCCGGTAATCGGCGACATTCGCGGATTGCCTGATGCGATTCGCCAGTCCGGCGCCAACGAGGTCATCATTACCGATCCCAGCATTCCCGGCGAGTTGCTGTTCGACGTGATGATGCAATCGGGTCGCGGCCGTGGGATCGAGTTTCGCATTGCCCCCTCGCTCTTCAATTGCCTGCCCAGCAAGACCGAGATCGATCAGATCGGCGCGATGCCGATGATCAGCCTGTTTCGCTCGCCGCTTTCGGGGTTGGCACGGGTCACGAAACGCACCTTCGATCTGATATTAACGATTCTGGCGTTAACAATTCTGGCGCCTGTCTGGCTGGTCATCGCGCTGCTGATCAAGTTGGATTCGCGCGGCCCGGTCTTTTACAAACAGGAACGCGTCGGCATGGACGGACGCGTTTTTCTCTTTTACAAGTTTCGCAGCATGCGCGTCGGTTCTGACGATGCGGTCCATCGCGAATTTCAGCGCCAGTACATCAGCGGCCGGCCGGAAACAAATCTGGGTGACGAGGAACGCCCGGTTTACAAACTGCATCGCGACGTGCGCATCACGCGGGTGGGACGGATCCTGCGCCGCACGAGCCTGGATGAACTGCCACAACTATTCAACGTCCTGCGCGGCGACATGAGTGTCGTCGGTCCGCGCCCGCCGATTCCCTATGAAGTCGAGTCATACGAACTGTGGCATCGCAAGCGGCTGGATCTGAAGCCGGGCCTAACGGGCCTGTGGCAAGTATCAGGACGCAACCGTCTGCCTTTTGAAGAGATGGTGCGGCTGGATCTTTACTACATCGAAAACTGGTCACTGCTGCTGGATCTGAAAATCATTTTGCGCACGCTGCCGGTGATGCTGCGCGGAGATGATGCTTATTGATATGTATTTTCTTATTGAATACAACCGAGCCCGGGGCCGCATAGTAAACATGCGGACCTTCAGTCACTCTCAAAGAGAAGTCGCAGCAGACGTTAGGCTCGAGGCTCGAGTTGCATCTTAATCGGGAGGGTATTGAGAATGAAGTCGTCCTTCTTGACGCAGTGACTGAAGAAGCGGTGCGAAAGACGCACCGGCGCTACTTTGAAAATCTGACCGAGCTTACAAGATTTTTTGCTGGATGACTGATCCGCCGATCTCAGCAAACCTCTCTGACCCCAGACAACTCTTTGCTATAATCAGTGACACGAGTGCACAGTTCCAGGAACTCGAAAGACAAGTCCAGCTGCTGCCCTTGAAGGAAAAGGCCGAGTTAGCCGGTCTCTTACTTGAACAGCTGGAAACATCGGTAGGTGCTGAGATTGAGCAATTGTGGATTGAAGAGGCTCGACGCCGGTACAACGCATATCTTAGAGGTGAGCTTGAGTTGTATCCTGGCGAGGACGTAATGAGGAGAGTTCGCAGTCGCCTGATCAAATAATCGGTTTCGGTGGACTTGATATATTTCCCGCACCTAGAACAATAGTTGAAAGCATCATGAAAAAAGAGAAAGCAATAAGAGAACTCAAGATCGAACGTCCGCGTCGCGCCGTCGTTTCCGAGAAGGAAGCGCTAAGGCGCATGAAAGACTTCTCGAAACGAAAGGAACAATTCCTTGCCACTGCTCGAACGGGCAAGGGTCGAGGTGTACGTCCCTGACCTGCCCGCGCCTCACTACCGCAATCTGCTTCTGTCTTTCGAGGAAGAATTCACCTACGCATTTGGCGGCTGCACAATCGTGCGAGGACTTGATGGCAGCTACCTCTCCCCTGCAGGCGTTAAAACTCCAGACCGTATCAATCTGATCTATACAGATTTGCCACTCGCCCTCTCTACAAATTTCGAGAGTGCGGCCCGCTATGCAGACGAGCTAAAGCAAGTCGCGTCCCATGTACTAACTGAAGAGACCGTGTTCTTGACTGTTGGGCAGATTTATCATGCCGTCTGAGAAGGCTAAGGCTCTTCAGTTCAGCCGGAAATATGCTTGCCACCCTAGCAGAGAACCGCGTAGAGTCTCTCGTCATGACTTCAGACGAACTCATAGCAATCCTGATTAAGGCGGAAGGTCCGCAGGTAGAGTTCAAAAGAGAGTTCCCTCCGCAAGCTCATGACGTAGCCAGAGAGATGGTTGCTCTAGCTAACAGCGGAGGAGGCATCCTTCTCATGGGCGTTGAAAATGACGGAAACGCCGAGAGGAATATCTGACCCTGAGAGAGTTGAAGAACGGCTGTCTGGTATTGCCCGAGGCTGCACACCCAGTATTCAGGCAGAAATCGACAAATTTCAACCTAGCAAGAAGATTTTTCTGGTTTATGCAAGGGTTTCTCCTGCTAATTCCCTGACTCTTTACCAATCGAAGGTTTACACGCGAACCGGATCGACATCTCATGAGGCAACTGCCGAGGAAATAACCAGGATCGTAATGAGAATGCAAAGAGCTTCGGCCCCTTCCAAGGCAAGTAAGGGTCAACGCAAAAAGAAGGGGACCCTAAAATCAACACACTTGCCACGGACTCCGGAAATGTTTGAACGCGGCCTTCTCAAGCCGGGCGATGTCTTGACGATCTTCAAACGCGAGAACTCCCAAGCGGTTGTTGTGGATGGGTCGAATGTTCGCTATGGCGACCAAATCATGTCCTATAACGAATGGGGAGAAAAAGTGACTGGGTGAGCTTCACTTAACATCTATAAGTGGGTGGTCTTGAAAGGAAAGATGCTTGGCGAATTGCGTAAGAAAATTGTCTGATACTTGCGCTTTCGAGAATTTCTAACTCGTTTAGTTTTCCGACGCGCGAACTTCAGAAATTGGCTTATGACTGCACTTCTTGATTCACTCCACTCCCGCCAGCGCAATCTCCAACAACAGAATCTTTTTAATTCCCTTATAAAACGGCTCGATCTCGCAATTTTCAGTTAACGCATGCGCGTCGTCGCATGGACCGGCGCCGGTGGAGATTGAAGAGATGCCTTCGCGCAACGCGGCGCTGGAATTATTCGATCCGGTATTTGTGATCGGTGGATCGAAACCCATCGCGCGGTGAACGGCTTCTGACATTCGCACGATGTAAGAGTTGCGATGGCCGGGAATTACCGCCGCCGGCGAAGCCGAGATGATCTCGGTTTTTAGCTGAACTTTTTCGCGCGCTGCTTCTTCATTCAGAATCGTTTTTATCTTTTGCTCGAGGTCGGCAATTACCTGGTTGTCAGTGGAACGAAGATCGACGGTGAACCACGCGTCCGAAGCCTTTGCGTTTACAACTTCCGAACCGCCCAGCATGCCGATGTTCACGTTTGAAGGCGGATTGGTTGGCACCGGCAGTTCGTAGATCCGCTGGATTGCACGCGCCAATGGCAACGTGGCCGAGTAAGGCGGCGTGCGCGATCGTGTATGTCCGCCGGGACCAAGGAAGTGATGGCGGTACCAGTTGATGCCGATGCCTGCATACGTGAAACCTTCGTAACCACCATCCAACGCAACGTAGTGATCGATTTTGCCTTTATTCGCTTTGGCAAACTCCTTTGCGCCGTGCATCGAAGTTTCTTCTTCGACCGTGAACAAAAACACCAGGTCGCCTTTGGTTTTCACTTTCCCCGCATCGAGGGCCCTGATTGTTGCCAGCAAGGCTTCGATGTTGCGCGTGTCGTCACCAATGCCGGGAGCGTAAATCCGGCCGTCGCTGATGGTAGTCTTTATCTTCAGACCCGGTTGAAAAACCGTATCCAGGTGAGCGTCGAATACAATCACCGGCCCGGAACCACTTCCTTTGCGGACTGCGATGAGGTTTCCCGTCCCATCGTAGCGAACATCCAACCCGTACCCGCGCAAGAGCCTTTCGATAAACGTTGCGCGCTCTTTCTCGTGGCCTGATGGCGCATTGATTACTGTGATAGCGGCCCACTCGCGCAGGATCGCGTCATGGTTCTGATCGACGTGGTTGTTCGCGGCCGTCACGTCGACCCGGGCCAGCAGCGCTTTGACCTGGTCGCCGTACTGCTCAACGCTTTGCACTTGTGCCGAAGTGGTGACGGCACACGCCAGCAGAGCGCACACTGCTAACAGTCTTCTCATGCAGATTCTCCGGCTGAGCTAATTACCGCCGAGGCCCACCGCGTCGCCGCTTTAGCCACTCCCAATTCCCGTCCAGGGTAACAAAGGATCACGCGCTCAAGGACAATGATCTGTCCGACCGCACCCGAGCTCGTCAGAGTTACCGACAACCAGTTGGCGAAGCCAACGGCATATCCGTAGCCCACAGCGCCAGCTGTGGGTAAGGTCGCGACCCCTCGGCGTTAAGCCCCGCGAGGGGCGACATAGACTTATTTGCCGCGGGCGACATTTCTGAATTATGTCGCTCGCTTCGCGAGCTTGATCTTAATGCTCAACGTGTACCCACAGCTTGCGCTGTGGGCTACGGGTATGACGCCCGCCATGCGGGCTTGATCCACTTCAAAAGCGTTACGAAAAACTGCCGCAGTCACTTCTCGCGTTTCCTCAACCGTCGCATATAATGCATCGCACGTGATTCTAAACACTTCCAGCAAAGTTGCGAAGGGTGCGCGTCCTGCAACGAGCGCGACTACCCTTAAAACTGAAACCACACAAAACGCGACATCGGACTTCGGTCGTTGGCTCGAGTACGCCACGATCTTTTGGATCGTTGTTCTGGCGGTCTCCGCCCCGCATTCGATCGCCGCAACTCAGATTGCGTGGCTATGCGGCATGTTGTGCTGGGTGCTGCGTTTCACAGTTCGGCCGCGGCCGCAGCTTTATCGCACGCCGGTTGATTACCCTTTGTTGGGATTCTTCATTCTCACCGGGCTGACTGCTTTTCTTTCTTATGCGCCGATGGTGTCGATCGGAAAATTGCGCGCGGCCTGTCTCTTTACGATTGCCTACCTGGTATCACAAAACATTTCCTCGCGTACGATTGTGCGTTTTCTGGCGCTGGCCCTGGTGGTCTCGACGATGGTGAACGTGGGGTTCACTATTAGTGAGCGCGCCATAGGACGAGGCATGAAAGTATCCGGGCTGGCGGAAAACAGTCCTCTGTTCCTCGCCGGCATTCGTGACACCGATACGTTGTTGGAAGTTAACGGCCAAAAACTTAGCACCCCGGATCAATTGGCTGCAGCTCTGGCGCCATTACCGGACGGCGTCTCGCCGCCGGCGCAGGTAAAACTATATCGCTACGAATGGATTCCGATTTTCAAAGTCCCGCGCGGCAAGTTGCTGCCGGGGACGACGGCATTGGAGCAGTTAGGCATCGCCGGCTGGTCCAGCGGCCGCGACTGGCGCGCCACCGGATTCTTCGGCCACTACACTACCTATGCGGAAGCGCTGCAATTGATCGCTTCGCTGACGCTGGGTTTGTTTCTTTGCTTGAAGCGGAAGCGTAGCTTGGCGGGAATACTGTTGTTGATCGCCCTGGCGGGAATCGGCATTTCACTAATATTGACGGTCACTCGCGGCACCTGGTTGGCGTTTCTGATCTCCGCGTTGTTGATGGTGCTGGTGACCGCCACGCGTCGCATGATCATCATGGTGGCTCTGTGTGCGCTGCCGCTGGTTTTGGGTGGGCTATTCATTCTTCATCAAAAGCGCAACGTCGGCTTCTTCGATCAGAAGGACGATTCGATCCGCTGGCGGCAGACGGTGCAACGTGAAGGATTGCAACTGCTGTTAAGTAAACCACGTCACTGGTTCGTAGGCGTGGGGATGGATTCGATTAAGACCTACGCGCGCCGCTGGGGGTTGTTTGATAAAGGCCGGCTGCCGATCGGACACATGCATTCGGATTATCTGCAACTCGCGTTGGAGCGCGGCGTGCCGGCGTTGCTCTTATGGATGACGCTGATGTTCATTTACGGCCGCGTGCTGTGGCAGACCTGGCGGCGGCAGAAGATAACGGAAAACGATTCAGACCCCGGCGGCTGGATCGATCGCGGAATTATCCTGGGCTCATTGGGAGGCTTGATTGGTTTTTGCACCAGCGGCGTGGTCCATTACAATTGGGGCGACTCCGAAGTCGTAATGATCTTTTACTTCCTGATGGGCTTGAGTTTGGTAGTGGCGAGGCAAACCCCGGCTGCGAATAATTAGGCGGCCGCTGGGCATTACTTGCGGGGTTTGATGTGCTCGTCCAACCATTTGGCCGGCTCCGTGAGCGCCGCGATGTGATGTGCTTCGCCACGCCAAACCCGGACCATGGAGATGATCAAAAATATCGTGGCCGCCACGGAAACCAGCCCCGATCCCACTCTGCTGTCAGTAAGCAATCCTACGATCGAGAACAAAACTCCAACCACCAAAATAAGGAGTTGCAAAGCCAGACCTTGCGCCGCATGAAAGCGCGCGCGGCCTTCGCTGCGCGGGATCAGGAAAAGTTCGATCACAGCCGCCACGGCGCCAATATGAAATGGCGCATAAGGCAGAATGGTGGTCCACTTTTCCTGCAGCCCCAGACCAGCGACGCTCCGATCACCGGGCGGTTTCATGAAAGGATTGGGCGTGTAAGCGGCCGGCTGATAGGGAACGGGGGGCGCCTGGTAAACCTGTGGCGCCGGATAAGCCGGAGGCTGCTGCTCGTAAGTTGGCGGGATAAAAACAGATGGATACGAGCCTTCCATTTGATCCTGCAACCTCCGCGTAGGTTCCTCCGATTCCACGTTTTGTCGCGCCGCTTCGTTGGCGGTGCGACCGACGTCGCGCGTGGCGCCTTTGACCTCTTCGGTCTGAGGACCCAAATGCACGGCGCCCCAATCGTCATCAGCGCGCTTCGCAACGTCTTCGTCGAGGGGATTAGTGTCGTACTTACTCTTCTTCGACTTCATTTTGGTGGTAGAGACTTCAGATATTGTTACCGCTCGCGAATCTTACTCGCCCGCAATCTCATACTCAACTTGTTCCCAACGTTGCTCGCGCTCAAGTATACGAAATGCGCGCATTACCGGAAGTGACGCTCCCAGTCCGATGATCAAATAAGTTGCCGACGGATAAAAAGCGAGCCGCACATCAGTAGTTGAAGGCGCCGGTTCGTCGGAACGAGGATGCGAGTGGTAAATCGCCAGCAGTTCTTCACCGCGGGCGCGCATCTGTCTCTGCGCTGCAAACAACTCTTCCGGCGCGGCTTCGTACTGCACCAGGGGATTGGCGGCAATATTGGGAAGACGATAGACCGAGCGGGCGCGGCCCTCGTTGGCGCCGCCTATTAGCCCGCAACATTCGGCTGGAGCTGCTTCGCGCGCGTGCGCGTTCAGCTCGTTAACATGAGAAGCCAGAAGTGTAATCACAAGTTTGGAGTGCCGTGGCAAGCGTAGCGCGACACCGCTTCGGTTATCTCCTAATGGCCCGCCGGTTTGAGTCACATCCAAAGCGCCGTCGCCGCTTCGCTTTGCCGGCGCACTCCAAATGGGTGCACTACCCCTCCACGATCTTCAAATGCAGCTCGTCCAACTGTTTCGGATCGACTGCACCGGGCGCATCGATCATCAAGTCGGCCGCCGAAGCAGTCTTCGGGAACGCCATCACGTCGCGAATGTTTTCCGTGCCCGCCAATACCATCAACAGGCGATCGATGCCGGGGGCAATGCCGCCGTGGGGCGGAGTTCCGAATTCCAAAGCGTCGAGAAAGAACCCGAAGCGCGAGCGCGCCTCTTCGGTTGTCATGCCCAGCGCTTTGAAGACTAATCGCTGCACGTCGCGCCGGTGTATCCGAATGGAGCCGCTCGCCAATTCCACACCATTGATCACCGGATCGTAAGCGCGCGTGCGAATCTTTCCCAGCAGTTCCGTTTCGCCGCCGTCGACCGCGCGTTCCAGTAAAGGCAAATCTTCATCGAGCGGCGAAGTGAAGGGATGATGCATGGAATAGTAGCGGCCATCTTCTTCGTGGTACTCGAACATGGGAAAGTCGGTAACCCACAGCGGGGCGTAACGTCCTTCCGGAATCAATTTGCGCCGCCGCGCGACCTCATTGCGTAAGGCGCCCAGACCGCCGGCTACGGTTTTTTGTTTGCCGCCCACAATCAATACTGCATCGCCCTTACCGGCGCCGGAAAGCTGGGCCAGGTTCGACACCATGCCCTCACCGAGGACCTTCAGCAGGGATGAAAGCGTTTCGTCACCGAGCTTGATCCACGCCAGCGCGGTTGCCCCGTATCGTTTGGCGAACTCCTGCAACTCATCGAGCACCTTACGCGAAAGGTCGGCGCCGCCGGGAACCACAATGCCCTTCACCGCCCCACCGCTTGCCAGTGCCGACGCGTACGGTGCGAAATCAGTTTCCGCTAAAGCCGCAGAGAGGTCCTGCAATTCCATTCCCTCGATTCGCAGATCCGGCTTATCAGAACCAAACCGGGCCATGGCTTCGGCATAACTAAATCGCGGGAAAGGCAGCGGCAGCTCAACATCGATGAGCCGAAATACGCGGGCAAATAAGCCTTCCACCAGCGAATAGATTTGCTCGACCGTGGCAAAACTCATTTCAATATCGAGCTGAGTGAATTCCGGTTGGCGATCGGCGCGCAAGTCTTCGTCGCGAAAGCAGCGCGCGATCTGAAAATACTTATCCAGGCCGGCAATCATGCAAAGCTGTTTGAACAACTGCGGCGATTGCGGGAGGGCAAAGAACCTTCCCGGCTGAATCCGCGCCGGCACGATGTAATCGCGCGCGCCTTCGGGAGTGGATTTGATCAGGATCGGAGTTTCAATCTCAGTGAAACCCTGTTCGTCCATATATGTGCGGATCGTGGACAGCACGCGATGGCGTAAACGCAGGTTGGCCTGCAACTGTGGCCGTCGCAGATCGAGATAACGATACTTCAAACGCAGGTCTTCGCTGGCAAGGGATTCCGAGCTTTGCGTTTCCACTTGAAAGGGAAGCGTGCGTGCGTCGTTCAGGACCAACACTTCGCGCGCGTGAACTTCCACGTCGCCGGTAGCCAGCTTCGCATTGCGAGCTGCCTCATCACGCAACACTACTTCGCCGGTTACCGCGACAACATATTCGCCCCGGACTTCTTTGGCCTTAGCGTGCGCGGCCGGCGCCTGCTCTTCATTGGCTACGACCTGAGTAATGCCGTCGCGGTCGCGCAGGTCAATGAAAGTCAGCGGGCCAAAATCGCGCCGCCGCGCCACCCATCCCATGAGGGTCACCGTCTTGCCAACATCGTCAGCCCGCAAAGCTCCAGCTGAATGCGTGCGTTCTAAGTTTCCCAGGTTATCCAACATCGATTAATTTATTTCCTTCACCCGCGCTCAACAATCTCGAACTGATTTCCGCCGGGATCGCGCACATAGAATCGCCGCGTGCCAGGCATGGGCCGTTCATCCGCGATGATTTCCACTCCCGCCCCGCGAAATTGTTTTTCGGCGGCATTAAGATCCTTGACAGTGAGGCATATGTGCCGCGAACTCAACGGGGCACCATCTTCGATCGACAGATGCAACTGCGCCGCGCCCATCTGGTACCACGCCCCGCTCTTTCGGGTTCCTTCCGGCTTGGGTAATTCCTGCAGGCCCAGCACGAAGCGATAAAAGTTTTTCGTTTCCAGTTCCAGTTCTGCTGGGACCGTCACGTTTACATGATGAAGCTCGGTAATCATTTGAATCCTGTCAGAACCCCCTGCGGTAGCGGGCGGGCCTATTCATCATCGCGCTATGACTCGGGACAGGCCGCAACGCCTGTCTTACTTAACCCCGAAATTCGGGTTCTCGATAATCCCGAACACGTTTCCAAATGGATCCTTAACCGTCGCTACTTTGATACCGCCGCCGACGTCCTGCACGTCCTCGTTAGCGCTTGCTCCCAGCTCCAGCACGTGACGCAAGGCCGTCTCCGCATTTTCCACGCCCCAATAAGCAACTACGCCGGGGGACTCTTTACCGGCGTCGCTTTCCGTGGGTTGCAAGCCGAGTTCGAAGCCACCCACATTGAAACCGACGTAATACGGCTGATCGAAATACGGTTCCGTTTCCAGGATCGAGGCATACCAACGCTTTGCCGTTTCAATATCGCTGCAATGATAGATAGCTGTGCGTAAACCGAGAAACATGATCGCGTATCCTTGCCAAATGGATTTATTCTTCGTTTGTGGGGCCAGTAGCGAAGGCCGCGTTATCAAACCGCTCCCCGGTAGCAGCCTTCCCGGCGGGCTTGGCAGCCAGCGACGAATTGAATTCGGCCGATCGATTTCGCGGAATGCTGAGCGATTGCCAATCCGCCGAGCGCAAATGCTTGGCCAGAAAAACCATCTGCCCAATGTGCTGCGCGTAATGCATCAGTTGGCGATTGATGGCCTGAAGGATCGTATGTTCCTCGCCCCGAATCATGACCGTCTTTTCAAAATCAGCGGGTTGCAGCGGCTCGATGGCATTGAAAAGACACTGCCAGCCTTTCTCCCAATAAGCCCGCACGTCGTCTTTGGTTGTGGCCGGCTCAATCACGAACTCCAGGTCGCGTTGCCGATTCGGTTTTTCGCCATCGGTGGTCAAAAAATCGGTCCAGCGAGAAAACATGTTGCCCGCGATGTGTTTCATGATCACGGCAACGCTGTTTGATTCGGCGTCAAGTGTAACGAAATAATCTTCGTCTTTAAGTTGGGCCAGCGCCTTCTCCGCCAGCTTCTTGTAAGCGCGAAAGCTGGCGATGGCGTCGTCGAGATAATGTTGAGCCAGTGTTTCGTTCATGATCGTATTGTTCGAAATCCAGTTTCAGTAGCCCGCGCAGCGGGCGACATATTCGTGATCTATCTTGAATCCAAGCCCCGCCAGGGGCGACAATTGGCGATCAAAATATGTCGCCCGCTGCAGCGGGCTCTCGCTATCTCGGTCGAGTAAGTTCGCCCATTCCACATGCTGATCTCGTTGATCGGGCATTACCGTCCAGCCGGCGAAGCTGGCGACATATCCGTAGCCCACAGCGCAAGCTGTGGGTAACGACGATTATTTGGCCCTAAGCCCCGCGAGGGGCGATATAAGGCGTTGCTGATCAATCTATGTCGCCCGCGATGCGGGCTCAGTCATTCTAATTCGTAGCCCACCCACAGCTTACGCTGTGGGCTACTGGTATCACCGCCAGCTTCGCCGGCTTGCTATGTTGTTACTTGCCCTCTTGAATCACTTTGGCCGCCTCAATCCGGGCTATTGAGCGTTCATCGCGGGTACGTAGGTTTCTAATCTTGACCTCACCACGAAGGATCTCGTCTTCTCCCACCCACGCTATGAACGGTATCTCGCGTTTTGATGCATGTGCCTTCTGAATTTCATTTTTTACATTGCGCGCGGGGTAGACATCCACTCGAAGTCCCGCGTCTCTCAACTCTCGGGCTAACTTCAACGCATTCTTACCAGCTAGAATCTTCTTGCTTTCGTCTTTGGAGTAGTCAATCAGAACCATAACATCGGCCGGCGCCGTCGTCAGAGACGGAGGAAACATCTTTCGCTCTGTCATCAACAAAATGATGCGCTCCAAACCGAACGAAAATCCGCAGGCCGGAACCTCGTCTTTACGAAACATTCCGACCAAATTGTCGTAACGTCCACCACCGCCCACGCTGCCAGCCAAGCCAGGTATCGTGACCTCCATGATTGAGCCAGTATAGTAAGAAAGACCGCGAGCCAACGACGGATCGATCTTGATATGTTCTCTAGCCCCATTGACTTCGGATAAGTCCACAATCTTTTCGAGATTTTCCAGCGCTTCATACGCGGCTTTCTTGCCCTCGTCTGCGTAGGAAAAATCCTTGAAATTTCGCGCCAGACAAGTCAACCATTCCTTGTTTGCTACAAACCTGTCTTCAGAAAAATTGTGAGGCTGTAACTTTCCTTCCAATGATAGGAAGCTCGTATTCGTCATCAGATGAAGTAAGGTATCAACACGGTTGGGAATGATATTCAGGAGCGCGAGTTGATTCCTAACACCATCTTCGCCAATTTTGTCTAGCTTATCCACCGCGACCAAAACGTTTGACCGTTGATCACGATCTATCATTGCAGACGACATCATCGCATCCAATAACAACCGATGGTTCAAGCGGATCGTAAAGTCTCGAAACCCTAAACGGATCAAAACATCGCTTATCGAGGAACATAATTCGGCCTCTACAATGGGCGATCGCGAGCCCAGCACGTCCACGTCGCATTGATAGAACTCGCGAAACCTGCCGCGCGCGGGACGATCGGCGCGCCAGACGGGCTGAATCTGATAACGCTTGAAAAACTTTGGCAGCTCGTTTTGATACTGCGCCACCACGCGCGCGAGCGGGACGGTCAAATCGTAGCGCAGGGCCAGATCGGCTTCGCCGGTTTTTTCATGCACGCCGCGCTTAAGAATTTTGAAGATGAGTTGGTTGCCCTCTTCGCCATACTTGCCCATCAGCGTTTCGATGTTCTCGACCGCCGGCGTTTCGAGGGGCTCAAAACCGTAGCGCTCGTAAACCTCTTTTATGACGCCGATCACATAATCGCGCCGCCGCACATCAGCGGGAAGAAAGTCGCGCATGCCGCGGGCTGGTTGGGTGGAGGCCATAAGAAAGTTTCGAGTTTCGAGTTTCGAGTTTCGGGTTTCGAGTTCGGAATCTGCGTCAGGTTTAGGCTTCCAGGGTTTCGGTATTCAAGAGCTTGTGTTGAGCCACAGGCTCGATTCGAAAAGCCCCGAACTCGAAACCCGAAACTCGCAACTCGAAACTATTCCGCCCGGTACATCTTCGAATACGTAACGTAGTTCTGCCAGAAAAGATCCAGACTCGCTACCTCTTCATCGGTTAGGGGTCGCTTAACTCTTCCCGGCACGCCCATCACGAGTGAGCGCGGAGGAATTATCGTGCCCGGCGAGATCAATGAACCCGCCGCGATCAGCGACTGGGCCCCGATACGCGCGTCATCCAAAACAATCGAACCGATGCCGATTAACGATCCGTGTTCCACATAGCAACCATGCAGGGTGACACTGTGGCCCACGGTGACCTGGTCTTCCAGTATCGTCGGCTTCTCGCCGGTGCGGGTGTGAATCACGCAGTTGTCCTGCACGTTGGTGCGATCGCCAATCCGAATGTAGTACATGTCGCCGCGCAGCACCGCGTTGCACCAAACGGAAGACTCCGCGCCCATGTGCACGTCGCCGATTACCTGGGCGCTCTGATCAACGTAGGCAGTTTCATGGATTTGCGGCTGCACACCGCGAAACGGTCGAATCATGTTTTAAGAATAGTAGCACAGCCTTCTCGCGATTATCGTAGGGGCGTCACTCCGTGGACTCCTCGTTTTCGCGTCTCATTCCGGGCCAGAGCATGGCAGTTCAACTTGACCTTGGACACGCGCCGTGACAGATTGCGCGTTGTGCCGAAATTCATGAATCCAAAGTCGCTGTGCGTAGTTTGCCTGCTGCTCCTAAGTGCCGCGTGCGGCAATTCGCTCTACAAAGTAAAGCCGCTAGTCGAACTGCCGCCCATGCCCGCGGACGCAAAGGTCGCTGACTTTGGCAACCTCAGCGTACGTGTCGCGCCACTGATGCTGGATGAAGAAAGCCAGGAGCTCTTTGAAACCAACCTCCCCTTGAGCGGCTTGCTGCCGCTGCGAATCGAGATAATTCACCATAGCGGCGTCACAGTGGAACTCAAACGCGTTCGTCTGCGACTGCGCGACGCGGATGGCAACGAATGGAAACTCATTTCCACCAAGCAGGCCATTTCGCAAATACTCAAAGCAAATCAGGTCTACGCCTATAACCCCGAATCGCGCAAAACTTTCGAGAAAGAATTCCGCGCGTATGAGCTGAATCTAAAATCACCGCTAACGCATGAAGAGCGGCTGCGTCATGGCTTCATTATTTTTCAGGCGCCGAAGAAAGCGCCGGTCGCTTCCCCGCATGGGTTGGTATTGGCGATCGAAGGTTTGCCTCAGCCCGGTGAGATTCGGATTAATTGATGACCGATTGATAATTGCAGGGGCGGCACTCCGTGGCCGCCCCCTTCGTTCTACGGAAACGGGCCTCTACTAAGCGACGCCCTATCCATTTCACGAAATGCGGCAGCCACGGAGTGCCGCCCCTACAATCAAAGGAGGCTGAATGCCTGAACCACAGACAAGTCCGCAAGTTTCTCCCGCACTCTTTTTTAATACCATCAATTCTTATCAGCGCACCGAGGCTTTGAAGGCCGCGATCAACCTGGAGGTTTTCTCGGCCATCGGCGCCGGCAACTCCACCGCCGGCGACCTCGCTCGCACCTGCGATGCTGCAGAACGCGGCATGCGAATTCTTTGTGACTACCTGGTGATCATGGGTTTCCTGACGAAACAGGACACACATTATGTACTGACTCCGGACTCCGCCATGTTTCTCGACAAGAAATCTCCCGCGTACCTCGGCGGCACCATAGACTTTTTGCTGTCTCCCGTTTTGACTGGTGGCTTCAAGGATATTACGGCCGCGGTGCGCAAGGGCGGGACCGTCATGGACCACGAAGGCACCGTCACTCCGGATCATCCGGTATGGGTTGATTTCGCCCGCGCGATGGCGCCGATGATGGCCCTGCCCGCACACTTGATGGCCGAACTGGTTGATCCTGCCGCCAACGGCAAACTCAAAATCCTGGATATCGCGGCGGGCCACGGTCTTTTCGGTCTGGGCTTTGCGAAGCGCAATCCTGACGCGGAAGTTACGGCGGTCGATTGGCCCAACGTCCTCGCAGTGGCCGAAGAAAATGCTGCAGCCGCGGGAGTCGGGGAACGTTACCACCTTAATCCCGGCAGCGCCTTCGACGTCGACTACGGCTCCGGTTTTGATCTGGTGCTCTTTACCAACTTTCTACATCACTTCGATCCGCCCACTTGCGAAACTCTGTTACGAAAAGCCCACGCCGCACTGGCGCCGGGCGGTCGCGCCGTGACTCTGGAGTTTGTTCCCAACGACGATCGGATATCGCCGCCGGAAGTGGCCGGATTCAGTATGATGATGTTGGGATCGACGCCCAGCGGCGATGCGTACACTTTTCGCGAACTGGAAAGCATGATGCAAAACGCCGGCTTCGAGCGGAATGAACTGCACCAACTTCCGCCCACGTTGCAGCAGGCGATCATTAGTTACAAGTAACCAGTGGGCTACGAGTTAGACCGATGCGTAATCTCGATCGAAGAATATTTCTTACCGCCGCAATCATCGCGGTCGTCGGGCTGTCCGGCTTCGCTCAGTCAGAAGAAGTTCGTTATGAAGAACTCCCGAACTTTCATCGCGTGAATTCGCAGCTCTACCGTGGCGGGCAGCCAAAGGCAGGAGGAATTAGCAAACTGGCAGCGCTGGGTATCAAAACGATCGTGAACCTGCGACGCCCTGACGATGAGACGCGCGCCGAAGCCCGCGCGACTGAGGCCGCGGGCCTGCGTTACTTCAACATCCCAATGGCGGGCACATCCAAACCAACTGATGAGCAGATGAACCGGGCGCTGGCGGTTATCAATGCTCCGGAAAATCAACCAGTCTTCGTGCACTGCAAACGCGGATCGGATCGCACCGGGACCGTGATCGCGTGTTATCGCATACTGAAGGACGGGTGGACGGCCCATGACGCCAAGCAGGAAGCTGCGCATTACGGTATGTGGCCGACGGAACTGGGCATGAAGCACTACATCGAAGACTTTTATGCTCGACAAGTTGCCGGTGGCAAGTAATGGCTGAAGAAAGTAAGACAAAGATCCGGCTGCTGCGACGCATGGGCGAGGCGATTGCCGACTTCGGCATGATCGCCGACGGCGATCGCATCATGGTCTGTGTCTCCGGCGGCAAAGACAGTTACACGCTGCTTGATTTGCTGCTGGACGTGCAACAGCGGGCACCGGTGCAGTTCGATTTGCTGGCGGTAAACCTGGATCAGAAACAGCCTGGTTTTCCGGCTGAGGTGTTGCCCGAATACCTGAGCAACCTCGACGTTCCATTTCGCATTGTCGAACGTGATACTTATTCGGTCGTGAAGCGGTTGGTTCCCGAAGGCAAGACGTCCTGCGCCGTCTGTTCCCGCCAACGGCGCGGCATCCTTTACGACATTGCCGTAGAGGAAGGGTGCACCAAGATTGCCCTGGGCCATCATGCCGACGACATCATCACGACTCTCCTGCTGAACCTTTTTTACGTCGGCAAATTAAAAGCAATGCCGCCGGTGCTGCGCTCCAACGATGGACGCAACACCATCATTCGGCCCCTGTCGTATTGCCGTGAACGTGACATAGCGGAGTTTGCGATCGAGCGGCAGTTTCCGATCATCCCTTGCGACCTATGCGGTTCACAGCCCAATCTCAAACGCACTCGCATCAACCGGCTGATCACGGAACTGGAAACAGAGATTCCCGACATTCGCGCATCGATGCTTACTGCCGTGCAAAATGTTGTGCCGTCACACCTGCTGGATTCGCAAGTTTTTGATTTCAGGAAACTGAGCGCGGGCAGCGGCGACGTGCAAGCCGAATTGGACATCGTGCTGGGCCATACCGATGCCGAACCCGCATTGGTGGCAATCGGTTAAGATTTGTCCACAGATTACGCAGATTTCACAGATTCTTTAGCACTAAACAGCAAGCTGGAAACGGCACTAGTCGGTGTGTGGTTGCGTGGATTGCTTTAATCGCTTTTTAACTTTTCTGCGTAATCTGTGTAGTCTGCGGATGTCGAACTCTCATGCCAGCGAAGCGCAACGAACTTGATCTGAGTGCTTTTCCGGCCGGAACGGTTACGGAATACACGACGCTCGTTTGCCTCGTCTGCATCTTCAAACTCTTCACTAAACAACTCGGCCTGGCGCCGCGTACTGCCTACTCTGAAATCAAGCGCTATGCGCCTTCCACCGACGAACTGACTGCGCCGCAAGCCGCCCGGCCGTTCTTCGACAGCGAAGAAAAGAACCCGCACTGTCCTTACTGCAATGCTGCTTCGCGGTGGCTGGCGCGGCTGGACACTTACCGGATCGAAGGCGGGAAAACTACCGACGCCGTGCGCCGTGCCTTTATCAAAACCCTCCCGCAAAAAGACGACCAGTTCGTCGCGATGGAAAAAAAGTCCGACGCGCGCGCAATGTTTTTCGAGTGGCTTGATACGCTGGGCCAAACCTACAATTTCGCCGACGATGCCTGGCTGATTGCAGCGGCAAAGGCGAGCCTCGTGCGGAGGCATCCAAAGGAAAACTGGGAAGAGGGTTTTGCCGGCTTACGCGCGCTGCGGCGATCCGGCCGTTTGGATGAAGGGTGGGAACGCGACGGCGCCAGATTGTTTCTCTCGCCGCCGCTCTATTATGAAGTGCTGCTGATTCAGTACCTCGTCAGTCGCTCGCATGCGCATGGCGGCTACACCATGGAGGGGCGACTCACTTTGATGGATCTATTGCGGCGTCTGCGCCACGGCGGCTATCTGGATTCATTGGGAATTAGGGCACAGGATACGGGCGAAGTCTTCGAACAACTCGTCGGCCATTTAACGGGCGATGATTTGCTGAAGCCCTCCGTTGCTGAGGACAAGGGCGCCAAGACTGGGGCAAAGAAAAAGACCGGGAAAGGCACCAAGTTGAAAGCGGCAAAAGCCGACAAGGCCAAACGCGGCGTGACGAAAGTTTCACCAGTGCCCGACGATCAGCCCAAAAGCGAAGTAGTGAAACTTTACTTCATCGTCGATCGCCGCGATTTTCTGAAGAAAGTAAAAACTGTCTACGCACGGTATACAGGCTAAGCGCAAAGAGCAGGAACACTCGCGCTGCTCCTGCTCGTGCTCGTGTCTTCCGGCTTATGCCAACTCCCCTGCCGGTTGCTCAGCCGGTGCTAACTTAAATTTTTCCGACCAGCGGGTTCGCCCGGTTACCTGCATCACTACGAACAACGTGACGATCGAGCCGATCGTGATTGCCAGGCCCGTGAACCCCTGCAGGAAAAACGCGTAAGAGAACATTACCAGATAAACAAACTGCGCCAGCGCCGCCTCCCTCGTGGCAAAGCGCAGGCCCACCACTAGGCGCAGATAACTGACTACCAGGAAGACGGAAACGATTGAGGCCACCCCAAACGCCAGATGAATGGAAACATGATCGACGAGATACGCCATCAGCAGATGGAAGGAAAAGAAGGCCGCCGCCAGAAAGAAATAGTTCATCGGATGCAGATCGATACCGCGCATCGTCGTAATGATCAACATCAGAAAGAAAAAGAAGAACAACGACACCGGCGCGAAGAAACTAATCTTGCCGGCGAGGGGTCCCGGCTGCAGTTTCTCTGGCATGACCATGGCGATTTGATAACCGGACATCAGGTTTTTGTATGTCCAATTCAGGCTCCAGCCATTGGCTGTCTCATGTTTTTCAAACGGTGACACGGTGTTGTCGGGAAAATCGATGTCCTTGAAATTCGTCTTCATGTTGAGCGAAAAATCTTTTACCTGGGCCACGTCGCCGGCGCCAAAACTGTAGCGCCACTCATTTAGTCCCTGCGAACGGTAGGCCACTTTTAACGTAGCCACACTGAACGGAGCAATCTTCACTGCGCCGCTGGCCGAATTCTTTTCATTCGTAGTCGCCACGGGAACGTCGTTAACGGCGAACACCAGGTCATCGTAGATCGCCTGTTGGGCCGGGAAGTTGAAAACAAAAGTTACCTGCTGTTCCTTGCTGCTGGGGTTGCGAAATGCGTAAAGGCCGTCGAAACCAACCTTGTAAGTGCTGTACCAGAGCAGGCCCTTTTGGCGGTGCTCCAGATCGAGGTCCACGTTGATATGACTGCTTTCCAGGGGCAGGGCGGTGTCAACCCGTTGATCGACACGTCGCAGGATTTTATGGCCGTTCTCAGTGCTCTCTTCAGTTTTGGGAACGTACTCTGTGAAGAGCGCTGCCGGTGGTCCCTGGTTCTGCGGCGTGCCCCAGGTCGATGCCACCCGTCCGCCCGACGCAGAACTGGAATCGTACGTGCGGGTAAAAATTGTTCCACCCAGCACGGCCCAGGCAATTGAGGTACAGATAAAGATAAAGATGATGGCGATGATCCTGCGAGTCATCGAAATGCCTTTGTCGGCAGGCGTGTTATTCGTGGTGGGAAAACCAACTCTTGGTTGAAACATTAGTCGCTCCTTCTATTCTCTAATTCTCCACGCCGGTTGCTATTCCGATAACGTGGTCAGCCACAGATGATGCCTGTACCGAGGTACGTCTCTCGGTTCGGGAATTGCCCACATCAGGAAATGAGCCGCGTCCAAAGAATACGTGCCAGGCAAAAGTCTTCAGCAAGGGCAGACGCATCGCCGCACATCCCAACTCAAGCAACTGTGGATTGCGAATCGTGGCTGCGGCGCGGCGCATCCATAAACGCGAAACAAATCGGGCCCTGAATGAGTTTCCCGAATAAGCGTCCAGCGCGCGCGCGTTGCTGTGCTCTAAATATTCGGCGATCACATTCGCTGCCAGGGTGGACAGACGCATGCAGGGATCGAGACCGCCGGCTGTCAGCGGCGAAACGGCGCCCGCCGCATCACCAATCAGCATTCCCTGTTCGCCGGCAATGCGGCGCAAAACACCGCCCACGGGAATGCGGCCGCCACGCCGTTCAATTAAACGCGATCCGGTCAGATCGAGAACTCCCGCCAGACTGGCACGAAACTCCTGCAACGCTTGCAACGGGTCAAAGCGTTTGGGATACCCGGCAACTCCAACGTGCGTTTCTTCGCCATCGTGGACCACCCAGGCGAGATAACCGGGCGCGAGTCGCGGGTCGAGAAAACAATGAAGCTGCGGTGGACCATCGAGCGGCACTCCGGAGAGGACTTCTTCCACGCCGACAATCCATTCGTGGTTAGTGTCCAACCCGAGGTCCCGTCCTACGCGCGAGACAGCGCCGTCACCGGCAACCAGATAACGGGCCCGCACGGCGCGCGATCGGCAGCCACTTTCCAGTTGCACCGTCAGCTCATTCTTATCGACAGCATGACCGGTGTACTTAGCCCCGGGCAGCCAGCGCACGCCCGCTTGAAGGCAGTCGTTCAGGAAGTGCTGGTAGAGCAGACCCATGCGTCCGACGCGAAACTCGTCGTAAGGGCTAACCAGTTCCATCGATCGCCGCGCCGGTGAGTAAAGCCTGACGTGGCGCACCGGAGGGCCCAGGCAGCTCGCCGGCAAATCGAAGTCTTCAAGAGTGCGGCGAACGAAAATTCCCGTGGTATGAATCGCGCGGCTGAGATCCGGTTTTTGATCAACTAGCAAAACGCGCAGGCCGCGCTGGCCCAGAAGTCGAGAACACTGCAGACCGGCCAGGCCGGCGCCCACCACGACCACCTCAAATCGTTCCATATTCAGAGTTGAAACCTCGTCTTCTTATGCAGAGGACTGTTCTCGTGCCCGATTATCAGGTGTGTGATCCAGTCGCTTTCGTTGATCAAAAGTGTCAGGTGCTTAACCTCCGCCGGTACGTCAAACGCGATCGTGGTGTCATACGATTCGCCCGGACGCAATGCGTTCGTAATGGGAGTCCCGCCCGCCTTTGAGGATTCGAGCGCAGCCTCCCCGGCTGCCGCGGGAGAATAACTTCTGCCCTGTTCGTCAATGAGGGTGAGGCTTCGTGGATTCGGATAGAGCTGGCCGTTGCCGCGGTTCGGCCCGATGGTGTTTTCGTCGAAGCGCGTCCTGACGGTGACGAGCGTAAACATGCCGTCTGCGACTGCCGACTGCGGCAGACTGCTAATGACCTGCGCTTGAGAAACGTTCGCGATCGAATAAGCCAGGTGGCAATCGATCTCGCAGAAGTATTTTTCCTGTCCTCGGGCCAGCACTTGTTCACTACTGGCAAATGAAAATGCCAGAACCGCGGCAACATAGATGACGGCAATTAAGATGGTGGCCAACAGTACCAGCCGTGCCTTCGCAAACTTCCGCACGGCCAGCAGGTAAATGAGGAACCCGCCAATAACCACGATCACGAAGGCGGTGCCCAGAAAGGCCATGACGCCGAGCGACGCCGGGAAATTCACGTTCGTGTACATTCTATTCTGTTCTCCTCATTTGCAATAAAGTCCTCTGCCGTACAAAGCAACCAGGGCTAAAAGTGGCACAGTCCTCAGTCGGGTTCACAAGCACCCGCAGGCCGAAGCTGTGCCCTTTAACGTCTCGTCTGCTGGATCAACGCTTCCATGTGTCCGATATAACTCTCCAGGGCTCGCCGCCCGGCAGCCGTCAATTTGTATTCGGTTTTCGGCTGGCGGCCCTCAAAAAACTTCGTGCAGGCAATGTAGCCGGCCTCTTCCAGCTTGCGCGCGTGCACGCTTAAGTTGCCGTCGGTCGTATGCAGCAGGCCCTTTAGATCATTGAAGGTCAGCGACTCATTCGCCGCCAGCGCGCTGACTATTCCCAGCCGCAGCCGTTCATGTATTAGCCGCTCCAGCGAGGGCGCCGGGTTCTTTGCTTTGCCGGCCTGAACGTCGCGCAATTTTCCGGACGCGGCTGTTGCCTTTCGTGCAGTCGTTGGTTTTAAAGCTGGCTTACCCACCGTGTCTCCTTGCGATAATCAGGCCGAACAGCAGGTGCAGCCCGCCAAATCCAGCCGCCATAAATAGATCTCCCCAAGCCGCGGGGCAAAATAGCGCAACCGCTCCGAGCAACATGAAGCAAAAGCCCATCACCGGAACAACGCGCACCGAGAACATGCCGCCCGTCACCACGCCGGTGCCGTACAGCAGCAACCACATGCCGGGAATCAGTGAGAGCGAACCGCCCCGGTAAAGCGCAACGGTCAGCAAAACGCCGACGAACATCGGCGGTGCGAGGCTAAACGCGACTTTGCGTCCCGGTCCTGAAAGCAGAGGCACCTTCAGCGCCCGCGCTTTGCGGTCCATGGTCCAACCGGCGATTAGCAGAGACACGACCGCCTCCACAATCCACACCTGCAGCCAGGCTCGCGGTGACACCTGGTGCGTGGCGAGATAACTGCTCAGCAGCGCAGTCGCGCCGATGGCCACCTGGCCCCATCCGGGGACAGCGGTAAAGGCGGCCGAGCGCTCCATGGTCTCGCGGATGTAACGCAAGTTGTCCATGGCGCGATCGTGCAGCGCGGGTGGTTCCTCGCCTGGTGGTTGGATTAAACGAATGGAGGTCACGCGGCAATAATACTCGGCGCCACTGCTTTGTCAAGTGCTTTGTCTGCCAAAGCCAACCATAAAAACCGGGGGCACGCTCGTCTTCTGAATGCGTGAGTGGGTGCGCGGCTGTGTTGAAATGAATCATTCAACGAGCCCGCTAGGCCGGCGGCATAGCCGTAGCCCACAGCGCAAGCTGTGGGTTGGAGACCATTCGGAAAGACGAGCCCGCTTTAGCGGGCGACATATATTGACCGCCGGTTTATATCGCCCCTTGCGGGCTAAGACCAACGAGAACACGGTTGCCCACAGCTCGCGCTGTGGGCTACTAATATGCCGCCAGCTTCGCCGGCTGATTGAAGGGTGATCGAAATCGCGGACCGATTGGCGTACAGTTGGAAAGGCGGGCCCGCTCTCACTATCCTGAAATTGTTTTCGCTTTTTCGCGCTCGAGCAAATTGCCTTTGCGCTCGACGCCCCAGCGGTAACCAGTCAGCTTCTTGTCTTTGCCGACCACGCGGTGGCAAGGGATAACCAGGGCGACGCGGTTTGTAGCACAGGCCCGGGCCACCGCCCGCACGGCGTTGGGACGGCCAATGCGCTCGGCGATGTCGCTGTATGAAGTAGTGCTGCCGTAGGGAATCTCTTGCAGTGCCTGCCACACCTGGCGCTGAAATGCCGTCGCTTGAATGTCGAGCGGCAATTTCAGATCGGGGCGCTTGCCATTCAGATGTTCAATGATTGCAGCGGCCGCTGTTTCAATCATGCGATCGTCACGGGCAATTTCCGCCGCCGGATATTCATCACGCAGTGCCGCCTCCAGTTCGGAATCCGAGTCACCCAGCGTTACAGCACACACGCCTTTAGCCGTGGCCGCTACCAGCAACCGCCCGAGAGGCGATGCGACGATTGCATAACCAATGACCATGCCGTCGCCGCCGCGCCGGTACACCGCCGGCGTCATGCCCATCTGGGCTGAGGATTTTTCATAAAGAGCGCGGCTGGATCCGTAACCGGCATCGTAGAGCGCCGTGGTGACCGACGCTCCTTTGCGTACGCTCAATTTGAACTGGCCCAGGCGGCCGGCTTCGGCATACTCGCGCGGCGTGATGCCCATTACGCGTTTGAACGTGCGTTGCAAGTGGTGTGGGCTGACGCCGGTTTGCGCACTTAAGTCCGTCAGGGTCATCGGCTCGCTAACCGCGGCATCGATGGCGCGGCAAACCTGCGCTACTAATCCCAGCGCCGGATCAGTGACTGCCAAAGCGCGCGGGCGGCAGCGCAGGCAGGCGCGAAAACCGGCGTTCTCGGCCGCTTCAGGTAACAAAAAGAATTGGACTTGATCGCGTCGCGGGCGCCGGGCCGGACACGATGGCCGGCAGTAAATTCGTGTAGAACGTACGGCAAAAACGAACTGGCCGTCGTTAGCATTATCGCGCGCCAGCACCGCGTTCCACATCTGTTCGCTGCGCGACGTGATCGGTTGTTGATTGTTCATGCCATATCTCCTCTATCCGGTTTTATGGCGCATGATAGGACCGGATCGAGTTACGTTCTATCCGAATCTTGCGGTCAAATTTCGAAAGTAGGACAGGCATTCCTGCCTGTCCTTTTCGAATCAGAGGCATGCTGCGAATAAGGGCCAGGCAGGAATGCCTGTCCTACTTACCCGTGGCGAGGGCTTCCTGGATTAGCCGCTCCTGCTCCAGCAGATAGATCGCGTACGAACCAGTCGCGGGACTTGCTGAGGCAGCGCGTCCCACGTAACGCGGGCGCGTCTCGTTGGCTAACAACCCTTCCAGTCTCGGCTCGACGAAGGTCCAGCCGCCCATGTTGCGAGGCTCTTCCTGGCACCAAACTACCTCTGTAGCATTTGGATGATTCGCGACGATTTCGCGCAAGCGATTTTGCGGGAAGGGATAGAACTGCTCCAGCCGGATCAGTGCGACCTTTCCGGCGCCGGATTTCTTGCGCGCCTCCTGCAGATCGTAAAAGACTTTGCCGCTGCAAAAAACTAAGCGCTGGACCTGGCCGCCGTGTTTTACTTCGCCGTCAGCAATGATTGGTTGAAATCCGCCATCCGTCAGATCCGAAACGGTGGACCCCGCTGCGGGTAGTCGCAACAGACTCTTGGGCGTCATCACGATCAGTGGCCGCTCGAACCCGGGCCGGACCTGGCGTCGCAGTAAATGAAAGTACTGCGCCGGAGTCGACGGGTAACAAGCCTGCAGATTGTTCTCCGCGCAAAGTTGCAGATAGCGCTCCAGGCGCGCGCTCGAGTGTTCCGGTCCCTGGCCCTCGTAACCGTGCGGCAACAGCATTGCCAGGCGCGATGTTTGTTTCCACTTGTCTTCGCTCGCCGCAATGTACTGATCGATAATTACCTGCGCGCCGTTTGCGAAGTCGCCAAACTGCGCCTCCCACATGACAAGATCGTTGTTCGCAACGACGGAGTAGCCGTACTCGAAACCCAGCACGCCTTCCTCCGAAAGCGAGCTGTCAAAAACTTCGAAGCGCGCGCTCGGATTGTTCGGTGAAGTCAGTTCGCCCAGGGGCGTCCACGCTTTTCCTGTTTGGGTGTCGTATAAAACCGCGTGACGCTGGCTGAAGGTGCCGCGTCCCGAATCCTGTCCGCTCAATCGCACGTGCGTGCCATCCAGCACGAGCGAGCCGAAGGCGGCCGCTTCGGCAAATGCCCAATCCAGCGGGAGCGTGCCCTCGCCCATCTTCGCGCGGCGCGCCAGTTGGCCCACCATTTTGGGATTTATATTGAAGCCGGGGGGCACGACAGCAATTTGATGTCCGATTGTTTTTATGGTCTCGGCCGAGACTCCCGTTGGTACGATCTCTGAACCTTCGAGTTCCGCAACGGGTGCCGCTAGTTTTGCCGCCGGTTTCTGTTCTGCGGCAATTTGTTTTGCGCGCGCCTGTGATTCCTCGTAACGCTTGACTCGTTCATCGACTAATTTCTGCACACCAGCTTCGTCAATAACCCCTTCGCGAATCAAACGCTCTGCGTACTTGGCGCGCACCCCGGGATGCGCCTTCACGCGCGCATACATTAACGGCTGGGTGTAACTCGGCTCGTCTGTTTCGTTATGGCCCAGCTTGCGAAAGCCGACGATGTCCAGCACGACGTCTTTGTTGAACTCCTGCCGGTAACCCAGCGCGATGCGCAACGCGCGATAGGCGGCATCCGGGTCGTCACCATTCACATGCAGAATCGGCAACTGCGTCATGCGCGCTACGTCGGTTGAATAAATTGTGGAGCGACCGGCTTCGGGAGAAGTCGTAAAGCCGATCTGGTTATTGATGATGATGTGTATGGTGCCGCCGGTGCGATAACCCTTCAACTGCGCCAGGTTCAACGTCTCCATCACGATGCCTTGCCCGGCAAAGGCCGCGTCGCCATGCAGCAGCACCGGCAGCGCCTGATCGATCGCTTCCTCGCGCGGTACTCCGCCGCCGCGCAATTGGTCCTGCTTGGCGCGCACCATTCCTTCGACCACCGGATCAACAAATTCCAGGTGACTCGGGTTCGGCGACAGCGTTAAATTGACCTTGTGCGCGTCGGCCGTTTTGCGTTCGCCCGCAGCGCCTTGATGATATTTGACGTCGCCTTCATCGGCGGGAAACGCCGGATGCACCGATCCTTCAAACGATGTGAAGATGCGGTCGCTGAAATCCCCGATCACATTTGCCAGCACATTCAACCGCCCGCGATGGGCCATGCCGAGCGTGATGTCGTCAACCCCGCGGCCGGCCGCACCTTCGATCAATTGATCCAGGAGCGGGATGATCGTTTCGCATCCTTCGAGGGAAAATCGCTTCTGTCCCAAATACTTCGTGTGGAGAAAACGCTCGAATTGTTCAGCGGATATTAGTTTCCAAAGAATCTGTTTCCGGATCTCCGGCTCTATCGGTTGCGGATCGACCAGCTCCCGGCGAATCTCTTCTCTTAGCCAGAGCTTCTCTTCCTTGCTCTGAATATGCCGGTACTCAATTCCCACCTTGCCGCAATAAGCACGCTGCAGAATGTAAAGGATCTCCCGCAACGTCGCGGTTTGCGTTCCACCCAATCCGCCGGTTACGAAGATGCGATCCAAATCCCAGATCGTCAGATTATAGGTTTCGATATCAAGCTCGGGGTGATAGAGGACCGGCATCGCATGCAAGGGATCGATGTCGGCGATCAAGTGGCCCCGCACGCGATAGGCGTTGATCAGTTCCATCACCCGCGCCTGGCGCATCGACTGCTCGTGCGTCTGATCGACTCCGAGAAAGAAGGGGTTCCGATCAAGGTTCCAGCGCATTGGGGTATGCGCGATCCCCAGGTTGGCAAAAATGTCATCGTAGAATCTGTTTTTGCCGAGCAACAGTTCATGAACCCGGGCCAGAAAAGCTCCTGACTCCGCGCCCTGAATGATCCGATGATCGTACGTGCTGCTGATCGTGATCGCCTTGCTGATACCCAGTTGCGAAAGGGCTACCGGCGCCATCGCCTGATATTCGGCCGGGTACTCGATCGCGCCGGTCGCGATGATCGCGGATTGACCCGCCATCAGCCGCGGGGTCGAAGAAACGGTGCCGAGCGTGCCGGGATTGGTCAATGAGATCGTCGTGCCCTGGAAATCAGAAACCTGCAGCTTGCCTTCCCGCGCGTTCTTGATCGTCCGATCATAAGTTGTAAGGAACTCAGAGAACGAAAGCTTTTCCGCGTTCTTGATGTTTGGCACCAGCAACGTTCGGGTGCCGTCCTTCTTTTCCAAATCGATCGCGATGCCGAGGTTCACGGCCGCGCGCCGAATACGCGCCGGCTTGCCTGACGACGAGTCATAGCCGTCGTTGAGCTGGGGAAATTCGTCGAGGGCACGCAGGATGGCCCACGCAATCAGATGTGTGTAAGACGCTTTGCCGGCATAGTTCTCCTGCAAATGTTTGTTAATGATGAGCCGGTTCTCATCCAAGAGTTTAACCGGGATGCGCCGTTGCGACGTGGCCGTGGGAACGGAGAGGCTGGCCTCCATATTCTCCACGATCTTCAGCGCGGCGCCGCGGATGGGGACTGCGTCAGCGGCGGGTTCTACTGTTTTTTGCGAAGTGACTTCCGCTTTTGCGACGGGAGCTTTCGCGGCGGCCGGAGTCGCGGCCGTGGCTTTATGTCCATCGCCGTCAGCCTGCGGTTGGGTTGGCGCTTTAGTTATCGTCGCTGCGGCGGCAGGCGATGGCTGCGACCCGGCATTCTGTTCACCGAGCAATTCGGTGAAGTAAGTCCGCCAGGATTCGTCGACCAATGCCGGATCGCTGCGAAACCGGCTCAACAAACCTTCAACGTAGGTCGCATTCGCCCCGAAATTTTCGGCGATGACGGCGGAGAGATCTTGATTAACCTGTGTAGCCAAATCTTACCTCAAGGATTTAAGAGATTTCTGATTGATTTTCGACGCGCTAGTTTTGAGTTAATAGACTAGCACCTTCCGTGGCCGTTTGCATCCGGCCTCCGGCCGCCCGGCGTAGACGCGAAAGTGCGGGAAAATTCTCGAATTAAAGACACGTCAATGCTATCGTAAGCGCCCAATCTGAACGCTGCAAACTGGTTAAGAAACATTTGCCTATGACAAACAAAAAGACAGGATCTCGCGCCGCCATCATGACGTTGTTCTTTTCCCTGATGCTCTCTTTGTTACTCGGCGTCGTTCCGGCTTCCGGTCACTTTTCCTCCGGCAAGCGGGCGGTGACCACCGTGATTCTGGTGCGCCATGCGGAGAAAGTCCTTGAGCCCGGCAATCCCAACCCGAATCCCGATCCGGATTTGAGCCCGGCGGGTCTCGCGCGCGCGCAGGAGATTTTGAGGATGTTCGGCGAAGCTGAGATCACAACCATCTACGCCACCCAATACAAGCGGACGCAACAGACTGTCAAACCTTTGGCGGATAAGCTCGGGGTTGCGATCACACAGGTCGTGGCAAAGAACTCCGCGGATATTGTCAGCCAAATCCGTGCGCAACACGCGGGCGAAGTTGTGTTCGTGGCCGGTCACAACACCACCGTGGTGGAAATCATTAACGGGCTGGGCGGACCAAAGCTGCCGATAATTCCCGAGACTGAGTACGATAATCTTTATGTGCTGACCATCGATAGCGCCGGCAAGGCGGACCTGGTGAAAATGAGGTACGGGAGCAAAGTAGCAGTGCCGGTGAGCACCCCAATGACCAAGCCGTAGACTTTCAAAACCAGGGAATAAATGAAGAAGAAACAGAAACGCGTCACCACCCTTCGTAAGCCCGATGGCGATCTTCTCAATCGCCGTTCGTTCGTAACGCTGCTCCCCGCGCTGGGTGCTGCGGGAGTTGCGGCGGCTGGTTTTGTTCCCGCTTCCATGGCCCAAACGCCGGCGCCTTCCGCTACCTCAGTGGCTTCGCCGACGCCAACTCCGGCGCCCGCCGCTTTGCGTGTGACGAAGGAAATGCTGCGTAACACTGAAAAACTGATCGGCATTGAGTTCAACGATGCGCAAGAAGCCATGGCGCTTTCAAACGTCAACACCAACCTGGAACGGTATGAAACGCTGCGAAAGATCGATGTCCCCCTCGATACGGAACCAGCCACGGCGTTTCATCCCGCGCTGCCGGGAAAGAAATTCAATCCCCAGGCGATCAAGTTTAAGCTCAGCAAGACAGCCGCTCCCGCGTTCACATCAGTGGAAGATCTGGCGTTCGCTACTGTGCCGCAACTGGCTGAGTTGATCCGCACTAAGAAACTTTCGCCCGTCGAGCTGACAAAAATGTACCTCGCGCGACTCAAGCGCTTTGGCCCAAAACTCAACTGCGTCGTCACGCTCACTGAGGATTTAGCACTGGCCCAGGCAAGCGCGGCGGAAGCGGAAATCAAGCGCGGCAAATACCGCGGGCCGTTGCACGGAATTCCCTGGGGCGCCAAGGATTTATTTGCCACTAAAGGAATTCGCACCACCTGGGGCGCCGAACCTTATCGCGAGCAGATGATTGACTATGACGCCACCGTCATTGAGCGACTGCGCGCGACGGGCGCCGTGCTGGTCGCGAAACTTTCCATGGGTGCGCTGGCCCAGGGAGGAAAATGGTTTGGCGGCGTCACCCGCAATCCCTGGCAGCCGGAAGAAGATCGTGTCGGCTCAAGTGGATCGTCAGCGGGCCCGGCTGCAGCAACTGCCGCCGGTCTGGTTGGCTTCTCAATCGGAACTGAAACCCTGGGCTCGATCGTTTCGCCTTCATCCCGCTGCGGCGTCGTGGGACTCAGGCCGACGTACGGCCGCGTCAGCCGTTATGGCGCCATGGGACTTAGTTGGACCATGGACAAGATTGGTCCCATCTGTCGCGGCGTCGAAGATTGTGCGGCGGCGCTCGACGCGATTTACGGCCCTGACGATCGCGACGTCACGGTAGGCGACGCCCCGTTTAACTGGTTGCCAAACTTGCCACTGGAAAAACTTCGCATTGGCTATTTGAAAACCGAGTTTGATGGCTCCGGTTTTCAACCAACGACCGAGCAGCAACGACAGCAAATGGAACAGCGGCGCGCGTTGTACTCCGACGCGCTGGCTGCTCTGAAAAGCGCTGGAGCAACTCTACAACCGATTGAGTTGCCAAAGTTTTCTACCGCCAGCCTGCGCATAATCCTGGTAGCCGAAGCGGCGGCCGCCTTCGACGACTTAACGCGCAGCGGCGGCGTCAATCAATTGTCCGGGCAGGATCCCGGCGATTGGCCCAACACATTTCGCTCTTCCCGTTTCATTCCCGCCGTCGAATACCTGCGGGCCCAACGCGCGCGCACTTTGCTGATGCGCGAGATGGACAAACTCATGTCCAACTGGGACGTTTTCGTGTCTCCCGCGCCCGGCAGTGCCAGCCTGCTCGTCACAAACCTGACCGGCCACCCCGCCGTTTGCGTTCCCTGCGGGTTTCTAAACAAATTGCCCCAGTCGATCATGTTCACCGGGCGGTTGTATGACGAAGCTTCGCCGCTGCGTGTGGCGCTTGCTTTTGAGCATGCAACCAACTGGCACACGATGCATCCAAAGGTCGACTGAGTAAAGCGTTTTCCCGCCGGGTTTTTATGAGCACAAGGTTGCGGTTTTTCCTGCTGCTGGTGATTTGCTGTGCCGCCGCGGCGACTGTCCCGGCGCAGGCACCCAATGGCGATGTGCGCGTCGACCTTTCACTGCAGGACGGAAAAGCCGTCTATCGTGCGGGCGAGGCGATCACGCTGGTACTGTCCTTCACCGGCAACAGCGAAGGCTATCAACTAAACATCACCACCACGAAACCTGCCTCGCCGATTGATGACGTCATATTGTCGCCCACATCCGGCGCGTTTAATTGGCTGGATCAGTACTCGGGCCGGAATCGTTACGCGCCTGATTACATGAACATGGGAAAACTCTCTGCTACTCCCACGATCGTCAAGTTACCGCTAAACGATTGGTTTCGCTTCGATAAACCCGGCCGCTACGCAGTTCGGGTAAAAACCAACCGCGTCACTCGCTCCGATAATCCAATGTCGCCTGGTCCAGCGCTTTCGTTAACGACCAATGAAGTCAGGTTTGAAATCAAAAGCATGAGCGAGGCCGAAGAAGAGGCCGAAGTTCGCCGCCTGTCAGCGTTAATTGACGCGGCGAAATCATGGCAGGACGAAGCTCGCATCTCCGAAGAGCTTGCTTCCCTTACCGGCGACGCAAGCACGCGAGAGAAAGCGCGCCGGTTCCTGAATCAGACCGGACGCTCTGGAAACTATTCCCAGAATATTTCCCTCGGACTCTTCATGGCCCGAAACCAAAAGCTTCTTCTCGAACTGCTTGAGGCCGGCTTACGCGATCTAAAGACTCCCGCAGGCTATCATCTGGTGCAAACTCTAATCGGATTGCGTTTGTTTCAGGAACGCCCATTCCCAACGTTTCAGGACGAGCAACTACGTAAGGAAGCTTTGCAGAGTGGCTATGTCGCCGAACTGTTGGCGACCCTTCCCCAACGACAGGGACAGAGTCGCGGCGAGACCGCGATGACAATCCTGATGAGCTTGCCGCGCGCCAACTCGTCCGGTGGTCAAGCCTCCGAGATTGCCCGCGCCGTGGTGCTACAGGAATTCCCGCAGTTGAATGAATTTGGTCAGGAGTATCTGCTGCGGGTTTATTGGGAACAGATTCGCACTCCGGCACTCGCTCCCGCGATCAGACAGATCTTGCAGAGGGCAGCCACGAACCCGGATCTCAAACGGACGGCCCTGCAGCGCTACCTCGAATTGTCGCCGGAAGAGGCTCGCCCTTTCATCATTGAGCAAATCCGTAACCCGGTGCCGCTGCAGAATCCTGAGATTCTGCTGGCTCTGAAAGATGAGATGTTGCCGGAGTTAGATCAGTCCTTGCTTGAACAGATCCGTATCAGTGGAGAGATGAGGAAAGGTGCTGACTTCGGGCAGCTCAAACAGAAGACGGCGTTGGCCGCGCGTTACGCGAGTCCTGCGATCTACCAATCGATGTTGGATCTATATCAAAACGGGCAGCAAAGATGGCATGCGGACGCGCCCGCTAATGTGTTGGCCTACCTCACTAAATATGATGAAAAGCGCGGACTGGCTTTAATCAATCAAGCGTTGACGGAGCTACAGCCTGGCCAGGAGTTTTCCTTTCTCAGCGATCTGACGAACGGTTATTACTCCGAGGGCATAGGAGATTTGTTGCGGCAGATGTTGCAGTCTGATCAGCCGGAGACAGTCAGCCTCGCGGCTTACCTGCTTTCGAAACATGGAAACTTGAGCGACCAGAAGGTGATTGCCGCACGCCTGGATAGATGGCTGCAGGATTGGCGCGGTCGCGAATCGGTATTGAGTACTAACGAGAGTGACGAGGGCGTCAGGCAAGCAATGTTGCAGGTCAATCTTTTGGAGGCGTTGACGCGTGCGAAGGCCTGGAAACTCTCTGAAGCTGAGACAAAGCGCTTAGAGGAGACGTGTCTCACCCAACGTTGCCGCCAAATTTTTCCTATCAGGTAGACACGTCAGGCACCAATCCCTGCCTCGGACGACAATTCCAATAACTTCCCTAGGTCCAACACGAGGGCCACAGATCCATCTCGCAATTCACTCGCTCCGGCTATTCCGCGCCAGCGCGCCGCATGCCGGCCGAGGCTGCGCACCAGCGCCTGATGTTCCCCTTCGATGCTGTCGACAATCAATGCCGTATGTTCCGCCATCGCAGTGGTTGCATCATTTGCCTGATCGCGGTCCGGCGCGGCCGGGTTACGAATAACCATGAAACTCTTCGTCTGCTGAGTTTCCGGATTAGTACTCTGCCCATTGGTTTGTCCCAGCAAATCCTTCAGTTCGATCCGCGGCAGAACCTTGCCGCGCCACTCAAATTCCGCTCGCAAAGAATCCGATCCGTTCACAGCAAGCGAACCTTGATCGACCACGCACCTGGCGTCGATATGATAGAAATTGTTTTCGGCCCGCACGAGTAACGTCGCGACCAGCGCCAACGTCGCCGGCAGGATCATCTGAAACGTTGTTCCCTTTCCCGGATCCGTGCGCACGCGAACCTCGCCGCCCGCATCTGCCATTGCTCGATCCACGATCTCCAAACCGATGCCCCGCCCGGAAGTTTCAGAAACTGCCTCAGCCGTGGAAAACCCCGGACGAAAAATAAGCCGCAGACACTGATCGAAAGTAACGGACGACGCGTCAGCGATAATCTCGCGCTCCGCCGCCGCGCGGCCGACCTGCGCCGGCTCTATTCCCCTCCCGTCATCGGTTACGAAGATCTCGATGCGATTGCTCTCCGACGCAGCCGAGAGTTGAATGCGCCCCGCGCCACTTTTGCCGGCAGCAATCCGCGTCTCGGAAAACTCGATGCCGTGGTCCACCGCGTTCCGCACCAGATGTATCAAAGGATCTGCAATGGTGGCCGCCAGGGACTTATCGATGGCCACTTCACCACCGGTGATCTCTATGACCACCTCTTTGCCGGTAGCGCGCGCTGCCAAACGTCCGGCCCGCGCGGCCCGCTCAAACGTGGCAGCGAGTGGCACCATGCGCAACTTAATCAGGCGACTCTCCAGTTCGACGAATTGCTCACGAATGCGCGTTGTCTGCGACGTCCTGATCTCAGTGCCGGCGTCGTCCTCGTTTTCGCCGGAGCGAGATTCGAAAGTGTTAATCGTTTCGCGAAACAACTCGCTGGCTCTGGCAATCAAATCGTCGAGCTCCGCCAAACTCACGCGGACAGTGTCCGCAACGGGCGATGATGGTGCGACCCTCTCGCCGGTATCTGAGGTGGACCCTGTCGTCGAAGGCGGCGGCGCATTCTGCCTACGCTCTAACTCAGTAACCGTGACTGCGGGCTGATCGATCGTGTCTCGCAACCCATCCGCCGGCACACCGCTGGCCGCATACAGCAATCGAAAAGTGATGGCCCCGGAACCTACCAGTTGCGCTCCGGGTACGGTGGCGAGTATCTCTCCGTCTTTCGCCAGACGGGCACTGAGGGCGCGAAACTCCTCATCGAAAACGGCCAAAGGAAAATTAGCGGAAACAATAAAAAGGCGAGCGCCTTCTGCCAGAACTTCGCCTAAATGTCTTTCGTCGTAGCGGCTCAATGCGGCGGCGATGTCTCCCGGCAAGAGCGAACGCGCATCCAGCAGGTACGGCATTTTTTCTTCTGAGCCGGAGGCGGCAAAATCCCTCAGCCGTTGCAGCAAGTCACCAGTCTCTGCCGGCGGCTTCTGGTCGTCGGCGACCGCTAGATTTTCCGAGATCGCATACGCGGCATCTTCAAACGTATCCAACAAAGGATCGCTAAGCGGCACGCGCCCAATTCGCACACCGTCGAGCGCTGACTCAAATTTGTGGGCCAGATTCCTGACCGGCTCCATCTCCGCAGCGCCCGCAGCGCCTTTCAAAGTGTGAACGTAACGAAAGATCTGTCCGGTAAGGTCCCGCCGCATGCGCCCTTCGGATCGACGCAGCCGGAGTTGCTGCAAAGCGCGAAACAAACTTTCCAGCAGTTCTTCAGCTTCCGCAAAGAATTGTCGCTGTAGTTCGTTCATGGAAGAAAGTTTCGAGTTTCGAGTTTCGGGTTATGAGTTATGGTTATGAGTAATACGCCGATGCTTCCGTTCTTGCTGACCCGGTTTAGGTACTCAAGTTTGCGAGCCGAGATTTCCGAACTCGAAACCGAAACCCAAAACTATTCCTCGTCTTCTTCCAGTTGTTCAGCGCCGGGAATGATCTGCTGCGGAAATTCTTCGTCCAAATCCCGCTTGATGGCGTCCAGGATGCCGTTGATGAATTGGGTGGCTTCGTAAGTGGAAAAGCGGCGAGCGATCTCCAAAGCCTCGTTGATGGTGACGGTGCGCGGAGTGGGTTCGTGCAGGAATTCGTAGACGGCGAGTCGCAGCACGTTGCGATCGACAATAGCCATGCGCGAAATGCGCCAGTGTTCGGCGCGCGAGCGTATGCGCTCATCGAGTGCCGTCACGTTCGCGAGGGTGCCGATCGCCAGTCGCGTGGCAAACTCGCGCGCCGGTTCTTCCAACTCGGCATCGCAAAGTTCCACCCAGTAGGTGCGCACCAGTTCATCGGCGCGCGCCTCGGAAACATCAGCCGCAAAGAGCATTTGCAAGGCGCATTCACGCGCCTTACGCCGCGAACCCATATCAAATCGTAAGTGATGAGTAATGAGTCATGAGCAAAGAGTTTAGCTGGCGGCCAGCGCGGTTATGAACGTCACACCCGATTGCTGCGTGACTCATCACTCATAAACTCATTACTGCTCTCTTCCCTCATCGCTTCTTAAAGCCTTCCCGGTAAAGATTAGCCAACTCGACAGCTGCGGTCGCAGCCTCGAACCCCTTGTTTCCCAACTTCACGCCCGCCCGATCCATCGCCTGTTCCAATGTGTCGGCAGTAACAACCCCGAAGACAACCGGCACGCCGGTCTGCATTCCTGTTTGCGTAATGCCGCGGGCCACTTCGCCGGCGATGTACTCAAAGTGCGGAGTTTGCCCGCGAATGATTGTGCCGAGGCAAATCACTGCGTCGCACTTGCCGGTGCTCGCGGCCTTCAAAGCGGCCAGCGGTATTTCAAAAGCACCCGGCACACGATAAACCGTAACCGATTTTTCCTTAACTCCCAGACGCTCCAGCGCATCGAGCGCCCCCTCCAACAGGCGTGACGTCAGCAATTCGTTCCAGCGACTCGCGACAATCGCGAAGCGAAAGCCGGTTCCGTTCAAAGCGCCTTGATGGATTATGGGTGACACAAGTGTCTAAAGTCCGTCGAATCGAAAGTAAGATTAGTTCGCAGGCAGTATAGGTGAACGCGCCGAGGTGAGACAAGCAGCTATGGTTGTGGGAGAAGAAAAACCATTTTCCATAGAACATTTTCCATTTCTCATTTTTCATTCTATCGAGTGGGCCGGCAGAGCGAAGCGGCGACGGCGCTTTGGATTTCCAGGCGGTGTCGCACTGCGCTTGTCGCCGCTCCAAAAATAAGGCCGTCCTCAATCGAGTGGTCATCTTAGTGTTGTGTTACGCGGAGCGGGGCAGTAGCCCGACCGTGAGGGAGGGCTCCCACTCGAATGCACTCAACGGAGCCCTCCCTTACGGTCGGGCTACTGCCCCTTACTCCCACCGCCGCGCGAGCGGCGAAATCCAAAGCATGTCGCGGTTCGCTTGCCACCGCACCCAAATAGTGGGCCGTGTCAAAGGCCGCGCTCTTCATGCGCCATCAATGCAAAATGAAAAATGACATATGGAAAATGTTCTTTCATCTCCCTTTGAACACCGGCGCTCGCTTCTCCAAAAAGGCGCTCGTACCCTCGCGCACGTCTTCAGTTTCAAACAAGGAGCTGAACAGCTCCCTTTCCAGCGCGAGACCTGCTTCAAGATTTAGTTCGCGGCCACCAATTACCGCCCGCAAACAAGTGCGAATGGCGAGGGGCGCCAGGCTGGCGATCTGGCGCGCTATCTCTTCCGCTTCCGGCATTAGGTCTGCGGCCTGAACCACGCGATTTACCAATCCCGCGCGCAGCGCGTCGCCGGCTGAAATGCTTTCGCCCGTCAGCATCATCTCCAGCGCCCGACCCTGCCCGACAACGCGCATCAACCTCTGCGTGCCGCCGTAGCCCGGGATAATTCCCAGTTTCAATTCCGGCAAACTGAAGCGCGCGTGGTTGGCGGCGATGCGCAAGTGGCAACCCAGCGCCAATTCGGTTCCACCGCCGGCGGCGAGACCATTGATGGCCGCGATCACTGGAACCGGAAACCGTTCGAACTGGTCGCCGAGTTCTTGTCCCTGCTGCGCGAAAGCCTTTGCACCGGCGGGATCGAGATGGGCCATGTCGGCGATGTCGGTGCCGGCGCAAAATGCGCGCTCGCCCGCGCCAGTGACGATCACTGCGCGCAGGTCCGGGTCGCTTTCCAACTCCAGCAGGATTCGCTTCAGTTGGTCCTTCATAAAAAGCGAAAGGGAATTTAGTTTTTCTGGCCGGGCGAGTGTGAGCAGCGCAACGCCATCTCGCTGCTCAACCGTGACGGCGCCTTCGTGGTTGTTTTTCGTCATCGAGCAGTTATCATATCGGGCGATCAGTTTTCGTCAAGTTCGTTCGATCAACTTCCCGAGGAACAATTATGCTTAACAACCACGCTCACCGCAGCCATCTAAAAAGTTTAATGACGTTCGTGCTTTTGGCCACGCTATTTTCATCAGTCTCCCACAGTGTTGCTCAGGCTCCCCGCAATCGAAATCAACCGGCTATCGTTTTTGCGGTTACTGAAGATGACGGAAACTTCAACCTGGATGCCGTGGTGGCCATCAACGGTAAAGTCCTGCGGGCGCCATTTTCAGAAGACAAAGAAGCGCAGCAGGACGCGTTTGCCAAACAATATTTCGCCGCCGGGAAAAATTACCGTTTGCTATTTGGCGGTGGTGAAGTTGGAACAGTGACCCTTAAAGGTTGGTCGCGTGGCTGCAATAGCGTCCACGCGGAAGCTTCCGGCTCAACGCCGGTCCGTCTCACCGGGCAGGTGAAAGGTCTGGCGACCAGTTCTGATTCAATCGGCAAGCAGGCGGCCGCGCGCCGTGCGCCGACCGCTGCTGAACGGGAAGCTGTTATGGCTTTAGTCAAACGGATCTACACGCAACACGGAGTCTCACCTGCGCTTTACCGCGGACTGGGCGTGACAAATCTGACGGCGACCGATTTGGATGGCGATGGGAACTACGAAATGATCGGCAGCTTCACTCTCGCAACTAAAGCAAAGTTCGAGCGCGATCTGTTTCTGATTGCTAAGCCACAGGGCGCGACGATGCGCGCCGAATTCGCAAACTTCCAGGCTTACCAACCTCCCGCCGAAGGTTTCCTATCGAGCATCGATTTTGTGGATCAACTGGATCTGGATGGGGATGGAATGGGCGAAGTCTTTGCCATACAGGGAGGCTTTGATGCGTACGGCTACTTAATCTACAAGAAACGCGCCGGGCGCTGGCTTAAGGTCTATTCGGGAATGGGGGACGCTTGTTAAGAATAACCTGCGAAGCAGGTCGCAGTATAAAGCCTGGGGCCAAGCTCCAGGATCAAGGAAAAACCAAAAGCCCGTGAAACGGGCGACAGCAAATCCAGGGACCGCCGTCGCCCACTTCGCGGGCTCTCTCTCATGTTCACCGAACTGGTCCTGGGCTTCCGCTTAGCGTCACCCCAGGCTTTACGCTATCGCCTGCTTCGCAGGCTTAACCTCTGCGCCTCGTTCGTCTCTTGACCGGAGCCTTGCTGGGCTTCGTTACCGGCTGTGCGATAGGAGTTTCCTGCTTCTTGGGCATTATCTGTTGGCGAATCATGTCCACCACCATCTGTTGCGGAAAGTCGGCCTGCAAGACAACTTCATCGTTCTCGGGCGTTAGAGTCACGCCCTTCAGCATCGCTTGCACTGACTTGTCGGGGATGGCGCTCAACCCTTGTTGCAGCAATCCCGACAGGAGGTTGTTGATAATCTTAGCCGTGTCCGGATTGTCGGCATTCATCATACCGCGCAGTCTAAAGTTGACCGCGTCCATGGTCAGCGCGCCATAAAAGTCTCCCAGCCGCGATTCACAACGAGCGGGACGCGCGTTCCCTTCCGTCCCCAGCATGCCAAAACTTTTCGCGAACGCGCCCCAGGGCGAACCCGCAACGCTAATCAGCACGTTCGGATCGCGCAGGAGTGAATTCAACGACTCTGGCGCAATGCGGCCCTTGCCGTCGCCGGCATCAATCGCGGCTCGCAAATAAGCGGGACTGCCGGCCGCGATCGTCGTGGCATTCAGCGCCACGATGCCAACCTGCGAAAGCGATTTCAACATCGGCATCGACTCTGCCATTTTCGCGACCTCGTCGATAGTCATGATCGCCAGCGTCTTCGAGCCATACTTCTCGTCGCGAAGTTTTCCCCCGGAAGCCATGCGCGCGAGTGTCATCAGCGATTCAGCGCTCATATCGCCGCTGATTACGACCATAAATTCAGCCGCCTGGAAATTCAGATCCGGCGTGGGCCGTTTAAAGCGCGACGCAATGACAACGTATTCGATCTTTGAAGGATCGATGCCCGACTGCTGCTTCGCCATCTCAAAGGCTGAACGCATTCCCGCCACGTCCTTCTCCGGCATTAACCGGGGCACTGCCTCGTTGAGAATGCGCTGCGTGTTGATGTACACCAGCGTCTCAGCCTCGGGAAGATTAGCGAGGGAACTGGTTGCGGTCTGACCGAAACCAGCAACAGCCGCAAACAGCATAAGCGTCACTAAAGCAAGTGTGCGGGTAAGTGTGTTTTTCATTAGAAGTGGGTCTCCGTTTTTGAATTTGTGATTATCTTGACTTAAGAGATGTGCCGGACTTGCGAGAATCTTAGCCGAACCTAAATCTGCTGCAATTCCCTTACGGTAAATTCATCCTCAATGTTGCCGGTATTCAAGGTGGACGCCGGTTCAAACAGCATCACCTGACATTCTTCATCCGCCACCGGCCGGTGTTCCACGCCGTGCGGGACAATGATCATCTCGCCCTCTTCCAACCAGACCGAACGATCGGCGATAGCTTCACCGTTCTCCTGCGCGCGATACTCCATACGGAATCTTCCTTTCAAGACCAGGAAGAGCTCGTCTTCAAGTTCATGATAATGCCAGGTGAACGGTCCTTTGAACTTCACCAGCTTTACGTACTGGCCGTTCAACTCGCCGGCAATATGCGGCTGCCAGTAAGCGGAGAAGAGCGAGAGTTTTTGGTCGAGATTGATCTTGTTCATAGAAGTGAATTGCGGATAAGGAGTGGGGGCAGGCCACCCTTCCGAACTGCGGGTATTTCCTGGTTGTCTTTGATCCTCATGTTTGAGCCTTTGACTCAACGCCATTACTCGCAGTAAGGAAGGGCGGCTTGCCCCCGCTCTTCCGCCCGAACTCTAGTCACTTTAACTCGCTTATGCAATAATCCGCTCGCTTCAGAGCCGGGCAATTAGTTTTCGTTTCGGAAACGATCCACAAATCACACGAGCAGAGTTAGGCGGAAGCGCCTCTCCGTCAGGTCCATAGCTCGTAGCTGCTTCAGATGAATTCCAAACCGCAAGGAACCTATCATGTTGCGACATCGACTACTGCAACTCAGCATCATTCTTCTGACACTGCTGGCATCGCCTTCTCTGCTCCCGGCTCAGCAAGTCAACAAAGATATTCTCGGACCGCTGCGTTACCGCTACATCGGCCCGGTCGGCAATCGCGTTACCACGGTAGTCGGTATTCCGGGGCAGCCAAACATCTACTACGCCGGCGCAGCTTCGGGCGGCATTTTCAAAACTACGGATGCCGGCAGCCACTGGGAATCGATCTTCGACGACCAACCCGTCTCTTCCATCGGCGCCCTGGCGATCGCGCCATCCGATTCCAACATTGTTTGGGCCGGCACCGGCGAAGCCTACATTCGCAGTCACATCTCCGTTGGTGCCGGGATTTACAAATCGACGGACGCGGGGAAAACCTGGAAGCTGATGGGCCTGGAAAACACCGGGCGGATTGCGCGCGTCATCGTCGATCCGAAGAATCCGAATATCGTCTTGGTTGCCGCGATGGGCCACAGCTATGGCCCGCAGCAGGAGCGCGGTGTTTTTCGCACCACTGACGGCGGTCAAAACTGGACGCGCGTGCTATTCACCGACGAAAAAACCGGTTGCTCCGATCTGGTCATGGACGCAAACAACAGCCAGATTTTGTTCGCCGGTATGTGGCCGCTCGAGATTCACACCTGGGGCCGCGAAAGCGGAGGACCGGGCAGCGGGCTCTTCAAGTCAACTGACGGCGGTGTCACCTGGAAAAAACTTACCGGGCACGGCTTGCCCGGAAAAACTACCGGAAAGATAGCGCTCGCGATGTCAAGTTCAAACTCCAAGCGAGTCTACGCTCTGATAGAAACGGGGGACGGCGTGCCGGTCAACGGCGCAGAAACGGATCGCGGCAAGCTCTGGCGTTCTGAGGATGGCGGCGAAACCTGGAAACTCGTTAGTTACAACCGCACCCTCGGCGGGCGCACTCATTACTACTTCCGCATGGCCGTGGCTCCCGACGATCCCAACGAAACTTACTATCTGACCGCGACCTTCTCCACGTCGTACGACGGCGGCGAAACGCTGCGCGCCGGAAATTTCGCCGGCAGCCCGGGCGGCGATAACCACGACATGTGGATCGATCCCACCAACGGCGATCGCATGGCCGTGGCGAATGATGGCAACGTTTCCATCTCAGTTAACCGCGGCCAAACCTGGAACCGGATCCAGTTACCCATCGCGCAGATGTATCACGTAACCGTGGACAACCGGATTCCTTATAACGTCTATGGTAACAAGCAGGACGGACCATCGTACCGCGGCCCGAGTCGCACCGGCGGCGGTCCCATTCCGCGCAGCGCCTGGCAATCAGTCGCCGGCGGCGAAAGCGGTTGGGCCACGCCCGATCCGTTGGATAGCAACATCATCTGGTCCAGCGCTTCCGGATCCGGCAGCGTCGGCGGCATCGTCGAACGTTTTGATCTGCGCACGGGCCAGGCCCGCAACGTCGAAGTCTGGCCGGACCAAACCAACGGCGCCACGGCCGGTGAAGTGAAATACCGTTTTGTCTGGACCGCGCCGCTGACAATCTCGCCGCACGATCACAACAAGATTTACATTGGCAGCCAGTACGTACATCAAACTACCAACGGCGGCCAGAGCTGGCAGATAATCAGTCCTGACCTGACTACCAATGACAAGAACCGGCAAGGATTTTCCGGCGGCCTAACCGGCGATAACATCGGGGTCGAATATTTTCCCGTCGTCTTTGCGATCGCAGAATCGCCCAAAGAGCCGGGACTAATCTGGGTGGGCACCAACGATGGTCTGGTCCAACTCACGCGCGACGGCGGCAAGAAATGGGCCAACGTCACGAAGAACATTCCCCGATTGCCGCCGCTGGGCACCATCAGCAACATCGAAGCCTCGCGTTACGACGCCGGAACCGCGTACCTCTCCGTCGATTTTCACCAGGTAAATAATCGCGATCCCTTCGTTTACAAGACTACGGATTACGGCAAGACCTGGGAGAAGATCACGAACGGCATTCCGCACAACATGCTCAGCTACGCCCACTGCGTGCGCGAAGATCCCGTCGTTCGCGGCTTGCTCTATCTGGGCACGGAGGGCGGCCTCTACGTTTCGTTTGACGCCGGCGGCAACTGGCAGCCTTTGCAGTCGAACTTGCCGCCTGCGCCGGTTTACTGGATGACGATTCAGGAGAACTTCAACGACCTCGTCGTCTCGACGTATGGGCGTGGGTTTTGGATTCTCGATGACTTGACGCCCATCCAGCAGATGACTGCCAGTGTGCGCGACTCTGCGGCTCATCTGTTTCCCCCGGGGCCTGCTTACCGCTTTCGCAATACCGTCGTGCCTTTTTCGATCGGAGATGATCCGACCGCCGGGCAAAACCCGCCGTACGGCGCGGCCATTAATTACTATTTGAAGTCGGCACCGGCCGGCGAGGTGAAGATACGAATTGAAAATGCGAGCGGTGAGACCGTGCGCACACTGACGCCCACCAAGAATGCTGGCCTGAATCGTGTCTACTGGGACCTGCGCGGCGAACTAACGAAGGAAGTGAGACTGCGGACGACTCCGGAGTATGCACCCGAAATCACATTTGGAATTGAAGGATGGCGAAGCGCTCCCGACGGCGCTCGCATGTCGGTACTGCTGCCGCCCGGCAATTACACCGTCAGGCTGTCCGCCGCCGGACAGGAAATCAGTCAACCGATAGTTATCAAGAAGGACCCGAACTCCGAAGGCAGCGAAGCAGACATCGCCGCGCAAACCGAATTGATAATGTCGCTAAGGCAGGATCTGAATTCAGCCGCCGAGATGGTGAACCAGATCGAGTCGATCCGCAGCCAACTCTACAACCTGTCCCAACCCAGTGCGACCGCGAAGTCAGTACCACCTGCGATAGCGGGTGGGTCTCAGGCCGGTTCACAATTGCCGTCAGCGATCATAAAGGCGTCAGCCGCGCTCGACAAAAAACTTATCGCCATCGAAGAGCATCTGATTCAGCGTCGCTTAACCGGCCAGGGCCAGGACACCGCCCGTTGGCCGCCAAAGCTGCTGAGCAAGATCAACTACCTGGCGAGCGGCGTCAGCACCGCCGACTTCGCGCCCACAAATCAGCATCGCGAAGTGCAGACAATGTTTCGAGTTCAGATCACAGCCGACCGCAATCGTCTGGACGAACTGCTGTCACACGAGCTGAACGAACTGAATCGCCTGCTGCGAGACAACGGCCGGCCCCCAATTAACACCACCGTGCCATAAGTAGGACAGGCATTCCTGCCTGTCCATTTGTGCTGCAGCGCCAACAGCACGGCATCAATTTGATTTGCGATCTGATTGAAGATCGCTTAGCGGGCAACAAATTTGCAGTGCGGTGGCAAGCGCGACACCGCTTTTGGATTCGCCGATTGTGTGCGTTCAAGGTCCATCCGAAGCGCCGTCGCCGCTTCGCTCTGCCGGCGCACTCCAAATAAAATTGCTCAATCAGCGCCGTGGCGAGACAGAAACTATTTGAGTCGCTGACGCCAGTAACCGGGGCGTCGACTAAAGTGCATCACCGCGTAGATGGAAACGCGATTCTGGTCTTGCTCCCAACGGTAATAAATTGAATACAGAAACCGGGTGAGTAGGCACCGGCGTATCTGCGGCTCTTCGATAACTGCCCACGTTGTAGGAGAGGCAAGCAGTCTCTGAATTGGATCTTCAACTTCTGCGACAAAAGCTGCGCCTCGGAGATTCAACTTGGCAGTGCCACAGCTTTCGCTCCAGCGGAGCGAGATGTTTATAGATAACGCGATTAACTCGACAACGCACGCGCTCCAGCGGAGCGCAATGTTTCCGGCAATGGTCCAGGGAAACCGACTTCGTTTCGCTCCGCTGGAGCGAGGAGAGATCTTTTGGCCGTCTTGCGTTCTAGAAGCAGCTTCAAGGAGCGTCGATTTGCCGGTGTTATTCTTTCCAGACAGTACGTTAATTCGCCCTAGATTCAGCAGATCGCATCTCTTTAGCCCGCGCAAGGGTCCTAATCGAAGGTGCTCAAGTTTTTCACGGAACATCAACATATGTGCTAGGCTTAGTTGGTCGTTTGATAAATCTCGCTACCACTCGCCAGAAACTCCTCCGCTTTCTCTTTCATTCCCACTTCCAACGCCGCCGCTTCGTCGATCTCTTTCTGCGCGGCGTACTCACGCACGTCCTGCGTGATCTTCATGGAACAGAAATGCGGGCCGCACATGGAGCAGAAGTGGGCGAGCTTGGCGCCTTCCTGGGGGAGGGTTTCGTCGTGATACTCGCGGGCGACTTCGGGGTCGAGCGACAAATTAAATTGATCTTCCCAGCGGAATTCGAAACGTGCCTTCGAGAGGGCGTTGTCGCGGTATTGCGCCCCGGGATGACCTTTCGCCAAATCGGCGGCGTGCGCGGCGATCTTATAGGCGATGACTCCGTCCTTCACGTCTTTCTTGTTGGGCAGACCGAGATGTTCTTTGGGCGTGACGTAGCAAAGCATCGCGGTGCCGAACCAGCCAATCATCGCCGCGCCGATTGCCGACGTGATGTGATCGTAGCCGGGAGCGATGTCGGTCGTCAGCGGACCGAGCGTGTAGAACGGAGCTTCCTGACAAGTCTCGAGCTGCTTGTCCATGTTCTCTTTGATTAAGTGCATGGGCACGTGGCCGGGACCTTCGATCATCACCTGGCAATCGTATTCCCAGGCGATCTTCGTTAACTCACCGAGAGTTTCCAGTTCTGCAAACTGCGCTTCGTCGTTCGCGTCGGCAATCGAGCCGGGGCGCAGGCCATCGCCCAGTGAAAACGAAACGTCGTAGGCGGCCATGATTTCGCAGATGTCGCGGAAGTGCGTGTAAAGAAAACTCTCTTCATGATGGGCCAGACACCACTTCGCCATGATCGAGCCGCCGCGGCTGACTATGCCGGTCGTTCGCTTCGCAGTCATCGGAATGTAAGACAGACGCACGCCGGCGTGAATAGTGAAATAGTCGACGCCCTGTTCGGCTTGTTCGATCAGAGTGTCCCGGAAAATTTCCCACGTCAGGTCTTCAGCCTTGCCGCCTACTTTTTCCAAAGCCTGATAGATCGGCACTGTGCCGATCGGCACCGGCGAGTTGCGTATGATCCATTCGCGCGTCGCGTGAATGTTTTTTCCGGTGGAAAGATCCATCACGGTGTCGGAACCGCACCTGATGGACCAGCGCATCTTTTCCACTTCATCGTCGATGGATGACAACACGGCAGAGTTGCCGATGTTGGCATTAATCTTCACCAGGAAGTTGCGGCCAATGATCATCGGTTCAGCTTCCGGATGGTTGATGTTCGCGGGAATGATGGCGCGGCCGCGAGCCACCTCGTCGCGGACGAATTCGGGGGTTACATAATCGGGAATGGCAGCGCCGAAGGATTGGCCCTTGTGCTGGTGGTTGAGCGAGGAACGATCATCTTTATCGGCGGTACGGCGTTCCCAGCGGCCGAGGTTTTCGCGGATGGCGATGAACTCCATCTCGGGCGTTACGACGCCCTGGCGCGCGTAATGCATTTGCGTCACGCACGAGCCCTTGGTTGCGCGCAAAGGCGTGCGCTGCAAGGCGGGAAAGTCTTCAAGTCGTCCCTTTTCCTTTTGCCGGGCCTGGTTTGCCGCGTCGAACGTCAGATAACCATCGTCGATCGGTTGCAACTCACGTCCGCGATATTCTTCCACGTCTCCGCGTTCCAGAATCCAGTCGCGGCGCAGCGGCGGTAAGCCCTCGCGCACATCTCCGGCAACGGCAGGATCGCCCCACGGACCGCTGGTGTCGTAAACGCGCACCGCCGGATTGTCTGCGAGCGTGTTGTCGAAGTTCCGCGTTTGGTTCTGATCTATTTCGCGAAACGGCACGCGCACGCCCGGGTACGTACCGTTGAGATAGATGCGGCGCGAATTTGGTAAAGACTTTTCCGTATTCGCCGAGGTGGAATCATCCGTTGTGGGTTTTATGGCTGCGCTCATGATGTTCTCCATTTGGAGTGCGGTGGCAGAGCGTATCGCTTGGCCCGCCCGCTACCGCAGGCGGTTCTGACAAGTCGCCGCTGCGCTCTGCCGGCGCACTCCATAAAAAACCGCTCCACCTAATCAAAGGATGGAACGGTCACTGGCACCTGGCCTGTTTTTAGAGCTGGCCGGTTACCTGTTTCCTTCCCTTCGACGGTGCTAACCGTATCAGGTTCAAGGGGTCACTGCCGATTGCGGAATTCAGATTGCGGAATGCGGATTTGAAGACAAAAACTTTCAATCCGCAGTCCGCATTCTGCAAGCCGCCATCGACAGACTCTCAGCCGCCAAGCGGCTCCCCCGAAAACTTCGCAAATTGTGACGCCAGTTTACTACACAGTTTGCCTAATTGCCTGAGGCCCCCGCGCGTTCTCGGGATGGCGGCCAATTTGTAGGGGCGTCACTCCGTGGGCGTCCCCTTCTCCCCGCTGAAATGGGGCGCCCACAGAGGGACGCCCCTACGATTCTTTTGATACCGGACACCAACCGTCTCCGAAAAGTCGTGGCGAGCTAAGAATCACTCTGTTAGAATCCGCCGGTACCGCCAGCTTATTCAGGGAACCGATTTAGCGAAATGAGACGCTACTCTTTCTTCCACGCGCCGGTTTTGTCGTTCTTCTCGAAGTCTTTCTATCAGGACGTGGCTGAGCATTGGCGTGGCACAGGGCTTCTGTATCTGTTGATTATCGCGGCGCTGGTATGGATACCCACGACGATCAAGATGCACCGGGGGTTCGGCCGTTTCGCCACTAATGAAGCCCCGCGAATAACCCAACAGATTCCCCGGATAACGATCACCGACGGAAAAGTTTCGACAGATGTGGCGACGCCTTATTTCATCAAAGATCCCGATGATGGAACGCCGCTGATGATCATCGACACCACCGGCGAATATCAAAACCTCGACGAAACTCCGGCCAAAGTCCTCTTGACGAAAACCAAGTTGATAATGCGGAGTGAACGCGACGTCAGGACTTACGATCTTTCAGGCGTGAAGAGCTTCGAAGTCGATCGCGCCAAGATCGAGGGCTGGCTGACAACAAGCAAAACCTGGCTGCCACTCGTCCTCTATCCCATTCTGGTGATTGGTACTTTTGCCCTCAGGGCGATCCAGATACTGATTTATGCGCTAATCGGCGGCCTCTTCGCGCGAATGTTAAATACCAATCTGAGTTATAAAACGCTGCTGCGCCTGGCGGCCATGGCCATTACCCCGGTCATCGTATTGAATTTGATTTTGGAATTCCTGCCGCTGCGCATACCTATGTGGTGGTTGATCGGCACCTTCCTGGGTCTTGGATATTTGTTCTTTGCGGTGCATTCGAAGAGCGAAACTCCGCCGTCACCGCCATATCAGCCGGTCGTACCCTATCCCCCTTCGCAGCCGTAGCAGATGTACTAACTAAAGCGCCCACAGCGCGAAATGTAATAGCCTGGGCCAACGGCCCAGGCTTCGCCGGCCGAAGATCGTCCTTTAGCGGTTTCGGTTACATCAAAGTATAATCCCGCCGCTCTTTCCAACAATCACATATCTCCGGAGACTGCCCATGCGAAACCGACGCTGCGTCGCGCTTTTTCTAATCATCATCTTTGTTTGTCTGCCGGCGCTGGGCCAATCCGGCGCCGACAAAGAATTGCTGGCGCGCATACGCCAGGAAGAAGCGAAGAACTCGCAGATTATGAAGACGATGCACATGCTCGCAGACGTGTTTGGACCACGCTTGACGGGCTCGCCGAACCATAAGCGCGCCGCGGAGTGGGCCCTTAAGCAGATGACGGAGTGGGGAATGTCGAACGCGCATCTTGAGCCTTGGGATTTCAAACATCCGGGATGGCTGAATGAGCGTCTGACGGCCCATGTGATTTCGCCGGTGAAGGATTCGCTGGTGTGTGAGGTGCTGGCGTGGACACCGAGTACGCCAGGAGTGGTCCGCGCTAAGTCCCGGCAACTGATCCTGCCGGAGCGACCGACGCAGGATCAGCTCAATGCGTTTTTCGAAAAGGAGCGGGCCGGCGTGCGTGGCCGCATCGTGCTTGCCGGCAAACACACTCTCCTGGCAATCAACATCACTCCCGGGCCCAAACGCATGGATGACAAATCGGCGGAAGAACGTTTCGGACCAAACCCGCGGGCCTTTCCCACGCCGTCGCCGACGCCTACTCCGGTTCCCGGCACGCCAAAACCGCTGACGAACCGCCAGGTTGATGAACAACTCGATAAGTTTTTGAAAGAAAGTGGCGCCCTGCTGCGCGTGAATGATGCAGCCCGCGAGCACGGACAGATTCGCGCTTTCAACAACCGCACCTTCGATGTCACTAAAGCGCTGCCGACCGTCGTCATGCGCAATGAAGATTACGGTCGCGTCTCTCGCATCCTGGCTGACGGCACTGACGTCGTGCTGGAGTTCAGCATCGTCAATCGCGTCTATCCGGAAGGCAAGACTTCGTACAACACGGTTGCCGAAATTCCGGGAACTGACAAAGCCGACGAAGTGATCATGCTGGGCGGCCATTTGGATTCGTGGCATGCCGCGACCGGCGCCACCGACAACGCCATCGGCTGCGCGATCATGATGGAAGCCGCGCGCATTCTGAAAACGCTCGGTGTCCGGCCGCGCCGGACCATTCGCGTCGCGCTCTGGAGCGGCGAAGAGGAGGGACTGTTAGGTTCCCAGGCTTACGTCAAAGAGCACTTCGGCAGTTTTGAAAATCCAAAGCCCGGCTACGAAAAGTTTGGCGGCTACTTCAATATTGATTCGGGCACCGGTCGCGTGCGCGGCGCGGGCGTCTTTGGCCCAGCGGAAGCGGCGAGCATCATGCGCGAGATTCTGAAGCCTCTTAAAGATGATGGCGTGGTGGGCGCGGTGGCTTCGCGCAGCCGCAACCTCGGCGGTTCCGACAACACTTCTTTCAATCAGGCCGGTCTTCCGGGTATTGGCATGGGCCAGGACACAATCGAATACGGCTCGCACACCTGGCATACAAACCTCGACACCTACGAAAGAATTCTGGAAGACGATGTGAAGAAGGACGCTGTCACAGTGGCGTGGAGTGTTTATCAACTGGCCATGCGCGACGATCTGCTGCCGCGCCTTGCCAAAGTGGACATGCCACCGTTGCCGCCACCAACTCCGGTTGAGCCGCCTCCGCTAAAACCAAAACCCCGACCCACAAAATCGAAGCCACGGAAATGATCGTAGGGCGTCACTCCGTCTTCGTTGTGGCCGCGCACGACTCGAGGGAACCCTGAGGGAGGCTCTTCTCAAGTGAATCCCGAAGGTCACGAGCGGGGGCTACTAGACGATATCAGGGGATTGCGGACCGAGAGCTGAGATGCTTCGCGTTTAGAAGCGCCGGCGTGAGGTGCGCGCAAAGGACCCCTTACTGAAATGCCGGCGGCCGGCATCTGACTTCTCTTCGTCGGGAATCCTCATCCAGGCGGAAAGGGACAGCAGTTCCTCGTCTGAAACTTTTCGTCCGAGTCCTTTGCTGAGTCGTTTCTTGAAACCTACCTTTTGCACCGCGCCGGCGATAGTGAGGTAGATGCCTGCCAGAAACTCAAAGAGAAGAATCGCGCCATCCATTATTTTCCCCTCGTTGGTGGCATTTCATAAGGCCGTAGCGCGTTCTTTCAGGACTCAGCTAGCCGCCGATAAAGCTCATGCTGCGCGATGGTGCGACGAACTGCGGATCGTTGATGTAGTGGCGCGGTTCTTTCTTCAACACCACGCTTTCAATGAAGTCGATGATTTCGGGTCGTGAGGCGCCGAGGCGAACTACCTCGCGCAAGGAGTGTTCCACCGTGGAAAAAAGACAGGTGCGTATCTGGCCATCCGCTGTCAGTCGGATGCGCGAACAGGCGCCGCAGAAAGGTTCGGTTACCGGAGCGATGATGCCAATCTCTCCTGGCCCATCGTCGGCAAAACGGTAGCGTGAAGAAGTTTCCGAACCTCGAAACGCATCAATGGCAACCAAGGGAAAGCGTTCGTTGATCCTTTCCCGAATTTCTTTTCCGGAGACGACCATGTCTCGCGACCAATCGTGCCCGGAATCAAGCGGCATGAATTCGATAAACCGCATCTTCACATCGTGCTCGCGCGCAAAGGCGGCGAAATCCGCCACTTCGGTTTCGTTGTGACCGCGCACGACTACGACGTTAATCTTGATCGGAGCCAGACCAGCATCTTTAGCCGCCGCGATACCGGCGAGCACGCGATCTAAAACGTCTACGCCAGTCATTTGCGTGAACGTTTCCGGCTTTAGACTGTCGAGGCTGATCGTAATTCGGTCCAGACCGGCGTCCTTCAATCCTTGCGCGCGATCGGGAAGGAAATAACCGTTAGTGGTCAGCGCGAGATCGAGTAAGCCTTTCGGCTTCAGAGCCGTCAGCTTGGTGATGATGGTTTCGATGTCGCGGCGCATCATCGGCTCGCCGCCCGTCAGGCGAATCTTTTCAATTCCCAACTCAACGAAGATATCGCAGACATACTCAATCTCTTCGTACGAGAGCATTTGCTCCTTCGGCGCGATTGGCGGCTCGCCATGTGGCAGGCAATAGAAGCAGCGGAAATTACAACGATCCGTCAACGACACGCGCAGATCGCGAATCGGGCGGTGGTACGAATCTTTGAGTAACTTATTCATAGTCCAGTCGTCTTCGCGCCAATCATACCCTGTCAGAACCGCCTGCGGTAGCGGGCGGCCCTGCCGATTGCGAAGCAGATACAGACTAGCCGTTCAACGGACGCCTAATGTGTCGCCCCACTAACGCGCGAAATGCCGCTTCCTGGGTCTCGCTGGCAAATGCTCTCTTCGGCACAACAGTCATCTGTCCAACGTGGGTGCCGTGGACCAAAAGGAAAAGATCGGACACCTCGATTAATCTCGTCGTTTTTGCGCGATCGCATCGCCCGAAAAAACGGTGAGCGCAACGAGGAATGACAGCAACCGTTGGTACTGAGTCAGTTTCATACTTCTCATTGGCACCTGACTTCAGTCAGGTGGGGGGCAGGGCCGACGCATTACTTCTAACCGTTTTAACGGGTCACTCGGAAAAACCGTTGAAACGGTTAATCAAAACACGAACCATTCCGATCACCGCACTGAAGTGCGGTGCTAATGAGATTTTTGAATGGACCCATTACCGCACCGCTGTTCATTTAACCGACGGCCTCAACTTATTTGCCGGCGAGCCACTTGGCGGCGTTCGCTACGTACGTCTTGATGTCTTCCAGCGCTGCCGGGTTTCGTTTGTAGCCGTCGCCCGGCAACTCAGTCAGAAAAGTCGGACAGCCCATGTCGGTGTCCCAGTTGTAATCGACCAGGTGATGAAAGCTGGATTCGGCAATGCCGCGGCCGAGGGTGTTGCCGTGATCGTCAGGAACGCTTTCGAAAGCGATCACCAGATTGAAAGGCCGGCCGGTTGTCTGGCTGCGGCTGGTGGCAATCACGCGGGCGTTGTCTTCACCCGCCGGTATCCCCACGGCGCCTTCGTGCGGATGAGCAGGAAAGAACTGGATTACACCACCGGGCGCATCTGACTTGCGCATCAGTTCGTGCGGTTCCGCCACATTGATAGTTTGGTAATCGCCGTTAGCGCCCGAATGATAGTTGGGCCAGGAGATGTCCGTGTTGAAAGAATCGTCAGGGGCATGGCGCGCAGTGTCCGGCTCAGGATTTTTTGAATGGAAGAAATGTGCGCGGCCAATACCGCCCAGCGTGCACAACGAAGTGCCCAGGTCCTGGTGATCGCGCGTGGCCAGAATGCCCCCGCCACGCTGGCGAAATCGCGTGATGCCCTGACAATCAGGGACACTCAGGCCATCGCCGAGATCGATAGCGAATAGCCACAACTCATCAAAGTCGGTGGTGTCCAGATTGCTGAGCACGGGATCGTTTCCATTGGCATCGGCTTCGCGATTGCGCGTGGTCACTTCATATAAAGGCTCGCCCGCTGCGTTTTTCAGCCCCGCAAGTTCGTCGCGCAAAAGAGAGAACCTGCCGATGTGCCAGTTATCGGTTTCAAACGGAATCGTCGTCTGCATGAGGATGCGAATAGGTTTTGTCATAGGTGTTCTCAGAAGAAATATTCGGAGTCGCGGGAGTGAAACGTTCATACGCCGAAGGCGTTAAATAACTCAGCCCAGGGTAACACCCTGGGAAAATGTGAGAGCAAAGGGCTCATTACCCTGAAAGGGTAAAACAATCGACAGAATCCAACCCTTTCAGGGTAGGAACCGTGGTGTGCTCTTTCCCCAGGGTGTTACCCTGGGCTGAGTTATTCAACGCCTTCGGCGTACCCTTCACCCTCCACACAAATAATTGTTCCCTTCAAATATCACGCCGGTTCTTTCCACGGCCCCGCGTACGTAGTTTGGTACGGCGCAGTCATAAAACTTAGATATTGCCAGTGAAGCCTGGTGAGCTGGCGTACGTGCAGGAAATCATGGGCCAACCACGAAGCGAGCAAGTCACCCGCTGACAGAGTTCCGGCTTCGCGTTCATGACGGTTTTGCCAGGACGGTGCCGATAAGCCTTTCAGCCATGAAAGAGATTTCTCTCGCTCGCTGAGAAAATTATCCAGCGACGCGCCCAGCTCTCGTTCGCTGTACTTTCGGCTCTCAACCCAACCCTTGGGATCGATCCGCGGCCACTCTTCAGCGGGATCCTTTAGCGTTAGTTCCAATCGCTGGCGAAAATCTTCGCACTCTTCGTCGTACAGATGATTCACTACTTCCAACATGGACCACTTGTCGGGAGCGGGCTTCCAGACTGCCTGCTCGGTTGAGACGCCGCGCAGCAGACTTTGGAATACGTCGCGGTTTTGGGAGAAACGCTGAATGAAATAATTGAGATCCATAGGGGTCGCTTCGGTTCGGTTATCGGTTCGCGTTTTCTCGCCTGAGCCACCACGAGGTGTAACGTCCTCCGCCCATGTAATCGACCAAGTAGTCCATCGGATCGGTGTTGTTACGGATCTGTTTTCCCTGAAGTTGAACCTTTCCGCCCGCCACCGTGAGCGGGTATTCGCCATACAGTTTGCCGTCGATGGTGAGCCGCACCGAGTAACGGCCGTCTTCGGCGATGAGATCTCCGCCCTTCAAATACGCGTTCTTGTCCCCGGGGGCATGAAAGTTCAATTGCGCCTTAAGCCAGTGTGGCTCAAGTCGAAGAGTCCCCGCCTCGTCGCCAATTACCTTGCCATCTTTGAGCCTGACAAGCTTTAGCTCGTAAGAAGCCGTGTTCTCGTTTTGGTTGCCCCGCTTATCCTGAACCCAGGTGGTGAACTGCAGCGACGACTGCGGATCGTTGCGCTGATAATAGATGTTTGCGTAATCGTTCCAGGCGCCTTCGATGAAATAACGCATACCCGCGGGCTTGTAAGGATCGTCACTTTTGATTGCCACTACCGAGAAAGGAAATCTGGTGAAAGGCTTGTCGTCAACGGCAAACTCCAACAGATATTTTCCGGTAGCCAGCGGCTTTACGGTTTCGTAACCACCGAGGACTTTGTAACTGCTCAACTCCCACAACCCGCCAATACTTTCTGCGTACCAGACGTAGGTATTGAGCAACGTGCCGTCGGCGCTTTTCACGCGAGTAGTGAGTTTGCCTCCGGAATCAGGGTCATATGGATAGTTAGTTGTACTGGGCTGCGCTGGCGTGGGCAGGCAGACGGCATACAACTTTGAGATGGAGAGCCGGCCATCGCCGTAACCAAGGTTCACGGAATCAAGCAATTTCCAAAAGCTGATGCCGGGCGTGCACGGCGCGGCGGCGGTCTGCGCGTGAGCGCGATTGAGTGGGAAGGCAAACAACAACAGCAAGGGCAGTGCGATCAACTTCCGATTCATTTTGCGTCTCCGACTGGTTCAAATTTCCGCGGCAAGCGGCTGAGCGTTTTCTTGTGAGGAGTGACAATAAATCAGTCGGTCAGCGATTACAAATAAGTTGGAAAAGTGCGAAATCATAGATCGACCTAGGGCAGTAGCTCGACCCTGAGGGAGAGCTCCGCTCTTTCACATCGCCTTTCCACAAAAAACAAGATTTTATTGCGTCTAGTCGTTTTCTTCGAGCGCTGACGGCGCGAAATGTAATAGCCTGGGCCCAGCGGCCCAGGATTCGGCCGACAGGAACTGTCCCAGCAGCGAAAGTGCGAAATAGTCAGTTACTCGTTACTGCTGCTAACCCCGATCCGATTTCGCGCCTTCAGCGCTCGGGGGAAGATGCCGCACCGACTCCCCGGCCGTTGGCCCGGGCTTTTTCATTCCGCGCCGTTGGCGCTTAGAGCAGGCTTAAAAATACTTTCTGTGCAACGCCATCTCATCTGAGCCCCCACGTTCGAGCTGCTACCTTTCTCCATTAAAAAAAGGGCGCAGTTTCGGAGTTAACCTGAAACTGCGCCTAAGTTGAGGTAATCAGATGGAAGGTATCAATCGCCAACCAGAATGCCGTCACCAACGAGAATCCCGCTGCTGACCAGCATCCCTTCGGCGAGCATAATGCCGTCGCCTACTAGTATTCCGCTTCCCAACACGTAGCCATCACCCACCAGAATTCCGTCACCGACCAAAATCCCGCTACCCAAAACATATCCGTCGCCAACCAGAATTCCGTCGCCGACCAGGATGCCGCTGCCGAGCACATAGCCGTCACCGACGAGGATGCCGTCGCCGACCAAAATTCCGTCGCCGACCAGGATGCCGTCTTTGTAGATATGACCATCGGAGCTGACGATGCCGTCGCCGAGCTTAACCATATCGCCAACCAGAATTCCGTCGCCAACCAGAATGCCACTGCCGAGTACGTAGCCGCTGCCCAGCACGTAGCCATCGCCAACCAGAATGCCTTCATTAAGTGTGATGCGGTCGCCGACGAGGATGCCATCGTTAAGTACGAGATTGCCGTTGCTCACAACCGAATCGCCCAAACCACTGCCGAGCACGTAGCCGCTGCCGAGCACATAACCACTACCAAGCACGTAACCATCGCCCACCAGAATGCCGTCGCCGACCAGGATGCCGTCGCTGGTCATGATGCCGTCGCCAACCAGAATTCCATCGCCGACCAGAATGCCGTTGGTCAGCAGCGGGTTGTCGGTGAAGAGCACGCCGCCCGCATAAAGAATGCGAGAGCTGGCCGAAACTGTTTGACCGCCGATGCTGAACGACTTGCTCAGTGAGCTCAGCGTGCGATTGCCGCGGAAAAGATGATCGCCGGCTTTCAGATGGTCCGCGTTCGGAACTATAGCGCGCGCCATCTCAACTGCGGCGGCGACGTTCACTTCACCGGCGCCCTGCGAAACCAGCGATTGCGGCTTGCTCTCGTAACCCGGCAGCATCTGCGCTGTGCGTACTAGCACAACCTTCGCCAGGTTAGGGGTCAACGAACGATTGGCTTCCAACATCAGGGCCACTGTTCCCGCCACTATCGGCGCTGAGAACGAAGTACCGGAGTAGTTGAAATACTTGTTAAGCGCGGCGCCCGACGAAACCGGCTGCGTAACGCGCTCGGGATACTGCGAAGCGACGTTCGAATTCGGCTCTTGCGACAACGCGGCAATCACGCGGCGTCCGGGAGCAACGAGGTCCGGCTTCGCAAAGTGATCGAAGCGGGTTGGTCCCTTTGACGAGAACGACGCGATCGTGTCATCAGACCGGCGCACCGTGCTGTGTGTATCGGTGGCGCCGACTGTGATCACATAAGGACTGTTGCCGGGGCTGCTAATCGTTCCATAGGCCAGTTGATAAATCGGAGAGCCATCGGCGTTATTACCGACGATGACATCGGTGCGACCCTGATTTCCGGCGCTGCACACGACCACGATACCTGCGTGCACCGCGGCTTCGACGGCCTGGCAGAGCGGATCTTGGCGATACGACTCACGCACTGGCGTGCCCATGCTCATGTTGATGACGCCGATGCCGTATTGCTTTTGATTGGCAATCACCCAATTAATGGCTGCCAGCACATTGCTGGTCCGGCCGGCTCCGTTTTCATCAAGCACGCGAACGTCAACCAGATTCGCTCCCGGAGCGATGCCAGCATAATTGGCTTCGTAACCTTGCGAGGCTGCGCCGCTGCCCGCTGCCATACCGGCCACGCCGGTACCGTGACCGTCGGCGTCACCACTCTTGCTGCTCCCAGTGAAATCGACTGCGGCGATAACACGCGACTTTTCATTGCGCATGAAGTCGGGGTGATTGGCGCTGATGCCACTGTCGAGGACGGCGATGGTCACGCCTCTACCGTCAACTCCTGGCATTCCGGCGAAGCCTGCCTGCACTTGCGACGCGCCGGTGGCCTCAGTCGTTAGATTCATCTCTGCCTTAACGGGACGATCCGGGGAAACGTAAGCGACGTCATCGCGGGCGGCTAATGCGGCGATTGAATTCAGCGGCACATCCGCAACCACAAGGTTCAAAGCAGTGTAGGTCGACCGCTTGTTGCCACGTGCGTTGGTCAACGCGGTATCGAGAGATGACGACGGCATGCCCTTGGTTTGAATCAAGGCCCGGACGGTGGCGCTGGAGTTTGCCGTTGAGCTGAATTCCGGCGCTGACTTCTTCGCATGTCCCTGGCCGTTTGCCTGAGCGTTGCCCTGTTTGCGCGGCGCCGCAAAGGTCGTCAGGGGAAGCAGCGAAACTGTAATCAGGCTGACTAAGCTGAGGGTGGCTGTGATTCTTCGTAACATGGGGCTTATCCTCGTTATTGATTTAGGGCGACTTCAGAGTTCCTGTTTCGCTGGTTCCTATTTCAATAGACGTGCCATTGGACAAAACGCCGTAAACGCGAAGCGAAACCTCGCAATCACAAGAGTTACCGTTCCCTTAACTGATTTCTTGTTAGCGGTGAGAAAAAAGAGAAATTGGATACCGGCTATCCACGCCAACCTAACAGCAACATCTCTTGCATGAGATTCCTCACAAATCCTGAGGAAATGTGTAAGGGAATCCCCTAAGGCTTAAGTTGATTAGCAGGTATACAGTGATACTGGGATATACAGTGATCTGGCTTTGCACAGAAAGTCGGGTTTTGGAGTCCCTTTTTGTGCAGGATAGTTAGTTTTTGTGCAGACTTAGCAGTTCGGCTGATTAGGTTTCGTTGGCGTGCTCAGCGGGTGACGAAAAATATTTTGAATGGATGTATTCGCTAAAAATGTTTAGAGACCTGATCTCAGAGACCGGGAGAACGATGCCGAATGCGTCAGCTTCTAGAGCAATTTGATCCAGTATATCCTCAAGCTTCTGACGCTCAGCCTCTAGCTTGTCAATTTTCTTTTTCTCTGCTTTTGTTTTGTCGCCTTTCTTATCAGTGAAATCTTTAAGTTGGTGCTCAACATCCAGAAAGTCATTATAGTTCTGCTCAAAATCCAGATCGATCTGATCTAAGGCTTCAGAATAAAAGACAGTGAAATGGTAGGTCTTATCGAGGTCGTCTCGGTACCCACTTTTTGTAGGCAGGATTTTAATGAAGCGAGTCGGAAACGCAGGGTTAAAAGTGTGCAGGACGTAGCCGACATAGACCTTACCATTGGACATGGTTACGGCCACTGTGTTGGCGTTATCTTGTGCCTTTTTCAGTAGAATTTCAAAGGCGTCTTTATCCTCTTCGATGATTCGGTCTATTGCCTTATCCCTGCTGCAAACCAGATTAAGCGGTTTCCATGCAGTAGCCCCCAGCGCAAACGCTAAGAGCGACGTGCCAGCGTAGTCAAAGGGGACATGCGATTGCCACCATGCCGGAAAACACGGAACGCGGGGCCACGATGCGCATGGGAAGAGGTAGCCTAGGCCAGAGACTAGGGCGAAGGCGGCTATGAGGCTCATCAAGCCAGGGATAGCCGCAAGGATTAGAAGGCGCTCCTTTTCCGCCCGTAGAGCGTGGTATCTAGTAGGATTCCACCAGCGAAGAAAGAGAAACCCACCCAACAGAGGAAGAAGGAGCAGGTTGTAAGGCATCGAAAAGGTTTAAGATTTTTTAGACAAACGACCGCCCTTCAAGGAACTTTTCGGTTGATTTTTCAACTGGAGTGAAAGTTCTCGGCGTCCCGCCTCGCTACGAATAACGTCTATGGCGCGTACAAATCGACTGCCGCTCCGAGTCGTGTAAACGGTCGGAACAGTCGGACGGTCTGATTTGATATTCTTCTTCATGATGTACTCTCCACGTGCTGCGCCGCCAAAAACGACCAGCAACGTCGATAGTGCTGCCACAAACCTGTGATGGAGAACGCGCATTCTTAGTTGCCTCAAGTTGCAGCAAGCAAAGAAGTTATCGGGCGAATCGAAGCATTGTTCACACAGAATTATAGCCGCTTACTTGGCTATAGTCTAGCAGAATCGCAAAATAAGAAGGGCGCACCCCTTGTGCGCCCCACCGTTTCTTGGCCCACCGTTATGGCAGTCTTAAATGGCAGTGCCTTCTTGCGTCCAAAACTCAGGCTTGATTTTCAATTCAAACATTGACTGAATCAAGCAGCACAGATTGTGGCAAAGGATTTTGCAGAGGGCTTCGTTGATCTGCGCTGTCTTGGTTTTGCTTCTCAGGCTATCGCCAAACTTCGCCTTGATCATGCTGAACGTGGACTCGACATTGCTGCGCTTGTGGTATTGCTGCATGAACCATGTTTGGTTGTACTGGAAGTAGTGATACATCCTTTTCCAAAGCGGGTTCTTATGGTACGCAGAGCTACTGTTCGCCTTGAATGGAATGTACGGCCTCGCTGAGTGGTCTAACACTGTCTGCAGATTGTCGGCTGATAAGTAAGCCTTATCTGCAGACACTTCCTGCATTACGAAATTCTTGGCGGTCGTATCGACTAGCTGTTTGAAGAACGGACTATCGCCAGCATGGCGTCCGCTAATCGCTACCGCTGTCACTACGTTTGTTTTCACTCCGCACATCAAGTGAACCTTAACCCATTCGCGCTTAGTCATAAGTTGAGGGTTGGTGTATTTCGCGTCAACCCACTGGAAGAAACGACAAGTTGAGAAACCTGATGAATCAACGGCAAAGTCCGATTCAATCGCCGTAAGCGGGAGACTACTTTCCTCTATCAACATTTCGAGATAGGGCGTTAAGACTTCGCTTTCAAGGTAGTTTGAAATTGAATTGAAGTGAGGAACCTTTGAGATAGGGCCCTTCGCGTGAGCATCGCGCAAATCGCTCATAAACCGCCGCTGTGACACCGTAGAAAATACTTTGAAGGTTGCAGCGAAAAGCATATCTTCAAACGGCAAGCGCGGACGCCCGATCTTCTGTGATGGCTCGCCTACGCCTTTGCACAATTCCCGTAACAGGGATTGAAACTGATCTTTCTCGTTCACCTGAGCCGCGTTATACGCTGACCATTCCTGACTGTAGGTTTCCTTAACCGTCACCGTCTCGGTGACAGTTTCGGTCTGCGTTTTTTCATCGAAAGTAAATTCGCGCTGGATCACGTATTCGACCGCGAAGATATGCTTGCAACGCTGTTGCCGCTCTTCAAAGTCGGGACAGGTGCAATGGGGCTTAGCTGTATCAGGCTTAACTTCGTAGAACGTGTGGCGGCCTGTTTGAGACGGAACAAACCATCTGTCGCCAGCCCGCTGCAGTTTTGCCTTCGCCGCTATCTCAAGTCCGCGCTGTTCTCTTCCGTTGTCCATCGTGTGCCTTGCCTTTCGTTAGGCGATTGGCTCACAATGGCTTTACCGGAGACTCAGAGCGAGCAATCGCGTTTGGGTTTTCAAAAGGGCCTTAGTGGTTAGCGCCGCTAGGGCCTTTGGTTTCAACGCGAATATACTATCTCCGATAGTATACGCTGTCAAGCGAAATACTACTTGCAATAGCATACTAGTTCGGATAGTATTGGCTGACATGGCTAGAATTAAGAAAACGGTTTGGCTCTGGAAATGCGAGCGATGCGGCTATGAGTGGCTACCGCGTGATCCAGAAGCGACGGACGAGCCGAAGCGGTGCCCCGGCCCAAACTGCAAAAGCCCGTACTGGAACAAGCCGAGACAGAGCAAGCCCCGCAAGGCCCCCAAAACAGGGGCTTGACTATGGTGGTGGTCTTGCTAAGATAAACACGAAACCACGCACCGCGTAAGCGATGTACATTGTGCGCTCCACAATCGGTTTCAGGGGCTTTCTGGTAGCAGCCAGTTGGCCCCACTTTTCTTTTAGTATGTTGCTTTAAGTCTGTAGCTGTCTCCTTCTACTTCGAGATCCTTCGCATTGCTTAGAATCCCGCGTATGGCTATCGGCTTTATTCCAACAGCCTCACCCGCCTTTAGGATTTCATCCTTGGAGTGAAACTCACCATCATTCAACGTTCCGTAGACCGTCTTATGTGCGAGAGATTCCCCCGGCGCGACTTTGGGCGGCTTGGGCTGCCCTTTCTTAGCGAGTAGCTTGCCAGCCTTACTCTTGGCCTTGCCTTTTTGTTTACCTTTCTTTTTCTGTTTGTCGGCGTTCTTGACGGCTCCGGCCTTAAGACCAGGATAAAAACTCCTCAATCCGATAAAACCGCTTCCGGTGGGAACGAAGTCGCGCGTGTTTCTGACAAGCGAGATATACAGGGTTTGCTTCGGGTTGGCCCCGCCGACCTTACAACCCCCAGCTCGAAGCCTTTCTAACATCTCATCTAAGCTCACGGCATGTCCGACGCGACTTAGATAAGCTCTAGCCGCTTCGCTTATGGTCATTGCAAAGAATTCGTCCGCTCTCAGTTCTGCCGGTTTAACGGGCGATTTACTAGGTGAAGGGCTGCCGGGGAATTGTCCGGCCCCACCGGAATAAGGGGGGTCTGAGAAAACTATTTGAGGAGCAGCGCCTAAATCCTGCTCAAGTTTTCGGATCATAACTTCAGCGGCACGAAACTCGAACAGCAGTTCAGGCGCTAACTGTTCTATGATTCGTTCCCGCTGTTCGCGGTAGTGTTGTAATGCAGATTGCATCCAATCATTTGTAGCAGCCATTGTACTGTGCGCTCCTTTGGCCGAATCGTGTGAACGAGCGCCATAATACTCTTGCTGTGGCAAATTCACAAGAGTTTTTATGTGATGCAATATAAAGGACTTAGCAGACTGCTTGCTCAAAGGACGCGCTTTAAGCATTCGCGTAACGCTACGGCAGGGTGCCTCGGCATCGCTAAGGGTTAGCCCTGCCAGATGCCGCAGAGGTATAAACACGCAGAAACTTTCTGCTTCCCAAGGGACATTTTGTGTTATTGTGTGAAGAATCAAAGCGGGTGGCTGTCGTCTCTGTTTTCTATGACGAGAATCTCAGAGACAGAGACGACAGCCTTTGGGTGGTAAAACCCCTTACCGTAGGGCCATCTTACCATACCTTAGCCGCTCGGCAACAAACCGTTTTCCAAAGTAAGGAGAGGCAAGAAATGGCCCATAAACCGGGTAATAAGTGCGAACAGTCTGGTATCTACAAGGTCAACCACGACCGAGTTCACAAGCAAGAACATGAAGTAACCGTGGTATATGGCGAACCGTTCCCGCCGTGCCGGGGGTGCGGACACGGCGTCACCTATTCATTGGTTCGGGGAGCGATTCACATTCGGTCGGATGACACCTTTAACCATTAGGGCTCCGGCGACACCTCAACCGAATCGTTAATCGACAGGGAGTAATAATCCCCGTCTTTCCCAAGGGTCAGCATTGCTCGCTGGCCCTTATTTACTATCTCGGATACCGCCTTCACAATTTCCTCTTCGCTGTCAGTTTTAATTTCAAGATACATAAGGTTCTCCTTTTTGTGCAGCCTCACGCCTTTTTGTGCAGAATCGACTTTCTGTGCAAAGCCCAGTGATCTTTGGCACCAAAGCGCGGCAGAGATCCTTTAGGTGAAGCGCAGTTCTTCGAGGTCGTAGTGAGTTTTTAAGCGCTGGCGCTGAGGTCGTGGCGTTCGAGTTTGAGGTAGAGGCCGCGGCGGGTCAGGCCCAGTTCGCGGGCGGCGCGGGAGATGTTTCCTTTGTGGCGGCGCATCGCATCGGCGATCATGCGGCGCTCGACTTCTCCGAGAGCGTCGGCCAACGTAACCGTCTCCAGGCCCTGCCCGTGAAGCGTAGAGATCGACGCCACTGAACCTCCGGGCGAAACCGGGGTGGACATGCGCGTTAATTCGGGCGAGAGCTGTTCGGGCGTGAGCACGGCGCCGTCTTCGGCCCGCGCGACGATGCGCTGAATCTCGTTGCACAACTGGCGCACGTTTCCGGGCCAGTCAGACACCATTAGCAAATCGATCGCCGGAGGCGTGATCTGTATATCGCGCCGGCCGAACTTTGCCGAGTAGTGGTTGATGTAGTAGTTGACGATGGTGGGAATTTCAGAACGCCGCTCGCGCAACGGCGGCACGCGCAAGCGAATTACATTGAGCCGATAATAAAGGTCTTCGCGAAAACGACCCTGGGCCACCATTTCTTCCAGGTCGGTGTTGGTCGCGGCAATGATGCGCACATCGACTTTGCTGGGGCGCTGCTCACCGAGGGGTTGGATCTCGCCTTCCTGCAGAAATCGCAGGAGCTTAGGTTGCACATCGAGTGGCAGGTCGCCGATTTCATCCAGGAAAAGTGTTCCCGCTGCGGCGGTGCGAATAACACCGGGCGAGTCTGAAACGGCGCCAGTGAATGCGCCGCGGCGGTAGCCAAACAGATAACCTTCCGAAAGTTCCTTTGGCACTGCCGTGCAGTTGAAGGGGACAAAAACTTTGTCGCGCCGGGAAGAGATGGCGTGAATGGCGCGCGCTACCAACTCTTTGCCGGTTCCCGATTCTCCGGTTACCAGCACGGTCACGTCCGAAGATCGAATCTTGTGAACTTCTTCCACCAGGCGCGTCATCGCGGGGCTGGAATGAATAAAGCCCGGCATGAGGCTGGTGCCGGCGAGTGTGCTGTCTTCTTCTGAACTTGGACCAGTCTGGGCCCGCGCGCGCAACGCGCAAACGTCCATACCCAATTCAACTACGCGAAGTAACGGATCGAGGGCCAGGCCGCCCGGCAGTTGTGCGCGCTCCGCCGGCGAAATAAACAACGTCGCAACCATCGCGTTAGTCGAGCGCAGCGGAATGATCGCGGCGTCTCGCTTGCGCGCCAATTGCTGGCGCTCATTGTCGCCCTTCAAACTTCCAATCTCCGCGGCGAGGCTGGCGCTTTCTTCGGTCGTGAAACCGTGGGCCACCAAAGCGCGCATCCGGTTCTCTTCGCCCGCTTCAAAGATCGCGACGCGGCGCGCGTTCGTTTCCTGGCGGATGACTGCAGCCAACTCTCGCAACAGCAGTTCGCGCGAGGCTACGGCTTCGGCTAAACGCAAGGTCAACAGTTGGGTTAGCGCCGATCGTTCGTGCTGTTCCTGCGGCGCCGTTCGATCCATGGCGGCAATTGCTTCGTCGGCGCGCGCCAAATCGATCTTGGCTCCCAATTGCCGGAACGTGTTGGTGGCGCGCGACAGATGTTCTGCGGCGCGTTCAGGTTGCGCCACGATATACGCCCGGCCTAGCTCGTAATGGGCGCGCGCGGTGCGATAGCGGTCGCCCAGTAGTTCGAAGATGGAAACGCTGCGGCCAAAGTGTTGCGCTGCTAGCGAAGCATCCGATTGGGCCATCGCCAGCAAACCGGAAAGACGTTGCGCTTCCCCGGCAAAGCCCAGATCGGTTGTTGAGTCCGTCGTCAGATCGGTTAGTTTTTTGAGATTGGTTGCACACTGGTCGGGATCGCCCGCTCCCAGATAGGCCTCGGAAATTAGCAAGAGCGATTCACAGATTGCGTGGCGATCACCAATCTGCTCGCCTAAACTTAGAGCCGTTTGTCCCTTCAGCAGCGCCTCGCTGCTTTCGTTCAGCACCAGATAGCAACGTCCCAGCGTGCGCAAGGCCTGACCGGCGTACCAGCGGTTTCCTCCTTCGGTGGCGAGATTAACAGCCCGCTCAAGATAGCGTTTGGCTTCATCCATCTCACCTCGCAGCATCAGCAACTCGCCCAGCGAGTCCAGAAACATAGGCACTTTGGTGTGACTTTGCTCAGTTTCAGTAACAAGTTCGAGGGCGTGCTCCAGAGATTCCTGCGCGCGATCCCATTGGCCGGTCAACATCAGGTTGATCCCGAGATTGTTATAGCCATCGGCAGCGTTCGCTTTGTGTTCGGTGCGTTCGTAGTACTTGATCGCTTTTTCTAAATAGCGGATGCCTTCCTGTGGCCGCTTCAGGAACCAGCAGGCGCCGGACATGTTGGAGTAAATTCTGCCCAGCAGGTACGAAGCCTGGCGATCTCCGACCAGTTTCAGCGCGTGACCAAAATTCTCGAGCGCCGCTTCGTAGCGGCCTTCGAACATGTCGGCGAGCGCGATACCGAAGTACGCTTCGGAGAGTCCGCGCCAGTTACCGGTCTTGCGATAACTCTCCAGTGCGCGCTGGGAATGATCGCGGGCAATCGGAAACTCGCTGATGCTGCGGTAGACGCGCGCGAGTGCGGCGTGGATGGCGCCGTTGGTGGCGTCGTTTCCTTCTTCCGCTTGATCGCGCTCAGCTGCGTTCAGCAGCGCGATCGCTTTTGGATGATCGCCGTTGTAGTTATAAGCCAGGCCCACCTGCACTCGCAGACGCATATTGGTTTCGGGATCTAGTTTCGCGCGCTCTTCGGGCGATTCGTACATCGCCACCGCTTCAAGCGATTCCCGGAACTGGCCGCGCATCTCCAATGAAGTAGCGAGGGCACAACGCGCCTGGGCAAGAATTGACGGGTCGTTTCTGGCTGTGGATAAGACGGCGGCGAGGCGAGTTTTAGCTTCGCTGGAAAGACCTTGGTCGAGCAGATCGCGCACGCGCTCAATTTCATCAATCAATGCCTGGCGCGACGCTGCGGTACGCGCCGGTGCGCGTAGCCGTACACGGGCATCGGCAAGATCGACAATGCCGGAGGCAGAAGTCTTTTCCTTCTTAGACAATCAACTTACCTTTTTTGCACGCTGTCGAGTAGTAAACAAACTAAAGTCGGAATAGACAACACTTTTCATGTTTAGCTCGGGACCGTGCGGTTGGGAAGGATGCGGTGCGGCGATTTCCCCCGTGCCGCGCCAAAACATCAACTGAACGGCGCAAATCTAACACAGCGGCGCAATCAGCGTCCACCGCTTCAACTTCGTTGGCTTCACCGCGGGAAGTGACAGAATGCGTCGCCTACGGAAGCTTTCCGCTTACTGTCGGAGGGTTTGCTTACTATCTGCCACGCCTCGACGCGGAACTTGGCGGCAGTACGCTGTCTGCCGCGCTCAGGTCGATGGCGGTTTGTTAATGAAAACCAATAAATATCGGATTCCCGCGCGGCATCGTCACCTTGACACCTTCCGCAGGCCGTCGCTATTATCGCTGTTTCCGTCTTTAGCGCGGGGCTTCGCCTAAGGCTGTATGTTCGAGTCTTTATCCGACAAACTGAAGCGGACGTTGAAAAACCTCCGCGGCGAAGGGGTCCTGACGCAGGCGCACGTGGATGCGGCGCTGCGCGAAATTCGTCTCGCGCTGCTCGAAGCCGACGTCAATTATAAAGTCGCGAAAGACTTTATTGCGTCCGTCAAGGAAAAGGCTGAAGGCCAGCAGGTTTGGCAGGAGCTAAAGCCTTCCGAGCAAGTAGTAAAGATTGTTTTCGACGAACTGGTTAACCTTCTGGGAGGCCAGTCTTCGCGATTGGTTTTCACAAAAGCCACTCCGAACGTCGTCATGATCGTCGGGCTGCAGGGCTCCGGTAAGACGACTTCGACGGGAAAGATTGCGCGTTGGCTGGCCCAGAACCAGGAACGCAAGCCGCTGCTGCTGTCCACAGACGTTTACCGTCCGGCAGCGCGGGAACAGTTAAAGGTCATCGCGAAAGCGACAGGCCAATCGATCTTTGAACAACCTGATACTAACGATCCGTTAACGCTGGTGCGTTCGGCGTACAAGCACGCTCAACAAACCGGCTATGACACGCTGCTGATCGATACCGCCGGGCGCCTCCATATCGACGACGAGTTGATGGAAGAGCTGGTGCGGATCAAGGCAGAAACGAACCCGGTCGAAATCCTGTTCGTAGCCGATGCGATGACCGGCCAGGATGCCGTGCGCTCCGCCGAAGAGTTTCACGCCCGGATCGGGATCAGCGGCGTCGTGCTGACAAAGATGGACGGCGACGCGCGCGGCGGCGCGGCCCTGTCGATCAGGCAAGTTACGGGACAGCCGGTAAAATTTGTCGGCGTCGGCGAGAAATACGACGCGCTCGAGCCGTTTTATCCCGATCGCGTGGCGCAGCGCATTCTGGGCATGGGCGACGTGCTTTCGCTGATCGAAGAGGTTCAGTCGAAAGTCGATCAATCTGAAGCCGAAGCGCAGCTGAAGAAGCTGCAGAAGAACCAGTTCACGCTCGACGACTTTCGTTCGCAGCTCAGTCAGGTAAAGCGTCTCGGCTCGTTCTCAAAGATTTTGAAGATGTTGCCCGATCAGTTGCTGGGCGGCATCGGGATGCCGGAACTGAATGATGAGCAATCAGCCCAGATGGAGAAAGAGCTGAAGCGCACTGAAGCCATCATCGATTCGATGACCGCGGAAGAGCGCACGAACCATCTGATCCTGAATGCTAACCGGCGCCGGCGCATCGCACGCGGTTCGGGCACATCGGTGGCGCAGGTAAACGCACTCATCAAGCAGTACACAGAGATGCGGCAGATGATGCGCCAGTTATCAGGTTCGGGAATGTTCGGCGGCGGCGGTCTAAAAGGGAAGATGATGCGCCGCATGGCCGGCATGTCAGGGATGGAAGGAATGATGGACGGCAATGGCGGCGAGGGATCTCCCGCAGGCTTGCCGGCTGGTCCTTCGCGAAAGAAGAATAAGAAGAAACGTAAGAAGCGAAGATAGTTTGTTTTTGCAGGCGGTAACGATCGCCTTTAAGAGGAGGAAGCGTTGTTAGCAATTAGATTGATGCGCACGGGCGCGAAGAAACGTCCTTCGTACCGCATAGTGGTGAAGGAAAAACAGTCCAAACGCGACGGCGCGTATTTGGAGAACCTGGGAACCTACAATCCCACGCGCGACCCGGCGGAAATTAAGTTGAAGGCCGATCGCGTTCAGTATTGGATTGCTAAGGGAGCCCAGCCAACCGACACGGTGCGGCGCTTAATCAAAGCCAGCGCGAAAACAGAAGCTGCCGCCGCGGAAGCGTAAACAATTGTTTAGGAGTGGGCTACCGCCCGCTCAGTCGGGCAGTAGCCCGACTCTAAACAGGTGAAACTCTAATGCGCGAAACTGTGGAAATGATTGTCAAAGCGCTCGTCGATGACGTCGACGCAGTTGAAGTCCGCGAAGTTCCGCGGGCTGGTTCAACCATGATTGAAATCAGAGTTGCACCGGCGGACATGGGGAAGATTATTGGTCGCCAGGGCCGCACGGTCCGCGCCCTGCGCTCGCTCGCGCACGCGGTCAGCGTGAAACGAAATCACCGTTTCGTCCTTGAGATTGTGGAATCCGGCGCGAGTTGATGCCCAATGAGCGAAGCGGAGCATTCCCGCGGCGACACAGCCGCTGATGGAAGCGCAGAAAACGTAGCTCTGATAGCGGTGGCGCGGTTGGTCAAAACTCGCGGTTTGCGCGGGGAAGTAGTCGCCGATCTTTTAACAGATTTTCCGGAACGGTTTGATGGTCTCGAGTACGTCATCGGCGTGCGGGCGAACGGAAACCGGGAATCGCTGCGAATCGAAGAACACTGGCTGCAAGGGCAGCGTTTGGTGCTGAAGTTTTCCGGCTATGATTCGATCGACAGCGCCAAAGGCTTAATCGGTTTAGAACTGGCCGTATCGGAGGCCGAACGCGTCCCGCTTCCCGAGAACCAGTTTTACACCTGGGAACTGATCGGATGTCGCGTCGAAACAGTTTCCGGTGAGGACCTGGGCGCGGTTCGTGACGTGACCGCAACGGGCAGCGTTGAAATCCTGGTGATTGAAGGCCACGAGCGCGAGCTGCTGGTTCCGATGGCCGAAGATATTTGCATCGAGATCGACATCGCTCGCAAGTTGATTCGAGTCGATCCGCCGGAAGGACTGCTCGAATTTTAGAAGGCGGATAGCGGATTGAATTAATGCCTGGCTTTTGATTCCGCATTCCGCAATCTGAAATCCGCAATCGGAACGCATGCGCGTCGACATCATATCGATTTTTCCGGATTACTTTCGCGAGGCGTTTGATTACGGAATCGTAAGACGGGCGCGGGCCGCAGCGCTGGCGGAGTTAAAGGCCCACGACCTGCGCGGTTGGACCACCGACAAGCACCGGCAGGTGGATGACCGGCCGTTCGGCGGCGGCGATGGCATGGTGCTGAAGCCGGAACCGATCTTTGCAGCGGTGGAGAGTTTGACAGGCACGCCCGCCGGCAGCAGTTATCCGGAGAAGACGCGGGTTATTTTGTTGTCGCCACAGGGTCGCGTGTTGACTCAGGAACTGGCGCAGCAGTTGGCGGAGAACGAGCACTTGGTCCTTATCTGCGGCCGTTACGAAGGCGTCGATGAACGCGTGGCGGATGCGCTGATTACAGACGAAATTTCCATTGGAGATTACGTGCTTTCAGGGGGCGAACCGGCGGCGTTGGTGGTAGTTGACGCGATTGTCCGGCTGCTGCCGGGAGCGTTGGGCAGCGAAACGTCGGCAACCAACGAGTCTTTTTCGGCCGGGCTATTGGATCATCCGCAGTACACGCGGCCGCCGGAGTTTCGGGAAGCTCGCGTGCCGGAAGTGTTATTGACTGGCAATCATGCCGAGATTGCAAAGTGGCGCCGCGATGCGGCGATGAAAAAGACGGCTCGCAATCGGCCGGATTTACTTAAATGATCTCAGATTTGAGATCTCAGATTTCAATTTCGAGATCGAAGACACCGCGTAAGTACCGCTGCAAGACGCACAGCAAGGTCCGTGCTTCCCGGTCGACTTGGATCCTGAATTTGAGATTTGAAATCTGAGATTTGAGACTTATAGATAGACGGAGTTACTGAAATGAATCGACTGGACACAATTGAATCCGCGCAGCTACGAACCAACATTCCTGATTTCAAACCGGGTGACACTGTTCGCGTTCACGTGCGCATCAAGGAATCGGAAACGAAGGAGCGCCTCCAGGCATTCGAAGGCGTCGTGATTGCGCGCAAGCACGGCGGTGCGCGCGAAACAATCACCGTGCGCAAGAGCAGCTTTGGCATCGGCGTAGAGCGAATCTTCCCTCTGCACGCCACCATCGTCGATCACATTGACGTGGTAAAGCGGGGCCGTGTCCGGCGCGCCAAACTTTATTACCTTCGCAATTTGCGCGGCAAGGCTGCACGTATCCGTGAACGCGATACGCGCCAGGTAGCCGCCGCGCCGGCCAAAGTTGCCGCTGGTGGGCAGGAATAGCTTGTAAATGGTAAATCGTAAATGGTGAATGGGATTGATAGCAGGTCTCTGTTAACTGTTCACTATTTACCGTTTACTATTTACCCTTCATGCATATCGCCATTGATGCGCACTCCGTTGGCGCTCAACTCGCCGGCAACGAGAGTTACATTACGAACCTGATCGAGGCGCTGGCTGAGATCGACTCGATCAACCGTTACACCCTTTACGTTACCAGGCCGGACTCAGCCAGACGTTTCGGCCATCGTTGGCCCAACTTTCAATTGCGCACCACTCTCCCGCACACGCCCCTGGTGCGCGTCCCGCTGACGCTTTCCACGGAATTGCGCCGGCGGCCAGTGGACGTTCTGCACGTACAATTTACCGCCCCCCCCTTTTGCCCCTGTCCTGTGGTTGCCAGTATTCATGATTTGTCCTTCGAGCATTTGCCGGAAACTTTCAAACGTCGCAGCCGCGTCCAGTTGCGCCTGACAGTTCGCCAAACCGCGCGAAGGGCGGCACACATTTTGGCGCTGTCTGAATACGGACGCAGTGACCTAATTAAAACTTACGGCATCGAGCCAGCGCGCGTGACAGTGACGCCCCTGGCCGCGCCGGCACACTTTGCCCCGGTCACTGACGCGCCGGAACTGGCGCGGGTTCGTGAGACTTACGGCATAAACAGCGAATACATTCTGTGTGTCGGCTCGATTCAGCCGCGAAAGAACCTGCCGCGGTTGATTGCCGCGTATGGCAGCTTGCGCCGGCTTCGTCCGGAAGCTAAGCTTCCACAACTCGTGCTCGTGGGGAAAAAAGCCTGGCTCTATGGTGAAACCCTGCAGGCAGTTACAGAGCATCGCGTAAAGGATGACATTCTGGTGACGGGTTATGTTCCGCAAGCGGACTTGCCGGCCCTTTACAGCGGGGCGCGTTGTTTCGTGTATCCGTCTTATTTTGAGGGTTTCGGCTTGCCCGTCCTGGAAGCGATGCAATGCGGCACCCCGGTGATTGCCGGAAATCGCACCAGTCTTCCCGAAGTCGTGGGCGATGCGGGCTTGCTGGTCGACCCGTTTGATGAAGGCGAATTAACCCGCGCGCTGGCCAGTCTGATCGATGATTCAGACCTGGCGAGTGAGTTGCGCGTCAAAGGATTGGAACGGGCCAAACAATTTAGTTGGCACGAAACGGCGCGATTAACGTTAAGGACATATGAACAAGCGGCGAGCCAGCGATGATGAGGTTTGAACCAGCACGCTGCGTCGGATGTCGCTACAGGATCCGCATTTATAACTGAGCTCAGTGATGCGTATTGCAATTCTAGGGACCCGTGGAATTCCGGCCGGCTATGGCGGCTTTGAAACGTTCGCCGAGCATCTATCCACCAGATTGGTTGCGCGTGGTCACGAAGTCACTGTCTACTGCCGGTCACACTACGTTTCGCCCCGGCAGCTCGAATACCACGGGGTGCGACTGCAGGTCCTGCCCACCATCAAACATAAATACCTGGACACGGTGGTCCATTCGTTTCTTTCCGCGCTGCATGCTGTTCCGCGCCGGTTTGACGCAGCGCTAATCTGCAACGCGGCGAATGCTCCCTTCATCCCGATTCTGAGGTGGACGGGAACTCCGGTCGCCATCAACGTGGACGGACTCGAACACAAACGCAAAAAATGGAATTCGCTCGGGCGCCAGTACTACCTGCTGACGGAACGCTTGTCTACCATCCTGCCCAACGAAACGGTTACCGACGCCAAGGTCATTCACGATTACTACGCGACCCGTTACGACGCGGCCTCGACGATGATCGCCTATGGCGCTGATGTCGAGCGGCATCCCAACCGCGAGTTGGTCCGCCGCTGGCGCGTCGAACCGAATCGTTACGTGCTTTACGTTTCCCGGCTGGAACCCGAAAACAATGCCCAGTTGGTCATCGAAGCGTTCAAGAAGGTGCGCACCGCTCACAAACTCCTGGTGGTCGGCGACGCACCGTATGCTCACGATTACATTAAGGAACTGAAGGCCAGGGCGCGGCGTGACCGGCGAATTATTTTTACCGGCTTTGTTTTTGGACAGGAGTATCGCGCGCTCCAGCAAAATGCTTATTGTTACGTTCACGCCGCGGAAGTCGGCGGAACGCACCCCGCGCTGCTCGAGGCCATGGGTTACGGCAATTGCGTGTTAACGCTGGCCGCCCCGGAAAACATCGAAGCCATCGGCGACGCCGGCATTCCGTACGCGAACGAAGACGACCTCGCGGAAAAGTTGCAGCGTGTCTTGCGTGATGGATCCCTGGTCCATGCCTACCGTCAGCGCGCGCAACAGCGAGTGCGCGAGTTGTATGACTGGGAGTACGTCGTCGATCAGTACGAAAGTCTTTTTGCCAAAATGGCCGGCAAGCCGCTTGCTGACGCCGACCATCTGCAATCATCCAACGCGCCGGTAGCGAAGGCCGCGCGGCAAACCCTCGTCAGATAACTCAACACCCCTGGCAAAATTCGCGAGTCCTCGGGGAACTGCAAACCTGTGTCTGGCAATGACAGCGCTCAATCTGTGGCCTACAATGTCCTTCTGCGATACTTCCTCTCGAAGCGCCCGACCGCATTTGTTGATTAAGGAGCCCTGGGAATGAAACGAACCACCGGTGTATTAGTGGCAGCACTGGCGCTGCTTGGCTTGTCGGCGCTGTGGAACTTTCGCGATACGGCGACGAGCGCCCGGAATTTGGATCATTCTTCCACAAACGGTCTTCGCCTGACCCAATCCCCTGCGCCAATTGCCAGGGCGCCTAAATCCGAGACGCCGGATTCTCCGAAGGAACCACAAAAACCTACCGGATCTAAATCTCAAGCTGGCCGAGTTACTTCAGCGGCGAGCGAAGGTCGTCGCGAAGCTTCCGAGCCGGATGCAAACGGCGGCGAAGGAGACGGCGATGATCCGGACCTCCCGTCCGGCTTCACAAACAAAATCGATAAGGAAACTTATCTACGCCAGCGTTCAGGCTACCTCGCCATGCTTCGCGGTGTTACCCCCGGCATACCGTTCGATGCGTCGCTGCGGGGCAAAGCCATTCAACAAATGGAACAGCAAGAGCTGCAACGCTCCGGAAAGAATTCTTTTCTGGGAAAACTCGCCAGCGCTTTGGGACTTGGCCCCAGCAGTGTGGACGTCGCATGGACAGAGATTGGACCAGCTCCGCTCCCGGCGGGCTCGACTACCAACAGTGGACGGACTACGGCCATCGCGGTCCATCCCTCGAACGCGAACATTGCGTATGTAGGCACGGCGCAGGGCGGTGTATACCGTACGCTCGATGGCGGCGCCAATTGGACTCAATTATTCGATAGCGCGCAGTCGTTGGCGATCGGTTCAATCGCCATCGCTCCTTCAGACCCTTCGATCGTTTACGTGGGAACCGGTGAGCCGCAGTTTTCCGGGGACAGCTTCTTCGGCGTCGGTCTTTACCGCATTAATAATGCCGAGACGTCGGCCGATCTCTTTGGCCCTATCAATCCCGGTTCCTTTACCGGACGGGCAATCGGCAAGGTGGTGGTCCATCCATCAGACCCGAATATCGTTTTTGTTTCCACCACCACGGGCGGAAGCGGAAATCCCGGTGGTGGCACTGTGAGCGTTCCCGCGGCGCTCGGATTATATCGATCCAATAACGCCGGGTCGGCTATTCCCAGTTTCACTAAACTGAGCGTGACCGCAATCGATCGCAGCATCGTGGACGTTGTTCTCGAACCCGGGAATCCTAACAATCTGCTTTGCACGGTCAGGAGCACAAGCGGCGACGGCGGAGTCTATCGTTCGACTAATGCGTTGGATGGTGCCCCCACGTTCACGCAAACACTGACCCTGATCGATGGCGTTTCCCCCGGCAGCGGGCGCGCAGAGCTGGCTATCAACAAAGTAGGCGGTGTAGTTACTGCGCTGGTGGCTTCCGGCGAGAACCAGACCCAGAGCGGCTGTTCAACCAGCAGCGCCGGCACTCTGCGCCAGTCGACTGACGGTGGGCAAACCTGGTCCACGCCGTTGGCGGGTGGAAACGGCTTTTGCGGCGGCCAGTGCTTCTACAACATCGCTCTCGCTATCGATCCCAACAACGCCAGCAATGTTTTGTTGGGAGGAAACGTCGCGAGTACCAGCGCCTGCTCAAGACTGATCGCACGGTCAACCGATGGCGGCAATTCGTTCGTCAACACGCCCAGCTCAAACATTGTCCACGCCGACAATCACGCGGTTACATTCGCTCCATCCGACCCGTCAATTGCGTACCTGGGAAACGATGGCGGGATATACAAATCAAGTGACGGCGGCAATACGTGGATTAGTTTGAACAACACCCAATTCAGCGCCACACAATTTCAGAGTTTGGCGCTGCACCCCATCGATCGCGAGTTCATGATTGGCGGAACTCAGGACAACGGCACGGAGCGGCGCGCCCCTAACCAGGCCTGGGTACGTAGCGACGGTGGCGACGGCGGATATGCAGTGATCGATCAGAACGCCGGCGACACCAGTACCGCCACGATGTATCACACGTTTTTCAACAACAGCACTCAGATCGGTTACGCGCGCACCACAAATGGAGGCTCGAGCTGGCCCAACCGTTACGGATGCACCAGTCCCCAGAGTGGAGCATGGACCCCCAACGGCATCTCGTGTTCCGACACGGTGCTCTTCTACGCCCCGATGGCCCTCGGTCCGGGAAATCCCAACACACTCTACTTCGGCACTGATCGCCTCTATCGTTCCAGCGATCGCGGCGTAACGATGACTCTGGTTAGCCAGGGGCCGCTAGTTTCAGGTTCGCCACTAACCACGATCGGCATCTCGCCTCAGGACGATAATTTCCGCATCGTGGGAACCAGAAGTGGACGCGTCTACGCAACCACCACCGGCGGCAATCCTTTGACGGATGTCACGAACGGTTCGTTCCCGTCGTCGCGAGCCGTCGGCCGGGCGGTAATTGATCCTAACCATCCCAACACTGCTTATGTGACCTTCGGCGGATACGGCGTCACTGCCGGCCACCATGTCTGGAAAACTACAAACCTGGCCGGCGGCGCGGGCACCTGGGTAGCCAGCGGCAACGGCATCCCGGACGTTCCGGTCAATGCGTTCGTCGTTGATCCGCAGGACTCGAATAATCTTTTTGCCGGAACAGACATCGGCGTGTACAACTCAACCGACGGCGGCGCCAACTGGAATCCATATGGCACAGGTTTGCCGCGAGTCGCAGTCTTCGACATAGCCATTCAAAGCCCGAATCGCATCCTCCGCATTGCCACGCACGGACGCGGAATCTGGGAGATTGTTGTTAGCGGAACTCCGGCGCCGAGTCCTTCGCCGACACCCACGCCAACACCTCCCGCTAATGACAACTTCGCCAGTCCTCAGATTATCTCAGGCTGTTCGGGCAGCGTGAATGGCAGCAATGTCAACGCCACTAGAGAAACTGGAGAGCCAAGCCACGACCCGGCCGGAAGCACTGGCGGTGGCTCGTTGTGGTATCAGTGGCAAGCACCTGTTTCTCAGAGCGTCACGATCACAACTGCCGGCAGTGACTTCGACACGGTAATGGGGATTTACACTGGCAGTAGCCTTGGCGGACTAACTGTGATTGGTAAAAGTGATGACGTGCAGGATGGCGTGATTCGCACCAGCACCGTCACGTTCACAGCCACCGCTGGCACGAATTATAAGATCGCGGTTGATGGCTGGAGTGGTGAACGAGGCAATGTCGTGCTCAATTGGAACCAAAGCAATTGCGCCGTCGCCTTGCCCTCGATCCAGATGGAGTTGGCGACGTACAACTTCAGCGAAGGAGTCGGCAACGCGCAGGTGCATGTGAAGCGCACGGGGGACACCACGGGGGCCTCGTCGATCAACTTCAGCACGGGGGGCAACAGCTTCTTCGCGTGCAGCACGATCAACGGCTCGGCGGTGCAGAACTGTGACTTCATCCTGAACCAGGGAACGCTCTCGTTCGCTGCCGGCCAGAGCGATCGCAGCATCAACATTCTGATTAATGACGATACTTATGTGGAAGGCAACGAGACGCTCACTTTAACCTTGAGCACTCCCGTGAATGCCACCCTCGGCACCCCCGGCT
>JAXDFZ010000009.1:0-75903 GCA_034665305.1 Blastocatellia bacterium | reverse complement strand
TGCCACGAGAATTCGTGATTGTCCCAGATGGCGACGAACGGCCAGCGCGCGCGGGCATCCTGGAGGTCGGGATCAGCGAGATAGCCCTTGTACACGGCGCGATAGCCGTCGACGGTCAGAGGGTAGTGGAGCTTGCCGCTCTTTCCCCCATCGGGAATGCGCGCAACCTCATAGATCGTGCGATCGTAGCGTGTCTTAACCTCGTCCGGATACTCGACCACCTCGTAGATGAAATCGCCAAGGTGCAGAACGAAGTCGAGCTGCTCGGCGGCGGGAGCGCGTTCATCTTCGTAAATCATCCGGCGATAGGCGTTGAGCTTGCCCTCATTGACATCCTGACAGCTCACAAATGCGAAGTTCACCGGGCGCGGATCGTTTGGCAACGGCGCAGTGATCGTGCGGCCGACCCGGCTGCCGTTTCCGTCGGTGTCGGTAAACCGATACCAGTAAGTGCGCGCCGGCTTAAGTCCGCCAATCAGAACGCGCGCGGTCCAGTCGGCGGCGCTTGAGACCGGCGCGTGCGCGTGCGCGATGACTCGGCGGAATGCCTCATCCCCGGCTACCTCGACGGTCAGGAGCTGGCGTGTGCCGCGTGTTCCATTGTCAAACGGACGCCTGGTCCACAGGATGACGCTGTGCGGATCGGGATCGCCCGAGGCGACCCCCTGGGGATAGAGATCACGCCGCTCATGCCAGTGGACACGCGAACCTCGAGCCGGTCCGACCCATGCGAGCGAAGCACCGATTGCTGCTGCAGTTTTGAGAAAGGATCGGCGGCTAATCTTCATCGTCTCACTCCGTCCGGGCTGCAGTTGGCGTCACCTCAGGATTCAAACGCGAATGCCAGCTAATACGTAGTGCTCTTACGTATGTTGCATTGCGTGAAACGCTCCGACCAAATGCGACGATCCGGCCGGACGTCGTCGCCAGTAGAGAATATTTCAGCGAGTCTCTTATAACCGGAGATTTCGCGGGGTAGATGGTTTTGTGACGGAACGGCAGTCGCTTGGGACTAAGCGGCTTTTGACGGGGGAACCTTCCACTTCGTTCGGTCCATGGCCGGACGGAACCAGCTGAGCCGGCTGATACTCCAGGGCCGCCTGTTTATGCTATCGCGCCGTCAGCTGCAAGGCTTTGTGGGGATGGCGTGCGATTAGAGAAGTTTCTTGAACTCGTCGACTGACAGACCAGCATCACGCGCGATACCACCCATGGTAAAAGCGTTTACCGGATTGTGCCGAGGGATTGTGAGGACGCGAATTCCATCTGACATAACGATATGTTTTCCTTGCCTCACGATGCGAAAGCCGGCTTTCTCTAATGCTCTCACCGCAGCGAGGTGATTAACTCCGGGAATCTTCGGCACGATTTACACCGCCACTCTTACCTCTCGAACATCCTGCCCTTTCACCAACTCATCTATCGCACCCAGATACTCAGCAATAGCATCCTGAATATTCTCAAGCGCCTCTTCCTCGGTGGCACCCTGGGACCAACAGCCTGGCAAACCTGGACAGGACACGCTGAAGCCCTCCTCCGACTCATTTATTACGACCTTATAGTTCATTCGCACCTCCAGGTTGATTATACCGTTGAAGGAATTCAACAGCCATCCAACGCCGGCCTTCAGCTGCGGCGCGCGATTAGCCTCCAAGCTGAAGGGAAAAAGTTACTTGAGAAAGATGCTATCGCGCCGTCAGCTGCAAGGCTTTGTTGGGCCAGCCGGATTACCGGGCGGGATTTGTCTACTAGAATAACGCCGGTTCAATGTCACGAAGACCGCTAGCGTGATTCCTCCGAACAATAACACTGAGGCAGCGGTGATTACCCCAATCACGCGTGATCCGAGAAAGCGCAATAGGACAATGCCGACAAAAAACAGACTTATGCCGCCGAGCGAAAACAGACGGAACAAAACAAAGACCCACCGCAAGGCTGAATTATGCAATACATCAAAATTAAGAGCACTACTGAGCATTGAGGAAATGACAGTGGCACAAATCAATGCAACAGTAGCCACACAGATACATGCATACGCAGCAAGGTAAACCACCCCAAGCCGCGGTGCGTTAGCCAGAAGCACTAAGCCCGCGAAAGAGAATCCGGCCAAAGGCGCTACGGCCCCCTTGAATTGTGTGACCGCATCAAGCTGTAACTTCCGTAAGGTTTCTTGGTTCTTCATTTCACGAATGGCCTAACGTCTGAATTCAGCCGCGCCGCGAAGCGGCGTCGGCTTGAATGAATTGTTAGGCAGTCCTTGAGGAATCACTCAAGAACCCTTCTAAGAGTTCGACCTTCCGAAACAATTCGGTTTTCCGTCTTGCCATGGAATGTGGCCATACCAATCATTGTATTGCTGTCGTTTTGGACGATGAAAACATAAGTCCCCATGTCAAAGCCAACACCCTTCTTATCCTCAAACAGAAGGGTTACTTGATGGCCATGGATTGAGCCTTTGTAGGAAAACTGGCGTTTGGATTCCTTCCCTTCTCGCGTTCTTGATCTTGTGCCCTCCCCGGAGATGTATCGGCCATTTTGCTTGAGCTCTATTTTCCCAACTCGCTGCTGCTTTCCGTTGCGCAACTCAAGAATTTCCCAGAATCCATCAACACGAACGCCTTTGTACAAAGCCCTGTCGCTGAAGATCGGCCATCCAATCTTGGTCACCAAGTACACAATAATAGTCGCAAGAATGCTTGCCGCAACACCGGCTATGAAGTTCATCATCTTGGGAATCAGATTGACGATTGTTTTCGGCCCAACGCTGGCCTTCAGCTGCGGCGCGCGATCAGCATCCGAGCTGAGAGTAAAAGATTACTTGAGAAACATGCTATCGCGCCGCCAGCTGCAAGGCTTTGTTATGTCCCTTCCCGCTCGATCACAGTACCGTTGAGTTGCTCCCAGTTAGCAGTCAAGAACTGTTGCTTGGCAGAAGCCCATTCCAAGATAGGGCCTTCGTATCGGTTGGGCATTTCACCCGCGAGACGCTCCAAGGTATCTACAGAATAAGATGCAGAATATTCCCGCTTGTATTCGATGTGGAAGTGTGGGCGCTGATGATTTTGCTCTTGCCACATGCGGACCTTTACATGCCCGCGCTGATAGAGAAGGGCCTTTATAGCTCGGGAGCTGCGTTCATTTAGAAGATCGACGAAAGCAAGTTGGAGTTGCAAATCATCCACCGACATCTCAAGGACTGAATCGCCATCGGGATTGACACGTTTGTCTTGAGCAAGCTCTGATTCGAGTTCCGCGATTTCACGGTCGTCAACAGCGATTCCCCGAAACTTAAGGTATTTCAGATACTGGAGCCGTTCAGTTGTAACGCCAAGGACGAACAGGCGGAGAGCTTCGTCCGACGGCTGGCTATCCATTATTTCCATAAATCGACTTCCAGTTTAAGGGGCATAACGACTGGTGCAATGAGTTGCTATGCGCGGTTATTAGGCAAATCTGACTTTTCCAATATTGGTAATGACACACCCGATGACCGCCATTGCCCAAGCCTCTTACCTGTTAATCGTTTCCCAATAAATACAACTTCGACTTTACAAGCTGCCTTACTTGGAACTTCCCAACAACATGCGAACTCTGCTTCTTCACCGGGACTTAATCTAATAAAGGGTGAACTTTCTGACCGCTTATCCCAATCTATTTGCTTCTGTTCTTCATCGTTTAGCGTCACCGTCTTATAACTTAGTCGTTCCACCCCGATTAACGGGACTGGTGGCGGCTCACTGCCGTCATATCTGAGTCTACCTTGGGCATCGTGAATATTCACGCTTCCTCTATCACCTTTTGATAGAGAGGCGGTAACGACTAAATAATCCATATCGTTGGCTGACCGCTGACGATTAAAGTCTAGCTTAACTGCCATGTTAGTTATGAGGTATCCAGAAATAGCCTTATAGATAAAGAACACCGCGGCGGCAAAGAAGCCAAGAGTCTTTGCAATTGACTCCCATTCACTAAGAGGTAAGCCTAGGAGTTTCGTCGCTGCTTGCATAAACATTCTGCTCCAACAAAACTGCGAAGCGCATAACTATATCTTATCCCGCTCATGCTCAATAACGCGCTTTCGAGAGTATTATCCCGCTCGTGCTGGATAACAACGCTTTGGTGGGATTATCGGGTCACTTAGTCGAGCGAGTCTAGCTCCCCGTTAACCAGAGAATCTTATGGATAAAATTTCCTCGCCTGAGACGACTTGAGTTTTTGGATCATCTCGCGCACCTGGCATTCGCTCCACTTCACACCTTCACCTTAGAACAATCCCAGCTCTCTTCTTGAAGTTTCAATGAGAGTTGTTGGGTTTTACATGCACTTTGGGTGTTGTGTTTTACAGCAGGGTGCTTGGTGAAGCGAGTTAGTTGAACGAGCGAGATGGATCCCGAGTTGTATAGCGAACACGTCGACGCGGATTTGATCGTGACGTAGAGATTCGTTGAGAAAACGATGAGCGCAGATGTTTTGGACCTACCGATAAAAAGCTCAGCCACCGAAGCCGAGAATTCTCTGCGTGATGAACTTCCTCCGCCGGTCGAGTCATCTGTTATCGCGACCCGGCAGATGTGCGCTCCATCCGTCGCCTGTAAGTGATTAAAATTTTTGGCGTCCCGTACGGGAGTCGAACCCGTGTCGCCGCCGTGAAAGGGCGGTGTCCTGGGCCACTAGACGAACGGGACGCATCGAGGTTGGCGATCAGGAACTGTGAGCGAAGAAAGTAGCGTAAGCAAAACGACGGTGTCAAACGGGGAGCGGAGTTTCGGGTTTCGAGTTTCGGGTTTCGAGTTCACTTCGCCGAGTCTCAGGTCTCGGGTGTCAGGTCTCGGGTGTCAGGTCTCAGGTCTCAAGTCTCAGGTCCCGGGTGTCAGGTCTCAGGTCTCACGTCTCACGTCTCAATACTCAGGCGCCCCAAACCTGACACCCGGAAACTGACACCCGACACCCGAGACCTGAGACCAGAGACCCGAGACCTGAGACCTGAGACTAACTTGCATTGGCGAGATCGAGGAGTTTTTGCAGGCGGCGCTTTTCTTCTTCGCTGAGGTCGGTGAAGTGTAGGGCGAAACCGATTTCGGGAACGGGATACGCGACTTCACCCCATTGATACGCCCATTCGCCGTTGGGGAACTGTATCTCCAAGCGGATCAATTCGCCGGACGTGACTTCACCACCCGAAAGCACCATGCAGCCGGTGATGCTGATGTCACAGATCGTCGCTTCGTTCTGATCCATCAGACCTTCCCAACGGGCCGGAAGGTTTACGCGCACACGGGTCGCGTGCCGGCGATCTTCGTTCATCCGTGGCGCTCGCTTCGTCCTGTCATGCCCGCAAACTAACAGCTTGCCTCGGTTAGTTTCAAGTCCCAGTTGCAGGAAACGGACTGGGAAACCCAGCGACCCACCTGCTACCGCACGGTGGTACTGACTTCCTCGGGACCGATGCGCGACCGAGGGGTGAGGTCAGTACCACCACGCGGTAGCGGGTGGGTCGCTCGTCTTTGGCGCAAGACATCTGGTCCGGAGGTGATGTTTGCGGATGGGCTGGGGTGGATGCGTCAGTTGCGGGCCCTGCCCCTTAAACCCGTCTCAGCCCGCGTGGATAGGGTGCAAGAGAATACTTAGGAATAAGCCCTAACCTTTTATTATCCCAACGTAATAAGTATTGGAGCGGTGTTTCTTTGCCCACACTATCCAATGCATCTGTGCGACGTCAGGATGCATGCTGATGATTGCGCGGGAAGACTAGCCATCGCCCGTCGTGTTTTTCGCATCAATGTCCTAGTAATCTGCAAGGTCTCCCCTCTTTCCGCGTTCTACTTCATGTGGGCATAGCCATGAAGGAAGAATTGAAGCTCGCCACGTAGGCGCGTCAGCGCCGTTCTGAATAAGTTTAGTTGAGGAGAAGACAATGCACCGACGATTCCTTTCCCGATCGACTTCACTCCTGGTAGTAATTTCGGCTGTCATCGTTTTGACCTGGTTCGCGGCCTTCCGGCAAACCAACGTTGCCGATGCCGCTGCCGGTGGGGCGACGCAAGGCGCGCTTCAAGTTATCGATGCGACCGGCAACCTCCAAGGCCAGTGTCCTTTGAAGCACACTAACGTGAAGGCTGAAATCAGCGGGTTCCTCTCGCGCGTTACGGTCACACAGGAATTCACGAATCCCTTCAAAGAAAAAATTGAAGCGGTCTATACGTTTCCCCTGCCGCAAAACGCAGCGGTCGACGACATGACGATGACGGTGGGTGACCGCACGGTGCGCGGTCGCATACTCCGGCGTGAGCAAGCCCAGGCAGTTTACGAAGCGGCAAAGTCGAACGGTCAGGTCGCCAGCCTGCTGGACCAGGAGCGGCCAAACATCTTCACGCAGTCCGTCGCCAACATCATGCCGGGCGAGCAAATCAAGATCATTATTAGCTATGTCGAGACCTTGAAGTATGAAGACGGCGCGTACCAATTTGTTTTCCCGATGGTAGTCGGGCCGCGATATGTGCCCGGCACGCCAAACGGAGTTCCCACCGGTGGCCCCGCTGGCGAACCGCGAAACGGTTTTGCTCCGAATACCGATGAAGTCCCTGACGCCTCGCGGATAACTCCGCGGCCGGCGCCTGAAGGCATGCGGGCCGGCCACGACATCTCGATCGATGTTTCGGTCGATGCGGGCGTACCCATTGACGAGATTGGATCGAAATCGCATGAAGTCGAGATCAAACGGCCGATCGCGGGGCGGGCGAATATTCAGCTCAAGGATCGCGCCAGCATTCCCAACAAAGATTTTGTGCTGAGATATGACGTCGCCGGGCGCAAGATCGAAGACGCAATTCTGACCAACCGATCGGATCGCGGCGGGTTCTTTACGATGATTCTGCAACCACCCGATCGAGTTATGCCCGCCGATGTAACGCCGAAGGAACTGGTTTTCGTGCTCGACACTTCAGGCTCAATGGGTGGGTTTCCCATTGAAAAAGCGAAAGAGTCGATGAAGCTGGCGATGGACGGGCTTTACCCGCATGACACTTTCAACCTGATTACGTTCGCCGGCGACACGCACATACTTTTTCCTGAGCCGGTGCCGGCCACGAAAGAGAATCTGGCGAAGGCCCAGAGTTTTCTCGAAACGCGTTCAGGAGGCGGCGGCACCGAGATGATGAAGGCGATCAAGGCGGCGCTTGATCCGTCCGACGCGCAGGGGCACGTCCGCATCGTTTGCTTTATGACCGACGGCTACGTGGGAAATGACCTGGACATCATCTCCGAAATTCAGAAGCACGCGAACGCGCGCGTTTTCGCGTTCGGGATCGGAAGTTCGGTAAATCGTTTTCTGCTGGACAAGATGGCCGAGGAAGGCCGCGGCGAAGTTGAGTATGTGGCTTTGAATGATGACGGATCGGCCGCAGCCAAACGTTTTCACGAACGAGTGCGCAATCCGCTGCTGACTGACATTACAGTTGATTGGAACGGACTGCCGGTAAGTGACGTTTACCCGCAGCGCATTCCGGATCTATTCAGTGCTAAACCGGTAATCCTTTCCGGACGCTACAGCGTGGGTGGCCGCGGCGTGATTCGCTTGAAAGGAAGAATGGGCGGGCAGGACTTCGTGCGCGAGATAAACGTCGATCTGCCTGAATCACAACCCGCGCATGATGTGCTGGCCACGCTGTGGGCCCGGACCCGGATTGGCGATTTGATGAGTCAGGATTACGCCGGCATGCAGCGGGGAACCATGAAAGGAGATATCCAGGAGACCATCACGCAGTTGGGATTGGATTATCGCCTCATGACGCAGTTCACTTCGTTCGTTGCGGTCGAAGAGATGGTGGTCACGGACGGTGGCAAGCCGCGGCGCATCGATGTGCCGATCGAAATGCCGGAGGGCGTCAATCTCTCGGGAGTGACTGGCAATGACATCTCTACGAATCAGTTCAGTAATTTCCCGGCCCAGCGAACAGTTAGTTCTCTGTACACAATTTCGGCTGCCGGTAACGTCGGGCCTCAACCGAGTCCTCCGTCACCAGCGAGAGCGAAGCGGGAACGTTTGCCTGTTAACGGACGTGGTGCGGCCGGCGGAAGCGGTGTTGGCAGTGGCAGCGGCGGCGGTATCGCAGGCGGCGTCGCCTATAAATCGAAGCCGGTAGTCGCGGATGCGTTGGAAACGGTAAAAGTGCTTTCCCCGGAAGAACAGAAGCGGCGCGATCAGCTGACGAAGTTCCATCCATCGATTCTCGCGATCATCGATCGCTTGAAAGAGAAAAACGCCACACCCGGCGGGGATGAGAACAGGTTCACGCGAGATGGAAAGGCGGAGATTCAGATCTGGCTGACAGACAAGACGCCGGAGAATCTTGCGAAGCTCAAGGAACTTGGTTTCGAAGTCGTGCTTGATCCAAAAACTTCGAAGCTGGTAATCGGGCGAATCTCGTTAGACAAACTGGCCTCACTGAACGACTTGAAATTCGTTCGGTACGTCGGGCCACAGTTTGCCGGATAGACAGAGCGGGGCAGTAGCCCGACCGTGAGGGAGGGCTCAGGTTGAGTGCACGAAAGAGAGAGCGCTCCCTCACGGTCAGGCTACTGCCAGGTTCGTCAATCAAAGAGCGGGGCCAAGCCGCCCTTCTTAACTGCAAGTTTGCTTAGTTGAGCTCAACCGGGAACGGCGAGCCCGACCGAGAACCTGCAGTCAGGCAGGTTGGCTTGCCCTCGCTCTTTGTTGCTTCACACTGAATCGGAACCTTCCGTTACCACTCATCCCACACTTTCCAGTTGAGTCTTTCGCGCCGGCTGGTTAGACTCACGGCTCGCAATTTTCACTTTCCCAGAGGTTCGCGTTTTTGTCTTCTAATCCACTGGTCATGAAATTCGGCGGAACGTCTGTCGAGGATGCGCCGGCGTTTGCCAGAGTGGGGCGCATCGTTAAGGAGCGGGTGCCGCTGCGCCCGGTGGTGATCGTGTCGGCGATGAGCGGCCTGACCGATACTTTGATCGAATGTGTGCGCCGGGTGGAGCGGGGCGAGAATGAAAGGAAATTACTCGAGCAGCAACTCGAACGGCATGGTGAAGTCGCGCGTGAGTTGCTGTCCGGGGAGTTGCTGACTTCCTTCCTGACTCTTTTGGAAAAAAGCCGGGCGGAATTATTTGCCGTGCTGCAGAAGATCTCCGAGAGGGGTTCTGCAGAAGCGGGATTGCGGGATCGCGCCATCGCGTTCGGCGAAGACCTTTCCAGTAACTTACTGGAGCTGGTGCTGCGGGAACAGGGCGTGATGGCAAAACAATTTGACTCCCGGCGTTGCATCATCACCAATGATGAACACGGATCCGCAACCCCCATCGTTTCTCAAACGTTTCGAAACACGAAGGCGTTTCTCCGACCGTTGTTGGCCGCGGACACCACGCCGGTGTTGGGTGGCTTTATCGCTGCAAACGCTAATGGTGAGACCACCACGCTGGGGCGCGGCGGCTCGGACTATTCAGCGGCGTTGATCGGCGCCGCGCTTGGTGCGTCGGAAATTCAGATCTGGACAGACGTTAATGGCGTGCTCACCGCTGATCCGAGAGTAGTCGCCGGGGCGCACACGGTCCCCCATTTGTCATACGCGGAGGCGGCCGAGTTGGCGTACTTCGGCGCGAAGGTCCTGCACCCAAAAACAATTCAGCCCGCGGTCGAAAGCGGCATTCCAGTGCGAATATGCAATTCGCGCGCGCCCGATGAGCCAGGCACTCTGGTGTGTGCCGAGGGCGATGCGACGCCGCGAGGAGTGAAAGCAATAGCTCACAAAACCGGAGTCACGACGATTCAAATCACTTCGGCGCGCATGCTGGGTGCGTATGGATTTTTGCGCGCGCTGTTTGAACTCTTCGACAATCATCAGACCGTCGTTGATGTCGTGACCACCTCCGAAGTCAGCGTTTCGCTTTCGGTGGATGCTGCGCCTTCCGCCGCGCTACTGGATCAGTTGCAGGACCTGGGCAGCGTGCGGCTGGAAGATGGCCGGGCGATCGTCTGCGTCGTGGGTGCCGGACTTCGCGGCACGCCGGGCATCGCCGCGCGCGTGTTCAATACGATCAGCGATATCAATGTCAGTTTGATTTCGCAAGGAGCTTCAAGCGTTAACCTGACATTCGCTGTCGATGAACAGTTCGTGGGTCAAGCAGTATCGCGACTGCATGCTGAATTCTTTGAAGCGACGAAAGCTTTGGCGTCCAATGTCCAAAGACCAACGTCCAAAGTCCGGATTTAACCCTTGGGACATTGGATATTGGATATTGGACGTGGGACATCGGACATGCAGTGATGAATCTATTTCAACTGACAAGAAAACTAATCGACATCCCTTCAGTCAGTGATGAAGAGGGCGCAGTCGGCAAGTTTCTCGGCGCGCACTTGGAAGGGCTCGGCTATCGAGTGGAAATGCAGACGGTCGAAGGCGAGCGGCAGAACGTCATCGCGACCACGGGCGCGCCGCCGCGGGTCGTGCTCTCCACGCACATGGATACCGTGCCGCCACACATCGTCTCCAGCGAAGACGGCGAATTCATTTACGGTCGCGGCGCTTGCGATGCGAAGGGAATCATTGCAGCGCAAGTCTTTGCCGCCGAAACTTTACGCGCGAGTGGCATGAAAGAAATTGGATTGCTGTTCACAGTCGATGAAGAACAGGCCAGCCTCGGCGCGAAAGTCGCGAACGATCACCCAATGGCGCGCGAGTGTGCTTTTTTGATTAACGGCGAACCGACCGACAACAAACTGGCGATCGGCACGAAGGGTTCATTACGAGTTCTGGTCGCAACGGACGGGCGCGCCGCGCATTCGGCTTATCCGGAAGAAGGCGAGTCGGCGATTGAGAAAATGCTCGACGTGTTGGCTGACCTGCGCGCACTTCACTGGCCGGACGACAAGGTATTTGGGGAGACGACTTGCAACATCGGCGTCATCGCCGGCGGCACGCGATCGAATGTCGTTCCCGCGCACGCCAGTGCCGACTTGCAGATTCGCTTGGCGACCGACAAGACCCAGATAAAACAAATGATTGAAGAAGGTGTGGCCGGACGCGCGACCTTGGAATACACTTCGGAACACAATCCGGTGCGCTTGGAATCAGTAGCGGGCTTCGAGGAATGCGTCGTGCGGTTTACTACTGACATTCCTTATTTGACGAACTGGGGGAAGGCGCTCTTGATTGGACCAGGTTCGATTCTGGTGGCGCACACATCGCAGGAAAAAATCGCAAAGAACGAATTGGCCGAAGCGATTGATCTCTATGTGAAGTTGGTTAGACAGCTAATGAATCGATTCGCGGAGCCGGCGGCATCAGGCTGAAGAAGCGGGTCGCAAATTCGATGAAAGATACTCTGTGAAAATCGCTCTTATTGGAAACGGCGCGATGGGGCAATTGGTTGCCAGCCAGGCCCGCGAAGCTGGCTATGAAGTTGGCGCCGTCATCACATCTAAAAACAGCAACGCGACCGAACTGACGCAACAGTTATCCGGGCACGAGGTGGCGATTGATTTCTCCGCCGGTAGCGGCGTTTTGCAGCACGTGGAAGCATGCGCTCGCGCCGGCGTGCCACTGGTCGAGGGAACTACGGGTTGGCAAGAACAGGAAGCCGAAGTGCGCCGAGTTGTGTTGAAGCATGACGGTGCGCTTGTGTTCGGCGCAAACTTTTCGGTCGGAGTTAATCTGTTCTATCGCATCGTTGCCAACGCAAGCTCTCTGTTCGCTGCCGTCGAAGGTTACGATCCGTTTATTGAAGAAGCTCATCACAAGCGCAAACGCGACGCGCCGTCGGGAACGGCCATCCACCTACGCGAGTTGATGAAGCGGGAGCTGGGACGGGTTGAAGTCCCAGTTTCATCAACTCGCGCCGGTCAGATCCCGGGAACACATAAGATCGGATTTGATTCCGCGGTCGATCAAGTCACGCTGACGCACACGGCGCGCTCGCGTGCCGGATTCGCGGCCGGCGCGTTAGTTGCCGCACACTGGATCATTGGACGCCAGGGCGTGTTTGAGTTTTCAGAAGTGATGGATGAAATCCTTCGGCGGTGACTAGTCGGTGTGATGAGCTGTTTATGGAGTGCGCCGGCAGAGCGAAGCGGCGACGGCGCTTTGGATATTTGTATGCGGTGGCGGGGGAGTATGTCGAATCATAGGAAATCCAAAGCGGTGTCGCCGCTTCGCTCTGCCACCGCACTCCAAATGAGGGTTTGCTAGATGACAATCAAAATTGACTGGCTAAGAGGATGCGCCACGGCCCTGGTGACGCCGTTCACCGGCAGCGGTGAGGTGGATGAAGTGCGAATGCGCGCTTTGCTCGATCGCCAGATGAGTAAGGGCGTGCGGTTGCTGGTGCCGTGCGGGACGACCGGCGAAAGCGCCACCATGACCGAAGACGAAGATGAGCTCGTCATTCAGTTAACGATCGAAATGGCCCGGGGGCGGGCGCGAGTTATTGCCGGCACAGGTAGCAACGCAACTGCCGCGGCGTGTGCCTATTCGCAACGCGCGCGCACGCTCGGCGCCGATGCCGTGTTGGTGGTAGCGCCTTTTTACAACAAGCCGACACAGGAAGGTTTGTACGCGCACTTTCGCGCCGTCGCCGAAGCGGTTGCCGGCCTGCCGGTCGTTATCTACAACGTGCCGGGGCGAACGTCATGCAACATTGCGGCGGAAACTACTTTGCGTCTGGCGCACGAGGTGGAAAACATCGTCGCCGTGAAAGAGGCATCCGGGAACCTTTCCCAAATGATGGAAATCCTGCGCGGCCGGCCCGCCGGATTTAGGGTCCTTTCCGGGGACGACGCGATGACGTTGCCGCTGATCGCCCTCGGCGGCGATGGTTTGATTTCGGTCGCTTCGAATGAAGCGCCCGATCTGATGTCGCGCATGGTGGACCTGGCGTTGGCAGGGAACTGGGACGAAGCGCGCGCGTTGCACTTCCAACTGCTGCCATTGATGGAGATTAATTTCATCGAATCCAGCCCGGGTCCGGTCAAGGCCGCGCTCGCGATGATGGGTTTGATCGAAGAGAATTTCCGCCTGCCGCTCGTACCGGTACAGGAAAAGAGCCGGGACAGAATTCGCGCGGTGATTACGGAACTCGGGTTACTAAAAGGAACGTCGCATGCTGCGTGAACGAATTGAGAAACTGGCGCAGCGACAAGCAGCGTCATTTACAGCTGACGATAGAACTCTTTTCGCAGAGTTCAAGACGGCGCTCAATCGCGGCGAAGTGCGCGCTGCGGAAAAAACTGATGACGGCGAGTGGCGGGTTAATAGTTGGGTGAAGCAGGGCATCCTGATCGGCTTTCGCATGGGCGTGCTGGTCGAGATGTCAGGGTCCGGTCTCCGGTTCTTTGATAAAGATACCTACCCGTTGCGGCCGATGACGACGGCGGACAACGTGCGCATTGTGCCGGGCGGTTCGAGCATACGCGATGGCGCCTACATCGCACCCGGCGTCGTTTGCATGCCGCCCATGTATGTAAACGCCGGAGCCTATGTGGATGAAGGATCAATGATCGACAGCCACGCCCTGGTCGGTTCGTGCGCCCAAATCGGCAAGCGCGTGCACCTTTCAGCGGCAGCGCAGATTGGCGGCGTGCTTGAACCCGTCGGTGCAGTTCCAGTTGTAATCGAAGACGACGTGCTCGTCGGCGGCGGTTGTGGTGTGTACGAGGGAACCATCGTGCGGGAGCGCGCGGTGTTGGCCGCGGGAACTATTTTGACGGGCTCGACACCGGTTTTCGATCTGGTGCGCGAGACGATTTACCGGCGCACTTCAGAAACGCAACTGGAAATCCCGGCCGGTGCAGTGGTCGTGCCGGGTTCGCGTGCCGTACAAAGCGAGCGCGGCCGCGAGTGGGGCTTGTCGATCTATGCGGCGGTGATTGTTAAGTATCGTGATGAGAAAACCGAAGGCGCAGTGCAGCTAGAGGATTACCTGCGTTGAGCTGGAAGACTTTTGATAAGGTTACGCGGTGCGATCTCATTAACACCGGGGCTTTAGCCCGGTGAGTTGCGATTGGAAAACGAAACCGTTTCAACGGTTTTCTTGCGGCCAGCCAGCGGAGAGTCGCATAGCCGATACTTGATCATCAGGGTATCGGTTACATAGCGTACATTCTCGACATGAACACTGAGTTTGAGTGGGATACAGCGAAAGCGGAATCCAATCGTCAAACGCATGGCGTGTCTTTCGCTGAGGCAGCAACTGTTTTCTTCGACCTCCTATCGATAACAGTACCTGACCCATTGCATTCTGTGGACGAGAACCGTTTCGTTATTACTGGATTATCGTACCAGCAACGCCATTTGGTCGTAGTGCACGCGGATCGAGGTGATAGAATACGAATCATCAGTGCGCGCCTGGCCAGAGCGAGTGAGGAAAAAATATGAGTCAGGAAATTGATAGCGAGCGTGACCCGGACATGTTGGATGAGTACGACTTCAGCAATGGGGTGCGGGGAAAGTATGCCGGCCGTTTTGCAGATGGCAGCCATGTGGTCGTACTTGATCCGGATGTGGCGCTAGTCTTCAAGGATTCCGAATCAGTCAACCAGGCATTGCGCGCCCTGGTGGGAATCATGCAGCATCAATCAGAGAAGGTCCATCCATAGCGGCTTCTACCTGTAAGAAGTGTTTCTATCCTCACGGGCTACTCAAGAGTCACAGACCTTCCACGTCGGGCGTTAGCCGAACAAATCAAGTTCAGTTGGGGGTGAACTCTGCAATTCCATGGACAAGCGATCTGAATTGCTGGCATTAGCAAAACGACGGCAAGTTACTCGGTGGAATGGGTACGGTGGCATTGGCGACCATCATGCGGGTGCCTACGAGTGTGACTTTGTATCACCCTATACCAAGACGGCTGGCAACCTCGACGCGGAGGTCATGGTGATGCTCCAGGACTGGAGTTCTGACGAGTCGCTAAAGGAATCGTTCGACGAAGAGACCGCGAAGTTAGGATATACTCAATCTCTACCGACAAACCGAAATCTGGTTGAGCTGCTAAACACGACCTTTGGGATCGCGCTTCGAGACACGTACGCTACTAACCTGTTTCCGTTCGTCAAGCCAGGTAAAATGAGCGAGCGAATTCCGCAGGCGAAACTCATCGACGCTGCTCAAGAGTTTGCCTTGCCCCAGATTCGTATCGTAAACCCAAAACTTGTAATTTGTCTCGGACTCGCGACGTTCAATGCTCTTCGACAGGCGTGTGAACTGAGTGCATGTCGACCCCTAAGCGTGGCGATAGACAATCCCTTCAGTATTGGCACGACGCGAGTGTGGTGCCAGGCACATACGGGAGTCCTTGGACAAAACAACCGCAATCGAGGTGGCATTAAACGTGTCCCGCAGGACTGGCTGAGAATGAGGCGGATGTTTATTCAGCCGCGCCACCAGGGGATCACCTTTCTTTGAAACAGTTCGAACCTCCAGCATTCCTACGCGGAATTGAGAAGAGCGTCATTCGCCAGATCTCCGATCGCGCGGGGCCGGACGCTATCAGTCTTGGTTTAGGCGAACCGGACTTGCCGACTCCGGAAGTGATTCGTCAGGCAGCGATCCGCGTCATCGCTGAAGAGCGCAATGGCTACACTTTGCAGGCCGGTTTGCCGGCACTACGCGAGCGCGTGGCTTCAGACTATCCGCACCTGCAACTGTCGCAGGATCAGGTCGTGATAACTGCGGGATCGCAGGAGGCTTTGTATATCGCCCTCCTGACGCTCGTAGAAAAAGATGACGAGGTCCTGATGCCGAACCCCGGCTTTGTTGCGTACCCAACAATTGTGGGCATGGTGGGTGGCCGCTCGGTGTTTTACCAGTTGCCGGCGGCAGATGATTTCGCTTTTGACCTCGGAGACTTCAAACGTCTCATCACGCCGCGAACGAAAGTAGTTATCTGTTGCAGTCCTTCGAATCCTACCGGGCGCGCGCTGACGCCGGAAGATTTGCGCGGCATCGCCACTGCCGTCGCAGAGAGTGGCTCCGGCGCGTGCATCATCAGCGATGAGATTTACCGCGAGCTGTATTACACCGACGAGCGCCCGGCTTCTATTTCGGAATTCTATCCGCGTACCATCGTTATCAGTGGTCTTTCGAAGTCGATGAGTATGACGGGGTGGAGACTGGGGTGGCTTTGCGGCGATAAGGATGTTGTTAACAGCGCGCTCGTTTTGCACGGTTATGTGACGACGGCCGCCTCTACGATTTCGCAGAAGGCGGCGCTCGCGGCGTGGACTCCGGAGGCTGAACAAGCACGGCAGCAACACCGCGGCATCTTTCACAAACGTCGCGATCATTTGCTCGCCACGTTACGAGACGAAGCAGGGCTGCGCGCCGTTACGCCGGACGGAGCGTTTTATACAATGGTTGACGTCGGCCAGTACGGCGACTCAATGAGCGTCGCGGAGAGAGCGTTGGCCGCCGGCGTGGTGACCGTTCCCGGTTTTGCGTTTGGGAGTGAAAGCGAGGGCTACCTTCGCATTTCATTCTGCGTCGACGAAACAAAACTTTCCGAAGGTGTAGCGCGGCTCAAACGCGCCCTCAGTCTTTAAAGATTCGATAAGTAATCCGCAGATTACACAGATTACGCAGATGAAACAGACGGCGAGAGCAGGTTTGTGGCTGCGGTAATGTTAGGCGCGAGCATGAGAGCACGAGCAGAAGGGACAGTTCGTTCTTTCACAATAAAAACGCAAACTCCGTCTTCTGACTGTTTTTTAGGTCTGCGTAATCTGTGGATAAATCGAAATAATAATGACAAGAAAACTTCGCGTAGGAATCCTCGGCGCCACCGGCATGGTGGGCCAGCGGTTCATTCAACTACTGGAAAACCACCCGCAGTTTGAAATCTCTGCCCTCGCGGCTTCGGATCGGTCGCAGGGAAAACCTTTCGCCCAGGCATGCACGTGGCGCTTGCCGACGCCGATGCCTGACGCGGTGAAGTCAGTGTTGGTGCAACCGCCCAACCCGCCGCTCGATTGTGATTTTGTGTTCTCCAGTTTGCCGGGCGACCTGGCGCGCGAAATTGAGGAATCGTTCGCGGTGGCTGGTTATCCGGTCATCAGCAACTCTTCCGCGTTTCGCATGGACGCGGACGTGCCGCTTCTGATTCCCGAAGTGAATCACACACACCTGGGCTTACTGGAAGTTCAAAAGAAGCGTTTCACTTCAGGGGGCTTCATCGTCACGAATCCGAATTGCTCGACGATCATGCTGGCCCTGGCGCTTGCGCCATTGCATTTTGATATTGGCGTCCGGACCGTGGCGGCTACGACGATGCAAGCGGTTTCCGGCGCCGGCTATCCGGGGGTGGCGTCCCTCGATATTCTCGATAACCTGCTGCCGTTTATCGCCGGCGAAGAGGAAAAAATCGAGCAGGAAACCCTAAAGATACTGGGCGCAGTGAAGCCCAACCAAATTGACCCGGCACCGATGAAAGTCAGCGCTCAGTGTCATCGCGTAAATGTTTCTGACGGTCACTTCGCGGCCGTCCGCGTAATCTTCGCGCGTGATGTTAAGCTTTCCGAAGTCATCGAATCGCTGTCTTCGTTCACTTCTTTGCCACAGCAGTTGCAGCTACATTCAGCGCCGCGGAACATAATCATCGTCCGTGACGAACCCGATCGGCCACAGCCCCGGCTTGATCGCGATGCGGGCGGCGGAATGAGTATTTCCGTGGGCCGAGTCATGCCGGACAGTGTTTTCGATTACCGGTTCGTTGTGTTGAGTCACAACACCATTCGCGGCGCGGCCGGCGCTGCAATCTTGAACGCCGAGTTGCTGGAAGCCCAGGGGAAATTCAATAGGCTATTAGACTCCAGATCGTAAGAGAGAAGGGTAAGGGCGGAGGGCAAAGGGCAAAGGGCAAGGGCAAAGGGCAAAGGGCAAAGGAAGAAGAGAACTCCTCCTTTGCCCTTTGCACTTCGCGGCCTTTGCTTTCGCGATATTGGCCCGCCCGCTACCGCGGGCGGTTCTGACTTTACTCAAGCGCGACCAGTTCGTGCAAGAGGTCGTGCAGCCAGTTGAAATCGATTGGCTTCGTGACGTAGGCGGTAAAACCCGAAGCCTGGGCGTCGGCGCGCAAATCAGTTTCCTGGTGAGCGGTGACGGCGACGATGGGAGTGGTCGCAAACTCTTTATGTTGGCGGATGCGTTCGGTCGCTTCCAGGCCATCGAGGACAGGTAGGCTGAGATCCATGAGAATCACGTCGGGGTGTTCGGCGAGCGCAACTTCGATTGCGTGTTCACCGTTTTCGGCTTCGAGCACGCGGTAGCCGCGCTCTTCGAGCGCGAGGCGCATTACCTCGCGCGTGTCGTCGACGTCTTCGACCACCAGCACAACTAAATCCCTGGAATCGCTCGTTCCCATTTTAGTAAGATTGCCCCAATTTGTTAGATTCCGAAGTTCAGCACCCAGCCCCGCACGACGCCCTGATGCTCTGATGTGCTTCAGCGGTGGCGGCGAATCTAAGGGCTCAACGATGGCCGTGTCAAGGTGCCGTTGCCGCAATAACTTTTAGTATTATCCGGCGACCGAACCAAGAAGCTGCGAGGGCGAAAGAAAACAGTGAACTTAACGGCGTTTTTGGACGTTTTAGTAGCAAAGCCTGGCCGCAGTTGCCGCTCAATCGTTTAGCAAATCGCCCGGGAGTAAACACAATGAAACGAATCCTAATCGTCGTAGTCCTGGTAGTGTTGGCCGGCGTTGCCGGCTTGATGAGGGCGCAGCGTTCTCGTTCAGACGCTCCGGCCGCGCAGCAAGCCGCAGGGGAAATTTGGAGTAGCGATGGTGAAGTTCGCGAGGACCTTCGCAAGACTTACCAGCTCGCGCCGGATGCGCAACTCAGCATCTCTGGCATCAATGGCCGCGTCGATATCAAGACCTCGGAGACTGATACCGCCGAAGTGCATGTCGTGCGCACGGCAACCAGTCGGGAGAATCTGGATCGACGGCAGGTCATCATTGAACAAACTTCTGCGGGCCTGATCATCAGGGCGGAAAACCACGGTAGCTGGTGGTCTCATTTGTGGGGCAGCACGCCGAAGGAAGAAATTACGGTCAGCGCTCCGCGTCGAATTGCCTTAACTTTGAAGGGTATCAATGGTCGCGTAAATGGCGGCGACGTCGATGGCGCCATCGACGTCACCGGTGTCAACGGCAAAGTTGAGTTGAGCCAGGCAAAGGGCTCAGCAAAGATTTCCGGAATCAACGGAAATATTTCGCTCGGGTTAAGAGATCTAAATGAGCGCGGCGTGCAGGCCAGTGGCGTTAACGGAAGTCTTGAGTTGCGGCTTGGTGCTGGGTTGAACGCTGACTTGGTAGCCAAAGGAATGAACGGGCGCGTCCGTTCAGATATTCCCGAGGTCAGCGTGCAGGAAGGTGAATATGGATCGCACTATTCGGCGCACATCGGCAGCGGGGGCACGCCGATCAACATCAGCGGCATCAACGGAAACGTGAGCCTGACGAGGTTGGGCGCTGCCGTCGGTGAAAAGGTTACGCCGGAAAAGAAGAGTGCTGCGAGCGCCAAACCTGCGCTATGAAGCGATTGCGGATTGCGGACTGCGGATAATCAGGTTCCAGGACGAAAACATTCAGCCCGCCTAATGTGTAAATGTGCGTTCAGATTCAAAATCCGCAATCCGAAGTCCGCAATCGCTAGTTCCCGATCTCAGAAAACTTTAGATTGAGGATCGGATATTCTTTCCAATCCTTGTAGTCGTAGTGCCACCATTCAGGTTCGTAAACCGCGAACCCTTCAGCTTCCATTGCGGCGCGCAAGAGTTCGCGCAAATGATTCGCTTCCGGAGTTGAGCAGGCATACTTGATGTGCGAACGCTCCGTCATTTCGTCATACTCACTCGGCATCTTCACTTCCAACCCGGTTCGCAAATCAAATAGAGAAAGATCGACTGCGCAGCCTCGATTGTGTCGCGATCCCTTCGCTGGATCGGCGACAAAGATCTTCTTGTCCTCCGGCGTAACGTCCCAAAAGATTTTGGTGACATACCACGGCCGATACCCGTCGTGAATAATCAATCCATATCCCTGCCGGCGCATGGCCTGGCTAACGCGCACCAGCGCTTCGGCCGCCGGTCGTTGCAGAAACGCGCGCGCTTCTTTGTAAACTTTGCGTCCCAGGAAATTATTTTTCGTGGCGTAGCGAATATCCAGCTTGATGGTGGGATCGAGTTTGATGAGTTCCACCAGATCGGGGGTACGAAACGGCCCAGCTTCTGCTGGTGGTTGCTGCGCGTGGATCGCGCAGGTTATCAGCAAGAGGGCCGCGAGTAGCGACGGGCGGATAATTACGCTTCGGTATGTCTTAAGCAACCAAGATCCTTTCTTGAAGGACGCGCGCAAATACGAAGTATGGATTTGTTTGTCAGCCTTCGAGGGCGGGTAATGATTGGTGCACCCAGCAGGGCTCGAACCTGCGACCTTCTGATCCGAAGTCAGACGCTCTATCCAACTGAGCTACGGGTGCATACCTGAAATGAACTTCGATCTTAGTACTTTGATCTTTGAATGCCAAACGGTCGAAAAGAAATGTAGGGGCGTCACTCCGTGGGCGCCCCATTTTCACGGAAGAAGGGGGCGCCCAGGGAGGGACGCCCCTACAGATATGCTGCTCAGGGTTTTCCCTGGAACTCGTGACGAATGAATCGCACCAGCGCGTCCATGTCTTCGGCTTTCAATTTATCTTTGAAGGCCGGCATGCCGTCGCCGCCTTTTGTGATCTGTTCCAGAAAATCCGAATCGGGATGCTTGAGCGCATGGCCTTCGCGCAGGCTCGGGACTTTTAGTTTGTGACCATCAACCGTCACGCTGCCGCCTTCGCCCTTTTCCATATGACAGCCGACGCAGTTCTTTTTATATCCCTCGCGAGCGGCGGCAAACTCGTCCGGCGTAGCAGAGGCGGAAGCTGCCGGCGTCGCTTTTGGTTGGCCGGTTTGTTCGGCAGAATTATTGCAGGCCATCATTAATAGGCTGCTGAACGCGATCAAGAGCGACAGTTTCATCAGCTTCATTTGAAAGGTCCTCGAGTTTCAAAAGCGTTAAGGGATTCGGCCGAGTATACCATGCGCCGATAACGCGTTGTATGGCCTTCATTCTCGGGTAGTGCCCTGATTTGTAACGCAAACTGTTAGTTTGCGATGTTGAGTGACATTCAACGGGCGCGCAAACTAACAGTTTGCGTTACGAAAACCAAACCAGGGCACTAGGAATTCTCGAAAGGATTTGATCTTTGCGAAATCTGTGCGCCATCTTCAGACAAACTTAGCGATAGAGTAACCCACCCAAACCATGAAGATTCCGGCGACATTCGATAGCAGAATGTTAAGTAGCGCCAGTCCTATCTCGCCGTCCCGCAGCAGATTGAAGGACTGCAATCCAAAGGCGGAAAAAGTGGTGAAGCCGCCCAGCAAACCCACCAACACCACTGTGCGCGTGGTGGGGCCGACGGCGAAACGTTCCAACAACAGATAGGCTAACAGCCCCGCCAGAAAGCAACCCAGCAAGTTCACCAGCAGCGTTCCCAGGGGAAAAGTTTCGCCGAATCTTTTCGCGGTCCAATTGGCCAACCCGTAACGGGCGACCGTGCCGACGAACCCGGCGAAACCAATCAAGAGTAGTCTTTGCATTTCAGTTTAGGGCGGCCAGAAGTCGGTTTGAAAAAAGTCCGCTTAGTCTAAACCATCTGTCTCAGCTACTGAAACAATAGACTTCGGCCCGCGTTACAGATTTTAATTTGCGGGTCGTGTCCCTTTGCCGCCGCGCTTCGAGTTCAGCGCTGCTAAGTTGCATTCACTCTTAAGACTAGTCAGAATGCCTCTGCATTCTTACCCGTTCTTAGTTTTCTCTTAAACGCTTAGAGGTAATAGTCATATGAGTACCGACAAGGACCAAAGCAGCGCAACGCGAGGCTCGCTGCGGCTGGCGCCGAGTTGTACCGAGCTGGAAGAGCAGAAGGCCAAGCTGCCGCGCCAGTTCGTGAACTTTACTTTCTATCATGCACGCCCCGAATGGCTGAGGCTGTCGGATGCCGAAAAGGAAAGATACAAAGAAGAGTTCGTCAGCACTGTGGGGAAATTTCATCCGCCGTTGCTGATCAATACTTATTCGACGATGGGCCTGCGCACGAATGTCGATTTCATGATCTGGCGCATTGGCTATGAACTCGATCCGTTTCAGGAGATGACCGCAAGTTTGAATCGCACGGAGATGGCCAAGTACCTGGAGCCCTCGCAGTCGTTTCTCTCAATGACGAAACGCTCGATGTACATTGACAAAGACAATCCGGAACACGCCGAAGATCGTTTACATATCATTCCCGGGAAGTCTGAATATCTTTTCGTTTACCCGTTTGTGAAAACGCGCGAGTGGTATTCGCGCACCGGGGAACAGCGCCAGGAAATGATGGATGAGCATATTCGCATCGGCTCGAAGTATCGCTCAGTGAAACTGCATACCACCTATTCTTTCGGGCTGGACGATCAGGAATTCGTCGTGGCTTTCGAAACGGACAACCCCGCGGACTTCCTGGATCTGGTCCAGGAGCTGCGCGAGACGAAGGCAAGCTCCTACACATTGCGCGATACGCCGATGTTTACCTGCAGGCAGCGAACCCTGGCGGAATGTCTTGATGCGTTGGGCTGACGCGTGTGATGATTTTCGAGATCGTTGGTAATATTGAGAACATCGAAAGAATGCAAGCGGTCCAGCCATCCGTGATCGCAAGCGGCTTCGGAAGAATTATGGTGGCAGCCGATGGAGGAAGTTGAAGGGGTTTGCCCTGGTGCGACTGACTGACGGTTCCGAGCATGAAGCGGAGTTGCATTGGTACGAATCACACGGCGTGGGCAAAAGAGAAATCAAAATCAAAAGACTTCTATGAGTAAGGCCATGAATTCTCAACCTCAATTTGCTGTTTGTGTCGATAATAAGGGTTATCCAGCTGCGCTGGAGCCATGGAAGATTTATCGCGCTTTACCCGATCAAAAAGCAGGCCGCCACAAGCTTGTCAGAATAATCGACGAGTCAGGAGAGGATTATCTCTATCCGGCGGGGTACTTCGTGCCTATTAGATTACCTTCCGCGGCACATCACGCGCTTCTCGACACCACTCAATGACTGGTATTCCGCTCCGGTCATTCCTTTCTACTTTCATCGCGCTTGCAATGACCACGCTCGGCGCAACGTTTGCTACGTTGCTTCCGGCTGCTGCTGCATCACCCAACCAGGAAAATCAGACCGAATATCTCTGGTACGAAGCTGAGAACATGCGCGGCTTCGCTACGCAATCCAACGGCGAGCCGGTCCTCAATCCGTCGTGGCTGAATCAGCCAAAAGCCAAAACGCCCGGCTGGGGAATGAACGGCCCAGGTGTTTCCGCCGAGTGGACGCAGGGCGGGGAAAGCGAATGGAGTTCCGCCGCCGCCAGCGCCGACGAATCACGCGCGACCATTTTTCAGGATCTCGAAATACCCCGCGATGGTGATTACAGGATTTGGATTCGCTATGCGGACTGGGCCGGCAAAGCGGAAAACTTCACGGTGCGGATTAGACAGGGCGACCGCGAAGTTTTTCGTCATGAATTCGGCGCGGCCGATCTGATCGACGCCCACGACGAAGTCAGCATGTATTGGGGCTGGGCGTTTACCTGGGATAGTGCTGCGGGCTCGCTGCGCAAGGGACCGGCGCGGCTATCGATTGAAATTGAAAAACCAACCGCGGCGCGACGCCACGTCGACTGCGTACTCGTAACCAACGATCTCGCTTACGTGCCGCGCGGGAGGGAGAAGCCGGACTTTGCGGCCATGAAATATCTGCGCCAATGGTCGGCAAACCGCGCGGCGCTCAAACCTCTCACGGTCACTGAAACGTCGCGTGCCGATCGTTATGAAATTCCCGCAGCCTGGCAGCGTCCGAAAATCGCCGGCCGCGATTTCCTGATGCCATGGAATATAGCCAGGGAGTTTTGGCCGCTCTACGAAAAACCTGAAGTAGAACGCCCGCTCTATCCGTTTCATGCCGAACCGATTGATGCGTTTATCGAAAAGTATAAAGGCGCTCGCGATGTTCCGCTCTTCAGTTCCAAGCTTGTCATCCCGGTAATCTTCATCGGCGACCTGCCGCAATACTTGAAAGAAGGCAGTCCGTTCTTAACCTACATTCGTGAGACCAAAGTGCCGTTTGGGATTCTTATCAATTACGGCGCGGCGGAATTCTCGGCCGAGGACGGTCCGGCTGCGTTCAAGCTTTTGACCGGCGAACTTAAAGACCAGTTCATTGGTTGGGTTTCAGGCGAGAGCATCGGACACGTGTGGTCCATGGCGGCAACCGATTTGAAACTTGCGCCGACGATGTCGCGGAAGGAAATGTTAGAGGCGCTGAGAGTTTTTTATACCCAGGCGCTCGACAAGAAATGGAGTTCTACGTTTCACACGCAGACCGGACCAATGTGGGACAAGTTGATTCCGGCGCAGTCAACTTCCAGCACTTCGTTTGCGCACGCGCTGACCCGTTGGGGCGTGCGTTTGCTGGGAATGGAAACCGCAGCCGTGCAACCGATGACGTCGATGCGCATAGCCTTCACCCGCGGCGCGGCGCGCCAATCCGGCGCAGCGTTTGTTTACTATCACGCCCCAAATTTTGGTGACAGCGCGACCACATTCACCAAACTACAGAACTTTGCCGGGCCTGACTTTTTCCTGCACTCACGTTATGGACCAACCATGGGCCCGTCGTTGTCGTGGTACCGCAAGAACTATTACCTCTATTACATGTCCGGCGCGTCGGCTATTTATCTCGAGCAGGGTTTCGATCAGTTTTTCAAGCCGGGTCCGGGAGAGAACCCGCTGCAGTTGAATCCGCTCGGACGAATTACTGACGAGTTCATGCGCTTTGTGGACAAGCATCCGGAGCGCGGCACGCCTTATACGCCCATCGCCTTTCTGTTGGATCCCGCGCACGGTTGGGAGATGACCGATTATCCGCAGTGGCCATTTGGATTGTCGCAACTCGAGCGCAGCGATCGGGCATTGCGCGAGTTGTTCGCGGTCGCCTATTACCCCGGCTCCGTGGTCGAGGGCGAACCCGCGTCGGCCGATCGTCAGGCATTCGTGTCCGGAATCTTCGGAGACATCTTTGACGTATTGGTCGCGTCCGACACCGAGAAACCAAATGCGGTTGAGCGAACCGCCGGGCCCGCGCCCGTCGCCACCGGCGCTGTGAAGAAAAGTTCGTCGCCAGAAAGCCAGTCACCCGAAGACGCTTATCGGGGACTTGTAGCCGGAGGCCATATTGAATGGTCCCCGACGTGGGCGAAGCGGCTGAAGGATTATGCTACGCGCGGTGGGACGGTCGTTCTGAACCCGGCACAAATCAAAGGACTGCCAACCGAGTTGCTCGGTGTGCGTCTGACTGGTACCACGGGCGAAGCGCACAATGCGCAATGCGCCGCCCCGAACGAAGAGCTGCAGGATCTGCACGGTCAAATCTTTCGCTACGAACAGATCGAGCTCAAAGGTGCAGAAGTTCTGATGTCCACTACGTCAGGCAATCCTCTGGTAACCATTAACAAGGTGGGAAAGGGCAGCATCATCTTTTGTGCAGTGGCTGATCTACTTGGAGAAGACGACCGCATCGCAACTTTCGCCGCGCACATGTTGGCGCATGTCTTCACGGATGTTACGCCGTTGCAGGTCCGCGGCGACGTGGAGTACTTGGTCAACCGCACTTCACAAGGTTGGATCGTCACGCTCTTTAATAACAATGGGGTGCTAAAGCCGCAGCAGGGTCTGGCCCAGGTGGATCGCAGCGCGAACGTCAGCGTGAGCGTGAGTTTGCGAGGGCAGGGAATCGCAAGTGCGCAGGAATGGCTTTCCGATCGGCCCGTTGAAGTGAAGCAACAGGCGGGCGCATCTGACGCAGTTTCGGTAAATATTCCGCCGGGCGGAGTCGCGATCGTAGAGCTTCGCCCACGTTGATTGGCAAGCGTTGGCGCGAGTTCACACTCGTGAGGTTCTATGGTAGTAGTAGCGGCGATTGCGGATTAAAGGGTTTGTAGGTCTTAGCTGATGGCTCAGAAAATAGCGCGCAAGTTTCTCATACACGGTGAGGTGCAAGGGGTCGGCTACCGCTTTTTTGCGCAGCGTGCAGCCGCGCGGCATCAGGTTACTGGCTATGTTCGAAACTTGCTAAACGGAACAGTCGAAGCGTTGGCCGAGGGATCGGAAGCGAGCGTTGAAGCATTCAAACACGATTTGGTAACCGGCCCGGCGTGGGCCAACATCGCCAATGTTGAGGAAATCAATTTAGACCCGACCGGTAGATTTTCGGCATTTCGAATTGAACGTTAAAGGCAAACTGAGACATGGATGAATTGAGAAAAATGATTCGCGAGGTGTCGGACTTTCCCAAGCCCGGCATAAATTTTTACGACATCACCACGCTGCTCAAACACCCCGATGGATTGCGTCGCACGGTAGACGCGCTGGCTGCCGAGTATGAAGGCGCGCAGGTCGACACGGTCATCGGGGTCGAAGCCCGCGGATTCATTTTCGCGCCGGCGCTTGCCTATCACCTCCACGCCGGCTTCGTCCCGGTCAGGAAACCACGGAAACTTCCGGCCGAGTGCGCATCAATTTCTTATGAGTTGGAATATGGCCAGGACACGCTGGAGATTCACCGCGACGCGATTGGCGAAGGCCATCGCGTCCTGATCGCCGACGACCTGCTGGCGACCGGCGGCACCGCGCGAGCTGTGGTTGATCTGGTTGAGAGCCTGGGTGGAAAAGTGGTGGGTCTGGTGTTCGTCGTGGAATTGGAATTCCTGCCCGGCCGCGCCAAGCTCGAGGGTTACGACGTGCGGTCCTTAATTAAGTACCAGAGCTAGAAGCATTTGAATTAGTGCGGGGTTGCGGCAGGCTTACTTTTTTTCTTTCTTGGTTGGTGGCGGGAGCTTGTTGGCAGCATCAATGATAGCCTGCGCATTCTCCAGGGCTTGTTGAATAAAGGCGCGTTCATCGGCGTCTTTCGTGCGGCCATCGAGTTCGCTTAATTGAGCGATGAAAGTTGTGGCCGCGGCAGATAGCTTCCGGAGTGCTTTGGGAATCAGCACGTTTGATTCGTCGCGCGCGCTGACGTCGTCAATATTAACAATCGCGTCATCCAGGATTTTCGCCAGGTCGCTCAACAGTTCGGCCCGCGTCCCAGTCGGTAGCTCGCCCCATTTCTCCGCATCCTTTTTTGATTGCTTGGTCGCTGGTTGCGCCGGATTATTAATGGCGGTGAGCCGGCGTTCGGCAGCCTTAATGAAAACTTCGGTGCGCTTGTCCAGCACTTGCGCTTCTTTGACCAGATCGATTTCCTGGGCCGTGAGGTTATCGCGCAAAGGTTTCTGGGCCGCCACGCTAACAGCAATTACCGTTAAGGACAGAGCCGCGAACAAAGTGCGGGTCAAGTTGGATCTCATGGACGTTTCGGTCTTCCTGGTGGCGATTCCTTGCCCGTCTTTTCTTCTTTGGTTTCCGATGCGGCTTCACGGATCACCGTCTGACCATAGAAAGAGTCCAGCGCATCAGTGCGAGAGTTGCGAGCGAATTCCTGCGCAGCCTTGATCTGGTTGGCGTATTCAGCCGGAGTTACACGGCGGATGGCCGCGAGGGTGAGTCCATGCGCGCGCAACGCCAGCTCCAGGCGTTTATACAGATCGCGGGTCCGATTAGAGTCACGTTTCATTCCGCCTAAGAATTTCATCGAATCATCGACGAGAGCCATGTAACTGCCCAGCTCTATCAAACAGGCGTCGTGCCTCCTGGCGTTCGCCGTTTCCTCGGCGCGCATTAAGTGGCCTTCGGCAAGCTCAATGCTGATGCGAACCCGGTCCTTGGCATCCTTCGCGGCGTTAAGTTGTTCCCGCTCAAAGCGCGTAATGACCTTGAGAGGAGGAGGCGCCGGCATTTGCACCTCGCGAGGATCCTGCGCACGCGAGATCGAGCTGAACGCCAGCAACACTGCAATGGCGAGCCCCAGCAGTTCTATTGTTTTGATCTGTGCGAGCGCTACTTTCATTCGCGGCAATTGCGTCTTAGGGTTGCAGGCTGCGTTATTTCGAAGCGTGCCAGGCTAATGCTTCGCGGTTTTTGCGCCGTCTCCGCGCTTGATTAGATTTCTCAAGGCCGGAAGTCTTAAGTTCACTTTTTCAATCTCGAGTTGGTTCTTCTGACTGTTCGCTACGGCCAGAAATTTTTCGTAAGCGGTCAGCGCCGGAACATACTCTCCAAGAAAATCATGCGCCGTAGCAATGAAAAAATAAGTTGCCGCTATGTCCGGCTTAGCTTTGATCAGCCAGTTGTATTCAGCCAGCGCTTCACGGAAACGTTTCTGCTCGTAAAGTGCAGTGGCGAGATTCGCATGAGCCGCATAATGTTCCGGTGCCACGGTGAGTATGCGGCGCAGGATCTCTGTCGCTTCACCAAAACGGCGTGCCTGCACTAACGCGGCCGCATAGCCAGTCGCGTAGTCGGCATTGCGCGGTTCCATATCGGCGGCCCGTTTGTAGTATTCGATAGCGCGCGCCGGATCTTGTGTTCGATAAAGGGCACCCAGCTGTGCCAGCAGCGTGGCGTTGCGCGGATCCTTCTCCAACAGTTTCTGGAGTGACGCGGCAGCATCGGCGACGTTTGTGCTTGAAGGATCGACTTGATAACGGAATGCCACCACTTCCGGATGGTTCCTGACAGAACCATCAATCGTGTCCAGCAGCCGGAGTGCATCGTTCTTGCTGTCAGCCCGAAGATACAATTGCGCCACATCGAGTATGTGATGCGTATCCTGAGGCGTAGGGGTCGCGGGCAAGTGCAGGGCGCGCAGGTCTGCCAGAGCGCGTTGGTTATCCCCGACCAGGATGTATGCCTCGGCCCGTCTCCTCATTGGACCATCATTCCCCGGTTGCAGCGACAGCGCGCGCGTGAAGGAAGCGATCGCCCCCAGTGGATCGCCGGCACCCATTTGTGTGGCGCCGAGCGCATCCCAGGTTGAGAGCCCGGCTTCCTTCGTGGTTGTTGCGAGCTTGAACAAGCTGATTGCTTCAGACAGATCGCCGGCGCTTTGACGCAAGACTGCCAGTTCGAATAACGCGGCGAAGTTCTTCGGTTCTAACTCCAACGCTTTCCGCAGCACCGGCTCTGCTTCGCCGGGACGGTTCATGACTCGGAAAAGGAGAAAGCCGAGCTTCGCGTAAGGCAAAGCCCAGTTTGGTCGCAACCCGATGGCTCGCCGGAATGCCAGGACGGCTTCTTCAGGGCGGTTGAGGGGAACGAGAGCCTGGCCCCTTTGGAATTCAGCTTCCGGAAATTCGGGCCGTAGCTTGATCGCTTCTTCATAAAACTCCAACGCAAGTTTGTAATCGCCTTTAGCATGAGCGTCCTGGCCCTGCTCGAAAAGCTTTATGGGATCGGCGGGACTGTTGCCGATCTCTTCGCTTTGGCCCGACGCAAAAGAGCAACACGCCAGAACGAGGGTGAAGACAAAACAAGACCGAAGGCCCAAGCGAGACAAGAACTGAGACATGGTGAACACAGGAGTAAAAAACTCGAGAATACGATGGATTGACTTGCCGCGTTGCTACGATGTTAGCATGCGGCTGCGAGTTGCGTCCAAACAACTTAGCTGACGCCTTTTGTCTCTTTTCAGCGATTTGCACCCGGTTGCGCAGCACGCACGCATGCGCTACCATGCCTGCGAAATACCAGCCCTGTAATTTAGTTGTTACTACTCCAGCGACATGCGTTGCGTCCTGGGAGGGAGCAGAACGCCGTGACCGCGGACCTTAACAATCTGGCGAGTGAAAGCAGCGTGGCGGTACCCATCGCGCCGATCCCTTTTGAGATCGAATTGAAGGAGCGGAGGCTGCGCGATCTTTTTCAGGAGTTGGGATCGGTGCTGGTTGCTTTCTCCGGTGGCGTGGACAGCAGCTATGTGGCCTACATAGCGACCAGCGTGCTGGGCGCCAACGCGTTATGCGTGACCGGACGATCGCCAAGTCTAGCCCGCAATGATTTGGACGATCTGGTCGCGCTGGCAGGCGAATTCGGTTTCCATCATCGCATCATTCAAACCAATGAGTTGGATAATCCTGAATATCAGGCGAACTCCTCGCGCCGCTGCTATTTCTGCAAATCAGAACTCTATTCAAAGCTAAAGCCGGTCGCTGACGCCGCGGGGCTGGCGTTCGTCGTTGACGGATCGACTACCGACGATCTGGGTGACTACCGTCCCGGACGAGCCGCCGCCGCGGAACACTCGACGCGCAGTCCTTTGATAGAAGTAGCGATGAGCAAGCAGGAAGTGCGATTGCTAAGCAAGCGAGCGGGGCTACCGACCTGGGACAAGCCGGCGAGTCCATGCTTGTCTTCGCGCATCGCTTACGGGACTGCGGTGACGATCGAGCGGTTAAGCGACGTAGAGCGCGGGGAAGCGATCATGCGTAGTTTGGGGTTCCGCGAGTTTCGGGTTAGGCATCACGATGGTCTGGTGCGGCTGGAGATTGCGCCGGCAGAACTTGATAAGGCGCTGAGTCGCGCGATGATCGAAGAACTGGCAAAACGTTTTCGTCTGTTGGGATTTCAATATGTGACCCTCGACCTTCATGGCTATCGCAGCGGATCGATGAATGAGGTCTTAAGCGCTTCGATTCAGTGAAAGCGCGACGGTTACCAGCGCGCAAAAAGTTTCAGACAGGATGGAGATTGAAACATGACGGCTATGGTTGATGACATCAGGGAGATCAAAGAAGACAATCCATTCGAATCGATGATGTCCCGGTTCGATCGAGCAGCGCAGTTGCTGGATCTTGATCCTGATCTTTATGCCGTGATGCGCGTTCCTAACCGCGAGTTGAAAGTCTATATTCCGACGCGCATGGACTCCGGGCGCATTCAGGTATTCGAAGGATTTCGTGTGCAGCACAATTTCGCGCGCGGTCCCGCGAAGGGCGGAATTCGTTATTCACCGGATGTCACGCTCGACGAGGTCAGGGCCCTGGCTGCCTGGATGACCTGGAAGTGTGCCGTCGTGAATGTCCCTTTCGGCGGCGGCAAAGGCGGCATCATCTGCGATCCGATTCAAATGTCGCTGGGCGAGTTGGAGCGCATGACGCGACGGTACGCATCGGAGCTGATCGATTTCATCGGCCCGGAAAAGGATGTGCCGGCCCCCGACATGAATACGAACGAGCAGACGATGGCCTGGATCATGGATACGTACTCCATGCACGCGCGCCATACCGTCAACGCGGTCGTAACCGGCAAGCCAATCGATCTCGGCGGTTCTCGTGGACGCCTTGAGGCGACCGGGCGGGGCTTGCTGTTTGTTATCAACGAGGCGATTAAGCGATTCAAGATGACGCCGGGTGAGACACGGGTGGCCGTTCAGGGATCCGGGAATGTCGGAGGCATCGGTGCTCGTCTGCTGCATGAAGCAGGCTACAAGGTTGTGGCAATCTCAGACGTGCATGGTGGAATTCATGACGCCAAGGGCCTGGATATCCCGGCGGCCTTGAATCATTTAAAAACCACGCGTTCCTTCGTCGACTACGCCGGCGTGCAAAAGATTACCAATACTGAGCTGCTGGAACTTGATTGCGACGTGCTGGTGCCGGCCGCAACCGAGAATCAGATTACCTCGCAAAACGCTGACAGAATTAAGTGTAAGGTGCTGGCTGAGGGAGCCAATGGCCCCACCACAGCGGGCGCCGACGAAATCCTTCATCAGAAGGGGATCTTCGTCATACCCGACATTCTTGCAAATGCTGGGGGCGTTACAGTTTCGTATTTCGAATGGGTTCAGGACCGGATGGGCTATTTCTGGCGCGAGGATGTGGTGAACGAGCGCCTGGAGGAAAAAATGGTGGCAAGCTTCAACGATCTGTGCCGCTATGCAGACTCCCATGACGTTGATACCCGCACGGCTGCGTACATGCTGGCCATCGACCGGGTGGCCTACGATACGCGGATGAGGGGCATTTACGCGTGATGGAAAAAACATAAACGAATTGCCGCTAAGTCGTGAAAAGGTCTTGATTTCCGCTTGAAGGTAGAGTATGGTCTGCCGTAATTTCAGCTACTTGGGGGCAAAGTGTAACTTTTTTGATCCTGCTCCGAATTCGGCTGGATAATGATTGACACTGGCGCATGTCTTACTTATAAACAGAGGCGCTTTTGGTGTTATTTGCACGAGAAACAGTAGAGAGGTTTGCTGGGGTGCTAATTCAGAATGGATTGAACTTGCCGCGCCTGACTCCTCTCGCTGCTCCGCTCCACCAATTTAGGTTTCAAGGCCGAGGGCGGTAGTGGTTCTATTAACTTTAATCGTTGTGTAGTTGGAGTGTGCACGTCCGTGGAAGATATCATCGACGGTATCGTCTTAAAGGACGGGCGCACAATCCGTAAAAGGTTTAACTACTCATTTCGCAGGAGGAATGCGATGAGACTCGCGAAAAAAGCGCTCGTAGCTGCGCTTACAATGTTGGTACTGTGTGCCGCAGTATCAGCTCAGACTTTAAGGAATGAGAATGATCCAAGAAATCAATCTCCATCCGTAGGCACAGGCGGTCCCGAAGGTGGAGCGACGGGGCTTTTCACCATTTACGATGGCTCGACCATTCGTAAAGGGGAATTCACGTTTAGCATCGCGTACAGCAGTTATGCTCGCGATCCGGGCGATGTAACCATCGACGATATTCCGTTAAGCTTCAACGTAGGGCTTAACGATCATATCGAGCTGTGGTTCAAATCGAACGCGCATCGTGGCATTAAAGTTCATAGCCCGGCGAATCTGTCGGGTTTCTATCTGCCGAACATCAGCATCCTTTGCGGAACCGCAACTGCTAGTGGTCTATGCAGTGGGCCGGCAATCGTTCAGTCGCCGTCAGGGCCGAACGTCGGCACGATGGCGGGCCAGGCGGTGTTTCGTCCCCTCGGCAATCAGCCATTCGTGAACTTTCCGTTCTCGGGAGGTTCCGCTGGCGACTTCCGACAGGGTCCCGGCGTCATCGGTGGGCTATTCGGATTTCCCGGCTTCAACGCGTTGCTAGGGCCGCCGGTAACGAGTGCTGGAAGCGGCACCTTCGGCGCAGCTGACAATTTCCCCGGCATCGGGTCGGTTGTTGGCGGCATCTTGCCGGGTGTTGTGCTGTCGACTGTACAGCTTCCTTGTACCGTTCTGACGGGCAATTGTCGTCCGCCAGGTTCGCCTGATCCGCTTAATCCGATAACGGTGCCGGTCGTGTTTACGGTCGCGCCGTCGTACCTTCCTGACGCTCCATTCCTGGGTCGGGAATATGGACAGTCGAGCTTTACGAATATGGTGGCCGGCGCCAAGATTCGTTTCACGGGCCCCAACAATCCGTTGGGCGTGGCTGTGATTCCGTTCTATCGCTGGTATTGGGACAAGGCTGACGATGCCGCTGGCTTCCGCCAGATGCAGCGTGGCGCAGGTCCGGGTGCGGACATTGGCGATTTCGGTCTGGTCGGCGTCATCGATGCCCGTCTGAGCCGTTCGGTAAATGTTTCGGCGAACTTCGGCTACATCCTGAACAGCAATCCCAAAGGCACTTTCCCGACCGGGGAATTTGTTCTCTTGGATAGGCCGGATGAAGTGATTGCCGGTATCGGCTTCGACTTCCCGGTCAACAAGCACATCCAACCGATTCTCGAAATGCGCTCTACACAGTATGTAGGGTCGCGAACGCCAAACGCGTTTGAGAATAGCCCGGTGGAAGTTCTGGCTGGCGTCAAGGTTTACCCGCGACGTTGGTGGGGTTTCGGCGCTGCCTGGCGCTACCACATCAACCAGCAGGACAAGTCGATGTTCGAAGGCGCCGACTTCAATACTCCGATTAACCAGCTGTCTGGCGTATTCGTGCCGACGCGCGGCATCGTCATAGTGCCGGGCACTACTCGTCCGGCGACGGCGGGCTCATTCCCGTCGGGCTTCAGGCCATCTTCGGATGCGAACGGATTTATCGGGCAGTTCTGGATAGGCCATCGCAACGCGCGCCAGCCTTCAATTCTGCCGAATCAGCCGCCGACAGTTTCGCTGTCGACGTCATCAGCGGCAGTGACGCTGCCGTGTCCGGTGGGCACCACCTCCACGAGCTGCACGCCGAGCGCGAACCAGCAGGTTTCGCTTTCAGCTAATGCAACTGACCCGGATGGTGACACGCTGCTTTACACGTACACCGTTACTGGCGGTCGCATCACCGGCGATGGTCCAAACACGACCTGGGACCTTTCCGGCGTTACACCAGGTACGTACACGGCATCAGTTGAAGTTGACGATGGCTGCGGTTGCGTGGCTTTCTCTTCGACCACTGTGACGGTTGCAGAGTGCACCAATTGCACTCCGCCGTGCCCGACGATTGACATCTCCTGTCCGACCGACACTGTTACGGCGCCTGCGCCAGCCACAGTGAGCGTGAATCTGTCAGGTGGTGGAACTTATAACGTCACCTATAACTGGACAGTTTCCGCCGGCACCATCTCTGGTGGTCAGGGTACCTCCTCGATCACGGTTGATACCACCGGTCAGGCGGGACAGAACATCACGGCAACTGTAGAGATTGGTGGGCTGCCGCCCGAGTGCGATAGGACCCGGTCCTGTACGTTCTCAGTTGGCAAGCTTCCTGACGAATGCCGCAAGTTCGATTCGTACGGAGACATCAGATTTAATGATGAAAAAGCACGTCTCGATCCTTTCGCAGTCGCTCTGCAGAATGAGCCTGGCTCAACCGGCTACATCATCGCCTACGGCACATGTGCGGGTGATGGGCCATGTACTCACACCAGCTGTATCGTCGCTCAGAAGCGAGCCGAGCGTGCTAAGGACTATCTGGTCAACACGCGCGGAATCGATGCCGGCCGCATCGTCATCATCGACGGTGGTTGCCGAGCCGACGTGACAGTCGACCTCTTCATTTGCCCGGCGGGTGCTACGGCCCCGACCCCGGATATGGGTTCAGCAGTGGATCCTTGTCCCGAATGTAAGAAACCGACTCGCCGGCCAAGGCGCGGTCGCAGAGGTGAAGAGTAAAAACCAGCTTGGTCCGGCGTCAGTTAATTGGCGCCGGACTGCGGAACCCGCTCGCGTCTTTTGAAGCCGCGACCTTTCCGAACGCGGGCGATGTTCTCCTGAAAAGGAACATCGCCCGCTTCGCTTTTCCAGGGGATGTTTTTGTCCGATAGCGAATCGATGGATGGTAATTCCTGGCCCTCGTGGGTGTGTGGTGTGAAACCTTCCTCTCAACCTTCGCATCAGATAAGCGAGTAGTGATAACCCTGACAATGCCCCAACGTGGAGATCAAAGGATGAAATTGAGAAATTCTCTTAATCGGCTTTTTGTATTTACCGTCCTGGCGGTTGGGGTACTACAGCTTCCTGCCGTTCCGGCCGTGAATGCCGCAGGAGGTGCCGGCGCTGCCCCTATGCCTTACGCCGGCGATTGGCGCATCAGCGGGCCGTCCGGCGGGGACGTTCGCGCGCTGGTGGTCGATCCAAATGATCCGGACAGGTTTTACTTCGGCACTCTTGATGGGCAAATCTACACCTCTATCGACGGGGGCCGAAGCTGGCGCCTGTTAGTGAATTTCAACCGGCCGCAATTGTTTGTCGATCACATCATTGTCGATCCCCGCGACTCGCGAATGATCTACGCGGCAACACACCGGCATAAGGAGCCGGGAGGGTTTTTTAGATCCAAAGACGGTGGCTTGACGTGGCGCGAAGCTCCTGAGCTTAGAAACGAAGCTTTGCACTCAATGACACAGGCTGCCGCCGATCCGAACGTTCTGATCGTTGGCACGTTCACCGGCATGTACCGGTCGAATGATTCCGGCGCCACGTGGATTCAGTTGCCCACTGCGGCAACTCCCGGACTTCATCATGTTGAGTCACTGGCCATCGATCCCAGAAATACGAATGTCATTTATGCCGGTACTTTTTATCTCCCGTTCAAATCGATCGATGGCGGTAATACCTGGCGCCCCATGCGGAACGGCTTCATTGATGACTCGGACATTTTTGCGATCGACATTGACCCGCGCAATCCGAACCACATAATCGCCTCGGCCTGCAGTGGCATATACGAAAGCCGGGACGCCGGCGATAGTTGGAAAAAAGTGGAAGGAATTCCCTCGCAGTCGCGGCGCACGCGGGCCATCCTGCAGCACCCGTCGATCGCCGGGATCGTGTTTGCCGGCACGACTGAGGGCTTCTGGCGCTCGGCGAATGGCGGAGCGAAGGACTCGTGGATGGTAACAACATCGCGGTTGTTGGAAATCAATTCCATCGCCGTCCATCCCCGCAATCCTGACAAAGTCTTCATCGGCACCAATAATTATGGCGTCATGATCTCAACTGACGGCGGCAAAACGTTTACCCCCAGCAATGGTGGCTATAGCGGTCGCTTTACGAATTTCATTTTGCCCGACCGCGAAAACCCGGCCCGCATTTACGCCACCACCATCAACACGGCCACGGGTGGGGGATTCTTTTTTGTCAGTAACGATGCGGGCATGAGTTGGCAGCCGTCGATGCGTAACATGCCGCCTCGCTTGAGCGCCTCCTCGATTCTTCAAGACGAGCTGAACGCAAACACAATCTATCTTGGCACCAACCTGGGCGTTTATCGTTCGCTGGATCGCGGAGCCTCCTGGGCCCCGATCACGGCGGTCAAACCTCCGGCCAAGTCCAAATCGAAGCGGCCTGCCAAAAAAGCGCCAGCGCGTGCCGCTGCAAAAACGCCGGCCGCGGGGCGGACTGCCTTAACTGGACCACAGGCACCTAGTCTTAGCGATATGGTAAGACGAGCCCAAGCGGCCCTGAACACTGCGGGCTATGACGTAGGGGCACCCGATGGGCAGACTGGACCGCGGACCGTCGCTGCTATTAGAAAGTTTCAGACCGATCGCAACCTGCCGTTGTCGAGCCGACTTGACGAGGCGACTTTGGGAGCGCTGGGCCTGGCCGCAGGCATTGAATCCATTAGCTCAAGTGGCCGCTTAGCGGCGCCAATTTTGAATCTGGTGGAATCGATCAATGCACTCGCTTATTGCACAGACCACCGCGATGGCAAGTTGGGCATCCTGGCGGCTACCAACGCAGGGTTGTTTCGGACTTTTGATCCAACGCTCGGTTGGGAGCGAATTTCGTATGGCTCGGGTTTGGACTCGCGTACCACCGCCATTTCGACCAGTCCACAAAACCCGCGAACGATCTGGGTGGGAACGGCAAACTCCGGTGTCCTGGTTAGCCGCGATGGCGGTACCACCTGGGCGCAGGTACCAGGGATACCCGACAACGCCCCTGTGAACGTAATCGCCCAGGATCGCCAACGCTCGGCGTATATCTATGTCGGTACCAAGCAGGCGTTTTATTCGTCGCACGATGGGGGCGAGCGCTGGGCTCGCAGAGGAGGGAACTTGCCTTACGGCGACTTTACCAGCATCCTCGTCAGCCCTCGCGATGGCAACGAAATCATCGTGGGGAATGCTTACCAGAACGGCGAGATCGGCGGTGGTGTTTATCGTTCCGCGGACGCCGGGCAAACCTGGACCAGGATCGATCCGCGGCTACCCAGCAAGCGAATTTGGGCATTGGCTTTTGATATTCGCAGTCCCAATACGTTGTTCGTGGGTTCGCATTCGGGAGGCGTGTATGTCGTGCCGCGCGCTGAGGATCAGTTGACCGGCTCAATTCCTTAATTGGCGCGGGCGTTAAAAATCGTCTGGCGGGTTGAAGCCAGACTACATGCGAATCATTTGCCGGCGACTGCGACCGGGCGTGCGCGTAAGCTCCAGTCGCGTTATTGCTGTAATGACGTGGGTATTTGTCAGCAGTCGCCGGTCCGAATGGCAGCCTGCTTGCTTGACACTGTATCGCTCAGACGTGTAAATTGCCGACCGACTTAGTCAAGCGGCCGGTGATAGTCGGAGCAAGCGGGTGACTACGGGCACGAACGGAAATCGAAACAAATCAACCTCCTTTTCCAACTCCAACGGCTCGCATCCTCTTCTCGAATCAACCGACACATCACTAAATCACTTAGCAGCAAATGCGCTGGAGTACTTGTCCTCGCGTTGCTTTAAGCGATCGCACGACTGGGTACGGCGCTGATAGTTCTTGCGCCAAGTTCGTAGTTCGACAGGAGTCTGCATGTCCACCGAAGAAACCGCGCCAGAAACCGGCGCCGATAACCAAACATCAACCGGCGAGCAATCAACTTCGCCAACACCAAACCAACCGAGCACTACGACGGCTTCGTCGCCTATCTCAAACGAGGCGACGAAAACCGGCAGCGCCGCAACCGGCGCGGCCGCGGCGCAGGATGACTCTGATGATGATGACGAGCAATCTCGCAGCGGTATGGATTTCGGCCAACTGCTCGATCAATTCGAGCAGGAACAGGCTGCCTTCCAGGAAGGGGAAGTCGTACGCGGCACAGTCGTCGGCATCACCGAGCGTGGCGTAGTCATTGATTTTGGCTATAAGTCGGAAGGTATCGTCAACCCGGCCGAGTTTACCGAAAACGGTGAATTGACGGTCAAGCGCGGCGACGAAGTCGATGTGCTGGTCAAGAGCATGGAGACGCATGAAGGTTTCCCGGTGCTCTCGCGCGCGGATGCCGTGCGCATGAAGGCCTGGGACGATCTGGAGAAGGCTTTCAACGAAGGCACCTCCATAAAGGGCCGAATAATTGAACGCATTAAGGGCGGCCTCCGCGTTGATGTAGATGGCATTGCGGCTTTCCTGCCGGGTTCGCAGGTGGACACGCGGCCGGTCAGAAATCTCGACAGTTTGCGCAATCAGGAAATCGAAGCCAAGGTCATTAAGCTAAACCGCAAGCGATCGAATGTTGTCCTCTCGCGCAAGGCCGTGCTGGAAGATCAGAACACCGATCGCAAGGGCCAGACCCTGAGCCAAATCGAAGAGGACATTATCGTCGAAGGCCAGATAAAAAATCTTACCGATTACGGCGCGTTCGTGGACCTCGGTGGAATCGATGGACTGCTGCACGTGACGGACATGTCGTGGGGCCGTTTGCAAAGTCCCGCCGACATCTTCCGGGTTGGTGACACTGTGCAGGTGAAGGTTTTGAAGTTCGATCGCGAACGTGAGCGAGTTTCGCTCGGTTACAAACAGTTGTTGCCGGATCCCTGGGGGAGCATCGAGGAACGCTTTCCGATCAGCAAACAGTTGAATGGCAAAGTTGCGAGCGTTACCGATTATGGCGCCTTCATCGAACTTGAACCCGGCGTCGAAGGCCTGGTCCATGTTTCAGAGATGAGCTGGTCCAAGCGCGTAAAGCATCCCAGCAAGCTGGTTAACCCCGGAGACGACGTCGTCGTCGAAGTTCTCAGCATTGATCCAAAAGCCCGGCGCATCAGCCTGGGAATGAAACAGGTACAGAACAATCCCTGGCAAACACTCAACGAACGCTATCAGGTTGGCTCGCGCATTCAGGGTCGCGTGAGGAATCTGACGGACTTCGGGGCCTTTATCGAAGTCGAAGATGGAGTGGACGGACTGGTCCATGTTTCCGATATCTCATGGTCACGGCGCATCAAGCATCCGGGCGAAGTGTTGAAGAAGGGTCAGGAGATCGAGGCGATTGTTACCAGCATCGATGCTGAAAATCGACGCCTGTCGCTTTCGCTGAAGGATTTGCAGCCCAACGCCTGGGACCGCTTTGTGGAAACTCATCAGCCGGGCGATGTGGTCCGCGGAAAGATCGCGCGCTTTGCAAACTTCGGAGCGTTCGTGGAGCTCGATGACAACCTCGAAGGGCTCTGTCATATTTCCGAGCTTTCGGATGAACGCGTCGCGAAGCCTTCAGACATTGTTGAGTTAGGCCAGGAGATGGAATTCAAAGTTCTCAGGATTGACCCGGAGAACCGTCGCATTGGTCTCTCCGCTCGCGCGGTTGGCAAGGAAGACGAGCCGATAATCAATACCAAGACTTACTCATCGGAAGTGGGCAGCGGAATGGCTTCGTTGGGCGAGCTGGCCGACTTTGGCCTCAATCGCAACACCCTGGTGGAATCTTCGGAGGCGCGCAAGGAAGAAGCCAAAGAAAGCCCCGCCACGACCGAGGATGAAGTAGCGGCACCAACCGCTTCGGCTTCGGATGAAGAACCGTCCGGTGAGCAGTCAGCCGATGAAGCCTCAAGCGGCGAAGAGGCTTCGACTGAGGGCGGTGGTGAGGCAGAGGCGGCGGAGGCCACCAGCGAGCCAGAGGCCTCAGAGCGCGACGAGCCCGCCGAGTCTTAATCCAGTCCCTACGTAGGATTGCAGCCCTAAGCAACTTTTCAATTGCTTAGGGCTGTTTTGATTTCCGCCCTCAAGGGCTTGCAAGGTTGAGATTTGCTTGCCCGTCTGAACCGGGTTCTGCTAAGGTACGAGACACAAAAGTCCTTGCCTGTGAGTTGGTTGCAGGGTTTTCTTCAGCGCATTCGTTCCCGATAAACCGAATACCGAGGTAACCACATGACTAAAGCTGAACTGGTTGAAGACGTCGCGCGCGCGGCTGAGCTGACTAAGAAAGACGCCGAACGGCTCGTCGAGATAGTCTTCGAAAGCATCATTGAAACCCTGAACCATGGTGAGAAGATCGAATTGCGCGGCTTCGGCAGTTTTCGGGTACGGGAACGCGGAGCGCGGCGCGGCCGAAACCCCAAGACTGGTGATCCGGTGAGCATTCCCGCCAAGCGTGTCCCCTATTTTAAGCCTGGCAAGGAACTGAAAGAACTGATCAACGAGGACAGCGTTCCCTCCAGCTCTTCATTGCCTCAACTGGAAACTGACCGTCGACCCCCAATTTTGTAAGGCCTGACTGAGGGAAGGGGTAAAGAGCGGTGGAAACATTATGGAGTCCCTGGCGCTACGAGTACCTCAATTCATCCGGCTCTGATCAGCCCTCACCTTCCGCTTGCGTCTTTTGCGACCTTCATCAAAACCCGAACGACGACGAAAGTAAGTTCATCCTGCGGCGAGCCCGCCATAACTACGTTGTCCTGAATCTATATCCCTACATCAGCGGTCATATGCTGATCATTCCGTACGACCACCTGGGGGAATTTGATTCGGCGCCAAAAGAAACTACGGATGAACTGATGGATTTGACGAAGCAGTGCCAGACAGCGCTGCGCGAAGTTTATCGCCCACAAGGGTTCAATTTAGGAATGAATCTCGGTCGTTCGGCGGGAGCCGGAATCGCAGACCACATCCATATGCACATCATGCCTCGCTGGACGGGCGACACCAATTTCATGTCGACCGTTGGAGAGACGCGCGTGATACCAGAGGACTTGCCCACAACCTATCGCAAACTTCGAGCGAAGTTTTCCCCGTAGTCACGATCTACGCGACACCGCTTCGTCTTCCACTTCGCCGCCTTCATTAATTGGAACATCCGAAACCGTAGCGTAAGTTACGCCGCGCGATTCTGTGTCCTGACTTTCAAGGGAATCCGTTGCCAGCGGGCCCGTTAAATTCGGCGGATTGAAACCGGGGTAGTCGATCCTTGCGTGGTAGATCGCCGTGAGGGCGGAAACGATCGAAGCGCGGATTGTAGTTAGTTCACGTAACGTCAGATCGCATTCGTCGAGTTGTCCGTCGGTAATGACGGCGTCAAAGATTTTGATGACGATGGCGTTGATGCTCTGCGGATCGGGATGGGCCAGCGAGCGCGCCGCCGCCTCGCACGAGTCGGCCAGCATCATGATCGCCGTTTCTTTGAATTGGGGCTTAGGACCAGGATAGCGAAACTGGTTCTCGTCTATGATCTCGCCAGGTTTCGCCTCTGCCTGAGCTTTGCGGAGAAAGAAGTGCAGCGTTCGCGTCCCATGATGTTGAGTGATGAAGTCGGCCACCTGCTGCGGCAAACCTATTTCTTTGGCCAGCCGCAGACCGTACGTCACATGGGTAGTGATAATCCGCGCGCTTTGCGAGGGCCGCAATCGATCATGCGGGTTATCGTCATGTTGGTTCTCAACAAAGTGATCGGGCGCCGCCACTTTGCCGATGTCATGGTAGAGAGCGCCGATTCGCGCCAGCAGCGGGTTGGCGCCGACCGCGCGACAGGCTTCTTCGGCGAGCTGGCCCACCGCGTGTGAATGCTGGTTGGTGCCGGGCGCACGCAACGCGAGTTGTCCCAACGCCGGCAGATCCGCGTTCGAGAGTTCCAGAAGTTTTACGTCAGTCAAGATCCCAAACAGCGATTCATTGATGGGCAAGCCGCCGGAAGTGAAAATCGTCGTCAGGAGTCCGCCGCCAATGCCACAGCCCGCCGCCAGCGCCGCCGCCTTCCAGGTCAGTTGGTTTTCTGAGTAAGCGATCAGTGCCAGCGCCGTAATGGCATTGACCAGTCCCGCAAATAATCCTGCCAGCGTCACGGATTGCCGTTCGCGATAACGCCCGATACCGTAGATCGCCGCTGCGCAGGAAACCATCGCATACATCGCCTGTTGGATGCCGGTCGGGGCCAGCAGCCCGGCAAACAGCGCCGTGATCAAACCGGTAATCAGTGCCAGCTGAGTGTCAACCAGGAGGCAAACTAGGAGTGCTGCCGCCGCGTAAGGAATCGCGAAACGCAAGATGGTGGCGTCGTTGAAAGGCGCGCGAGTGCTTTGAATGGCGATCCCTTCAGCGAACATGCCGCCCAGTCTCATGATTATGGTCTGCACGACGACGGCCGATCCTACCAGGGCGAATGCCCGGTAGTTTGAAAGGCCGAGGGCGACAGTGGCCGCTCTGTGTTCAGTGAACTTCCATGCGATGGCATAGGTGGCCGCGACCAGGAGCATCAGCCCAAGCAATCCCTGCAACGGGCGTTGATGCAGTTCCGGATTGGTTCCAACACGGGGAATCAGCAGGAGCGTGGTTACCGCGACAAGGAAAGCAAAACCGATCCCAAACTGGGCCTTCGTCGAAAAGCCGCGAAACGGGACTTTCAACATTCGCACCACGAGATCGCCCGCAGCGCCCATCGGCGAATTGAAACGGTGGCGTCGGGTCTTCATTTGGTCTCGACCAATTCGGCGTCAGATTCGTACCCGTCATTGGCAGGCGGAATTTCACCGAGGTTTCGCCTTAACAGAATGCCGGCCTTTTCCAGTAGCGGTGCAAATGTCTGCGGTTGCGCGGCGGAGATTGCCAGGCATTCGCGGCCGCTCTCGCGCGCAACCTGGCGGACTATTCCGGCGACGAGTTCCAGATCGACCAGATCGGCTTTATTGAAAACAATGAGACGCGGGATCTGATCCAGGTTCAGCTGGCTCAACATGCGATCGACTGATTCGATCTGTTGTGGCCACCTTGGATTTGCGATATCGATCAAGTGTATCAGGAGGTTGCTGTCACTAATCTCCTCGAGGGTTGCGCGAAACGCCGTGACGAGTCCCGGCGGCAGGTCGCGTATGAAGCCGACGGTATCATTGATAATTACTTCCTGATCGCGAGGCAGACGCAGCCGGCGCGAAGCCGGATCCAGGGTGGCGAACATGCGCTGTTCGGCCAGCACCTGGCTGGCGGTCAGTTTATTTAAGAGGGTCGACTTGCCGGCATTCGTGTACCCCACGATGGAGATCAAAGGCAGTTTTTGGCGCAGTCGCTCCTTGCGTCTTTCGTGGCGCCGCCGGCGCTGGGTCTCAATTTCCTTCTCGAGTCGATTGATGCGATCGCGCACACGCCGGCGGTCAGTTTCCAACTTCGTTTCACCGGGTCCGCGACCACCTATGCCGCCGGCCAGCCGGGAGAAGGCCGAATCCTGGCCGGCAATCAAACGTGGCAACAGGTATTTTAGTTGCGCCAACTCAACCTGGATTTTACCTTCGCGCGACTGGGCCCGCTGGGCGAAGATGTCCAGAATCAATTGGGCGCGATCAATCACTTTGAGGTCTGTTGCCTCGGAAAGCGATCTGACTTGAGCGGGTTGCAACTCGCGGTCGAACACGATCAGATCGGCGCCCAGCTGCATCGCTCGCACCAGCAAATCTTCCAGTTTGCCGCGGCCCAGCACGGTGCGCGGGTCAATCGCCGGCCGTCGCTGAATCATTTGATCCAACACCACTACGCCGGCGGACGCCGCGAGTTCGCGGAGTTCGGCCATTGAATCTTCAGCGTCCGCCAGCGATCCGCTCGTCACATTCACCAGAATCGTGCGGTCCCGGCTCCCGGCCTGGCGCGCGCCCTTGCGATTACGCGCCATCTCTTCTTCGAGCGAGCTAATCAGCGCGAGGAAATCAACGTCCATTTGCGAGGGCGGTCTTGGTTCAAGAAAGGAAAAGTGTTCGTTCGCACCGTCTGCTTCAGACTGGTTGAGACTGAGGGGAAGGAGATGCGCCGCTCGCACCAGACCCGGCAGTCCCGTCCGAGCGTCCACATCCAGGGCGACCATCAGATCGAGGCGCAGCAAGGCCAGGTCGGTGAGATCGTCCTGGGTTAGAGCTTCACCGCGCAGGTGCGTATGAACGAAGCGCAAACCACGGAAGCGATCCGATGCGACGCGAACCCGTTTCAGATCAGGCAGCTCGATCCTGTGCGCGTCGCCCACGATCACGTATTGGACATAACCCTTGCGGTCGACGAGTACACCGATCTGCCTACGCGTTTCATGCGAGAGTTCGGTCAACTGCCGCGCAAATTCCGGCGTCACGATTTGGTGCGGCTCAATGCGGCGAGTGTAGAGCTTTTCAATCCGCCGCAATTGATTTGGCTTCAGGCCTTGCCGGTTTCCGAGTGCGCTATGAATTGAAAGCCTCCCGCGGAGCTAATCGTGCTAAACACCTTTCCGACTTGAGACTCAAAGCCCGGTATGAACGCTGCATCGTATTTACTTCGAAGGCACAGAATTTAGGATTGCTGAAAGTTGCAGGAAGAGGGAAGCGAGCGGTGGGTCGCGGACGCTGATTCGATCCCTGCGAGATTGCGTTGCGACAAAGTGTCGCTGGCCGCTTGAACATTAGACACCAGGCCTCGGCATGCGCGTAGCACTTATGGAGCGCCGTCACGATTCTTAATGCTTTGACCGGGCGAATTATAACATAGCAAATCGATGTCCATAATCGCCGACCAATGCGCAATTCAGCTGTGGATTAGACATCAAAGGTCGCCGCCACTATGATGAATCCTTTTGTGGACCACCAAAAACGTGGCTTAGAGCAGTTAGTGAAAGCTGTCGCCGACTCGAAAGATATACTATCGAATGAACCACGCGAATATTGTTCGTTTAGATCCACTGGCTGCAATTCCTGGCGGCGAGGTGTTAGTCGAACACAGCGCGCGGGAGGGTGCTCGGCTGCGCGGTCGTTTGTGGATCGGAGGGCGGTCCGCGCACCTGGTAGCGGCTGATCGGAAACGAGCCCTGGCGATTGTTCCGGAGATAAGGAAAGGCGGAGTCGTGGACGTCACCATCGGGACTACGCCGGAAGATGAAGAGTTGGAGGATAGAAAGGCTTTAATATTGGGCCGGAAGCTGGCCGAGGATCTGCATCCAGTGACTAATCCGGCGTTTGATCCGGATGATGGCTCGCTCTATGTAACCAGGTCAGGCGGGCGTGGCGAGCGGTTGCCGGTGACCCTCTTTCGCATCGACGCAATGGGTGAGCTTACCGAAGTTTCGGGTGACATCGCGAATCCGACAGCGATCGCCTTTGATCAAAGTGGTCAGATGTTCGTAACCAGCCGGTTGGACGGAACGGTCTACCGCTTATCACCCTTTCATGAGGCCGTAGCGTTTGCCACCTCATTGGGAATTGCGACGGGCCTGGCGTTCGATAGTGCTGGACGAATGTACGTGGGTGATCGATCCGGCACTATTTACCGCGTCAGTGGGATTGGCGAAGCGCAAGAGTTTGCGCAATTGGAGCCTTCCGTTTCCGCTTATCATCTCGCGTTCGGACCCGATGACTATCTCTATGTGACCGGCCCCACCGTAAACAGTTATGACGTTATCACGCGAGTGGATCCGGCGGGTGTCGCCAGTATTTTTTTCCGCGGCTTGGGCCGGCCGCAGGGTCTCGCGTTTGATGACGAGGGGAATCTGTATGTTGCCGCATCCTTTGCGGGGCGGCGCGGAATAGTTCGCGTAAGACCGGATGGAAAGAACGCCCAACTGGTAGTCTCAGGTATGAACATCGTGGGTCTGGCGTTCAGCCCTTCGTGGGATTTGATTGTCGCCACTCATGACTCGATTTTTAGTTTGCCACTTGGCCTTCGCGGCGCATTGTTGCCCGACTCAAATTAGCCTCGCGGGCAGCGAGAGGGCGGTTTTTGACACTGCTAATACCGCATGCTACTTTGGCGGCTGATAACTCTTCGCATCACTGGTTCAGCAACTAATGGGTGAAATCGATAGCAGCGTCATCGGCCAGTTCGTCCTCTACATGGTCGCACTGATCTTCTCTTTATCGGTTCACGAATCTGCGCACGCCTGGATGTCGAACCGGTTCGGAGACGATCTCGCGCGCCTGCAGGGTCGCATCAGCCTCAATCCAGCGGCGCACGTCGATCCGATCGGGACGTTGCTTTTCCCGGCCATTTCCTATTTCACTGGCGCGCCGCTAATTGGTTGGGCCAAGCCGACTCCCGTGAATCCATTGCGGTGGCGGGACAAGCGAGTCGCGAACTTCTGGGTATCGGCGGCCGGCGTGATTTGCAATTTCATAATCGCGATTGTGGCCGGGATCATCATCAGAGTCTTGTTGGAACTAAACCTGGTCGAACTTTCACTCAGGGGTTATACGTTAATCGTAAAACCTCACGGCAGTTCCTTGATCCTGGAAGGCGCGGGGCTACTGTTATCGACATTCTTCTGGTTGAACTTTGCCCTCGGCGTTTTCAATCTGATCCCGATACCGCCGCTGGATGGCAGCAAGATCCTGTCCAGCATTTTGCCGGAGAGCTTTGAGCCGGCGCTCGAATCTCTGGAGCAATTCGGCTTTCTACTTCTGATTGTTGCCATGTTCACCGGAGTGTTCTCTTTTATCTTCCATATTGTGATGCCGATTTCTGTCAGGCTCTTGTTGATTGGCGCCTAGGTTAATGAAAAGAATTTTCAGCGGCGTAAAGCCCTCGGGCCCGCTTCATCTCGGCAATTATCTTGGTGCGCTGCGAAACTGGGTAGACCTGCAGCGCGAATACGAAAGTCTCTTCTGCATTGTCAATCTGCATGCGATAACTGTCCCACAGAACCCGCAAGAGCTGCGTGCTCGAACTCGCGAAACTGCCCGTCTGTATCTCGCCGTTGGAATAGATCCGGAAATTTCGACGGTATTCATTCAATCGGACGTCGCCGCGCACGCTGAGCTCACCTGGCTGCTTAACTGCGTCGCCAGAATGTCTGAACTCGAGCGGATGACCCAGTTCAAAGACAAGGTGCGCAAGCAGAGTGAAAACGTCGGAGTGGGGTTCTTTGATTACCCGGTGCTGATGGCGGCGGACATTTTGCTTTACCAAACGGATCTGGTTCCGGTGGGCGAAGATCAGAAACAGCATCTCGAGCTGACTCGCGATCTGGCTATTCGTTTCAATCGCGATTATGGAGCGACGTTTCGGATACCCGATGCATTTATTCCCAAAGTGGGAGCCCGCATCATGTCCCTCTCCGATCCGAGGAAAAAAATGTCGAAGTCGGACGAGGAGGGCGACGCCGGATGCGTGATGTTGATGGACAGTCCCGACACGGTGCTGCGCAAATTCAAACGCGCGGTGACTGACTCTGGAACTGAAATTCGCTTCGACGAAAACCGCCCGGCTCTTTCGAATTTGCTTAGCATTTACCAGTTGCTGACTAGTAACGAACCGGCAGAAGTTGAAGCGCGTTTCAGCGGCAAGGGCTATGCAGTTCTTAAGCAGGAGCTTGCCGATGTCACGATAGCGTTTCTCCAGCCGCTCCAGGAGCGCGCCGAAGCCATCGACAGTGATAAACTGGAGCACATACTCGAACGCGGTGCTGCAAAGGCAACAAGTATTGCCGCCGAAACTCTGAAAGTGGCCAAAACGAATTTTGGAATTCAGGGCGCCGGCAAGTGAAATAACGATGGACGAGACTCAGGAAACAGAATCGGCGACCACGACTCTTCCCGCGGAGCAAGCGGCGCCCACAACCATTAACGTGGCTGGCGCGCGGCCTGAGATCTCTTCGAACCTTGACGGCGAAGATTTGAAACTTGTCTTAGGAGAGTTCGCCGGCCCGCTCGATTTACTGCTGCACCTGATTCGCCAGGAACAAGTCGACATCTACGACATTCCCGTCGGTCGCATCACCGAAGAATATCTGCGTTACCTGAAGTTAATGCAGGACCTGGACATCGCCGTCGCCGGCGATTTTTTAGTGATGGCCTCGACGTTGATCGAACTCAAGTCGCGCATGCTGCTGCCGCGCGATCCCCTCGCGGAGGGTGCTGAGGAAGATGAAACCGATCCCCGGGCTGAATTGATCAATCGCCTGCTGGAGCACGAAAAGTTCAAGGCCGCGGCCCAAATGCTCTGGTCGCGGGCCACGGTTGAGCGCGCCGTTTTTGCGCGCGCCGAACTGGAAACCGACAAACAGAATCCCGAGGTGGCGGTGGGACTCTTCGATTTGCTGACCGTGTTTCAGAAAATCCTGGCACGTCACAAAGACGAAGTTATGATGGAGATCGTTCGTGAAGAGATCAGCATGAACGACATGATCGACCGGCTGCGCACGATGGTGCGTTCGGCCGGTGAGCTCAATTTGGTGAAGTTTTTTGAGCAGGCGCGTTCGCGCCGCGAACTCGTAATCGCGTTTCTATCGATCCTCGAACTTGTGCGAGCCAGCGAGATTTCGCTGTTTCAGCGGGAGACCTTTGGCGAGATTCTCGCGCGCAGCATTGGCTAATAAAGATGAAAGCTACGGAACAAAAGACGGAAGCAGCGCACGATGAGTTGGCGCAGATTGAAGGATCGGCTGACGGCGACGAACTGGAACAGTCGCAGGTCGAGGCTGAAGACGATTCGACCGAGTTGACCGGCTCGAGCACGCTGAGTCCCACGGAGCTGGCAGCCGTCATCGAGGCCCTGGTCTTCGTAGCTGACGAACCGTTGACGGTAAAGACTGTCACTGAAGTATTGAAGGTAGGCTCCGAGGCAGTGCAGGCCGCGATTTCCGCCCTGGCCGAGGAATTCAACGCGCGCAACGGCGGCCTGCATCTGCGTGAGATCGCGGGCGGCTGGCAATTCGCTACCCGGCCGGAACATCACGAATACGTTCGCGCCTTCCTGAAATCGCGGCCCAGCGCCAAGTTGTCATTGGCTTCACTTGAGACACTCGCCGTCATTGCTTACAAACAGCCGATAACAGTTCCGGAGATCTTGGAAATACGGGGCGTGCAATCGCCCTCGGCGATAAAGACTTTGTTGGATAAGCGCCTCATCGTCGCGAAAGGCCGCAAAGAAACTATTGGCCGGCCGATGATGTACGGCACCTCGAAAGAGTTTCTGATCCAGTTTGGACTCAAAGATTTGACGGAGTTGCCGAGCATCGAGGACTTCGAAGATTTGGCAGGCGGAGCTTCTTGAGAAAGCAGGCAACGGCAGGAGGCTGAAAGGGGAACTCGTCCCCATGCTTCCTGTCTTTTTTATGGAATCACGTTTGCAAAAACTTATAGCTGAGGCGGGCATCGTTTCACGACGCCATGCCGAGGGACTAATTTCGGCGGGCGATGTTACCGTGAACGGCAAGGTCGTGACCACGCTTGGCGCCAAAGCCGATCCCGACAAAGATCACATCAAGGTCAAAGGACGATTAATCAATCCCCGGCTGGAACGCCGGCAAAAGATTTACGTGCTTTTGAATAAGCCGAAGGGTTACCTGACGAGTTTGGCTGATCCGGAGGATCGCCCTTTGGTGACTGACCTCGTGCCCGCTTCGCTCGGCCGTCTGCATCCCGTGGGCCGTTTGGACTTCAATACTGAAGGCTTGTTGTTGCTGACGAATGACGGGGAGCTGACGAATTTCATTACTTCTGCGCGCAACAAAGTAAAAAAGGTCTACGACGTTAAAGTGAAGGGTGTGCCCACCGAGAAAGCCATCGAACGTTTGCGCCGGGGCGTAACTTTGGATGACGGCGTGCGCTCGGCGCCGGTTCAAATTAAGGAAGTGTACGCGACCGCGACGAACGCCTGGTATGAAGTGGTGTTGCACGAAGGGCGCAATCAACAAATCCGAAGAATGTTCGAAGTAATAGGTCATACGGTCGTTAAGTTGCGGCGGAGCGCAATCGGGTTTCTGCGAGATGAAAAGTTGCGGTCCGGCCACTTTCGCTTGTTGACTCCCGAGGAGATTGCGCGCTTGAAGCGCGTGCCGCGAAAGCCGCCGGCGAAGCGTCCTGCAAACAGCGGCGTTCACGGTGCGCGCAGCCGTTGAGGTACAATGTAGTGGAATTAACATCGAGTTTCGGGTGGCCGGTTTGAAGTGAACACTTCAGCCGCGCGCTCTCGGAACTCGAATCTTTGTGCGCATGGGAAAAGGAACCGGGAATGGAGTTTGAGTTAGACGCAGAGCAGCAACAGGTGAAGATGAGCGTCCGCGAATTCGCCGAGGGTGAAATCGCGCCCCACGTGATGGAGTGGGATGAAGCGCAACACTTTCCTGTCGAGTTACAGCCGAAGCTCGCTGAGTTGGGTCTGTTGGGAAGTATTTTCCCTGAGGAATATGGCGGCGCCGGACTTGGTTATATTGAGTACGCAACTATCATTGAAGAGCTTTCTCGCGTCGACGGTTCCATTGGCATCTCGGTGGCTGCGCACACGTCGCTTTGTTCAAATCACATTTATGAGTTCGGCACTGAAGAACAAAAGCGGAAATTCCTGGTGCCGTTGGCTCAAGGTGAACATCTTGGAGCGTGGGGCCTAACTGAGCCGAGCGCTGGATCTGACGCGTCAGGAACGCGTTCGACAGCGGTGCGACAGAATGGCGGCTGGATTGTGAACGGCGCCAAAAATTTTATCACCCATGCCATCCACGCTGATACGTGTGTGGCGGTCGCTTCCACGGATCGCGCCAAAGGCAACAAGGGCATCACGGCGTTCATTTTTGAAAAGGGAACGAAGGGGTTTTCGCCCGCTAAGAAAGAAAACAAACTGGGCCTGCGAGCGTCGGAAACGGCCAGTGTCGTGTTCGAAGATTGTTTGGTGTCTGATGAAAACAGGCTCGGGGATGAAGGCCTGGGTTTCATCAACGCGATGCAGATTCTGGATGGTGGCCGCATTTCCATCGCGGCGCTGGCGTTGGGCATTGCCCAGGGCGCATATGAATCGGCTCTGAGTTATTCGAAAGAGCGGAAGCAATTTGGCAAGCCGATCTCGGAATTTGAGGCGATCCAATTCAAGCTCGCTGACATGGCCACGCAAATCGACGCAGCCCGCCTGCTGATGTATCGCGCGGCATATCTGAAGGACCACGGAAGAAAAGTTACGAAAGAATCATCGATGGCGAAGTTGTTTGCTTCGGAGATGAGCGTGAAAGTGTGTGAAGAGGCAATTCAAATCCACGGTGGCTACGGATACACCAAGGATTATCCGCCGGAGAAATACTGGCGGGATTCAAAGCTCTGCACCATTGGGGAAGGCACTTCGGAGATTCAGCGCCTGGTGATCGCTCGTGAGATTCTGAGGGGAACTTAGCGACTTCGATCGAGACTTTGATGAACCCAGTAGATGAGACCCGATCTCTTGTCGACAGGATAATTGCTGCTGATGTGCGCGCCATAGCCCGTGCTATCTCGATTGTCGAAGACGCAGACGAAGCTGCAGCGGCGTTGATGAAAGAGATTTTTCCGCGCACCGGGTCTTCGTTGGTAATTGGGATCACCGGGGCGCCCGGCGCCGGCAAGTCTTCCCTGGTTGATAAGCTGGCTATGTTTTATCGCCAGCGGGGCGAGCGCGTCGGCATCATCGCGGTCGATCCCTCGAGTCCGTTTTCCGGCGGCGCGATTCTCGGTGACCGGATCCGTATGCAAGCGCTGGGACTGGACCGCGGCGTATTTATTCGCTCAATGGCGACGCGCGGCAACCTCGGAGGGCTGGCGCGCGCTACAGTTGACGCGGTCGCAATCCTGGACGCGGCCGGGTTTCAGAAGATCATCGTTGAAACAGTTGGCGTGGGTCAGGACGAAGTGGAGATCGTCAAGACTGCGGACGTTTGCGTGGTTGTGCTGGTGCCCGGGATGGGCGACGATATTCAGACAATTAAGGCCGGCATCATGGAAATCGGTGATGTCTTTGTAATTAATAAGGCAGATCGTGAGGGAGTGCTAAGGACCGAGAAAGAGTTGGAGGCGCTGCTTAGCCTGGCCATGCGGGAGGATTTATGGGAGCCGCCGATCGTCAAAACCGTGGCGACCGAGAACAAAGGCACAGGCGATTTGGCCGTCGTCATAGATCGTTACCGCGAGTTTCAAGGATCTGCGCCGCAAACCAGTTCCAGGCGTCAGGCGATCGCGAAGTGGCGGATATTGGAATTGCTGCGAGAACGGCTTTTGGCGGAAACGCTAAACCGTGAAGCTGCATCGGAGACACTTGACCGTCTGGCGGCGCAAGTTGCCGCGAAAGAGCGTGACCCTTACTCCGCGGTTGAAGAGTTGCTGGCACGACGATCTGAACAGGTACGCCTGCAATCTTAATAAAGTATGAAGGTCGACCACATCGGGATTGCTACCACAAGTATTAAGGACGCTGCGGCGTTCTGGTCGCTCGCCCTTGGTGCGGAAATCAGCGAACCCGAAGTCGTCGCGGAACAATTAGTACGCGTGGCGATGCTACCTGTGGGCGAATCGCGTATTGAGTTGCTTGAGCCGACGAACGATAGTTCACCGGTTGCAAAGTTTTTGGAGCGGCACGGCCCTGGGATTCATCATGTGGCCCTGCGCGTTCCCGATATTCGCGTTGCCTTAGAGCAGTTGCAGGCGAGCGGTGCGCGCTTGATTGATGCTGAACCTCGGCGCGGCGCCGATGGCTGTTTGATAGCCTTTATTCACCCGTCAGCCACGGGAGGGGTGCTGGTGGAGTTGGTGGAACACGTTGAGCAGGAATAGAGACTGAAAGGATCGGAATCAAATTTTGAATTCAACAACTAAAGCATGGATTGCGGCAGCGATCGGTATTGTGCTCGCGGGAAGTTTAATTGGCTGGCAGCTGGTTGCGCGGCGAAACGCAGTGGTTAACCTCACGTCTGAGGATATGAGTTTGATTGCCGCTGACCAATCACCGCAAACGCGGGCGCGCCTCGCGACAGATGAAGGTGAGCGCAAAGAGTTTGCAAAAAACCTTCGTGAACTTTTGGCTGTCGCCGAAGAGGCCCGCGCAAAGGGCATTGCCGATCGACCTGAGATGAAACGGCAGCTCGAACTGATGCGCGCACTCGCGGTTTCACAGAGTTTCGCTGCGTCTCAGGCCGAGAGTAATCCAGGTGCGCCGCCTCCGAGTGTATCTGATGGCGAAATCGAAGCCTTTTTCAAAGAGCCGGGGCAGGAAGAGCGATTCAACCAGTTCATCAAGGACGCGCAGGAACGCAGTCCCCAACTGAAGGGTACGCAAATTCCTGAAGAGCAGTTGAAGCAGGCCAAACATCAGCTGGGCCAGGTTCTGATTAACGCTCGCAAAGCTACCGCCGCAGGTTTCGATAAGAAGCGAAATGTTCAGTTGCAAATCATGCTGCAAGAGGCCAAGGCATTGGCGTCCACGTATGCTGAGGAAACCCTGAACCCGGAAAAGAATCCCAGCATGAAGGCGAGTGAGACCGAAATTAAGGACTACATCAAGAATCATCCGGAATTGGATGAGAGCCAGGCGCGCGCTAAAGCGGAGGACGTGCTGAAACGAGTGAGGGCGGGCGAAGACTTCGCGAAGTTAGTGAAAGAGTTTTCTACCGATCCAGGCAGCAAAGACAAAGAAGGCGATCTTGATTGGTTCGGCCGCGGAAAGATGGTCAAAGCTTTTGAGGATGCGGCCTTTGCTTTGAAACCCGGTGAGGTTAGCGACATTGTCGAGTCGCCGTTTGGTTTTCACATCATCAAGGTTGAAGGTAAGCGAAATGGAACCTCGGCTGATGGGAAGCCGGAAGAGCAAGTGCACGCTCGCCATATCTTGATTGCGAAGGGCGGCCAGGCAAATCCTTTTGGACCACCAAAATCCGGGAACGATCAGGCGCGCGAAACCATTGAGCAGGAAAAAGAAAAGAAGCTGCTCGATGAGATTGTGAAGCGGTCGAAGGTAACGGTTGCCGAGAACTTTCAAGTAACAGCGCCGCCGGCGTCCCAGCAGCAACAATTTCCCGGCTTCATGCCTCAAGGGCCGCCCGAAGGTCATGACAGCGCGGCGCCTCCGGAAAGTTCGACAGAAGAGGGCGGCAAACCAGTCAAGCCTGGCTCTTCCAAGAAGCCTGGCAAGCGCTAATTCGAAGTTAAGCTGGATTTTTCGACTCTACGGTTGGGTCGGCGCAGAATTGTGCATTTGGTTTGAGAGGCCATGGAGTTTGGCGATTATCGACTGTGCGTCGTTCCGGACACGGAGTTTCGGCTCGACGGAGGAGCGATGTTTGGAGTAGTCCCCAGGACTCTTTGGTCGAAGGTCGCCCCGCCCGATAACGAAAATCGTGTGCGGCTCAACATGAACTGCCTCTTCATCGATACCGGGGCGGAGAAAATTCTAATCGATACCGGCATTGGTGAAAAATTCACAGAGAAGCAACGAGCGATTTACGCCATCGATCGAAAACGTAGCTTCGGGGACTCCTTAAAAACGATCGCCGGCGTAGACACTGATGAGATAACGATCGTTATTAACACGCATCTGCACTTCGACCATGCCGGAGGTAATACCGAGTTGGATTCGAGCGGCAGCCCGGTCCCTGCATTTCGCAATGCGCGATATATGGTCTCTCGGTTAGAGCATGAACATGCAGAAGCTCCTTCGGAGCGTGATCGAGCGAGTTACTTTCCGGATAATTGGAGACCGTTAATTTCGACGGGACAATTAGACCTTCGAGCAGCGGATTACGAAGTCGCGCCGGGAATACGGATGGAAACTCACGCCGGCCACAATCGTTCGATGCAGTGTTTGCGTGTGGAACGCGGAGGCCACACGTTGTTTGGATTCGCCGACCTGGTTCCCACGCAGGCTCATGTCGGGCTCGCCTGGATCATGGGCTACGATCTTTTCCCGGTTGAAACTCTGGAAGCGAAGAAGCGCCTTCTGCCGCAGGCTGCACGTGAAAACTGGCTCTGTTGGTTCTACCACGATTCCGATGCGCCGCTCGGGCGAATCGTTGAGAACAATGGAAAGTTCGTGATGAGTTCAGATTTACCTTAAGCTCGGGACAGGCACAGAAGCATAACAATGGCAACAGCGACGATAGGAATAATTGGCGGCAGCGGGCTCTATCAAATGCCCGAATTGACTGACATTGATGAGGTCTTTCTTGAGACTCCGTTCGGGAAGCCTTCCGACGCATTCATCATTGGCACGCTTGAAAACGAGCGAGTGGCCTTCCTGCCGCGTCACGGACGCGGGCACCGGCTGACGCCGACCGAGGTACCTTTCAGAGCGAATATCTATGGGATGAAGTTGCTCGGAATTGAGCGAATCTTATCGGCGTCGGCCGTTGGTTCGTTACAAGAGAAATACGCTCCACTTGACATGGTAATTCCCGGGCAATTTTTCGATCGCACGCGAGCTCGAGCACGTGAATCCACCTTTTTCGGTGAAGGTATCGTAGCGCATGTGGCCTTTGCTCATCCTGTCTGTGAAGCGCTGGGGAATGTACTGGAAGAAGCGTGTACCGCTGTTGCCGTAAAAACACATCGTGGGGGCACGTACCTCTGCATGGAGGGCCCAGCTTTCTCTACCAAAGCTGAATCGCAGGTTTATCGTTCATGGGGCATGGACATAATTGGGATGACAAATCTGCAGGAGGCAAAGTTGGCCCGCGAAGCGGAGATTTGTTATGCCACTTTGGCGCTGGTGACCGACTATGATTGCTGGCATCCTGATCATGATGCGGTGAATGCGGAAGCCGTAATCGAGTATTTGAATAAGAATGTCAGCAACGCTCAGCTCGTTATGCGGCAGGCTGTAAAGGCTCTAGGAAACGCACCGCGCGCTTGCAAATGCGGTTCGGCCCTCAAGAACGCAATCTTCACAGCACCCAGTCTTTGGCCGGCGTCGACAACCGCAAGCTTGGCGGCGATCATCCAAAAATACGCAACAACATAGGCTCTTTGGTCTGCTCGTGATGTAAGACAACCGAATGCTTTTCTGTAATGAGGTTAACTAATGAAGAAGAAAGTTTTGCCCTTTAACGTTGTCATGATGATTTTGGCGATCGCCGTATCGTCGTTTGCTCAGGGAACCGTCAAAAGCGCCGCCGCTACGATCCGCGACGCCGACCTTGAAAAGGACGCGATGCATAACCTTGAGGTAGCGCGTCATTATTTCAAACAGAAAAAGGCCTATCTAGCTGCCCTTCAAAGGTGCGAAGAGGTGATAGCGGGCAATCCGACCTTTGCTCGAATTGATGAGATTCTATTCATTGCCGGCGAGAGCAGCCTTCGGCTTTCAGAAGGAAAGGGAAAGCAGTCCGTGAAAGTGGCGGCTGCCAAACTACGCGACGATGCGCGGGATTACCTTGGGCAACTAGTTAACGATTACCCACAGAGTCCGTTCCGCGAACAAGCTGAGGCAGAGCTGAAAAACCTCGGTCCGAAGCCAACTACCAACAAGCCGTAAGTTAAATCGTCACCATTCGGAGAAACCTAAAGTGTCCTTAATTGTCGTCGGTTCAGTTGCATTCGATTCAGTCGAAACGCCTTTTGGGAAATGCGAGAAAATGCTCGGCGGTTCTACCTCCCATTTCTCACTTTCAGCCAGTTACTTCACCAAGGTCCGCATTGTTGGCGTAGTAGGTGGCGATTTCGGTGAGGAAGAGCAAACAGTCTTTGACACGCATAGTATCGACACCACAGACCTGGAACGAATACCCGGTGGCAAAACTTTTAGATGGCGCGGGAAATATGATTATGACCTGAATGTTGCCCACACGTTGGAAACTCAACTGAATGTCTTTGCAGACTTCAAGCCAAAGTTATCCGATGAAGCCAGGCGTTCGCGCCTAGCATTTCTTGGCAATATTCAGCCGGAACTGCAGAAGGAAGTGCGTGATCAGATGAAGGGCGCGGAGCTTGTGGCCCTGGACACGATGAACCTCTGGATTGAAACATCTCGTGAGGCTCTTCAGGCTGCCATTGAAAGCGTCGATCTTCTGGTCGTCAACGACGCCGAAGCCAGGCAACTAACTGACGAACCTAACTTGATCAAGGCCGCTAAGAAAATACTGTCGTGGGGTCCCCGCTCGGTGATCGTTAAGCGCGGGGAGTATGGCGCGGCAATGTTTACTCACGACAGTTATTTTGCAATACCAGCATACCCGCTGGAATCGGTCTTCGATCCGACCGGGGCAGGAGACACTTTTGCAGGCGGGCTAATGGGCTATCTCGACAGCCAGGAAGCTCTGGACGAGGCTGCGATGCGTCGAGCCATGATTTTCGGTTCCGTGATGGCATCCTTCAACGTGGAGGAGTTTGGCACTCAGCGAGTGCAACGCCTTACTTACGAAGAAATAAATGAGAGATTTCGCGCTTTCAAACGTTTTACTCACTTTGAAGAAATACCCTTCATAAGAGCGTAATCCCTGAATTGTCCCAGTCAAGTATCAGTCAAATCGAAAGACCTATTTCGCTCATTCAGACCGATTTAAAAGGCCAAATGACTCTGTTTGGTTTCTCTTAAGAATCGGAAACCCCAGTAAATCTCAATAGTTACCGGATTCTGCGGACCTTGGTACGGCCCGTGCAGATTCTGCCGTGGCTCGCCTTGTGGCCTTCTGCCTCAGGCCTCGGCATTTTGAGATTAAGGACAATCGAATGAGACCCATCAAGCGTTCCCCAATTATGACCTGGGTGACATCCCTGTCACTGACCGCCTCACTGTGCACAGGCCTAATGATTACCAGTCACGCTCACGCTACGGCTGGTCACGAACTCTCGACCGCCACTGAAAACGGCATCGGTAGTCATCCCACTCTTTCTCGTTACGCCAAGAACCTCACTAAACGTGCTTCCCAGGGTCAGACGGAGTCGGTTAACGGCTATGGCAAAGAGATTCGTCGCACAATTGAGATTCTTAACGGGGACAGCAAACGTAGCCCGGTCTTGCTCAGTGATACTGGACAGATGACTCGTGTCATTGCCGAAGCGCTGGCGGAGAGAATGATCAGCACTCGCGTTCCAGAAGCTCTTCGACATAAGGAACTATTTATTCTCGATCTCGATAAGCTCTCGGCTGAGGCGAGAAACGAGAGAGAGTTTACGAAGATCCTTCAGGGCGTTGTTGCAGAAGTCGAAAGCGCTAAGGGCCGCATTATCTTGTTCGTCGATCAGCTTCATCAGTACATTGGTAGTTACACATCTCCAGGTGCTTCAGCGATTTTGCAGAGCGCGATGGAGCGGCGCAGCCTTCGAATCGTCGGGGCTAGCTCACGCCAAGCGTATTCCCAATACATTGCTGGCGATGCGGGCCTATCAGCCCTATTCCAAGAGGTGCCGGTAGGCGATAACAATGATGCCGACCTAACGAATAACGAGGAGGACGCCGAGGATTCCAACCGGGATGAGGAGGGGTTCCAAGGCGACAAAATCTCCTCAGAGCTGCGGTCCATAGTGCAAAGCGCCAGCTCGGACGACGATCGTATTAGCTTGATAGTTCAGGTTGCGGATTTGACGAATGGAAAGCTCAACGCTCTGCTAAAGAGTAATTCAGTGCACGTAGATGCGCGGCTTCATCGACTGGGCGTGATGACGATCGACGCTCCAATAAAGGCAGTTGAAAGACTTGCCGCAAGCTCCCATACGAACTACATATCCTTGAATCAACAGATTCAGTCTCTAGGGCACATTTCACTCACAACCGGTGCTGACGCTGTTCGTCACCAGTCAACCGGGGCTGCAGCCGGGGCGACAATGGACGGCACGGGTCTGGGGATCGCTGTAGTTGATTCAGGAATCGACACCGGGCATAAGACCTTTCTCGGCCGGGATGACAAGAGTCGCATTATTTTCAGTCGCGACTTTACTGGTGAGAATCGTGTCGATGACCCATATGGACATGGAACTCATGTGGCCTCTATAGCGGCCGGTAACGGCCGGATCGCCGACGCAGGATATATCGGGATTGCGCCGAACGCGAGCCTCATTAACTTACGCGTGCTCAACTCGCGTGGCACCGGGACGGTCGCGGGTACGCTGGCTGCCCTTGACTGGTTACTAGCGAATCACGCCGCCTACAAGGTGAAGGTGGTCAACATGAGTTTGGGGACACCGGCGATTGATTCTTACAAGAATGACCCGGTGTGCCGTGCGGTACGGCGGTTGGTTGATGCAGGCGTTGTTGTCGTTGCTGCCGCCGGCAACAACGGTAAAAATAGTGCCGGACAGAAGGTATACGGCCAGATCCACTGCCCGGGAAACGAACCAGCCGCAATTACGGTAGGGGCCTCGAATACTTTTGGGACAAACGCTCGTAACGACGATGGAGTTGCTACTTTCAGTTCTCGGGGACCGACGCGCAGTGGTTGGCGCGACTCGGCAGGTGTCAAACATTATGACAACCTAATAAAGCCTGAACTGGTGGCGCCAGGAAACAAGCTGATCGATGCCGAGTCAGATAACAATTTGCTCGTAACTCAGAATCCCCAACTCGATGCAGGCGTCAGCCCGAGCGAAAACCGTCGCCACATGTACTTGAGCGGTTCATCGATGGCAACGCCAGGAGTCGCAGGAGCCGCCGCACTCTTGCTCCAAGCCAATCCGAAACTGACCCCAAATATGGTTAAGGCGATGTTGATGTATTCAGCTCAGCCTTTGAAGGGCTTCAATAGCTTCGAGCAGGGTGCTGGTCAACTCAACATCGAAGGCGCAATGCGCTTGGCTTGTCTGGTCCGGACGGATCTGGGTTCGAGTAAGCCTATCGGCGCGAACCTTTTAACAACATCCGTCCCGCCGGTGGCGCAGACTACAATTGGCGGACACACGTTTGCCTGGTCTCAGGGCATTATCCTCGGCCAACACTTTGCGAAAGGTACCAGCCTGATACTGAAGTACCAACCCATTTATGCTCTAGGCGTGGTAATAAGCGAGGGTGTTGTTGTTAGCAATGGCGTCGTCATTAGCGACGGAGTAGTTATCAGCGACGGAGTGGTTGTTAGCGACGGAGTGGTCATCAGTGACGGTGTAGTCATTAGCGATGGAGTCGTCGTAAGTGATGGCGTTGTGATTAGCGACGGCCTGTCGTTGGATAGCGGTTCGATCTTCGCACGAATGAGTAGGTTAATCGGTGATGGAGTGCTCGTAAGCGACGGATCGGTCCTCGGTGACGGCGTCGTAGTAAGTGACGGAGTGGTTGTCAGTGACGGCGTTGTTATCAGTGATTCGGTAGTTATCGCTCAATCTGCACAGCTAAACGGTGATTTCTCGCTTGACAGCGTTGTAATCGACAGCGGGCTTGACTGTTTGGACTATTGAGGAGAGATACCGTGAGTGCACATATCGTCAACGCCGAATTAAGACTCTTCAAAACATCGCAGACTTGTGATCGTGGGTCGCGGAAGACAAGCGCGGGCTTGCGTCAGGCTGCGATCACCGAGGATCAGCAGCGAATTGAGATGCTGCGCGAAGAGGACAGGGAAGAAGTGCTCGCATTTCTAGCACGGCGTGCTAAACAGACATTTTTGATGACTAGCTGGATCATGGATAACGGCATAACGAGTCCTTTGAATCGAGGTATATTTTATGGCTACCGGAACGAAGTCGGTCATCTCGAGGGCGTGGCGTTAATCGGTCACGTGACGCTTTTCGAAACGAATAATGACGATGCTCTGATGAGATTCGCGAATCTTGCTCAACAAGACCCATCAACTAATACCTTGCTGGGAGAGGTCGAAAGGGTTAGCCGCTTCTTAAGCCATTTCACCTTAGAGGACCAAGCACCTCGGTTACTTAACCGCGAGCGATTGTTCGAACGCCGCGAGCCGCGAGAGGCACTTGGCTGCGGAAAAGAATTAAGGTTGGCGGTAGCAGCGGATTTAGATCTGATCGCCCCCGTGCACGCCCAAATGGCCTTTGAGGAGAGTGGGATCAATCCTATTTTTGTCGATCCCGAAGGTTTCTACCAGCGCTGCAAACGCCGTATTGAACAGAACCGGGTTTGGGTAAGCATTGAGGACGGCCAATTGATGTTCAAGGCCGATGTCATCAGCGAAACTCCTGAGGTCATCTATCTCGAAGGAGTCTACGTTAATCCCTCTCAGAGACGTAACGGAATCGCCGTTCGACTGCTGATTGACCTCACCAATCATTTATTGGCACGTGCAAATTCCGTCTGTTTGCTAGCCAATCAAGAAAACGCGGCAGCCATCGCCTGCTACAAAAAAGCCGGGTTTAAGGTTCGCGATCTTTACGACACGGTTTATCTGGGTGCGTCTTCCTCCCAGCGTGCAAGGTGAGAACGTAAGGTCCATATGCCGATCTCTGAACCCTTCCCAACCCTTAATCGCGAACGCGAACAGGGATGACTAAACAACAATTCTTCAAACCATTTGTCATTTTCGTTGTGGCCCTGGCCGCGGCGGTGGCCGTATTTTGTGTAGCAGGGTTGAACGCTGCCCAGCTTGATATTCGCTTCCTGATCTTGGCGCTAATCAGTATCTTCATAGGCGCACGTTTGATAGTTCACATCCCCAGTATCAAAGGTGAGATTACCGTCGCCGATACCCTCATCTTTCTCACAATTCTGCTGTATGGTGGTGAGGCCGCAACGCTGCTAGCATGCCTGGCCACGCTCGCTACCTCCATTCGCATCAGCAAGAAGATCAGTGTTCTGCTCTTTAATTCGGCCGTAATGACCTGTGCAACCTTTGTTACTTTTCAAATGCTTCGGCTGTGTTTTGGCCCGGTGGAACTATTGTCTTCAAAGAGCCAATCAGCAATCTTCGTCAGTTCATTATGCTTGATGGCCTCAGTCCAATATGTAGTGAATACGGCACTGGTAACCGTTTACACAGCCTGCAAAATCGGTCGGTCCTTCTGGGAGACGTGGCGAACAAATTATCTGTGGGCATCAATCACTTACTTTGTTGGAGCATCAGCTGCCTTCATCATCGCAAAGTTAATGGTCGTTATTGGTTTCTATGCGCTATTAGGCACGCTGCCGATTATTGCAATTGTGTATTTGACTTATCGAACCTATCTAAAGAATGTTGAAGTATCTGCTGAGCGGGCTGAACAGGCCAGGAAGCACGTGGAGGAATTATCGCGATACATCGCCGAGCAAGAACGACTTCAAGAGCAGTTTAGCCAGCTTGAAAAGATGTCAGCGCTGGGCCAGCTGGCATCCGGGGTAGCCCACGACTTTAACAACACACTCGCTGGTATCCTCGGACGAGCCGAGCTGATGCTGCGACGTCCCTCGGATCCCGAAACAGAGCGCGGTCTTAACATCATTATTAAGGCCGCGGGCGATGGAGCTCAGACAGTAAAGCGAATTCAGGATTTTGCGCGCCAGCGTCAGGATCATGACTTCGCCCTGGTTGCCGTAGATCAACTCCTAACAGATGTGAATGAAATTACCCGTCCGCGCTGGAGGGACGTCTCACAAGCTCGTAACATTCAGGTTGAACTCAACCTGAACGCGAACTCGGATGCTGTGATAAGGGGAGACGCGTGCGAATTGCGCGAAGTTTTCGTTAACATGGTTTTTAATGCCGTTGACGCGATGCCAGGTGGTGGACGAATCGTGCTCGGCGCGGAGAAACGAGACGGCTTCGTAGAAATATCGATAAGCGATAACGGCTTGGGGATGAGCGCCGATGTGAAATCCCGCATATTCGATCCGTTTTTTACCACCAAAGGGAATGGAGGGATGGGTTTAGGTCTGGCCGTATGCTATGGAATTATTCAGCGACACGGCGGAACCGTGGAAGTCGAATCGGAACCGGATGCGGGAACGAGCTTCATCATCAAGTTTCCGCTCGAAGAGGTACCCGCGGCCGAGGATGTTGTTTCAGGAAAGAACCCTTATTTGAAACTCGTCTCTCAGACTGCCTCGCCAAGAATCTTGGTTGTTGACGATGAACCATCAGTTCGAGAATTGCTTGGCGATATACTTGAGGGTGAAGGTTATGAAGTGAGTTTGGCGTCAAATGGCACTGAAGCCCTGGAACTATTTGACGCAAACGTTTACGGGGCAGTCTTCACCGATCTGGGGATGCCGGGAATGAGCGGCTGGGAGCTTGCCCGCGCGATACGCGAGCGAAGTTCTGACATACCTCTCGCCGTTGTGACTGGTTGGGGTGAGGCTGTCGGTTCCGACGAACAGCAAGAGGCCAAGGTTGATTGGATCGTAGCAAAACCATTTTCGATCACGCGTATCTGTGAAATTGCCGGAGAGGTTTCCTCTCGTCAAAGTAATGCCGCGTCCTCCCAGCTTCTTGCCGCGACCGGCACATAGCGCAAGCGCGATCGAGTACCCCTGAAGTCGCGGGTCTTCACGCCACCGGTTGCGTCAAATCCCTCTCAGAGCTACACTCCACTCCGAAAATCATGTATTGCCCGGTTTGTGAATCAGAGTACCAAGACGGCGTTGTGCAGTGCCCTGACGACGGTGCCGCGCTCGTTGACCGTTTGTCGGTGAGTGACGGAATGCACGATGATAGCGAAGCGCGTTTCCTGCCGCTGCATACGCTTAGCTCGCCCGCAGAGGCGGAAATGGTGAACGACATTTTACTTCAAAACGGCATTCGTTCGGCGGTTCAGTCGGGCGCCTCGGATGCGCTCTCTCCCTTGCTATCTGCCACCGCACCAGGGGCTGTGCTTCTGGTCGACGAGCGCGACTTCGATCGCGCTCAGGAACTCTACCAAGCCTTCTTCGGAGATGACACGTCGCCGCTCACAGGCGGCACGCTCGATTCGGAAGAGGAAAGCTCATAGTCCGTTCCTCATACTATTTCTTTCAGGCCGCACTCCTCCGTTTACAGTTTGAGTTATGAAACCGCACGTTTCCGAAGCGATTGTGGTGTTGATTACCGCCAAGGACACAACCGAAGCCACGCGAATAGCGGAGGACTTGATCAGTGCCGGCTTGGCGTCCTGTGTTCAAATTCTGCCCCGGGTAGAATCAATCTATCGTTGGGAAGGTGCAGTTCAGCACGAAACAGAAGCACTCATGTTTGCGAAAACGCTTAGGGGAAGATTTCAAGAGCTGGAAGAGCATGTCCGAGGGCTGCACAGTTATCAGGTTCCTGAGATTTTGGCGCTACCGGTCGAGGCAATATCTTCGCCTTATCTGAAGTGGCTTGAGGAGACGCTCGAGTCGCCACCGGATACTTCAAAAGTTCTTACGAATGATCAGTAATCGTATACCTTGGCCGGAGATTCTGAGAGCGAGTTCTCGATTTCGGTAACAATCTCAACGACCCTAAGAGGCGAATCGGTTACATGTAACCGCTGCAGATCTCTCTCGGCGATCATTCCCCGTCCCAGCAATACAGTCTTGATCCAATCCAATAGTTCCCGCCAGTACTCTGAACCAAACAATACTACCGGAAAGTCGCGAACCTTTTCCGTTTGAATGAGCGTGAGGGCCTCAAACATTTCATCTAAGGTTCCAAAGCCCCCGGGAAAGATGATGAAGGCCGTGCTGTACTTCACGAACATCATCTTGCGGACAAAAAAGTATTTGAATTTCAGTGAAAGGGTCTGGTAGGCGTTAGGTCTCTGTTCGCGAGGGAGCTCGATGTTGCAGCCGATCGAGACGCCGCCAGCTTCGAAGGCGCCCTTATTTGCCGCTTCCATGATTCCGGGGCCGCCACCAGTAATAACCGCAAAGCCTGCCCCAGCAAAGAGGGCAGCAGTCTCCCTTGCAGCTTCGTAATATGGATCATCAGGCGCTACTCGCGCTGACCCGAAAATTGAAACGCCGCGGGTAACGGTGACCAGTTCATCAAAGCCTTCGACGAACTCGCCCATGATGCGAAACACGCGCCATGGATCGGTATGGGTGAACTGATCAGGCTGGGGGCTTTCGAGGAGTTGTTCGTCCTGAGTAGTACCTGGCGGTCGCGTAAGTTGCTCGTTCGTTTTGTCCATTCAAGCCGCTTTCGCTTAGCGAATTCTGTATCTGGCCGTTTGTCCGTCAGATCCCCATGATGCTGTAACCACAGTCAACATGCAGTACCTCGCCCGTAATTCCTGACGATAATGGACTGCAGAGAAACAGCGCTGCGTTCCCGACTTCGCGAGCTTCTACATTACGGCGTAGAGGGGCTTTTTCAGAATGGTGCTTCATCATCGTGCTGAGGCCCGAAACCCCGCGCGCAGAAAGTGTTTGAATAGGGCCGGCGCTAATCGCGTTTACCCGAATTGAGCGCGGGCCTAAGTCCGCCGCCAAGTAGCGAACGCTCGCCTCCAACGCAGCCTTGGCCACACCCATTACGTTGTAGCCTGTAACAACTTTTTCCGCCCCATAATAAGTCATGGTAACGATACTGCCGCCGGCATTCATTAGCGGGACAGCAGCTCGCGCGAGTTGCGCGAGCGAATAAGCGCTTATTTCAAGCGCAGTCAGAAACGCTTCTCGAGTTGTATCCAGATACTCGCCATCTAGCGCTTCACGCGGAGCGAAGGCAATGCTGTGAATTAGGAAATCGAGTTTGCCAAACTCCTGAGTCACTCGTCGAAATGTTTCCCCGACCTCATCCGCTTTTGTCACATCACACGGCAGAATTAGAGAGTCAGGCATTTCAGCGCCCGTCAGACTTTCAACATTGTCCTGAAGGCGTTCTCCCTGATAAGTGAATGCGAGCCGTGCGCCGGCTTCATGTAGCGCCTGCGCCGTTGCCCATGCGATGGAACGTTTGTTTGCTACACCGAATACGAGTCCGTGTCTGTCGTTTAGCATAGGTTTCGAAGTATCGATAAACTGTCGTGAAAGAGCAAGCCGAGCTTCAAAATGTCCGGATGACTCAGTGTTTGAAGTGCCTGATGCCGGTGAACACCATCGCCAATCCTAGTTCATCGGCAGCCGCGATGATTTCAGCATCACGAACCGAGCCTCCGGGTTGAATGACTGCCGTGATGCCGTGCTTCGCCGCTTCGTCAACGCCGTCGCGAAAAGGGAAGAATGCGTCGGATGCTATTACCGAGCGCTCCATCGGAAGTTGTGCGCGCATGGCGCCAATCTTCACTGAGTCCACGCGTGACATCTGACCCGCTCCGACGCCAACCGTTTGTTGGTCGCGAACGTATACGATGGCGTTTGATTTTGTATGCTTACAAACGATCCACGCGAAAAACAAATTCGTTAGTTCGTCGTTAGTCGGTTGTCGTTTGGTTACCACTTTCAAATCTTCGCGGCGTAGTTTATGCGTGTCCCGTGTTTGGACCAGCATGCCGCCAGCGATCTGTTTGTACTCGACTCCATGTGCAGGATTCGGCGGACCCAGGCTCAAAACTCGTAAGTTCTTTTTGGTACTTAGAATCTCGACTGCGTCGGGATCGTATTCCGGTGCGATGATCACCTCGGTGAAAATTTCAACTACGGCTCGCGCAGCCGCCGCATCGACTTTGCGATTGAATGCCACAATTCCGCCAAACGCTGACACCGGGTCCGTTGCTAGTGCCCTACGATAGGCGTTTTCGCCTGAGTCCCCGAAGGCTACGCCGGCTGGATTCGTGTGCTTAATAATCGCGCAGGTCAGTTCATCAAAATCGCAAACCAGCTGCCAGGCGGCGTCGGCGTCAACGTAGTTGTTGAAAGACATCTGCTTGCCGGAGAGTAGCTCTGCACGCGCAACACTCGAATGGTTGTCATCGCGGTCGCGGCTTGCGTATTCGTAAAGCGCTGCCGACTGATGTGGGTTTTCGCCGTAACGAAGATCACTAAGCTTATCAAACGACAGCCGGATTTGATCTGCGAACTCTTCGTCGGCAGCTTCGGGGAATTGTTGGCCAGTCATCGCCTTCATAGCAGACGAGAATAGATTCATGTACGTCTGCATCGGCGCCAGAAGTTCAGGAATAGCCGGAAAAAACTTGGAGTTTTTGGCGCCGTCAAGGGTTGCCGTTAGGTACGGGAAAATTGCGGAATCATAAATCGCGGTTCGCATGAAGGCGAGGCGGGCCAGCTGCTCGCGCGAGGCCAACGTAAGGGAGCCGTCGTCCACAATCAGTTCCGTGCGGATTTGCCGGTAAATTTCAGGCGAGGTAATGACCGCAACGTCCCGGTAGTTTTTTGCCGCCGATCGAATCAGCGCCGGCCCGCCGATATCGATTTGTTCGATAGCATCAGTCGTGCTGACATCGTCACGGCCGATGGTTTCTTCGAACGGATAAAGATTAATAACCACCATGTCGATCGGTTCGATCGCATTTCTTTCCATCGCCGCCACATGTTCTGCGTTATCGCGAAGTGCGAGAAGTGCCCCGTGTATTTTTGGATGAAGAGTTTTCACGCGACCGCCCATCATTTCCGGGAATCCAGTCACGTCAGACACTTCGAGGACGTCAATTCCTTCGTCGCGCAGGATCTTCGCCGTGCCACCGGTACTTATGATTTCAACGCCGAAGGTTTTCAGCTCGCGCGCGAAGTCGACGATGCCTGTCTTGTCGGAAACGCTAATGAGTGCGCGGCGGATTCTCACGAGCCCAGCGCTGTTGTTATCGGTCATATTTTCTGGTTAATGATCAGAAATGAGTTTGAAGTCCCGCCGCATGGGCCGTATGCGACCCTTCTGCCTTACGCTCAGTGCGATCGGATGCGAAACGCCGTCACGGAATATTTCCTCGGGATAGAAACCGATCAAATACTGGCTCGCCAGGTCTTCCTCAATGGAGTTAAAGATCGGCGCCAACTCTACATGGTTATGGGTCGATAACGCAGCCTGCAGATCGCCTGCCAGGAAATACTTTCCTCCAGTCTTTTCCGCAAGATTGCGAAAATCCCGCGCGGGAGGCCGCGGCTCCAGACGTCCGCGTTGTGGCGTGTAGATTGGAAAGTGGATTACGTAAAAGGATACGCCTTCTCCGCGCGCCCGCTGGATGACGTCGACTCCTTTTACCCTGCTGGCCGTGTCCAACCCATCGCTGGTCAGAATTATGATTCGTCTTTCAGTGGGGTCAGCCCTGCGTTGACTGAATAATTGTAGCCCAGCCATCGCCGCATCGAAGATCGCCGTGTGTCGCTCAGGCGTCGCCGGAAAGACAAACGCCTCGCGAGCGATCCGCGTGTCCGTCAGGAAAGGCGCAGCGATCCTGGCAGTGTCGTGAAAACGAAGCACGGCGACTTCTGACTTTTCGCCGAATCGCGTAAAGAGCGAAAGTGCGGCCTCGCGTTGATCGCCAATGTATTCACGCGCACTGCCGGAGGCGTCAAGCAGAAAAATCAATGCAACGCGCGAAGTGCCAGTAGAAAAGAACTCGATGCGCTGGGGCCTACCGTCCGAGCTGACGGCCAGATCACTTTGCTGAAGTCCCGCGATGCGGCGGCCGCGGGCGTCAGTCACCACAAAAGGCACTGTCACCATGTCAGTGCGACTTTTGAGAACTTCGCCTTCAGAGAGTTCCTGAGCAGCGGCTGAATTAACAATAACGAGCAGGAAGAACAGCGATGACAAGAAGACTGGCGCAAATCGGAAAAAGCGCGGACGAAGAGCGCGCGCAAACGGAGCGTTTAGTTGAAGCACTGCGGAGGGTGCGAGCATTCAGGCGTTTCAGGCTAAAACAAGAATCGCCCGAACAGCAATATGCTCAAGATCACCAGGATGGTAACGACGATGATTTTGACAAGGCTCACAGCAGATTTCCTACAAATCGTTACTGGGTTCCAGCACAGACGGGCGATTGAACGCCCTATTCTATTGGTGTTGCGTGAAATCTGTCAACCGGATTCAGGAGTAAAAGTACGAAATGAAAGGCCGAACGCCCAGGAATGTTCGGCCTTTCATTTACATCTCCGTCGCCCGCCCTATCTCATTTGAATCGGAGGCTCAAACGGGCGCTCATTAGGCGTGGATAGCCAACGTGCGTGCCGCTGAACACGGACTCAAAATTGTAGAGGAAAAGCTCGTTAGTCAGGTTCTGCACGTCAAACTGGAAATTCAGTGAAGTGTGCTCTTTCTGGAACAAATCAGCCCCGACTGAAAAGTCCAAAACCAAGCGTGGCTTCACTCGCCCACGCGCGAAGTCAATTTCCCCGTAGAGGCGCGGATCGAAGCCTTCTGCCTCAAACTGGGCCAGCGTGGTACCAGGCTCGACGTCAGTTGGCACGCCCGAATCGTACCTTCCATTGAAGATTGCGTAGACGCCGGATCGGCGATGCGTGTAACCAAGCTGGAACTGCAGTTCGTTGCGCTGGTCATGGTCATTGGGAAACTTCAAACCTGCAACCTGCAAGTCTTGCGGATCCTCTCCCAAAAACAGACCGCCGTTGATGGGCGTCACTCCATAAGCGCGTGCATTAGCGTACGAAAGGAAACCGTGAAAGCCCCCGATGTTGGTCGATTCAATGCGGAGTTCTTCTCCTGTTACCCGTCCTGCTGAGATGGCGATGGGGAATATTACCCCGGTCTCAAAAAACTGATCCTTGTCGGAAAAGTTCTCGATCCGCTTTTGATAAAGCGTGAGGTTTACGCGCAGGTACTTCGAAAGCAGCTGCTGTGCGCCGACTTCGAAAACATTCTCCTTGTCAGGCAGGATGGGTTTTACGGTGGTAACGCCGGTGAGCACAGCAATTGGAGAAATAGCTGCAGCCGGTTGAGAACTTGCCAGTAGCAGGCTCTCGGCCGGAGGAGGCTGAAACAGGCGATTATAGGAAGCGCGCAGAGTCGTCTTTGTTTGAGGCACGTAGTAAGCAATACCAATGCGAGGGCTGAGCGCCTGCTCCTGAATCAGTAGTTTGTAGTTGTCGTAACGCACGCCTGCATCAAGCGTTAGGTTTTTGAAAACGCTGAAGCGGTCCTGAACGTAGGCGCTAAGAGTTCTACCCGTCTTTCGACCTTGGAATAGGAAAGGATTAGCGGCAGTGAACGCGTTGACAGGGTTGGGAACGACGTGGCCCTGGTCATCGATTAAATCATCGAAGGCTACGGTAGGATAGAAACTGAATTCTTCATGCACCGGCGTGAAGGTTATCTGACCGCCAACTTTGATGTTGTGCGATCCTCGAGTTAGCGACACCGAGCCCAGCACACCGGTGTTTTGCAACGTGCGATCCTGAGACGCGACCACTGGGGTCGAACTGGCATTGCTAAATAAAGTCGCGGCACTGTGGCGATTGAAAAACGAGATCTGGCCCAGCGTGTTCGGCGAGAAGATGTGATCCAGCGTGATGTTCTGCGCATTATCGCGATTGCGCTGCCGTTGGTTTTGGCCGGCTAGCTGTTGGCTCAAACGGTTCGGCACCTGAAAGTTTGTTCCGCCAAATGTGAACGTGCCTCGCAGGCTGTCGTTTTGACTGAGGGTGTAATCAAGCCTGAAAAACCCTTTGCCGCTACGGCCGAAGTTATGGAAATTGTCAATCGTTGGCGGATCAAGAAATCTCTGCGAAGTTGATGTCGAGAGGTTCGTCAAAAAGCCGAAGCGCTTCGTGTGCGTCGAAAAGTCAGCTCCGATCTCACCTGTCGAAAAACTGCCACCTGAGAATGAAAGGCCGCCCTGGGTGAGCCCTTCAAGACCGGAACGGGTGTTGACATTAATTACGCCGGCAAGGCGATCGCCAAACTCGGCGGGAATTCCGCCAGTCAGCACCTCAACAGTTCGCATTGTGCGGGTATCGAGACTGCTGGAAAAAATGGCCGAAAGGTTGTCGGTTATTGGCACTCCGTCGACGACATATTGAACCTGTGATTCCGAACCGCGCGGATGCATGCGACCATTGTCGTCAGTAACAAAGCCTGGAGTCGAAGCAACGATACTTTCAATGGCGCGCGAAGGCGCCGCACCCGAAGGCCTTTCGAGCACCGTCTGGTTTATGTCGGTGTCGGACGAGGTGCGGTCGGTTTCAAGCAACGCGGAATTGTCGGAGGTGACAGTTACGCTCGCTGCCTCAATTCCCACGCCCACAACCAGATCAACATTCAAAGGTAGCGCGGTCTCTAAATCCAACGTCTGCTCGGTCGCTTGGAAATTCGGCGCTTCCGCGCGTAGCTTATAAGTATTGAATGGAATGTTGACCAGCCGAAAAGTCCCTTGGGCATCGGTCTGGATCGCTTGCTTGTATCCCGTGACTGGCTGAGTAATGGTTACGGTCGCGCCGGGTACCAGTGCACCATTTGGATCCTTGACCGAACCCAGAACTGTGCCGATGCGCGTTTGGGCGGTCGCTGTGGCGGCGCTAATAGCGAATATGATCAGAGCCACCGGTACTAGATTTCTTCGATTGCAAAGCATGTGAACCTCTTTCTCTAAACTAAAAAAAATTCGGCCGACTCCAACAAATCGCACGAGTGCTAATTTGGTCGGAGAAACGGCAAAAACACGTTTCGCACTGAGAGCGCGATGTGCTTGCTTTTTAGAGTAAGAAAGAGAGAGGCGGAGCGCGGCCGTGGCTTTGTTGCAAAAGCTCGGCGACGTATGACGAGGAGGCCAGGGTCGGGACTGTTGCTGAGACGCCTCCCAACTCCAGTTGCGGCACCCGGGTGAGCAGAGTAATTGAAAGATTATGTTGAAGTTGGCAAATTAAGCATTCGCAGTTTGATGCTTTGGCAGGAGAAGACGCGGAGGTGCTGCCGGTAACCGCCGGGGTGTTGGTCAGTTGCGATGCACCGGCGCGCGGCAGCGAGGTGCGACCGTGGTTGTGCGTCAAACCAGCAGTCGCGCCATGCAACACGAGGGCGAGCAAAATCGCCGCCAGTATTTGCGAACCGCTATTTCGCAGACGTTTTGAGAGAGGCTTGGTTACCATCTTCTGCCTTATGCTAGAGTCCGGTGTATTGTAGTTAGCAACATGTTTGTCGTCAATGCGTTGCGCGCGTTCCAAACTTATAGAGTGCAAAGCAGCGAGAAATGATAAGGCGACCTAATGAAGCGGTGAAAAGGATCGCGTTGTGGCGGCTAAATCACGCGCTGTCTTTTCTCCTATTGTGGGCGCTGCTGGTTGTAGTTTTTTCTAACGCAACCGCGCTTGCCCTCACCGCGGAAGCTCGCTCGGTCGTGCGCGTTTCTGTGTCCTCCACATCTCCGACGCGGTTGCTTGTCGAAGGCATTTCAGCAAAAGAAAGCCCAACCTGGTCCTTCCCCAAAACCTATGGTGGCCTGATTGGATTAGGCGAACGCATTGATGGCTTCGCGTTAGCCGACGCCGCTAATAAGCCGATTGGCTTACGGCGTCTGGTCCCGGGCGAATACCGGGCTGAAGCGCCGGCGACTCGTTTTCGGTATGAGGTGAATCTCGCCCCTCCCAATCGTTCCGAAGACTCAGCGCACGTTTCCTGGCTTACGTCAGAACGTGGATTGATCATGCTCGGCGACATTCTGCCGCTTTTGATTACACAAAAATCGCAAGCCGATGGATTGGTCCAACTAAAGATCGATTTGCCCGCCGGATGGCTAATCTCTTCTGCAGAAAAACAACTGTCGAACACGGAATTCGAAACAGTCGATGCGGAGCGCGCCGTCTTTCTGGTAGGCAAGGATCTCCAACGGCTGACAAGCAGCGTGCGCGGCGTTGAGTTTACGGTGGTGACAACGGGACAGTGGGCGTTTTCGTCCCAGGAACTCCAAGCCCTCGCGAAGCGCATTCTCGAAAGTCACGCGAGCTCTGTCGGAGGAATGCCGGGCAGGACCGCGCTGTTGGTGCTTTCGCCGTTTCCGCGCCCGGAGGGCGCACAGCGATGGAGTGCGGAAACGCGCGGCGCTACAGTCGTTCTGCTCTCCGGACTTCAGCCCAGTAAAACCGCGGCGCTGGTTCAACTCGGAGTTCCGCTAACACACGAGCTCTTTCATCTTTGGGTGCCTAATGGATTGGCACTCGAAGGGGACTACGATTGGTTTTATGAAGGCTTCACGATCTATCAAGGGATGATCGCCGGGCAGCGGTTGAACAATCTGAGCTTTCAGGATTTCCTGATCTCAGTGGCGCGGGCTTTTGATATCTACGCTGCAGTTCCGGATCGCGATCAGTTTTCATTAATCGAAGCTTCCCAGCGGCGTTGGACCACGAACGCTTCGCTCGTATATCAAAAGGCGATGCTGGTGGCTCTTCTTTATGATTTAACTTTACGAAGCAAATCGGATGGCAAGCGTTCGTTGGATGATGTTTACAAAGAGATCTTTCACAGGTATCGCACCGGGCTGAACGCAGGGCAGGGAAATGACGCAGTGATCGGCGCGCTGGGTAGTTTCGCCGGGATGGAGAATTTCGCCAGAGAGTATGTGCAAACCCCGAGAGGGATTGATTTAGCTGCGTCGCTGGCGCCCTTCGGACTTCGGGTTGAAAAGTTCGGATTGCGAACTCGTATTACGGTCGCTGAGTCGTTGAGCCGTGCTCAGCGCGACCTGTTGCGCAGGTTGGGTTACAATGGCGAAACAAAACCTGGACATCGGTAGTCAAAATACGGAATCGCATCAACTATGAGTGAAAAATGCGCCGGCAAAAAATCCCGGCCCCTAATTGTGCGAGTGACCTTCGCTTTCATCGCTGTGCTTGCCATAGCCTGCTGCCTGACCGGATGCAACACTCTGGCGAAGAAGGGGAGCACCGGCGTCGTCGTGGCCCGGCGGGCGCAGATTCGCAGCTCCACCGCAGTCGTTGCCGCAAACTTGCTGGAAGTGGCGCGCAATGATCAGGTTGATATTCTCGACACGGTCACAGTCCAGGATACGGGCGAAAAATGGTTGCGGGTCCGAGGGCACGACGAGGAAAACACAGAAGGATGGATTGAAGCGCGAAACGTAATGCTGGATACGGTGCTGGAGAGTTCGGTTAAGCTCCGGAATGAAGATAAGGACACACCGGCTCAGGCGACTGGCCAGCTGCATGCGAGTTCCAATCTCAGGCTGAGCCCGGATCGCGCGAGCAACGACAACATCATGATGAAGTTGGACAGCGGTTCCACGTTTGAGATCGTCGGTTGGAAGCGCGTGCCAAAGCCTGGCGCGTCTGAGACGATTGAAAGTGATATTGCGCCGAAGCCAGGTAGCGGGCAGACAAGTTCTCCGAAGGGAAAGAAAGATAGCGACGCAGAAAAGGAACCCGAAGAACCGAATGAGCTTTGGTACAAAGTCCGCCTGCCGCCTTCCAGTTCGCCAGCGCCGGCTGGTTGGATCTATGGCAAACAGGTAGAGCTAACCGTTCCCAGCGACATCATTTTCTATCGCACCGGCCGTGAGTTCGTTGCCTGGCACCGCATCGATGATGATGGGTCGGAGGAGAGTGATTCCGGAACCAATAAGGGCGTACAGAAGGAAACGAAACCCGGCAGTTGGGTGATTCTGGAAAAGAGCGGTTCCAGCGAACCGCGTAAGTTAGATGAGCCCGATTTTGATCGAATCTATGTGCTCGGATATGACAAGCATAACCAGGAGCACTACACAGGTTATCGCAGTCCGGATCTACAGGGGTTTCTGCCTTTGCGCGTGGAGGGACGCGGCGCCAACAAGACATTCACCATCAGGGTTAAGGAAGAGGGTGGCCAGGTGAAAGACGCGCAGTACAGTCTTTATCGTGATGATCGGGGCGTGCTTCGAGTAGCGGCTCCCGGCGAAACGCCCAGATCAAAGAAGCGGAAATGATTCTTAACGGGCGGGCACTTTGGATTTCTACCAAGAGTTACCCACAGGTTTAAGGGATCCGGATCGGTAAACTGGCGGTTTGAATGAGTAATTCTTACTATTTCATGAAATATGCGAACCTCGCTTGACAGAGCGGGGGTCAATGGTTAGAATGCGCGTTTGCTTGAGACGACAAAAGTCACTCAGTGAAGCAACCCAAGGGTTTTGGGAACATCTAAACCCGACTAAATCGATCTTTGAAAACTAGATAGAGCGTGTCCATATCAATGACCTTTGAGAGTCAAAACGCTGAACGATAAAGTTCGCGTAAAACTCTTTAAAGAAGAGTCATTATCGGATACTTTTAACCAGTTATCGATAATGTTCCAGAGAACAAATTCTAACGAGAGTTTGATCCTGGCTCAGAATCAACGCTGGCGGCGTGCCTCAGACATGCAAGTCGAACGCGAAAGTTTCCTTCGGGAGACGAGTAGAGTGGCGCACGGGTGAGTAACACGTAGGTAATCTACCTTTGGATGGGGAATAACAACCGGAAACGGTTGCTAATACCGCATAATGCAGCGGCACCTAATGGTGACAGTTGTTAAAGCGGGGGATCGAAAGACCTCGCGTCTAAAGAGGAGCCTGCGGCGGATTAGCTAGTTGGTAAGGTAACGGCTTACCAAGGCAACGATCCGTAGCCGGCCTGAGAGGGCGGTCGGCCACACTGGCACTGACATACGGGCCAGACTCCTACGGGAGGCAGCAGTCGGGAATTTTGGGCAATGGGCGAAAGCCTGACCCAGCAACGCCGCGTGAAGGATGAAGTATTTCGGTATGTAAACTTCACAAGAATGGGAAGAATAAGTGGGGGACAATACCCCCCATGATGACGGTACCATTTGTAAGCTCCGGCTAACTCCGTGCCAGCAGCCGCGGTAATACGGGGGGAGCAAGCGTTGTTCGGATTTACTGGGCGTAAAGGGCGCGTAGGCGG